>NZ_LT629757.1:2705654-4058482 GCF_900104965.1 Nocardioides scoriae | reverse complement strand
ACGACCGGAAGCAGCGCCGGGACAGGCGCCGCGGCGTCGGCTGGTCGCTGCTCGCGGGCCTGCTGCTCGGGATGCTGGTGATGATGTCCTACGGCATGCCGCTCATGGGCCTGCTCGCCGTCGCCGTGCTGGTGGCCGGGCGCTCCTGGCGGCCGCTGCCGCTGGCCGCCGGCGCCGCCCTGGTCGTCGTGCTGGGCTTCGCCGCCGCCGGCTGGGCGTGGTGGGACTTCTACCCCGCGCTGGTCGAGCGCTACGAGGAGGGCATCGCCAAGGACCGGCCGGAGGACTACTGGCGCTGGGCCAACCTGGCACTGCTCGTCATCAGCGCGGGCCCGCTGGTCGCCGCCGGGGTGGCCCACCTGGCGGCACGCCCCCGGGCGTGGCTGCGCCGCGACCACGCCCCGCTGCTGCTCGCCGGGGCGGCCGTGGTGATGGTGGCCGCCGCCGACGCGTCGGGCATGAGCAAGGCGGAGGTCGAGCGGATCTGGCTGCCGTTCATGCCGTGGCTGCTCGTCTCGTGCGCCCTGCTGCCCGAGCGGTGGCGCCGCTGGGGTCTGGGCCTGCAGCTGCTGACCGCGCTGGTGGTGCAGCAGCTCTTCTACACGGTGTGGTGAGGCGGCCGCGCCGACTGGTCAGCCGACGGTGACCTCGGCCGAGGCGCCCTCGGTGGCCTCCATCGTCTCGGCGATGCGCAGCGCCTCCTCGATGAGCGTCTCCACGATCTGCGACTCGGGGACGGTCTTGACGACCTCGCCCTTGACGAAGATCTGGCCCTTGCCGTTGCCCGAGGCGACGCCCAGGTCGGCCTCGCGGGCCTCGCCGGGGCCGTTGACGACGCAGCCCATGACGGCCACGCGCAGCGGGACCTCCATGCCCTCGAGGCCGGAGGTGACCTCCTCGGCCAGCTTGTAGACGTCGACCTGGGCCCGCCCGCAGGAGGGGCACGAGACGATCTCGAGCTTGCGGGGCCGCAGGTTGAGCGACTGCAGGATCTGGATGCCGACCTTGACCTCCTCGACCGGGGGCGCGGACAGCGAGACGCGGATGGTGTCGCCGATGCCCTGGGACAGCAGCGCCCCGAAGGCGGTGGCCGACTTGATCGTGCCCTGGAAGGCCGGACCGGCCTCGGTGACGCCGAGGTGCAGCGGCCAGTCGCCCGCCTCGGCGAGCAGCTCGTAGGCGCGCACCATCACGACCGGGTCGTTGTGCTTGACCGAGATCTTGAAGTCGTGGAAGTCGTGCTCCTCGAAGAGCGAGGCCTCCCACACGGCCGACTCGACCAGCGCCTCGGGCGTGGCCTTGCCGTACTTGTCCATGATCCGCTTGTCGAGCGAGCCCGCGTTGACGCCGATCCGGATCGAGGTGCCGTGGTCCTTGGCGGTCCGGGCGATCTCCTTGACCTGGTCGTCGAACTTGCGGATGTTGCCCGGGTTGACGCGCACGGCGGCGCAGCCGGCCTCGATCGCGGCGTAGACGTACTTCGGCTGGAAGTGGATGTCGGCGATGACCGGGATCTGCGACTTGGTCGCGATCGCGGGCAGCGCGTCGGCGTCGTCCTGCGAGGGGCAGGCCACCCGCACGATGTCGCAGCCCGAGGCGGTCAGCTCGGCGATCTGCTGGAGGGTGGAGTTGACGTCGGAGGTGAGCGTGGTCGTCATCGACTGCACCGAGACGGGCGACTCGCTGCCGACACCCACCTTGCCGACCTGGATCTGGCGGGTCTGGCGGCGGGGGGCGAGCACCGGCGGCGGGGCCGCGGGCATGCCGAGGGACACAGAAGTCATGACCCCAGTCTAGGAGTCGCTACGACAGGCTCACCGGCGCCAGCACGTCGGCGAAGATCAGCACCACGCTGACCAGCAGGATCACCGCTGCCATGGCGTACGTCAGGGGCAGCAGCCGGGCGCTGTCGACCCCGCCGGGGTCGGGCTTGCCGCGCGCCCGGGCGATGCGGCGACGCGCGGTCTCGTAGAGCGTCGTGGCGATCCCGCCGCCGTCGAAGGGCGGCAGCGGCAGCAGGTTGACCAGGCCCAGGAACAGGTTGAGCCCGGCGAGCAGGCCGACGATGAGGAAGAACCGGTCGAGCACCGGGATCCGGTCCTCCGAGGCCAGCTCGCCCGCGACCCGGCCGGCCCCGACGACGCTCATCGGGCCGTTGGGGTCGCGCTCCTCGAGGCCGAGCGCGGCCTGCCCCGCGTCGTACACGCGGGCGGGCAGGGTGCCGATCGTCTGGGCGGTCTGCACGGTGCCGTCGACCATCCGCCCGGCGACGTACCCCACGCCCTGGCGCTCGCGCTCCTGGAGCGGCACCACGCCGAGGAAGCCCACCTCGGTGACGGTGGTCGGGTCCTCGGGGTCGGTCGCCTGGGTGGTGACGGTCGTCGTGGGGCGCAGGGTGACCTCGCGGCCGTCGCGCTCGACCACGATGGTGGCGGTGCGGTCGCCGTTGTCGCGGATGGCGGCCTGCATCTGCTCCCAGCCGCCGATCGCGGTGCCGTTGATCGACACGAACCGGTCGCCGGGGCGGAAGCCCGCGGCCTTCGCCGGCGACTCGGGGTCCGACGAGGTGCACGCGCGCGGCGGCTGGTCGGCGGTGGCCGCGGTGGTGGCCACGACGCACTGCGAGACCGAGGAGATCGTGGTGGTCGGCTGGTAGACGCCGTAGCCCATGAAGACCACCGCGAAGAGCAGGAAGCTCAGCACCAGGTTGATCGCGACGCCGGAGCCCATGATGACCACCCGCTGCCACCACGGCTTGTTGTAGAACAGCCGGTCGTGGTCGTGGGGGTCGACGTGCTCGTACTCCGCGTCCTTGGCGTCGCTGACCAGCTGGGCGAACATGCCGGTCGCGCGGCTGCGGACCTGGTCGGGACCCGCCTCGGCGTCCGCGGCGTTGGGCGGCACCATCCCGACGAGCTTGCAGTAGCCGCCGAGCGGGATCGCCTTGAGGCCGTACTCCGTCTCACCCCGCTGCCGCGACCACAGGGTCCGTCCGAAGCCGACGAAGAACTGCGTCACCCGGACGTTGAACAGCTTGCCGGGGATCAGGTGGCCGGCCTCGTGCAGCGCCACCGAGCCCAGCAGCCCGACGACGAAGACGAGCACGCCGAGGAGGTAGAACAGCGCGGTCATCGGGTGGTGCCCTCCAGCAGGCTCGCGGTGTGGTCCCGGGCCCACCGGTCGGCGGCCAGGACGTCCTCGACGGTGAGCCGCTGCGGCCCGGTGGGGGTGGGCGCGTCGGCCGATCCCGAGCGTACGTCGTGGGCGGCGAGCACCTCGCCGATCGTGTCCACGATCGCCACGAACGGCAGCCGGCCGGTGCGGAACGCCTCGACGCAGACCTCGTTGGCCGCGTTGTAGACCGCAGGGGCGGTGCCGCCCCGCTCGCCGGCGCGCCGGGCCAGCCGGACGGCCGGGAAGGCGTCGTGGTCGAGGGGGTGGAAGTCCCAGGTCTGCGGTCGGGTCCAGTCGACGGCCGGGGCCGTGCCGGGCACCCGGTCGGGCCAGGCCAGGCCGAGGGCGATCGGGATCAGCATCGTCGGCGGGCTGGCCTGCGCCAGCGTCGAGCCGTCGGTGAACTCCACCATCGAGTGCACGACGCTCGTGGGGTGCACGACGACCTCGATGTCGGCGTACGGCACGTCGAAGAGCAGGTGCGCCTCGATCACCTCCAGCCCCTTGTTGACCAGGGTCGCGGAGTTGATGGTCACGACCGGGCCCATGGCCCAGGTCGGGTGGTCCAGCGCCTGCTCGGGGGTGACCTCGGCCAGCTGCTCGCGGGTGCGCCCCCGGAAGGGACCCCCGCTGGCGGTGAGCACGAGGCGGCGCACCTCTGCGGCGGTCCCGCCGCGCAGGCACTGCGCCAGGGCGCTGTGCTCGCTGTCCACCGGCACGATCTGGCCGGGCGCCGCCAGGTCGGTCACGACCGGGCCGCCGATGATGAGCGACTCCTTGTTGGCCAGCGCCAGCACCGACCCGGCCTCCAGCGCGGCGACGGTGGGCCGCAGCCCGACCGCACCCGTGATGCCGTTGAGCACGACGTCGCAGGCCAGGGACGCGGCCTCGACGGAGGCGTCCTCCCCGAGCCCGGAGAAGGCGGGGGCGAACTCCGCGACCTGCTGCTCGAAGAGCTCCGGCTGGCTGCCCCCGGCGGTCAGCGCGACCACGCGGAAGCGCTCGGGCGCCGCCCGCACCACGTCGAGGGCCTGGGTCCCGATCGACCCGGTCGAGCCCAGGATGACGACGTCGCGGCGCTTGCTCACCCGCGCATCATCGCAGCGCTGCCTGAGCGTCCCCGGCACCCCGCCGGACCCGCGTCGCGCGGCCCGCGGGCGGACCGGGCGTTGCGGGCGCCTGGCTACGCTCGGAGGTGCCCCGCTTCGACCCGTGGCCCCAGACGCGACCGGAGCACCGATGACGCACCTTCCCCACCCGGCAGGCCAGCCCCGGCTGGCGCCGGTCCTGCCGCCGGCACCGCGCTCAGCGCGACCGGCGTCGCCAGCGCGCCCGGCCGTCGGCACGGCGCAGCCGGCCCACGAAGGTCCAGCCGCCGTTGAGGCCCTCGCGCCGCGGCAGCGGCTCCAGCACGTTGCCCGCGGAGGGTTCGGCGGCGGGTCCGCGCAGGGCCACCAGGTCGACCATGGGACGCGCCACCCGGTCGTAGACCCACGGCATCGCCCGGAAGCCGATCACCGCGAGCCGGTTGACCGGCCCGGCGTGGACCAGTCGACGGGGACGCTCGAGCATCGCCAGGCAGGTCCGGGCCACCGACTCGGGGCTGATGACCGGCGGCGGGGCCGAGCCACGGCTGCCGCCGTACGTCGCGGCCTGGTGGTAGATCGGGGTGTCGATCGCCCCCGGCAGCACCAGGCAGACGTGCAGGTCGCGCTCGTGGCGGACCTCGGCCTGCAGCGAGCGCACGAGCCCCAGCTGGCCCCACTTGGCCGCGCTGTAGATCCCCATCCGCGGCACCGCGATCTCCGCGAGCAGCGAGCTCACCACCACCAGCGTGCCGCCGCCCTGCGACCGGAAGACCGGCAGCACGGCGCGGGCGAGGTGGTGGGTGCCCATCACGGCGGTGTCCACGACCCGCTGCACGATCTCCGGCGGCACCTGCTCCACGTCGCCGTAGGCCATCACCTGGGCGGTCGTCACCACGGCGTCCAGACGGCCGAAGCGGCGCACCACGGTCTCGACGGCGGCGTGCACCGCCTCCCCGTCGACCACGTCGAGGGCGATCCCGAGCGCCTCGCCGGGCAGCCCCGCCGCGACCTCCTCGACCCTCCCCGGATCGCGGGCGACGACCACGACGGTCTCGCCCCTCCCGCTCGCCTGCTCGGCGACCGCGAGGCCGATCCCGGAGGTCGCCCCGACGACCATCACCACTCGGTCGATCGTCGTCGTCGTCATCCCCACCACCCTACGGACGCAGAGGTCACCCCATGAGCAGGACCGTCATCATCACCGGAGCCTCGAGCGGCATCGGCCGGGCCACCGCCCTCCAGGCCGCCGCCGAGGGCGACCACGTCGCGCTGCTCGCGCGGCGCAAGGAGGTGCTCGAGGAGGTCGCCGAGGAGTGCCTCGCGGCCGGCGCCGCCGGCGCGACCGTGCTGGTCGCCGACGTCGCCGACGACGACGCCGTCGCGGAGGCCGTCGAGCAGGCGCTGCGCGAGCGCGGCCACCTCGACGCCGTGCTGCACTGCGCGGGCGTGGTCAGCTACGGCCGCACCGAGGACACCACCCCCGAGGACTTCGACTCGGTGGTCTCGACCAACCTGCTGGGCGCGGCCAACGTCGCGCGCCACGTCGTGCCCGTCCTCCGGGGGCAGGGCAGCGGCACCCTGGTGCTGGTCGGCTCGCTCCTGGGCCACATCAACGTGCCGGAGATGACGCCGTACGTCGTCAGCAAGTGGGGCGTGCGCGCCCTGGCACGCCAGCTCCACATCGAGAACCTCGACGTGCCGGGCGTGCGGATCGTCCACGTCGCCCCGGGCAGCGTCGACACCCCGATCTACGGCAGCGCCCTCGACTCGGCCGGCGGCGTCAACACGCCCCCGCCGCCCACCATCTCGCCCGAGCGGGCCGCCCGCGCGGTGCTGCGCCACGCCCACGGCGGCCGGACGCCCTCGCGCTCGGTGCAGACGGCCTGGAGCAACTACCTGATGCTCCTGGCCTTCAACCTCGCCCCGCCGATCTGGGACCGCGTCGTGGGCCCCGCCTTCGAGCTCGCCTCCCGCCGCCGCCTCCCGCGCTGACCGGGTGGCCCCGACCGGGCGATCGTCGTACGCCGCACCCCGCCGAGCGGGCGATCGTCGTACGCCGAACCCCGCCGACCGGGCGATCGTCGTACGCCGCACCCCGCCGACCGGGCGATTCTCGTACGCCGCACCCCGCCGACCGGGCGATCGTCGTACGCCGCACCCCGCCGACCGGGCGATCGACGTACGCCGAACCCCGCCGACCGGGCCGTCGTCGTACGCCGTGACCCGCTGTCGGTGGCTGAGGAAGGAAGGAGTCCTGTCTCGGAGCCGGACCCCTCGAGACGGTCGCCAGGGCGACCTCCTCGGGGACCGAGGGCCGGGGCGTGTCGAGATCGCCCGCTCGGCGACCTCAGGCGTGTCGCGATCGCCCGCTCGGCGACCTCAGGCGTGTCGCGATCGCCCGCTCGGCGATAGCCCCGCTCGCGGGGTCAGAGCTTGACGGCGACGTACTTGGTCTCGAGGTACTCCGCGAGGCCCTCGTTGCCGCCCTCGCGACCCAGGCCCGACTGCTTGACGCCGCCGAAGGGCGCGCCGGCGTTGGAGACCAGGCCCTGGTTGAGGCCGATCATGCCGGTCTCGAGGGCCTCGCTGACCCGCAGCGCGCGGGACAGGTCGCGGGTGAACAGGTAGGAGACCAGGCCGAACTCCGTGTCGTTGGCCGCGGCGATCGCCTCGGCCTCGTCGTGGAAGGTCGCGATCGGGGCGACCGGCCCGAAGATCTCCTCCTTGAGCAGCCGGGCGTCGGCGGTGACGCCGGTGAGCACGGTCGGCTCGAAGAAGTAGCCGGCGCCCTCGCGCACCCCGCCGCCCACGACGGCGGTGGCGCCCTTCGCCACGGCGTCGTCGACCAGCTCGGTGACCTTGCCGCGCTGGTCGGCGTCGATGAGGGGACCGATGTCGGTGCCCTCGTCGGCGCCGTGGCCCAGGGTGAGGGCCCGCATCCGGTCGGCCAGCTTGGCGGCGAACTCCTCGGCGACGGTGTCCTGCACGTGGAAGCGGTTGGCCGAGGTGCAGGCCTCGCCCATGTTGCGCATCTTGGCCACCATCGCCTGGTCGACCGCGGCGTCGAGGTCGGCGTCCTCGAAGACCACGAACGGCGCGTTGCCACCGAGCTCCATCGACACCTTGAGCACCTGCTCGGAGGCCTGGGAGATGAGCGTGCGGCCGACCTCGGTGGAGCCGGTGAAGCTCAGCTTGCGCAGCCGGGGGTCGCTGATGAGCGGGGCGGCCAGGTCGGCCGAGGAGCTGGTCGGCACCACGTTGAGCACGCCCGCGGGCAGGCCGGCGTCCTCGAGCAGCCGGGCCAGCGCCAGCATCGACAGCGGCGTCTGCTCGGCGGGCTTGACCACCATCGTGCAGCCGGCGGCGATGGCGGGCCCGATCTTGCGGGTGCCCATCGCGGCCGGGAAGTTCCACGGCGTGATGAACAGGCACGGGCCGACCGGCTGCTTCATCACCAGCACGCGGCTCTGGCCGTTGGCGGCCTGCTTGAAGTAGCCGTCGATGCGCAGCGCCTCGCCGGAGAACCAGCGGAAGAACTCCGCGGCGTAGGCGATCTCGCCCTTGGACTCCGCCAGCGACTTGCCCATCTCGAGGGTCATCAGCAGGGCGAGGTCGTCGCTGCGCTCCTGCATCAGCACGAACGCGCGGTGCAGGATCTCCGACCGCTCCTGAGGAGGTACGCCGCGCCAGTCGGCCTGCGCGGCCACCGCGGCGTCGAGCGCCGCCCGGCCGTCGGCGACCGAGGCGTCGGCCACCCGGCACAGCTCCTCGCCCGTGGCGGGGTCCTCGACGGGCATGGTCGCGCCCCCGTCGGCGTCTCGCCAGCTCCCGCCGACGTAGAGCTGCGTGGGGGCGTCGTCGAGGACTCGTCGTGCGTCGGGGTGGGTGCTCATGCCAGGTCCTCGTCTCCAGGGGGCGGTCGGTCCACCCGCCACCCTAGGGACCCCCGGTCAGACCTGCAGCAGCCGCCTCAGCTCGGCCGGGACGTACGGCGCCCGTGTCGCCGCGACCGCCTCCAGCTGGGCGGCCAGCGTCGTGCCCGGGGCGTACGCCGACCCGGGGTCCAGCACCGCGGCCGCGGCCGGGTCGGTGCGCCCGGCGCGCAGCATCACGCCCCAGTCGAGGTCGGGCTCGGCGGCCTGCTCCCCCGGGGCCGCGCGCACCAGCCGCACCTGCCCGCCGACGCCGTCGTCCGCCCCGGGCACCTCCACCGCGGCGGGCGCGGGCTCGGACGCCGAGGTCACCACGACGGGTGCCGCGGGGTCGACCTCGCGGGTCACCACACCGCCGATCCGGGCCACGGCGAGGGCCACGACGACCGCCTCCAGGTCGTGCTCGCCGGCCATCCGCACCGGCACCGTCACGCCGGGCTCGACCCCGAGGTGACGGAGCACGCCGCCCAGGGCGGCCACCTCCTCGAGCAGCCGCGCGTGCGTCCAGGGCGCCGACCCGAGCAGGAAGGGGTCCTCGGCCCGTCCGGCGATCACCGCGGAGTCCAGCAGGAGGAAGCTGAGGTTCGGGGTCATACGCCCAATCTAGGGGAGGTGGACTAGTCACCCTATGTCGTACTAGTTGCCGCTTTACGGACTCACCGCCACGCTGGGTATCGCCAGCAGCACACGGGAGGAAACGTTCCATGAAGCGTCACGTCACCGGCATCGCCGTCGCCCTCACCCTCGCCTCGGCGGTCGTCGCCGCGCCGTCGGCCGCCCTCGCCGTCGAGCCCGCCCCGGCGCCCGCGCCGACGACCACGATCTCCTCGGTCGGGGCCCGCGTCGCCTGGACGAGCAGCACGACGATGCGCGTCGACGTGACCTACACCTGCACCGACACCCCTGCCCCCGACGGCACCGTCCACTACCTGCAGGCGAGCCTGGCCCAGGGCCAGCGCGCCGGCTACGTCGCGGGCTACCGCAGCGACACCGGCGGCCTGCTCGCCGCGACCTGCACCGGCCAGCCGGTCACCCGCACCGTCACCCTCCAGCGCAGCGGGTACGCCGACCCGGCCGCCGCCGACCCCCGCGCCGGTGCGGCCAAGGTCGCCGTGACCATCGCCACCCGCGCGACCGACGACGCCGGCGGCTGGTACGTCTCCAAGGGCGAGGACGTGACCGCCTCGCGCGGCGTCACCGTGCTGTGCAAGCCCCGCTTCCTGAAGAAGGGCGCGCGGCTCCCCGCCTCCTGCTGAGGCCGGCGGATCCACCGGGCCGACCCTGCCGCCCCACCCGCCATGATGGCGCGGTGAGAAGCGGATCCAGCCGGCACCACCACGAGATCGAGTCGGTCGAGGAGCTCGACGGGGCCGTGCGCCGCGCCCTCGCCTCCGACCGCCCCCACCCGCTGGCGGGCTGGCAGGTCCAGGACGTCGACCTCACCGGCCACGAGGCCGAGCTGCTCTCGCTCGACCCCCACGGGGCGCTGGTCCTGGGCTCGCGGATGTCGGACGCGCTGGCCACGCACCTGCGCGAGGGCGGAGCGCTGCTCTTCCCCTCGGTGCCCGACGTGCCCTTCGACCCGTGGCGGCCCCACCTCTACCGTCCCGACGAGCTCTTCGCCGGCCTGGAGCAGGGGTACGCCGCCACCCCCGACGCCCGGGTCTACGCCTGGTCGCAGCGGCTGCACCGCGGCCGGGTCCGCGACCAGCTGGCCATGGCCATCCACGACTCGTCGGTCGACGACGCGCTGGAGGAGCGGCTGCGCGACCGGCGGGTGGTCGGGCTGATGGGCGGCCACGCCGTCGACCGCACCCACCCGTCGTACGCCGCCGCCGCCCGGCTCGCGCACGCCCTCGCCGCCGCGGGCCTCACGGTCGCGACCGGCGGTGGACCGGGCGCGATGGAGGCGGCCAACCTGGGGGCGCGGCTCGGCGACCACGACGCCGCGGTCCTCGACGAGGTGCTGGAGCGGCTGGCGCAGGTGCCGACGTACGCCGACGACGTCACCGCCTGGGCCCGCTGCGGCCTCGACGCGGTCGAGGGCCTGGGCGACAGCGGCCGCTCGGTCGGGGTCCCCACCTGGCACTACGGGCACGAGCCGCCCAACGTGTTCGCCTCCGAGCACGCGAAGTACTTCCGCAACGCCATCCGCGAGGACGTCCTGCTGGAGCGGTGCCGGGCCGGCATCGTCTACCTGCCGGGAGCGGCCGGCACGGTGCAGGAGGTCTTCCAGGCGGCGTGCGCCAACTACTACGCCGCGGCCGAGGACGTCGCGCCCATGGTCTTCGTCGGCGAGGAGCACTGGACCCGCACGCTGCCGGTCTGGCCGCTGCTGCAGGCGCTGGCCCGCGACCGGCCGATGCACGACGCCGTGGCGCTGGTCGACGACCCGTCGCAGGTGGCGGGGCTACTGCTCGGCTGAGGCCTCGTCGGGCGCGGGAGGGCCGGATGGCGTGTCGTCGTCCGGCGCGTCACCGCGCCGCAGCGCCCACGGCTCGAGCTTGCGGTAGCCCTTGACCGAGGTGCGCCGCACCCGCCGCAGCCGGAACGACGCGTCGTGCTCGACCTCGTCGGCCAGCGCCCGGTCGACGAGCACCCGCCCGGGACGCGAGGTCGAGGTCAGCCGCGAGGCGATGTTGACCACCGGCCCCAGGACGTCGCCGAACCGGGCCAGCGCCGGCCCCCAGGCCAGGCCGACCCGCAGCTCGGGGAACCGGTCGTCCTGCTCGGCCGCCTCCACCAGCTCCAGGCCGATCCGGGCCAGCTCCTCGGGCCGGTCGGCCACGAAGAGGATCTCGTCGCCGATGGACTTGATGATGCGACCGCCGTGGGCCGTGACGACCTCGAGCGCGCGGCCCTCGAAGTGGTCGACCATCCGGCCGATCTCGCGCCGGGTGAGCGAGCGGCTCTGCCGGGTGTAGCCGACGATGTCGGCGAAGCCCACGCCCAGGACCGTGCCGTCGTCCTCGGCAGTGGACTGGTCCGGGGCCCCGTCGTCGTCGGCCTGCGCCAGGAGCAGCCGGGAGGCGGCGGAGAGGGTGTGGCGGCGCCAGACGTAGCTCTGCAGCTCCTCGACGGCCGGGGTCACGGTCTCCACGACGGCGCGCAGCTCCTCGACGTCCATGCGGTCGACGTCGACCACGCGGCCGAGCAGGCCCATCTGCCACTCCGCCAGCCGGGCGAAGCTGCGCCCCATGGTGCGTACCAGGGCCGACTGGTCCTCCTCGTCGACCACGCCGAGCTCGACGAGCTGCTGGGTCAGCCGCAGCGCCTCGAGGTCGCGGTGGGTGAAGGCGGGCTCGTCGGGGTCGACCTCGGTGAAGCCCAGGGAGCGCCACCGGGTGCGGGCCTCGGCGTACGGGATGCCGACCTCGGCGGCGATCTCGGCGCCGCTGAGGGTGGGCTCCTCCCCCATCAGGTGGACCTCGAGGAGGTCGATCAGCTCGCGGCGGTCGTGGGGGGAGCGCCGTCCCGGCGACACGGGCCGGTCAGTCCTGGGGCTGGCCGAGACGGTCCGAGGTGGTGCCCCGGAGCGCCTCGCCGAAGGCGGGCACCTCGTCGAGCAGCTCGGTCAGGCCCTCCTTGGTGAAGTGGATGACCTCCACCGGGGTCAGGCTGACCACGCTGGCCGAGCGCAGCTTGTGGCCCACGATCGCCATCTCGCCGATGACGTCGCCGGGGCCCAGGCGGGCGACCTCCTGCTTGTTCTTGCGCACCGACACCTCGCCCTCGACGATCAGGTAGGCCTTGTCGGCGGGCGTCTTCTCCCAGATCAGGGACCAGTTCGCGGGCAGCCGGACGTGCTGGCCCTTGTCGACGACCTTCTTCAGGTCCTTGTCGCTCAGGGCATCGAGCCGGTTCAGCTGGCCGAGCTTCTCCGGCGGCGGCTGCTGGGCCATCGGGGCACTCCTCGCTACGTCGACGGGTGGGTCACCCCGAGTGTCCCGTGGTCGGAGTTCACCTGTCCACCGAATCGGTGCCCCACGAGACGATCGTCACGAATCGCCCACGGGCCGTGACCTCCGGCCCGCACGGACGTGCGCCACCGGCCGCGAGGGGTCGGGTCAGGCGGAGTGGGGCACCTGCGCCACCACGCCCGTCACGGCCCGGTAGTGCGCCACCAGCTCGGCGTTGACCGCGGCCCACGACCGGTGCCGCACGCTCGGCCGGGCGGCGGCGGCCAGCCGGCGGCGCAGCAGCGGGTCGCCGCACAGCGCCGCCACGTGCCCGGCCAGGGCGTGGGCGTCGCCCGGGGCGAAGAGGAACCCGTTACCGGCGTGGCGCACCAGGTCGACCGGACCGCCGGCGCGCGGGGCCACGACGGGCACGCCGCTGGCCAGTGCCTCCTGGGCCGACTGGCAGAACGTCTCGGTGCTGCCGGTGTGCACGAACACGTCGAGCGAGGCCACGATCCGGGCCAGGTCCTCGCCGTGGCGCACCCCGAGGAACGACGCGCCCGGGAGCAGCCGGCGCAGCCGCGCCTCCTCCGGCCCGCCGCCGACCACGACCAGCCGGACGCCGGGCATCGCCTGGACCCCGGCGAGCAGGTCGAGCTCCTTCTCGGCGGCCAGCCGTCCGACGTACCCCACCAGGAGGGGGCCCCGGCCCCCCTCGAGGCCGAGCTCGCGGCGCAGCTGCTCGGTGCGGCGGTGGGGCGCGAACAGCGTGGTGTCGACGCCGCGGCCCCAGCGGTGCAGCCGCTCGATGCCGAGTCCCTGCAGCTGCTGCAGGCTGGCGGTGCTCGGCACCAGGGTGCGGTCGGCGGGGCCGTGCACCCAGCGGGTCAGCGTGCGCATCGCGGCGGCGGCGCCCGGGAAGGGGTAGCGCTCGGCGAACCCGACGAGGTCGGTCTGGTAGACCGCCACGACGGGGATCCCCAGGCTGCGGGCGGCCTCCCCCGCCTGGTGGCCCAGCCACGCCGGGGAGGCGAGGTGGACGACGTCGGGCGCGAGGTCGGCCAGCAGCTGGCGCAGGTGGCCCCTGCGGGCCACGCCGACGGGGAAGTCGCGGTAGGTGGGCATCGCCAGGCTGCGCACGAGGTGGACCGGCGCCCCGGCGTACTCCGCAGGGCCGGAGGGGGCCACCACGACGGCCTCGTGGCCCTCCGCCTGGAGGTGCTCCAGGACCCGGCGCACCGAGTTGGTGACGCCGTTGACCTGCGGCAGGAACGACTCGGTGACGACCACGACCCGGAGCCGTTGACCGGTCCGGACGGCGGCGGGGCGACGGGGGGCGAGGAGGCGCACGACGGTGCTCACGTCCCCGCACGCTAGGCAGGGCGGGTGTCCGCAGCGCCCGGCCGCGAGGTCGTGCCGGTGAACCGCAGGTGGCCGTCACGAGAGCCCGCCGCCCCGCCACCGGGGGGTGGTGGCGGGGCGGCGGGGGTCAGGGGCGATCCGGTACGTGCGGCCGGGTCGGTCGGGAGATCAGTCCTCGGAGACCTGGTCGCGCAGGGTGTCGCGCTTCTGGTGCAGCTGCCAGATCCGGTCGGCGAGGACGTCGGGGTCCTTGTCCGCGTCGCCGGCCACGATCGCGCCGCCGATGATGAGCTGGCCGACGTAGATGTCCTCCTCGCCGAGCACCTCGTGGAGGAGGTCGACGTACGCCTTCTGGCCGGCGAAGGCGATCGAGGTGCCGGTGACGTTGCGGCCGGGCTTGACGGCCGAGCCGCCGTTGACGAACAGGATGCTGGGCCGGGAGCCCTCCGGCAGGAAGCGCATGCCCGGCACGACCTGGTGCACGGCGGCGACGGGACCGTAGATGGAGAACTCCACCGGGCCGACGAGGTCGGCGGGGGTGGTCTCCAGGACGGGACGCATGAAGTCCTTCTGCGGCAGCGGGCTGTACTGCAGGACCTCGATGGGCCCCAGCGTCTCGGTGGCGCGCTCGAGCGCGGCGGCGATGCTCGCGGGGTCGCGGACGTCGGCGGTGAAGCCCTGCGCCTGGACGCCGTCCTGCTCCAGCTCGGCGGCCAGCGCGTCGAGGCGGCCCTGGTGGCGCGAGATCAGCGCGACCGAGAAGCCCTCCCGGCCGAAACGACGGGCGACGGCAGCGCCGAGCCCCTTGCCTGCTCCGATGATGGCGAGTGTGGTCATGCAGGGTTCAACCAACCACCCCGCCCGGGACATTCCCGGGCAGCGTCAGTCGTCCACCGCGGCGAGCTGGCCGCAGGCGCCGTCGATCTCGCTGCCGCGGGTGTCGCGGACCGTGGTGGGGATGCCCTTGGCCTCGAGGCGGCGCACGAACTCGCGCTCGTCGGCGGGGTCGCTGGCGGTCCACTTCGACCCCGGCGTCGGGTTCAGCGGGATCAGGTTGACGTGGACCCAGCCCCAGTCGCCGTAGGAGTTGAGGACGTCGCCGAGCAGGTCGGCGCGCCAGGCCTGGTCGTTGATGCCGCGCATCATGGCGTACTCGATGGACACGCGGCGCTTGGTCACGCGGGCGTAGTTCCAGGCCGCCTCGACGGTCTCGCCGACCTTCCAGCGGGTGTTGACCGGCACCAGCTCGTTGCGCAGCTCGTCGTCGGGTGCGTGCAGGCTCAGCGCGAGCGTGACCGGGATGCCCTCGGTGGCCAGCTGGTTGATCCGCGGCACCAGGCCGACGGTCGAGACGGTGATGCCGCGGGCCGACATGCCGAGGCCGTCGGGGGTGGGCTCGGTGAGGCGGCGGACGGCGCCGATGACGGCCTTGTAGTTGGCCATCGGCTCGCCCATGCCCATGAAGACCACGTTGGAGACCCGGCCGGGCCCGCCGGCGACCTCGTCGCGGGCCAGCGCCCGTGCCCCGGCGAGCACCTGCTCGACGATCTCGGCGGTCGACATGTTGCGCTGCAGCCCGCCCTGGCCGGTGGCGCAGAAGGGGCAGGCCATGCCGCAGCCGGCCTGGCTCGAGACGCACATCGTCACGCGCCCCGGGTAGCGCATCAGCACCGACTCGACCAGCGCCCCGTCGAAGAGCTTCCACAGCGTCTTGACCGTGGTGCCCTTGTCGGCCTCGAGCGTGCGCAGCGGCGTCATCAGGTGGGGCATCAGCCCGGCGACCAGCTCGTCGCGCTGCCCCGAGGGCAGGTCGGTCATCGCGGCGGGGTCGTCGACCAGCCGCGAGAAGTAGTGGGTGGACAGCTGCTTGGCCCGGAAGCCCGGCAGGCCGAGCTCCTCCAGGCGCGCCTTGCGCTCGGCCGCGGTGAAGTCGGCCAGGTGCGGCGGCGGCTTCCCGCGCCCACGGGGCTCCTCGAAGACGAGGGGCAGGGTCTTGATGGGTTCAGTCATGACCGCCCCATCCTCCCACCGGACCCGGCCGGCACCCCAATCGTGCGAGGTGGGTCACCCGCTCCCCCGCCCTCAGCCGTACGACGCGTTGCTCAGCGCCACCAGCAGCACGACGCAGGCGCCGGCCAGCACGATGAGGGCCGCGGCGATGCCGGCCAGCAGGCCGATCCCCCACCAGCGGGTGCGCGGCACCGCGACGAGCGCCACCAGCCCGCCCAGCTCGGCGAGGCCGACCACCATGCCCGCGACCCCGCCGACGGCCGGGTCGGCCCCCAGCGAGCCCAGCGCGAACGACGGCAGCGAGGTCAGCACGGCCCCGACCACCATGGCCGGGACGGCCAGCAGGAAGCCGAGCCAGAACTTCGCCCTGTTGCTCATCCCGCCCGGGCGGCCGGGCCCGGGTGCCCCGCCCGGTCCGGACGGCGGGTGCGGCGGGCCGCCGTACGGCGACGGCGTCGGGTCGGGCGTCTGGCTCATCGCAGGTCCTCCGGGTGGGTGACGGGGTGGGCACCGGGGCGGGCGCGGCGGTCAGGCACGGAGGTGCCCTCCCGCCAGGGCGTACGCCGTGCCGGCCGCGCCCGCGAGCGCCACCACCACGAGGTAGGCGATGACCAGGCGGGTGTCGCCCAGCCGGCAGCGCGAGCGCAGCAGCCCGCCCCGCCGGGCGCGGACGTAGCCCACGGCCCCGAGCGTCGCGAAGGCCAGCACGGCCACGGGGCCGAGCACCCAGGTGAGCAGCGCCACCGTGGCCAGCACGCACAGCCGCAGCGGGTCGGGCGAGTCGTGGACGGGCGCTCCGAGGGTCGCGTGGGGTGCACCGACCTGCCGCGGGTCGCTCATCGCTCGACCAGCGGCAGCCCGGCCGCGCTCGAGAGCCGGCTCCGCGAGAGCGGTGCCCAGGCCTGCACCGCGCAGAACGGCGCGCACTGGTGGGCCGGCTCGCCCGCGTCGTCGCGACCGACGGTCGCGACGTGCACGCAGCACTGGGTGAGCCGCTCCTCGATCATCGTGTTCATGTCCATGAAGGGCTTGACCGTCACCCGCAGCACCCGCTCCCCCAGCAGCGCCCGCAGCCGCGCGTGGCCGCCGGGCAGCTTCGCGGCCGCGAGCGTGGCGAGGGTGCCGATGCCGAGGTCGCAGCCGGTGCAGATGTCGCGCCAGATCGACCCCATGCTCGGGTGCGAGAGCGACGACTGCTCCGAGAGCAGGTCGAGCAGCGACTGCTTGACCACCCCGCGGAGCTGGTCGGGGATGGCGTCGTCGGCGATCCGGTTGGCCAGGACGTCGGGCTCCAGGTCCAGCCACTGCTTGAGCTTCTCGTGCCCGATCAGCCCGACCAGCGAGCGCCAGGACCCCGCGTCGTCGCGCAGCAGGTAGCCCACCGAGCAGCAGTGCGGGTGCGAGCACGGCAGCGCGGTCAGGTCGCGCCAGGTGACCACGCCGGCCGTCTGCTCCTCCAGCCGCGCCAGCACCCCGGTGTGGGTGAGCCGGTCCATCGGGTCCACGCCGGCCGAGCGGCCCGACCCGAAGACGGGCTGGATGGTCACGCCGCCGACGTACGGCGTGTCCAGCGCCCGCTTGATCACCACCCCGATCTCGTCGTCGTTGACGCCCAGCGCCGCGGTCATCGTCAGGGTGGTGAAGACGCCGGCGCCGGAGAGCCGCTCGATGGCGCGCTCCTTGAACCGCCGGATGTCGGCGCCGCGGTGGTGCACCGACGCCTGGGCCGACTCGCCGTCGTGCTGCAGGTAGACCTCGACCCGCTCCCGGTGGCGGGTCAGCAGTGCCAGCAGGTCGTCGTCCTGGGCGATGGCCAGGCCGTTGGTGTTGACCAGCACCCGCACGACCGGTCGGGCGGCGACGGCGTCGAGCAGCTCGGCCAGCCAGGGGTAGAGCGTCGGCTCGCCGCCGCTGAGCATCAGCACGTCGATGCGCCCGCGCTCGCGGGCCAGGCGGGCGTCGATGGAGGCCAGCACCTGCTCCAGGGGCGCCACCGAGGCCAGCGCCGGCGCCGAGGCGGCGAAGCAGGTGGGGCACTTGAGGTTGCAGTGGTCGAGCAGGTCCTCGAGCAGGATGCAGGTGTGCTGGGTCTGCATCTCCGGCAGCCCGTGTTCGTACGCCGCGGGCACCGGCGCGAAGTTGCCCACCAGGTCCGGCGTGTGCACCTTGGTCGGGGCGGTCCACTGCTCGAGGTAGGTGAGGATCTCGGGCGACTCGTCGTACAGCGTCCGGACCAGGCCGTGGCTGCTGCAGCCGCGCTCGAGCCAGATCCGGTCGTCGCGCTCGACCAGCCACCCCGAGAGCCGCTGCACCTCGGCGAGCGGCCGGTCGGGCCGCTCCTCGTGGCACAGCGGGCAGAAGGCGTTGACGTAGCGGTGGATCCGGTCGCCGCGCAGCGGCATCCCGGGGCCGCGGGAGCCGGCGCTCGTGGGGGGCGTGCTCATCGGGCGACCAGCTCCTCGGTGGCGGACGGGCGGGGACGGTAGGCGCCGGAGCGCAGCCGGACGGCGATCCGCAACAGCACCAGCGGCACGGTGACGGCGAGGAACAGCTGCGGCCGGGTCAGGCCCGCCCACACCACCTCGTTGCCGCGCACGAACTCGATGCCGAGGCGGAACACGCCGTACGCCGCGACCCACCACACGAACAGCTCGCCGGGCGGCAGCGGCCGGTGCCGCAGCCCCCACCAGATCACCGCGAAGGTCGCCGCGTGGAAGCCGATCTCCGGCACGAACGACCAGTTGGTGCCACCGCCCGGGCGCGGCTCGCTCAGCAGGCAGCCCACCCGCCCGACGGCCATGCCGAGCGCCACGGCGGGGGCGAACAGGTCGCCGGTGCGCAGCCGGTAGCCGCACAGCCGCTTGGCCACGTGCACGCCGAGCCACGCGCCGACCAGCCCGCCCAGGACGCTGCGGTTGCCGTAGGCCCACTGCTCGGCCAGCGAGGCGTTGGCCCGCAGGTCGGCGTGCTGCAACCAGGTGCCCAGGCGCATCAGGAGCGCACCGCCGACCAGGGCGCCGGTCACCACGACCAGCAGCCGGTCGTCGGTGTGGCCCCGGCGGCGGGCCTCGACGACGAACACCACCACGGCGGCCAGCACGCCCAGCGCCACGAAGGTCGCGTGGGTGCCGACGGGGAGCCGGACTCCCAGCAGGTCACCGAGGGTGGGGTACACCGCAGCTCCTCCCGTGGCGCGTGCCGTCGCGTGGGCGACACCCTGCCACGAGGTCCGTGGTCGGGGTCCGCACCACGACGGACCGGTGGCGGGACGACGGCTCCACCCCCCGATGACGGAGCCGTCGCCCGGCCGTGACCACGATCCTGGTGCGTGCGGACCCACGGCGTCGTGAGTACGCGTGCTCAACCCGACTGCGTAGGAGCCGTCATCATGGGGTCGTGCCCTGGGTGCTGCACGTCGACATGGACCAGTTCATCGCGGCCGTCGAGGTGCTGCGACGGCCCGAGCTGGCCGGCCTGCCCGTCGTGGTCGGCGGGCGCGGCGATCCCACCGAGCGCGCCGTGGTCTCGACGGCGTCCTACGAGGCGCGCGAGCACGGCGTGCGGTCCGGCATGCCGCTGCGGGTGGCCGTGCGCCGCTGCCCGGGCGCGGTCTTCCTGCCCGTCGACAAGCAGGCCTACGACGCCGCCTCGGCCGTCGTGATGGCCACGCTGCGGGCCGCCCCCGGCGCCGTCGTGCAGGTGCTGGGCTGGGACGAGGCCTTCGTGGGCGTGGAGACCGAGGACCCCGAGGCGTACGCCGCCGACCTCCAGGCCGCCGTCCTCGACGCGACCTCGCTGCACTGCTCGGTGGGCATCGGTGACACCACGGTGCGGGCCAAGACGGCCACCGACCTCGGCAAGCCCCGCGGCCGCTTCCGGCTGACCCGGGAGAACTGGTTCGCCGTGATGGGCGAGCGCCCCACCCGCGACCTGTGGGGCGTGGGCACCCGGATCGCGCAGCGGCTGGCCGACCTCGGCATCACCACGGTCCTCGAGCTGGCCTCGGCCGACGACGAGGTGCTGGCGGCGGCGTTCGGCCCGGCCACCGGCCCCCACCTGGGTCGCCTCGGCCGCGGGGTCAGCAGCGCCGTCGTCGACCCGACACCGTGGGTGCCGCGCGCCCACGGGCGCGAGACGACCTACCAGCACGACCTCGCCCCGCCCGAGCGGTCCGCCGCCCTGCGGGTGCTGGCCGAGCAGGTGGTGGCCGACGTCGCGGCCGAGGGCCGGGCCTGCGTCCGGGTCCACCTCAAGGTCAGGTTCGCGCCCTTCTCCACCGTCACCCGGTCGCGCAAGCTCCCCGCCCCGACGTACGACGCGGCGCTGGTCGCCGCCACGGCGCAGGCGCTGCTCGACGCCCTCGACGACGACCGCCCGATCCGGCTGCTGGGCGTGCGCGCCGAGATGGAGCCCCCCGAGGGTGGCTACGACCCGCCGCGGACCCACGGCCGCCCCGGCGGGCCCTAGGCGGCCGGGGCCGCTAGAACACGAGGTAGTGCAGGACCAGCCAGATCGGCGCGATGGTGGCCAGCAGCGAGTCGAGCCGGTCCATCAGGCCGCCGTGCCCGGGGATGATCTGGCTCATGTCCTTGATGCCGAGGTCGCGCTTCATCACCGACTCGCACAGGTCGCCCAGCGTGGCCATGACGACCGCGATCAGGCCGAGCAGGACGCCGATCCACCAGTGGGCGTCGAGCAGGTAGGTCACGAGCAGCACGCCGGCCACCACGCAGGTCAGCGCGGAGCCGGCGAAGCCCTCCCACGACTTCTTCGGCGAGATGACCGGTGCCATCGGGTGCTTGCCGAAGAGCACGCCCGCGACGTAGCCGCCGATGTCGGAGGCGACGGTGAGCACGATGAAGCTGACGATGCCCCGGACGCCGTTGCTGCCGTCCTCGGCCAGGAGCAGGGCCACGAACGAGCCCAGGAAGGGCACGTAGATGAGCGTGAACACCGACGCCGTGGCGTTCTGGACGTAGCCCGTGACCCCCCGCCTGAGCAGCCACAGCATCGTCACCAGCGCCGTGACGGCGGTGGCGGTGACCAGGCCGTCGGGGCCGTTCTCCGGGCCGCCGAAGTAGGCGACGAGCACCATCACCGACCCGCCCAGCATCAGCGGCTCCTGGGGGATGTCGATCCCGCGCGCCTGCAGGCCCTGGTGGAGCTCCCACACGGCGACCAGCACCGCGGCCACCACGATCAGCATGAAGGCCGGCTTCCAGATCACCAGCGACAGCACGATCGCCGCACCGAGACCGACGCCCGAGCCGATGGCCGCGGGCAGGTTGCGACCGGCCCGGGAGGTGGCGACGACCGCGGCCGGGGTCGGGTCGGCCGGGGTCGGGTCGGCCGGGGTCGGGTCGGACGGGCTCGGGTCGGGAGGGGTGTGGGTCACGGGCGAGGGACCGGACATCGCGAGGCGCTCGGTGGTCCTCAGACCTCGAGCAGCTCGCCTTCCTTGGACTTGAGCATCTCGTCGATCTGGTCGACGTGCTTCTTGGTGGTGACGTCCAGCTTCTTCTCGGCGCCGGTGACGTCGTCCTTGCCCACCTCGCCGTCCTTCTCGAGGCGCTCGAGCGCCTGCTTGGCGTTGCGGCGGATGTTGCGCACCGAGACGCGGCCGTCCTCGGCCTTGCCGCGGGCCACCTTGATGTACTCCTTGCGGCGCTCCTCGGTCAGCTCGGGGAACACGCAGCGGATGACGCGGCCGTCGTTGGAGGGGTTGACGCCGAGGTCGGAGTCGCGGATCGCGCGCTCGATGCCGGGCAGCGCGCTCATGTCGTACGGCGCGACCATGATGATCCGGGCCTCGGGCGCGGTGAACGACGCGATCTGCTGGATCGGGGTCGGCGTGCCGTAGTAGTCGGCGGTCAGCTTGGAGAACATCGCCGGGTTGGCGCGGCCCGCGCGGATGGCGGCGAACTCCTCGCGCGTGACCTCGACGGCCTTGCCCATCTTCTGGTCGGCGTCGCTGAGGGTCTGGTTGATCGTCACGTGTGTGTCTCTCTCCTAGGTCGTGCGCTCGTCCTGGGTGCTCGGGGGCGCGCGGGGTGGGCGCTCGTGGTGGCGCTCAGGCGCGGTCGGCGCTGACGAGCGTCCCGATCTTCTCACCCTGGACGACGCGCAGGATGTTGCCTTCGGGGCTCATCCCGAACACGACCATGGGCAGGCGGTTCTCCATGCACAGCGCGAAGGCGGTCGCGTCGGCCACCTTGAGGCCCTGGCGCAGGGCGTCGTCGAAGCTGAGCTCGTCGTACTTCGTCGCCTCGGGGTGGGTGCGCGGGTCGGCGCTGTAGACGCCGTCGACGCCGTTCTTGCCCATGAGGACCACCTCGCACTTGGTCTCCAGGGCCCGCTGGGCCGCCACCGTGTCGGTGGAGAAGTAGGGCAGGCCGGCGCCGGCGCCGAAGATCACGACGCGGCCCTTCTCCAGGTGGCGGATGGCCTTGCGGGGGATGTAGGGCTCGGCGACCTGGCCCATGGTGATGGCGGTCTGCACGCGGGTCTCGATGCCCTCCTTCTCCAGGAAGTCCTGGAGGGCCAGGCAGTTCATGACGATGCCGAGCATGCCCATGTAGTCGGCCCGCGAGCGGTCCATGCCCGCCTGCTGCAGCTCGGCCCCGCGGAAGAAGTTGCCACCACCGGTGACGATGGCGACCTCCACCCCGGCGCGCTGCACCGAGGCCACCTCGCGCGCGATCCCGCGCACGACGTCGGGGTCGACCCCGACCTTGCCGCCGCCGAAGACCTCGCCGGAGAGCTTGAGCAGCACCCGCTTGTACGCCGTCATGCAGTTCTCCTCGTGCAGCCGTGGACGGGACTCCCGAGAGACCGGTCGCGTCGCGGACCGGCCGGACCCCCAGGGGAAGGTATCCGACGCCGCGGACACGGCGCGAACGCCCCTCCCCCGGACGGCGCGGGGCCCGGGCATGCCGCAGGGCCGGCGCGACTCGCGTCGTGCCGGCCCTGCGGGTGGTGCGGTGGAGCAGGTGCGCTCAGGCACCGACCTCGAAGCGGGCGAACCGCTTCACGGTGACGCCGGCGGCGTCGAGGACGGCCTTGACGCTCTTCTTGCTCTCCGAGACCGACGGCTGGTCGAGCAGCACGACGTCCTTGAAGAACCCGTTGAGGCGACCCTCGGCGATCTTCTCGATCGCTCCCTCGGGCTTGCCCTCCTCGCGGGCGGTGGCGGCGCCGATCTCGCGCTCCTTGTCCACCAGCTCGGCCGGGACCTCCTCGCGGGTGAGGTACTGCGGCTTCATCGCGGCGATCTGCATCGCGGCACCGCGGGCAGCCTCCTCGTCGGAGCCGTCGTACTCGACGAGCACGCCCACGGCCGGCGGCAGGTCCGCGGCGCGACGGTGCATGTAGACCACGTGCTGGCCGCCGAAGTGCGCGACCCGCCCGAGCTCGATCTTCTCGCCGATGGTGATGGCCAGGTCCTCCACGACCTCGCCGACGGTCTTGCCGTCGAGCGGGACCGACTTGAGGGCCTCGGTGTCAGCGGCCTGGGCCTCGTCGGCCGCGGCGGCGATCTTCTCCGCCACGGCGATGAAGTCGTCGTTCTTGGCGACGAAGTCGGTCTCGCTCTTGAGCTCGACCAGGGCGCCACCGTGGGTGGCGACCAGGCCCGAGGTGGCCTCGCGCTCGGCGCCGCGGGCGGCGGCCTTCTTGCCGAGCTTGATGCGGAGCAGCTCGGTGGCCTTGTCGAAGTCGCCCTCGGCCTCGGTGAGCGCCTTCTTGCAGTCCATCATGCCCGCGCCGGTGAGGTCGCGGAGCTTCTTGACGTCGGCGGCGGTGATCGCCACGCTCAGTCCTCCTTCTTCTCGGCCTCCGCGGGGGTCGCCTCGGCGGCGGCCGCGTCAGCGGTGGTGTCGGTGCTCTCGGCCGGGGCCTCGGTGGGGGCCTCGGCAGGAGCCTCGGTGGGGGCGGCGGGAGCCTCGGTGGCCTCGCTGGAGGCACCGGTGGCCTCGGCGGCGGGGGTCTCCTGGGTCGCGGTGTCGCCACCGGTGGCGGCCACGGCGGCCTCCTCGACCTTCGCGCCGTCCTGGCCCTGGAGCAGGTCGCGCTCCCAGTCGGCCAGCGGCTCGGCGGTCTCACCGGTCTTGGCGCCCGAGCGCGAGATGAGGCCGTCGGCGACGGCGTCGGCGATCACGCGGGTGAGCAGCGAGACGGCGCGGATGGCGTCGTCGTTGCCCGGGATCGGGAAGTCGACCAGGTCGGGGTCGCAGTTGGAGTCCAGGATCGCGATGATCGGGATCCGCAGCTTGCGGGCCTCCTCGACCGCGAGGTGCTCCTTGTTGGTGTCCACGATCCACACCGCCGAGGGCGTGCGGGTCATGTCACGGATGCCGCCGAGGGTCTTGTCGAGCTTGACCTGCTCGCGCCGCATGTGGAGCAGCTCCTTCTTGGTGCGGCTCGAGCCGGCGACGTCGTCGAAGTCGATGTCGTCGAGCTCCTTGAGGCGGTTGATCCGCTGGTGCACCGTCTGGAAGTTGGTGAGCATGCCACCGAGCCAGCGCTGGTTCACGTAGGGCATCCCGACGCGGGTCGCCTGCTCGGCGATCGCCTGCTGGGCCTGCTTCTTGGTGCCGACGAACATGATCGTGCCGCCCTTGGCGACGGTGTCCTTGATGAAGGCGAAGGACGTGTCGATGTAGGACAGCGACTGCTGCAGGTCGATGATGTAGATGCCGTTGCGCTCGGTCATGATGAAGCGCTTCATCTTGGGGTTCCAGCGACGGGTCTGGTGCCCGAAGTGGACGCCGCTCTCGAGGAGCTGGCGCATGGTGACGACTGCCATGTGCTTCTTTCCGGTCGTGGTCCGCGCACGCGTGCGCGCACGGGCCGTTTCAGTTGGATGCAGGGGCCCGGTATCAGCGGGGTGGCCTGCCCTGACGCTCGAGCGGGACCCCACCCGCTGCAGCGGACTGCGACGGGACCAGGAGCCTCACCCGTGGTGCTCCAGCGGCGCGGAGGCGCTGCTGGCCACGGAGACGAGCGTGCGAAGTCAACCCAGGCGGGTTGCTGCCGGTCAGTCTAGGCCGGGGCCCGACACGTTGTCGAAACGTCCACAGGCCCGCCCGGGACCTCGGTCGTCCACAGCCCGGCCGGCGGGCCGTGCGCCGGGCCACCCGCCGGGCCACCGTGCTGGGGTGCCCCCGGTCCCACCGCCCCCGTCCCGCCCGCTGCTGCGCGCGGCGGCCCTCGTGGCCGCGCTGCTGCTGCTCACCGCCCCGGCGCCCCCGGCCCGCGCCGACGGGGCGGCGCCCTGGGCCGACTGGTGGCCCCCCGACCCCACCCCTGCCCCCGCTCGCGACGGCTCGTGGCCGCTGCGGCCGCGCCCCGTCGTGGTCGAGGGCTTCGACCCGCCCGACCTGCGCTGGGGTGCCGGCCACCGGGGCGTCGACCTCGCGGGCCGCGCCGGCGCCCCGGTGCGCAGCGCCCTGCCCGGCACCGTCGCCTTCGCCGCTCCGCTGGCCGGTCGGGGCGTCGTCGTGGTCGACCACGGCGGGGTGCGCACGACCTACCAGCCGGTGACCGCCTCGGTCCGGGTGGGCGACCGGGTCGCCGAGGGCCAGGTGGTCGGCACCCTGGGCCTGGCCGGCAGCCACTGCTTCCCGCAGGCGTGCCTGCACTGGGGACTGCGCCGGGGCGAGGCCTACCTCGACCCGCTCGTGCTCGTGGGCGGCGGACCGGTCCGGCTGCTCCCCCTGGCCCGCTGAGCCGCCGGCCGGGCGTCCCGCCGAGCGCTGCCGGCGTCAGGCGCGCGGGTGGGCCAGGCGGTACGCCGAGCGCAGCCGGTCGCTGCTCACGTGGGTGTAGATCTGCGTCGTGGCCAGCGACGCGTGGCCCAGCAGCTCCTGCACCGTGCGCAGGTCGGCCCCGCCCTCGAGCAGGTGCGTGGCCGCCGTGTGGCGCAGCCCGTGGGGGCCCATGTCGGGGGCGTGGGGCACCTCGGCCAGCCGGGCGTGGACCAGGGTCCGGACCGCCCGCTGGTCGACCCGACCTCCGCGGACGCCCAGGAACAGCGCGGCTCCCGCGCCCGGGACGGCCAGCTGCGGCCGGCCCCGCTCGAGCCAGCGACCGAGCGCACGGTCGGCGGGCACGCCGTACGGCACCGTGCGCTCCTTGCGGCCCTTGCCCATCACCCTCAGGACGCGGCGCTCGCGGTCGAGGTCGTCGACGTCGAGGCCGCACAGCTCCCCCACCCGGATCCCCGTGGCGTAGAGCACCTCGAGCACCGCGACGTCGCGCAGGCCGACCGGGCTGCCGTCGTCGGCGTGGCCGGCCGCGGCGTCGAGCAGCCCCCGCGCCTGCTCGGCGCTCAGGGCCGGCGGCAGCGTGCGGTGGGCCTTCGGGGACCCGAGCGTGGCGCCGGGGTCGGTGGCGATCCGGCCGGTGCGGTGGGCCCAGGCCGTGAAGACCCGCACGGCGGTGGCCCGCCGGGCCATCGTGGTGCGCGCCTTGCCGCGGGTCTGCTGGTTGGCCAGCCAGCTGCGCAGCGCGCGCAGGTCGACCGAGTCCAGGTCGGCGTGGCCCAGCGCGGTGGCGTGGCGCAGCATCCCGGCCACGTCGCCGAGGTAGGCGCGCACGGTGTGGGGCGTCAGGTCGCGCTCGGAGGCGAGGTGGCGCTCGTAGGCGCCCAGCACCCGTGCGAACGCCTCGGGCAGGTCGTCCCCGACCTCGCCCCCGCCCCGCTCCGGTTGCTCGCTCACCCGGTCAGGGTAGGCAGCCCCCGGCTCCCCCGACCGCAGGCGCGCCCCCGTCGGCCCCGCCCGGCCCAGCCAGCGGCAGCTGGTCCTCGCCGTCGCGCAGCCGCCACCGGCCCAGCGCGGTCTCCACCAGGCCGGCGCGGTGCAGGGCGACCAGCGCCTCCTGGGTGCGGGCGCGCGAGAGCCCGGCCGTGCGGGCGACCGCCACGAGGTCGGCACCGCGCACGAGCGGGACCGCGTCGAGGACCTGGCGCTCCCGGGGGCTGAGCCGGTCGCGCGGCTGCTCGGGCCCGCGCGGCTCGACGAGCAGGTGGGTGCCCGCGGGGGCGACCGCCTCCAGCACCTCCTCGCCGCTGGTGACGAGCAGCGCGTCGCGGGCCCGCACCAGCTGGTGGACCCCGGCGGAGGGAGCGCTGGTCACCGGACCGGGCACGCCCATGACGGGGCGCCCCAGCCCGGCCGCCCAGGACGCCGTGTTGAGGGCACCGCTGCGCACCGCCGCCTCCACCACCACGGTGCCCTGCGACAGCGCCGCGATCAGCCGGTTGCGGGCCAGGAAGCGGATCCGGGTCGGGGCGCAGCCGGGCGGCGCCTCCGAGACCACCAGGCCCACGTCGGCGACGTGGTCGATCAGGGCCCGGTGGGCCGTCGGGTAGGCCCGGTCGGGCCCGCAGGCGAGCACGGCCACGGTCGCGCCGCGCCCCGCCAGCGCCCCGCGGTGGGCCGCCTGGTCGATGCCGAAGGCCGCCCCCGAGACCACGGTCCACCCGTGCCGGGCCAGGACCGACCCGACGTCGGTGGCCACCGCGGCGCCGTACGTCGTGGCCGAGCGCGAGCCGACCACCGCCACGGCGCGCCCGACGGCCTCGTCGAGCCGCAGCGGCCCGCGGCACCACACGCCGACCGGCACCCCGCCCCGCTCGTGGAGGTGGGGGGCGCGGCCGAGCTCGTCGAGCCCGGGCGGCCACTCGGCGTCTCCCGGCACCACGAAGCGGACCCCGAGCCGGGCCGCGCGCTCCAGCTCGAGCGCCGGGTCGACGGCCACCAGCCGGTCGGCCAGGTCCTCGCCCAGCTCGCGCGAGGCCGCCTGCTCCTGCAGGCTCCCCAGCACGGTCAGCGGGCCGAGCTCGTGCACCAGGTCGGTCAGCCGCGGGTCGCCGGGCTCGCCGATGCGCGAGAGCACCACCCGGGCCAGGCGCTCGTCCTGGGGAGCGGCGCTCACGCCCCCACCGCCCGGGGACGGTCGAGGCTGGCGAGCAGCAGCGGGGCCGCCGAGCGCAGCCGCAGCGCCACGTCGAGGTCCTCGCCGTCCGGCTGCGTCCGGCCACCCAGGTCGGCGACCGACCACGCCACCCGGTGGACGCGGACGGCACCACGCCTGGTCAGCCGGCCGGTCACCACCTCCTCCTCCAGGCGCGCCGCGGCGGCCGGGGCGAGCGGCCACTCGTCGCGCAGCAGCGGGCCGGGGACGTGGGCGTTGAGGCGCCACGGCAGGCCGGCGTACCTGGTCGCCTGCCGCTGCCGGGCGCGCGTGACCCGCTCGCGGACGACGGCGCTCGACTCGGGCCGCTCGAACGGAAGCGGCGCCACCGCTCGTGGGTCCACCGGCTCCACGAACCGGGTGATGTCGATGCGGTCGGCGATCGGGCCCGAGATCTTGGCGCGGTACTCGCGGCGCTTCGCCTCGTGGCAGACGCACCGGTGCTCGCGCGACCAGGGGTGGTACTCGCCGCAGCGGCAGGGGTTGGCGGCGAAGACGAACATCGCCCGGGCGGGGTACGTCGCGTCGTCGTCGCCGCGCGAGATCGAGATCGCCCCCGCCTCCAGCGGCTCGCGCAGCGCCTCCACGACGTCGCTGGGGAACAGCGGGAACTCGTCGAGGAACAGCACCCCGAGGTGGGCCTTGCTCACGTCGCCGGGCCGGACCCGGCCGGTGCCACCGCCCAGCAGCCCGCTGCGCGAGGCGGAGTGGTGGGGTGCCCGGAAGGGCGGGCGGGTGAGCCGGGTGGTGCCGGGCGGCAGCGCGCCGCACAGCGAGTGCACGGCCGTCAGCTCGAGCGACTCCTCGTCGCTGAGGTCGGGCAGCAGGCCCGGGATGCGCTCGGCGATGGTGGTCTTGCCCGAGCCCTTGGGACCGGTGAGCATCAGGTGGTGGCCACCGGCGGCCGCGACCTCGACCGCGTAGCGGGTGTCCGGGATGCCGAGCAAGTCGGCGAGGTCAAGGTC
Organism: Nocardioides scoriae; assembly: GCF_900104965.1. Classification (NCBI taxonomy): domain Bacteria; kingdom Bacillati; phylum Actinomycetota; class Actinomycetes; order Propionibacteriales; family Nocardioidaceae; genus Nocardioides; species Nocardioides scoriae. The sequence continues at coordinate 4,030,076 of NZ_LT629757.1, read as the reverse complement.
CTCGAGGCGCTCCTCGCCCCGCCACGCGAGCAGCGGCGCGCCCGTCACGGCCTCGACGGGCGGGGCGTCCGGCACCTCCTCCCCCGCCAGCAGCGCGACCACCTGGCCCAGCGACCGGACGCCGAAGACCGCGACGCCGTGCACCATGAGCGCCTCGTCGACCTGCGGCTCGGGGACGTAGACCGTCCGGGTGCCGCGGGCCGCGGCCGCCATCACCATCGGCAGCACGCCGGGCACGCACCGCACCCGGCCGTCGAGGGTGAGCTCGCCCACCAGGACCGCGTCGCGCAGCGAGGACGCCGGGATCGAGGGGTCGGCGGCGGCCAGGACGGCGACCGCGATGGCCAGGTCGAAGTGGGAGCCCCGCTTGGGCAGGTCGGCCGGTGACAGCAGGATCGTGACGCGACGGGTGTTGGGCCAGCGCCGCTTGTCGCTGGCGAAGGCCGTGTTGCCGATCGCGGCCTTGCAGCGGTCGCGGGCCTCGTTGATCGAGGCGTCGGGCCGACCGACCAGCGTCGTGCCGACCACCCCCGGGGCCAGGTCGACCTGGACGTCGACGACGTGACCGGTCGTGCCCTGCAGGGAGACGGTGTGCGTGGTCGCGACCATCAGCCGACCCCGCGCACGTGCTCGACCTCGGCTGCGCCGCGTGCGGCCAGCAGCACCCCGACGACGTCGATCCGCACGCCCGGGGCGTGCACGTCGTGGGCCTGCAGCCACAGCGCCGCCAGCCGGCGCAGCCGGGCGGCCTTCACCGCGCCGACCGCCTCCAGCGGGTGGCCGTACGCCGCGGAGCTGCGCGTCTTGACCTCGCAGATCACGACCACCTCCCCGTCGCGCAGCACGAGGTCGACCTCGCCGGCGTCGCACCGCCAGTTGCGGTCCAGGACGGTCATCCCCGCGTCGGTCAGCCGCTGGGCGGCCACCCGCTCGCCGTAGGCTCCGAGGCTCTTGTTGCGGTCTCCGGTCATGGGCCGATCCCACCTCCAGGCGACCACGGGCGAGAACACCTGGCACGCTCCTGTGGAGAACCAGTCGCCGAGGTCCGTCTGTGGACGCACGACCAGTCGGGGCCGCGAGACGGGTCTCGGAAGCCGGGCGTGCCGAGAGCGGTCGCCGTGGCGGCGGGCGGGAACCACCATCCGATCGAGTCCAGATGTCCGTTTGTCACCATTATGGTGCGGGATGTCGTTTAATGAGTCCATGACCATCCGGATGCGGTCGTGGCTTCGGCGCGACGGGGAACGAGGCGCGTCCGCGCTCGAGTTCGCGCTGGTCAGCCCCATCTTGTTCCTGGTCGTCTTCGGGATCTTCCAGTACGGCATGTACTTCAACGACGTGAACCTCCTGCGCCAGGGCGTCCGCGAGACGGCGCGCACGGGGGTCGTGGAGAACTTCACCTACCCCGGCTGCACGACCGGCGCCAGCGCCGACAAGCTGCTCTGCATCGCCGGCAAGCAGACCGGCTCCAGCCTCACGGCCTCCCCGGTCTTCAAGGTGTACGCCCCCGACGGCTGGGTCAAGGGCAAGTCGCTGCGCGTCTGCTCGGCCGCGATCACCAAGGGCGGCGTCGGTCTCGCCCCGCTGCCGGACGGCGGTCGCGTCCGCGCCATGACACAGATGATCATCGAGCAGGAGGCGCTCAAGGCCTCGTGGGTCAACCCCACGCCCCCGAGCGATCCGACCGGAGGGTCGTGGAGCTGGTGCTGAGCAGAAACCGAGCGCGTGACGAGGAGGGTGCTGTCGCAGTGCTGGCGGGCATCCTGTTCAGCACGCTGTTCCTCATGGCCGCCCTGGTGGTGCAGTTCGGCTTCACCCGCGACGTGCGTCAGGACTCGCAGAACGCGGCCGACGCCTCCGCCCTGGCCGCGGCGCTCACCATCAGCACGAGCAACGCCTCGACCCCCGACCTCAGTGCCGCCGTCGCCGTCGCCATCAGCTACGCCCAGAAGAACACCGGGGTGGCCCCTGGCACCTGGACCGCGTGCACCGACCCGGCCAAGCTCGCCGTCGTCACGGCGACCACCGGATGTGTCTCCTTCGACAGCTCGACCGCACCGACCAAGGTGCGGGTCCTGATCCCCGTCCGGGAGACCAAGACAGCGATAGGAGCCGGCGCGGGAGTCAGGACGCTCGGCGTGAACGCGGCGGCGGAGGCGTCGATCGCGATCGGTCAGACCCTCAAGTGCGCAATGTGCTTCCTCGGCCCCGTGGACTCGGGCAATGCCGACTACACCGTCAGCGGGGGGAGCATCGCCGTCAACGGTGACGTCACCATGGGCCCCAACGGCAACCTGAAGGCCATCGGAGGGGCGATCGGGGTCGCAGGGACGGCCTCCGGCGGCACCTACACCCCAGCCGCCACCACGATCAGGTCCTTCACCGACCCCTGGGCCGCCCGCACGGACCTTCCGCCCAGCACCACGGGACTCACCGCCAGGACCAACCCGTGCTCGACGGGCACGGCCGGTGGCCCTGGGATCTACGGCGACTTCGCCTTTCCCAAGTCGACATGCACGCTCCAGCCCGGGCTCTACGTCGTCCGGGGGGCCTGGACCGAGAGCAACAAATCCGTCCTGGCCGGAACCGGCGTGACGCTCTACTTCACCTGCAGCACCGGCTCGACTCCGCGCCCCTGCAACTCCCCCGGGGAGCTGGGTGGCTACCTCGATGCAAAGAACGGAGAGGTCGCGTTCTCCGCGCCGACCTCCGGCCCGCTGCAGGGCGTGGCACTGCTGTACGACCGGTCGAACACCCGGGACGTCGGTCTGCAGGGCAACGGCGGCACCAACATCACCGGCGCGTTGTACGCACCGCGATCGAAGCTCGACTTCAACGGCAACTCGTGCTTCGGGTTCAGCGGTGGTCCCATCATCGTCGACGGGGTGATCAAGGCCAACGGCAACAAGTCCTGCGTCGAGGTCGCGAACCCGGTCGACGCGACGTACGCCGTCCTTCCTGGGGAGACCAGCCTCTCCAGGTAGGGATCGAGTCGCACCTCGATCACGAGCGCGCGGGCACCAGCTGCACCTGGGCAGCCCGCTCGTCACGGAGCCGCGAGGGTGCACGACCTCTCGGGAGCGGCGGGAAGGTAGTCGACGCGGGCGCTGGCCGTGGAGGAGATCAGGCCCCCACGGAGGAAGGGCACGAACGGCAGGTTGAGGTCGTACGCCGCCAGCTGGACCGTCACCTCGACCTTGTCGCCCGGGGCGACGGTCGTGCTCCCGGCCTGCGTCGTGTAGGTGCGGGCGACCTTGACCTTGGTCGCGTCCGAGGAGATGGCGCCCAGCGAGCCGGCGACCTGGCGTCGGAAGTCGGTGCAGCCGGCGGTGGTCCCGACGGCTGCCGTCCGGGCCGCGCGCCGGGCGGCGTCGACACCGCCCTGCATCGTCCAGAAGTAGAGGCCGTACTGCAGGATGCCGAAGAAGAGCGTCAGCAGCGGCACCATCACCAGGGCGAACTCCACCGCGGACGCGCCGTCGTCGCTCCTGGACCTGACCATCGTGCCGCCTCGCTGTGGACTCCCGGCCTCCTGGCCAGCACGGCGATTGTAGGGACATACACGTATTACGTGATGATTTATGCTTTCTGGTCCATACCGATGCATTCGTACTACTACCGTTCAGGCGGATTCGTCACCATCGGGAGACCTCAGGCTTTGCACTACTGCTGTGAGACTGCTCAACCACCGCCGCGCTGAGGACGGCGCTGCCGCCGTCGAGTTCGCGCTCGTGCTGCCGGTGCTGCTGGTGATCGTCTTCGGGATCGTGCAGTACGGCTTCTACTTCCGCTCCTCCCAGGTGGGCGCCGCCGCCGCCCGCGACGCCGCCCGCTTCGCCGCCGTGGGCCTGCCGCTGGCCTGCACCGACTTCCGCAGCGACGTCACCCAGCGCATCGCCCCGGTCCAGACGGGCAACGTCGTGGTCACCCGCGACTACTCCACGGCCACCACGCCGGTCGCCGAGGGCGACGACGTCACGGTGAGCGTGGCCTTCGACAGCGCCGACCTGAAGTTCCCCTTCCTGCCGTTCCTGAGCTCGAAGAACTTCCAGCCGATCAAGCGCTTCGTGCCGGCCTTCATCACCGACGAGACGGGCACCTCGACGCGCCAGTCGCCCAACGCGACCTCGGACAACGGCCTCACCTGCAACGGCAACCGCTCGCAGTGCAACAGCATGAGCGCGATGAAGGTCTTCACCTTCGACCCGAGCTGGCTGCCCAACGACCAGCGCGCCCCCGTCACGGCGTACGACGCCTCGGGCCGCGCGGTGTGGCGCCTGATCGGCTGAGACCGGGGGCCGACCCTCAGACCTTGGGGGGCTCGATCTCGGAGTGGCTGAGCTCCTCGACGTTGACGTCCTTGAAGGTCAGCACCTTGACGTTCTTGGCGAGCCGGCGGGCGGGGCGGTACATGTCCCAGACCCACGCGTCGGTCATCGTCACCTCGAAGAACACGTCGCCGGCCTCGGTGCGGGCCTTCACGTCGACCTGGTTGCACAGGTAGAAGCGGCGGTCGGTCTCCACGACGTACTTGAAGATGCCCACGACGTCGCGGTACTCGCGGTAGAGGTTGAGCTCCATCTCGGTCTCGTACTTCTCGAGATCCTCGGCGCTCATCGCACGGCCTCCTGCACGGGGTGGGGGGAGCCGGCCCGGTCGGGCGGCTCCAGGTGGGGTTCAAGACTGAGCGGTGGTGGGTCGACGATCCCGGCGGCGCGCCGCACGTTGACGAAGCGCATCCGGTGGACCTCGCTCGGGCCGTGCTCGGCGAGCGCGGCGGCGTGCTCGTCGGTGATGTAGCCCTTGTGCGTCGCGAAGTCGTACGCCGGATAGCGCTCGTGCAGCTCGCACATCAGCCGGTCGCGGGTCACCTTGGCGATCACCGAGGCCGCCGAGATGCAGGCGGCGACGCGGTCGCCCTTCCACATCGCCAGCCCCGGGACCTCGAGGCCGTCGACCGGGAACCCGTCGGTGAGCACGTACGACGGGCGGTGCGGCAGCCGGGCCAGCGCCCGTCGCAGCGCCTCGACGTTGGCGACGTGCATGCCCAGCCGGTCGCACTCCCCCGGCTCGACCACCACCACGGACCACGCGAGCGCCCGGCGCACCACCTGGTCGTAGCAGCGCTCCCGCGCCCGGGCGGTGAGCAGCTTGGAGTCGGCCAGGCCCGGGACGATGCCCGAGCGGCCCTCGGGCAGGATCGCCGCGGCCGCGACCAGGGGCCCGGCGCAGGCTCCGCGGCCGGCCTCGTCGACCCCGGCGACCGGCGCCAGGCCGGCGCGCCGCAGCGCGCGCTCGTAGCCGTAGAGGCCCGCGTCGCGCCGCACGGTGGTCCCCCGGGGAAGGCCGGTCATGCGGAGCTCAGTCCGTGGCCGACTTCGCGTCGGGCACGTCGGCGAAGGTGGCGGGGCGGTGGATCAGCTCGGCGCGGCCCCAGGGCCAGATCAGCGCGAACACCCGGCCCACGACGAGGTCCTGGTCGACGAAGCCGCCGCCGGCACCCCCGGTGTGGTAGCGCGAGTCGGCCGAGAAGGAGCGGTTGTCGCCCATCACCCACAGGTCGCCGGCCGGGACCGTCTTGTCGAAGGTCATGTCGGAGGGGTCCATCCCCTTCGGGAGGTAGCCGGTCTCGTCGAGCGCGCGGTCGTTGACCGTGATGCGGCCCCGGCTGTCGCAGCACACGATGTGGTCGCCGCCCACGGCCATGACGCGCTTCACGAGGTGGCCACCGGCCGGGTAGAGCCCGACCCGCTCCAGGACCTTCGCGACCGGGTTGGTCGGGCCCGCGGAGTCGGCGGGGTCGAGCCAGCCACCCGGGTCCTCGAAGACGACGATGTCGCCGCGCTGCGGGGTGCCGCTGCCCCAGTAGGAGACCTTCTGGACCAGGATCCGGTCGTTCTCGACGAACTGCGGCTCCATCGACGGCGACGGGATGTAGAAGGCCTGCACGAACAGGCTCTTGATGACGATCGCCAGCACCAGGGCCAGCGCGAGCAGCAGGATCGTCTCCTGCCACAGCGGCATCGGCTTCTTGGCGCCGGCCTGCTTGCGGCCTCGCCGCCGACCGGCGGGAGTGGGGGCTGCCTCGTCCACGTCGGTCACGTCGGCGAGCCTAACCGGCGCCGGTGACCGCCGCGGACGAACCCTGTCGGGTCCACCGCGACGGCCACCGGTCCGGGCGAGCCGAGCACGAGGCTCAGAACTCGCGGCGCTCCTTGATCTTGGCGGCCTTGCCGCGGAGGTTGCGCAGGTAGTAGAGCTTGGCGCGGCGCACGTCACCGCGGGTCACGACCTCGATCTTCTCGAAGATCGGGGAGTGCAGCGGGAAGGTGCGCTCGACGCCGACACCGAAGGAGACCTTGCGGACGGTGAAGGTGCGGCCGATGCCGGAGCCCTGCACCTTGATCACGACGCCCTGGAAGACCTGGACGCGGGCGCGGTTGCCCTCGACGATGTTGACGTGGACCTTGATGGTGTCACCGGCGCGGAAGGCCGGGACGTCGTCGCGCTTGACGGCGCTGTTGAGGGCGTCGATGGCGTTGGTCATGGTGTCTCCTCGTGACTGCCACAGGTCACCCACGGATAGGTGTCTCGATGAATGGTCGGGCCCTGCTTCGGCGCCGATCCGGTCGTCCCCCTGTGGCAGGTGACCGTGGCAGCCGGGCCAAGGAGCGATTCTGCCATGCGGGGCGGCGTACGACGAAATCAGCGGGTGCGGCCCGCCCCGCGCCGGGTCTTGGTCAGCACGACGGCACCGGGCGGGGCCTCGAGATCGGGTCGCAACCGGTAGCCGGCGCGGCGGTACATCTGCTGGTTGCGCACGCTCCCGGCGCCGGTGAACAGCACGAAGTCGCGCACCTGCGGGGGCGCGGCGGCCTCGGTCTCGGCGAGCAGGAGCCGGCCCAGGCCCTCCCCCTGGAGGTCGGGCGCGACCATGAGGCGGCCGACGTCCCAGGTGTGCTCGCCCTCGGTGCGGCCGCGGACGGCACCGACGAGCCGGCCCCCGCGGCGCAGCACGAGCGTGGTCCACTCCGGCAGCCAGGCCTGCACGTCGGCGTACGACTCGTGCAGGGCGGGGATGCGGACCTCGGGGTTGGCCAGCTGCTCCTGGACCCAGCAGGCCCGCTGCAGCGTGAAGACCTCGCCGGCGTCGGCGGGCACCGCCAGCCGCAGCTCGGTGCCGGTCGCGACGACGCGGGCGGGGTGCAGCAGGTCGGGACGGCGCTCGGCGGTGCGCGCGACCGACTGCTCGTGGCGCCAGGCCGCGATCCGGGCGTGGTCGCCGGAGAGCAGCACCTCGGGCACCTCGTGGCCGCGCCAGGACGCGGGCTTGGTGTAGACGGGGTACTCCAGCAGCCCGGCGGCGTGCGACTCCTCGGTGAGCGACTCCGCGTTGCCCATGAAGCCCGGCAGCAGCCGCACCACGGCCTCCACCACGGCCAGCACGGCGACCTCGCCGCCGTTGAGCACGTAGTCGCCGATCGAGACCTCGCGGACCTCCATGCGGCCCGCCGCCTCGTCGACGACCCGCTGGTCGATGCCCTCGTAGCGCCCGCAGGCCAGCACGAGGTGCTCCCGCGTCGCGAGCTCGGCCGCCACCGCCTGGGTGAACGGCCGGCCCGACGGGGTCGGCACCACCAGGGTCGGCCGCTGGGCCGCGCCGGGGGCGGCGAGCAGCTCGTCGAGCGCCGCGCCCCAGGGCTCGGGCTTCATCACCATGCCCGCGCCGCCGCCGTACGGCGTGTCGTCGACGGTGCGGTGGCGGTCACCGGTCCAGTCGCGCAGGTCGTGCACGCGCACGTCGAGCAGGCCGTTGCGCTGCGCCCTGCCGGGCAGCGAGAGGTCGAGCGGGCGCAGGTAGTCGGGGAAGATGGAGACGACGTCGAGGCGCACGCGGGCTACTCCAGGTCCAGCAGGCCGGGCGCGTCGTCGACCACGACCCGGCCGCCGGGCACGTCGACCACGGGGACCAGCGCGGCCACGAACGGGAACAGCACCTCGCGCTCCCCCGCCCGCACGACCAGCAGGTCCTGGGCGCCGTGGTGCTCCACGCGCAGCAGCTCCCCGACGGGGGTGCCGTCGGTGGTCTCGACGCGCAGCCCCACCAGCTGGTGGTCGTAGAACTCCTCGGGGTCCTCGGGCCGCTCGTCGGGGTCGACCCGCACGCTCAGCTCCAGGCCGCGCGCCGCCTCGGCGTCCTCGCGGCTGTGCAGCTCCTCCAGACGCAGCAGCCAGCGGCCCTGGTGCAGCCGGGAGCCGGCCACGGTGAGGGTCCGGCCCGGCGCCTGCAGCACCGCGCCGGTCGCGAAGCGGCGCTCGGGCTCGTCGGTGCGGGCCTCGACCGTCACCTCACCGCGCACGCCGTGGGGCCGGCCGACGCGGGCGACCACGACCCAGTCCTCGTCGCGCGCCGGCCCGACGGGCGAGGGGCTCGGGGAGCCGGTCTGGTCGTTCACGTCAGGTCCTCCGGGGTGACATGCCGCAGGGGCACCCGCTCTCGACGAGAGTGGGTGCCCCTGTGGACGGGTTCAGCGACGTCGGTCGACGTCGACGAAGTCGATCCGTGCGCCGTCGCGGCCCGCGAGGGAGCCCACGACGGTGCGGAACGCGGTGGCCGTGCGGCCGCCGCGCCCGATGACCTTGCCCAGGTCGGCCGGGTGCACGCGGACCTCGAGGATGGACCCGCGGCGCATCGGCTTGTCACGCACCGCGACGTCGTCCGGGTGCTCCACGATCCCGCGCACCAGGTGCTCGAGGGCCTCGGCGAGCATCGGCTCAGGCCTCGGTCTTCTCGGCCGGCGTCTCCGCGGGGGCCTCGGCGGGGGTCTCGGCCTCGGCGGCGGGCGCCTCGGTCTTCTCCTCGGCCTGGTCGGCGGCCTTGTCCTCGGTCTTCTCGTCGGCGGTGGCCGACTTCTTGGAGGCCTTCTTGGTCACGGCCGCGCCCTTGGGCTCGTTGGCGGCGTCCTTGAGGGCCTCGTTGAAGATCTCGGTCTTGTCGCGCTTGGCTTCCTTGACGCGCAGGGTGCCCTCGGTGCCGGGGAGGCCCTTGAACTTCTGCCAGTCGCCGGTCACCTTGAGGATGGCCTCGACGGCCTCGGTCGGCTGCGCGCCGACGCCCAGCCAGTACTGCGCCCGGTCGGAGGTCACCTCGATGAACGAGGGCTCCTCCTTGGGGTGGTACTTGCCGATCTCCTCGATGACCCGTCCGTCCCGCTTCTTGCGGGCGTCGACGACGACGACGCGGTAGAACGGCTGGCGGATCTTGCCCATGCGCTTGAGGCGAATCTTGACGGCCACGTCTGTGGTGTCTCCTTGACGGTTCGTGTGGTGGTGGGACCTCCGCGACCCCGTGGGGACAGGGCGGGTGGTGACCCGATGGCGGGCACCGGCCGGATGAGAGGGTCCGGTCGGCGCACGACTCAGCGCGTCATTCTGCCACGCCCCGCGACCACGACCGAATCGAGCCACCGGCCGCTCCCGCGGTGGCACGATCCTGGGGTGAGCCAGACGCCACCGCCTCCCCCGTCGTACGCCGCCGGGCCCGCCGCCGGACCCGTCCGCCCGACCAGGCCACGGCCGCGCGCCCGGTGGTTCGTGGTCGGTGGGGTGCTGGTCCTCCTGGGCGCGGCCGTCCTCGCGACCGGCCTGTTCCTCACCGTCTCGCGCGGCGTCGCGACGGACGCCGTGGTCCTGCTCCGCGGGGCGGGCCGGCCGGTCGGGGTGGGGGTGCCCGTGGGCGAGGAGCGGATGGTCTTCGTGCCCCGGGGCGAGCCGGTCCCCGACTGCGCCGTCACCACCGCGGACGGCACCGACCTCGCGCTCGAGCCCACCACGACCAGCACCACCGTGACCACGATGGGCCGCACCTGGGTGGGCGTCGCGACCTTCACGAGCCCGAGCGCGGAGGTCCGGATCGGGTGCGCGAGCCCCGTGGACGCCCTCCGGGTGGGCAGCCCGCTCGGCGCCGGCTTCGCCGTGGGGCTGGTCGCCACGGTCCTGGGGTCGCTGCTGCTCGGGGGCTCCGGCCTCGCCGTCCTGGTGACGACGCTGGTGCTCTGGCTCAGCCGTCCGCCGCGGTCGGACCGGGCCCCGGCCGCCGCGCCAGGACCACCGTCGAGCCCTCCTCCGGCCTGGTGAGGACCTCGGCGAGGAGCCCGGCGCCCGCGCAGGCCGCCGCCGAGACCGGCGCCTGAGCCGGGCTGCACTCCAGCAGCAGCACGCCCCCGGGCGCCAGCCACGCCGGTGCCGAGGCGGCCACCCGGCGGTGCAGGTCCAGGCCGTCGGCGCCCCCGTCGAGGGCGACCCGGTGCTCGTGGTCGCGGGCCTCGGGCGGCATCAGGGCGATCCGGCCGGTCGGGACGTACGGCGCGTTGCAGGTCACCACGTCCAGCAGGCCGCGCAGCCGCCGGGGCAGCGCGTCGAACAGGTCGCCCTCGTAGACCGTGCCCGGGGGCAGCTCCAGCCGCGCGCAGGCCACCGCGACCGGGTCGAGGTCGGCGGCGTGCACCTCCGCGCCGGGGACCTCCTGCGCGACCACGAGGGCGATCGCGCCGGTGCCGCAGCACAGGTCGACCACCCGCGGTGCCGGGCGGTCCCGCAGCAGCCGCACGGCCAGCCGCGCCATCGCCTCGGTGCGGCGGCGCGGCACGAAGACGCCGGGCAGCACCCGGACCCGGCGGCCGCAGAACTCCGCCCAGCCGAGCACCTGCTCGAGCGGCTCCCCCGCCACCCGGCGGGCGACGAGGTCATCGAGGGCGCGCGTCCCGTCGGCGGCCCCGACCAGCAGGGCGGCCTCGTCCTCGGCGAACACGCAGCCGGCCGCCCGCAGCCGGGCGACCAGCTCCGGGTCGGCGTCAGGCGACGACGCGTCCACGCAGCACGACGACGGCGGGGCGGTGGAGCACGCCGAGGTCGGCGAGCGGGTCGGCGTCGTACACCACGAAGTCGGCGCTGCTGCCCTCCGAGAGGCGGCCGTCCAGGCCCAGCCACTCCCGGGCCCGCCACGACGCCGCCCCCAGCGCCGCCTCGGTGCTCAGGCCGAGCTCGTGCAGCGCGACGACCTCGCCGGCCAGGTTGCCGTGGCGGGCGACCCCGCCGCCGTCGGACCCGGCGTACAGCTGCACGCCGGCCTCGTGGGCGTTCATCAGCGTCTCGCGGCGACGGGCGTGCAGGTCGGTCATCGTCTCGGCGTACGCCGGGAACTTGGCCGCGCCCGCCTCGGCGTACTCCGGGAACTTCTCCAGCTGCATCACCGTCGGCACCAGCGCCACCGAGCCCGCGACCATCGAGTCGATCAGCTCGGGCGTGAGGCCGGTGCCGTGCTCGAGGCAGTCGATGCCCGCGGCGATCAGGCCCGGGAGCACGTCGGTGCCGAAGCAGTGCGCCGTCACCTTGGCGCCGTGCTCGTGGGCGGTGCGGATGGCCTCGGCGAAGTCCTCGGGGCTGAACGACGGGGTCAGGTCACCGGCGTCGCGCGAGATCCAGTCCCCGACCAGCTTCACCCACCCGTCGCCGCGCTGCGCCTCCTGGGCGACGTACGCCGACAGCTGGTCCGGCTCGACCTCGTGGGCGTAGCCCCGGATGTAGCGCCTGGTCCGCGCGATGTGGCGCCCGGCCCGGATCAGCCGGGGCAGGTCCTCGCGCTCGTGGACCCAGGCGGTGTCGGCCGCCGAGCCGCAGTCGCGGATGAGCAGCGCGCCGCCGTCGCGGTCGAGGATCGCCTGCTCCTCGGTCGCCGCGTCGCTGACCGCGCCGTCGTCGTCGAGGCCGAGGTGGCAGTGGGCGTCCACCAGGCCCGGCACGATCCACCCGCTGGCGACGGTCTCCGCGCCGGCCTGCTTCTCGTAGGTGACCCGACCGTCGACGACGTACAGGTCCCTCGTCTCGCCGTCGGGGAGCACCGGTCCGGCGAATCGCTGCGCTGCCATGCGCGCGACGCTACCGCGGGTCCTCCCGGGCATCCCGCTCCCGCCGCCCGGGCCGAGCCGGTCCGCGCCGGTCCGTGGAGCATGATCGGCAGCAGGTACCCGGGATGCTCCACGACGAAGTCGGACCGGCCCCACCTCGTCCACAGGCCCCAACCACGACCTGGCCCCGGCGCCCCAGGTCCACGAGGCTCCGAGGATGGACGAGCAGGCAGTGGCCAGGTTCCTCGCCCGCCAGGAGCAGGTCGTCTCGCGCAGGCAGGTGCTCGCGGCAGGAGGTGACGACGACGACGTCGCGCGGATGCTGCGACAGCGGCGGTGGGCGCGGGTGCACCCCGGCACCTACGTCGCGCACACCGGTCCGCCGACCCAGGTCCAGCGGGAGTGGGCTGCCGTGCTCCACCATGCTCCTGCCGCGCTGGCCGGCTGGTCGGCCCTGCGTCACCACGGGGTGCGGACGGGGCGCGAGGGCGGGCCGGGTGTCGAGGACGCCGTCGTCCACCTGGCCGTTGATCGGGAGCGACGGCTGCGACCCGGCCGCGGCATCGTCGTGGTGCGCCTGGCTCGCTTCGACCAGGAGGTCCTGTCCCACCTGTCGCCACCGCGCCTGCGGCTCGAGCCGGTCGTGCTCGACCTGGCCGCGCACGCCACGTCCGACGCCGCGGCCGTGGCGGTGCTCACCGACGCGGTCGCCAGCCGACGCACCACTGCGCCCCGGCTCCTGGCGGCCCTGGCGCGGCGTTCCCGGATGCGCCGGCGCGCCCTGGTCACCCAGCTCCTGGGAGACGTGGCGACCGGGTCCCACTCGGTGCTCGAGCAGACCTACCTGGTCGACGTCGAGCGCCGCCACGGCCTGCCCCGCGGCGGCCGCCAGACCCGCTTCGCGGTCGGGGGCCGGACCACCTACCGCGACGTCGAATACGCCGCCCACGCCACCGTGGTCGAGCTCGACGGTCGCCTGGGCCACGAGCTCGCGCGCGACCGGTGGAGCGACCTCCGACGGGACGTCGCGACCCTGGTCTGCGGTGCGGTCACTCTCCGGCTCGGGTGGCACCAGGTGCTGGACCCGTGCCGCACCGCCCGTGCGGTGGGCCAGGTGCTCCAGGCCCGTGGATGGGCCGGCCAACCGGTCCCGTGCGGACCGTCGTGCCCGGTCGAGCGCGGAGCATGATCGGCACCGGGTGCCCGGGATGCTCCACGCAGACGGCCCCGGCGCCCCGACCCGCGGGCCGGTTGGTGCCACTGGCCCGACTATGGGCGGATTCAGCGTCCTAGACCGGCCTTGCGGTCTCGAAAATGGCGGGTCCACGGTGTGGGACGACCTGCCCACCCCCAGGAGCCACCGATGTCCCTGCCCGCCTCCACCCGCCGCCCCACGCGCTCCGCCCGCCGGCTGCGCCTGACCGCCGTGCTCGGCACGGCGCTGGCCACCGCGGCCGTCACCCTGGCCGCGCCGGCCTCGACCGCTGCCCCCACCGCCGCGGGTCGGGCCGCCCGGGCCGGCTCGGCCGACGACGCCGCGCGCACCCGCGTGGTGGCCTCCGGCCTCGACAACCCGCGCCAGCTCTCCTTCGACCGGCGGGGTCGGCTGTTCGTGGCCGAGTCCGGGGTCGGCGGGTCGGGGCCGTGCGTGGCCGGCGCCGAGTCCGACGAGGTCTGCTACGGCGCCAGCGGGGCGGTCACGATGCTGGCCCGCGGGAAGCAGCGCCGCGTCGTGACCGGGCTGCCGTCGCTCGCGGCCGAGGGTGGCAACCAGGCCACCGGGCCGACCGACGTGGCCGTCGGGCCGCGGGGCGGCTACCGGGTCTCGATCGGGCTCGGCGGCGACGAGGACTTCCGGCGCCAGCTGCCCCCGCCCGCCCGGCGCCAGCTCGGCACGGTGATGGGCGGCACCCTCGGCGGCGGCCGGTTCGTGCTGGCCGATCTCGTCGCCCACGAGCAGGACACCGACCCCGACGGCGCCGGCCCCGACAGCAACCCGGGCGGCCTGGTCCGCACCGGCTCGGGGGTGCTGGTGTCCGACGCCGGCGGCAACGACCTGCTCCGGGCCCGCGTCGGCCGGGTGAGCACCGTGGCGACCTTCCCGGTCACGGCGGGCGTCCCGAACCCGTTCGGCGGACCCGCGATCGACGCCCAGGCGGTGCCGACGTCGGTGACCCGCGGCCCCGGCGGGTCGTTCTTCGTCAGCCAGCTCGTCGGCTTCCCGTTCCCGCAGGGCGGCGCCAAGGTCTTCCGCGTCGTGCCCGGCCGGGCCCCGACGGTCTGGGCCACCGGCCTGACCAACGTCACCGACCTGACCTGGCACCGCGGCCGGCTGCACGCCGTGCAGCTCGCCGACGCCGGGCTGCTCGGCACCCCCGAGGGCGAGCTGCCGAGCGGTTCGCTGGTGCGGGTCGCGAGGGGGTCCAGCTCGCCGAGCACCGTGGCGTCCGGCCTGGCGGCGCCGTACGGCGTCGCGGTGCGCGGCCGCGCGGCGTACGTCACCACCTGCAGCGTGTGCGCCGACGGCGGCACCGTGACGCGGGTGCCCCTGGGGTGACGCCCGCGCGCTGACCCACGCCGTCCCGGGGCCAGCCGACCGCGTCGCGCTCGACGCGGTCGGCTTCCGGGTGGGCTACTTGAGGTACTTCGACAGGTCCGGCAGCTGCGCGGGGTCGAAGGCGGCCGGGGCGTCCTGACCGCCGAGGCCCAGGGCGGTGCCGGGAGCCGGCTCGGCCGCGGGAGCGGCACCCTGGCCGCGCTTGGCCGGGTTGCCCGAGACGCGCTTGCCCTTGGCGGCACGCTTCTGGGGCGCCTGGCGGCCCTTGGCCTTCTTGCCCATGCCCGCGCCGGGCATGCCCGGCAGGCCGGGGGCCCCGCCGCGGGCCATCTGCTGCATCATCTTGCGCGCCTCGAAGAAGCGGTCGACGAGCTGGTTGACGTCGGAGACCTGGCGGCCCGACCCCTTGGCGATGCGGGAGCGGCGCGACCCGTCGATCATCTTCGGGTGGGCGCGCTCGGCGGGCGTCATCGACTGGATGATCGCCTGGATGCGGTCGATCTCGCGCTCGTCGAAGTTCTCGAGCTGCTCGCGGAACTGGCCCATGCCGGGCAGCATCCCGAGCATCTTGGTCAGCGAGCCCATCTTGCGGACCTGCTGCATCTGCTCGAGGAAGTCGTCGAGCGTGAACTCCCCGCCCTGGCCCTGGAGCTTGGCCGCGGCCTTGGCGGCCTGGTCGGCGTCGAAGGTCTTCTCGGCCTGCTCGATGAGGGTGAGCAGGTCACCCATGTCGAGGATGCGCGAGGCCATCCGGTCGGGGTGGAAGAGGTCGAAGTCGGTGAGCTTCTCGCCGTTGGAGGCGAACATGACGGGCTTGCCGGTCATCTTCGCGATCGACAGCGCCGCACCACCGCGGGCGTCACCGTCGAGCTTGGTCAGGACGACGCCGTCGTAGCCGACGCCGTCGAGGAAGGCCTGGGCGGTCCGGACGGCGTCCTGGCCGATCATGGCGTCGACGACGAAGAGCACCTCGTCGGGGTCGACGGCGTCGCGGATGTCCGCGGCCTGCTGCATCAGCTCCTCGTCGATGCCGAGGCGACCGGCGGTGTCGACGATGACGACGTCGTGGAGCGTGCGGCGGGCCTCCTCGATGGCGCGGCGCGCGACGTCGACCGGGTCGCCGCCGTGCTCGACGCCCTGGGCGTTGCCCGGCTCGGGGGCGAAGACCGTGACGCCGGCCCGCTCGCCGTTGACCTGGAGCTGCTTGACCGCGTTGGGGCGCTGCAGGTCGGCCGCGACGAGCATCGGGCTGGAGCCCTGGTCCTTGAGCCACAGCGCCAGCTTGGCCGCGAGCGTGGTCTTGCCGGCGCCCTGGAGGCCGGCCAGCATGATCACGGTGGGCGCCTGCTTGGCGAACCGCAGCCGCCGGGTCTCGCCGCCGAGGATGGTGACCAGCTCGTCGTTGACGATCTTGATGACCTGCTGGGCCGGGTTGAGCGCCCCGCTGACCTCGGCGCCGCGCGCCCGCTCCTTGACCGCGGCCACGAACTCCTTGACCACGGGCAGGGCGACGTCGGCCTCCAGCAGCGCGAGACGGATCTCGCGGGCGGTGGCGTCGATGTCGGCCTCGGAGAGGCGACCCTTGCCGCGGAGGTTCTTGAAGGAGTCGGAGAGCCGGTCGGAGAGCGTGGCGAACACGTGGGGTTACCTCGGGTGACGACGTCGGGGGGCGGTGGTCGGGCCTCGGGACTGCCCGGCCGACCGAGGGTCCAGCCTAGCCGGGCCGGTGGCTCAGCGCGGCGGGGCGGCGTACGTCGCGACCAGCGCCTGCCGCACGGCGTGCGCCGCCGCCGACGCCCGCTCGTCCGAGAGCGCCCCCGCGAAGGCCTCCTGGACGTAGAAGACGTCGACCGCCTGCGGCCCCAGCGTCGAGACGTGGGCCGAGCGCACCGAGATCTCCTGGGCGGCGAGCGTGGCGCACACGGTGTGGATCAGCCCGGGCCGGTCGGCGGAGCGGACCTCGATGACGGTGGCCGTCGGCGAGGCGTCCGAGCGCACGGCAACCGTGGGCTCGAGGCGGACGGGCGTGACGCGGCTGAGCCGGTCGGCGGCGTCGATGCGGCGGTCCACGATCGCCTCGAGGCGCTGGCGCAGCAGGATGGCGTCGAGCCCGGTCTCGGCCACGTCCCACACCGAGAAGCCGACGTGGTCCTGGGTCCAGGCCCGGGCCGCGCGCACCGAGACCCGCTGCAGGGCCAGCATCGCGGCGGCGTCGGCGAGCAGGCCGATCCGGTCGCCCGAGCAGACGGTGACGCGCGAGCCGTCGCCGCTCTCCTCGACCTCGACGGACACGGCCGAGGCGTCGCGCGCGACGGCCTCGGGCACGCCCAGCTCGTCGCTCTCGTCGCTGGGCACCGGCTCGTCGGCCAGCACGGCGGCCGCACGGCGCACCAGCCCGGCCACGAGCGAGGCCCGCCAGCGGGTCCACGCCTTGTCGGAGGTGGCCCGCGCGTCGGCCTCGGTGAGGGCCGCCAGCAGCTCGAGCTCCTCGCGGTCGCGGACCCGGGCGGTCACCAGCTCGACGGTCGCGGGATCGTCGGGGTCGCGGGTGGTGGCGGTCTCGGGCAGGAGCAGGTGCCAGCGCACCAGGTCGCCGATCAGCTCGACCTCGTCGGCGTCGAACCCGATCCGCTCGGCGATCTCGCGCGCGATCGGCTCCCCCGCGACGCAGTGCTCGGTCAGCTGCCCCTTGCCGATGTCGTGGAGCAGCGCCGCGACCATGAGCACGTCGGGGCGCGCCACGCGACGGATCAGCCGGGCGGCCTCGATGCAGGTCTCGACCAGGTGCCGGTCGACGGTGAAGCGGTGCACGACCGAGGCGTGCGGCAGCAGCCGCACCCGCTCCCACTCGGGCAGCACGCGCTCCAGGGCGCCGGTCTCGTCGAGGGTCTCCCACACCGCCAGCAGCCCGGGACCGGCCGCGAGCAGCCGCACGAGCAGGTCGCGGGCCCCGGCGGGCCAGGGGTCGGGCAGCGCCACGCCCTCGCGGACCAGCCGCGCGGCCGTGGTGGGGGCCAGCACGAGGTCGCGCTCGGCGGCCTCGGTGGCACAGCGGAGCAGCAGCAGCGGGTCCTCGCCGATGGGGGCACCCCGGTCGAGGACGACCTCCTCGAAGGAGATCGCGACGCCCGGGGCGATCCGCTGCAGCTGCGGCGCCCGCTTGCGGGTGGGGTGGGGCTCGCGCAGCGTCGCCTCGGCGCGTCGCCAGGCCAGCCGCGAGAGGTGCGTGAGCCGGCGGGCGAGCCGCCGGGTGTGGACCTGGGCCGCCTGGGCGTCGGGCAGGCCGAGGGCGTCGGCGATGTCGCCCCAGTACTCCGGCACCACCCGGTCCGTGGCCCGGCCCGCCGAGGTCTGGAGCGCGTCGCGCACGTCGAGCAGCGCCACCCGGCACCGCTCGAGGTCGCCGTGGGGCACGTCGACCAGCCAGCTGGCGACCAGCGCCTTGAGGACGGTGGCGTCGCGCAGCCCGCCGACCGACTCCTTGAGGTCGGGGACCGAGGCGTGGGCGAGCTCGCCGTTGGTGCGACCGCGGCTGGTGACCAGCTCGCGCAGCTCGCCGAGCCGGGTGCGGGCGTCGCGCCGCCACTGGGTCAGCACGGCCGTGCGCAGCTGCAGGGTCAGGCTGGGGTCGCCCGCGAGGTGGCGCACGTCGAGCATGCCGGTGGCCACGCGCAGGTCGGCGCGGGCCTGCTCGAGCACCTCGCCGACGGTCCGCACCGAGTGGTCGATCGTCGTCCCGGAGTCCCACAGCGGGTACCACACCAGGCCCGCCCAGTCGCCGACCTCGACGGCGTCGTCCATGACGAGCACGACGTCGAGGTCGCTGTACGGCGCCAGCTCGCCCCGGCCGTAGCCGCCCACGGCGACCAGGGCCACGCCCGACTCGGGGCAGCCCGCCTTCGCGAAGGCGGCCTCGCACAGGGCGTCGGCCTCGCGGGTGCGCTCCGCGCGCTCGGCGGCGGTCACCGCGGCCTCAGAGGGCCGACTCGTCCCGGTCCCCGGTGCGGACCCGCACCACGGACTCCACGGAGGAGACCCACACCTTGCCGTCGCCGATGCGACCAGTCCGCGCGGCGGTCACGACCGCCTCGGTGACGGCCTCGACGTCGGCGTCGTCGACCACGATCTCGAGACGGACCTTGGGCACGAGCGAGACGTCGTACTCCGCGCCGCGGTAGACCTCGGTGTGGCCCTTCTGCCGGCCGTAGCCGCTGACCTCGCTGACCGTCATCCCGGTGACGCCGACCGCCTCGAGCGCGGCGCGGACCTCTTCCCACTTGTGCGGCTTGATCACCGCGGTCACGATCTTCATGCCTCCACCCTCTCAGCCCGGGGACCCCGGACACAGCACGACGCCCGCAGCGGACACCGACCGCGCCGAACGCGGTGGCGCCGCTGCGGGCGTCGTCACGGACCTGTCAGATCGCGGCTTCGTCGCGGTCGCCGGTGCGCACGCGCACGACGCTCTCGACGGGCGAGATCCACACCTTGCCGTCACCGATGCGACCCGTCTGGGCCGCCTTGACGACGATGCCGGAGACGTCCTCGACGTCGGCGTCGTCGATGATGATCTCGACCCGGATCTTGGGCACCAGGGCGATGTCGTACTCCGCGCCCCGGTAGACCTCGGTGTGGCCCTTCTGCCGGCCGTAGCCGCTGACCTCGCTCACGGTCATGCCGGTGACCCCGAAGGCCTCCAGCGCAGCGCGGACCTCTTCCCACTTGTGCGGCTTGATGACCGCGGTCACGAGCTTCATGCGTTGACCCCCCTCGCCTCGGCGTCGGACTGGGTGCCCGGCTTGAGGGCACCGCCGCTCAGGATGCTGGAGCCGCCCGAGCGGGACACGAAGTCGTAGCCCGTCTCGGAGTGCTCGGTGAAGTCGATGCCCTCGACCTCGTCCTCCTCCTCGATGCGGAAGCCGATCGTCTTGGAGATGGCGAAGCCGATGACCAGGGTCAGGACGAAGGAGTACGCCAGCACGGCGAACGCCCCGACGGCCTGGCGCCACAGCTGGTCGACGCCACCGCCGAAGAAGAGCCCGTCGACACCGGCCGGTGCGTTGGACGTGGCGAAGAAGCCGATGGCGAGCGTGCCCCACAGACCACCCACGAGGTGGACCCCGACGACGTCGAGCGAGTCGTCGACGCCGAACTTGTACTTCAGGCCGACGGCCAGGGCGCAGAGCACGCCGGCGAGGACGCCGATGACGAGGGCGCCCACGGGGTTGACCGCGGAGCACGCGGGAGTGATGGCCACCAGGCCGGCGACGACGCCCGAGGCGGCACCCAGCGAGGTGGCGTGGCCGTCGCGCATCTTCTCCACCAGCAGCCAGCCCAGGGCGGCGGCAGCGGTGGCACCGAGGGTGTTGACCCAGGTGACGGCGGCGATGGTGTTGGCGCCCAGCGCGGAGCCGGCGTTGAAGCCGAACCAGCCGAACCACAGCAGGCCGGCACCGAGCATCACCAGCGGGAGGTTGTGCGGCCGCATCGGGTCGCGGCGCCAGCCCAGGCGCTTGCCCAGGACGATGGCCAGGGCGAGGCCGGCCGCACCGGCGTTGATGTGGACCGCGGTGCCGCCGGCGAAGTCGATCGCGGCCAGCTTGTTGGCGATCCAGCCGCCGACGGGGGCGGTGCCCTCGTCGAAGGAGAACACCCAGTGGGCGACCGGGAAGTAGACGATCGTGGCCCAGATGCCGGCGAACAGCATCCAGGGGCCGAAGCGGGCCCGGTCCGCGATCGCACCCGAGATCAGCGCGACCGTGATGATCGCGAAGACGGCCTGGAAGCCCACGAAGGCCAGCGAGGGGATGGTGAAGACCAGCGAGTCCTCGCTCATCAGGCCCTTGAGGCCGAGGAACTCGGTCGGGTTGCCGAGCAGCCCGCCGCCGATGTCGTTGCCGAACGCCATCGAGTAGCCGTAGAGGATCCAGAGCACGCCGATCAGGGCGAGTGCTCCGAAGCTCATCATCATCATGTTCAGCACGCTCTTCGCGCGGACCATGCCGCCGTAGAACAACGCCAGTCCGGGTGTCATCAGCAGCACGAGTGCGGCTGACGTGAGCACCCAGGCGGTATCGCCCGTATCCATGGGACCTCCAGTGGTGGTGAGTGACCTGCGTGGACCGCGCCCGAGTCGACTGCGTCGTCGAGCGGCGCGGCCCTGGTGGGGAGAACAATGCGTGGAGGAGGTTTCGCCGACCTGTGACCGACGTTTCCTGGAGGTCACACCTGGGGGGGCCGTGTTACGCCCGTGTTAAATCGGTACATTTCGGAAAAAGCGCACGAACTTACATCAAGCCTCCCTATCCTTTCAAGCGTGAGAGCCAGCACGATGGGAGCCCAGGTCGACACCGCCCCGGCGGTCGTCCCCCTGGCCACGAGGGTCAGCCCGCCCGCGCCAGCGGACGGGCCGCCCGTGCGCCGCAAGCGCGGCCGGCCGCGCGACCCGGAGGCCGACGGCCGCATCCTCGCCGCCGCCTCCTCGCTCATCCTGCTCCGCGGCTTCGACGCCATGACGGTCGACGAGGTCGCCAGCAACGCCGGCGTCGGCAAGGCCACCGTCTACCGCCGCTGGGCCCGCAAGGAGGACCTCGCGCTCGCCGCCATGGAGCAGCTCTACCGCGACGAGATGCCGGTGCCGGACACCGGCTCGCTGCGCCAGGACCTGACCGAGGCGTTCCGCTCCACGCTGCTCTTCGCCAACTCCCCCGCCGGCGCGGACTACCTGCGCACCCTGGTCAAGGAGTCGATGCGCGACGACCGGATGGCCTCGCTCTACCGGGAGGCCAGCCAGCGCGCGGAGACCAGCGCGATGCAGATCTTCGAGCGCGGTGTGGCCCGCGGCGAGGTGCGGCCCGACGTGCCGCTGCCGGCCGCCGTGCGGATGCTCATGGGCCTGATCGTGGTGGCCACGGTGATGCGCACCGAGCCGCCGGCCGTCGACGAGGTCGACGAGCTGGTGGAGCTGGTGGTGCGCGGGGTCGCGACCTAGGCCTGGTCCTGGCCCAGCAGCGCGTCGACGAAGGCGTGCGGCTCGAAGGGCGCCAGGTCGTCGGCGCCCTCGCCGACCCCCACGAGCTTGACGGGGACGCCGAGCTCGCGCTGCACGGCGACCACGATGCCGCCCTTGGCCGAGCCGTCCAGCTTGGTCAGCACGATGCCGGTGACGTCGACGACGTCGCGGAAGACCCGCGCCTGCACCAGGCCGTTCTGGCCGGTCGTCGCGTCGAGCACCAGCAGCACCTCGGTCACCCGGGCCTGCTTCTCGACCACCCGCTTGACCTTGCCGAGCTCGTCCATGAGGCCGGCCTTGTTCTGCAGGCGCCCGGCGGTGTCGATGACCACCACGTCGGCCCCCTGCTCCATGCCGGTGCGGACCGAGTCGAAGGCCACGCTGGCCGGGTCCGAGCCCTCCGGGCCGGTGACGACGTGGACGCCGACCCGCTCGCCCCAGGTGCTGAGCTGCTCGGTGGCGGCGGCGCGGAAGGTGTCGGCCGCACCGAGGACGACGGTCTTGTCCTCGGCGACCAGCACCCGCGCCAGCTTGCCGACCGAGGTGGTCTTGCCGGCCCCGTTGACGCCGACCACGAGGACCACGCCGGGCAGGTCGCCCTCGCCGGTGATGGCGATGCGGCGGTCCATCTCGGGGTCGACGAGCGCGAGCAGCTCCTCGCGGAGCACGTCGTGGGCCTGGCTGGCGCTGCCCTCGACGCGGAGCCGGGTGCGCAGTCGTTCGACCAGCTCGGTCGTGGGCCCGACGCCGACGTCGGCGGTGATGAGGGTGTCCTCGATCTCCTCCCACGTGTCCTCGTCGAGGCGGTCGCGCGAGAGGAGCAGCAGCAGGCCACGGCCCAGGCCGCCCTGCGAGCGCGAGAGGCGCTGGCGCAGCCGGACCAGGCGTCCGGCGGTGCCCTCGGGCCGCTCGAGCGTGGTGACCGGAGCACCGGTCTCCTCGTCGGGGACCTCGTCGGTCGGCGCCTCGAGGGGACCGGGTCCCCCGGGGGGACGCTCCTCGGTGATGACCCCGCCGCCGCGGTCCGCCGGGGGGGCCTTGGGCTGCTTGCGCCCGTTGACGAACGCGATCAGGCCGATCGCCCCGCCGAGGACGAGGATCGCGACTCCGACGACGACGTAGATCAGGACAGCGCTCATGCCCCGATCCAAACAGACGCCCCCGCGGCGCGGGTGGGGCGGGTCAGCGCCCGGCGGGCACGGGCACGCGCTCCGGATCCGCCTGGGGGTCGAGCGTGGGCAGCGAGTCGACCCCGCGGCGCATCACCTCGCCGACGCGCGGCGAGAGCGGGGTCTGGGCCCCGCGGTAGGGGTAGGCGGCGTACACGATGACGGTGGCGGCGAGCGCGAGGGCGACGAGCACCACGACCACGATGGCTCCCATGAGGGGGCTCCTTCGTCGGGGGAAGAGTCGGGGAAGGCGCGGGCGCCGCTGGGCGGCGCCTGCTCCGTCGAGCGTGGCAGACCACCCGGACGGGGCCAAATCGACCACGGGGCTGCGTGTCGCCCCCGACGGCGCCGTTCAGCGACGCAGCAGCGGCGTGACGGCTGCGCGGACCACGTCGGGGACCGGGCGGGTGCCGCGGGCGCCGGCGGCCCGGTCGGCGGTGTTGTCGACGTAGACGTGCACGAAGCGGCCCTCCGCGGCCGCGGTCGCGCCCTCGGCGTCCGCGTCGCCCTGGAAGACGCCGACGCGGTAGACCACCGACGAGGTGCCGACGTGGTCGACCACGAGCCCCAGGTCGACGGGCCGCGGGTAGCCGACCTCGTGGAAGTAGCGGCAGCCGACCTCGGCCACCACCCCGACCGCGTCGAGGGCCCGGATGTCGACCCCGGTGGCCTCCGAGAGGTGGGCGTTGACCGCGGTGTCGATCAGCTCGAAGTAGCGGGCGTTGTTCATGTGGCCGTAGACGTCGTCGTCGGCCCACCGGGTCGTGGCGAGCCGCCACACGGCGTACTCCTCGCGGCCGGGGGCGGGCGCGCGGCTCACGCGCTCTCCTGCTCGCGCAGCCGCTGCGAGATGACCGCGGAGACGCCGTCGCCGCGCATCGTGACGCCGTACAGCGCGTCGCCGACCTCCATCGTCCGCTTCTGGTGGGTGATGACGAGCAGCTGGGAGTTCTCGCGCAGCTCCTCGTAGATCTCCAGCAGCCGACCCAGGTTGGTGTCGTCGAGGGCGGCCTCGACCTCGTCGAGGATGTAGAACGGCGAGGGCCGCGCCTTGAACAGCGCCACCAGGAACGCCACGGCGACCAGGGAGCGCTCGCCGCCGGAGAGCAGCGAGAGCCGCTTGACCTTCTTGCCCGGCGGCCGGGCCTCGACCTCGACCCCGGTGGTGAGCATGTCGGAGGGGTCCGTCAGCACCAGGCGGCCCTCGCCGCCCGGGAAGAGGCGGGCGAAGGTGGCGTCGAAGGCCCGGCTGACGTCGGCGTACGCCTCGGTGAAGACCTGCTCGACGCGGTCGTCGACCTGGCGGACGATGTCGAGCAGGTCCTTGCGGGTGCTGCGCAGGTCCTCCAGCTGCTCGGTGAGGAACTTGTGGCGCTCCTCCAGGGCGGAGAACTCCTCGAGCGCCAGCGGGTTGATCCGACCGAGCTGGGCCAGGGCACGCTCGGCCAGCTTGAGGCGCGCGGTCTGCTCCTGGCGGTCGAACGGGACCGGCGGCGGGGCGTCGTCGCCCGTGGCGAGCTCGCCGGAGTCGGTGACGCGCAGCTGCGGCACCAGCTGGTCGGGGCCGTAGTCGGCGACCAGGGCGTCGGCGTCGAGGCCGAGCTCGTCGAGGGCGCGCTCCTCGAGCTGCTCGATGCGCATCTGCTGCTGGGCGCGGGCGAGCTCGTCGCGGTGTCCCTCGTTGACCAGGCCGTCGAGCTCGCGGCCGAGGTCGCGCAGCGCCACCCGGGTCTCGCGGAGCGCGGTCTCGCGACCCACCCGGCCGGCCTCCACCTGGGCCCGCTCGGCGGCGGCGACGGCCACCGACTCCTCGAGCCGGGCGAGCACCTGGGCCACGGCGCGGCCGACGGCCTCGCCGGTGCGCCCCTCGGCCAGCAGCTGCTCGCGCCGGGCCAGGGCGGCGGCGCGGGCCTCGCGCTCGGAGCGCGCGCGGCGGCGCAGGCCGTCGGCCCGGCCCTGCAGCGCGCGGAAGCGCTCCTCGGCGGTGCGCAGCGTCAGCCGCGCGTCGGTCTCGGCGCCGCGGGCCGTCCGGGCCTGGTCGGCCAGCCGGTCGCGCTCGGCGGTGTCGGGGTCCTCCTCGGGCGCGTCCTGGGCCTCGGCCAGGCGCTGCTCCAGGGCCGCCAGCCCCTCCAGGTCCCGGTCGCGGCCCGCCTCGGCGGCGGCGATGGCCTCGGTCAGCCGCTGCGCCTCCGCCCTGGCGTTGCGGACCTGGGAGCCGAACTGGCCGAGCTCCTCGGCCACGGCCGCCAGGGTGGCGTCCGACTCGTGGAGCTTGGCCAGCGCGACGTCGGCGCGGCGGCGGGCCTGCTCGTGCTCGCGGTCGAGGGTGGCGGCGTCGAAGCCGAGCCGCTCCAGGGTGTGGGCCAGCCGTCCGAGCTGGTCGCCGGCCTCGTCGACGGCCGCCTGGACCTCGAGCAGGCTGGGGGCGCTGGACGAGCCGCCGGCCGCGAAGTGGGTGCCGAGGACGTCGCCCTCGCGGGTGACGGCCGACAGCTCGGGACGGTCGTGGACCAGCGCGCGGGCCGCGGGCAGGTCGTCGACGACGGCGACGTGGGCCAGCAGCCGGGCGACGGCGGCCCGGACGTCGTCGGGGCACTCCACCACGTCCACGGCGTACGTCGCGCCCGACGGCAGCGACGCAGGGGCGGCGCTGTCGGGCGCCCCTCCCCCGACCAGCAGGCCGGCCCGACCGAGGTCGTCGTCCTTGAGGTGGTCGATGGCGCCCACGGCGCTGTCGAGGTCGCGGACCACGACGGCGTCCGACGCGGCGCCCAGCGCGGCCGCGACGGCGCGCTCGAAGCCCGACCGGACGCTCAGCACCGCGGCGACCGAGCCGAGCAGGCCGTCGAGCCGCTCGGTGGCCGCGAGCAGGGCGCCGGCCCCGTCCTTGCGGTTGAGGCCGATCTCGAGGGCCTCCTTGCGCGCGGTCATGGCGGTGCGCTCGCGCTCGGCCGTGGCCTGCTCGCCGCGCAGCTTGGCGAGCCGGTCCTCGAGGTCGGCGAGCTCGGCGGTGGCCGCCTCGTGCTCCGCGTCGAGCCCCTCCTCGCCGGCGTCGAGGCCGGCGACGCGGGACTCCAGCGAGGTGAAGTCGGCCTGCGCGCGCTCGGCGCGCGCCAGCGCCTGCCCGCGGGCGTCGGAGAGGCGGCCGAGCTCGTCCTCGGCCGCGGCCGCGCGGGTCCGCAGGCCGTTGACCTGGCCGTGCAGCCGCGCCAGGCCCTCGCGACGGTCGGCCGCGGCGCGCTGCAGGTCGGCGACCCGGCGCTCCTCGGCGCTGGCCGCCTGCTCGGAGCCCTGGCGCGCCGCGACCGCGGCGTCGAGGCCCTCGCGGTGGCGGGTGACCTCGGCGGCGGTCTCGTCCTCCTGCGCCTGGACCCGCTCCGCCTCGGCCTCGAGCTCCTCGGGGTCGCGCCCCTGCGGCACCTCGGGCTGGGAGGCGGCGTTGCGGACCCGCTCGGCGGCCAGGCCGGCCGTGCCGCGCAGCCGCTCGCGCAGGCCCGACAGGCCGAACCACGTCTCCTGGGCGGCGGCCAGGGCCGGCAGGTCCGCGCGCAGCGCCTCCTCGAGGCCGGCCTCCGTCTCGCGGGTGGTGGCCAGCGCCTGCTCGACGGCCGTCCGGCGCTCCAGCAGCGCACCCTCGTCGGCCAGCTCCTGCTGCAGCGCCGTGCGCGCGCCGGCGAGGTCGTCGGCCAGCAGCCGGGCCCGGGCGTCGCGGACGTCGGCCTGCACGACCTGGGCCCGCCGTGCCACCTCCGCCTGGCGGCCCAGGGGCTTGAGCTGGCGCCGGATCTCGCTGAGCAGGTCCGAGAGCCGGGTCAGGTTGCCCTCGGTCGACTCCAGCTTGCGCAGCGCCTTCTCCTTGCGCTTGCGGTGCTTGAGGACCCCGGCCGCCTCCTCGATGAACCCGCGCCGGTCCTCCGGGGTGGCGCGCAGGATGGAGTCGAGCTGGCCCTGGCCGACGATGACGTGCATCTCGCGGCCGATGCCGGAGTCGCTGAGGAGCTCCTGCACGTCGAGCAGGCGGCACGAGCTGCCGTTGATGGCGTACTCCGAGCCGCCGTTGCGGAACATCGTGCGGCTGATGGTGATCTCGGCGTAGTCGATGGGCAGCGCGCCGTCGGTGTTGTCGATGGTGAGCGCGACCTCGGCACGGCCCAGGGGCGGGCGGCCGGAGGTGCCGGCGAAGATGACGTCCTCCATCTTGCCGCCGCGCAGCGACTTGGCGCCCTGCTCGCCCATCACCCAGGCCAGCGCGTCGACGACGTTGGACTTGCCCGAGCCGTTGGGGCCCACGATGCAGGTGATGCCGGGCTCGAGCTGCAGGGTCGTCGAGGAGGCGAAGGACTTGAAGCCCTTGAGCGTGAGGCTCTTGAGGTACAACGTCTGCTCCCTGGATCGACCGACCGACGCGCTGGACGCGACGCCCGCCACGTCCCTCCCGGGACCACGAGGTGCCGCGCCGGGGAAGCAGCGCGCTGCGACCCTACCTGCGGCGGGGGCCCGGCCGGGGATCCCCCGCCGCGCGGCTGGCGGGAGCCGAGGAGCAGCAGGCAGCCCCGAGGACCAGGAGCTCCCACGCGCGAGCGGCCTAGGAGGCCGGCTCGTCCGTCCCGGCGCGCGCGAGGGCCTCCTCGTCGGCGTGCGCGACGTGGAGCAGCTGGTGCCACAGCAGCGCCAGGAACGCCGCCGAGCCGACGAACCCGACCCAGAAGGGCGCGGTCACGCCGTACGCGTGGGCCACGACGCCGCCCAGCAGCGAGCCGAGGACGAAGCCGCCGGTGACGCCGAGCATGTAGACGCTCTGCACCCGTCCCTGCATCGGCATCGGCACCGCCCGCTGCCGCACGGCCGTGCTGGTGGTGCCCCAGATGAACGCGTGGGCGCCGAAGACGAACATCGTGGCCAGCGCGACCGCCGGCACCGTGGTGAGCGCCAGGACGAGGTGGGTGAGGGTCTCCACGACCAGCCCGCCGCGCATGATCCAGGCCAGGCTGACGTGCCGCTCCAGCCAGCCGTAGGAGACCGTGCCGAGGATGCCGCCGCAGGCCAGCGCCGAGGTCAGCAGGCCGAACCCGAGGTTGCCCAGGCCCAGGCGCTCCTGGGCGTAGAGCACCAGCACGGACCAGGACGCCCCGAAGGTGACGTTGAAGATGAGGATGGTCAGCACCAGCGTGCGCACGGCCGCGTGGCGGCGCACCCAGCCCAGGCCCTCGCGGATCTCGGCCACCAGCGTGCTGCCCCGCCCGCCCGTCGCGTCGGTGGCACCTGCCGCCCGGCGGCCGTGGGCCGGGAGCTGCAGGTGCAGCACCAGCAGCAGGCTGAGCGCCACGCAGACCGCCTGCGTGACGAAGGGCCACTGCCGGCCCAGCCCGAACAGCAGCGCCCCCAGCGGCGGTCCGACCAGCTGGTCGAGCGTGATGATGCCGGCCAGCAGCCGCGCGTTGGCCACGCCGAGGTCGGCCTTGGCGACGAGCATCGGCAGCAGCGTCGCCGTCGTGGTGTCGGCGAAGGTCTCCCCCACGCCCAGCAGGAAGACCGCACCCAGCACCACCGCGATCGAGACCTGACCGGTCACCAGGGTGGTCACCAGCGCCGCGAGCACCACGACCCGGCAGGCGTTGGCGACCGCGATCAGGTGGCGGCGGTCGACCCGGTCGGCCACCACGCCGGCGACGAGGCCGAAGAGCAGCCGCGGCAGGAACTGCATGACCGCGGCCAGCGCGACCAGCAGCGGCGAGCGCGTCTCGGAGGCCACCAGCAGTGGCCCGGCCGCCAGCGCCACCCCGTCGCCGATGTTGGAGATCCAGCTCGAGGTGACCAGCCAGCGGAAGGGCCGCCCGAGGCGCTCGGGCAGCACCCGCTCGACGGCTGACCTCGCGACGGACCTCACGACGGGCGATCCTCGCAAGCGAGGGGGCCGGCTGTCACACCGGTGCCGGGCCCACCGCTCGGGGCCGGACGGGACGGCTCAGGCGCGCTGCTCGACCTTGGGGTCGTCCTCGTCGTCGAGGTCGAGCACGACCTCGGTGTGCTCGCCGCGGCTGCGCTGGATCGCGAAGGCGACGAGGACGACGGCGACCAGGCCGAGGGCGGCGTAGGCCCCGACGCTCTCGGCGTCGAAGGCCCGCAGCAGGGTGCGCGAGTTGGTGATGAGGATGACGCTGCCGACCAGGGCGCCGAGCACGGGCAGCGAGACGTGCCGCACGAGGTACGCCGCGAACGGCGCCGCGATGACGCCGCCGATCAGCAGGCCGCCGACCACGCGCCAGTCGATGGCCTCGCTGCCGAGGCCGATGAGGAAGCCGACGCTCGCGCCGATGGTGACCGCGAACTCCGAGGTCGAGACCGAGCCGATGACCTTGCGGGGGTGCAGCCGGCCGCTGGAGATCAGCGTGGGCGTCGCGACCGGTCCCCAGCCGCCACCGCCGGTGGCGTCGATGAAGCCGGCGAACAGGCCCAGCGGCGCGAGGAAGCGGGTGCCCGGCCGGCGGGTCACCACGACCGGCTTCTTGCCGAACACGAAGCGGGCCACGATGTAGACGCCGAGCAGGAGCAGCAGCACGGCCACCCACGGCGTCGCGGACTCGGTCGAGAGGTTGGACAGCACGCTGGCGCCGACGAAGGCGCCGACCGCGCCGGGCAGGCCGAGGCGGGCCACCACGCTCCAGTCGACGTTGCCGAAGCGCCAGTGCGAGAAGCCCGAGGCGGCGGTGGTGCCGACCTCGGCGAGGTGCACCGAGGCGGAGGCCACGGCCGGGGCCACGCCGTTGGCGAGCAGCAGCGTCGAGGCGGTGACGCCGTACGCCATGCCGAGCGAGCCGTCGATGACCTGGGCCAGGAGGCCCACGAAGGCGAAGACGAACAGACGTTCCATGGGAGGCTCCCGTGTCGACAAGTCAAGTTAGTCACTTGACTTTAGGTCACGAGCGGCGCCTCGCCCAATTCCCGGGCCACGACGGCGCGTGAGACCGCTCACGCGCGGCCACCGGGGCAGGAGTGCGTCAGGCGCGGGTGAGCGAGCTGTCGCGGGCCACGGCCTCGTCGACGGAGGCGGAGGCGACGGCGGCGAGGGCGTCGTTCTCCTGCTGCAGGCGGAGCACGAGGTCCTCGAGGTCGACGACGCGCTGCCGCAGCGCGCGGTTGTCGACGTGGAGGCGGTGGAGGTCGCGAGGGTCGGTGCCGGTCGCGTAGCCGAGAAGCGCCTTGGCCATGGGGTGTGTGCCTTCCAGGAGCGAGGGCCCGATCAGGGCCGTCTAGCAATGTCTCACGGCCCTGCCCCCGGCATCAACCTGGCGGGTGGCCGCACGACGTGGCGGTGGTGAACTCTTCGCCGGTCCTCAGGGAGCGACGCGGCGCCGGGCGCGCGGTGCGGGCTGGCAGACCGGGCAGAAGTACGACGAGCGGTTGGCGAACGCGACCCGGCGGATGGGCGTGCCGCAGCGCGAGCAGGGCCGTCCCTCCTGGCCGTAGGCCTCCAGCGAGCGGTCGAAGTAGCCGCTCTGGCCGTTGACGTTGACGTAGAGGGCGTCGAAGGAGGTGCCGCCCTGGTCGAGCGCGGCCAGCATCACCTCGCGGCAGCCGGCCAGCACCCGCTGCACGTCGGCGACGCGCAGCCGCGAGCCGGGGCGCTCCCCGTGGACGCGGGCCCGCCACAGGCCCTCGTCGGCGTAGATGTTGCCGACGCCGGAGACCACGGCCTGGTTGAGCAGCAGCCGCTTGACGCCCGACTCGCTGCGCCGCACGCGCGCCACGAAGGCGGCGTCGTCGAAGGCCGGGTCGACGGGGTCGAGGGCGATGTGGGCGATCTCCGGGGGCACGACCGCGCCGCCCGAGGACACCAGCAGACCGCCGAACATCCGCTGGTCGACGAAGCGCAGCTCGGTCGGGGACCCGGCGGCGCCGTCCGCGCCGCCCCCCCGCCCAGCGGGCAGGTCGACGAGCCGGAAGCGCACCCGCAGGTGCTTCTCGTCGGGAGCCTCGGCCGGCTGCACCAGCATCTGGCCCGACATCCCGAGGTGGCCCAGGAGGGCGTCGCCGTCGTCGAGCGAGAGCCACCAGAACTTGCCGCGGCGGTGGGCACCGGTGACGGTGCGACCGGCGAGCCGGGCGGCGAAGTCGTCCGCACCGCCCGCGTGGCGGCGCACCGGGCGCGGGTGGAGGACGTCGACGGCCGCCAGCGTGCGGCCGACGGCGTGGGTCTCGAGGCCGCGCCGGACGACCTCGACCTCGGGGAGCTCGGGCATCGGGAGGGGGGTCGCTCAGGCGTCGGCGGTGTCGGGGGCGGCGTCGGGCGCGGCGTCGGGGCCCGCACCGGTCGTCGCGTCGGAGGCGGCCTCGCCCCCGGGACCGGCGACGGCGGTCAGCTCGGGGTGCAGGGTGCTGTACGCCGACTCGGCCGCCTGCTGCTCGGCCTCCTTCTTCGACCGCCCGATGCCGTGGCCGTGGAGCCGGCCGGCGACGCGGACCCGCGCGGTGAAGGTCTTCATGTGGTCGGGGCCGTCGGCCTCGATGACGTACTCGGGCACGCCGAGGTCGTGGACGGCGCTCAGCTCCTGCAGGCTGGTCTTCCAGTCGAGGCCGGCGCCGAGGGCGGCAGCCGCCTCGAGCATCGGGTCGAAGAGCAGGTGGACGACGTCCGCCGCCTCGGTGAACCCGCCGGAGAGGTAGACCGCCCCGATGAGCGCCTCGACGGTGTCGGAGAGGATCGAGGCCTTCTCGCGGCCGCCGGTGCTCTCCTCGCCCTTGCCGAGGTGGACGTGGACGCCCAGGTCGATGGTGCGGGCCACCTGCGCGAGCGCGCGCGCGTTGACGACCGCGGCCCGCAGCTTGGCCAGCCGGCCCTCGGAGAGGTCGGGGTGGCTGCGGTAGAGCGTCTCGGTCACGACGACGCCGAGCACCGAGTCGCCGAGGAACTCCAGGCGCTCGTTGGTCGGCAGGTTGCCGTTCTCGTAGGCGTAGGAGCGGTGCGTCAGGGCGAGCTGCAGCAGCTCGGGGGCCAGCACGGGGCTCCCGAGCGCCTCACGCAGCTCCTCGGCCGCCGTCTCGCCGGCAGCCGAGGTCGCCACGTCGTGCACGCCGGACGTGGTCAGAGGACCTGACGACGGTCGGCGCGGGCGCCGTACTGGCCGCACTCGGGGCACGCGCGGTGCGGGAGGTGCTTGGCGCCGCAGGCCGGGTTCGAGCAGTTCACCAGGGACGGCGCGACGGCCTTCCACGCCGAACGGCGGTGACGGGTGTTGCTGCGCGACATCTTCCGCTTCGGGACAGCCACGGTTGCTCCTAGGGGTCTGGTGGTGCTGGTGGTCGAGCTGGTCTGGTGGTGCTCGCTCGGATCGAGCGGTGGTGCGGGGGGTGCGGGGCGGTGCGGGTCAGTCGTCGGTCGGCTCGGTCGCCACGGCCACCTGGCCCAGGGCGGCCCAGCGCGGGTCGATCGGGTCGTCGTGCCGGTGGTCCGGGTCGTCCGCGAGCCGCGCGCCACACTCGACGCACAGGCCCGGGCAGTCGTCCCGGCACAGCGGCTGGAACGGCAGTGCGAGCACCACCGCGTCCCGCAGCAGTGGCTCCAGGTCGACCAGGTCGCCCTCGAGCCGGCTGACACCGTCGTCCTCGTCGTCCCCACCGGGACGGCCGTGGTGGTCGTCGTCGTAGACGAACAGCTCCTGCAGGTCGACCGTGATGCTGTCCTCGATCGGCTCCAGGCACCGCGAGCACTGACCCACCAGGCCGGCCGAGGCCGTCCCGCTGACCAGCACCCCCTCCATGACCGCCTCGAGGCGCAGGTCGAAGTCGACCGTGCTGCCCTCGGGGACGCCCAGGACGTCGATACCGAGCTCTGCCGGCGCCGCGACGGACAGGACCTTCGTGCGCTGCGACCCCGGGCGGCGGCCGAGCTCGCGGGTGTCGAGCACGAGCGGCGCTCTCGGGTCGAGGGTGCGCAAGGGTGTCATCTCCAACGTGGTGCAGGCAGAACCTGCAGGACTCTACCGGCGGATGCCACCCGCGGCCAAAACGGGCCGGAGGGGACGGGCTCGGCCCGGTCGCGGCCGGGCCCGCTGCTCACGCGTCGTCCCGCGCCCGCTCGGCCAGCCGGGCGGTCAGCCGCTCGAGCACGCGCGGGGGCACCAGCCCGGAGACGTCGCCCCCGAAGGTCGCGACCTCCTTGACCAGGGAGGAGGCGAGGAAGGAGTACTCCGGGCTGCACGGCACGAAGACGGTCTCGACGTCGGTGAGCGAGGAGTTCATCTGCGCCATCTGCAGCTCGTAGTCGAAGTCGGTGACCGCGCGCAGGCCCTTGACGATGGCGTCGACGTCGTGCTGCTGGCAGAAGGTCGTCAGCAGGCCCTCGAAGCCCGCGACCCGGACGTTGGGGAACTCCGCGCACACCTCCTCGAGCATCTCCATGCGCTCGTCGGCGGTGAACAGCCGCGCCCGCGACTTGGACTTGTTGACGCCCACGGCCACGATCACCTCGTCGAACAGGTGCGCGGCGCGCGAGACGATGTCGACGTGACCGTTGGTCACCGGGTCGAAGGATCCGGGGCACACGGCTCGGCGCACGGCGGGGCTCCTGGGTCGGCAGGGGTCAGGCGAGGGGCGGGTCGGTCGCGGGACCGGCGTCCGAGCCCGGGTCCGGCCCCTGGCCGCACACCTGCGCCGAGGACGACCCGGAGCTGCTGGCGACCGCCTCCTCGGGGTCGGCGCGAACGTACCAGAGCGCCGTCTCGCCGTACGCCTTGTGACGGACCCGTTCCCACCCCGCCGGCCAGTCCGGCTCGGGGCTGCGCGCGGAGCGCTCCACGACCAGCACGGCGGTCGTGGCCAGCCACCCGTGGGCGACCAGCAGGTGCAGCACCTGGCCGAGCTCGACCTCCCCCACGGCGTACGGCGGGTCGGCGAAGACGAGGTCGTACGGCGCCCGCGGGTGCTGCGACAGGGCCCGGGCGACCGGCAGGGCGACCACCTCGACGCGGCGGAACCCCAGCGTGCCGGCGTTGTCCCGGACCAGCCGCGCGGTGCGGCGGTCGGACTCGACCGAGGTGAGCACGCCGGCGCCGCGCGAGACCGCCTCGAGCCCGACGGCGCCGGAGCCGGCGTACAGGTCGAGGACGCGCAGCCCGGTCAGCGGACCGAGCTCGGACTCCAGCGAGGAGAACAGCGCCTCGCGGACGCGGTCGCTGGTGGGCCGGGTGCCGGAGCCGGGAGGCGTCCGCAGGCGCCGGCCACCGGCCGAGCCGCCGACGATGCGGGTCATGTCTTCTCCAGGAAGTCGGCCTGGGCGGAGTCCTCCAGGCGTCGCACGGCGTCCGCGAGGTCGGCGTTGCCCGCCTCGGACAGGGAGGGGTCGCGCCGCAGGTGCACGAACGCCGCGGTGCGGGCCCGTGCGATCACCTGCTCGTCGCGCAGCACCGAGAGCAGCCGGAACCCCCCGGCCCGACCGCCGCTCTGCTGGGTGCCGAGCACGTTGCCCTCGCGTCGCTGCTCCATGTCGATGCGGGAGAGCTCGAAGCCGTCGCGGGTGCCGGCCACGGCCAGCAGCCGCTCCATCGAGGGGCCCACGGGGTCGGCGCCGGTGACGAGCAGGCACAGCCCGGCGTGGCCGCCGCGCCCGATCCGGCCGCGCAGCTGGTGGAGCTGGGAGACCCCGAAGCGGTCGGCGTCGAGGATCACCATGACGGTCGAGTTGGGCACGTCGACACCCACCTCGATGACCGTCGTGGACACCAGCACGTCGACCTCGCCCCGGGAGAAGGCCTGCATCACGCGGTCCTTCTCCTCCGGGAGCATCCGGCCGTGGAGCACCTCGAGCCGCAGCCCCGCCAGCGCCCCCGCGGCGAGCTCGGGCGCGAGCTCCTCCACCGCGAACAGCACCCGCGGCGCCTCGCCCTCGCCCGCGGCGGGCTCGTCGCCGGTGGCCGCCTCCTCGCCGCCGCCGGGGTCGATCCGGGACGCCACGACGTAGGCCTGGTGGCCGGCGGCCACCTCCTCGCGGACCCGCTCCCAGGCCCGGTCGAGCCAGGACGCGCGCGCCTTGACCGGCACCACGGTCGTCTGGACCTCGCCGCGGCCCGCCGGCAGCTCGGCGAGCACGGACGTGTCGAGGTCGCCGAAGACCGTCATCGCGACGGTGCGCGGGATCGGCGTCGCCGTCATCACCAGGACGTGGGGCGGCACCCCGGCCTTGGCGCCCAGCGCCGCCCGCTGCTCGACCCCGAAGCGGTGCTGCTCGTCGACGACCACGAGCCCGAGGTCCGCGAACTGCACCCTGTCCTCGAGCAGGGCGTGGGTGCCGATGACGATGCCGGCCTCGCCGCCCGCCGCGTCGGCCAGCGCCGAGCGCCGCGCCGCCGCGCTGCTCGACCCGGTCAGCAGGGCCACCCGCGT
This sequence comes from Nocardioides scoriae, assembly GCF_900104965.1. Taxonomy (NCBI): domain Bacteria; kingdom Bacillati; phylum Actinomycetota; class Actinomycetes; order Propionibacteriales; family Nocardioidaceae; genus Nocardioides; species Nocardioides scoriae. The sequence continues at coordinate 3,995,054 of NZ_LT629757.1, read as the reverse complement.
CGCCTGGTCGGCCCCGCCCAGCAGACCGCCCTGGGCGAGGTCGCCGAGCATGGCCGTGACGGAGCGGTGGTGCTGCTGCGCCAGCACCTCGGTCGGCGCGAGCAGCGCCGCCTGTCCCTCGGAGTCGACGACCTGGAGCATCGCGCGCAGGGCGACCACGGTCTTGCCGGAGCCGACCTCGCCCTGGAGCAGGCGCTGCATCGGGTGGCCCCGCCCGAGCTCGTCGGCGATCTCCTCCCCCACCCGCTGCTGGCCGGCGGTGAGCGCGAAGGGCAACCGGTCGTCGAAGGCGTCGAGCAGGCCGCCCGGCCGCCCCGGACGGGGGTTGGCGACCGTGCGCTCCACGGCGAGGCGCCGCCGCGCCAGCACCGCCTGGGCCACGAAGGCCTCGTCGTGCTTGAGGCGCTTCTCCGCCGCGGTCTTCTGCGCCCAGGTGTCGGGCCGGTGCACCCAGCGCACGGCCTGCGCGGCCCCGACCAGGTCCTCGGCCTCGCGGACCTCGGCCGGCAGCACCTCCGGCACCCGGTCGACCAGCGTCAGCGCCAGCTCGACCGCCTCCTCGAGCTGCCAGGTGGTGATGCCGCCGATCGAGGAGTAGATCGGGATCAGGTCCGGCATGGTGTCGACCGCGTCGTCGCCGTCGGCGTACAGGCGCGACGCGGGGTTGGTCAGCTGCCACTCGTCGCGGAACCAGCGCAGCCGGCCGCTGAAGACCCCGACCCGCCCGACCGGCAGCTCGGTGTGCAGCCGCCAGCTCGCGGTGCCCTCGTGCTTGTCGAAGTAGGTGAGCAGCAGCGAGCCCTCCTCGGCCCGCACCCGCACCTCGAGGCGGTACGCCGTGCGGCGCGTCCGCTTGTCCTGGTAGGTGAACTGCCGGCTCGAGACCACCTGGCCGACCAGCGACAGCACGTCGCCCTCCACCAGCTGGTCGAGCTCGCTCAGCGACCCCTTCGCGACGTGGTTGCGGGGGTAGGTGCCGATGAGGTCGCCGACGGTCTCGATGCCGGCCTTGACCAGCTTGGGCGCGTCCTTGCCCGCCACCGTGCCGACCGGCGAGTCCCACCGGATCACCACGCCGTCGCCCGACCCGCCCGTGCGGGCCGCCGGCCGCTCCCCCTGGCCCGCCATCACTCCACCGACACCAGCAGCGGGTAGCGCTCCTGCCCGCCGTCGTGGACCGACACGTCGACCCCCGGGTGGGTGCGGGTCACCCAGTGCTCGCACGCCTGGGCGAGGTCGCCCGCCTCGGCCCCCGCGACCAGCGTCACCAGCTCGCCGCCCGCGCCGAGCAGCCGCTCCAGGACGCCGGTCGCCACCTCGAAGAGGTCCTCGGCCACGATCACGAAGTCGCCCTGGACCACCCCGAGCACGTCGCCGGGGGCGCAGGGGCCGGCGCTGGTCATGGCCTGCCGGGCCGCGATCGTCACGGCGCCGTGGCGCGAGCTCCGGGCGGCGTCGGTCATGTGCACGACGTCGCTGTCGAGCGGACGGCCGGGCTCGTGGACCGCCAGCGCCGCGATGCCCTGCACCTGCGCGCGGGTGGGCACCACGACCACGTGCACGCCGCGCTGGGCCGCCTCGTGGGCAGCGGCCTCGGCCACGCCCACCGTGTCGTGGTCGTTGGGCAGCACCACGACCTCGCCGGCCCCGGTGGCCAGCACGGCGGCGAGCACCTCGCCGGTGCTCGGGCGACGGCCCGGCCCCCCGTCGATCACCCGCGCCCCGGCCTCCTCGAACAGCGCGTGCAGGCCCGGTCCCGCGGCCACCGCCACCAGGGCCCGGCCGCGACGGCGGGCGCGGCTGCGCCGGGAGGCGGCCACCTGCTCGGCGAAGTGGGTGACCTCGATGCGCCGCGGCGTGCCCGCGCGGATGCCGGCCTCGACCGCCGCCCCGACGTCGTCGACGTGGACGTGGACGTTCCACAGGCCGTCGCCGCCGACCACCACCAGCGAGTCGCCCAGGGGTGCCAGCTCGGCGCGCAGCGCGGGCACCGCGCCGTCGTCGGCGGCCAGCAGGTACATCACCTCGTACGCCGGCCCGCCCTCGGTCAGGTCGCCGGTCGGGAGCTGCGGGGCGGGCAGCACCGGGGTGCCGATCACGTGGGCGACCGAGCGCGGGTGCTCGCCGGTGACGGCCGACTCGACGGCGGCGAGCACGACGCACAGCCCGCGTCCGCCGGCGTCGACGACCCCGGCGCGGGCCAGCATCGGGAGCTGGTCGGGCGTGCGGGCCAGCGCCTCCCGGGCGGCGCCGACGGCGGCGTGCACCACGGGCCCCAGCCGGGCGCCGGGGTCGGCCGCGACCTGCGCCGCCGCCTCCGCGGCCGCCCGGGCCACGGTGAGGATGGTGCCCTCCACCGGCGTCCCGACGGCGGCGTACGCCGCGTCGGCGGCCAGCGCCATGCCCTCGGCGAAGACCGCCGCGGAGCGGTCCTCGGGGCCGGCGTGGCGGATCCGTCGCAGCAGCGCCCCCACCAGCTGGCTGAGGATCACCCCCGAGTTGCCGCGCGCCCCCAGCAGCGCCCCGTGGGCGTAGCCCTGGAGGGCGTGGCGCAGGTCGTCGGGCCGCTCGGCCAGGGCCGCCACGAGCGCGTCGCGGGCCGACTCGACCGTGAGGAACATGTTGGTGCCGGTGTCGCCGTCGGGCACGGGGTAGACGTTGAGCGCGTCGATCTCCTCGCGCGCCTCCGAGAGCCCGGTGACGGCCAGGTCGGCGAAGCGGCGCACGACGCCGAGGTCGAACGTGGCGACCCCGTCGACGTGCATCGTGCTCCCCGTGGTGTGCTGCTGCGGCTGGGACCACCCGGCGACGCGGCGGCCACGTCGGGGTGCGGGGCGTCACGCTAGTCGGTCCGCGCTCGATTTCCGTCCGGGGCAGCCCCTGAGTTATTCTCGTGCGGTTGTCCGGGCTCCGACCGGACCCCCCATTTTCGTTTCCCGTCCTACCCGAGGAGTGCACGGTGGCTGCCGTCTGCGACATCTGCGCCAAGAAGCCCGGCTTCGGCAACAACCGACCCTGGTCCCGCAAGATCACGAAGCGTCGCTTCGACCCCAACATCCAGCGGGTGCGGGCGACCGTCAACGGTGCGCCCAAGCGCCTCAACGTCTGCACCGGCTGCCTCAAGGCCGGCAAGGTCTCCCGCTGACCTGCTGACACCCGCTCCTCGCACCGCCTCCGTCCCCCGGGACGGGGGCGGTGCTGCTTTCCCGCCCGGGCCCCCGGGCGCTACTGGAAGTGGGCCCACCCGGTCGGACCGTCGTACGCCGCCCCGTCGACCGTGACGACCGGGCCCCCGGGGCCGGGCTCGGTGACCTGGCCGACGGCCGTGAAGCCGGCGGGCAGCGGCGTGCCGGACGGGAAGGTCGCGGCGATGGCGTGGTCGTCGCCGCCGCCGAGGACGAACTGCATCGGGTCGACGCCGAGCGCGGCGCCGACGGCGCGCATCGGCTCGGCCAGCTCGAAGGCGTCGCGGCGCACGTCGATGCCCACGCCCGAGGCCGAGGCGACGTGGGCCAGGTCGGCGAGCAGCCCGTCGGAGACGTCGATCATGGCGGTGGCGCCGCCGACCGCGCCGGCGGGCCCGGCGTCGTACGGCGGCTGCGGGCGCTGGTAGGCCTCGACGAGCGCGCGCGGGGACCGGAAGCCCCGGGTCAGGACGGCGAGCCCGGCGGCCGCCCACCCCTGGCGGCCGGCCAGCGCGACCACGTCGCCGGGCCGGGCGCCGCTGCGCAGCACCGGCGCCTGGTCGCAGGTGCCGAGGACCGTGATGGCGATGACGACCTCGCTCGCGGTGGTGAGGTCTCCCCCGACGACGCTCGCCCCCACCAGGCCCGCCTCCTCGGCGATGCCGTCGGCGAGGTCGGTGGCCCAGCGGGCGGGCAGGTCGGCCGGCGCCGCGAGCCCGACGGTCAGCGAGTGGGCGCGACCGCCCATGGCGTTGACGTCGGAGAGGTTGGAGGCGGCGGCCTTGCGGCCGATCTCGACCGCGCCGGCCCACTCCCGGCGGAAGTGGCGACCCTCGACCAGCACGTCGGTCGAGACCACGACGTGGCCCCGCGGGGTCCGCAGCACGGCAGCGTCGTCACCGGGTCCGACGTACACGTGGGGGCCCTGGGGGAAGCGGCCCGTGAGGTCGGCGATCAGCGCGAACTCCCCGGTGTCGGCGAGGGTCGACGGGGACGAGGCGGTCGGCTCCGGGCTCATGGCCCCATCCCACCAGACCCGGGGCCGCCGGGCGCCGGGGCGGCCTGCGTTCCCCCGGGGGCCCACGTCGGGTAGGTTGCCCGTGGCGCGACGGGGCCGGCCCGCAGGGCTGCTCGTGGCGCCTCACCGACACCTGACACGAGGGAGTGCACATGGTCGTCCAGGCCTACATCCTGATCCAGACCGATGTCGGCAAGGCCGCCGAGGTCGCGCAGCAGATCAGCGACATCAAGGGCGTCATCCTCGCCGAGGACGTCACCGGTCCGTACGACGTGATCGTGCGCGCCGAGGCCCGCAACGTCGACGAGCTCGGCAAGCTGGTCGTGGCCAAGGTGCAGACCCTCGACGGCATCACCCGCACGCTCACGTGCCCCGTCGTCCACATCTGACCCCGGCCGGGAGGTCCCTCCCGACCACGAGACGCCCGTCATCCTCCGTGGTGGCGGGCGTCGTCGCGCTGGTGGGCACCGTCCTGCTCGCCGGCTGCTCCAGCGACGTCGCCATCGAGCCCAGCCGCGGCGCCGACGCCCTCCCCGACGCCCAGGTGACGGCCTGCGAGCGGCTGGTCGACGCGCTGCCCGACCGGGTGGGTGACCTGCCACGGCGCCAGACGACCGGCAACCCGCTCGGGGCGGCGTGGGGCGACCCGGCGGTGGTGCTGCGCTGCGGCGTCGAGACCCCCGACGACTTCACGAAGACCTCGGTCTGCCAGGACATCAACGGCGTGCTGTGGTTCGTCCCCGACGACCAGATCACCGACCAGGGCGCCGACGTGGTGGCCACCACCATGGCGACGCTGCCGCGGGTCGAGGTCGCCGTCCCGGCGCAGCTGCGGCCCCCGCAGGGCATCCTGACCGACCTGTCCGACGCCCTGGGCCGCGAGGCCGGCACCCCGGGCCCCGACACGTCCTGCTCCTGACGGGAGCCCCGCCGCTCAGCGCAGGTCGGTCGAGCGCTCGGTCGCGAGCCGGACCAGCCGCTCGACCAGCTCGGGGTAGCTGAGCCCCGACTCCCGCCACATCAGCGGGAACATCGACGTGGCGGTGAACCCCGGCATGGTCTCCACCTCGTTGACGACCACGCGGCCGTCGGCGAGGACGAAGAAGTCGACCCGCGCCAGGCCCTCGACGTCGAGGGCCTCGAAGGCACGCACCGCCAGGTCGAGCACCTGGGCGCGCACCTCGGGCGGCACCGAGGCCGGCAGCGTGAACGACTGCTCGAGGTACTTCGCCTCGAAGTCGTAGAAGGCGTGCTCGGCGCTGACCGTGATCTCGGCGAGCTCGCTGGTCTCCGGGTCGCCCCCGTCGAGGCCCTGGAGCACCCCGACCTCGATCTCGCGGGCGCCCGTCGCCGCGGCCTCGACCAGCACCTTGGGGTCGAAGCGGCGGGCCTCCTCCACCGCGGCGTCGAGGTCGGCGAGGTCGTCGACCCGGCTGATGCCGAAGCTCGACCCGGCCCGCGCGGGCTTGACGAAGACGGGCAGGCCCAGGGCGTGGACGGCCTCGCGCACCGCGGCGGGGTCACGCTCCCACTGCCGCGGCCGCACCAGCACGTAGGGCAGCACCGGCAGCCCGGCGGCGGTGAAGACCTGCTTCATGAAGTGCTTGTCGGTGCCGACGGCGCTGGCGAGGACGCCGGCGCCGACGTAGCGCACGCCCGTCATCTCCAGCAGGCCCTGCAGGGTGCCGTCCTGGCCCCAGGGCCCGTGCATGACCGGGAAGACCACGTCGACCTGGCCCAGCACCTGCGGCACGTCGCCGGGCTCGGTGACGACCAGGCCCTGGCCCGCGGTCAGGGTGACCTCGCGGTCGCCGGTCACCGTCGGCAGCTCGCCGCCGGGCCCCAGGGCGAGGCGCTCGGGCTCGGCCGACTCGAGCACCCAGCGGCCGTCGGTGGCGATGCCGACCGGGACGACGTCCCAGCGCTCGGGGTCGAGGGCCGCGATCACGCTGCCGGCCGAGATGCAGGAGATGGAGTGCTCGCTGGAGCGGCCGCCGAAGACGACGGCCACGCGAGGACGACGGGCGGGCTGACCCTGGACGCTGCTCACCCGCCGACCCTACGGCGTGCGACGGGCGCCGCAGCGGACCCGCACCGCGAGCCCCCGCGGGGCCACCTACGCTGGGGCGATGCGCCCCGCCACGCAGGCCGTGCACGCCGGCCGCCCTCCCCACGAGCCCGACCAGCCCTTCAACACCCCGATCACGATGGCCTCGACGTACGTCGCGGGCGGCGAGCTGGAGTACGGCCGCTACACCAACCCGACCTGGACCGCCTTCGAGACAGCGCTCGGCGCGCTGGAGGGCGGCCGCTGCCTGGCCTTCTCGAGCGGCCTGGCCGCGGTCGCCACCATCCTCGACCTGGTCGGCAACGGCGAGAAGGTCGTGGCCCCGCGCCACTCCTACACCGGCACGGTGATGCAGCTGGGTGACCTCGAGCTGCGCGAGCGGGTGACGCCCGTCCTGGTCGACATCACCGACCTCGACGCGGTGGTGGCCGCCTGCGCCGACGCCTCGCTGGTGTGGCTGGAGTCGCCCACCAACCCCGCGATGGAGGTCGCCGACATCCCCGCGATCACCCGCGCGGCCCACGAGGCCGGTGCCTACGTCGTGGTCGACAACACCTTCGCGACGCCGGTGCTCCAGCGCCCGCTCGAGCACGGCGTCGACCTGGTGCTGCACTCGGCGACGAAGTACATCTCCGGGCACTCCGACGTCCTCATGGGCGCGATCGTGACCGGCAGCGACGAGCTGCACGCCGTGCTCAAGGGCCGCCGCGACCTCGTCGGCGCCATCCCCGGCACCTTCGAGGCCTGGCTGGCGCTGCGCGGCCTGCGCACGCTGCCGCTGCGGGTGGAGAAGGCGCAGGCCAACGCGCAGGAGCTGGTGCGCCGCCTCGGCGAGCGCGCCGACGTGCTCGAGGTCCGCTACCCCGGGCTCGGCGGCATGATCAGCATCGTGCTCGAGTCCGGCGACCGGGCCGACGTGGTCCAGCACGCCACCCACCTGTGGGTCTACGCCACCTCGCTCGGCGGCGTGGAGTCGACCCTGGAGCGCCGTCGCCGCTGGAAGGCGGAGGCGGCCACCATCCCCGACGGCCTGCTGCGGCTCTCGGTCGGCATCGAGGACGTCGAGGACCTCTGGGAGGACCTGGCCCAGGCGCTGGACGCCCCGGGCTCCTGACGACCGCGCCTGGCCGGCTCAGTCCTTCTCGTGCTTGGTGTCGCGCGCGATGAAGGCGTACATCATCTCGCGCGCGCTGATCTCGCCCCGCACGACGGCGTCGACGTGCTCCGCGACCGGGGCGTCGACCCCGTGGGCGGCGGCGAGGTCGTAGATCGAGGCGCACGACTTGGCGCCCTCGGCGACCTGCCGCGTGGAGGCCACGATCTCCTCGGTCGTCATCCCCTGCCCGAGCTTCTCGCCGAACGTGCGGTTGCGCGAGAGCGGCGAGGAGCAGGTCGCGACCAGGTCGCCGAGCCCGGCCAGGCCCATGAGGGTGAGCGGGTCGGCGCCGAGCCGCTGGGCCAGCCGGGCGGTCTCGGCCAGGCCGCGGGTGATGAGCGAGGCCGTGGTGTTGTCGCCGAAGCCGAGCCCGACCGCCATCCCCACGCACACCGCGATCACGTTCTTGTAGGCCCCGCCGAGCTCGCAGCCCAACACGTCGGTGCTGCGGTAGGGCCGGAAGGACGGCGTGTGGCACAGCTCCTGGACGCGGTGGGCGACCTTCTCCTCGGTGCAGGCCACGACGCTGGCCGCGGGCTCGCGCAGCGCGATCTCGCGGGCCAGGTTGGGGCCGCTGACCACCGCGATCCGGTCGGGACCGATGCCGGTGACCTCGGCGATCACCTCGCTCATCCGCTTGGTGGTGCCGAGCTCGACGCCCTTCATCAAGGAGATCAGCACGACGTCGTCGGGCAGCACGTCGACCCAGTGGGTGAGGTTCTCCCGCAGCGTCTGGGAGGGCACCGACAGCACCGCGAACTCCGCCCCGCGCGCGGCCTCGGCCGGGTCGGTGGTGGCCCGGACGCCCGCCGGCAGCTCGATGCCGGGGAAGTACTCGGTGTTCTCGTGGCGTTCGTTGATCGCCGCCGCGACCTCGGGCCGGCGCCCCCAGATGGTGACCTCGTTGCCGGCGTCGGCCAGGACCAGGCTGAACGCCGTGCCCCAGGATCCGGCGCCGAAGACTGCCACCTTGGTCATCCGTGCTCCCGCTTCTGCTGGTGGGGGTTGCCGATCTCGTTGATCCCCGACGATCTGGGGTCGAAGCGTACGGCGGGGGCCCGCTCGCCCCGCAGCTCCTCCACCAGTGCCGTGATGGCGGCCATGATCCGGTCGGTGCCCTCGCGCAGCAGCTCGGGCGTGAGCGGCTGGTCGGCGAGGTCGGACAGGTCGACCGGGTCGCCCACCAGGTAGTGGGTGGTGCGGCGCGGGAACAGGTGCGGGCGCGCGGAGTACGCCGGCAGCACCTCCTGGGCGCCCCACTGGCCGATGGGGACCACGGGGGCACCGGTGGCCAGGGCGATCCGGGCCGACCCGGTCTTGCCCCGCATCGGCCAGCCCTCGGGGTCCTTGGTGATGCTGCCCTCGGGGTAGACGCCCACGCACTCCCCCGCCCGGACCGCGTCGACGGCGGCCGCGAACGCGGTGGCCGCGCCCTCGGTCTGGCGGCGCACGGGGATCTGGCCCGCGTCGCGCACGACGTGCCTGACCACGGGCGTGCGGAACAGCGCGTCCTTGGTCAGGTAGCGCACCAGCCGGCCGTGGTCGTAGAGGAAGTGGCCCAGCGTCATCGGGTCGAGGTGGGAGATGTGGTTCACCACCACGACGCAGCCACCGGTCGCCGGCACCTTCTCGCCGTGGCGCCAGTCGCGCTTGGTGAGGGCCAGCAGCGTGGGCTTGACGATGCCCACGACCACGGTCCACGCCCAGCCCCGCCGCTGCTGCAGCTCGCGCACCTTGGACACCGGACCGCCTCCCTCCTCGGCACTGCCGCCTCGTGGCCGCGCCCGCCGTGGCCGGTCGCGAGCCTACTGTGACGGCGCTCTCCCGGCGGGTGCGGACGCGGCGGTCGGGCCGGACGGGCCGGACGGGCCGCGGCTCGGGCCGCAGCTCGGGGCTCTGGGAGGATCGGGGGGATGTCGTCCTTCGTGCTGCTGCTCCCGGTGAAGACGCTGGCCCTGGCCAAGAGCCGGCTGGCCCCGCGTCCCCACCGCGACCGCCTGATGCGCGCCTTCGCGCTCGACGCCCTGCACGCCGCCGGCGCGAGCGAGGCGGTCGCGCAGGTGTACGCCGTGACCGCCGAGGCCGGCTTCGGCCCGAGCCTGCCCGACCTCGGCGAGGGCGACCTCAACGCCGCCCTGCGGCACGCGGCGCTCGAGGCGAGGCTGCGCCACCCCGGCTGCGGCGTCGCCGCCATGTGTGCCGACCTGCCGGCGCTCGCGGGGTCCGACCTGACCGCCGCCCTGCGGGCCGGCATGACCCCGCGGTGGTACGTCGCCGACGCCGAGGGCACCGGCACGACCCTGCTGGCCGCCGGCCCCGGCGTCGACCTCGACCCCCACTTCGGCGTCGACTCGGCGGGGCGTCACGAGCGCTCCGGCGCCACCCCGGTCCGGGCCGAGCTCACGACGCTGCGCTGCGACGTCGACACCCCGGCCGACCTCGACGCCGCGATCGCCCTCGGCGTGGGCGCCGCGACCCGCGCGACGCTGGCGTCGGCCGCGCCGGACTAGCCGGCACCCCGCCCGTCAGGAGCTCTTCGTCGCCGCGCTCTTCTTCGCGCTCTTCTTCGCCGGGGCCTTCGTGGCGGTGGTCTTCGCCGCGGTGGTCTTCGCCGCAGTGGCCCTCGTGGCAGGGGTCCTGGCGGCGGACTTCTTGGCGGTGGACTTCTCGGCGGTGGACTTCTTGGCCGGGGTCTGCTTGGCGGTGGTCTTCTTGGCGGGGGTCTGCTTGGCGGTGGTCTTCTTGGCGGGGGTCTGCTTGGCGGTGGTCTTCTTGGCCGGGGTCTTCCGGGCGGGGGCCTTGCTGGCGGGGGCTGCCTCCACGGGTGCCGGCTCCGCCGCCTCGGTCCCGGTCACCCGGCGGGCCGCGGCGGCGGTGCGCTTGATGGCGGGCTGGGCGACGCCGGGAGCGGCCGCCTCGACGACCGCCAGGGTGAGCGCGGGCAGCTTCTTGGCACCGGAGACCACGTCGCGCAGCTGGGCACCGGGCTTGAAGGCCGGCACCGCCTTGGTCGTGGACTTCATGCGGTCGCCGGTGGCGGGGTTGCGGACCCAGCGCGACTGGCGGACCTTGCGCTCGAACGACCCGAAGCCCGTGATCGCGACCTTCTCGCCCTTGGCGACCTCGCGGGTGATGGTGTCGAGCACCGAGTCGAGCGCGTGGGCGGCCGCCTTGCGGTTGCCCTCGAAGCTCGCCGCGAGGGTGTCGATCAGCTGGCTCTTGTTCACGGGTCCACCCCAGGTCCTCGGTCCGTCGGGCCGGTGCCCGTCGCGTCCTCGGAGCACGCTAGGCAATCGTGGCGCCCACCACAACGACGCGCCCGGCGCGGCCCGGCGCCGGGTCGTGCGACGCGGGCACCGGGCTCGTGCCGGTCAGTGGATCGTGACGGGCTTCCACGCCGGCCGGGTCTGCTCGAAGGTCTCGATGTCGTCGGCGTGCGAGAGCGTGATGCCGATGTCGTCGAGCCCCTCCAGCAGCCGCCAGCGGGTGTAGTCGTCGATGTCGAAGGAGTCCTCGATCGCGTCGGGCCCCTCGCCCGCGCGCACCGTGCGCGACTCGAGGTCCACGGTCACGGTCGCGCCCGGGTGCTCCTCGAGGTGGTCCCACAGCCGCTGGACGACCTTCTCGTCGACCTGGGCGGCCAGGAAGCCCGCCTTGCCGGAGTTGCCGCGGAAGATGTCGGCGAAGCGGGAGCTGATGACCACGCGGAAGCCGTAGTTCTGCAGCGCCCAGACCGCGTGCTCGCGCGAGGAGCCGGTGCCGAAGTCGGGACCGGCGACGAGCACCGAGCCCGCGGCGTACTCCGGACGGTTGAGCACGAAGGCCGGGTCGTTGCGCCAGGCGGCGAACAGGCCGTCCTCGAAGCCGGTGCGGGTGACCCGCTTGAGGTAGACGGCCGGGATGATCTGGTCGGTGTCGACGTTGCTGCGCCGCAGCGGGACGCCGACCCCGGTGTGGGTGGTGAACTTGTCCATGGCTCAGGCCTCCTGGGTCTCGGCGGGCCCGCCCGCGACCGGCTCGAGGTCGGCGGGCGAGGAGAGGGTGCCGCGCACGGCGGTGGCGGCGGCGACCGGGACCGAGACCAGGTGCGTGCGACCGCCCTTGCCCTGGCGGCCCTCGAAGTTGCGGTTCGACGTGGAGGCGCTGCGCTCGCCGGGGGCGAGCTGGTCGGGGTTCATGCCCAGGCACATCGAGCACCCGGCACCGCGCCACTCGGCGCCGGCCTCCTTGAACACCACGTCGAGGCCCTCCTCTTCGGCCTGCAGCCGCACCCGCACCGAGCCCGGCACGACGAGCAGCCGGGTGTCGGGGTCGACGGTGTGACCGCGCAGGATCTCGGCCGCCAGGCGCAGGTCCTCGATGCGGCCGTTGGTGCAGGAGCCGACGAAGACGGTGTCGACCTTGACCTCGCGCATCGGGGTGCCGGCCTGCAGGTCCATGTAGCGCAGGGCGTTCTCGGCGGCGACGCGGTCGTCGGCGTCGTCGTACGACGCGGGGTCGGGGACCGAGCCGCCCAGCGGCACGCCCTGGCCGGGGTTGGTGCCCCAGGTGACGAAGGGGGTCATCGTGGAGGCGTCCAGCACGATCTCGGCGTCGAAGGTGGCGTCGTCGTCGGTGCGCAGGCTGGTCCAGTGCTCGACGGCGGCGTCCCAGTCGGCGCCCTTCGGGGCCTCGGCCCGGCCCTCGATGTAGTCGAAGGTGGTCTGGTCGGGGGCGATCAGGCCGGCCTTGGCACCCCACTCGATGCTCATGTTGCAGACCGTCATGCGGCCCTCCATCGAGAGCTCCTCGATGGCCTGGCCGCGGTACTCCACGATGTAGCCCTGGCCGCCGCCGGTGCCGGTGTGGGTGATGAGGGTCAGCACCAGGTCCTTGGCGGTGACGCCGGCCGGCAGCGAGCCGTTGACGGTCACGGCCATCGTCCGGGGCCGGGTCTGCATCAGGGTCTGGGTGGCCAGCACGTGCTCGACCTCGGAGGTGCCGATGCCGAAGGCGATCGCACCGAAGGCGCCGTGGGTCGAGGTGTGGCTGTCACCGCACACGATCGTCATGCCGGGCTGGGTCAGGCCCAGCTGCGGGCCGATGATGTGGACGATCCCCTGCTCCTTGTCGCCCAGGGGGTGCAGGCGCACGCCGAACTCCTCGGCGTTGCGGCGCAGCGTGTCGACCTGGGTCCGGGAGACGGGGTCGGCGATCGGCTTGTCCCAGTCGACCGTGGGGACGTTGTGGTCCTCGGTCGCGATCGTCAGGTCGGGACGGCGCACGCTGCGCCCCGCGAGCCGCAGGCCGTCGAACGCCTGCGGCGAGGTGACCTCGTGGATGAGGTGGAGGTCGATGTAGAGCAGGTCGGGCTCGCCCTGCCTGCTCCGGACCACGTGCTCGTCCCAGACCTTCTCGGCCAGGGTGCGTGGCGAGAAACCGCCAGCTCCGTTCGACTCCATGACCTAACTCCTGCTGTCTCGTTTCACATGCTGAACAAACGCCGGGCTCGGCCGGCAGGCGTCGAGACCTACTGAACGCCATGACCAGGCGACGCGAGAAACCTCGTCGCGTTGCATCCCAACATCTGAGACGGCAGTATTACATCATGGACAACACAAGTGGAGTCGGCGTCCTCGACAAGGCCGCCCTCGTGCTGACGGCCCTCGAGTCCGGACCCGCGACCCTCGCCGGCCTCGTCGCCGGGACCGGCCTCGCCCGCCCCACGGCGCACCGCCTCGCGGTCGCGCTGGAGCACCACCGGCTCGTGGCCCGCGACATGCAGGGCCGCTTCGTCCTCGGCCCCCGGCTGTCCGAGCTGTCGGCCGCCGCCGGCGAGGACCGGCTGCTCGCGACCGCCGGCCCGGTGCTCGCGCGGCTGCGCGACATCACGGGCGAGTCCGCCCAGCTGTGGCGCCGCCAGGGCGAGCACCGCGTGTGCGTCGCCGCGGCCGAGCGCCCCAGCGGCCTGCGCGACACCATCCCCGTCGGCTCCCAGCTGACCATGCGCGCCGGCTCCGCCGCCCAGGTCCTGCTCGCGTGGGAGGACCCCGAGCGGATGCACCGCGGCCTGCAGAACGCCGCCTTCTCCGCCACCGCCCTGGCCGGCATCCGCCGCCGCGGCTGGGCCCAGTCGGTGGGCGAGCGCGAGCAGGGCGTCGCGTCGGTCTCGGCCCCGGTGCGCTCCCCCAGCGGCAAGATCATCGCCGCCGTGTCCGTCTCCGGCCCGCTCGAGCGGCTCTCCCGCCAGCCCGGCCGGATGCACGCCCCCGCCGTCCTCGCCGCCGCCGAGCGGCTCTCGGAGTCGCTGCGTCGGTCGTCGGCGGACTGAACGGGCGACGGGCGGATTCCCCGGTCGACCGGGGAAACTGCCCGCAGGAACGGGCGAACCGGACGTCCACGGGCAGTTTCGCCCGTCCGCAGCGCCCGATTCGTCAGGTCCGGGCTCAGTCCCGGTGCACCCGGTCGTCTGCTGCCGGGGAGTCGGTCGGGTCGAGGAAGACGTGGCGCACCTCGGGGTGGTCGGCGCGCAGCCGGCGCTCGACCTCGTCGGCGGCCTCCTCCAGCTCGGCCACCGACGAGGTGTCGTCGAGGTCCACCCGGGCCGCGACGATCACCTCGTCGGGGCTCATCCGCATCGTCAGCAGCTCGACCACGTGGTCGATGCCCGGGGAGTCGGCGATGGTGCGCCGGATGGCGTCCTCGGTCCCGCCGGGCAGCGCCTCGCCGATGAGCGCGCTCTTGTTCTGCTGGCCCAGGGCGTACGCCACGGCGACCAGGAGCACGCCGATGAGGACCGACGCGAGGCCGTCCCAGAAGCCCTGCTCGGTGTAGTGGTGGAGCGTGATGCCGGCCGCGGCCAGCACGATGCCGACCAGGGCGGCGGTGTCCTCGAAGGCGACCGTCTTGACCGTGGGGTCGGGCGTGATCCGCAGGTGCTCGAAGAAGCCGCGGTCGCGCTCCTGGGCCTCGCCGCGCAGCTGGCGGACCGCCTTGAGCCACGAGATGCCCTCGAAGACGAAGCTGAGGGCGAGCACGACGTAGGGGATGGTCAGCGGGCCGAGCTCCTCGGGGGTGAGCATCGCCCGGACGCCCTCGAAGATCGAGTAGCCGCCGCCCAGCACGAAGATGCCGACGGCGGCGATCAGGGCCCAGAAGTAGCGCTCCATCCCGTAGCCGAACGGGTGCTGCCGGTCGGCCGGCTTCTTGCTGCGCTTGAGCGCCGCGAGCAGGAACAGCTCGTTGAGGGTGTCGGCGAAGGAGTGCGCCGCCTCGGCCAGCATGGCGGTCGACCCGGAGACCAGGCCCCCGACCAGCTTCGCGATCGCGATCGACACGTTGGCCGCACCGGCCAGGAGCACGGTTCCGGTGGACTCGTCCGACATGGGCCCAGCCAAGCACCCGCCGGCGAGCCGCGTGATGTCGGGCTCAGAACAGCCCGCGCTGCTCCAGGCTCAGCAGCTGCTGCTTGCGCTCCAGGCCGCCGGCGTAGCCGGTGAGGGTCCCGTTCGCCCCGATCACCCGGTGGCACGGCACCACGACCGGGATCGGGTTGCGCCCGTTGGCCAGCCCGACGGCGCGCGAGGCGGCGGCGGTCATGCCCAGGCGCCGGGCGACCTCGCCGTACGACGCGGTCCGGCCGTAGCCGATCCCCCTCAGCTCGGTCCAGACCCGCTGCTGGAAGGCCGTCCCGACGGGCGCGAGCGGCAGGTCGAAGTCCTCCCGCTCCCCCGCGAAGTACGCCGCCAGCTGCTCGCGGGTGGCGACCAGGACCGGCTCCTCGTCGTCGCGCTCCCCGATGGCCGGGCCGACGTCGGCCGGCGGGTAGGGGCTGAACTCGATGGCGACCAGCGCGCCGCCGCGCGCGACCAGCCGCAACGGGCCGATCGGCGACCCCACCTCGGTCCAGGAGGTCGCCGCGCCGGAGGTTGCGGGGGTCGTGGGGCTGGTGGTCGTGCTCATCGCTCCTCCTCGAGCTCGGGGGCGTGCCGGGTGCTGGTGGTCGTGGCGGTCGTGGTGGCGGTCGTGATGCGCTCGCGCAGCTGGTCGAGCACCACCGACCACAGCCGCATCAGGGCGTAGCTGCGCCACGGCCGCCAGGTCTCGCTGCGGGCGACCACGTCGTCGATGCCGAGGTGTCGCGCCGCGTTGCGCACCCCGATGTCGGTCGGCAGGAAGGCGTCGGGGTCGCCGAGGGCGCGCATCGCGACGTAGTCGGCCGTCCAGGGGCCGATGCCGCGCAGCGCCAGCATCGCCTCGCGCGCGGCCGGGCGGTCCAGGCTGCGGTCCAGGCGCACCTCACCGGCGTCCAGCGCCGCCGCCAGCGTGGTCAGGGCCCGGGCCCGGGCACGGGGCATCCGCAGCACGTCGGGGTCCTCGGGGTCCAGGGCCGCCAGGGTGGCCATCGTCGGGAACAGCCGCGACACCTCGTGGTCGCCGGCCAGCCCGAGCGGCTCGCCGTGGGCCGCGACCAGCCGGGTGGTGGCGGTGCGGGCCGAGGCCAGGCTGACCTGCTGCCCCAGGACCGTCTGGACGGCCACCTCGGCCGGCTCCAGCTGCCCGGGCACGCGCAGGCCGGGCCGGGCGTGCACCAGGGGCGCCAGGGCCCGGTCCTGGGCCAGGGCGGCGTCGACGGCGACGGGGTCGCAGTCGGCGTCCAGCAACCGCCGGGCCCGCTCCGTGGCCGGCGCCAGGTCGCGCACGTCGGCCAGGGTGAGCGTGCAGGGCACCACCCCGGGCGGGCGGTCGCCGAGCTCGACCCGCACCACGCCGGGGCCGTGCGGCAGCCGCACGGCCCGCTCGTACCAGCCGTCGCCGACCGCCTCGAGCCCCGGCACGACGTGGACCGCGAGGAACCAGTGCAGGTCCTCGGCGGCGAAGGGCTCGCGCACCGCGACCCGCACGCGCAGCGTGCCCGGCGAGGCGGACGGGGGGCCGGCCCCACGGGTGTGCTCGCGCCCCCGGGCGGAGGCGCGCAGCTCGCGGGGCGTCGCGGCGTACACCTCGCGCACGGTGTCGTTGAACTGCCGCACGCTGGCGAACCCGGCCGCGAACGCGACGTCGGCGAAGCGCAGGTCGGTGGTCTCGACGAGGACCCGGGCGGTCTGCACGCGGCGCGAGCGGGCCAGGGCGAGCGGGCCCGCGCCGTACTCCCCGGTGACCACGCGGTGCAGCTGCCGCACCGAGTAGCCCATCCGCGCGGCCAGGCCCTCCACGCCCTCGCGCTCGACGACGCCGTCGGCGACCAGGCGCATCGCACGTCCGGCGGCGTCGGCCACCACGTCCCACTGCGGGGAGCCCGGCGTGGCGTCCGGCAGGCAGCGGCGGCAGGCCCGGAAGCCGGCCTCCTGGGCGCCGGCCGCGGTGGCGTAGAAGTCGACGTTGCGGCGCTGCGGGGTGGTGGCCGGGCACGAGGGCCGGCAGTAGATGCCGGTGGTCCGCACCGCGGTGTAGAACATGCCGTCGAAGCGCCGGTCGCGGCCCTGCACGGCGCGGTAGCGCGCCTCCCAGTCGGGGTCGTCCCCGGGCCGGCCCTCGCGGGGCTCCGTCGTGGTCACGGCACCAGTGTGCCCGCCCGCCCCGACCACTTCTCGCGGGAATCGGACACGGCCGTGGGGCCAGCCGTGGGACCAGGCTCGGGACCGGCCGTGTCCGGGAACGACAGCAGCCCGGTCTCGACGAGACCGGGCTGCTGGGTGGTACCCCCGACGGGATTCGAACCCGCGCTACCGCCTTGAGAGGGCGGCGTGCTAGGCCACTACACAACGGGGGCCTGAGCCAGCGGAACTGTAGCGTCTGGTTGAACCAGCCACCAAATCCGTGACATCGCTGGGGTACTAGGACTCGAACCTAGACTAACTGGACCAGAACCAGTCGGGCTGCCAATTACCCCATACCCCATGGGATCGGTCCGCGTTTCAGGCCTGCTGGCCGTCCGTGCGAACCGAGGGTAAAACATACACAAGGCGCCGCCGGGCCACCAATCGAGGGGTCCCTCCAGCGGTGTGACGAACGCCGCGTGCGCGCTGCGTCACGACGCGGGAGCTCCCGCGACCGCGTCCTGGCGCCCCTCGGCGACCGGCGGCGCGGTGGTGCGGCGCAGCCCCATCCGCCTGGCCACGAGCAGCACCAGCACCAGGTAGAGGCCGTTCTGGACGACCGTGACCGGCAGCTGCCACCACGACGCCTCGGAGACCGTCAGCGACCCCTGGAGCTGGTCGTAGGCGATCGCGAAGCCGAAGGCCACCAGGTTGTTGAGCACGTGCAGGGCGATGCCGGCCTCCAGGCCCCCGACGAGGATCACGGTGGCTCCGGCGATCATCCCGAAGGCGAAGCGGTCGAAGAACAGCGGGAAGTTCTGGGTGCCGTGGGCCAGGCCGAACAGCAGCGAGGTCAGCACCAGCGCCACCCACGGGTTGCCGAACAGCGAGCCGAAGGCCTGCATCAGGTAGCCGCGGAAGGCGTACTCCTCGCCGATCGCCTGCAGCGGCGTCGTGAGCAGGATGACGACCGCGGTGACGGCGAGCTGACCGGTCGGGAACGCCGGGGAGCCCGAGAGCTCCTGCGGGTCCTGCGGGAGCAGCGCCGAGGTGACCAGCGAGGCCGCCAGCGCGACCACCGAGAGGCCCACGCAGACCAGCAGGAACTTCCACCGGATGCCGGGCTGCACCGAGGCCAGCCAGCGCGGTCGCAGGCCGTGCAGGAAGCGCACCAGCAGCATGGCCAGCACGATCAGCGAGGCCAGCGCCAGGTTGATGTAGAGCATCGAGGACGGCGTCACCGACTCCAGCGACGCGGCGTCGGAGACCCGCTGCAGGAACGGCCCCTGGCCCCCCTCGAGCGCCACGCCCACCACCAGGACGGGCAGCAGCAGGATCGGGAACACGATGAGACCACCGACCGCCATGACGAAGATGCCGAGGATCGGCTTCCAGGCGGCGTAGGTCCACGTGCGCAGCATCAGCGGGTAGGTGCGCGGCTCGGCGTGGGGGTGGCCGGGGCGCTGCGGGACCTGCGGCCCGGCGTACGGCGGCTGGCCGTAGGGCTGCTGGCCGTAGGGCTGCTGGCCGTACGCCGGCGGCTGCCCCCCTGCTGCCGGCGGCTGGGCCCCCGGCGGCGGCCAGGAGCCGCTCACGCGTCGGCTCCTGCCGCAGGACGGGGGGCGCCGGCCAGCCGGGCCAGGGACTCCTCGCGTCCCAGCAGCTCCAGCGACTCGAACAGCGGCGGGGAGACCTTGCGGCCCGTGACGGCCACCCGCACCGGCCCGAAGGCGTTGCGCGGCTTGAGGCCCCTCTCCTCGACCAGGGCGACGCGCAGCGCCTCCTCGATCGCGGGGGTGGTCCACTCGGCCAGCCCGGAGAGCGCCCGCTCGGCGGCCTCGACCACGGCTCCCCCGTCGCCGGCCAGCAGCTTCGCGACGTCGGCCTCGTCGTAGGCCACCTCGTCGGTGAACAGGAAGCCCAGCATGTCGGCGGCCTCGGTCAGCTTGTTCATCCGCTCGTGCACCAGCGGCATCGCGGCGGCGAGGCGCTCGGCCTCGGCGTCGGTCACCGGGTCGGAGAGCACCCCGGCCTCCTGGAGGTACGGCGTGACGCGGGCGGTCATGTCCTCCAGGGTGAGCATCCGCATGTGGGCCGCGTTGATGGCGTCGGCCTTCTTGACGTCGAAGCGGGCCGGGTTGGGGTTGACGCGCCGGACGTCGAAGGCGGCCACCATCTCCTCGAGGGTGAACACGTCGCGGTCCTCGGCGATGGCCCAGCCGAGCAGCGCGAGGTAGTTGAGCAGCCCCTCCGGCAGGAACCCCTGGTCGCGGTAGGCCAGCAGGTGGGCCTCGGGGTCGCGCTTGGAGAGCTTCTTGTTGCCCTGGCCCATGACGTAGGGCAGGTGTCCGAAGCGCGGCGTGCCGGTGGCGATGCCGACCTCGACGAGGGCGTCGTAGAGCGCCACCTGGCGGGGGGTGCTGGAGAGCAGGTCCTCGCCGCGCAGCACGTGGGTGATCTCCATGAGCGCGTCGTCGACGGGGTTGACCAGGGTGTAGAGCGGCTGGCCGTTGGCCCGCGCCAGCGCGAAGTCGGGCACGTGCTCGGTCGAGAAGGTGATCTCGCCGCGCACCAGGTCGTCGAAGGTGATCTCGCCGTCGGGCATCCGGAACCGCACGACCGGCGCCCGGCCCTCGGCCTCGAACGCCGCCACCTGCTCCGGGGTGAGCTCGCGGCAGAAGCCGTCGTAGCCCATCACCTTGGAGCCCGAGGCCTTGCGGCGCGCGTCGACCTCCTCGTTGGTGCAGTAGCAGTCGTAGGTGCGCGAGGACCCCTTGAGCCGCGCCAGCGCGTCGGTGTA
Organism: Nocardioides scoriae; assembly: GCF_900104965.1. Lineage (NCBI taxonomy): Bacteria > Bacillati > Actinomycetota > Actinomycetes > Propionibacteriales > Nocardioidaceae > Nocardioides > Nocardioides scoriae. Next base: position 3,975,309 of record NZ_LT629757.1, on the reverse strand, counting down.
GATCTCGCTCCGCTCGCTCTGGCGGTACGGCGCGTGCGGGCCGCCGACGTCGGGCCCCTCGTCCCAGTCGAGGCCCAGCCAGCGCATCACCTCGAAGAGCCCGTCGTAGGACTCCTGGGTGTTGCGCGCGAGGTCGGTGTCCTCGATGCGGAAGACGAAGGTGCCGCCGTGGTGGCGCGCGAAGGCCCAGTTGTAGAGGGCGGTGCGGGCCAGGCCGACGTGGGGCGACCCGGTCGGGCTGGGGGCCATCCGGACCCGGACGGGCCGGCCGCCGGTGACGTCGTCGGCGCTCATCGGGCGGCCACCTTGTTGGTCAGCGAGCCGATGCCCTGGACGACGATCTCGACCTCGTCACCGACCTCCATGGGACCGACACCCTCGGGGGTGCCGGTGAGGATCACGTCGCCGGGCAGCAGCGTCATCACGCTGCTGACGTGGGCGATCAGGGTGGGGACGTCGAAGATCAGGTCGGAGGTGCGGCCGTCCTGGCGGACCTCGCCCTCGAGGAACGTCTGCACCCGCAGGTCGCTCACGTCGAGCTCGGTCTCGATCCAGGGCCCGAGCGGGCAGAAGGAGTCGAAGCCCTTGGCCCGCGTGAACTGGCCGTCCTTCTTCTGCAGGTCGCGGGCGGTCACGTCGTTGCCGATCGTGAAGCCGTGGACCACGTCGGCCCACCTCTCCTTCGGCACGTCGCGGCAGATGCGGCCGATGACGACGGCCAGCTCGCCCTCGTAGTGCAGATTCTGGGTCTGGCGGGGGTAGAAGATCGGGTCGCCCGGACCGATCACCGAGGTGTTGGGCTTGAGGAACATCAGCGGCTCGTCGGGCACCTCACCCCCCATCTCGGCGGCGTGGGCGGCGTAGTTGCGGCCGATCCCCACCACCTTGCTCCGCGGCAGCACCGGGGAGAGGAGCCGCACGTCCGCGAGCCGGACCTGCTCCTGCGTCGGCTCGATGCCGACGTAGAGCGGGTCGCCCGCGAGGACGGTGACGAGGGCGTCCGGGTCGGAGACGTCGAGGTCGTCCCCCGTGCTCGGGTCGCCGGTGACAAGGCCGAAGCGGGGGTCGTCCCCCGTGGTGAATCTCGCGATACGCACCACCTGAGCCTACCGAGGCGGGGTCGGCGACGAGGAACTACCGTCGTCGCCTGTGGAGGACCTCACCCGGGACGACTGGCTGGCGCGCGCCGAGGCGCACGCCCGACGGGTCGACACCTGGGTGGTGCCCCACCTCGAGCGCCGCCGCCGGGGCGAGAAGCACCCGGTCCACGACTTCCTGTTCGGCTACTACTCCCAGTCGCCGGCCGCGTTCCGGCGCTGGCACCCCGGGTTCGGCGTGCGCCTGCTGGACGCGCCGGAGCTCGCCGACCGGAAGGGGTACGCCGCGACGGTCGGCCCGGACGAGGCGGACGCCGCCGGCGTGGGAGGTCCCGGGCTGTCGGTCACCCCCGAGGTCCTGCTCTCCCGGCTCCCGCTCGTGGAGGCGACGCGGCGGCTGCTGGTCGCCACGGCGGGGAGGCCGCCCACGCTGGGGTGCTTCGGGCTGCACGAGTGGGCGATGGTGCACCGGCTGCCCGCCGACGGGGTCCGCCACGACTGGCCGCTGCGCCTGGGCGGCGAGGGCACCGACCGGGTGGTGGAGAGCCACCGCATCGGCTGCTCCCACTTCGACGCGTTCCGGTTCTTCACCGACACCGCGCGGCCGCTCAACACCCTCTCCCCCGGCCGCGACGACCGGGAGGCGCACGAGCAGCCGGGCTGCCTGCACGCCGGGATGGACCTCTACAAGCACGCGTTCCGGCTGACGCCGCTGGTGCCCTCCGAGCTGGTCGCCGACTGCTTCGCCCTGGCGTGGGAGATCCGCGAGCTCGACATGCGGGCCTCGCCGTACGACTTCGCCGGCCTCGGCCTCGTGCCGGTGCGGATCGAGACCCCCGCCGGCAAGCAGGAGTACGCCGCCGCGCAGCGCGACTTCGCCGAGCGCGGCGCCCCGCTCCGCGCTCGCCTCGTCGCCGCCTGCGACGACCTGCTGGCGCACGCGGACGCGCTCACCCCGGCGCGACGACCCGCACCCTGAGCTCGGCGTCCCGGGTGACCAGCCGGGCCGGGCCGGGCCGGACGGCCGCCGGCACCTCGACCCGCCACGACACCCGACCCAGCCGGTCGTCGGACGCGGTGCCCGCGTCGGCGGTGCCGAGGGTCCAGCGCCGCGAGCCCTGCACCAGCACCAGCGCGACGTCGCGGCGCGGGCGCTCGACCTCGCGGGGCTCGCGGGCGCCGCAGCCCGGCCCGGTCGTCGCGCCCCCGGTGTCGTCGCAGCCCTCGACGAACCCCCGCCCCGCCACCGCCAGCGACCCGCCGGCCGGCACCCGGGCCACCCCGGCCGGTCCGGTCCCGGCGCCCGCGACCGCGAGCTCCGGGGCGGCACAGCTGGCGCGGGCGCTGCCGCTGCCCGCGACCGGCACCGAGACGAGCACCACCCCGGCCGCCAGCGCGGCGAGCCGACGACCCCGTCCACGATCCCGTCCACGACCTCCCCGAGCACCCATGCCCGTTCGACGCGAGGCCGGGCGGCGCGGTTCCCTGCGAGCCCCGACGGGGCGGTCGCGTCTCGCAAACCGGTGGCCGGACCCGGCGACGCCTCCTACCCTGCCCCCATGGGGACGACCTCGGGACCGACCGACGCCGACGTGGTCGGCCGCTTCGTGCAGGACGGGCGGCTGGTGATCATGCCGACCCGGCGGAGCAAGCTGCGGCTGGTGCTCGACCACCTGGCGCAGTCCTTCGAGCCCGGCCGGGAGTACGCCGAGACGCAGGTCAACGAGATCCTCCGCGGCTTCCACGACGACGTCGCCGCGCTGCGCCGCCACCTCGTCGACGAGGGCTTCCTGGCCCGCGAGGGTGGCGTCTACCACCGCTCCGGCGGCTCGGTCACGTTCTGAGCCGCGCGGCGGGCGGGCCCGGGCGCGAGCGGGGCCGGGCTGTGGTCGGATGGCCCGCGTGACCGGTCGCCACGCCCACGCGCACAGCCACCTCGACGCTCCCGACGGCCCGGACGTCGGGTCCCGGCCCGGCGCCCGGCGGGCGCTGCTGGCCTTCCTCGGGGTGGCCGGCCTGGCCACGGTCCTGGGCCTGGTGCTGCTGTGGCCGCAGGGCGACGCCCGGGTCGAGGACGCCTCCGCGGCCTTCGTCGCCCCCGGCGTCACCTTCCAGTCGGCCGAGGTCACCGACGTGGCCGAGGCGTGCCCCGCCCCGCAGCCCGCCGGCGGCACCGGCGGCACCGGCTCGGACCCCGCCGCGCCGACACCGGGCACCTCGCGGGGCGACGTCGAGCGCCAGCAGGGCTGCGGCCAGGTCAGCGCCCGGGTGCTGACCGGTGACGAGGCCGGCACCGAGGTCACCGTCGGGGTGCCGCCCGAGGTCAGCCGCTCGGGCCTGCGGTCCGGCGACCGGGTGCAGCTGCTCCAGGTGCCCTCCCAGGCCGGCACCGAGACGCCGTTCTCGTTCGTCAACGTCGAGCGCAACGCGCCGATCGGGTGGCTGGCGCTGGCCTTCGTCGTCGTGGTCGCGCTGGTGGCGCGGCTGCGCGGGCTGCTGGCCCTGGTCGGCCTCGGGGTCGGTGCCCTCGTCCTGGTGCGCTTCGTGCTGCCGGCGCTGCTGGAGGGCGGCGACGGCCTGCTGGTGGCGATGACCGGGTCCTCGGCCATCATGTTCGTGGTCCTCTACCTGGCCCACGGCGTCTCGGTCCGCACCAGCGCGGCGCTCGCCGGCACCCTGCTCGGCGTCGCGGTCACCGCCGCCATCGGGATCCTGGCCATCGACCGCACCCGCCTGACCGGCGTCTCCGACGAGACCGGCCAGCTGCTCGCGACCTTCCTCACCGACCTCGACTTCCAGGGCCTGCTGACCTGCGCGGTCATCGTGGCGGGGCTCGGCGTGCTCAACGACGTCACCATCACCCAGGCCTCGGCCGTGTGGGAGCTGCGGGCCGTGGCGCCCGAGCTGGGACGGGCCGAGCTGTTCACCCGCGGCATGCGGATCGGGCGCGACCACATCGCCTCGACGATCTACACCATCGTGTTCGCCTACTCCGGCGCCGCGCTCTCGGTGCTGCTGCTCCTCTCCTTCTACGAGCGGCCGGCGCTGTCCCTGGTCTCGACCGAGGACTTCGCCGAGGAGATCGTGCGCACCCTGGCCTCGGGCATCGGGCTGGTCCTGGCCGTGCCGATCACGACCGCCATCGCCGCGCTCACCGTCGAGGCGGCCCGCCCCCGCGACACCGCGGACGCCTGAGCCGTCACCAGCCCGGCGGGTGCCGCTCCCGCCACGGGTCGGCCGCCTCGACCTGGGCCGCCAGCGACAGCAGCAGCGCCTCCTCGCCCGGGCGGGCCGCGAGCATGACGCCGACGGGCAGGCCCTCGGGCGAGACGTGCACCGGCAGCGAGACCGCCGGGCTCCCCGTGACGTTCCACATCGAGGTGTACGGCGTGAACCGCTTCTGGGCCTCGAAGTCGGCCGCCGGGTCGGCGTCGTCGCGGATCGCGCCGACCGGGAGCGGCTGCTGGGCCAGCGTCGGGGTCAGCACCACGTCGTACGCCGCCACGGCCGCGAGCGCGCGGGCCGCCACCCGCCGCAGCTCGCCGAGCGCGAGCGCGAACTCCGGGCCGCTGACGGCCGTGCCACGATCGGCCAGCCACCGGGTCAGCGGGCGCAGCAGCGGCCGGGCGGCCTCGGGCAGCGGCACCACCGACTGCGCGGTCAGCACCGCCCAGCAGGTCTCGAAGAACGGCACCGCCTCGCGGCCGAGCGGCGCCTCGATCTCGACGACCTCGTGGCCGAGGTCCTCGAGCAGCCGGCTGGTGGCGTCGTACGCCGCGACGACCGCCGGGTCGAGCCCCTGCGGGCCGACGTCGGCGATGACCGGCTCCAGGAACCGGCCGACCCGCAGCCGGCCGGGCTCGCGGTCGCAGGCCTCGAGGAACGGCACGGCCGGCTCCGGGGCCCACGACGGGTCGCCGACGGCGCGGCCGGCCATGACGTCGAGCAGGGCCGCGGCGTCGCGCACGGTCCGGGCCAGCGGCCCCGCGGTCGAGAGGCCGACGGGGTCGCCGTAGGTCGGGGCGCCGGAGATGCGGCCCCGCGTGGGCTTGAGCCCCACCAGCCCGCAGCAGCTGGCGGGGATCCGGATGGACCCGCCTCCGTCGGACCCCTGGGCGAGGGGCACCAGGCCGGCCGCCACGGCGGCCCCGGCGCCGCCGCTGGAGCCGCCCGCCATCCGGGTGGTGTCCCAGGGCGTGACGGCCGGGAGCAGCCCCTCGGGCTCGGTGTAGCAGGGTGAGCCGAACTCCGGCGTGCTGGTCTTGCCCAGGCTGACCAGGCCGCCGGCGGCGAGGCGGCGCACCACCTCGTCGTCGACCTCGGGCACGTGCTCGGCGAAGACCGGCGAGCCGAAGGTGGTGCGCACGCCCGCGGTCGCGTTGAGGTCCTTGACCGCCGTCGGCACCCCGGCGAGCGGGCCCGTCGCCACCACCGCCCGGGCGGCCGCCCGCGCCCGCTCGGGCGTCACGGTGACGAAGGCACCCAGCTCGCTGCCGCGGGCCTCGACGCGCGCCAGGTAGTGCTCGACGAGCTCGGCGCTCGAGGTCTCCCCCGCCGCGATCGCCGCGCCCTGCTCGAGGGCCGTGAGGTCGTGGAGCTCGGCCATCGTCAGGACAGCTGCGCCAGCTTGGTCAGGGCCTCGGCGACCGCCGCCTGGAGGGCGTCGTCCTCCCACGAGGTGTCCTCGACGTCGCCCGCGAGGTAGGCGGCGTAGGCGGGCAGGTCGAGGTGGCCGTGGCCGCACAGCGCGGTGAGGATGACCTTCTCCTCGCCGGTCTCCTTGCAGCGCACCGCCTCCTCGATGGCCGCGGCCAGCGCGTGGGTCGGCTCGGGCGCCGGCACGATGCCCTCGGTCCGGGCGAAGAGCACGCCGGCCGCGAAGCACTCGGACTGCGGCTTGGCGACCGCCCCGATCTCGCCGGTCTCGTAGAGGTGGCTGATCAGCGGGCTCATGCCGTGGTAGCGCAGCCCGCCCGAGTGGATCGGGTCGGGCACGAAGTCGTGGCCCAGCGTGTGCATCTTCATCAGCGGCGTCATGCCGGCGGTGTCGCCGAAGTCGTAGGCGTAGGTGCCCTGGGTCAGCGTCGGGCAGGCGCTCGGCTCGACGGCGCGCACCTCCGGCGAGATCCGTCCCGCCCACTTCTCGCGCAGGAAGGGGAACATCAGCCCGCCGAAGTTGGACCCACCGCCGGTGCAGCCGACGAGCAGGTCGGGGGTCTCGCCGATCTTGGCCAGCTGGAGCAGCGCCTCCTCGCCGATGATCGTCTGGTGCAGCAGCACGTGGTTGAGCACGCTGCCGAGCGCGTAGTTGATCGTCGGGTCCTGGGCGGCGACCTCGACGGCCTCGCTGATGGCGATCCCGAGCGAGCCGGTGGAGTCGGGGTGCTCGGCCAGGATGGCGCGGCCCGCGGCGGTCAGCTCCGAGGGGCTGGGGTGGACCGTGCCGCCGAAGGTCTCGATCATCATCCGGCGGTAGGGCTTCTGGTCGTAGGAGGCCCGGACCTGCCAGACCTCGCACTCCATGTCGTACTGCGCGCAGGCGAAGGCCAGCGAGGTGCCCCACTGGCCGGCGCCGGTCTCGGTGGTGAGCTTCGAGATGCCGGCCTGCTTGTTGTAGTAGGCCTGCGGCACGGCGGTGTTGGGCTTGTGCGAGCCGGCGGGCGAGACGCCTTCGTACTTGTAGTAGATCTTCGCCGGGGTGCCCAGCGCCTTCTCGAGGCGGTGGGCACGGAACAGCGGGCTCGGGCGCCACAACCGGTAGACGTCGAGGACCTCGTCGGGGATGTCGACGTACTGCTCGGTCGAGACCTCCTGCTCGATCAGCGCCATCGGGAACAGCGGGGTGAGGTCCTCGGGCCCGATCGGCTGCCCGGTGCCGGGGTGCAGCGGCGGGGGCGGCGGCGTCGGGAGGTCGTGCAGGACGTTGTACCAGCGGGTCGGCATCTCGCTCTCGTCGAGCAGGATCTTGTGCTGCTTCACGTCCGTCATCGGGGGCCTCTCGCGCGCTGCCCGGACCGGTCGCCGGGTCTGTGGCGCGACCCTAGCGGCCCCGCCTGACGCACTCAGGCGTCGTGGCGGCGCAGCCCGAAGGTGAGGCTGTCGATGAGCGCCATCCACGACGCCTCGATGACGTTGTGGCCCACGCCGACCGTCACCCAGGAGCTCTCGCCGTCGGTGGTCTCGATCAGCACCCGGGTGATGGCGTCGGTGCCGTGGCCCTGGTCGAGGATGCGCACCTTGTAGTCGATCAGCTCGAACTTCACGATCTCGGGGTAGAGCTGCGAGATCGCCTGGCGCAGCGCCGAGTCGAGCGCGTTGACGGGCCCGTTGCCCTCGCCGGTCACCACGATCCGGGCCCCGCCCGCGCGCAGCTTGACGGTCGCCTCGGAGACCGCCTCCTCGGCGATCCGGGTCTCGGTGATGACGCGCCACGACTCGACCTCGACGTACGCCGGCCGCAGGCCCTCCACCTCCTCGACGAGCAGCAGCTCGAAGGAGGCGTCCGCGGCCTCGAAGGTGAAGCCGCGGGCCTCGAGGTCCTTGACCCGCGCGGTCACCCGCTGCACGGTGGCCGCGTCGAGCTCGAAGCCGAGCTCGCGGCCCTTGAGCTCGATCGAGGCGCGGCCGGCCATGTCGGAGACCAGCAGCCTCATGTCGTTGCCGACGCCCTCGGGGTCCATGTGCTGGTAGAGGAACGGGTCGACCTTGATCGCGCTGGCGTGCAGGCCCGCCTTGTGCGCGAACGCGCTCGTGCCGACGTACGGCTGGCGCGAGGCGGGGGGCACGTTGGTGACCTCGGCGACCGCGTGGGCCACCCGGGTGGCCTCGCGCAGCAGGCCGGCGGGCAGCACCTCGGTGCCGAGCTTGAGCTCGAGGTTGGCGACCACGGTGACGAGGTCGGCGTTGCCGGTGCGCTCGCCGTAGCCGTTGAGGGTGCCCTGCACGTGGGTGGCGCCGGCGTCCACGGCGGCCAGGGTGTTGGCCACGGCGCAGCCGGTGTCGTTGTGGCAGTGGATGCCGACGCGGCCGCCGGTCGCCGCGACCACGTCGCCCACGACGTCGCCCACCCAGGTGGGCAGCATGCCGCCGTTGGTGTCGCACAGCGCCGCCACGTCGGCCCCGGCCTCGAACGCGGTGCGCAGCACCTCCAGGGCGTAGTCGCGGTTGTCGCGGTAGCCGTCGAAGAAGTGCTCCGCGTCGAGGAAGACCCGCTGGCCCTCGGCGCGCAGGTGGGCCACGGTGTCGCGCACCATCGCGAGGTTCTCCTCCAGCGTGGTGCGCAGCGCCAGCTCGACGTGGCGGTCGTGCGACTTGGCCACCAGCGTCACCACGCCGGCGCCCGAGTCGCGCAGCGCCGCCACGAGCGGGTCGTCCGCGGCGGCCACGCCGGCCCGCCGGGTCGCCCCGAACGCCGCCAGCCGCGCGTGCCGGAGGTCCAGCTCCTCGCGGGCGCGGGCGAAGAACTCGGTGTCCTTGGGGTTCGCGCCGGGCCAGCCGCCCTCGATGAAGCCGACCCCGAGCCCGTCGACGTGGCGCGCGATGGCCAGCTTGTCGGCGACAGACAGGTTGAGGCCCTCCTGCTGGGCGCCGTCGCGCAGCGTCGTGTCGTAGACGTGGAACAGGTCACCGGTGCGGCTGGTCATGGTCCGGGTCCTTCGGTGCGGGGGGCAAAGAAAAAGACCCCCCGTGAGGACGAGAGGTCGGCGCGGCGGCCCGTCGAGCGGGGCCGTCGCGCTAGGCGATGATCAGGCGGCTGAGCACGCGGCCACTCTGCCACGAGACGTCCGCCCCTCGGAACGGCGTACCAGGATGCGGCCTCAGCGGTTCCAGGGAGCCGCGACGTCGGGGGCCCAGTTGGGACCGGCGGAGAGCAGCACGCCGAGCAGGGCGGCGGCGCCGACGGCGCCCATCACCGCGACGAACCAGCCGAGGAACTCGGTGCGGGCGGTCCGGGTGACCAGCGAGCGGGTCGACTCGCGCAGCCGCTGCGACCCGGGACCCCACCACAGCGTGGGCACGAAGCCGATCCCCGCCAGCACGAGGCAGACCGCGATCCGCAGCTGCAGCAGGTAGCCGATGGAGAACATCGCCAGGCCCACCACCGCCCCCACGACCACGCCCGAGACGGTGCCGAGCAGCGCGAGCGCGAGGTAGCCGGGCGAGGCGAGCACCGAGGCGGGCACGTCGTACCACCGCTCGCGGCCGCGCAGCCGGCGCCGTCGGTCGTGGCGCTGGCGGGTGATCGACCCGGCCCGGAGCAGCAGCACGGCCAGGCCGACGAGCGCGGTGCCGAGGTACGGCGCGTAGGCCACCGTCGCTCCGGCCAGCGCGGCGAGGCCGGCCAGCTGCAGCACCCGCTGCGCCCGGCTCGGCTCGGTCGGGGTCGGGGCCAGCCAGGCCGGCGGCCCCGGAGCCAGGGTGGTGGTCGGGGCGGGCGCGACGGCCGGGGGCCGCTGGTAGGGCTCGGCCTCGCGGTACGCCGGGAAGGTGGTCGTCGCGGCCGCGGCCGGGTCCTCCTCGTGCGCCGCCGAGGCCAGCGGCACGACGTCGGTCTCCTGGCCGGGCACCGGGGTCGGCGCGAACGGCATCGTCCACAGCTCGGGGGCCGGGGCGGCCGCCACGGGCAGGTCGCCCCGGCGGGTCCCGTCCTGGCCCGCGCGCTCCTGGGCCAGCCACTGCCGCACCTGCGGCAGCGTCGGCCGGTCCTCCGGCTCGGGCGCGAGGCAGCGCGCCAGCAGCGCCGACATCGGGGCGGGCACGCCGCCGAGGTCGTGCTCCCCGCGCCGGACGCGGTCCATGATCGCCATCGCCGGGCCCCCGCCGTACGGCGGCCGGCCGGTCGCCGCGAACACCAGCGTCGCCGCCCAGGCGTGCACGTCCGAGGCCGGGCTGGCCTCCTCGCCGTAGAGGATCTCGGGCGCCAGGTAGCCCGGCGTGCCGAGCAGCCACCCCGTCTGGGTCAGCCGGGGGTCCTCGGCCACCCGGGCCAGGCCGAAGTCGATGAGGACGGGCGAGCGGCCCTCCATCAGCACGTTGGTCGGCTTGATGTCGCGGTGCAGGACGCCGCCGGCGTGGACCGCGCCGAGGGCCTCGGCCAGGCAGTCGGCGGCGTGCACGAGGTCGCGGCCGGTGATCGGCCCCTCCTCGGCGACGTGGTGGTAGAGGGGCAGGCCGGGCACGTAGCGGGTCACGACGTAGGGCACCGGGCCGTCGGGGTCGGCGTCGAGGATCTCGGCGATCCGGGGGCTGGTGATCCGGCGCAGCGAGCTGACCTCGCGCGCGAGCCGCTCGCGGGCCTCCTGGTCGCCGACGATGTGCGGGCGCAGCACCTTCAGGGCCACCCGGCGGCCGTCGGGAGCCATCGCCAGGTGGACCACGCCCATGCCGCCCTCGCCCAGCGGGGCCAGCAGGCGGTAGGGGCCGACGAAGACGTCCTCGCGTGCGCTGGTCACCCGAACACGGTAGCCGGGCCCACCCGTCCAGCGCGGTCGCGCGACCTGCGCGTCGGCGACGAGCACCCCGCAGTGGCCCCGGTCACTCCGGGACGGGTAAAGTCCCTGACCAGCGACGACGCCCGTCGCTCGTCACCGACCGCGACGGCCCACCTCGGCTCGTGTCCGACCCGGGCCTCGCCGGTCCCCCATCTCGACGACTGGATGCCCCATGTGGAGTGAAACGACGGCGGGCTCGCCCGTCGGACAGGTGGCCCCCCGCGCGGCCGTCGTGCACGTCGACGTCGACGTCGAGCCCGAGGCCGTCTGGTCCGCGCTGACCCGGCCCGTGGAGCTCTCGACCTGGCTCGCCCGCGTCGTCGAGGGCGCTCCCGGTCCGGGCCCCGGCTACTCCCTCGAGCACGACTCGGGGGTGCGCACCCGCCACGTCGTGCGTCGCTGGGAGCGCCGCAGCCGGCTGACCATCAGCTGGGAGGTCCCCGACCAGCCCAAGACCACCGTCGGGTTCGACATGGAGGTCCTCGAGGAGGGCAGCCGCGTGACGGTGCGCCACGAGGACCTCACCGACCCGGTCGAGCAGGCCGCCACGTGGCACCGCCGCCTGGAGTACCTCGCCGCCCACCTCGCCGGCCAGGACCTGCCCATGGACCAGTTCTGGGCCACCCACGACGAGCTCGTGGCGGCGTACTCCCCCTCCTGAGGGAGCTGCCGCCCGCGCCGGGCGGGCACCGGGTCACACGACCCGGTGCATCCACCCGAACGCGTCGTCGGCGCGGCCGAACTGCAGGTCGACCAGGTCCTGGCGGATCTCCATGGTCAGCGGCCCGGCCTCCTCGGTGGCCTCGCCGCTGACCTCGCCGCCGTCCCAGCGCAGGGTGCCGACCGGCGTCACGACGGCCGCGGTGCCGCAGGCGAAGATCTCGGTGATCTCGCCGGAGGCGACGCCCTCGCGCCACTCGTCGATCGCGATCTTGCGCTCCTCGACGCGGTGGCCCTTCTTCTGGGCCAGCTCGATGATCGCCGAGCGGGTGATGCCCTCGAGGATCGTGCCGGTCTCGGGCGTCACGACGTGGCCGTCGCGGTAGACGAAGTACATGTTCATGCCGCCGAGCTCCTCGACGTACCTCCCCTCGGCGACGTCGAGGAACACGACCTGGTCGCAGTCGTGCGCGGTCGCCTCCTGCTGCGCCACCAGCGAGCTGGCGTAGTTGCCGCCCGTCTTGGCCGCCCCCATCCCGCCCCGTCCGGCGCGGGTGTAGTCCTCGGTCAGCCACAGGCTCAGCGGCTTGACGCCGCCCTTGAAGTAGGCGCCGGCCGGCGAGGCGATCACCATGAAGGTCACGTGCTGGGAGGGCCGCACGCCGAGGAAGGACTCGGAGGCGAACATGAACGGCCGCAGGTAGAGGCTCTTCTCCCCCGCGCCCGCGTCGGCGTTCTCCGGGACCCAGCGCTGGTCGACCTCGACCAGCGCGTCGACGCAGCGCACGAAGTCCTCGGGCTCGAGCACCGGCAGCGCCAGCCGGTGGCTGGAGCGGGCCATCCGCGCGGCGTTCTCCTCGGGCCGGAAGGTCCAGACCGAGCCGTCCGCGTGGCGGTAGGCCTTCATCCCCTCGAAGGTCTCCTGCGCGTAGTGCAGCACCGCCGTCGCCGGGTCCAGGCTGATCGGGCCGTACGCCGTGATGCGGGCGTCGTGCCAGCCGAGCTCGGGCGTCCACTCGACCGTGAGCATGTGGTCGGTGAAGTGGGTGCCGAAGCCCGGGTTGGCCAGGATCTCGGCGACCTCGGCCTCGCTGCGCGGGGAGTCCGACGTCGTGACGGTGATGTCGAAGGTCATGGGGGCACGCTATCTCTCGGATCGGAGGGGCCTGGACGTGGCGCTGCTGCCCGCTCCGGTCGCCCCGGGTCGTCGCGCCCCGGGGGCCGCGTCAGCCCACGACGCGCTTCGCGACCGAGTCGCCGACCTCGCTGGTGACCAGGGGGGCGCCGGGGGTGCGGGCGGCGAGCTCGGCGACGACGGCGTCCTCGATGGTGCGGGCGGCGTCCTCGTGGCCGAGGTGCTCGAGCAGCAGGGCGCCGGAGAGGATCGCGGCGACCGGGTCGGCCTTGCCCTGGCCCGCGATGTCGGGCGCGGAGCCGTGGACGGGCTCGAACATCGACGGAGCGGTGCGGTCGGGGTTGACGTTGCCGCTGGCCGCCAGGCCGATGCCACCGGTGATGGCGGCGGCGAGGTCGGTGATGATGTCGCCGAAGAGGTTGTCGGTGACGATCACGTCGAAGCGCGACGGGTCGTTGACCATGAAGATGGTGGCCGCGTCGATGTGCATGTAGTCCACGGTCACGTCGGGGAACTCCGGCGCGACCTCCTGGACCAGGCGCCACCACACGGCGCCGGCGTGGACGAGCACGTTGGTCTTGTGGACCAGCGTGAGCGTGCCGCGGCGCTTGCGGGCCCGGGCGAAGGCGTCGCGCACGACGCGCTCCACGCCGAAGGCGGTGTTGACCGAGACCTCGGTGGCGACCTCGGCCGGGGTGCCGACGCGCAGGGCGCCGCCGTTGCCGGTGTAGGGACCCTCGGTGCCCTCGCGCACGACCACGAAGTCGACCTCGCCCGGGTCGGCCAGGGGTGAGGCCGCGCCGGGGAAGATGCGCGAGGGGCGCAGGTTGACGTAGTGGTCGAGCTCGAAGCGGAGCCGGAGCAGCAGGCCGCGCTCGAGCAGGCCGGGCGGCAGGTTCGGGTCGCCGGGCTTGCCCCCGACGGCGCCGAGGAGGATCGCGTCGTGGCCGCGGACCTCCTCGAGCACCGTGTCGGGCAGCACCTCGCCGGTCGCGAGGTAGCGGTCCGCGCCCAGCTCGTAGGGGGTGGTCTCGAACCGGACGCCGGTGGGCGCGGCCTGCTCGAGCACCTTGAAGGCCTCGGTGGTGACCTCGGGACCGATGCCGTCGCCCGGGATGAGGGCGAGGCGGATCGTCGAGCTGGTGGTGGCGGGGGCGTCGGGCATGCGGGCGATGCTAGTTGTCGTCAGGACGCAGCCCGCTGGTGTCCCGCGGGTCGAGCGCGACGTGCAGCGCGTGGTGGGCGGGGCTGTCGGGGTTGTTCTTGGCCGGGCCCCACTCGGGGAAGGTCTCGTACATGGTCGTCTCCTGGGTTCGCGTGTGGGTGGTGCAGGGACGCGAGGAGGTGAACGAGCTCTCGAAGCCGGATCGCAGCAGAAGACCTGTTCGGCGAGAGGTGAGGGGTGGACGTCTCTGTCTCGCTCGCGGGATCAACAGGCCTGAGGTGGCGTGGGTACGCCGAGCTCCGCGGCGAGGTGGCCTGTCTGTCAGGCCCCGCCACGGCAGCGAATAAGTACGCACAGGTTCCGCATGAGGGCACCAGGGTGCGCCCGGCGACGAGCCGGTGACCACCCCTCGGGAGAACTGTCCCAAGGAATGGGACAACTTCGCCGCGTCACGCAGGGGGCGGCCGGTTTGCGAGGATGGGCCGATGAGTGCCCCTCCCGAGCTGCCGCCGATCGTCTCGCGCGCCTTCGACGTCTCCCGGCGAGCGGGCTACGTGTCCTTCTGCCGCAACGAGACCGGCCGGCTCCTGGCCGCGCTGGCCGCGACCCGCAGCGGGATCATGGCCGAGTTCGGCACCGGCTGCGGGGTCGGCACGGCGTGGCTGCGCTCGGGCGTGCGGCCCGGGACGCACATCCTCTCCGCCGAGCTCGACCCGCGCCTGGCCACGGCCGCGCAGGACATCTTCACCGACGACCCGCAGGTCGAGGTGCTCGCCGCCGACTGGTCGACGCTGCGCAACAAGGGCCCCTACTCGCTGCTCTTCCTCGACCCGTCGGTCCCCGAGGACGCCAGCGCCGAGGCCGTCGCCGACCTCGTCGAGCCGGGCGGCATCGTGGTGCTCGACGACTTCACGCCCTGCGAGTTCTGGCCGCCGATCACCGGCGGGCGGGTCGACGTGCTGCGCGAGACCTGGCTGACCGACGAGCGCTTCACCGCCGTCGAGGTCATGGTCGCCCCCGACGCGGCCGTGCTCCTGGCGACCCGGCGCTGACCCTTCGAGACGGGCCTGACCTTCGGGACGGGCCTGGCCCTTCGAGACGGGCCTGGCGGCCCTCCTCAGGGACCGACGGACGGGCCTGGCGGCCCTCCTCAGGGAGCGAGGGACGGGGCTGACCCTGCCGGTCCCTGAGGAACGACGGAGTCGTGTCTCGAAGGGCCGTCAGCCGCGACGCTCGGGGAGCTCCACCACGCACCAGGGCAGCGCCAGCTGCACCAGTGGCCCGATGGCCAGGGTGTAGACGAGGGTCCCGAGGCCGACGACGCCGCCGAGGAGCCAGCCGAGCGCGACCACGGTCACCTCGATGCCGGTGCGGACCACGCCCAGCGGCAGGCCGGTGCGGCGGTGCAGCCCGGTCATCAGGCCGTCACGGGGACCGGGGCCGAACTGCGAGCCGATGTAGAGGGCGGTGGCCAGGGCGTTGAGGACCACGCCGGCGACGAGCAGGCCGGCGCGCAGGCCCAGGTGATCGGGCGCGGCCACCACGGCCAGCGCCCGGTCGGCGACCAGGCCGACGAGGAACGAGTTGGCGAGGGTGCCCAGCCCCGGCTTCTCCCGCAGCGGGATCCACAGCAGCAGCACCAGCAGGCTCATCACGATCACGGCCGTGCCGATCGACATCGGCAGGTAGCGCGCCAGCCCCTGGTGGAGCACGTCCCAGGGCGCGTTGCCCAGGGTGGAGCGGATCAGCAGCGCCAGCGTGACGCCGTACAGCGCCAGGCCGACCAGCAGCTGGGCCAGCCGGCGCGGCAGCCGTCCGGCGCGGAGCTGGGCCACCGGCCCCAGCGACGCGAGCCGGCGGTCCCGGCGCGCGACGGGAGCGGCGGCCTCGTGGGTGGGGCAGGTCGTCATGGGTCCACCCTGGAGCCGAAGTGGCCTGGTTGACGAGGGCCAATCGTGATTCACTGGCCTGCATGACGCGTCACCTCGCCGCCTCCCGCGTGGCCACCCTGCTGGGCGACTTCGACCGGTCCCCCGCCTACCGCGGGCTCGCCGAGGGGCTGCGGGTGCTCATCACCGACGGCCGGGTGCCGGTCGGCGTGCGGCTGCCGAGCGAGCGCGACCTGACCGAGGCGCTTGAGGTCAGCCGCACCACCGTCGCCCGGGCGTACGCCGAGCTGCGCGACCACGGGTTCCTGGTCTCGCGGCAGGGATCGGGCAGCGTGGCCCACCTGCCGGCCGGTCGCCGGGCCGGCCACGGCGACCACCTGCTGCGGCTGACCGAGCACCCCGACGGCAAGGTCGACCTCACCTGCGCCGCGCCGCTGCCCGGCCCGGGGCTGCTCGCGGCCTACGAGCGCGCGGTCGCCGAGCTGCCCCGCCACCTCGCGGGTCCGGGCTACTTCCCCTCGGGGCTGCTGGTGCTGCGCGAGGCGATCGCCGAGGCGTACGCCGCCCGCGGGCTGCCCACGAGCCCCGAGGAGGTGATGGTGGTGCCGGGCGCGCAGGCCGGGGTCGCGATCGCCGCGCGGGCGCTGCTGGGCCCCGGCGACCGGGCGGTCACGCAGAGCCCGACCTACCCCAACGCCATCGCCACCCTGACCGGGAGCGGCGCCCGCCTCGTGGGGGTCGAGGTGCCCCACGACGACGCCGACACCGAGGCGATGACGACGACGCTGCGCCAGGTGGTGCCGCGCGCGGCGTACCTGATCCCCGACTTCCACAACCCGACCGGCGCGCTGCTGCCCGACGAGGGCCGCGCCCGGGTGGCCGACGCCCTGGCGCGCACGCGGACCACGGCCATCGTCGACGAGTCGATGGCGATGCTGCCGCTCGAGGGCCAGGCGATGCCGCTCCCGTTCGCGGCCCACGCCCGCGACCGCGTCGTCGAGCACGTCAGCGTCGGCAGCGTGAGCAAGCCCTTCTGGGGCGGGCTGCGGATCGGCTGGGTCCGGGCGCCCGCCGCCCGGATGGACGCGCTCTTCCGCGCCCGGCTCAGCCTCGACCTCGGCACCTCGCCGCTCGAGCAGCTGGTGGCCGCCGACCTGCTCCGCGACGGCGCCGACCTGCTCGCCCACCGCCGCGAGCAGCTGCGGGTCTCGCGCGACGCCGCCCTGGCGGCGCTGGCCGAGCACCTGCCCGACTGGCGCACCACCCGGCCCACGGGCGGGCTCAACCTGTGGTGCGAGCTGCCGCGGGCGCTCTCGACGGCCCTGGTCTCGCGCGCCGAGCGCCACGACGTGCTGCTGGCCTCGGGCCCGAGCTTCGCCCCGGAGGGCGGCCTCGACCGCTTCGTGAGGATCCCCTTCACCCAGCCCGCCCACGTGCTCGCCGAGGCGGTCGCGCGGCTCGGGCCGGCCTGGCGCGAGACCCTCGCGGACCCCTACCCGCGACCGCTGCGCGCCACCCCCGGTCTCGTGGCCTGACGTTCACCTGGGGGTCGGCCCCCGGCCCCCGGGGCGGTCGAGCGTGGAGGCCATGCACCCCTCTCGGACCCCTTCCACGCCCACCGCCCCCACCCCGGCGGGCGGGCTCACCTCGCGTCGCACCCTCGTCAGGACGGGCCTGGTCACCGGCGCCGTCGTCGCAGCCGGCGGCCTCGTCGGACCCCGCCCCGCCGGCCTCGACAGCCGGGCCAGCGCCGCGTCGCCCCGGTTGCGCACCGACCCCTTCACCCTCGGCGTCGCCAGCGGCGACCCCAGCCCCGACGGCGTGGTGCTGTGGACCCGCCTGGCCCTGGACCCGCTCGACGACTCGGGCTACGGCGCGATGCCGCTGCGCGACTACCAGGTCCAGTGGCAGCTCGCCCGCGACGAGCGCTTCCGCCGCCCGGTGCACAGCGGCACCGTCCGCGCCGCGGTCGACGCCGCCCACTCCGTGCACGTGGAGCCCGACGGGCTGGCCCCCGGCACGGAGTACTTCTACCGCTTCCGCGTCGGCGAGTGGGTCTCGCCGGTGGGCCGCACCCGCACCGCCCCGTCGTACGACGCCCGCGGCGGCGCCCTGGCGATGTCGTTCGTCAGCTGCAGCCAGTACGAGCACGGCTTCTTCACCGCCTACCGCCGCCTGGCCGAGGACGAGCCCGACCTGGTGCTCCACCTGGGCGACTACCAGTACGAGTACACCGCCCAGGACTACGTCGCCCCCGGCGGCAACGTCCGCGACCACCGCGGCCCCGAGACCACCACGCTCGCGGGCTACCGCCAGCGCCTCGCGCAGTACAAGTCGGACGCCGACCTGCAGGCCGCGCACGCCGTGGCGCCGTGGCTGGTCGTCTTCGACGACCACGAGGTCGACAACAACTGGGCCGACGACGTCTCCGAGCACCCCGAGGAGAGCCCGGCGCTGCCCGCACGCCGCGCGGCCGCCTTCCAGGCCTACTACGAGAACATGCCGCTGCGACGCACCTCGGTCCCGCGCGGACCCGACATCTCGGTCTACCGCCGGCTGCGGTGGGGACGGCTGGCGAGCTTCCACATGCTCGACACCCGCCAGTTCCGCGACGACCAGGCCTGCGGCGACGGCTACGACGACTGCCCCGACGCCGCCCGGCCGGACCGGTCGCTGCCGGGCTTCGAGCAGGAGCGGTGGCTCGCCGAGGGCTTCGCCGGGTCCCGGGCGCGCTGGGACGTGATCGGCCAGCAGGTCTTCTTCGGTCGCCGCGACAGCACCGCCACCCCCGACAACACCGTCTCGATGGACGCCTGGGACGGCTACACCGCCTCCCGCGACCGGGTCGTCTCCTCGTGGGTCAGGGCCCAGGTGCGCAACCCCGTCGTGCTCACCGGCGACGTCCACGCCCACTGGGCCTCGGAGGTGCTCCAGGACTTCCGGGCCGCCGACTCCCCCGTCGTGGGCTCGGAGTTCGTCTGCTCGTCGATCACCTCCGGCGGCGACGGGTACGACGAGCCGACCGGCCAGCACCCGTGGGCGGCGTACAACCCCAACCTGCGCTTCTGGACCAACCTGCGCGGCTACGTCAACACCCGCATCACGCCCGACCAGCTGCGCGTGGACTACCGCTGCGTGACCCGGGTCAAGGTGCCCGACCAGCCGGTCTTCACCCGGGCGTCCTTCGTCGTCGAGGACGGCGTGCGCGGGATGCGGCAGACCTTCGACAACCCGCTGCCGAGCCGGGGCGCGGGCCTGCGGGTGCTGCCGGCGCCGCGCAGCGACGCGCAGAAGATCGCCGACACCATCGAGGCCGAGACGCACTAGGCCGGGACCCACCACCGAGCCGGCAGGGTCCGGGCGGTCAGGCCCTCAGAGGTCGATCGCCCGGACCCGCTCGGCGCGGATGGCGACCCGGATCTGCTCGAGCACCTCGGCGGGGACCGCCGAGTCGACCGACAGCGCGACCAGCGCCTGGCCGCCCTTGCGGTCGCGGCTGACCTGCATGCCGCCGATGTTGACCCCGGCCTCGCCCAGGATGCCGCCCACCACCCCGACCACGCCGGGCCGGTCCTCGTAGCGCAGGAAGGCGAGGTGCTCGCTGGGCTCGAGGTCGACGCCGAACCCCTCGACCTCGACCAGCCGCTCGCGCTGGGCGAGGCCCACCAGGGTGCCCGACACCGAGACCGACGAGCCGTCGCCGAGGGTGCCGCGCAGGGTGATGAGGTTGCGGTGGTCGGGGCTCTCGGGGTCGGTCAGCAGCCGGACCTCGACCCCGCGCTCGGCCGCCAGCAGCGGGGCGTTGACGTAGGAGACCTGGTCGTTGACGACGTCGGCGAACACGCCCTTGAGAGCGGCGAGCTCGAGCACCTTGACGTCGTGGTCGGCGATCTCGCCCCGCACCTCGACGTCGATCTGGTGGGCGACCTCGCCGGCCAGGGCGGTGAAGATCCGCCCCAGCTTCTCCACCAGCGGGATGCCGGGGCGGATGTCCTCGGCGATGGAGCCGCCCTGCACGTTGACGGCGTCGGGCACGAGCTCGCCCGAGAGCGCGAGCCGCACCGAGCGCGCCGCGGCCAGGCCGGCCTTCTCCTGCGCCTCGAAGGTGGAGGCGCCCAGGTGGGGCGTGGCCACCACGTTGTCGAGGTCGAGCAGCGGCGAGTCGACGGCCGGCTCCGCCTCGAAGACGTCCAGGCCCGCCGCGCGCACCCGGCCCTCCTTGAGGGCGTCGAACAGCGCCGCCTCGTCGACGATCCCGCCGCGCGCGGCGTTGACCAGGAGCAGCCCGGGCCGGGCCAGCGCGAACTGGGCGGCGCCGATGAGGCCCACGGTCTCGGCGGTGCGGGGCAGGTGGACGCTCACGGCGTCGGACTCGCGCATCAGCTCGGCCAGGCCGACCATCCGCACGCCCATCTGGGCGGCGCGGCCCGCCTGCACGTAGGGGTCGTGCGCGATCACCGTCATCCCGAACGCCGCCAGCCGCTGCGCGACCAGCACGCCGATGCGGCCCAGGCCCAGGATGCCGACGGTCTTGCCGGCCAGCTCGGTGCCGGTGAAGCGCTGCCGGTCCCACTCGCGGCGCTGCAGCGAGGCGTGCGCCGGGCTGATCTGGCGGGCCGCGGCCAGCAGCAGCGCGACGGCCAGCTCGGCCGCGCTGACGACGTTGGCCGTGGGCGCGTTGACCACCATCACGCCGGCGTGGGTCGCCGCGCGCACGTCGACGTTCTCCAGGCCGACCCCGGCCCGCGCGACCACGCGCAGCCGGGGTGCCAGCCCCAGGGCCTCGGCGTCGACACGGGTGCCCGAGCGCACGAGCAGCGCGTCGGCCTCCGGCAGCGCGGCGAGCAGGGCCTCGCGGTCGTCGCCGTCGAAGCGGCGCACGTCGAAGCCGGGGCCCAGGGCCGCGACGGTGGCGGGGCTGAGCTCCTCGGCGATGAGCACGACGGGCAGGTCGGGCCTTGAGGTCACGGCAGTCCTGACGGAGGGGGCCTGACGGGTGAGCGGCACGACGCTGTGCGCGCCCGCCACCCTAGCCGACGCGGGGCCTGCGCCTCAGAGGGCGCAGCCGTCCGGGCCGCAGGCGTCGTCGCCGCCGCCGACGGTCTGCAGCTGGGGGTGCGCGGCCGTCCACGCCTGGTCGAGGACCTGCAGGAAGGTCTCGGCCGGCTGCGCCCCCGAGATGCCGTAGGCCCGGTCGACGACGAAGAACGGCACGCCGGTGGCGCCGTACGCCGCGGCCTGGCGGATGTCGGCCTCCATGGCGTCGGCGTACTCCTGGGAGGCGAGCACCTCGTCGACCCGGCGGGCGTCGAGCCCGACCTTCGCCGCCGCGGCACGCAGCACGTCGTGGTCGGCGACGTTGTCGGCCCGCAGGAAGTACGCCGCCAGCAGCTCCTCCTTGAGGGCCACCTGGGTCTCGCGCCCCTGCTCCAGGGCGAGGTGCAGCACCCGGTGGGCGTCGACCGTGGCGACGTGCTGGGCCTGGCCGAAGCGGAACAGCAGGCCCTCCTCGGCGGCCACGGCCTCGACGCGGTCGACCATCTGCTGGCCGGCCGCGGTGCCGCCGCCGTACTTGCGACCCAGGGCCTCGGCGATGGTCTCGGTCGCCTCCAGGGGCGCCGAGGGGTCGAGCTGGAAGGAGCGGTAGACGATCTCGACGTCGTCGGCGTGGGCGAACTCGCCCAGGGCCGTCTCGAGGCGGCGCTTGCCGATGTAGCACCAGGGGCAGACGACGTCGGACCAGATCTCGATGAGCATGCCCGTCCAACACCGCGGGGCGTCCCCGTGTTCCGACCCCCGTGCCCGCTCGACCCTGAGCCTCCCCGGGTGGATCCCGGGGTCGGGTCAGCAACCTCCCCGATGTGGCCGGCCCCGCCCGCGGGACAGGCTGCGGGACATGATCACCCTCGAGCACCTCACGAAGCGCTACGCCGGCTTCACCGCCGTCGACGACGTCAGCTTCACCGCCCGTCCGGGCCGCGTGACCGGGTTCCTCGGTCCCAACGGCGCCGGCAAGTCGACCACCATGCGCGTCATGGTCGGTCTGACTCCCCCGACCTCCGGGACCGCCACCGTCGACGGGCGCCGCTACGCCGAGCTGCCCAACCCGGGACGCGAGGTCGGGGTGCTCCTCGACGCGTCGGCCCAGCACGCCGGCCGGACCGGGCGCGAGATCCTGCGCGTGGCCGCCGCGACGATGGGCCTGCCCCGCGCCCGGGTCGAGACGATGATCGAGCGGGTCGGCCTCACCGACCGCGAGGCCGAGCGGCGGGTGCGGCACTACTCGCTCGGCATGCGCCAGCGCCTCGGCATCGCCACCGCCCTCATCGGCGACCCGCGGGTGCTGGTCCTCGACGAGCCCGCCAACGGCCTCGACCCGGCGGGCATCCGCTGGATGCGCGACCTGCTCCGCGGCTACGCCGACCAGGGCGGCACGGTGCTGCTGTCCTCCCACCTGCTCCACGAGATCGAGGTCGTGGCCGACGACCTCGTCGTCATCGGCAACGGCCGGATCGTGGCCCAGGGCACCAAGGCCGAGCTGCTCGCCGGCGCCGGGAGCGTGGTGCGGGCCTCGGACACCGCCCGGCTCGTCGCGGCGCTCGCCGACGCGGGCGTCGAGCACACCGTGGCGCCCGACGGCGCCGTCCTGGCCTCCGCCGAGGCCGCCCGGCTGGGCGCCGTCGCGTTCGCCGCCGGGGTCGTGCTGACCGAGCTCCGGTCGGCCGACAGCGCCGGGCTCGAGGAGATGTTCCTCGAGCTCACCGCCACCAGCCGGCGCGAGGGAGTCGCAGCATGAGCACCCAGACCGTCACCGAGCCGTCGCGGGTCGTCGGCACCCACCGGTCCGCCGAGGTCTCCCCGACCTTCGCCCCGATCCCGTTCTCCCGGGTGGTGGCGGTGGAGGCCCGCAAGACCTTCGACACCCGCTCGGGCTTCTGGCTGCTGGCCGGGATCGCGATCGCCGCCACCGTGGCCACCGCGTCGGTCATCGTCTTCGCGCCCGACTCGGCGCAGGTCTACGGCAGCTTCGCGCAGGCCGTCGGCTTCCCGATGGCGCTGCTGCTCCCCGTCGTCGCGATCCTCTCGGTCACCAGCGAGTGGAGCCAGCGCAGCGGCCTGACCACCTTCACGCTGGTCCCCCACCGCGGTCGGGTGCTGCTCGCCAAGGCCGTCGTGGCCGTCGCCGTCGGCGTGGTCTCGATGCTGCTCGCCATGGCCATCGGGGCCCTGGGCAACCTGCTGGGCGCCGCCATCAACGGGGTCGACCCGGTCTGGGACTCCTCGGTCGGGCAGCTGGCCACCATCGTGCTGGCCAACGTGCTGGGCCTGCTGGTCGGCTTCACGCTGGGGGTGCTGCTGCGCAGCTCGCCGGGCGCCATCACGGCGTACGTCGTCTACTGGTTCCTGCTGCCGACCGTGTTCGGCATGCTGGCGGCCTTCCAGTCGTGGTTCGCCGACGTGCAGGGCTGGGTGGACTTCCAGTACAGCTCCACGATGCTCTACGAGGGCGACCTGGGCGCCACCGACTGGGCCCACCTCGGGGTCTCCGGTCTCGTCTGGCTCGTGCTCCCGCTCACCGTCGGCGTGCTGCTCGTGCGGCGGGCCGAGGTCAAGTAGGCGCCGCGGCGGGTGACTGATCACCCGGACGTCCGGGGAATCAGTCACCTGGCGCGTGTTGCAACAGACGTCAGGTCACCGAGAAGGACGTCGAGTGACCGTGTCGGCCGTTCAACTGCTCGTACGCCGACGGCGCAGCCTGGCCGCGAGCAGGCCGCCGACGGCCCCACCGAGGTGGGCCTGCCAGGAGACGCCGGCCTCCGAGGGCAGCACGCCCCACAGCAGGCCGCCGTAGACCAGGAAGACCACCACGCCGATCGCCACCTGGGCCCCGCTGCGGGCGTAGAACCCGCGGACCAGCACGTAGGTCAGCCAGCCGAAGACCAGACCGCTGGCGCCCAGGGTCACGGCACCAGGCGGGCTGAGGAACCACACCGCGGCGCCCGAGACGACGGTGACGACCATGGTGGTCAGCGCGAACCGGCGCCACCCGTCGAGTGCCACCAACACGCCGAGGCCGAAGAACGGCACCGTGTTGGAGACGAGGTGCGACCAGCCGCCGTGCAGCCACGGCGCGAGGAAGACGTGGTCGAGGCTGTCGAGCCGGCGGGGCTCGATGCCGTAGGGATCCAGCCGGTTGCCGCTCAGCTGGTCGAGGGCCTCCAGGCCCCAGAGCACGGCGACCAGCACGGCCATGCCCAGGACGGCCGAGCCCAGCGTCGTGCGCCGGGGGCGGGCGGTGCTCGGGGCCGGGACCGTGCTCATGGGACCAGTGTCGCGAGCCGGACAAGCGGGCCGAGCGGAGGCACCCAGCCGGAGGAGCTGGAGCCGGGCCGGGGTTGCGACCCCCGCGCAGCGCCGGTCCCCCGAGCGGGCTCGGGAGACCGGCGCTCAGGTGCGCCGCCGATCAGCGGGCCGAGCTGCCCTCGACGTAGTCCGAGTCGTGGCTCTTGACCCAGGCCATCAGCTTGCGGAGCTCGCGGCCGGTCGACTCGATCGGGTGCGACTCGCCCTGCTTGCGGAACTCCGTGAACTCCGGGGAGCCGTTGTCCTGGTCGGTGATGAAGCGCTCGGCGAACTTCCCGTTCTTGATGTCCTCGAGCACCTCGACCATGTGCGCCTTCACGTCGGGGGTGATGACGCGCGGGCCGGAGACGTAGTCGCCGAACTCGGCGGTGTCGGAGACCGACCAGCGCTGCTTGGCGATGCCGCCCTCGTACATCAGGTCGACGATCAGCTTGAGCTCGTGGAGGCACTCGAAGTAGGCGACCTCGGGCTGGTAGCCGGCCTCGGTGAGGACCTCGAAGCCGTACTGCACCAGCTGGGAGGCGCCGCCGCAGAGCACGGCCTGCTCGCCGAACAGGTCGGTCTCGGTCTCCTCGGTGAAGGTGGTCCTGATGCCGCCGGCGCGGAGGCCGCCGATGCCCTTGGCGTAGGACAGCGCGAGGTCCCAGGCCGTGCCCGAGGCGTCGGCCTCGACGGCGACGAGCACGGGGACGCCGCGGCCGTCGACGTACTCGCGGCGCACCAGGTGACCGGGGCCCTTGGGGGCGACCATGAAGACGTCGACGCCCTCGGGCGGGGTGATGTAGCCGAAGCGGATGTTGAAGCCGTGGCCGAAGACCAGCGTGTCGCCGGGGGTGAGGGCGGGCTCGATCTCCTCGGCGTACAGCTTGCGCTGGTGCTGGTCCGGCGCCAGGATCACGATGACGTCGGCCTCCTCCGCGGCCTCGGCCGGGGTGACGACGCGCAGGCCCTCGGCCTCGGCCTTGGCGCGGCTCTTCGAGCCGGGCTGCAGGCCGACGCGGACGTCGACGCCCGAGTCGCGCAGCGAGAGCGCGTGGGCGTGACCCTGCGAGCCGTAGCCGATCACGGCCACGTTCTTGCCCTGGATCAGGGACAGGTCGGCGTCGTCGTCGTAGAACATCTCAGCCACGGGGCTGACTCCTTCGGTTGCGGTTGTGTGGAGGGAAAACGGGTGGTTCAGCCGGGCACGGAGGCGGCGACCGGGACCGGCACCGGCACGGGGCGCAGCGTGCGCTCGGTGATCGACCGGCTGCCGCGGCCGATGGCCACGACGCCGGACTGCACGAGCTCGCGGATGCCGAAGGGCTCCATGACGGCGAGGAAGTCGCGCAGCTTGTCGCTGTTGCCGGTGACCTCGACGGTGATCGAGTCGGGCGCCACGTCGACGACCTTGGCCCGGAACAGCTGGACGGCGTCGACGACCTGGCCGCGGGTCTCGGCGTCGGCCTTGACCTTGACCAGGAGCAGCTCGCGGGTCACGGCCTCGCGGTAGTCGAGCTCGACGATCTTGATGACCTCGACCAGCTTGTTGAGCTGCTTGGTGACCTGCTCGAGGGGCAGGCCCTCGACGTTGACCACGATCGTCATGCGCGAGATCTCGGGGATCTCCGTGGGGCCGACCGCCAGCGAGTCGATGTTGAAGCCGCGGCGGCTGAACAGGCCCGCGATGCGCGCGAGCACGCCGGGCTTGTTCTCCACCAGGACCGACAGGGTGTGCACGCTCATCAGAGCTCGTCCTCCTCGAAGTCGGGCGCCAGGTCCCGGGCGTACTTGATCTCGTCGTTGGAGGTGCCGGCGGCCACCATCGGCCACACCATCGCGTCGCGCTCCACCCGGAAGTCGATCACGACGGGGACGTCGTTGATCTCCATGGCCTTGCGGATGGTCGCGTCGACGTCGGCCGGGTCGTCGCAGGTGAGGCCGACCGCACCGTAGGCCTCGGCCAGCTTGACGAAGTCGGGCACCCGCTTGGAGTGCAGGTCGGTGTTGGAGTAGCGGCCCTCGTAGAACAGGGTCTGCCACTGCCGCACCATGCCGAGCGACTCGTTGTTGATGAGCGCGACCTTGATCGGGATGCCCTCGATCGTGCAGGTGGCCAGCTCCTGGTTGGTCATCTGGAAGCAGCCGTCGCCGTCGATGGCCCACACGACCGCCTCGGGGCGGGCGACCTTGGCGCCCATCGCGGCCGGCACGGCGTACCCCATGGTGCCGAGGCCGCCGGAGTTGAGCCAGGTGTTGGGGTTCTCGTACTGCACGAAGTGGGTGGC
Source organism: Nocardioides scoriae (assembly GCF_900104965.1). NCBI lineage: Bacteria > Bacillati > Actinomycetota > Actinomycetes > Propionibacteriales > Nocardioidaceae > Nocardioides > Nocardioides scoriae. The sequence goes on along the minus strand of NZ_LT629757.1, from coordinate 3,949,241 downwards.
CCACATCTGGTGCTGCCCGACGCCGGAGACGTAGACCGCCTCGGGGCCGGCGATGGCCGAGAGCCGCTCGATGACGTACTGCGGGGCCAGGCCCTCCTCGGGGGTGTCGTAGCCCAGCGGGTAGCGCTCCTTCACCCCGGCGAGGAAGGTCGTCCACGGCTCGTAGTCGCCGGTGCGGCCCTGCTCCTGCTCGGTCTGCAGCGCGACCACCAGGTCGGCGATGACCTCGCGGGCGTCGCCCACGATCGGGACGTCGGCCACGCGGTTCTTGCCGATCTCGGCCGGGTCGATGTCGGCGTGGATGACCCGCGCGTGGGGAGCGAAGGAGTCGAGGTTGCCGGTGACGCGGTCGTCGAAGCGGGCGCCGAGGCTGATGATGAGGTCGCTCTTCTGCAGCGCGGCGACGGCGGCCACGGTGCCGTGCATGCCGGGCATCCCGAGGTGCTGCGGGTGGCTGTCGGGGAAGGCGCCGCGCGCCATCAGGGTGGTCACGACCGGCATGCCGGTCAGCTCGGCCAGGGTGCGCAGCTCGCGGCTGGCGCGGGCTCGGATGACGCCGCCACCGACGTAGAGCACGGGCTTGTGGGCGGCGAGGATCTCGCGGGTGGCCTCGCGGATCTGCTTGGCGTGCGGCTTGGTGACGGGCCGGTAGCCGGGCAGGCTCAGCTCCTTGGGCCACGTGAAGGTGGTCTGCGCCTGGAGCGCCGACTTGGCCACGTCGACCAGGACGGGACCCGGGCGACCGGTCGAGGCGATGTAGAAGGCCTCGGCGACGACCCGCGGGATGTCGGCGGGGTCGGTGACCAGGAAGTTGTGCTTGGTGATCGGCATCGTGATGCCGCGGATGTCGGCCTCCTGGAAGGCGTCGGTGCCGATCATGCTGGCGCCGACCTGACCGGTGATCGCGACGAGCGGCACCGAGTCCATGTGGGCGTCGGCGAGCGCGGTGACCAGGTTGGTGGCGCCGGGGCCGGAGGTGGCCATGCAGACGCCCACCTTGCCGGTGGCCGCGGCGTACCCCTGCGCGGCGTGGCCCGCGCCCTGCTCGTGGCGCACGAGGATGTGGCGGATCGAGCTGTCGAAGAGCGGGTCGTACGCCGGGAGGATGGCACCGCCGGGGATGCCGAAGATCTCCGTCACGCCGGCGTGCTCGAGCGACTTGACGAGGCTCTGGGCCCCGGTGACGCTCTCCCCCTGGGGCGCCGGCCCCTGGGGCACTCCCTGCGCGGCCCGCTGGCCGGGGTTCGGCCGCGTCGTCTGCCCCGCGTGCTGCTCGCTCATCTGCTCATCTTCCGTCGTGTGTCGGTGGCAACAAAAAACCCCCCGAGCCGGTCGGCTGACGGAGGGTCGACGCGCGTGCGAGGTCCGGAGGGGACTCAGCTCACGCGTCGCGTGCGTACGAGGAGGTCGGAACGCATGGAAACAGCATGCCTCCCCGGTGCCGCCGGGCTCAACCCAGTGTGACGCTCGTCCCAAGGGATGGGACGCCCGTCCCGGATGGTGGTCACTCGGCGTGGCCCCCGGACCTGCGCGCGGCCCCGCCCCAGACTGGGCTCCGGACCTGGGCCCCACGACCGACCCGGAGGTAGGACATGCGCAGCACCCCGACAGCCCCCGCCCTGCTCGTGCTCGCGCTGCTCGCCGGGGCCTCCGCGTGCGGCGGCTCCGACGACGCCGACCCGAGCGGCTCCCCCACGTCCGCGTCGTCCGCGTCGGGCTCCCCGTCGCCCGCGGACCCGTCCTCGGAGCCGTCCTCCCCGACGTCCCCGACCTCGACGGCCCCGACGTCCTCGGCCTCCCCGTCGGCCGGGTCCGGCTCCGGCGTGCCGTCCTTCCCGGCCGACACCCGGCCCGACGACGGCGGCCTGGGGTCCGGCAACGGGCTGACCCTCACCGGCGTGCGCGTCGGCCGCCAGGACGGCTTCGACCGCGTCGTGCTCGACCTCGGCGGGAGCGGCACCCCGGGCTGGCGCGTGGAGTACGTCGACCGACCGCGCCAGGACGGGTCGGGTGACCCCGTCGCGCTGCGGGGCAGCAGCTTCCTGCAGGTCGTCGTCCGCGGGGTGGGGATGCCCTTCGACACCGGCGTGGAGCAGTACGGCGACGCCTCGACCCGCGTCTCCGGCGCCGGGACCGAGGGGATCGCCGAGATCGCCCCCGGGGCGTCCTTCGAGGGCGACCAGCAGGCCTTCATCGGCCTGGTCGGGCCGAGGCGGCCGTTCCGCGCCTTCGCGCTCGCGGACCCCACACGCGTCGTCGTGGACGTGGCCCACCGCTGAGGACGGCGGGCCCGCGGGGCTCAGTCGCGCGCCTGCCAGGTGCAGATGCACGACCGGTTGCCGTCGGTGTCCTCGAGCACCCAGAACGCCGGCGCGCGGCTGTCGTCGACGAGGCGACCGCCCGCGGCGAGGACGGCGTCGAGCCGGGCCTGCGCGCGGTCGTGGGGCACGCTGACGTCGAGGTGCCAGCGCTGCCGGTCGGGGGCGTCGCTGTCGGAGTCCTGGAACCACAGGGGCACGGTGCGCGACGCCGGGTCGGCGAGGGCGTCGTCCTGGGGCTGGTCGTAGCCGAGCAGGGCGGCGTAGAACAGCGAGACCCGGCCGTGGTCCGCGGTGTCGAGCGCGAGCTCGACCACGTCGGGCGCGGTCCCGACCGGGACGCCGAGCTCGGCCGCCACCCGGCTGATCTCGACGGCCAGGGCGACGTCGCGCCGGGTGAGGGCGTCGACGTCGTGGCTCCGGAGTGCCACCGAGACGTGGGGGTAGCGCAGGTCGACGTCGGGGTGGTGGTCGGCCGCGTCGGCGACCTCGGCCACCCGCTGCACGAAGGCGGTGCCGGCGTTGAAGTCGCCGGTCTCGAAGCGCGCGACGAGCCGGTCGAGGACCACCCGCCAGCCGTCGGGGACGGCGTCGGTGACCTCCTGGGCGCGCATCGGCTGACGGTCCTGCTCACTGACGGCCACGGGTGGCTCCTCTCCTGGTGGGGGTGGACACGGTCACGGGAGCACCAGCTGCCCGATCTCGCCGGGGTTGGTGGCGATCTCCCACCGGAAGCCGTCGGGGTCGGCGAAGTAGCCGGTGTAGCCGCCCCACTCCCGCTCCCGGCCGGCGCTGACCTCCGCGCCGAGCGAGCCGGCCAGGGCCAGGACCTCGTCGACCTCGGCGGCCGTGGCCACGTTGTGGGCCAGGGTCACGGGCACGACGCCCTCGCCCCGCCGCATGGGACCGACCTCGGCCTCGAAGCCGGCCTCGGACCACAGCGAGAGCACCAACCGCTCCCCGGCGCGGATCATCAGCACCTCGCCCGGCACCAGCACCTCCGGGGACCAGCCGAGCCCGTCGACGTAGAAGGCGCGGCTGCGCTCGACGTCGCTGACGGCCAGGGTCACGAAGCTGATGCGCTGGTCCATGGCCCCGACCCTGCCACCGGCCACCGACAGCCGCCAGGGGGTCGCGGCGTCAGCCGCAGACCGCGCCGTGGGCGGCGGACTGCACGACCTTGGCGTACTTGCCGAGCACGCCGCGGGTGTACTTCGGGGCGTTGGGGGTCCAGCCGTCGCGGCGTGCCTCGAGCTCGGCCTCGTCGACCGCGACGTCGAGGCTGCGGCCCGCGACGTCGAGGGTGATCTGGTCGCCGTCGCGCACGAACGCGATCGGGCCGCCGTCGACCGCCTCGGGCGCGACGTGGCCCACGCACAGCCCGGTGGTGCCCCCCGAGAAGCGGCCGTCGGTCAGCAGCAGCACGTCCTTGCCCAGCCCGGCGCCCTTGATGGCGCCGGTGATGGCGAGCATCTCGCGCATGCCGGGGCCGCCCTTGGGCCCCTCGTAGCGGATGACCACGACGTCGCCCGCGGTGATGCGGCCCTCGGTGAGCGCGTCCATCGCGGCCCGCTCGCCGTCGAAGACCCGGGCGGTGCCGGTGAAGGTCGAGTCGTCGAAGCCGGCGCTCTTGACCACGGCGCCGTCGGGGGCCAGCGAGCCGCGCAGGATGGTGAGGCCGCCGGTCTTGTGGATCGGCTGGTCGAGGGTGCGGAGCACCTCGCCGTCGAGGTCGGCCGGCGCCAGGGCCTCGAGGTTCTCGCGCATGGTGCGGCCGGTGACGGTGAGGCAGTCGCCGTGCATCAGCCCGGCATCCAGCAGGGCCTTCATGACCACCGGGATGCCGCCGATCTTGTCGACGTCGTTCATCACGAAGCGGCCGAAGGGCTTGAGGTCGCCGAGGTGCGGGACCTTGTCGCCCACCCGGTTGAAGTCGTCGAGGGTGAGGTCGACCTCGGCCTCGCGGGCGATGGCGAGCAGGTGCAGCACGGCGTTGGTGGAGCCGCCGAGGGCCATCACGACGGCGATGGCGTTCTCGAAGGCCTCGCGGGTCATGATCTGGCGCGCGGTGATGCCCTGGCGCAGCATCTCGACCACGGCCTCGCCGGAGCGGTGGGCGAACCCGTCGCGGCGGCGGTCGACGGCCGGCGGGGCGGCGGAGCCGGGCAGGCTCATGCCCAGCGCCTCGGCGACGGCGGCCATGGTGTTGGCGGTGTACATCCCGCCGCAGGCGCCCTCGCCGGGACAGATCGCCCGCTCGACCCGGTCGACCTCCTCGCGGGTGATCTTGCCCGCGAGGCAGGCACCGACCGCCTCGAAGGCGTCGATGATGGTGACGTCCTGGCCGTCGACCTGGCCCGGCATGATCGAGCCGGCGTAGAGGAACACCGAGGCCAGGTCGAGGCGCGCGGCCGCCATCAGCATGCCGGGCAGCGACTTGTCGCAGCCAGCGAGCAGCACCGAGCCGTCGAGCCGCTCGGCCATCATCACGGTCTCGACGGAGTCGGCGATGACCTCGCGCGAGACCAGCGAGAAGTGCATGCCCTCGTGGCCCATCGAGATGCCGTCGGAGACCGAGATCGTCCCGAACTCCAGCGGGTAGCCGCCGCCGGCGTGCACGCCGTTCTTCACGGCCTTCGCCAGGCGGTCGAGCGAGAGGTTGCAGGGGGTGATCTCGTTCCAGCTCGAGGCCACGCCGACCTGCGGCTTGAGGAAGTCGTCGTCGTCCATGCCGACCGCGCGGAGCATGCCGCGGGCCGCGGTCGCCTCGAGGCCGTCGGTGACGGCGCGCGAGCGGGGCTTGATGTCGGGTCCGGTGGCGGCGGCGGGGGCGTCGGTCATGCGGCAAACCCTAGTCCCGCACGCGCACCGGCCCGCGGGGCCGTTCGACCGGTGATCCCTCAGCCAGCGGCTGCGCCGAGCAGCACCCGGCGGCTCAGCTCGTGGGCCAGCCCGCGCACCCCGGCCTCCACCCCGAGGCGCCCGCCCTGGATGCGCAGCGTGCGCGTGGCCAGCGGGAGCGAGCGGGCGTAGACGCGCTGGCGCACACCCGCGACGAGGTGCTCCCCCACCAGGCCCAGCGCCCCGGCGAGCAGCACCTGCTCGGGGTTGAGCAGCGACACCGTGGTGGCGACGGCGCTCCCGAGGACCTGGCCGGCCTCGGCGGTCAGCGCCCGGGCGACCGGGTCGCCGGCCACGAGGCACTCCAGGAAGTCGTCGAGCCCCTCGACCTCGAGGCCGCGCTCGCGGGCGTCGCGCACCAGCGCCCAGCCCCCGGCGTACGCCTCGACGCACCCGAGCTTGCCGCAGCGACACAGCGGCCGGTCGCTGCGCACCCCGGCCACGTCGGCCTCGGTGTGCCCGATGTCGCCGGCCGCGCCCGCGGCACCGCGCAGCACCTGACCACCGCTGATGATGCCGGCGCCGACCCCGGTGCCGACCTTGACGACCAGCACGTCCGAGAGCGACCCGCCCGCCTCGGTGACGGCGGCGACCTCGCCCAGCGCGATCGCGTTGGCGTCGTTCTCGACGTGGGCCGTGGTGCCGAACCAGGTGGCGAGCTCGTCGCGGACGCCGTAGTCGTTCCAGCCGGTCATGATGGGCGGGTCCACCACCCGACCGGTCGAGAGCTCGACGGGACCGGGCAGGCTCACCGCCACGCCCCACACCGGGGGCGCACCCTCCATGAGGTCCTCCCACCCGGCGCGCACCACGCCCAGCACCGCGTCGGGTCCGTCCCCGATCTCGCTCGGCAGGTGCTGCGAGGGACCGGGCCTCCCGGCGAGGTCGCAGCGCGCCACCCGCAGCCCGCTGGCCCCGATGTCGGCCACCAGCAGCGAGCCGGCGTCCACCGCGAGGCGGTAGTGGGTCGCCGGGCGCCCGCGGCCGTTGACCCGGCTCTCGAAGCTCTCCAGCAGGCCGTCCTCGAGGAGCCGCTCCAGCCGGGCCGTGACCGTGACCCTGGCCCAGCCGGTGCGGCCGGCCACCTCGGCGCGGCTGAGCCGCGCGCCGGTGGCGAACAGGGCGAGCGCGGCGGCCACCCCCGGCTCGGACACCGAGGCGGGCACGGGCGAGGTGACGACCACGACGACCTCCGATTCGGGTGCAGGGATGCGGGCAGCCTCCCGCACCTGGGGGCATTTGTCTATTGACGGACGTCACACCCGGTGCTTAATGTCTAGCCACAGACATAAAGGAGACCCACTCATGCGCACCCCCCACCGCTCCCTCGTCGCCCTCGCCCTGGGCGGCAGCCTGGTCCTCGCCGGTTGCGGCTCCTCCTCCGACGACGGGGGCAGCGGCTCGACCGCCTCCGGCGGCGACACCAAGGTCGCGGCCGTCATCAAGGGCCTCGACAACCCCTTCTTCCAGGCGATGGAGCAGGGCATCGACGAGCAGGCCGACCAGGACGGCGTCGACGCCACCGTCCAGGCGGCCCAGAGCATCACCGACACCACCGGCCAGTCGGACAAGCTGACGGCGCTGGCGCAGCAGGACTACGGCTGCTTCGTGGTCAACCCGATCTCGGGCAGCAACCTGGTCAACGGCCTGGCCCGCATCTCGGCCTCGGACACCCCGGTCGTCAACATCGACTCGCCCGTGGACGCCGACGCCGCCGAGGAGGCGGGCGTCGACATCGCCACCTACATCGGCACCGACAACACCGAGGCGGGCGGCAAGGCCGGCGACGAGATGGTCGAGGCCGTCTCGTCCGGCAAGGTGGCCCTCGTGGGCGGCATCTCCGGCGACGTCACCAGCAACGCCCGCCTCGACGGCTTCACCCAGGCGGTCGACGGGAAGCTCGACGTCGTGCAGACGGTCGCGGCCGACTGGGAGCGCCAGAAGGCCCTCACCGCGGCGACCACCCTGATGCAGGACAACCCCGACCTCAAGGGCTTCTTCGCGGCCAACGACGACATGGGCCTGGGCATCGTGCAGGCGGTGAAGAACGCCGGCAAGGCCGACTCCATCACCGTCATCAGCGTCGACGGCAACAAGGACGCCCTGCAGTCGGTCAAGGACGGCGACCTGCACGCGACGGTCGCGCAGTACCCCTACGCCATCGGCCAGCTCGGGGTGCAGGCCTGCGAGAAGGCCGCCGCCGGCGACGACCTGCCCGCCGAGATCGTCTCGCCCACCGCGGTCGTCACCTCCGGCGTCGCGGACCAGGCCCTGGCGAAGTTCCCCGCCCCCTTCGAGTCCTTCGACAACCCCCTGGACTGACCGTGACCGCCACCCACCCCTCACCTCCCCCGGGACCCGCCATGAGCACCACCGACCCCACCGCCCCCCGCGCCGGGACCGAGCCGGGCGTCGCACCCCCGGCGCCCCGGCCCACCGCGCGCCAGCGGCTGGGCTCGGTCGCCTGGCCCGAGGTGGCCGCGCCCGCGGCGCTGGTGCTGCTCCTGGTCGGGTTCGGCATCGCCGACCCGGGCTTCCTGGCCACCGGCAACCTCGGGGCGATGCTCCAGGCCGCCGCCATCTTGATGGTCCTGGTCCTCGGCCAGACCTTCGTGGTGGCGACCGCCGGCATCGACCTGTCGGTCGCCTCGACGATGACGCTCTCGGCCATCGCGCTCGGCGAGACCTACTCCCGCACCAGCTCGATCCTGCTGGCCGTGGTCGTCGCGCTGGTCACCGGCGTGGCGGTGGGGGTGCTCAACGGCCTGCTCATCACCAAGGGCCGCATCACCGACTTCATCGTCACCCTGGGGATGCTGTCCGCGGCGTCCGGCCTGGCGCTGATCGTGGCGGACGGCAAGCCCACGCAGGTCATCGACCGGTTCCTGCTCGACCTCACGGTCCGCGGCTTCGGCATCGTCACCTGGGCCGTGCTGCTCGCCCTGGTGCTGACGGTGCTGGCCCACCTGCTGCTCTTCCGGACCTCCTTCGGCACGCACCTGCTGGCCGTCGGCGGCTCGGTGCGGGCCGCACGGGCCTCCGGCGTGCGCACCGACCGGGTCAAGATCGCGGCGTACGCCCTGTCCGGCAGCTGCGCGGGCACCGCGGCCGTGCTGCTCGTCGGCCGGGTCGGCGCCTCCGAGCCCGCCAGCAACACCAGCTTCCTGCTCAACTCCGTGGCCGCCGTCGTCCTCGGCGGGGTCAGCCTCTTCGGGGGCCGCGCCACCATCGTCAGCCCGATCGCCGGCGCCCTGCTGCTGACCGCGCTGGTCAACGGCCTGACCCGGTTCGGGCTTTCGGAGTTCTACCAGCCGCTCGCGGTCGGCGTGGTCGTCATCGCCGCCGCCTTCCTCGCGAGGTTCGACCGATGACCGCCACCCAGCACGAGACCCCCACCGCCGCCCCCGAGGGCGAGCTGCTCCTCCGGGCGAGCGGCCTGACCAAGTCCTACGGCCAGGTCCAGGCGCTGCGCCAGGGCGACCTCGAGGTCCGGGCCGGCCGCGTCACCGCCATCATCGGCGACAACGGCGCCGGCAAGTCCACCCTGGTCGGGTGCCTCTCGGGCATGCACCGCTCCGACGGCGGCGAGCTGCGGGTCGGCGACGAGCAGGTGTCGTTCACCGGCCCCCAGCAGGCGCGCGCGGTCGGCATCGAGACCGTCTACCAGGACCTCGCCCTCGTCGACACGCTGCGGGTGTGGCAGAACCTCTACCTCGGCCGCGAGGACGGCGTCGGCCGCGGGCCGCTGCGCTGGCTGCGGCGCGGGGCGATGCGGGCGGAGGCCGCCCGCATGGTCGGCGCGCTCGCCGTCAACGTGCCGTCGGTCGACGCGCGGGTCAACGGCCTCTCCGGCGGCCAGCGGCAGGCGGTCGCCCTGGCCCGGGCCGCCGGCTGGGGCTCGCGCATCGTCATCCTCGACGAGCCCACCGCCGCCCTCGGCGTCCAGGAGACGGCCAAGGTCGAGGAGATGATCCTGCGGCTGAGGTCGCAGGGCCTCGGCCTGGTGCTGGTCAGCCACAACTTCGACCAGGTGCTCCGGGTCGCCGACGACGTGTTCGTGATGCGCTCGGGCCGCACCGTCGCCCACCGCGCGACGGCCGGCACCACCGGTCCCGACCTGGTCGCCCTGGTCACCGGCGCGACCGTCGAGCCGCGCCCACCGGCACCCGACGCCTGACCGCGCGGCTCCCTCACCTGCCCCTCCCCGCTCCCTCCCCGAAAGGCACACCTGCCATGAACCCCCTGGGTCTGCACGCCCTCGTCTGGGTCGGCGACTGGTCCGCGGCCTCCGCCGCGCACGCCATCTCCTCGACCGCCCGCCTCGGTTTCGACCTCATCGAGGTCCCCCTGCTCGACCCCGCCACGGTCGACGCCGCGATGACTCGATCCCTGCTGGAGGAGCACGGCCTCGGTGCCGCCTGCTCCCTCGGCCTGGACCACAGCGCCGACGTCTCCAGCGAGGACCCCGCGGTCGTCGCCCGTGGCCGCGACCTGCTCGCCCGGGCCGTCGACGTCGCGGCCGAGATGGGCGCCGGCGACCTGTGCGGGGTGCTCTACTCCGTGCTCGACAAGTACCCCGCCCCGATCAGCCCCCGCTCGCGCCAGCACGTCGTCGAGTCGATGGCGTGGCTCTCCGAGCGGGCCGCCGGGAGCGGGCTGCGGGTCAACCTCGAGGTGGTCAACCGCTACGAGACCAACGTCGTCAACACCACGGCCGAGATGCTCGACCTCATCACCGAGACCGGGGCCGACCTCGGCGTCCACCTCGACACGTACCACATGAACATCGAGGAGGACGGCATGGCGCAGGCGGTCCACCAGGCCGACGCCGCCGGCCGGCTGCGCTACGTCCACGTCGGGGAGTCCCACCGCGGCTACCTCGGCTCGGGCAACGTCGACTTCGCCACCTTCTTCGCGGCGGTCCGCGAGTCGGCGTACGACGGCCCGGTGGTCTTCGAGAGCTTCAGCTCCGCCGTCGTGCACCCGACGCTGTCCAACACCCTGGCGGTGTGGCGCAACCTGTGGGACGACAGCGAGGACCTGGGCCGCCACGCCCACGAGTTCATGGCCCGCCACCTCGGCGCCGGGGCGGACCAGCCGGCAGCAGCCGCCCGGTAGGTTGCTGCGGTGCGACAGATCATCGGCATCGCGGGGGCGCCCGGCGCCGGCAAGACGACGTACGCCGTGCAGCTCGCGGCCCGGCTCGGCGGGGTGCACCTGCCGATGGACGGCTTCCACCTCGCCGACGTCAGCCTCGACCGCCTCGGCCTGCGGGCGCGCAAGGGCGCGCCGGAGACCTTCGACGCCTGGGGGTACGCCGCGCTGCTGCGACGGCTGCGCGAGGACACCGGCGAGACCGTCTACGCGCCGGCGTTCGAGCGCGACCTCGAGCAGCCGCTCGCGGGGGCGATCGCGGTGCCGCCGGAGGCGCGCGTCGTGGTGACCGAGGGCAACTACCTGCTGCTCGACCGCCCCGAGTGGCGCGCCGCCCGCGAGCAGGTCGACGAGTGCTGGTGGCTCGAGGTGGACGACGACCTGCGTCGTGCCCGTCTGGTCGCGCGCCACGTCCGGTTCGGCAAGACGCCGGAGGAGGCCGCCGCCTGGGTGGCCGCCGTCGACGACCCCAACGCCGCGCTGGTGCGGTCGTTCCGCGACCGGGCCGACCGCGTCGTGGAGGCGGAGCCGCTGCCGCCCGCCGACCCGGGAGTGGTGCAGCCGCTCAGCCGGTGACGGCCGCCGCGCGCACCACCATCACGTCGGGCAGGTCGCTGACCACCTCGCGCCACGAGCCGCCGCCGTCGGTGCTGCCCCACACGGCGCCGTTGCGGGCCCCGAAGTAGAGGCCGGGCGCGGCGTGGTCGTCGGCGCACATCGCGTCGCGCATCACCGCGACGTAGAACGCGTCGGGCAGCCCCTCGCCGAGCTCCTCCCAGGTCTCGCCCGCGTCGCGCGAGCGCCACACCCGGGCCCGCGCCTGCGGCGGGTAGCGACGCTCGCCGCCGTTGATGGGGAAGACGAACACGGTGTCGGGCTCGTGCGGGTGGACCACCACGGGGAAGCCGAAGTCGGCGGGCAGGCCCTCGGCGATCGAGGTCCACGAGCCGCCCTCGTCGTCGGAGCGGTAGACGCCGCCGTGGTTCTGCAGGAACAGCCGCTCGGGCCGCGAGGGGTGCCGCGCGACCTTGTGGACGCACTGGCCGAACTCGGGGTACTGCTGGCCCTCGGGCAGGAACTCCGCCCGGATCCCCTGGTTGCGCGGCGACCAGGAGGCGCCGTCGTCGCGGGTCTGGTAGACGCCCCCGGTCGAGAGCGCGACCGTCACCGAGGTCGGGTCGTCGGGGTGGGGCAGGATCGTGTGGAACGCCTGCCCGCCGAACCCGGCCTGCCAGTGCTCGCGGTGGGGGTGGTCCCACAGGGCCCGCTCCAGGGCGAAGGTCGCGCCGCCGTCGGTCGAGCGCCACACCGCCCCCGGCTCCGATCCGGCCCACACCACGCCGTCGACCGCGCCCGGCACCAGCTGCCACACCCGCTCCACGCTGGCCTCGACGTCGTCGGGGAAGCGCAGCCCGCCCTGCTCGGACTCGTCCCAGGAGGCGCCGAGGTCGTCGGAGCGGCGCACCCGCGGGCCCAGCCAGCTCGACGACGCCCCGGCGAGCAGCCGCGCGCCCCCGGTGCCGCCCCTCTCGCTGCCGCCCCGGGTGTCGACGGCGCAGGAGTAGACCTCCTCCATGTCGAAGTGGGGACCGGTCCACTCCCAGTCCTCGCGGGCCTCGTCGGAGCGCCCGACCCACAGGCCCTTGCGGGTCCCGACCATCAGCACGGTCCGGGGCGTCGCGGTCGGCTGCGGTGCGGTCTGGTCCGTCATGGGGTCTCCTCGGGTCGTGGTGCGGGTGGTCCGGCACCTGAGCAGACCACCGAGCACCGACGAAGTCATCGCCCCGGCGTGTCGGGGCCGACACCCGGAGGCGTTCACGCACTCGTCACACGTGCGTGACGCCCGGGACTCCACGGCTGCCTAGCGTGGTGCTCCCGACGCACCGCACCGCCCGCAGCACCCGAGCAGGAGACGCCCATGACCGGTCACCGCGCGCGCCTGTCCCTGCACCTGCGCCCGACCCGGGTGCCGCCGCTGGTCCCGGTGCTGGTGCCCCTGGCCCGGTGGGCCGAGCGCAGCCAGCGCCAGGCCTGCCGCAACGCCCTGGTCGCCTCCACCTCGCTCTCCCAGGGCCGCCGGGAGCGCGACGAGGTCGCGGAGTACGTCGAGACCGTGCTCGCCCACCGGTCGGGCGACCTGACGGCGGACCGCTCCTCGGGCATGATCCCGGGGTGGCCGACCGCGCTCTGACCCTCGCCCCTCCTGCCGACGACGGCCTCGCGCTGCGCTACTACGCGGTGCCCAGCCGCGACGGCACGGTGCTCCAGGCCTGGACCAACGACGTCGAGGGCCCCACGGTGCTGCTGTGCAACGGGCTCGGCACCAACCCCTACGCCTGGCCCTCGCTGCTGGACCCGGCGTGCGGCGTGCGGGTGGTGTCGTGGAACCACCGCGGCACCGGCGGGTCCCACCGTCCGGTGGACCGCGAGCACGTCGGCATCGACGCCTTCGCCGAGGACGCCCTGGCGGTGATGGACCACGCCGGGCTCGACAGCGCCGTGCTGATGGGCTGGTCGATGGGCGTCAACACCATGTTCGAGGTGGCCGTGCGCCACCCCGAGCGGGTCGATGGCCTGTTCGCGGTCGGTGGCGTGCCCGGTGACACCTTCGCCTCGATGCTGGCGCCGCTGCGCGTCCCCCGGCCCGTGAGCAAGGCCCTCACCGTCGGCGCCGCGCGGGTCGCCAAGGTGGTCGGACGCGGCGTCACGCCGTGGACCACGGGGCTGGCCGTCGGGCCCGCCACGCTGCGGGCCCTGAGCCACAGCGGCTTCATGCTCCCGGTCGCCGACGAGGAGCTCTCCCGGCGGGCGGTGCGCGAGTTCCTCAGCACCCCGGTCGAGTGGTACGCCCACCTCGCGCTGCACTCCTCCCTCCACCGCCGGGTCTCGCTGCGGGGCATCGAGGTCCCGACCAGCTTCCTGGCGGGGAGGTACGACGTGCTGGCGTCCTCGCGCGACATGCGCACCGCCGCCGACCGGATCCCGGGCGCGGTCTACGAGGAGCTGCGCGCCACCCACTTCCTGCCCATGGAGCGGCCCCACGAGGTGATCACCGCGCTGCGGGCGCTGCTGGCGCGGGTGGGCTGACGCCTAGGGCGCGACCAGCAGGATCCGGTCGTCCTGGGGGGCCGGGTCGCCGCGGCCGTCACGGTTGGAGGTCGTCACCCACAGCCGGCCGTCGGGCGCGGTGACGACCGTGCGGACCCGACCGTGGTCGCCGACGAGGAAGCCGCGCTCCCCCGTCGCGCGGGCGCCGTCGACGTCGACGCGCCACAGCCGCTCGCCGGCCAGCGCCCCCATCCACAGCCGGCCGTCGCGGAAGGCCAGCCCCGAGGGTGAGTTGTCGTCGGTGGCCCACTGCACCTGCGGGTCGGTGGTGCCGGCGGGACCGCCGCGACCCTCGGTGCCGGGCCAGCCGTAGTCCCCGCCCTTCCTGATCAGGTTGAGCTCGTCCCAGGTGTCCTGGCCGAACTCCGAGGCCCACAGCCGGCCGCGGTCGTCGAAGGCCAGGCCCTGGACGTTGCGGTGGCCCCGGGACCAGACCGGCGAGCCCGGGTCGGGGTTGCCGGGAGCGGGGTCGCCGTCCTGGGTGATCCGCAAGATCTTGCCGGCCAGCGAGCCCCGGTCCGGGGCCAGCTCGGGCTGCCCGGCGTCGCCCGTGGAGACGTAGAGCCGGTCGTCGGGCCCGAAGGCCAGCCGGCCGCCGTCGTGGTAGCTGTTCCTCGGGATGCCGGTCAGCACGGGCCGCATCCGGCCCAGCCGGCCGTCGCGGAAGGTCGTGCTCACCACCCGGTTGTCGTCGGCGGTCGTGGCGTAGAAGAAGACCCGCGCGTCCTCGTCGTACGACGGCGACACGGCCACCCCGAGCAGCCCGCCCTCGCCCTGCGGCGTGGCCAGCTCGACCGAGCCGACGCGGGTCACCTCCCCGTCGGCGACCCGGAGCACCCGGCGGGTGTCGCGCTCGGTCACCAGCGCCGACCCGTCGGGGAGGAAGGCGATCCCCCACGGCACCTGCAGGCCCCGGGCGACGGTGCCGACCACGCGCGGGCGAGCGGAGGTCGACGGCCCCGAGGAGGCGCTGGGCGAGGCGCTGGGCGAGGCGCTGGGTGAGGCGCTGGGCGACGCGCTCGCCGACGGCGTGTCCCCCGCCTCCGGCTCGGCGGCCGGATCGGACCCCCCGCAGCCCGCCAGGGCCAGCGCGGGCACGAGCAGCAGCGGAGCCAGCCTCGGCGTCATGGCGTCGAGGCTAGCCAGCGCGGCCCAGCGGACCGGCCGGCTGCTCGGTGCGCACCACCGTCGCCCGGCGCACCGCCCGCCGCAGCGTGGCCAGCACCGCGGGACCCAGCACGACCAGCGCGACCGAGGTCGTCACCGCCCGGCCGGTGTCCCACGACCCGGTCGAGGTCAGCAGCGTGTAGACGCCGAACCGGTGCAGGTTGGCCAGCAGTGGGTCGCCGGGCACGAAGGACAGCGCCCCCTCGTAGCCCGGCACCGCGACCCCCAGGGCGAAGGGCCAGCTCATCAGGTTCATCACCAGCCCGAAGGCGTACGCCGCGACCACGGCGTACGCCACCAGCAGGGCGATCTCGGCCCGCCCGCGCACCCGGCGGGGCAGCAGCCCGGCGCCCATGCCCACCCAGGCCGAGGCCATCATCTGGAACGGCAGCCACGACCCGACCCCGCCGGTCAGCAGCGCCGAGGCGAACAGCGACGTGCAGCCCAGCACGAAGCCGAAGCCCGCGCCGAAGACCCGGCCCGCGAGCACCAGCAGGAAGAAGACCAGCTCGACGCCGGCGATGCCGGCCGAGAGTCCACGCAGCACGGCGTTGACGGCCGTCAGGACGCCCAGCATCGCCAGCACCTTGGAGTCCATGCCGCCCTCGGTGAGCTCGGCCAGGCACACCACGATCACCACGGGCAGCAGCAGCATGAACACGAAGGGCGGCTGCACCGTGTCGGCGTCGACGCGGACGCGCACCAGCAGCGGCCAGCAGAACATCAGCAGGCCCGCCAGCGACGCGGCGGCCAGCACGGCCGCCGACCGGGGCCGCAGCCGCAGGCGGGGGGCGTCAACCCGGGAGGGCGCGCTCACCTCGACGCCGCCACGACCTGGTCGACGGTGAGCCAGTCGCCGCCGAGGATCTTGTGCACCTGCGGGGCGAAGGCGGGCGACTCGGCGACCACCCGGCTGGTGGGCCCGGCCGAGACGATCTCGCCGTCGGCGAGCACCACCACCTGGTCGGCGACCTGGGCGACGAACTCGACGTCGTGGCTCGCGACCAGCACCGCCCGGCCCTCGGCCGCCAGGCCGGTGAGCACGCGGCCCAGCTGCTGCTTGCCGGGGTAGTCCAGGCCGCGGGTGGGCTCGTCGAGCAGCAGCACCGGCGGCCGGGCCGTCAGCACCACCGCGAGCACGACCGCCAGCCGCTGACCCTCCGAGAGGTCGCGCGGGTGGGCGTCGCGGTCGATGCCCGGCACCAGGCGCTCGAGCAGGGCCGCCGCCGTCCCGGGCGCCGCGTGCGCGTCGCGGTCGGCCACGTCGCACTCGGCGGCGACGCTCTCCAGGTAGAGCAGGTCGGCCGCGGTCTGGGGCACCAGTCCGACGTGGGCGCGGCGCGCGTCGGCGCCGAGCCGGGCGGGGTCGCTGCCGTCGACCTCGACGCGGCCGCCGCGCCGGGCGCGCGCGCCCTGGAGCGTCCACAGCAGCGTCGACTTGCCCGAGCCGTTGCGGCCCATGAGGGCGGTCACCTGCCCGCGGCCCAGGCTGAGGTCGACGCCGCGGAGCACCAGCCGGCGTCCGAGGGCGACCTCGACGTCGCGGGCCACCAGCGCGGGGGTGGACGGCGCCAGCACGGCCTCGGGCCCCGGCGCCGGGACGGGGCCGGACTCGGGCAGCGCCAGGCGCCCGGCACGACGACGCGCGTCGCGCACGCTCAGCGGCAGCGGCGACCAGCCCGCCCAGCGGCCGAGCTCGACGATGGGCGGTGCCACGGGCGAGCGCTCGAGCATGGGGGCCGGCTCGCCCGCGGTGACCCGGCCGTCCTGCTCGACGAGCACCACCCGGTCCACGAACGGCACCACCCGCTCGAGCCGGTGCTCGGCGACCACGACGGTGACCCCGAGGTCGTGCACCAGCCGCGTCAGCGTGGCCAGCACGTCCTCGGCCGCGGTCGGGTCGAGCGCCGAGGTCGGCTCGTCGAGCACCAGCAGCCGGGGGTGCATGGTCAGCACCGACCCGATGGCGACCCGCTGCTGCTGGCCGCCGGAGAGCGAGCGCAGGTCGCGCGAGCGCAGGTCGGCGACCCCGAGCAGGTCGAGGGTCTCCTCCACCCGCCGCCGCATGGTGGCGGGGTCGAGGCCGAGCTGCTCCATGCCGTAGGCCAGCTCCTCCTCGACCGTGTCGGTGACGAAGCCGGCGGTGGGGTCCTGGCCGACGTACCCCACGACGTGGGCGCGCTCGCGCGGCGGCAGGTGCAGCACGCTGCGGCCCTCGAGCAGCACGTCGCCCCGCAGGCTGCCGCCGGTGAAGGCCGGCACCAGCCCGTTGAGCACCCCGAGCAGGGTCGACTTGCCGACGCCGGTGCGCCCGGCGACCAGGACCAGCTCGCCCTCGTCGAGGGTCAGGTCGACGCGGTCGAGGACGGGCGGGCCGTCGGCGTACGCGAACGTCACCTCACGCAGCTCCAGCACGCGCCGCCTCCCGTCGTCCGGGGGACGTGCGGCGGTCGGCCCGCTCGCCGTCGGTCGCCAGCACCGGCGGCGGCGCCACCACCGCGGCGGCCAGGCCGAGCAGCACCGCCAGCACGGCGGCGTCGCTGATCCCGGGGGCGCCGGTGACCAGCGGGTGCAGCACCGGCTCGTCGACCAGCAGCCGCAGCGCGACCGCCGAGCCGAGACCGGCCAGGGCCACCCCGGCCTCCTCGGCGTGCCAGCGGTCGGGTCGGTAGCGGGTGCGCTGCACGCGACGCCCGGCCGACCACAGGCCCAGGGCGGCCAGCGCCACCCCGCCGAGCATGCCCGGCACCACCAGCCAGCGCGGCGCGGTCTGGTCGAGCCAGGCGTAGCTGCCCACGCAGATCCCGCACAGGCCGAGCAGCAGCAGCGCGCCGGTGGTGGCCCGTCGGCCCCGGCCCAGCGACCCGCTGCGGCCGTAGCCACGCGCGTCCATGCCGGCCGCGAGCGCCATCGAGCGCTCGAGCGCGTCCTCCAGCACCGGCACCACGACCCCGCGCAGCCGGCGGACGCGGCCGCCGGGGACCCCGCGCAGCGCCCGGGCCGCCCGCACCCGGCGCAGGCTGTCGGCCAGCTGGGGCAGCAGCGCCACCGCGACGACAACCGCGGTGCCGACCTCGTGGAGTGCCGGGGGCATCGAGCGCAGCAGCCGCTTGGGGTTGGCCAGCGCGTTGGCGGCGCCGACGCAGATGACCAGCGCGGCCAGCCGCAGGCCGTCGTACAGCCCGGCCAGCAGGGACTCCAGGGTCACCGGGCCGAGCAGCGTCACGCCCGCGACCCAGCCGGGCAGCGGCACCGCCGGCAGGTCGAGCAGCACGGTGCTGCCGACACCGCCGCCCAGCAGCACGCGCAGCACCAGCCGGACCACGACGATGACCAGGCCGAAGAGCAGGTAGAGCCGGAAGGAGCCGGACCAGGGGTGGTCCGAGCGCCGCAGGCCGACGGTGAGGCAGGCGACGGCGACGACGCCCAGCAGCAGCACCGGGTTGGTGGTGGCGGTGGCGGTCGCGGCCAGGCCCAGCGCCCACAGCCACCAGGCGCCGGGGTGCAGGTCGCGTGGCAGCCGGGAGCGACGCTCCACGTGGGCGTCACCGCCCGCCGCGGACCCGCTCACCGCGACCGCCTACTCGCCGGCGTTGCGGCGGCGGCGCACCAGCAGCACGCCGCCGGCACCACCCAGGACCAGCAGGCCGATGAACGGCACCACCCAGTCGCGGCCGTTCTCGGTGCTCTCGACCGCGCTCTCGCCGGTGCCGTCGCCCGAGCCCGGGCTGGTGGTGGCGTCCGAGGAGGGCGAGGTGCTCGGCGAGGGGCTGGCCCCGTCGGAGGCCTCACCCGAGGAGTCGGCCGCGGTCGCGGCCACCGGCTCCACCGAGGGCGGGGTCGCCTTCTTGGTGCCCTGCCAGGCGAACGCCACGAAGTCGCCGTCGCTCAGCTCGAGCTCGTCGGCACCCTTGGGGGCGTAGTCCCACGCCGCGTCCTGGGCCAGGAACAGCCCCCAGTAGGCGTTGGCGGGCGGCATCTGCGCGCAGCCGCCGGAGGCGGGCTCGCCGTCGACCTTGCAGGCGGCACCGGGGAAGGCCCCCACGGGCGTGAGCTCGTGGCCCGCCTCGGAGAAGACCTTCGTGGCGACCTGGCCGTCGCCGTCGGCGACGCAGTCCTGCTGGACGCCGCCCCCGAGGGCGCCGAAGTCGACGACGACGTTGACGCCGGTGTTGCCGGTGCACAGCGAGCCCTGAGCGTCGGCCGCGCGCACGCCGCCGGCGGCGGTCGCCGGCGCGCCGGCCCCGACGAGGACGAGCAGCCCGACCAGGGCAGCGAGGGGGGCGACGACGAGCGAGGTCAGCGTCCTCGACGAGGGGCGGACAGTGGTGCGCATGGTTCCTTCCCGCAGCAGCAGCGGGAGGACCTCGGGCCGAGGCACACCCGCTGCGTTCCACGACAGCATCGATGGGGTGTCGCCCCCGGCAGGCGTTCCGGCTCGCCGTCCCGCAGGACGACCCACGGTTGCGGGTCAGCGCCGGCTTCGGTCCGGCTTCCCCCGCACGGGGACCACGTGTTCACGTACCCGGTGAGGGCATCCTCACGCTAGCACCAGGCCGGAGGAGGGCCTCAGGCCAGGCGCTCGAGGACCAGCTCGCGCACCCGTCCGGCGTCGGCCTGGCCGCGCATCTCCTTCATGACCGCGCCGATGAGGGCGCCCGCGGCCGCCACCTTGCCGTCGCGGATCTTGGCCGCCACGTCGGGGTTGGCCGCGATCGCCCGGTCCACGGCCTCGCCGAGCGCACCGTCGTCGGAGACCACCGCGAGCCCGCGGGAGGCGACGACCTCGTCGGGCGTGCCCTCGCCGGCCAGGACGCCGTCGAAGACCTGCCGCGCGAGCTTGTCGTTGATCTGGCCCTCGTCGACCAGCGCCTGGATCCGGGCCACGTCGGCCGGGGTGATCGGCAGCGCGGCCAGCTCGGTGCCGGTCTCGTTGGCACGGCGGGCCAGCTCGGAGAGCCACCACTTGCGGGCGGCCTGCGGCGAGGCGCCGGAGTCGATGGTCTCCTGCACCAGCTCGAGCGCCCCGGCACCGGCGGTGTCGCGCATCTCGAGGTCGGAGAAGCCCCACTCGCGCTGCAGCCGGGCGCGGCGCTCGCGCGGCGGCTCGGGCAGCGTGCCGCGGAGCTCCTCGACCCACTCCCGCGACGGCGCGACCGGCACCAGGTCGGGCTCGGGGAAGTAGCGGTAGTCCTCGGCGTCGGACTTCTCGCGGCCCGCGGTGGTGACCCCGGTGTCCTCGTGCCAGTGGCGGGTCTCCTGGCGGATCGAGCCGCCGCCGTCGAGGATCGCGGCCTGGCGGCCGATCTCGTAGCGCGCGGCCCGCTCCACCGAGCGGAACGAGTTGACGTTCTTGGTCTCGGTGCGGGTGCCGAGGGTGCCCGACCCCGCCGGGGCCAGCGAGAGGTTGACGTCGGCGCGCAGGTTGCCCTGGTCCATCCGGGCCTCGGAGACCCCGAGGGCCACGATCAGCTCGCGCAGGTGGGCGACGTAGGCCCGGGCCACCGCGGGGGCGTGCTCGCGGGCCCCGGTGATCGGGCGGGTGACGATCTCGATCAGGGGGATGCCGGCCCGGTTGTAGTCGACCAGCGAGTAGTCCGCGCCGTGGATGCGGCCGGTCGAGCCACCGACGTGCAGCGACTTGCCGGTGTCCTCCTCCATGTGGGCGCGCTCGATCTCGACCCGGAAGGTCTCCAGGCCCGAGCCGGTCTCGACCTCGACGTCGGTCCAGCCGTCGAAGGCGATCGGCTCGTCGTACTGGCTGGTCTGGAAGTTCTTCGGCATGTCCGGGTAGAAGTAGTTCTTGCGCGCGAAGCGGCACCACTCGGCGATCTCGCAGTTGAGCGCGAGGCCGATGCGGATCGCGGACTCGACCGCCTTGGCGTTGACCGCCGGCATCGAGCCGGGCAGGCCGAGGCACGTGGGGCAGGTCTGGGTGTTGGGCTCGCCGCCGAAGGTCGCCGGGCAGCCGCAGAACATCTTGGTCGCGGTGTTGAGCTCGACGTGGACCTCCAGGCCCATCGCCGGGTCGTACGCCGCCAGGGCGTCCTCGAAGGACACCAGGGTCTCGCTCGGGCTCATCGGGCCACCGCCTCGTCCAGCTTGTCGGGATGGAGCAGCGGGCCGCCCCAGCGGTGCTCCAGCGCCGCCTCGAGGGCCGCGCCGACGCGGTAGAGGCGGTCGTCGGCGGTCGCGGGGGCCAGCACCTGGAAGCCGACCGGGAGGTCGTCCTCGGCGGCGAGGCCGGCGGGCACCGAGATGCCGGGGATGCCGGCCAGGTTGGCCGGGATGGTGGCGACGTCGTTGAGGTACATCGCCAGCGGGTCGTCGAGCTTCTCCCCCAGCTTGAACGCCGTGGTCGGCGCGGTCGGGGACACCAGCACGTCGGCCTTGTCGAAGGCGCGCTCGAAGTCGCGGCTGATGAGGGTGCGGACCTTCTGCGCCGAGCCGTAGTAGGCGTCGTAGTAGCCGCTGGACAGGGCGTAGGTGCCGAGGATGATGCGGCGCTTGACCTCGTCGCCGAAGCCGGCGTCGCGGGTGGCGCGCATGACGTCCTCGGCGCTCGGGGACTCGACGCCCTCGGGCACCACCCGCAGGCCGTAGCGCATGGCGTCGAAGCGGGCCAGGTTGGACGACGCCTCGCTCGGCATCACCAGGTAGTAGGCCGCCAGGGCGTGCTCGAAGGACGGGCAGCTGACCTGCACGATCTCGGCGCCCGCCTGCACGAGCAGCTCGACGGCCTCGTCGAAGCGCTCCTGGACGCCGGGCTGGTAGCCCTCGCCGCCGAGCTCGCGGATGATGCCGACCCGCAGGCCGGCCAGGTCGACCGACGCGCCCGCGCGGGCGGCCTCGACGACGGCCGGGACGGGCTGGTCGATGCTGGTCGAGTCGAGCGGGTCGTGGCCGGCGATGACCTCGTGGAGCAGGGCGGCGTCGAGCACCGTGCGGGTGACCGGGCCGGCCTGGTCGAGCGAGTTGGCCATCGCCACCAGGCCGTAGCGCGAGACGCCGCCGTAGGTCGGCTTCACGCCCACGGTGCCGGTGACGGCGCCGGGCTGGCGGATCGAGCCGCCGGTGTCGGTGCCGATCGCCAGCGGGGCCTCGTACGCCGCGACGGCCGCGGCCGAGCCGCCGCCGGAGCCGCCGGGGATCCGGTCGAGCGCCCACGGGTTGTGGGTCGGGCCGTAGGCCGAGTGCTCGGTGGAGGAGCCCATCGCGAACTCGTCCATGTTGGTCTTGCCGAGGATCGGCAGGCCGGCCGCCCGGAGCCGGGCGACCACCGTCGCGTCGTACGGCGGGATCCAGCCCTCGAGGATCTTCGACCCGCACGTGGTGGGCAGGCCCTCGGTGGCCAGGACGTCCTTGACCGCGACGGGCACGCCGTCCAGCGGCGAGGCGAGCCGGCCGGCGGCGCGGCGCTCGTCGGAGGCCCGCGCGGCGGCGAGCGCCCCCTCGGGGTCGACGTGGAGGAAGGCGTGGACCTCGCCGTCGACCGCGGCGATGCGGTCGAGGAAGGCCTGGGTCAGCTCGACGCTCGTGGTCTCGCCCGCGGCCAGGGCCTGCGCGAGGTCGGCCGCCGGGCGCTGGACCAGGGGCGTGCCGGCGGCGCTCACTGCTCGTCCCCGAGGATCCGCGGCACCGCGAAGCGCTGCTCCTCGACCAGGGGGGCGCCGGACAGCGCCTGCTCGGCGGTGAGCGAGGGACGCACGACGTCCTCGCGGAAGACGTTGGTCACCGGCAGCGGGTGGCTCGTGGGCGGGACGTCGGCGGCGGCGGCCTCGCTGATGGAGGCGACGGACTCGAGGATCACCGAGAGCTGCGGCGCGAGGTGGTCCAGCTCGGCGTCGTCGAGCTCGATGCGGGCGAGGTCGGCCAGGTGGCGCACCTGTGCTCGGCTGATGTCAGGCATGGACTTCATCCTAGTCAGCGGCTCCGGGCCGCCCAGTAGTGGACCACCGGTATCCCCGGGCGGCCACGGCCCTCCTCACCGGGCATGCAGAGCACGCTCCTGGCCCGCCAGCGGACGGCCCCCGAGGTCCGCCGCACCACGCCCTACCTCGCGCTCGACCCGACCGTCGTGGAGCGGCGCTTCCACGCGCTCGCCGCGGCGCTGCCGGGGGCCGAGGTCCACTACGCCGTCAAGGCCAACCCGCACCCCGCGGTGCTCGAGGCCCTGGTCGGATGCGGCAGCCGCTTCGACGTCGCGACGCCCGCCGAGGTGCGCGCCGCGCTCGCGGCGGGCGCCGACCCGGGCGACCTGGTCTGCTCGCACCCGGTGAAGCGGCGCGAGGACGTCGCCGAGGCCCACGCCCTCGGGGTGCGGCTGTTCGTCGTGGACTCCCCCGCCGAGACCCGCAAGGTCGCGCAGGCCGCGCCGGGGTCGGCCGTGCTGTGCCGCCTGGCCACGACCGGGGCGGGCTCGGAGTGGCCGCTGTCGGGCAAGTTCGGCGTCTCCCCCGTGCAGGCGGTCGAGATCCTGCTGGAGGCCGCCCGCCTCGGCCTCGAGGCGGCCGGGGTCTGCTTCCACGTGGGCTCGCAGCAGCGCGACCCCGAGGCGTGGGCCGCGCCGGTCCGGGACGCGTCGCGGGTGCTGGCGGCGCTGCGCCACAGCGGGCTCTCCCCGTGGCTGCTCGACCTCGGCGGCGGCTTCCCGGCCCGCTACTCCCACGACGCACCGCCCCTGGCGGCGTACGGCGCGGCCATCGAGCGGGCGCTGCAGGAGGGCTTCGGGACGGGCGGCCGTCCGCGGGTGCTGGTGGAGCCCGGCCGCGGGCTGGTCGGCGACGCGGGCACGCTCGTCACCTCGGTCGTGGGCGTCGTGGAGCGGGGCCCCCGGGAGGCGCCGGTGCGGTGGGTGTTCCTCGACGCCGGCGTCTTCACCGGCCTGGTCGAGACCCTCGGCGAGGCGATCCGCTACCGGCTGCGGACCGACCGCTCGGGGCCCACCGGCCCCTGCGTGCTGGCCGGCCCCACCTGCGACAGCGCCGACGTGCTCTACGAGCGCGAACCGGTCGAGCTGCCGCTGGCGCTCGCCGAGGGCGACCTGGTCCGCCTCGAGGCCGCCGGCGCCTACACCTCGAGCTGCTCCAGCGTGGGCTTCAACGGGTACGCCCCGCTGCCCACCCACCTCACCCGCGACACCGGCGCGTGACCCGGTGGAGCCCCTCGACCCGGTGACGCGACGGGTGCTGGTCGCCCACGTGCTGGCCTCGCTGGCCCTCTCGGTGCCCTGGCCGCTGCTCCTCGTGCTGGTCGACGAGCGCAGCGACGACCCGCTGCTGCTCGGCCTGGCCGGGGCGGCCCGGATGCTGCCGTACGTCGTGTGCTCCTGGGCCGCCGGTCGGCTCGCGGACGCCGTGCGCCGGGACCGGCTGGTGCGGGTCACCTTCGCGGTGCGCGGGCTGCTGATGGTCGTCGCCGCCGCGGCCCTCCTCGCCGACCAGGTGTGGCTGGCGGTGGTCGCCAGCACGCTCGTCGTGGCGGTGGCCACGCCGGCGTACCCCGCCCTGGTGGCGGCGATGCCCGGGCTGGCCGGAGCGCAGCACCGGCGGGCGACCGAGGTCCTGGTGACCGTCGAGGTGGGGGCGTTCGTCGTGGGCGCCGCCCTGGGCGGGCTGCTGCTCCACCCGGCCCTGCGCGGGGCGCTGCCCTGGGTGCCGGTGGCGCTGACGCTGGTCGCCTGGCCGCTGCTGCGCGGCGTGCCGATGCCCGCACCGCGACGCGCCGTCCCGGACGGGCGGGGGCCCGACGAGCACGCCGCCGGGACCCCGTCGGCGCTGGCCGCCCTGCTGGCCGCGCCCGCCGCGCTCCGGGCGGTCGCGGTGATGGCGTGCGTCAACCTGGTCGCCGCCACCCTGGTGCTGGCGCTGCTGCCCCTGGCGCTGGAGGCCTGGGACGGCGACGCGGCCGGCTACGGGCTGGCCACCGGCGTCTTCGGGTTCGCGGCCCTGGCCGCCCCGCTGCTGGCGCGGCTGCTGGCCCGGCTGGGGCGCACCCCGGAGCGTGCCGCCGCCCACGGGCTGGGCCTGCTGGCGCTGGGCGTGCTGCTGCTGGCCCCCACCCCGTCGCTGGCGTGGGCCCTGGGCCCCCTCGCGCTGGCCGGCTCGGTCTCCGTGGCGGTCGAGGCGGCGGCCACCGGCGTGCTGCAGGACGAGGTCCCGGACGCCGTGCGCGGCACCGTGCTGGGCCTCAACGACACGGTCATCGTCACCGCCGCGCTGCTCGGCTCCCTGCTCGCCCCCACCGCGCTGGACCTGCTGGGCGGCGACCTCGTGCTGGGCGCGACCGCGCTGCTGGTGCTGCTGGCCGCGGTGTCCAGCCGGGTGGCGGCTAGGTTCGAGGGGCCCGCCGCCCCGACCCCCCCGAGGCCCGATGTCCCGCTCCGCCCTGCTCCGTCCGCGGCTCCTGGCCGCCACCGCGCTCCTCGCCCTGGCGACGAGTGCGTGCTCCGGGTCCCCCGGCAGCGCGAGCGACCCGGAGGACGCGTCGGGGAGCCGTCAGGACGCCTCCAGCCAGGGGGGAGCAGCCGCCGGGACGCAGGTCCGGCGC
The DNA here is from genome assembly GCF_900104965.1 of Nocardioides scoriae. NCBI lineage: Bacteria > Bacillati > Actinomycetota > Actinomycetes > Propionibacteriales > Nocardioidaceae > Nocardioides > Nocardioides scoriae. The sequence goes on along the minus strand of NZ_LT629757.1, from coordinate 3,924,045 downwards.
TACGTGGCGCTGGGTGACTCCTACAGCGCGGCTCCGCTGGTGCCGGTGACCGACGTGGCGCAGGGCTGCTTCCGCTCCAGCGCCAACTACCCCTCGCTCGTCGCCGAGGCGCTCGGCGCCGAGCTCGACGACCGCAGCTGCGGCGGCGCCCGCACCGAGGACCTCACCCGCAGCCAGCTGGCCGGCGTGCCCCCGCAGGCGCGGGCGTTGCAGCCCGACACCCAGCTGGTCACCGTCGGCCTCGGCGGCAACGACGGCGGCGTCTTCAGCAGCCTGGTCAACCGGTGCTCCGCGCTCGCCCGCCAGGACCCCGAGGGCTCGCCGTGCGAGACCACCATGACCGCGGGCGGCACCGACCGGCTGCTCACCACGCTGCAGGCGACCCGGGCCCGGCTCACCACCGCGCTGCGCGAGGTCGAGCGCCGCTCCCCCGACGCGCGCGTGCTGGCCGTGGGCTACCCGCAGATCGTCCGGGCCGGCTCCCCCTGCCCCGAGCTGCCCCTTGCGGCGGGCGACTACGCGTACGCCGAGCGCGTCAACCGGGCGCTCACCGACGCCGTGCGCGGTGCGGCGAGGGCGGCCGGCGTGACCTACGTCGACGTCTGGGCGGCCAGCCGCGGCCACGACATCTGCTCCGACCAGCCCTGGGTGAACGGCTCGGTCACCGACCAGTCGGCCGCGGCGGCGTACCACCCCTTCGCCGTGGAGCAGCGGGCCGTCGCGAAGCTGGTGCTGGCGGCCGCCCGGGGCTGAGCGGTCTCAGTCCCCGTCCGTCGCCGGAGCCGGCTCCGCGTCCTCGGGACCGTGCTCGAGCAGCCGCTTGAACCCCGCCTCGTCGAGCACGGGGACGCCGAGCTGCTCGGCCTTCTCGGCCTTGGAGCCGGCGTTCTCCCCGACCACGACGTAGTCGGTCTTCCTCGACACCGAGCCCGAGGCCTTGCCCCCGCGCACGATGATCGCCTCCTTGACCGAGTCGCGGGTGAAGTCGACCAGCGAGCCGGTCGCCACGATCGTGAGGCCCTCGAGGGTGCGCGGCACCGACTCGTCGCGCTCGTCGGCCATCGAGACCCCCGAGGCCTCCCAGGTGTCGACGATGCGCACGTGCCAGGGCTCCTCGAACCACTCGATCACGGCCGCGGCGATCGTCGGACCGACGCCCTCGGCCGCGGCGAGCTCGGCCTCGGAGGCGCCCCGGATCGCGGCCATCGAGCCGAACTCCTGGGCCAGCGCCCGGGCGGCGGTGGGACCCACGTGGCGGATCGAGAGCGCCACGAGCACCCGCCAGAGCGGGACCTCGAGGCGTTGCCGCAGGTGGGCGAGCAGGCGTTGCCCGTTGGCGCTCAGCTGCGGCCCGTCCTCGCCCTTGCGCGGCGCGCGCGTGAACAGCGGCGCGCTCAGCAGCCGGGCCTCGTCGAGGTCGAACACGTCCCCCTCGTTGGCGATGGCCCCCGCGTCGAGCAGGGCGACCGCGGCCTCGTACCCCAGCCCCTCGATGTCGAAGGCGCCGCGGCCGGCGACGTGGAACACGCGCTCGCGCACCTGGGCGGGGCAGTGCTCGTGGTCGGGGCAGCGGAGGTCCTTGTCGCCCTCCTTCTGCTGGGCCAGCGCCGTCCCGCAGGCCGGGCACTCGGTGGGCATCTCCCACTCGGGGAGCCCCTCGGGCCGCAGCGCCAGCACCGGGCCGAGGATCTCGGGGATCACGTCGCCGGCCTTGCGCAGCACGACGGTGTCGCCGGGGCGAACGTCCTTGCGCCTCACCTCGTGCGCGTTGTGCAGCGTGGCGTTCTCGACCGTCGAGCCCGCGACCTTGGTCGGCTCCATCACGCCGTAGGGCGTCACCCGGCCGGTGCGGCCCACGTTGACCTCGATGGAGAGCAGCCGGGCGTTGACCTCCTCGGGCGGGTACTTGAACGCGATCGCCCACCGCGGTGCCCGGCTGGTCGAGCCCAGGCGCCGCTGCAGCGCGACGTCGTCGACCTTCACGACCACGCCGTCGATCTCGTAGGGCACGATCGTGTGGCGCTGCTCGCCGACGCGCTCGACGTAGGCCTCCACCGCGGGCAGGCCCGTGACCACCTCGACCTGGTCGGAGGTGGGCAGGCCCCACGCGCGCAGCGCCTCGTAGGACTGCGACTGCGCGCGGGGCTCGAACCCCTCCCGGGCACCGATGCCGTGGCAGACCAGGCCCAGCGCCCGGGTCGCGGTCACCCGCGGGTCCTTCTGGCGCAGCGACCCCGCGGCGGCGTTGCGGGGGTTGGCGAACATCGGCTTGCCGGCGTCGGTCATCGCCTCGTTGAGCCGGTCGAAGGCCAGGACGGGCAGGAACACCTCGCCCCGGACCTCGAGCACCCGGGGGGTGGGGAACTCCTCGCTCTCGTGCAGCCGGTGCGGCACCGCGTCGATCGTCCTCACGTTGGGCGTGACGTCCTCGCCGGTGCGGCCGTCGCCGCGGGTCAGCGCCCGGACCAGGCGACCGTCCTCGTAGAGCAGGTTGATGGCCAGGCCGTCGACCTTGAGCTCGCACAGGTAGGCCGGGTCGGTGATGCCGTCGCGGGTGAGCCGCTGCTCCCACGAGGCCAGCTCCTCGGTCGAGAAGGCGTTGTCGAGGCTCTCCATCCGCTGCAGGTGGTCGACGGCCGTGAACTCGGTCGACACCGCGCCACCCACCCGCTGCGTCGGGGAGTCGGGCGTGCGCAGGTCGGGGACCTCGGCCTCGAGCTCCTCGAGACGCCGCATCCGGGTGTCGAAGTCGGCGTCGGACAGCGTCGGGTCGTCGAGCACGTAGTAGCGCCAGCGCGCCTGCTCGACCTCCTCGGCCAGGCGGCGGTGCTCCTGCCGCAGCTCGGCCTGCGGGTCGCGGTCCGGCGCCTGGTCGGCCGGCGCGGGTCCTGCCGAGCGGCTCGACGGGGTGCTCGAGGGGGTCTGCTGGCTCACGGACCCATCTTGCCGTGGTCCACCGACAGCGCCCATCCGGCCGCGCGGCCGGGCCGAACCACGGTCGTCACCCCGGATCTGCCCCGCCAGCCGGCCCCCTCGGATTGGATGGCCCCGTGCCCGCACCCGACCTGCTCCGCTCCACCGCCCCCACCCGCGCGACCGGCGTGGTGGTGCTGCTCCACGGCGGCGCCAAGACCGGCACCCAGGACCTGGCCTCCTCCCGCAGCGCCTCCCGGTGGCGCGCCGACCGGTTGCGCCGGGTGCTGGAGCCCCGGCTGGTGGCCGCGGGCCTCGAGTCCTACCTGCTCACCTACGCGGTGCGCGGCTGGAACGACGGCCTGGCGGCGGAGCCCTCCCCGGTGCCCGACGCCCGGTGGGCGCTCGAGCAGGTGACCGCGGCCCACCCCGGCCTGCCCGTGGTCCTGCTCGGCCACTCCATGGGCGCCCGCACCGCGGTCCGCGTCGCCGACCACCCGGCCGTGGTCGGGGTGGTCGGCCTGGCGCCCTGGTTCGAGCCGGGCGACCCGGTCGCGGCCCTGGCCGGGCGCCACCTGCTCGTCGGCCACGGCAGCCGCGACAAGATCACCTCCGCCCGCGCCACGCGGGCCTACGTCGCGCGCGCCCGGCCGGTGGCCGCGTCGGCGGAGTTCGTCGACATGGGTCGGCTGGGCCACTACATGCTCGCCCGCCCGGCCGCCTGGAACCGCTTCGCGCTCCGCGCGACGCTGACCGTGCTCGAGCGGTCCGGTGCACCGCGCCGGGACCCGGCGACGGAATGCCCGGGCGGCGCCGCGGGTTGAGGCCCCGATGACCTCCACCACCCCTGCCCGGGCCACCACGACCGACGAGCCGGACGCGCACGCGACCGCGTCGGGTGCCGACCGCTGGGTGCCGGTCCTCATCGGCCTGCTGTTCGGCCTCGCCGGGCTGGGCAGCTCCTCGGCCGCGATCGCGCTGCCGACCATCGCCTCCGACCTCGGTGTCACCACCGGGGTCAGCGCCTGGGCCATCAGCCTCTACGCGCTGATGCTGGCCGTCGCCACGGCCGTCTACGGCCGCGTCTCCGACCTCGTCGGGCTGCGGCTGCCGCTCGCCGCCGGCGTGGCCCTGATGACGACGGGCGCCCTGGTGGGCGCCCTGGCCCCCGACTTCGGGCTGCTGCTGGCCGCCCGGGTGCTGCAGGGCGCCGGCGCCGCGGCGGTCCCCACGCTGGGCGTGGCGATCGTGTCGCAGCGGTTCCACGGTCCCGCCCGCGGCGTGGCCCTGGGCCAGGTCGCCGGGCTCGCGGCGGCGGTCAGCTGCCTGGGCCCGCTGGCCGGCGGCACCGTCGAGGGCCTGCTGGGCTGGCGGGCGGTGATCGCGCTGCCGATGCTCGGGGCGCTGCTGCTGCCCCTGCTGTGGCGCTCCATCCCGACCGACGGCAGCGGGGCCCGCCTCGACCTGGTCGGCGCCGTCCTGGTCGCCGCCACGGCCGCCGGGGTGGTGCTGCTCGTGCAGTCGCCCTCGACCGGTCCCGTGGTCGCCGTCGCCGGCGGCGTGCTCGCAGTGCTCGGCGCCCCCGCCGTCGCCGCGTGGGTCCGCCGCCGTCCCCAGGGCTTCCTGCCCGTCGAGGTCATCCGCAACGCCACCGTGGTGCGCAGCGCCCTGGCCGCCGGCGCCGTCCCGGCCGCGTGGTTCGCGCTGCTCATCGCCGTGCCCGCCGTGCTCGTCGCCGACGGCTGGCAGCCCTGGCAGGTGGGCCTCGCCCTGCTGCCCAGCGCCGCCACCGGCCTGCTCGCCCCCCGCATCGCCTCGCCGCTGCTCAACCGGATCGGCCCCACGTCCGGGCTGCTGCTGGCGGCCTCGGTCTCCGCGGTCGCCCTGGTCGTCGCGGCGCTCGGCGCCCGCGAGACCTCGGCCGTGCTGCTGGTCACCGCCGTCGTGGCCGTCACCTTCGCCTTCGGACTGGGCCAGCCGGCCCTCATGGAGGCCGTGGGCGACGCCGTCACCGAGGACGTGCGCGGCGTGGCCCTCGGCATCGCGACGCTGTTCTTCCTGGTCGGCGGCGGCATCGGCTCCGCGGTGGTCGGCGGCCTCGGCGACCTGCTCGGCGTCGACGGCGCCCTGCTGCTGCTCGCGGTGCTGCCCGTGCTCGGGCTGCTGGTGCTGGTGCCGCAGCTGCGCTCGCGGGACGCTCGCCGACCCCTGCCGTGACCCCTGGCCGGCGCCGGCGCGGGCCCGACGTGGGAGAGGTCACGCCCCCACCCGGGAACGACGAGGTGGGTCCCGGGCGTCTTACCGTGGGTACGCCCGTTCCCCCACCCGTCGAGGACCATGACTGACGACGACACCCCCCGCAAGCTCGAGCTCTCGCCGATCCAGGTCATGGCGAGCGCCCTGGCCGCGGTCTCCGCTGCCTTCTTCGCCTCCTGGGCCGGCACGGCCGGCACCCTGATCGGCGCCGCCGCCGGCAGCGTGGTCGCCACGGTCGGCGCCGCGACGTACTCCTACTCGCTCAACCGCTCCGCCGAGGCCGTGCGCCGTCGCGCCGCGGCCGTGCGCGAGAGCACCCTGCTCGGCAGCGGGCTGGGGTCGGGGCTGGGCCGGCCGGGACGCTCGACGGCGACCGGCACCGAGCAGATGGAGGCCATCGCGGAGGACGAGCGCCGCGAGGCCCCGAGCCTGTGGCAGCGCCTCGACCCCCGCCGCGCCGACCTGCCCTGGGGCAAGGTCGCCCTGGCCAGCGTGGCCGTGCTGCTCGTGGCGATGGTCGCCATCACCTCGCTCGAGGGCCTGACCGGACGCTCGCTGGCCTCGCTCGCCGGCAACGACACCAGCAGCAGCACCACCGTCGGCAACGTGGTCTCCGGCGGTGGCTCGGGCTCGAGCACCGACGACACCCCCGCGCCCAGCCCGCAGCCGACCCCGTCGCCGACCGACACGGCCACGCAGGACAGCACCGAGGCCCCCACCCCCTCCTCCGACCCGACGCCGACCGAGGACGCTTCGCCGTCTGCCGACCCGACGCCGAGCCAGGACCCCAGCCCGACGGCCGACCCGACCACGGGCACGAGCCCCTCGGCCGACCCGACCACGGCGCCCTAGCGCCTCGTGGCGGGCGCCTGCTGGGCCACCCGCGACTAGACCACCTGGGGGCCTGGGAACAGGTTCCCGGGGTGCTGGGTTCATGATCGATGGAACGGAACCGTTCCGTTCCATCGACATCGGAGGTGCCCCGTGGTGCCACTCGCGGCCGGCATCCGTCCCCGCGTCGCCGGTGCGCGCGAGGAGGAGATCCTCGACGCCACCGTGCGGCTGCTCCTCGAGGTCGGCTACGACCGGCTGACGCTCGACGCCGTCGCCAAGGAGGCGCGGGCCGGCAAGGCCACCCTCTACCGCCGGTGGGAGAGCAAGGCCAGCCTGGTCGTGGACGCCATGGTGCGCGCCAAGCAGGCGCCCCACGTCGAGGCCCACGACACCGGCTCGCTGCGCGAGGACCTGCTGCGGACCTTCTGCGGCCAGCACGGCCCGGTCGGCAGCGACGCCACCGCCCTCATGGGCGCCGTGGTCACCGCGCTGGCCAGCGACCCCGACTTCGCCTCCCGCTTCCGCGAGCAGGTCATCGCCCCCAAGGTGGCCGTCTCCGACGAGATCTACCGCCGGGCCGTCGCCCGCGGCGAGATCTCCGCCGACCTCGACCTCGAGGTCATCGGTCCCGCGCTCGCCGGGATCGTCCTGCACCGCACCTTCGTCCTCGGGCTCGTCAGCGACGACGAGTCCGTCCAGCGCGTGGTCGACCACGTGATCCTCCCGGCGTGCGGCCTGGTGCCGCCCGCCCCCTCCTCCCAGGAAGCCGACCGGCCATGACCGACGTACGCGAACCCGCACCTCCCCTGACCCCTGGACCCGACGCCACGCCCACCGAGGAGCCCGGTGGCTCCACCCGCCTGGGCTGGGCGCTGCTGCTCATCTCGGTGGCGCAGCTGATGGTCGTCCTCGACGCCACCATCGCCAACATCGCCCTGCCCTACATCCAGTCCGACCTCGACATCTCGCAGGCCAACCTGCAGTGGGTCGTGACCGGGTACGCGCTGGCGTTCGGTGGCCTGCTGCTGCTGGGCGGCCGCCTCGGCGACCTCTACGGCCGTCGCCGCATCTTCATGGTCGGCGTCGCGATCTTCGCCGTCGCCTCCGGCGTGGGCGGCCTGGCCGCCAACGAGGCCATGCTGCTCGCCTCGCGTGGCCTGCAGGGCCTCGGCGCCGCACTGGCCTCCCCCGCCGCGCTCGCGCTGATCACCACGAACTTCCCGGCCGGGCCCCAGCGCAACCGCGCCTTCAGCATCTACGCCGCGATGTCGGGCGCCGGCGCGGCCGTCGGCCTGCTGCTCGGCGGCTGGCTGACCGGGCTGACCCCCGACCTGTTCGGCGCCTCCGTGGACGGCTGGCGCCTGACCTTCCTCATCAACGTGCCGATCGGCCTCGCGGCCGCCTTCGCCGCCCCCCGCGTGCTGGCCGAGAGCGAGTCGCACCCCGGCGAGCTCGACGTGCCCGGCGCCCTGTCCGGCACCGCCGGACTGGTGGCGATCGTCTTCGGCCTCTCCCGTGCCGGTGAGCCCAGCCACGGCTGGGGCGACCCGAGCACCCTGACCGCGCTGGTCCTCGGCGTGCTGCTGCTGGGCGCCTTCGTGGCCATCGAGCGTCGGGTCGAGCACCCGCTGCTGCCCTTCCGGATCCTGCTCAGCCGCACCCGGGCCACCGCCTTCGTCACGATGATGATCGTGCCCGCGGCGATGTTCGCGATGTTCTACTTCCTCTCGCAGTTCGTGCAGAACGTCATGGGCTACTCCCCGCTGCAGACCGGCGTCGCGTTCCTGCCCTTCAGCCTCGGCATCGTCATCGCCGCGACCGTGTCGTCCAAGCTGATGGCGATGGTCGACCCCCGCTGGATCGCCGGCATCGGCACCGCCATGGCCGGCGCCGCGCTGTTCGGCTTCTCGCGGCTCTCGGTCGACTCCTCGGCCGGCTCGATCCTCTCGGCCGTCACCGGCGGCGAGACCCACCTGGGGACCGACGTGAGCTACTGGGCGAGCATCTTCCCCTACATCTCGCTGATGTCGCTGGGCATGGGCGCGACCTTCGTGCCGATGACGCTGGCCGCCGTCCACGGCGTCTCCCACCGCGACTCGGGCATCGGCTCGGGCGTGCTCAACACCATGCAGCAGGTCGGCGGCGCGCTCGGGCTCGCGGCCCTGTCGACCGTGGCGGTGCACTTCTCGACCGACCGCGCCACGCAGATCACCTCCGACCTGCAGGCGGCCGGCCAGGCCTCCGGCGTGCGTCCCACCGAGGCGATGCAGCAGGCCGTGGGCAACCTGGCCTACCAGGGCGCCTTCACCGACGGGGCGACCAACGCCTTCCTCGCCGGGGCCTTCATGATCTGGGCCGCCAGCCTGATCGTGTGGATCTTCCTCAGCGTCAGGCACGAGGAGCTGGCGGTCGACGACGCCCCCGCCGGGGTGCACGCCGGCTGAGGCACCACCGACGCACGACGACGGGCCCGGAGATCGCTCTCCGGGCCCGTCGTCGTGCTGCGTCGTCGTGCTGCGTCGCCGGTGGTGCGGCTCAGTCCTGCAGCGCCTCGGCGATGGCCTCCACGAAGGCCGGCAGGTCGTCGGGGTTGCGGCTGGTGACCAGCCGACCGTCGACCACGACCTCCTCGTCGCTCCACTGGGCCCCGGCGTTGCGCAGGTCGACCGCCAGGCTCGGGAAGCTGGTCAGCCGCTTGCCCGAGGCCACGCCGGCCGAGACCAGCAGCCACGGGCCGTGGCAGATCACGGCCAGCACCTTGTCCTGCTCCAGCGCCTGGCGCACGATCTCCTGCGCGTCCTCGTCGGTGCGGATGGTGTCGGCGTTGATCGTGCCGCCGGGCACCACGACCGCGTCCACGCCGGCCACGTCGAGGTCGGTGAAGACCCCGTCGACCGACACCTTCTGGGTGGGGTCGGTGTCGTTCTCCACCGCCTGGATGGCCTCGGCCGTGGTCGAGTAGACCTTGACCTCGGCGCCCATCGCGGCCAGCTCGTCGCGCGGCGTGACGAGCTCCGCCTCCTCGAAGTGCGAGGTGGCGATGATGGCGATCCTCTTGCCGTTCAGGTCCGGCACGTCGTGCTCCTCTCGTCGGTGCTGACCCGGTACCCAGGCACCGCCGCGGGACACCCGCCGTTCGGGCCTCAGCCGAGCTCGCGAGCGGCCTCGCGCAGGGTCCGCATCACGCCGCGGGCGTACGCCGGCGTGGCACCCGCCAGCCCGCACGTCGGCGTCAGCACCAGCTGGTCGGCCACCTCGGGCGCCTCGAAGCCGAGCATGTCGAGCAGCCGCTGCGTGCGCTCGACCACCGACCGCGTCGTCGGGACGGTGGTGCCGGTCGAGGCCACCACGCCCAGCAGCAGGGTGGCGCCGTCGTCCAGGACGCCGGCCAGGTCGTCGTACGCCGCGACGGGCAGGGCGGTGACGTCGAGCGAGACCGCCCCGGCGCCGGCGCTGCGCAGCAACCCGACCGGGACGGCCGGGTCGCAGCAGTGCACCGCGACGAGTCGCTCGCCGGCGGCCGCCACCACCCAGCCGAGCGCCTCGGAGGCCTCGGGCGGGTGCACGGTGCGGTGCCTGCCGAAGCCGGAGGCGGTGGGCACGCGGCCGCCGAGCACCGCGGGCAGCGCCGGCTCGTCGACCTGCAGCACCACCGTGGCGGCGGGCACGCGGCGCGCGACGTCGGCGAGGTGGCGCCCCACGCCCTCGGCCAGGGCCTGCGCCAGCTCGCGGCGGGCGCCGTGGTCGCTGAGCACCTTGTCGCCGCGTGGCTTCTCGACGGTGGCGGCCAGCGTCCAGGGACCGGCGACCTGGACCTTGAGGGTGCCGTCGAAGCCCTGCGACTGCTCCTCGAGCACGTCGAGGTCCTGGGCGAGCAGCGAGCGGGCGCGTCGGTGGTCGACCCCGGGGGCGTCGGTCAGGCGCCACCCGGCCGGCTGCAGGTCCAGGCCCAGCTCGCCGACGACGGCGACCGCACGGCCCACCATCCCGGCGGTGGCGCCCCGGTCGGGCAGCTCGGGCAGGTGGGGCAGGTCGGGGAGGTCCTCGAGGACGACGCGCACCGCCCCCAGGAAGTCCTCGCCGGGGAGCGACCCGATGCCGGTGGCCCGGACCCCCATCAGCGCCCCGTCATCGCGACGCCGCGGCGGCCGCGACCCGGTGGGTGGAGTCGATGGTCGCCGAGCCGACGACACGGGTGCCGTCGTAGACCACGACCGCCTGGCCGGGGGCGATGCCGGTGGCGTGGTCGAGCAGGACGACCTCGACGGCGTCGTCCTCGACCCGGACCCGGGCGCGGTGCTCCTCGCCGTGGGCCCGCAGCTGCACGGTGCACTCGAGCTCGCCCTGCGGTGCGGCGCCGCACCAGCGCGGGTCGGTGCCGGTGAGACCGTCGACGGCGAGCGCCTCGCGCGGGCCGACGGTGACGGTGCCGGAGACGGGCTCGATGTCGAGCACGTAGCGGGGCCGGCCGTCGGCGGCCGGCGTCCCGATCCGCAGCCCCTTGCGCTGGCCGACGGTGTAGCGCCACGAGCCCTCGTGGGTGCCGAGGACCTCGCCGTCGTCGTCGACGAGGAGGCCGGAGCGGTTCACCTCGACGCCGCGGTCGGCCAGCTTCTCCGAGAGCCAGCCCCCGGTGTCGCCGTCGCTGATGAAGCAGATGTCGTGGCTGTCGGGCTTGTCGGCGACCCGCAGGCCGCGCCGGGCGGCCTCCTCGCGCACCAGCGGCTTGGGGGCGTCGCCCAGCGGGAACATCGCGTGCGCGACCTGGTCCTGGGTCAGCACCCCGAGGACGTAGCTCTGGTCCTTGGCGAGGTCGGCGCTGCGGTGCAGCTCGACCGTGCCGTCCGCGCCGGGTCGCAGCTGGGCGTAGTGGCCGGTGGCCACCGCGTCGAAGCCGAGCGCCAGGGCCCGGTCGAGGACCGCGGCGAACTTGATCCGCTCGTTGCAGCGCAGGCACGGGTTGGGGGTGCGGCCCTCGGCGTACTCCTCCAGGAAGTCCTCGACGACGTCCTCGTGGAAGCGCTCGCTCAGGTCCCAGACGTAGAACGGGATCCCGATCACGTCGGCGGCCCGGCGGGCGTCGAGGGAGTCCTCGACGGTGCAGCAGCCCCGGGCGCCGGTGCGGTAGCTCTGCGGGTTGCGCGAGAGCGCGAGGTGGATGCCGGTGACGTCGTGGCCCTGCTCGGCGGCCCGCGCGGCGGCCACGGCGGAGTCCACCCCGCCGGACATCGCGGCCAGCACCTTCACGGCGTCGCGCCGCTCCGGTCGCTGCGACCCGCCCGGCCGGCGCGTCCCGGACGGCCGGGGCGTCCGGCGCGCGTGGACAGCGCCGCGCCGCGGGCGCGCTCGACGACGGGCCCGATGGCCTCGACCACGGCGGCCACGTCGGCCTCGGTCGAGGTGTGGCCCAGGGAGAAGCGCAGCGAGGAGCGCGCGAACTCCTCGTCGTGGCCGGTGGCGAGCAGCACGTGGCTGGCCTGCGGGACGCCGGCGTCGCAGGCCGAGCCGGTCGAGCACTCGACGCCGCGCGCGTCGAGCAGCATCAGCAGGGAGTCGCCCTCGCAGCCCGGGAAGGCCAGGTGGACGTTGCCGGGCAGCCGGTGGTCGGGCCCGGTGGCGGGGTCGCCGTTGTGGACGGCGTCGGGCACGACGCGGCGGACCCCCGCGACGAGCTCCTGGCGCAGCGCGTCGAGCCGGGTGGCGAGCTCGGGCTGGCGGGCCACGGCCAGCTCGCAGGCCACGGCGAAGCCGGCGATGGCGGGCGGGTCGATGGTGCCGGAGCGGACGTCGCGCTCCTGGCCGCCGCCGTGCAGCAGCGGCGTCAGCTGCAGCTCGCGGCGCAGGAGCAGGGCGCCGACGCCGTAGGGCCCGCCGACCTTGTGGCCGGTGATGGTGAGGGCGTCGACCCCGCTCGCGGCGAAGTCGACCGGGAGCTGGCCCAGCGCCTGCACGGCGTCGGTGTGGACGGGGATGCCGTGGGCGTGGGCGATCTCGACGACCTCGGCGAGCGGCTGGACCGTGCCGACCTCGTTGTTGGCCCACATCACGGTGACCAGGGCGACGCTCTCGGGGTCGGACTCGACGGCGTGCCGGAAGGCCTCCACGTCGAGGCGCCCGAGCCGGTCGACCGCGACGTGCTCGACCTTGGCGCCCTCGGAGGCCAGCCACTGCAGCGGGTCGAGCACGGCGTGGTGCTCGATCGGCGTCGAGAGGATCCGCACCCGGCGGGGGTCCTGCCCGCGCCGCGACCAGTAGAGGCCCTTGACGGCGAGGTTGTCGGACTCGGTGCCGCCGGAGGTGAGGACGACCTCGCCGGGGCGGCAGCCCAGCGCCCGCGCGATCCGCTCGCGCGACTCCTCCACGACGCGCCGGGCCGCGCGCCCGGAGGCGTGCAGCGAGGACGCGTTGCCCACGGCGGTCAGCTGCGCGGTCATCGCCGCGGCGGCCTCCGGGAGGATCGGCGTCGTCGCCGCGTGGTCGAGGTATACGGTCATCGCCGGCCAAGCCTACGCGCCGCCGCGCGAGGTCCGGACCGCCGTCCGCACCACCGCACCCGCCCGAAGCACGCGACCGAAGCACCCGACCGGGGAGGCCGACATGACCAGGCCGGAGAGCTCGCTGGGCATCCGCGTCGACGAGGGCGCCACGGCGCCGCCGTACGAGCAGGTCCGCGAGCAGCTGCGCGAGCGCGTCGGCAGCGGCGAGCTGGCCCCGGGGACCCGGCTGCCACCGGTGCGCCGGCTGGCCGAGGACCTGGGCCTGGCGCCCGGCACGGTCGCGCGGGCGTACCGCGAGCTCGAGGCGCTGGGCGTCATCGAGACCCGCGGCCGGGCCGGGAGCGTGGTCACCGGTGGCGGGGTGGAGCAGGCGGCTCGCGAGGCGGCCGCGGCGTACGCCGAGCGCACGAGGGCCCTGGGCCTGTCCCCCGCCGAGGCACTGGCGCTGGTGCACCGCGTCCTCGGCTGAGACAGGGCCCAGGGCCCCGGCAGGGTCTCAGCCCTTGCGCTTGGTGATCTCCTCCGTGGCGGCCGGCAGCACGGTGTGCAGGTCGCCGACCACGCCGAAGTCGACGAGCTCGAAGATCGGCGCCTCGTCGTCCTTGTTGACCGCGACGATCGTCTTGGAGGTCTGCATGCCGGCGCGGTGCTGGATCGCGCCGGAGATGCCGTTGGCGACGTAGAGCTGCGGGCTCACGACCTTGCCGGTCTGGCCGACCTGGAAGGCGTGGGGCTTCCAGCCGGAGTCGACCGCGGCGCGCGAGGCGCCCACAGCGGCACCCAGCGAGTCGGCGAAGCCCTCGACCTCGTCGAAGTTGCCGCCGGTGCCACGACCGCCGGAGACCACGATGGCGGCCTCGGTCAGCTCGGGGCGGCCCGAGGCCTTGCGGGCCTGGGAGGCGACGATCTTGGCCTTCTTGGCCGAGTCGGAGATGGCGGCGGCGAACTGCTCGACGGCGCCGGCGCCCGCGGACTCCTCGGGGGCGGCCGAGTTGGGCTTCACCGTGATGATCGGCGTGCCCGTGGTGACCTTGGCCTGCACGGTGTAGTTGCCCGCGAAGACCGACTGCGTGGTCACCGGACCACCGTCGCCGGCCTGCACGTCGACCGCGTCGGTGATCAGGCCCGACTTGATCTTGACCGCGAGGCGGGCGCCGATCTCCTTGCCCTCCGCGGAGGACGGGATCAGCACGGCGGCGGCACCGGTCTTCTCGACCAGCTGCTGCAGCACCTCGGCCTTGGGGGCCACGAGGTAGCCCTTGATCTCGGCGTCGTCGACGACGTAGACCTTCTCGGCGCCGAACTTCCTGACCGCCTCGGCGACCCCGTCGGCCGCACCGGCGTCGCCGATGAAGACCGCGGAGGGCTCACCGAGGCGTCGCGCGATGGTGAGCAGCTCGAGCGTGGGCTTGCGGACGTGGGCGTCGACGTGGTCGACGAGCACCAGAACTTCAGACATGTCGGTCTCTCCTGCCGTCTCGGGGCTCAGATGAACTTCTTGGAGGCGAGGAAGTCGACCAGCGCCCTGGCGCCGGTGCCGTCCTCGTCGGCGACGATCTCGCCGGCGGTGCGCGGCGGGCGCTCCTCGGTGCTCTCGACGAGCGTCCAGGAGGCCTCGATGCCGACCTCGCTGGCGTCGACGCCGATGTCGGAGAGCGACCAGCTCTCCAGCGGCTTCTTCTTCGCGGCCATGATCCCCTTGAACGAGGGGTAGCGCGCCTCGCCGGACTGGTCGGTGACCGACAGCACGAGCGGGGTGGTGGCGCCGATGACCTCGGTGGAGGTGTCGCCGTCGCGCTTGATGCGGACCTGGTCGCCCTGGCGCTCGATGACCGAGCCGAGCGTGACCTGCGGGAGGTCGAGGTGCTCGGCGATCATCGCGGGCACCACCGAGCCGGAGGCGTCGGTCGAGGCCATGCCGCACATGACGAGGTCGACCGTGGCCTCGGCGCCGAGCTTCTCCACGGCCTTGGCGAGCACGAGCGAGGTCGAGACGTAGTCGGAGCCGGCGATGGCGTCGTCGACGACGTGCACGCCCTTGTCGGCGCCCATCTGCAGGGCCTTCTTGATGGCGTCGGCGGCCTCGGGCGGGCCGACGGTCAGCGCGGTGATGGTGACCTCCTCGCCACCGTCACCTGCCGCGGCCTTCTCCTTGAGCTGCAGCGCCTGCTCGACGGCGTACTCGTCGAGCTCGGAGAGCAGACCGGGGACGCCCGTGCGGTCGACCGTGTGGTCGGACTCGAAGTGGCGGTCGGCGGTCGCGTCGGGGACGTACTTCACACAGACGACAATGTTCATGTTCGTATCGGCCCCGGAGGGCCCCTCCTCGGATGGACGTTAGGGCGATGTTACTGCCGGGTTCGGGGGCGTAACAGGGCTCGGGGGTGTGCGCAGTCACACACGCGACGGATGCGTCGCGCGGAGGCTCAGCGCTTGCCCCTGGGCCCCACGACGCCCGCGATCACCCGGCCCAGGACCAGGTAGACGATCGCGGCGATGCCCCAGTTGAGCAGGGCGTTCTTGGCGACGGCGTTCTTGCCGGAGAAGCTGAAGATGCCGTCGTCGCGGCTGAACGGACCCGAGACCGCGTCGGCGATGTCGGTGATCAGCTTCACGATGGAGTTCTGCTCGTTGACGCTGTCGCGCAGCACCACGAGCAGGGCGCCGATGGCGAGGATCGCGGCCAGGACGCCGAACACGATCCGGACGACGCGGGCCACCTGGCCGCGGATGGCGTCCTGGTCGACCCGGGGGCTGCGCTTGCTGGCGGACTCGTCGGTGCTGGTCTTGGGGGCCACGGGATCTCCTGCGGTGCGGGCGGATGGGGAGGTCAGGGTCGCGAGACGCGTCAGCGTCCCACGAACCGGGCCTTGCCCGGCCCGTTCTCAACGAACGACCCCATGCCGATGGCACGGTCCTCGGTGGCGAAGAGCGCGGCGAACTGCTGGCGCTCGATCTCCAGGCCGGTCTCGAGGTCGACCTCGAGACCCCGGTCGATGGCCTCCTTGGCCGCGCGGACGGCGTACGACGCGGCGTGGCTGAACTGCGACGCCCACGCCACCGCCTCGCGGTAGACCTCGTCCCGCGGGAAGAGCCGGTCGACCAGGCCGATGGCCAGCGCCTCGTCGGCCTTGACGAAGCGGCCGGTGAAGATGAGGTCCTTGGCCCGGCTGGGGCCCACCAGGCGGCTCAGGCGCTGGGTGCCGCCGGCGCCCGGGATGATGCCGAGCAGCACCTCGGGCTGGCCCAGCGTGGCGTCGTCGGCGGCGAACCGGACGTCGGCGCACAGCGCCAGCTCGCAGCCGCCGCCCAGGGCGTAGCCCGTGATCGCGGCGACCACCGGCTTGGGGATGCGGGCCACCGCGGACAGCGCCGAGATCAGGTCGCCGGAGCGCTTGACCATGTCGGTGTGCGACATGTCGGCCATCTCCTTGACGTCCGCGCCCGCGGCGAACAGCCGCTCCCCGCCGTAGAGCACCACGGCCCTGACGTCGTCGCGGTCGGTGGCCTCGCGGGCCGCGGCCCGGATCTCCTCCTGCACCTGCACGTCGAGGGCGTTCATCTTGGGGCGGTCCAGCCGCAGCGTGGCGACCCCGTCCTCGACCTCGAGCCGCACGAACTCCGACATCCTCGCTCCTCTGCTGTGGGGGTGGGACCTGTGGCGCCCGCCACGTCGGGCGGGGTACCCGCGGACTGTAGCCCGGCTCCCGGACGGCCCTCCTGGGCCATCGCGGCCCACCGGACCGCCGGAGCGGACATAATCGGCCGGTGACTCCAGGACAGTGGTCGGCGACCGGCGAGAGCGTGGCCGTGTGGCCCGGTCACAACTGGCCGCTGGGGGCCACCTGGAGCGAGGAGTCGACCAACTTCGCGGTGCACGCGCCGGAGGCGACCGCCGTGTGGCTGTGCCTGTTCGACGACGCTCACGAGGGGACCGCGGCCGCGACGGCGTCCGACCCGCCCGGTGACGGGCCCGGCGACGTCGAGACCCGGCACCGGCTCACCGAGGCGAGCCTGGGCATCTGGCACGGCGCCCTGCCCGGGATCCGCCCGGGCCAGCGCTACGGCTTCCGCGCCGAGGGCCCGTGGGCGCCCGAGCAGGGCCTGCGGTTCAACCCGGCCAAGCTGCTGCTCGACCCCTACGCCCGCGCCGTCAGCGGGGGCTACACCACCCACCCGGCCGTCTTCGGCCACGAGGTGCGCGACGACCTGCGGCCCGTGCCGGGCCCGCACCGGCCCGACGGCCGCGACTCCGCGGCGTACGTCGGGAAGAGCGTGGTGGTCCGCGACGACGACTTCGACTGGTCCGGCGACCGCCCGATCCGGGCCCGGTGGCGCGACACCGCGATCTACGAGCTGCACGTCAAGGGCTTCACCGCGCTGCACGACCGGATCCCCGAAGAGCTGCGCGGCACGTACGCCGGGCTCGGCCACCACGTCGTGACGGACTACCTCGGCGACCTCGGCGTCACCGCGGTGGAGCTGCTGCCCGTCCACCAGTTCGCCCACGAGCCGCACCTGCACCCGCTCGGGCTGACCAACTACTGGGGCTACAACTCGATCGGCTTCTTCGCCCCGCACGCGGCGTACTCCGCCTCGGGCGACCGCGGCCAGCAGGTCGCGGAGTTCAAGCAGATGGTGAAGAACTTCCACTCGCGCGGCATCGAGGTGATCCTCGACGTGGTCTACAACCACACCGCCGAGGCCGGCGCCGACGGGCCGACGCTGTGCTTCCGGGGGCTCGACGACCTCGGCGCCTACCGCCGGGTCTCGCCGCGGCCCGAGGACAACCGCGAGCCCGACACCTACTGGGACGTCACCGGCTGCGGCAACACGGTCAACACCGACAACCCCGCGATGCTGCGGCTGGTCCTGGACTCGCTGCGCTACTGGGTGACCGAGATGCACGTCGACGGGTTCCGCTTCGACCTGATGTCGGCGCTGACCCGCACGGGACACCAGGTCGACACCTCGTGCGCGCTGCTCACCTGCATCGCGCAGGACCCCGTGCTGCGCCACGTGAAGCTGATCGCCGAGCCGTGGGACGTCTCGATGGACGGCTACCGCGTCGGGGAGTTCCCGCCGCCCTTCACCGAGTGGAACGACCAGTACCGCGACACGATGCGCGACTTCTGGCGCTCGAGCACCGACGGCGTGCGCAGCGTGGCGACCCGGCTGGCCGGCTCCTCCGACCTCTACCTCGACGACGGCCGGTCGCCGTACGCCTCGATCAACTTCGTCACCGCGCACGACGGCTTCACGCTGCGCGACCTGGTCTCCTACGACCGCAAGCACAACGAGGCCAACGGCGAGCTCAACCGCGACGGCAGCGACGACAACCGGTCGTGGAACTGCGGGGTCGAGGGCGAGACCGACGACCCCGACGTGGTCGCGCTGCGGCACCGCCAGGCGGCCAACATCATGGCCACGCTGTGCCTGTCGGCCGGCGTCCCGATGATCACCGCCGGCGACGAGCGCGGGCGCACGCAGGGGGGCAGCAACAACCCCTACTGCCAGGACAACGAGACCTCGTGGGTCGACTGGCGGGCCGACGACGCGTGGCTCGACCTGTTCGACGTCACCCGCACGGCACTGCGGCTGCGGCGCGAGCACCCGGCGCTGCGCCAGCGGCACTGGTTCGAGGGCCGGCCCACGATCCGCGGCGGGCCCAAGGACCTGGCCTGGATCCACCCGCAGGGCCGCGAGATGACGGCCGACGACTGGCTGGACCCGCTGCTGCACTCCTTCGGGATGTTCGTCTCCGGCGACCCGCTGCGCTCCCCCGGCCCGCGCGGCGAGCAGCAGCGCGACACCAGCTTCATGATCTGGCTCAACGCCTCGCCGCAGGACTGCGAGGTGGTGCTCCCGGTGCAGGACTGGGTGAAGTCGGGGTGCGTCGTGATCTCGACCGACCCGCAGCACCCCGTCGGCACCCGGGTCGCCGCCGGGGAGACGATGCTGGTCGCCGCCCGCTCCCTGGTGCTGCTCCAGCAGGACGACCCCCGCCCGTAGGCTCGCCGGGTGATCGAGCTGCGCACCCCCACCGAGATCGAGCAGATGCGCCCCGCCGGGCGCTTCGTCGCCGACGTCCTGACCCGGCTGGTCGAGCGGGTCGACGTCGGGGTCAACCTGCTGGAGCTGGACGCCCTGGCCCACCAGATGATCCGCGAGCGGGGCGCCGAGTCGTGCTACGTCGACTACCACCCCTCCTTCGGGGCGATGCCGTTCGGCAAGGTGCTGTGCACCTCGGTCAACGACGCCGTGCTCCACGGCCTGCCGCACGACTACACGCTGGTCGACGGCGACCTGGTGAGCCTCGACTTCGCGGCGTCGGTCGACGGCTGGGTGGCCGACTCGGCGGTCAGCGTCGTGGTCGGCACGCCCGCCCCCGCCGACCTGGCGCTCATCGACACCACCCAGCGGGCGCTGGCGGCGGCCATCGAGCAGGCACGCCCCGGCCGTCGGATCGGCGACATCTCCGCCGCCATCGCCGAGGTCGCCCGCGCCGAGGGCCTCTCGATCAACACCCAGTTCGGCGGCCACGGGGTCGGCCGGACCATGCACGGCGACCCGCACATCCCCAACGACGGGCGGGCGGGCCGCGGCTTCAAGCTCCGCCCGGGCTTGGTGATCGCCATCGAGCCGTGGTTCCTCGCCACCACCGACCGGCTGCACACCGACGCCGACGGCTGGACGCTGCGCAGCGGCGACGGCTCGCGCGGCGCCCACTCCGAGCACACCGTGGCCATCACCGACGGCGACCCGCTGGTGCTGACCGCGCGGGGCTGAGACCAGCAGGGCCCTCCGGGCCCCGCCGGTCCCGCCGGGCCCCGCTAGGCGAGGGCGACCAGCCCGAGCTCGGCCGGCGAGGCCAGGTCGGCGTGGTGCGGCAGCACCCGGACGGTGTAGCCGAACGAGCCCGCCCGCGAGAGCGGCACGTGGCCGTCGAAGCGGTGCCGACCGCCCTCGTAGGACTCCCCCAGCACCAGCGGCGTCGTGGTGGCGTCGGTGAGCGAGTCGTCGGCACCCACGCGGCCGTGGACCACCTGGACCTGCACGTCGGCGGGGTCGAGCCCCCCGAGGGACACGAACGCGTGGACCTCGAGCGAGGCACCGATCTCCGGCACGTCGGGCAGGCCGCCGCTCTCGACGTGGTCGACGCGGACCTCGCCCCAGCCGTGGCGCACCCGCGACTTCCACCCGGCGAGCTCGCGGGCACCGTCGAAGGAGTCGTTGAGGGCGCGGGAGGCCACGGCCGACGGCGAGTAGAGCTTCTCGACGTACTCCTGCAGCATCCGCGTCGAGAGCACCTTGGGGCCGAGCGACTTCAGGGTGTGGCGAACCATCTCGATCCAGCGCAGGGGCACCCCGTCGGCGTCGACGTCGTAGAAGCGCGGGGCGACGTCCTTCTCGAGCAGGTCGTAGAGCGCGCCGGCCTCGAGGTCGTCACGCCGGCCGTTGTCCAGCTCGGCGCCCGCACCGCTGCCGTCGTCGGCCGAGGGGATCGCCCAGCCGTTGCTGCCGTCGTACCACTCGTCCCACCAGCCGTCGAGGATCGACAGGTTGAGGCCGCCGTTGAGGGCGGCCTTCATGCCGGAGGTGCCGCAGGCCTCGTAGGGACGCAGCGGGTTGTTGAGCCACACGTCGCAGCCGGGGTAGAGCGGCTGCGCCATCGCGATGTCGTAGTTGGGCAGGAACGCGATCCGGTGGCGCACCTCCGGGTCGTCGGCGAAGCGCACGATCTGCTGGATCAGCTGCTTGCCGCCGTCGTCGGCGGGGTGGCTCTTGCCGGCGATGACCAGCTGGACCGGGCGCTCGGGGTCGAGCAGCAGCCGCTTGAGGCGGGCGGGGTCGCGCAGCATCAGCGTGAGCCGCTTGTACGACGGCACCCGGCGCGCGAACCCGATGGTCAGGACGTCGGGGTCGAGCGCACCGTCGATCCAGCCCAGCTCGGCCGGCGCGGCACCCCGCTCCAGCCACGAGGCGCGGAGCCGGCGGCGGGCGTCGTCGATGAGCTGGTCGCGCAGCACGCGCTTGGTGGCCCACAGGTCCTTGCCGGAGACCTTGTCGACCGCGGCCCAGACGTCGTCGCCGTGCTGGTCGGCGAGCTCGAAGACCTCGCGCCCGACCCAGGTGGGGGCGTGGACGCCGTTGGTGATCGAGGTGATCGGCACCTCGGCCTCGTCGAAGGCGGGCCACAGGCCGTTGAACATGCCGCGGCTGACCTCGCCGTGCAGCTGCGAGACGCCGTTGGCGCGCTGCGCGAGCCGGAAGCCCATGACCGCCATGTTGAACACGCCGGGGTCGCCGCCCTGGTAGTCCTCGGCCCCCAGGGCCAGGATCCGGTCGACGGGCACGCCGGGGGCGGCGCCCTGGCCGCCGAAGTACTGCTCCACCAGCTGCCGCGGGAAGCGGTCGATGCCGGCCGGCACCGGGGTGTGGGTGGTGAACACGCTGCCCGCGCGGGTGACCTCGAGCGCGGTGTCGAGGTCGAGCCCCGGCCCGCCCTCGGCCACGGTGAGCTCGCGGATCCGCTCGACGCCGAGGAAGCCGGCGTGGCCCTCGTTGCAGTGGAAGACCTCGGGCGCGGGGTGGTCGGTGAGGCGGCAGTAGGCGCGGACCGCGCGGACGCCCCCGATGCCGAGCAGCAGCTCCTGCTGCAGCCGGTGCTCGGTGGTGCCGCCGTAGAGGCGGTCGGTGACCTCGCGCAGGTGCTGGGGGTTCTCCTCGGTGTCGGTGTCGAGCAGCAGCAGCGGCACCCGGCCGACGTGGGCGATCCAGACGCGGGCCACCATCGGGTGGTCGCCGGGGACCGCGATCTCGACCGTCGCCTGGGCGCCGTCGGCCTCGCGCAGCGGCACGATGGGCAGGCCGTCGGGGTCCAGGACGGGGTAGCTCTCCTGCTGCCATCCCTCGCGCGAGAGCGACTGGCGGAAGTAGCCCATCTGGTAGAGCAGGCCGACGCCGATCAGCGGGATGCCGAGGTCGCTGGCGGTCTTGAGGTGGTCGCCGGCCAGGATGCCGAGCCCGCCGGAGTACTGCGGGAGCACCGAGGTGATGCCGTACTCCGAGCTGAAGTAGGCGATGGCGCGGGGCAGGTCCTGGTCGCCGCCCTGGCGGCCGCGGCCCTTGACCTGCTTCTGGAACCAGCGGTCGGAGCCGAGGTAGTCCTCGAGGTCGGCGTGCGCGAGCTGCAGCCGCTTGACGAAGCGCTTGTCGCGGGCGAGCTCGTCGAGGCGGGCCGGGGACACCGCCCCCAGCGTCTTGACCGGGTCGTGGCCGCTGGCGCGCCAGACCTCGGGGTCCAGCGCCGCGAAGACGTCCTGCGTCTCGGGGCTCCACGACCAGCGCAGGTTGAGCGCGAGGTCGCTGAGCTGGCTCAGCTTCTCGGGCAGGACGGGACGCACGGTGAATCGACGGATGGCTCGCACGGGGAGCACCGTAACCGAATGCTTGGATCGATCCAACGATTCTCGCGAATCCCGTCCGCGCGACCGGGAATGGTTTGCGCGCGGCCCTCCGCTCCGCGAGGGTGGAGCCATGGTCGGACGAATCCCCGTGATGGACGTGACCCCCGTGGTCAACCTCGGACGCAACCCCGCCAAGGGCACCGTCGGCGAGTGGTTCGACGTCACCGCCCTGGTCTTCCGCGAGGGCCACGACCAGCTGGGCGCCGAGGTGGTGCTCACCGACCCCGAGGGCACCCGCCGCCCGCCGGTGCGCATGGTCGAGGTGCCCGACCAGGTCTCCCGGATGCGGGCGCCGGTGCGCCCCGACACCGAGGGCCCGTGGACCTTCGAGGTGCAGGCCTGGGGCGACCCGCTCGGCACCTGGCTGCACGACGGCCCCCTCAAGATCACCGCCGGCGTCGACGTCGAGGTGATGTTCGCCGAGCTGGTGCTGCTGCTGGACCGGGTCGCCGCCGAGCCGGGCGTCGACCGGGCCGAGGCCCGCGTCCTCGCGGACACCAGGACGGCGGTCCGGGACGAGTCCCGGCCGGTGCCCGCGCGGCTCGCCGCGGCGGAGTCGCCCGAGCTCGCCGAGGTCTTCGCCGCCCACCCGCTGCGCGAGCTGCTCAGCGTCGAGGGGCCCTACCCGTTCTTCGCCGACCGCGAGCGCGCGCTCTACTCCAGCTGGTACGAGTTCTTCCCGCGCTCCGAGGGCGCCCACGTCGACGAGGCCACCGGGAAGCTCGTCAGCGGCACCTTCCGCACCGCGACCAAGCGGCTGCGCTCGATCGCGGACATGGGCTTCCACGTGCTCTACCTGCCTCCGATCCACCCGATCGGCGAGGTCAACCGCAAGGGCGCCAACAACACCCTCACGCCCACGCCGGACGACGTCGGTTCCCCCTGGGCGATCGGCAGCAAGGACGGCGGCCACGACGCCGTCCACCCCGACCTCGGCACGCTGGAGGACTTCGACGCCTTCCTCGCCGAGGCCCGCAGCGTGGGCCTGGAGGTCGCGCTCGACTACGCGCTCCAGGCCGCTCCCGACCACCCGTGGGCGAAGGAGCACCCCGAGTGGTTCACCGTCCGCGTCGACGGCACCATCGCGTACGCCGAGAACCCGCCGAAGAAGTACCAGGACATCTACCCGATCAACTTCGACCGCGACCCCGAGGGCATCTACGCCGAGTGCGAGCGGGTGCTGCGGTTCTGGATGGACCGGGGCGTGCGGATCTTCCGCGTCGACAACCCCCACACCAAGCCGGTCGCCTTCTGGGAGTGGCTGCTCGGGCGGGTCCGGGCCACCGACCCCGACGTGCTGTTCCTCTCCGAGGCCTTCACCAAGCCGCCGATGATGCAGGCGCTGGCCACCGTGGGCTACCACCAGAGCTACACCTACTTCACCTGGCGCAACGCCCGGTTGGAGATCGCGGAGTACCTCCAGGAGGTCTCCCACGAGACCTCGGCGGTGCTGCGCCCCAACTTCTTCGTCAACACCCCCGACATCCTCCCGGCCTTCCTCCAGCACGGCGGCCCGCCGGCGTTCCGGATCCGCGCGGCGCTGGCGGCCACCAGCTCGCCCAGCTGGGGGGTGTACGCCGGGTACGAGCTCTACGAGCACGTCGCGCTGCGCCCCGGCACCGAGGACTACCTCGACTCGGAGAAGTTCCAGCTCAAGGTGCGCGACTGGGACGGCGCCGCCGAGCGCGGCGAGACCCTGGCGCCTTACCTCACCCGGCTCAACGAGGTCCGCGCCGCCCACCCGGCGCTGCAGCAGCTGCGCAACCTGACCGTGCACAGCTCCGACGACGACTCGGTGCTGGTGTTCTCCAAGTCGACCCCCACCGACGACGGCGGCACCGACACGGTCGTGGTGGTCCTCAACGTCGACCCGTGGTCCCCGCACACCACCACCGTCCACCTCGACATGCCGGAGCTCGGCCTGGAGTGGCACGACACCGTGGTGGTCCACGACGAGATCACCGGCCAGGACTGGACCTGGGGCGCGCACAACTACGTCCACCTCGACCCCCACGTCGAGCCCGCCCACGTCCTGGCGCTGCGCTACCCGCCCCAGGCGGAGGGGTGACCTCGGCCGACCCGCAGGTGGTCGGCGAGGAGCCCGACTGGTTCAAGACGGCCGTCTTCTACGAGGTGCTGGTCCGCTCCTTCAAGGACTCCGACGGGGACGGCGTCGGTGACTTCCGCGGCCTCACCGAGAAGCTCGACTACCTCGCGTGGCTCGGCGTCGACTGCCTGTGGGTGCCGCCGTTCTTCACCTCGCCGCTGCGCGACGGCGGGTACGACGTCGCCGACTACACCGGCCTGCAGCCCGAGGTCGGCACGGTCGAGGACTTCCAGCACTTCCTCGACGAGGCCCACCAGCGCGGCATCCGCGTGATCATCGACTTCGTCATGAACCACACCAGCGACCAGCACCCGTGGTTCCAGGCCAGCCGCAGCGACCCCGAGGGCCCCTACGGCGACTTCTACGTCTGGTCCGACGACGACGACCTGTACGCCGACGCACGCATCATCTTCGTCGACACCGAGCCCTCCAACTGGACCTGGGACCCGGTGCGCGAGCAGTACTTCTGGCACCGGTTCTTCCACCACCAGCCCGACCTCAACTTCGACCACCCGGCCGTGCTCGAGGCGATGCTCGAGGCGATGGCGTTCTGGCTCGACATGGGCCTCGACGGCTTCCGGCTCGACGCCGTGCCGTACCTGTTCGAGCGGCCCGGCACCAACGGCGAGAACCTGCCCGAGACCCACGCCGCGCTCAAGGCGGTGCGCCGCTTCGTGGACGAGCACTACCCGGGCCGGGTGCTGCTGTGCGAGGCCAACCAGTGGCCCACCGACGTCGTGGAGTACTTCGGTGACGCGTCCGTCGGCGGCGACGAGTGCCACATGGCCTTCCACTTCCCGGTGATGCCGCGCATCTTCATGGCCGTGCGCCGGGAGAACCGGTTCCCGATCTCGGAGATCCTCGAGGAGACGCCGGCCATCCCCGCCGGCTGCCAGTGGGGCATCTTCCTGCGCAACCACGACGAGCTGACGCTGGAGATGGTCACCGACGAGGACCGCGACTACATGTGGTCGGAGTACGCCGGCGACCCCCGGATGAAGGCCAACATCGGCATCCGCCGGCGCCTGGCCCCGCTGCTGGACAACGACGTCAACCGGATGGAGCTGTTCACCGCCCTGCTGCTCTCCCTCCCGGGCTCGCCGGTGCTCTACTACGGCGACGAGATCGGGATGGGCGACAACATCTGGCTGGGCGACCGCGACGGCGTCCGGACCCCGATGCAGTGGACCCCCGACCGCAACGCCGGATTCTCCTCGGCCAACCCCGGGCGGTTGCACCTGCCGACGGTCCAGGACCCGGTTTTCGGGTACCAACGCGTCAATGTCGAGACCGAGCTGGACGACCAGTCCTCCCTGCTGCACTGGACGCGGCGCATGATCGCGGCCCGCAAGCAGCACCCCTGCTTCGGCCTCGGCGGGTTCAGCGACCTCGGCGGCTCCAACCCCTCGGTGCTGTCGTACGTGCGCGAGCACCACGACCCGGCGACGGGCCTGACCGACACGGTGCTGTGCGTCAACAACCTCTCCCGGTTCCCCCAGCCGGTCGAGCTCGACCTGCGAAGGTGGGAGGGCCTGACCCCCGTCGAGATGCTCGGCGGGGTGCGCTTCCCCCGGGTGGGCGAGCTGCCCTACCTGCTCACCCTCGGCGGCTACGGCTTCTACTGGATGCGGCTGCCCGCCGTGGGGTCCGACGACACGACAGGAGTCCCGCGATGAGCCACCCGCAGATGACGGCCTACCTGGCGCAGGCGCGCTGGTTCGCCGGCAAGGGCCGCGACCACGAGGTCACCGACGTGGTCCGGGTCGCGACCCTGCCCGGCCCCCCGCTGGTCACCATCGACCTGCTGACCGTCACCTACCCCGACGGCACCACCGAGCGCTACCAGATGCCGCTGGTCCACCACCTCGAGGAGCAGCACCGCATCGGCCACGCGCTCGTCGGCACCGGGACCGACCCCCAGGCCCCCGAGCTGGGCCGGCGCTGGACCTACGACGCCGTGCACGACCGCGAGGCGATGGCGGTCTACCTGGCCACCTTCTGCTCCACCCCCGCCAGCGGCGAGCAGGCGTACGGCGGCACCACCTTCCACCGGATCGGCGAGCACGAGCTGGCCACCGACGTGCACTCGACGCTGTTCAGCGGCGAGCAGAGCAACTCCTCGGTCGCCTTCGGCGACGACAGCCTGCTCAAGGTCTTCCGCAAGGTGACCAGCGGCCGCAACCCCGACATCGAGATCCACCGGGTCCTCACCGAGGCCGCCAACCCCAACGTGGCCGCGCTCTACGGCTGGGTCCAGGCGGGCGAGGACGACCTGGCGATGCTGCAGCAGTTCCTGCGCACCGCGGTCGACGGCTGGGACCTGGCGCTGTCGAGCGTGCGCAACCTGTTCAGCGAGGCCGACCTGCACGCCGAGGAGGTCGGCGGCGACTTCGCCGGCGACGCCGAGCGCCTCGGCGCCGCGGTGGCCGACGTCCACCTCGTGCTGCAGGAGCACTTCGGGGTCGAGACCGTCGACGGCTCCGGCCTGGCCGACGCCATGCGGGTGCGCCTGGAGGCGCAGCTGGCCGGCGTCCCCGAGCTCGCGCCGCACGCCGAGGCGCTGCGCCGCGTCTTCGCCGACCTCGGGGACCTCGGGCGCCAGGAGGTGCAGCGGGTCCACGGCGACCTCCACCTCGGCCAGACCCTGCGCACCGCCCGTGGCTGGAAGCTGGTCGACTTCGAGGGCGAGCCCGCCAAGCCGCTGGAGGAGCGCCGCCTGCCCGACTCGCCCTGGCGCGACGTCGCCGGCATGCTGCGGTCCTTCGACTACGCCGCCCAGTCGGTCGTCAAGGACCTGCACCAGCTCGGGGACCCCGGGCCGCAGATCGTCTACCGTGCCCAGGAGTGGCGCCAGCGCAACCGCGAGGCCTTCCTGCACGGGTACGTCGAGCGCCGCGTCGCCGGTGGCGGCACCCCTCTCGGGGAGGTCGAGCAGGCGCTCGTCGACGCCTACGAGGCCGACAAGGCCGTCTACGAGGTGGGCTACGAAGCCCGCAACCGACCCGGCTGGGTCGACATCCCGCTCGCCGCCATCTCACGCATCGGAGCCCCCTCATGACCGACACCACCATCGGCGAGATCGACGTCCACCTGATCAACGAGGGCCGCCACGAGCGGCTCTGGGAGGCGCTCGGCGCCCACGTCGTCGACGGCGGCACCACCTTCCGCGTCTGGGCGCCCCGCGCCCACGAGGTGCAGGTGCGTGGCGGCTTCAACGACTGGGACGGCAGCCGCAGCCCGATGGCCGCGGTCGGCACCTCCGGCATCTGGGAGTGCTTCGTGCCCGGCGTCGGCTCCGGCGCGGCCTACAAGTTCCACGTCCGCGGCGCCGACGGCCAGTGGCGCGACAAGGCCGACCCGATGGCGTTCCACACCGAGGTCCCCCCGCTGACCGCCTCGGTCGTCTTCGACTCCACCCACACCTGGACCGACGACGAGTGGATGACCGCCCGCGCGGAGTCCACGCGCCACGACCAGCAGCCGATGTCGGTCTACGAGGTCCACCTGGGCTCCTGGCGCCAGCACCCCGGCGGCGGGCAGTACACCTACGACGAGCTGGCCGAGCACCTCGTGCCCTACGTGCAGGAGATGGGCTTCACCCACGTGGAGTTCCTGCCCGTCATGGAGCACCCCTTCGGCGGCTCGTGGGGCTACCAGGTCACCTCCTACTACGCCCCCACCGCGCGCTTCGGCGACCCCGACGGCTTCCGCCGCCTGGTGCAGGCGCTGCACCTCGCCGGCATCGGCGTCATCGTCGACTGGGTGCCCGCGCACTTCCCCAAGGACGAGTTCGCGCTGGCCCGGTTCGACGGCTCGCCGCTCTACGAGGACCCCAACCCCAGCCGTGGCGAGCACCCCGACTGGGGCACCTACGTCTTCGACTTCGGCCGCCGCGAGATCCGCAACTTCCTGGTCGCCAACGCGCTCTACTGGCTCCAGGAGTTCCACGTCGACGGCATCCGCGTCGACGCCGTGGCCTCGATGCTCTACCTCGACTACTCCCGCGAGGCCGGCCAGTGGGAGCCCAACGTGCACGGCGGGCGGGAGAACCTCGAGGCCGTGCAGTTCCTCCAGGAGCTCAACGCCACCGTCTACAAGAACGTGCCGGGTGCCGTGACCATCGCCGAGGAGTCCACCTCCTGGCCGGGCGTCACCAAGCCCACCGACGCCGGGGGCCTGGGCTTCGGGCTGAAGTGGAACATGGGCTGGATGCACGACTCGCTGGCCTACATCGCCCGCGACCCGATCCACCGCGGCTTCCACCACCACGAGGTCACCTTCTCGATGGTCTACGCCTACTCCGAGAACTTCGTGCTGCCGATCAGCCACGACGAGGTCGTGCACGGCAAGGGCTCGCTGCTGCGCAAGATGCCCGGCGACCGCTGGCAGAAGTTCGCGAACCTGCGGGCCTACCTGTCGTGGCAGTGGGCCCACCCGGGCAAGCAGCTGCTCTTCATGGGCACCGAGTTCGGCCAGGACCAGGAGTGGGCCGAGCAGCGCGAGCTCGACTGGTGGCTGCTCCAGGACCAGGACCACGAGGGCGTGCGACGCCTCGTGGCCGACCTCAACGGCATCTACCTCGACAGCCCCGCGCTGTGGTCGCAGGACTCCGACCCCGCCGGCTTCCAGTGGCTGGAGGCCGACGACGCCGGCGGCAACACCGTGGCCTTCGTGCGCTGGGGCGACGACGGCAGCGCCCTGGTCTCGGTCACCAACTTCTCGGGCGGTCCCCGCGAGAACTACCGGCTCGGGCTGCCCTTCGCCGGTGAGTGGAGCGAGGTCCTCAACAGCGACGCCGAGGTCTACGGCGGCTCCGGCGTCGGCAACCTCGGCACGGTCACGGCCCACGCGGAGCCCCACCAGGGCCAGCCCGCCTCGGCGAGCCTGCGGGTGCCCCCGCTGGGCACCGTCTGGCTGCACGCCCGCCGGTGAGCGGGGGGCTCGACGCGGTCGTCTCCTCCCTGGCCGGGGTCGCCGACCGCGTCTGGCCGGTACTGCTGTTCCTGGTGCTGATCCAGGTCGTGGCCGACCTGTGCGACGACGCAGGCCTGTTCGACGTGGGCGCGCACCTGGCGGCACGCTTCGGCCGGGGCAGCCGGTTGCTGCTGTTCGTGCTGTTCTGCTCCCTGGCGACCGCGTGCACCTGGGTGCTGAGCATCGACACCACGGCCGTGCTGCTGGCCCCCATCGGGCTGGCCCTGGCCTCCGAGCTGGGGCTGAGCCCGCTGCCCTTCGCCTTCGCCTCGATCTGGCTGGCCAACACCGCCTCGCTGCTGCTCCCGGTCTCCAACCTGACCAACCTGCTCGCCCAGGAGCGGCTGCGGCTGGACCCGGTCGCCTTCGTGCAGGCCACCTGGGTGCCGCAGCTGGCCGTGCTCGCCGCCGTGCTGCTGGTGCTGCTGGTGCGCCACCGAGCGGCGCTGCGCGGGCGCTACGACGTGCCCCGGGAGCTGCCCGAGGTCGACCGGGTGCTGGTGCGCCTCGCGGCGGTGGTGGTGCTGCTCATCGGCCCGGCCGTCGTGCTCGGCGTCCCCGCCTGGCTGACCTCGCTGGTCGCGGTGGTGGCCCTGGTCGCCGGCTTCGCCGTGCGCCGCCCGGCCGCGGTCGCGCCGCGGCGGCTGCTCTCCCTGGTGCCGTGGTCGGTGCTGGTGTTCGCCGTGGTGCTCTTCGTGGTGGTCGACCTGCTCGTCACCGAGGCCCGGCCGCTGCTGACCGCGACCTTCGGGTCGGGGGGCTCGCTGGCCGACCTGGGACAGCTGGCGGGGGTGACGGTCGTGCTGGCCAACGTGGTCAACAACCTTCCGGCGTACCTCGTCGTGGAGCCGTTCGCCGGCACCACCGAGC
Source organism: Nocardioides scoriae (assembly GCF_900104965.1). Lineage (NCBI taxonomy): Bacteria > Bacillati > Actinomycetota > Actinomycetes > Propionibacteriales > Nocardioidaceae > Nocardioides > Nocardioides scoriae. The sequence goes on along the minus strand of NZ_LT629757.1, from coordinate 3,894,124 downwards.
GCCTGGTGACCGCGCTCGTGGCCGTCAACGTCGGGCCGCTGCTGCTGGCCTGGGGGTCGCTGGCCAACCTGCTGTGGCTGCGCAGCTGCCGCCGCCGGGGCCTGGAGGTCTCGGCCCTCGGGTTCGGGCTGGAGGGCCTGCTCGTGGTGCCGCTGGCCGTCGCGGCGGGGGTGCTGGCCGTCCGGTTCGGCTAGCCGGGGCGTCGGGGCGCCTCACTAGGCTGGGCCCGTGCCCGCCCACCTGACCTCCGTCGCCCCCGGCGTCGTGCGCGTCTCCTGGACGCCCGACCTGCAGGAGCAGGGGGTCCGCGCCTCCGCCGCGGAGGTCCGGCGCGTGGTGGAGTCGGCCTTCAAGGGCGGGTCGACCCGGGTCGAGACCCACGTCGACCCCGACGACGAGCAGGCGCAGCGGGTGGCCACCTTCGCCGGGCTGATGCGCGAGGGCGTGGCCCGGGGCGTGGCCGGAGCGGTCTCCGGGGGCGTGGCGGGCGGGACCGACGCCGGCGATCGCGGCCGCGGCACGGACCGGGTCGTCTACGCCCGGCTCGTCGACGACACCCCGCTGGAGGACCCCGCGGGGTTCCGGACGCTGCTCAACTCGTTCCTGCCGCGCAAGCGCGCGATCAGCCAGCTGCTGGTGCGCGACCCCGACGGCCGCGTGCTGCTGTGCCGGCTGACCTACAAGCGCGACCACGACCTGCCCGGCGGGGTGGTCGAGGTCGGCGAGTCGCCCCAGGTCGCCGTGGCCCGCGAGGTGGAGGAGGAGCTGGCCCTCGACCTCGCCCCGGGCCGGCTGCTGCTGACCGACTGGCTGCCGCCGTGGGGCGGCTGGGACGACGCGCTGTGCCTGGTCTTCGACGGCGGCGTCCACGACCCCTCCCTGCTCGACGCCGTGGTGCGCCAGGAGCGCGAGATCCGCTCGGTGGCCTTCCACACCCCCGCGGAGGTGCGCGAGCTGTGCGCCGACTTCACGGCGCGGCGCATCGAGGCCGCGCTGGCGGCGCTGGACGAACCGGGCGGGGCGGCGTACACCGAGAGCGGGCGCTGAGCCCCGCTCGCCGGCTCACCAGACGTCGGGGTCGTCGTCCTCGACGCGCTGGCGCGGTCCGACCCGCAGGGCGTCCCAGCCGTGGCGTAGCAGCTTCTCGACCAGCCGGGCGTTGACCCACGCGGTCGCGGTCCACACCGCGACCCACACCAGGGCGACCGGCCACGAGAGCTGGTCGGTCGCGTGGCCCAGGACGAAGCCGACGGCCAGGGTGGCGTAGAAGCCGACCCACATCGCGACCAGGCTCAGCGGCAGCGCCAGCACGACGAGCAGCACCCACGCGACCGGGGTGTCGAGCAGCAGCGAGACACCGGCGGCGACCGCGACCGCCGCGACGTACGTCTGGCCGACCGGCGTCAGCCGGACCGGGCCCGCCGGGGCGTGTGCGGTGCTCACGGGGAGGTCAGCCGCGGCCGAGCAGCTGGGTGTCGAGGTCGTCCGGGTCGTCGGCGCCGGGGACCGGCACCACGACCACGGGGCAGTGGGCGTGGCGCATCACCTGGTCGGCGGTGGAGCCCATCCGCAGGCCCAGGAAGCCGCCCGCGCCCCGGGTGCCGACGACCAGCATCTCGGCGTGCTCCGAGGCCTCGACCAAGCGGCGCCCCGCGGGGCCGTGGAGGACGTGGAGCTGCAGGTCGGTGCCCTCGGGCAGCTCGAGCGAGTCCACGTCGGCGCGGAGCCGGTCGAGCACCGCCTGCTCGAAGTCGGTCAGCGGCGGGACGTAGCCCCCCGTGGCCGTGGCCGGCCGCGGCGCCGAGGAGATGGCCCAGCTGCGGACGACGTGGAGCGGGGCCCCCAGCCGGCCGGCGAGCCCCGCTGCCCAGCGGACGGCCTGGCGCGAGGCGGGCGACCCGTCGTCGCCGACCAGGATCCCGCCGTGGATGTCGATCGACGTGACGACCTCGACCGTGCTCATGGGCGTTCTCCCTCGCGGCCCACGGGCGGGGCCAGGCCCACCACCCTAGGGTCCCGGCTCAGAAGAGCGCGCTGGCGAGGTCGCGACGCGCCCGCTGGACCCGCGGGTCGTCGTTGCCGACGGCCCCGAACAGCGCGATCAGGTGGGTGCGGGCCCGGTCGCGCTCGGGGCCGGCGGTGCGCCTGACCAGCTCGACCAGGCGGGCGAAGGCGTCGTCGACGTGGCCGCCGAGGAGGTCGAGGTCGGCCACCAGGGTCTGGGCGTCGACGTCGTCGGGCGCGGCGGCGGCCGCGCTGCGCGCCTGCTGCAGGTCGACGCCGTCGGTGCGCTGCAGCACCTTCGCCATGGCCAGGCCGGCGGCGGCCTCGGCGTCGGCGGGGTTGGCGTCGACCAGCTTCTGGTACTCCGCCACGGCCGCGGCCACGTCACCGCGCTCCAGCGCGTCCTGGGCCGGGAGGTAGCGCGGGTCGAGCTGCTCCTCGCCGGTCTCCTCGTCGACCTCACCGGTGCCGCTGCGGGGCTGGTGGCGCCCGGTGATGCCGCTGGCGGTCAGCTGCTGCAGCACCTGGGTCAGGGCGGCGCGGAGGTCGTCGATCGGGGCGGCGTCCTGGAACAGCGGCATCGGGCGGCCCTGCGCCACGAGCACCACGAGCGGGACCGAGGGGATCTGCATCGCCTGGGCGATCTGCGGCACCCGGTCGATGTCGACGCGACCCAGCAGGAAGCGGCCCTCGAGCTCCGTGGAGAGGGTCTGCACGTCGTCGGCCAGGCGGGTGCTCTCGGGCGAGCGCTCGGGGCTCTCGAACGCCAGCAGCACCGGGGCGTTGCGCGAGCTCTCCAGGACGTCCTGGAAGTTCTGCTCGGTCACCGTCACGACGTACGCCGCGCTCGGCGCGCCGCCGGGGGCGCCCGCTCCAGCCGGTCCACCCGGTCCGCCAGGACCCGCGGGGGCCTGGAGGCCGGACAGGTCGATCGCACCGGGTCGTGAGAAGGGTTGCTGCGTCATGGGCCCATCGTCCCATCCGCGCGGGCGCGCGCGGCGAACCCCTCGCATGACTCCGGACCGGCGTGCCTGGCTGATGCAGGTGCTCGCCCCGCTGACCGTCCGCTACGGCCGGGAGCTGCTCCTGCCGGGCACGCGCGCGCCGGCCCCGCGGCGGGTGCGGGTGCCGACCCGGCACGGCGAGGTCGGCGGCCTGCTCTACCGCCCCGCGGGCAGCACCCGGCCGCCCCTGCACGTGCACCTGCACGGCGGTGCCTTCGTGATGCGCCACCCCCGGATGGACGCGTTCCTCGCCCACTTCCTCGTGGCCCGCGCAGGGATCGCGGTGCTGCTGCTCGACCACGACGCGGCCCCGCAGGTGCGCTACCCGGTCGCGCACGAGCAGGCCGCCGACGCCCTGGTGCACGTGGCCGCCCGGGGCGCGGCGCTGGGCGTGGACCCCCACCGGTGGTCGGTGGGCGGGTTCAGCTCGGGCGGCAACCTCGCCGCGTCGGCGTGCCTCCAGGTCCGCGACGCGGGCGGCCCGGCGCCGCGCTGCTGCGTGCTCGGCGTCCCGTCGCTGGACGTGGCCGAGGACCACGCCGCGAAGCGGCCGGTGGGCACGCCCATGCTGGGGCCGGAGGTCCTCGACCTGGTGCGGGCGACGTACTTCCGCGACGCGACGCGCCGGACCGAGCCCCGCGCCTCGCCGCTCCGCGCCCCCTCGCTGGCCGGGCTGCCGCCCACGCTGGTCGTCACGGCCGAGCGCGACCTGCTGCGGCGCGAGGGCGACGCCTACGCCCACCGGCTGGCCCAGGAGGGCACCGAGGTCGTCCACCACGTCGTGCGGGGCCGGGACCACTACTTCCTCGGGCCGGACAACGTCGAGGCCGAGCTCGGTCGCGTGGCCGCGTTCCTGTCGCACCACCTGGGGTGACGACGCCGGGAGTTCCCGGTTTCCCCTGCCCACGGGGCCCGCGAGCGGAGATACTCCTCCCATGGCGTCGGCGGTCTCCACGGGCAGCGGCATGCCCGCAGGCCTCACGGGGCGCGGGCAGGCGGTCCGGTGGGTGCTGCTCGTCGCCGCCACCTGGCTCGCGGCCGACCTGGGGTACGCCACCTTCCGCGAGGAGTTCGCCACCAGCCTGGTCTGGCCGCTGTCCGGCGTGGCGCTCGTCTGGGCCGCCACCGGCTCGCGGACCACCTGGCCGGTGGACGCCGTGCTGCTCGTGGCCGCCACCTCGCTGGCCCTCGAGGCCGCCGGCGCCACCACCGGCCGCGCCGCCATGGGCGCCCTGCAGGTCGTGGTGCAGGCCCTGGTCTACCAGCTGCTGATGCTCCGCTGGGCCCCCTCGGTCTGGGGCTCGGGCGGCACCCGGCGCCTGTCCCGGCTGCCCGACCTCGGTGCCTTCCTCGGGGCCGTGCTGCTGAGCTCGCTGGCCGCCTCGGCCGTCCGGGTGCTGGGGCTGGGGCTGATCCCGACCCCCGACCTGGCCGACGCCCTGCTGGTGACGGTGCGCAGCACCTGCTGGTCGGTGGCGATCGCCGCCGTCGTCCTCCAGGCGGGGCCGGGCGTCGCGGCCGCGCTCCGCGACCACGACGTCGCGACGACGGTGGCCTCCTGGGCCCCCCGCTCGGGCCGCCACCTGGTCGAGGTCGTGCTGCTCGTGGTCATCACGGTCGCGGTGTACGCCGTGGTGTTCAGCCGGCGCCAGCCGCTGCCGGTGACCTTCCTGCTCACGCTGCCGACCGTGTGGGCCGGCCTGCGGCTGCACCCGGTCACGGCCGTGGTGCACGCAGCCGCCTCGGGGGTCGGGGCGGTCACCTTCACGCTCCTCGGCTCCGGGGTCTTCGCCCGCCTGGACGACCCGCGCTTCGGCGCCGCCCTGTCCCAGGCCCTGCTGGTCGCGCTGGTGGTGACGGCGCTGAGCCTGTCCTGCGTGATGTCCGAGCGCACCGAGGCCCTGGAGCGGGCACAGCGCTCCGAGGCCTTCTCCGCCCAGCGCGCCACGCTGCTGGCCGCCATCCTCGAGCAGATCCGCGAGGGCATCGTGGTGGTCCAGGAGGACCGCACGGTGGTCATCCGCAACCCCGCCGGCATGCACCTGCTCGGTCTCGACGGGCCGCAGGAGGACGCCGCGGAGGACATCGGCGGGGTGCTCTACGACCTCCACGGCGAGGCGGTCCCCCGCGACCGGCGCCCGATCGCGCGTGCCCTGGCCGGGAGCGAGGTGGTCGGCGAGAACTACGTCGTCCGCGGCCCCACGCTGTCCGGCGCCCGGGTCATGGAGATCTCCGCCAGCCCGCTGCCCGGGGCCGAGGGCCAGCGCCAGGCCCTGGTCACCTTCCGCGACGTCACGCTGGTCCGCGAGCGCGAGGACAACCTCGCCTCCTTCGCGGGGGTGGTGGCCCACGACCTCAACAACCCGCTCACCGTCGTCAGCGGCTGGGCGGAGTCGCTGGCGGAGTCCTTCGGCGAGGGCCCGGTCGGCCCCGAGGACGGTCGCGCGATGACCTCGCGGATCCTCGGCGCCGCCGCGCACATGCGCCGCTTCATCGACGACCTGCTCAGCTACACCGTGGCGCGCGACCAGTCGCTGACACCGCAGGACCTCGACCTGTCCGAGGTGGCCGAGGAGGTCGCCCGGCTGCGGCGCGACGGCGCGGCGCGGCCCCGCATCGAGGTGCAGCCCGGCATCCGGGTCCGCGCCGACGTCGTGCTGGTGCGCCAGCTGGTCGACAACCTCATGGGCAACGCGGTCAAGTACGTCGCGCCGCAGACCCGGCCGCGGATCTCGCTGAGCGCCCGCACGGTCGGCGAGATGGTCGAGGTGTGCGTGGAGGACAACGGGATCGGCGTGCCGGTCAACCTCCGCGAGCGGATCTTCGAGACCTTCGTGCGGGCCCACGGCGACGCCTACGGCGGCACCGGCCTGGGCCTGGGCATCTGCCGCCGGGTCGTGCAGCGCCACGGCGGGGAGATCCACGTCGAGGAGGGCCCCGACGGCGTCGGCAGCCGCTTCGTGTTCACGCTCCCCCGGAGCGCGTCCCCCGGCGCGTCCCCCGGCGTGGCGCAGCCCACGTCCGCGCCCTGAGCGGTGGCCCTAGACTCCCGCGAGGACCCCCTGCCCCCTGCTCCGAGGAGAACCGTGCCCGACGTGAAGCCGCTGCAGAAGGTGCTCGTCGCCAACCGTGGCGAGATCGCCGTCCGCGTCATCCGGGCCTGCCGGGACGCCGGCATCGGCAGCGTGGCGGTCTACGCCGATCCCGACCGCGACGCGCTGTTCGTGCGCCTGGCCGACGAGGCCCACTCGCTCGAGGGCAGCACGCCGGCCGAGTCCTACCTCGACATCGCCAAGATCGTCGCCGTGGCGCAGCGCTCCGGCGCCGACTCCGTGCACCCCGGCTACGGCTTCCTCGCCGAGAACGCCGACTTCGCCCAGGCCGTGATCGACGCCGGCCTGGTCTGGATCGGCCCGACGCCGGCCGCCATCGACGCGCTGGGCGACAAGGCCAAGGCCAAGCACATCGCCGAGCGCGCCCACGCCCCGCTCGCGCCGGGCACCAAGGACCCGGTCGAGAGTGCCGAGGAGATCGTCGCCTTCGCCGAGGAGCACGGCCTGCCGGTGGCCATCAAGGCCGTCTACGGCGGCGGCGGCCGCGGCCTCAAGGTCGCCCGCACCCTCGAGGAGATCCCCGACGCCTTCGAGGCCGCGACCCGCGAGGCCGTCGGCGCCTTCGGCCGCGGCGAGTGCCTGGTCGAGAAGTTCCTCGACAAGCCGCGCCACGTCGAGACCCAGTGCCTGGCCGACCAGCACGGCAACGTCGTGGTGGTCTCGACCCGCGACTGCTCGCTGCAGCGGCGCAACCAGAAGCTCGTCGAGGAGGCGCCCGCGCCGTTCCTCACCGAGGCCCAGGTCACCGAGCTCTACGAGTCCTCCAAGGCGATCCTGCGCGAGGCGGAGTACGTCGGCGCCGGCACCTGCGAGTTCCTCGTCGCCGCCGACGGCACCATCTCCTTCCTCGAGGTCAACACCCGCCTCCAGGTCGAGCACTGCGTCTCCGAGGAGGTCACCGGCCTCGACCTGGTGCGCGAGATGTTCCGGATCGCGGCCGGCGAGGAGCTGGGGTACGACGACCCCGAGGTCCGCGGCCACTCCATCGAGTTCCGCATCAACGCCGAGGACGGCGGGGCCGGCTTCATGCCCGCGCCCGGCACGCTGACCCGCTGGTCGCCCCCGAGCGGCCCGGGCGTGCGCCTCGACGGCGGCTACGAGGAGGGCGAGACCATCCCCGGCGCCTTCGACTCCCTGGTCGCCAAGCTGATCGTCTCCGGGCGCGACCGCACCCAGGCGCTGGAGCGCTCGCGCCGCGCGCTGGCCGAGTTCCACGTCGACGGGATGCCGACCGTGATCCCCTTCCACGCCGCGGTCGTCTCCGACCCGGCGTACGTCGGCGACGGCGAGACCTTCAGCGTCTACACGCAGTGGATCGAGACCGACTTCGACAACCAGATCACGCCGTACGCCGGCCCGAGCGCCGGGGCGGACGAGCCCGATGAGCGCCACAAGGTGACCGTCGAGGTCGGCGGCCGCCGGCTCGAGGTCGTGCTCCCCGGCGGCCTCGCGGCCGTCGGCGGCGGTGCCGGCGGGGCGGGCGGCGCCCGCAAGCCCGCGCGCCGGACCGGCGCCAAGGCCGGTGCCGCGGTCTCCGGCGACGCCGTCGCCTCCCCCATGCAGGGCACCATCGTCAAGGTCTCGGTCGCCGAGGGCGACGAGGTGGCCGAGGGCGACGCCATCGTGGTCCTGGAGGCCATGAAGATGGAGCAGCCGCTCAAGGCCCACAAGGCGGGCGTGGTCACCGGCCTGAGCGCCGAGGTCGGCGCGACCGTCACCAACGGCGCGGTGATCTGCGAGATCAAGGACGCCTGAGCCGGTCCCCGCGTTTGGTAGTCTAACCAGAGTCGATTACTTGACTTTGATGACGGGGGTGAGCCATGCGCGGTGGCGAGGGTGACTGCACGGTCGTGGTCGTGGGGGCCGGCGCGGCCGGCACGCTGACGGCCTCCCACCTGGTGACGGGGCTGTCCCAGCGCTACCGGGTGGTGCTGGTCGACCCTGAGGAGACGACCGGCCGCGGCACGGCGTACCGCACGACCGACCCGCGCCACCTGCTCAACGTGCCCGCCAGCGGCATGAGCGCCTTCGTGCGCGACCCCGAGCACTTCTTCCGGTGGGTGCGCCGCCACCACGACGCCTCGACCCAGCCGCAGGACTTCGTGCCGCGCCACGTCTACGGCAGCTACGTGGAGTCCCTGCTCGAGACCGCCTCGGAGTACCCCGGCAACGCCCGCCTCGAGCGCCGCCACCAGGTGGTGGAGACCGTCGACCGGCGCGGGGACCGCTTCGTGGTGCGCCTGCGCGGCGGCGAGTCGGTCGTGGCCCGCGCCGTCGTGCTGGCCACGGGCTCGCGCCCGGGCACCGACTGGGCGCCCGAGGGCCTCGCCGGCACGACCGGCCTGGTGGCCGACCCCTGGCGCGAGCCGCTGCCCGAGGGCGACCTGCTGCTCGTCGGCACCGGCCTGACGATGGTCGACGTCGCGCTCTCGGCCGCCGGCTCGGGCCGCGAGGGCCGCACCCTGCACGCCGTGTCGCGCCACGGCGAGCTCCCCCGCACCCACCGGCTGCCCACGACCCCCGCCGTGCCACCGCCCCCCGGCATCACCCGGGTCACCACCCTCGACGAGCTCAGCCGGGTCGTGGCCGACCACGTGGGGGCCACCGTCGCCGAGACCGGCGACTGGCGGGCCGCGCTCGACGGCCTCCGACCGGTCACCGCCCAGCTGTGGCAGGGCCTGTGCGACGAGGGCAAGCGCGGCTTCCTGCGCCAGCACGCCCGCACCTGGGACGTGCACCGCCACCGGATGCCCCCGGTGACGGCCGCCCGGCTGGCCGAGCTCGACGGGTCCGGACGCCTGGTGCACCACACCGGCACCCTGGAGGCGGCACGCCGCACCGGCGGCGCCTGGGAGGTGACGCTCACCGGCGGCGAGGTGCTGCACGTCGACGCCGTGGTCAACTGCACCGGCCCCGTCGGCTCGATCGCCTCCGACCCGCTGCTCTCGCGCCTGGCCCGCACCGGCCTCGTCCGCCCCGGGCCGGCCGGCCTCGGCATCGACACCGCCGACGACGGTCGGGTCACCGGCGTGCTGCCGGGCTCGATGCCCTTCTTCGCGCTCGGCGCGCTGCGGCGCGGCAACCTGTGGGAGTCCACGGCGATGCCCGAGATCCGCGAGCAGACCTACGCCGTGGCCCAGGGCGTGGTGCGCGCGCTGCACGGCGAGACCCGCCGCCGCCCGACCGACACCTACGGGCTGACGCTCACCACGGGCCGGGCCGCCGCCCGGGCCTACGACGACGCGCTCGGCCGGCTGCTCCGGCTCCAGGACGGCGTCGAGGACGGCCTGCGGCACGCCGTCGAGCTCGACCCGGGGTTCGCCCAGGCCCACGCCGCGCTCGCGCTGCTCGGCCACGAGTGGGGCGCGGCCGGCTCCTGGCGGCGCTCGCTCGCCGCCGCCCACGAGGCCGCGGCCGACCACCACCTCGACGACCGCGAGGTCAGCTTCCTCGACGCCGTCACCACCCGGCTGCGCACCGACGAGCCGACCGGTGCGGCCGCGCTGCTGCGCCACATCCGGCTCTTCCCCCGCGACGCGCTGGCCGTCAGCGTCGCCGTGCCCACGGTCGCCTTCGGCGGGCTCACCTCGGGCCGCCAGACCGCCGACCTGGTCGAGGGCCTGGGCAAGACCTACGGCGACGACTGGTGGTACGCCGGACAGCTGGCCTTCGTCCGCCAGGACCAGGAGCGCTGGTCCGAGGCCGAGGCACTGTCCGCCTACGCCCTGTCGGTCGAGCCCGCCTCGGGCCACGCCGTCCACGCCCGCGCCCACGTCTTCTACGAGACCGGCCGCCACGCCGAGGGCCTGGCCTGGCTCGACGGGTGGATCCGCACCTGCGGCCGCCAGGCCCAGCACCGCTCCCACTTCTCGTGGCACGCGGCGCTCCACGAGCTGGTGCAGGGCGACCTCGACGCCGTGCACCGCCGCTACGAGCGCGAGCTCGCCCCGCCGGTGGTGACGGGGTCGCGGGCCCTGGTCGACAGCGGCTCGCTGCTGTGGCGCTGCCACGTGACCGGCACCTGGTCGGGGCCGCTCCCCGCCGAGGCGGTCACCGCGGCGGCCCCGGACGGCTGGCTGATCACCCCGCCCACGGCCTTCGCCGCGATGCACGCCGCGCTGGGCCTGGCCGCCCGTGGCGACGCCGTCGGCCTGGCCGCGCTGCGGACCACCTCCCTGGCCCACGCCGACGCGACCTTCCGCGACGTGGTCGCGCCGCTGGCCCGGGCGCTGCAGCTCGTGGTCGAGGGCGACCTGGCGACCGCGGCGGACCACCTCGAGGCGCTGCTCCCCCGCCTGACCGCGCTGGGCGGCAGCGCGGCCCAGCGCGAGGTCGTCGAGGACACCCTGGTCCACGCCCTGGCCGGCTCCGGGGCCACCGAGCGGGCCGCGGCCGTGCTCGACGGCCGGCTGGCGCGGCGTACCTCCCCGCTGGACGCACGCCGCCTCGCCGACCTCCGCACGGCCTCACCCCGCCCCTGAGCCGGGACTCCCGGGCGTGTGGGATGGCGCACACCCCGGCTCCGCGAAACGGGCCGCAAACCGACCTTCGGGGCGCTACTCCCGGGTGTACCGACGGGTACGCCGGAATCCGACGACAGCCTCGCAAAAAACGTGAGGAGAATTTCGGGTTCAGGCGCCGAACATGACACACTCCTCACATGACTCAGCTTCCTCCGAGCACGCTGACCCACGACCACGCCACCCCCGAGCGGGGCGACAGCCTGGCTGACCGGCTGCACGACGGCGAGGAGTTCGCCGTCACGTTCGGAGGCCAGGGGACCGACTGGTTCGGCACCCTGCGCGAGCTCTTCGGCGAGGACCCCGACCTGGCGCGCCTGACCGCGCTGGTCGAGGAGTCGGAGCGCCTGGTGGCCCCCGTGGCCGGTCGGCTCGCGCCGGCCCTGCCCCGCCCCTTCGAGCCGCAGCGCTGGCTGCAGGCCGAGGAGGTGCCGGCCGCCGACGCGACCGCGGCCCCCGGCCTCGGCCTGCCCGGCGTGCTGCTGACCCAGCTCGCCACGCTCGACCTGCTGGCCGCCGAGGGCCTCGACCTGACGCGCGTCGCGCCGGTCGCGTCCATCGGCCACTCGCAGGGCATCCTCGGCGTCGCTGCCTTCGCCGGCCGCCGCGAGGGCGACGCCCGCAGCGACGTCGAGCTGCTCGCCATCGCGCGCCTCATCGGTGCCGCCGCCGGCATCGTCGGCCGCCGCGCCGGCCTGGTCGCCCACGGCGAGGACTCCCCCATGCTCGCCGTCTCGGGCGCCGCCGTCAGCGAGATCGAGGCACTGCTCGCCGAGGTCTCCGACGAGCGCGACCCCGCCGTCGTCGCGGCCGTCAACGGCCCCCGCCGCCTGGTCGTCAGCGGTTCCAGCGCCGCCCTGCGGACCCTGCGCACCGCCATCGAGGCCCGCGCCGCCCGCGAGGCCTCCGAGATCGAGCAGAAGACCCGCGGCGGTCGCGCCTTCGCGCCGACGCTGGAGTCGGTCCCGGTCGCCCTCGGCTTCCACCACCCCGCGCTCGCCCCGGCCGTCGCGCTGGTCCGCGAGTGGGCCGAGCTGTGCGGCCTCGACGCCGCCCTGGCCGAGCACCTCGCGCAGGCGATCTGCGTCGAGACCGTCGACTGGCCCCGCGAGCTCGTCGACGCCATCGGCGCCCAGACCGACTGGGTCGTCGACCTCGGCCCGGCCGACCTGTCGGCCAACATGACCGGCCGCGCGCTGCGCGGTCGCGGCGTCACCGTCGTCGCGGCGGCCACCACGGCCGGTCGCGACCTGCTCTTCACGCCGGGCGCCCGCGTGCCCCGGGCGGCCGACTGGGCGGCGTACGCCCCCCGCCTGATCGACCGCGGCGACGGCCGTCCCGTCGTCGACACCGCCTTCACCCGCCTGACGGGCAAGTCCCCGATCCTGCTCGCCGGCATGACGCCGACCACCGTCGACCCCGCGATCGTCGCCGCGGCCGCCAACCGCGGCCACTGGGCCGAGCTCGCCGGTGGCGGCCAGGTCAGCGAGGCGATCTTCGCCAGCAACGTCGCGCGGCTGACCGACCTGCTCGACGAGGGCGCCACCGCGCAGTTCAACACCCTGTTCCTCGACCCGTACCTGTGGAAGATGCAGGTCGGTGGCCAGCGCCTGGTCCAGAAGGCCCGCCTCGCCGGCGCCCCCCTCGACGGCCTGGTCATCAGCGCCGGCGTCCCCGAGACCGAGGACGCCGTCGGCATCATCGAGGACCTGCACGCGGCCGGCATCGGCTACGTGGTGTTCAAGCCCGGCACGGTCAAGCAGATCCGCCAGGTCCTGGCCATCGCCCGCGCCGTGGACACCACCGTCATCGCCCACATCGAGGGCGGCGTCGCCGGCGGCCACCACTCGTGGGAGGACCTCGACGAGCTGCTGCTCGCGACGTACCCCGAGCTGCGCGCCACCCCCAACCTCGTCGTCTGCGTCGGCGGCGGCATCGGCACCCCGGACCGCGCGGTCGACTACCTTCGCGGCACCTGGTCCACCGCCCACGGCGAGGCCGCGATGCCGGTCGACGGCGTGCTCATCGGCACGGCCGCGATGGCCACCCTCGAGGCCACCACGTCCGACTCCGTCAAGGACCTCCTGGTCGCGACGCCGGGCCTCACCCCCGACCAGAACGGCGGCTGGGTCGGCGTCAACCAGGCCGCGGGAGACGTCACCTCCGGTCGCAGCCAGCTCGGCGCCGACATCCACGAGATCGACAACGCCGCCTCGCGCTGCGGTGCCCTGCTCGACCAGGTCGCCGGCGACGCCGAGGCCGCCACCGCCCGCAAGGACGAGCTGGTCGCCGCCATGGCCGCCACCTGCAAGCCCTACTTCGGCGACGTCGCCGCGATGACCTACGAGCAGGTGCTGCGCCGCTACCTCGAGCTCGCCGGCCCCCGCGTCGCCGAGTCCGTCGAGGGCGGCCCCAACACCGCCGGCGACTGGCTCGACGTCACGCTGCGCACCCGCTTCGAGGAGCTGCTCGACCGCACCCTGGCCCGGGTCAGCCCCGAGACCACCGGCGAGGTCGAGCGCCCCTACGACCTCGCCGCCCTGGCCACCGACCCCGCCGCCGCGGCCGCCGCCGTCGACACCCTGGTCGCCGCCCACCCGCAGGCGCTCGACTGCGTGCTGCACCCCGCCGACCTGCACTTCTTCGTCGAGGTGTGCCGCCGTCCCGGCAAGCCGGTCCCGTTCGTGCCCGTCATCGACGCCGACGTGCGTCGCTGGTGGCGCTCGGACTCGCTGTGGCAGGCCCACGACGAGGCGTACGACGCCGACGGCGTCATCGTCATCCCCGGCCCGGTCGCCGTCGCCGGCATCACCGTCAAGGACGAGCCGGTCGCCGACCTGCTCGACCGCTTCGAGGCGGCCGTCGTGGCCGACCTGACCGCCGCCGACGCCCCGGTCCTGCCCGCCGCGGGCCGCACCACCGTCGGTGACGACGTGACGCTGCTCGACGCCGCCCGCGACGCCCACGACGTCGTCTGGGCCGGCCGCGTGGTCACCAACCCGCTGCACCGCCTCACCGGCACCGACGCCACCCTCGAGCCCGTCGGCGACGTGGCCACCAGCCGCGCCGCGGTGCTGCGGGTGCCGCTGCTCAACGGCGAGCTCGCGCTCACCGTCGACCTCTCTGCGGTCCCGGCCGGCGGCCTGCCCGTCATCTCCGAGGACGCCGTCACCACCGCCATGGGCAACCTGCTCGCCGTCACCGCCGGCGGCTCGCTGCCCGTGGTGACCGACGGCGCGCAGGGCGCGACCGCGAGCCTGACCGCCTCCTGGACCGCCGACCTGGTCGCCGACCACGTGGGCGTCACCGACCCGACCCGCCGCCGCCGCGGCGACGCCGTGGCCGACCCCCAGCAGGGCGCCGTCCCCGACACCCTGGTGGGCCTGGCGTGGCCGGCCGTCTTCGCCTGCATCGGCCCGGTCGAGGGCCTGCTCGACCTGGTCCACCTCGACCACCGGATCGTGCTCGCGGAGACCCTCGGCTCGCTCGCGGAGGGCACCGAGCTCACCCTCACCGCCACCCGCACCGGCGTCGTCGACGCCACCGCCGGCCAGGTGATCTCGGTCGAGGTGGCCGTCACCGCCGGTGACCGACCCGTCGCCGACCTCACCGAGCGCTTCATGGTCCGCGGCCGCACGGGCGAGGCCGCCCTGGCCGCACCCGCGCCGGTCGTCACCGACGCCGAGGACAAGCCCCGCGCCCGGCTGGACCGCTTCACCGTCACCGCGCCCCACCACATGGGCGCCTTCGCGGCGGTCAGCGGCGACCACAACCCGCTGCACACCGACGTCCCCGCGGCCCGCCTGGCCGGGTTCGAGGGCCCGATCGTGCACGGCATGTGGACCTCCGCGGTCGCCCAGCGCGCCGCGGCCACCGTCGGCGCCACGCAGCACCCCCGCCAGATCCGCAGCTGGCTGACCCGCTGGGTCGCCCCGGTCGCGCCCGGCGCGAGCGTCGAGGTCACCGTCGAGCGCACCGGCGTCCAGGCCGGTGACCTCGTCCTCGAGGTCAGCGTCAAGGCCGACGGCGAGCTGGCCATGGTCGCGGAGGCCGTCGTGGCCGCCCCGCGCACGGCGTACGCCTTCCCGGGCCAGGGCATCCAGAGCCAGGGCATGGGCCTCGACGCCCGCTCGCGCTCGGCCGCCGCCCGCCAGGTCTGGGACCGCGCCGACGCCCACACCCGGGAGGCCCTCGGCTTCTCGATCCTGGCCGTCGTCCGCGACAACCCCACCACCGTGTGGGCCGACGGGGAGCGCCACGTGCACCCCGACGGCGTGCTGTTCCTGACGCAGTTCACCCAGGTCGCCATGGCCACGCTCGCGGTCGCCCAGGTGGCCGAGATGCGCGAGGCCGGCGTCTTCGTCGAGGGCGCGATCACCTGCGGCCACTCGGTGGGCGAGTACAACGCGCTCGCCGCCGTCACCGGCATCCTCCCGCTCGAGGCCCTGCTGGAGATCGTCTTCCGCCGCGGCATGGCCATGCACCACCTGGTCCCCCGCGACGGCCAGGGCCGCTCCAACTACCGCCTCGCCGCGATCCGCCCCTCGCAGATCCGGCTCGCCGACGACGACGTCGCCGACTTCGTGGCCGAGATCGCCCGCGAGTCCGGCGAGTTCATCCAGATCGTCAACTACAACCTGCGCGGCTCGCAGTACGCCATCGCCGGCACGGTCCGCGGCCTGGAGCAGCTCCAGGACGTCATCGAGGAGCGCCGGGCGCGCCTCGGCGGCAAGCCGGCCTTCATCCTGGTGCCCGGCATCGACGTGCCCTTCCACTCCTCGGAGCTGCACGCCGGCGTCGACGACTTCCGGGCCAAGCTCGACGAGCTGCTGCCCGCGACGATCGACCCGACGCTGCTGATCGGGCGCTACATCCCCAACCTGGTGCCGCGCCTGTTCAGCCTCGACCGGTCCTACGTCGAGGAGGTGGCGGCGTACGTCGACTCGCCGCTGCTCACCCCGGCCCTGGCCGACTGGGACACCTGGTCGGCCGACCCCTCGCGCCTTGGCCGGGCGCTGCTGATCGAGCTGCTGGCCTGGCAGTTCGCCAGCCCGGTGCGCTGGATCGAGACCCAGGACCTGCTGTTCGGCTCGCCCGAGCAGGAGTTCCCCCTCGGCCACGGGATCGGCATCGAGCAGTTCGTCGAGGTCGGCGTGGCCAACGCGCCCACCATCGCCAACCTCGCCACGCAGACCACCAAGCTGGCCTCCTACACCGGCACCGCCCCGCGGATCGTCAACTCCTCGCGCGACGCCGCCGTCGTGTTCGCCACCGACACCCCCGTGGTGGAGGACGACGAGTCCGAGGAGGCACCGAGCGAGCCCGCCGCCACGACGGCCACCGCCGACGCCCCCGCCGAGGCCAAGCCGCAGGCCGCTGCTGCCCCCGTGGCGGCCGCGGGTGCCGACCGCCCCGCCGACCTGACGTACGACGCCGCTGCCGCGACCACCACCCTGGCCGCGCTGCGCACCAAGGTCCGGCCCGACCAGATCGGCAGCGCCGACACCATCGAGGCGCTGTGCGACGGGGTCTCCTCGCGCCGCAACCAGCTCCTCGTCGACCTCGGCGCCGAGCTCGGCCTCGGGGCGATCGACGGCGCGGCCGAGGCCGACTGGAAGGCGCTCGGCGTCACGGTCACCAAGCTGGCCCGCGCCTACTCCGCCTTCGGCCCGGTCCTCACCGAGGCCGTCAGCGAGCAGCTGCGCAAGTTCGCCGGCTCCGTGGGCGCCAAGCCCGCCGCCATCACCGACCGCGTCAAGGACAGCTGGCAGCTCGGCCCCGGCTGGGTCAGCCACGTCCAGGCCACGCTGGCCCTCGGCCTGCGCGACGGCTCCTCGACCCGCGGTGGGTCGCTGGGCTTCGACGTCGACACCTCCGACCTCGCGTCGGCCGTCGACCACGCCATCGCCCAGGTCGCCTCCGCCCACGGCGTCACGGTGGGCCTGCCCGCCGGTGGCTCCGGCGGCGAGGGCGCCACCGTCGACGCCGCCGCGCTCGGCGAGATCACGGCCTCCATCACGGGTCCCGACGGGGTGCTCGCCTCCACGGCGCGCCACCTGCTCGGACAGCTCGGACTGGGCGAGCCCGGTCTCGAGGAGTCCGGCCCCGACCTGGACGCCGAGCTGGTGGCCCTGGTCGAGCGCGAGCTCGGCTCCGACTGGGCCCGCAAGGTCGCCCCGTCCTTCGACGCGAAGCGCGCCGTGCTGCTCGACGACCGCTGGGCCTCGGTCCGCGAGGACCTCGCCCGGATCTGGACCGGTGACGACGCCGTGCGCGGCCGCAGCTTCGCCGGCCTCGACGCCGCCGCCCTCGCCCAGGCGCAGTGGTGGCTCGACCGCGCCCGCCGCGAGCAGCGCACCGACCTCGTGGACTTCTACGAGCACGCGGTGTCCGGCGCCGAGCAGGGGGGCGAGTGGTCCGACGACGTCGCCGTCGTGACGGGTGCCGCCCCCGGCTCCATCGCGGCCGCCGTGGTCGCCGACCTGCTGCGCGGAGGAGCGACCGTCGTCGCCACCACCTCGCGGCTCGACCAGGGTCGCCAGGAGTTCTTCAAGGGCCTCTACCGCGACCACGCCTCCGACGGCGCCGCTCTGTGGGTGCTGCCGGCCAACCTGGCGTCGTACGCCGACGTCGACGCGCTCGTCGAGTGGATCTCCTCCCCCGTGGTGGAGGAGGCCGGCGGCCAGCGCACCGAGCTGCGCCCCGCGCTCTCGCCGACGCTGGTCTTCCCCTTCGCCGCCCCGTCGGTCCAGGGCACGGCGGCCGACGCCGGCCCGCGGGCCGAGGTCGAGTTCCGCGTCCTCGTGTGGGGCGTGGAGCGGCTGGTCACCGGCCTGGCCGCCCAGGGCGCCGACCACCAGGTCGGCCGCCGCGTCCACGTCGTGCTCCCGGGCTCGCCCAACCGTGGTCGCTTCGGCGGCGACGGGGCGTACGGCGAGGCCAAGGCCGCCTTCGACGCCTTCGTCCAGCGCTGGCACGCCGAGTCCGACTGGGCCGCCCGCGTCTCCTTCGCCCACGCCCACATCGGCTGGGTCCGCGGCACCGGCCTGATGGGCGGCAACGACCCGCTGGTCGGCGCCGTCGAGGCGGCCGGCGTCCGGACCTGGTCGCCGACCGAGATGGCCTCCGAGCTGCTCGCGCTGTGCACCTCCGCCTCCCGCGAGGCGGCCGCCACCGAGCCGGTGGTGGTCGACCTGACCGGAGGCCTCGGCGAGGCCGACCTCGACCTCGCCTCCCTGGGCCGCCAGGCCCGGGAGCAGGCGGCCGCAGCCGAGCGGCGCACGTCCGCCGACGGCGAGGCCAGCACGACCGTCCGGGCGCTGACCCACCCCGCCGGGTGGGGCACCGCGCAGGCCACGATGGACTGGGCCCCGATCGACGCGGACCCCGCGGACCTCGTGGTCATCGTCGGCGCCGGCGAGGTCGGCCCCGTGGGATCGGCCCGCACCCGCTTCGAGCTCGAGGTCGAGGACTCCCTGTCCCCGGCCGGCGTCCTCGAGCTGGCGTGGACGACCGGCAAGATCGTCTGGGAGACCTCCCCCGTCGCCGGCTGGCACGACGCGAAGAGCGGCGAGCACCTCACCGAGGCCGACGTCGTGGAGCGCTTCGGCGAGGAGATCGAGGCCGGGGTCGGGGTGCGCCGCTACCGCGACGACAACCAGATGATCGACAACACCGCCCCGCTGATGGTGTCGGTGTTCCTCGAGCAGGACACCTCCTTCGTGGTCCGCACCCGCGACGAGGCCGACGCGTTCGCGCAGGCCGACCCCGCCCGCACCCGGATCACCGCGACCGAGGACGGCGACTGGCTGGTCACCCGACTGGCCGGCAGCGAGATGCGCGTCCCGCGCCGCTTCAAGCTGAGCCGCTTCGTGGGCGCGCAGGTGCCCGACGGGTTCGACCCCGCCGTGTGGGGCCTGGGCTCGATGGTGGAGTCCGCCGACCGGCTGGCCGCGTGGAACCTCGTGGCCACCGTGGACGCGTTCGTCTCCAGCGGCTTCACGCCCGCCGAGCTGCTGCGCTGGGTCCACCCGACGCAGTTCGCCAACACCCAGGGCACCGGCATCGGCGGCATGCAGTCCACCCGCCGGATGTACGTCGACGCGCTGCTCGGCGAGCAGCCCCCGAACGACGTGCTGCAGGAGGCGCTGCCGAACGTCGTGGCCGCGCACACCGTGCAGTCCTACCTCGGTGGGTACGGCTCGATGGTCCACCCCGTCGCTGCCTGCGCCACCGCGGCCGTCTCGGTCGAGGAGGGCGTGGACAAGATCAAGCTGGGCAAGGCCAGCGTGGTCGTCGCCGGCGGCTTCGACGACCTCGGCATCGAGGGCATCCTCGGCTTCGGCAACATGAGCGCCACCGCCGACACCGCCTCGATGCTCGACAAGGGCATCGACGAGCGCTACGTCTCGCGGCCCAACGACCGCCGTCGCGGCGGCTTCGTCGAGGGCCAGGGCGGCGGCACCGCGGTGCTGGCGCGCGGCGACGTCGCGCTCGAGATGGGCCTCCCGGTCCTCGGGGTGGTGGCGTACGCCGGGTCCTTCGCCGACGGCATCCACACCTCGATCCCGGCTCCCGGCATCGGTGCGCTGGGCGCCGGCGTCGGCGGGACCAGCTCGCCGCTGGCCAAGGGCCTGGGCGCCCTGGGCCTCGGTGCGGACGACCTGGGCGTGGTCTACAAGCACGACACCTCGACCGCGGCCAACGACCCCAACGAGTCGCAGCTGCACGAGAAGCTGGCCGCCGCGCTGGGCCGCACCACCGGCTCGCCGCTGTTCGTCGTGAGCCAGAAGTCGCTCACCGGTCACGCCAAGGGCGGTGCCGCGGCCTTCCAGCTCAACGGCCTGTGCCAGACGCTGGCCGCCGGCACCATCGCGCCCAACCGCGCGCTGGACTGCGTCGACGAGGCGCTGTCGGAGAACGAGCACCTGGTCTGGCTCCGGCAGGCGCTGCACACCGGCCCGCTCAAGGCCGGCGTGCTGACCAGCCTGGGCTTCGGCCACGTGTCGGCCATGATCGTGGTGGCGCACCCCGGTGCGTTCGTCGCGGCGCTGCCGGCCGAGCGCCGCGAGGCCTGGCTGGCCCAGGCCAGCGCCCGGCTCGTCGCCGGCGAGGCCCGTCGCCTGGACGCCATGCACGGCGGCGACCCGCTGTTCGTCAAGGCCGAGCAGCGCCGGTTCGCCGACGCCGACCTCAAGGCGACCAAGGCCGACGAGAGCGCCATGCTCGTCGACCCGCAGGCGCGACTGGGCGAGGACGGGGTGTATGCCCGAGCCGGTCGCTGACCCGGACCCGGGCCGGTCGGGGGGCGGCCCGGACTCCACGCCCCTCGAGCGGGCGGCGGGGGTGGGCGTCGACGTCGTCGGCGTCTCCGCCTTCGCCGCCCAGCTCGCGGAGCCGGGCACCCGCTTCGCCCGGGTGTTCACGCCCGGCGAGCGGCGCGCCGCACGCCGCGGCGGCCGCTCGGCCTCCCAGGAGGCGCAGGGCCTGGCCGCCCGCTGGGCGGCCAAGGAGGCGGTGCTGAAGGCCTGGTCGAGCACCCGCTACGGGCACCCCGAGGACGTCGATCCCGCGGCGGTCGACCTCCGGGAGATCGAGGTCGTCAGCGACGCCTGGGGCCGGCCGGCGGTGCGGCTCCATGGCGCCGTCGCCGCCGCCCTGGTGGGCCGGCAGGTGCTGCTGTCGCTCTCCCACGACCCCGACGCCGACGTCGCGCTCGCGTTCGTGGTGCTGCAGGAGGCCTGAGCCCTGGTTCGGGTCCACACCGTCACCACCTCCCTGGACCCTGTCAGAGCCCAGGTCTAAGATCGAACACGTGTTCGATCCATGTGTCCTCGGTTCGCCGGCCCCCACCGCCGTCGACCTCGACCGCGCGCGCGAACGGCTCGCCGGTCTCGACGGTGCCGGGGGGACGGAGGTCGACCACGTGGCCCTGCTGACCGCCCTGGAGTGCCTCAAGGGTGCGATCGCCGCGGCCCAGGCCCGGGTGACCGACCAGCTGGCCCGCGACCGGACCACCCGGGAGGCCGCCCGTGGCGTCCCCGCCGCCCAGCGGTGCCGGGGACTGGCCGCGGAGGTCGCCCTCGCCCGACGCAGCAGCCCCCACCGTGGCGCCCGCGACCTCGGGCTCGCGAAGGCGCTGGTCCGCGAGATGCCCCGCACCCTCGACCTGCTCGCGCGCGGCGAGATCAGCGAGTGGCGCGCCACCGTGGTGGTGCGCGAGACCGCCGTGCTGTCGGCCGAGCACCGCGGCCAGGTCGACGCGGAGCTGGCCGACCGGCTCGGCGGCCTCGGCGACCGGGGGGCGGCTGCCCAGGCGCGGGCGATCGGCTACCGGCTCGACCCCGGGTCGGCGATCCGTCGCACGCGCGGAGCCCGGGCCGACCGCCACGTCAGCCTGCGTCCCGCCCCCGACACGATGAGCTACCTGACCGCGTTCCTGCCCGTCGAGCAGGGCGTCGCCTGCCTGGCCGCGCTGCGCCGTGCCGCCGACACCACCGCATGCGGCAGCGGCTCACCCGGGTCGGACGCGAGCGAGCCGCCCCGCACCCGCGGCCAGGTCATGGCCGACACCCTCGTCAAGCGCCTCACCGGGCAGGAGCACGCGTCCGACGTCGACGTCGAGGTGCAGCTCGTGATGACCGACGGCACCCTGCTGACCGACGACCACGCCCCCGCCCGGGTGGTGGGCTACGGCCCGATCCACGCCGCGCTGGCCCGCCAGGTCGTGCGCGACGCTCCCCGCGCCTGGCTGCGTCGCCTCTACACCCGCCCCGGCACCGGCGACCTCGTCGCCATGGACTCGCGGCGCCGCACCTTCACCGGCGAGCTGCGCAAGTTCCTCCTCGCCCGCGACCAGGTCTGCCGCACCCCCTGGTGCGACGCCCCCGTCCGCCACGCCGACCACGTCGTCCCGGCCGCCGACGACGGCGACACGAGCGCTGCCAACGGACAGGGCCTGTGCGAGGCCTGCAACTACGCCAAGCAGGCCCACGGCTGGCAGGCGATGCCCCTGCCCGGCGACCGCCACCAGGTGCTCACCACGACCCCCACCGGCCACACCCACGTCTCGACCGCCCCCGACCCACCCGGGTGGGTGGCACCCCCTGACGACCTGGGCGACGGCGGCGACCTGGTCCGGTTCTGGTCCTCGTGGCACACGCCCGAGGAGGAGCTGCTGCTGCTGGCATGACAGCGGCCCCGGCTCGGTCCGACGGTGCGGTGCCCGCGCGCCCCTCATGCGTCCTCGCCTGCGCCCGTGGCAGGTCCACCCCGGGGGTCGACCGGCTAGCGTCGAGCAGGTGGCACTGAATCACGTGGTCCGAGGCAGCGGTCGCCCGCTGCTGCTCGTGCACGGCCTGGGCGCCGGGTGGAGGTCGTGGGACCCGGTCCTCGACGAGCTGGCCGCGAGTCGCGAGGTCATCGCGATCGACCTGCCCGGGTTCGGCGACACACCCCCGCTGGACGGCGAGGTCTCGGTCGCCACCTTGACCGACTCCGTCGCGGACTTCGTCCACCAGCAGGGCCTGGACGGCGTCTCGACGGTCGGCCAGTCGATGGGAGGGCGGATCGTGCTGGAGCTCGCGCGCCGGGGCGTCGGCGGCGACACCGTGGCGCTGGACCCGGGCGGCTTCTGGAGCCCCCGCGAGCTCGCGGTCTTCGGGGCGACGCTGCGACCGTCCATCGCGCTGGTGCGGGTGCTGCGGGACAGGCTGCCAGCCCTGCTGGGCAGCCCCGTGGGCCGGACCCTGCTGCTGGCGCAGCTCTCGGCCCGGCCGTGGGCACTGTCCGGCGAGACCGTGCTGCCCGACGTGCGTGGGCTGGCCGACTCTCCGTCGACCGGGGCTGCCCTGGACGCCTTGACCAAGGGCCCGACGCAGCAGGGAGCCCCTGCTGGCACGGCGCCCGGCCGGGTCACGATCGGGTGGGGTCGTCGCGACCTGGTGACCGTCCCCCGACAGGCCGCCCGCGCGAAGGAGCTCTTCCCCGACGCCGAGCTGCACTGGTTCGAGCGCTGCGGCCACTTTCCGCAGTGGGACGCACCCGACGAAGCCGTCCGTCTGGTCCTCGACCGCACCAGCTGACGGCGACGCGACGTGGCGGCCGACCGCGGCCGCTACCCGACGCCCGGCGCCTCGACGTTGACCGTCGGCACCCCGCCGCCCACCCGGGCGATCACGGCGAGCGACGGCTCCCGGGACGGGTTCGACTCCCGGTGGACGGTCCAGGCCGGGACGTGGACGAAGTCACCGGGACCGGCGTCGAGGTAGCCCTCGTGTCCCTCGAACTCCAGGCGCAGCACGCCCCGGACGACGTAGAGGCTCGACTCGTTGCGCTCGTGGTGGTGCCAGCCGGAGACCGCGCCCGGCTCGGTCTCGACCTGGCCCGCCCACAGCAGCGGGAGCTCGAAGGCGCGGGCACGGTGCATGCCCGAGGTGGGGTCGGCGACGACCAGGTCGTCGGGTGTGACGACCCGCACCGGACGCGGCAGCTCGCGGCTCATGTCGCGAGCCTGCGCACCTCGCGCGTGACCGTGCCCCCCACCCGCTCGAGGAACACGATCTCGCCGAACTCCAGGGGCAGCCAGTCATCGGCCTCCTCGGTCAGCGGCTCGGAGGCGAAGATCACCGAGGTCGCCTCCTCCTCGCTGCAGTCGTCGAAGCCGTACGCCGCGTCGTCGTGCGTGAAGTCGCGTCCCATGAGCAGGTACATCGGCTCCAGCAGCATCGACAGCGCGTAGTCGTCCGTGCCGGGACCCGACTTGCGCAGCTCGCGCCAGTCCCCCTCCGGATCGGTCTCGCCATGGTGGCCCGTGCCGACATTGACGCCGATGATCCGGCCGGGCCGCACGAGCGCCATCTTCAGCTTGGCCAGCCCGCCGAGGTCGAGGGTCGCCATCGCGGCGACGACGAGCTCGACCAGCCTCTCGAAGCCGCGCTGGACGTCCTCGTTGCTGTCGCCCTCGAGCAGGGAGAGCAGCAGCACGTAGAGGAACTCGGTGTCGGTGGTGCCCGTCATCTGCTCCAAGAACTCGTCCCGGCAGTGCTGGAGCAGCTCGCGCTGCAGCAGCTTCCAGTGAGGCAGGTCGCCGTTCTGGGCCACGATCCAGGGCGTCCCGGTGTAGCAGAACGGATGGCAGTTCTCGTCCGCCAGCACCGCACCGGCGTCGTAGTCGGCAGCCCGCACGTGGGACAGCAGGGTGCTGACCTGGAGGTGCGGGACGATCCCCTCGACGTTGTCGTCGTAGAACGCCGCGACCGGCCGGCGGTAGATCAGCGGCACGTCCGGCTTGAGCAGGTGCTCGCTCCAGATCCCGAAGCCCCACCCGGCCAGCTGCAGCTGGGGGTGTCGCTCCGGGTCCAGCGTCTGGTTGACCAGGCTGTTGCGGGGCTTGAGGAGCAGGTCCTCGAGCGGGATCTCGGGCCCGAGGTAGGCGAGAACGCGGCACATGCGCTGCAGGCTACGCGCGCACCGCCTCAGCCGCGGGCGGCGTACCCCTCGATCGCCGCCACGATCTCGGGCCGCAGCCGCGCCGCGGGGATGACCGCGTCGACCGACCCGACCTCGACGGCCCGGTGGATGTCGTGGATGCCGTCGAACTCGGCCGCCACCTCGCTGATCTTCTCGGCCCGGACCGCGGTGCGGAGCTGGGCGCGCTCGACCTGCAGGCCGATGCGCTCGGCGCCGCGGGCCGAGGCGATCCGCTCGTCGAGCGACCGGATGGCCGGCGTGGCCGCGGTGCGCTTCTCGACCTCGCCGGTGAAGACGACGGCCGCGGCGGGAGCACCGCCGATGACCGAGGCGAACGACCCCTCGACGGCCAGCACCGTCATGTTCGGGTTCAGCGCCTTCGAGAAGACCACGAACGCCCCGCCGTGGTAGCGGGAGATGACGCAGAACACGATCGGGCCGCGGAAGTTGACGATCGCGCGGCCGATCTCGGCGCCGTACTCCAACTGCAGGTTGCGCATCGACTCCGGCGAGCCGTCGAAGCCCGACAGGTTCGCCAGCACCACGAGCGGCCGGTTGCCGCTGGCGGAGTTGATCGCCCGGGCCGCCTTCTTCGACGACTTCGGGAACAGCGTGCCGGCGGTGTAGGTGTTCGGGCCGTCGGTGGGAGGGAAGCCCGAGCGGCGCACCGACTGGCTCTCGATGCCCAGCAGGCACACCGGGTAGCCGCCGACGTGGGCGTCCTGGACGACGGCGGTGTCGGCGTCGGCCATGCCGGCCCAGCGCTCGAGGACGCCGTGGTCCTGGTCGGCCACCGCACGCATCACCGTGCGGATGTCGAAGGCCTTCTTGCGGTCCGGGTTGGCCGTGGCCGAGAAGATCTCGCCGACCGAGGTGAAGTCGCTGCCCTCCACCGCGTGCGGGAAGGAGGAGATGTCGCGGTCCACCGGGTCGACGGAGGGCGTACGCCGCGGGCCGGTCTCGCCGGGCGCGACGTAGGTGTGCTCGTAGTGGGCCATCAGCACGCCGAACGCGCCGGCGAGGTCGGGCGCCCAGTACTGCGCCTGGCCGTTGGGGCCCATCACGCGGTCGTAGCCGCCGATGCCGTAGTTGTCCTCGGCCGAGACGCCGCCGGAGAAGTCCAGCGACTGCTTGCCCGTCAGCACCATGGCGCTCTCGGGGGTCATGACGAGGATGCCCTTGGTGTGCATCAGCATCGTCGCCTCGGCGTTCCAGTAGGGCTGGGCGCCGACGTTGATGCCGGCGACCACGACGTTGATCTCGCCGCCGTCCTGGGTGAACTCCACGATCCGGCGCAGCGCCTTGGCCACCCAGTCCATGTTCTCGGTGCCGGAGTCCATCGAGATCCGGGCGCCGGCGGAGAGCGCGAACCACTCCACCGGGACCTGCATCTCCTCGGCCAGGTCGAGCGCGGCGATGACGCGCAGGCACTCCTGCTCGGCGACCGAGCCCAGCGACTTCGTCGGGTCGCCGCACAGCACCACTCGGGTGACGCCCTGCGGGTGCAGCGGGGTCGGGGTGGTGACGACGGCGGCGAGGATCCCGGACTTGTTGAGGCCGTAGGGCCGGTCGACGGGGACCAGCCGGCCGGTGTCGTCGAGGTCGTGCTCGACCAGGGAGCCGCCGGGGCCGGCGAGCACGCCGCTGAGCTCGTAGGGGTAGACCAGGCCGCGACGCCGCGACCGGACCACCTTGGAGGTGTAGTCGTCCAGCGGCTGCAGCAGCTCGGTCGGCGGGTCCTCGACGGTCGTGGTGACGCCGGAGCCGGGGCGGGCGCTGAAGCGCACGGCCATGGCGACCGGGTCGGCGCCCGGGACGGCCAGGCGGCCCTGGGCCACGACCTCCTCGACGCCGGCGCCGTCGGTCAGCGGGCTGATCTTCGAGCCGAGCGCGCCCAGCGCGTCGAGGTCGAGGTCGACGACCGGCCACACGTGCACCCAGACGTGGTTGAGGTCGAGCTTCGCGCCGTCGCGGCCGCGGGCCACGCGCTCGCGCCGGATCGACTCCAGGCAGCTCTCCACCGCGCGCTCGGCGTGCGGCAGGGCCGTGATGGTGCCGTCGTCGTCGCGCACGACCGACATCTGCCGGACCTGCGCCAGCGCCACGAGGCGGCGGTCGGAGGGGTTCTCCCGGGCCACGCACTCGTAGAGCAGCACGTCCTCGGGGGCGTCGATGCGGGTGACGTGGAAGCGGCGCAGCCGCCACAGGTCGAGGCGGCGACCGACCATCGGGTGCACCCCGCGGGTCAGGTCGTCCTCGACGATCGCCTGGCCGGAGGACGCGGCGCCCTCGTCGTCGGCGGGACGGAAGGTGAAGTAGCCGACGTGGCGGTCGCCGCCGCCGGCGCAGATGGCGACGCAGACGCGGCGCACGTCACGGGTCAGCGGCAGCGCGTCGAGCAGCGCGTGCAGCTGCGCGCTCGCCTCGTCCGGGGCCGAGGGCGCCTCGGGCCAGGACAGGTAGAGGTCGACGACGGCGTCCTCGCCGGTCGCGCGCTCGGCGACGTGGGAGGCGACGGCGGCGACCAGCTCGGAGCCGTCGACCAGCTCGGCGACGCTGCCGATCGAGGAGACCAGCCGCGTGGGCCGCTCGTCGAGGACGTAGTCGGCGACCACGACGGGCCGGGGCTCGTCGAGGGAGCGCACGTCGTGCAGGTCGTACTCGCGGTAGTGGCGCCGCGCGAGCACCTCGAGCATCGGCTCGCGCTCGGGCACGCCGCGGACCAGGCGGTCGCACAGGAACCCGACGGTCTGCTCGGGGATCGCGGCCAGCGCCTCGATCCGGCGGGCGCGGTCGGGGGCGTCGGCCGACGCCGCGAGCGCCTCCACCTCGTCGCGCATGCCGAGCAGCACGCCCGTGCGCTCGGCGTCGACGGCCGGCTGGTCGAACCACCGGAACCGCACGCTGCGGGCCAGGTCGCCCACCGCGGGGTAGCGCGACTGCGGCACGCGGCCCAGGCGCTCGAGCACCTCGCGGGCCCGGCCGGCGAGGTCGCCGACGGGCGGCGCCTCGCGGCTCCACGCCCCGAGCAGGGCGGCCACCAGCGCCACCTCGGGGGTGGTGCGCTGCTGGGCCAGGAAGATCCGGAAGACCGCCGCCTCGAGCTCGGGGGTGCGGTCGGGCGAGGTGAGCCCGTAGTGGCGCAGCACCCGCTGCAGCCGCTCGCGGAACTGCTCGGGCAGGCCGCCGCGGTCGGCGTCGAGGCTCTGCAGGTAGGTGTGGAAGTGCTCGCGCGAGCTGTGCACCCGCAGCTCGCTCTGGCGGTCCTCGTCGGCCGGGCGGTTGCGGCTCAGCTCGGCGAGGTCGACGAAGGTCTCCAGCAGGGTGACCTCGTCGGACAGCACGGAGCCGGCCCCGACCTGGTCGTCCTGGACGGTGTCGCGCACGGCGAGGTACTCCGAGAGCGCGGCGTCCTGGTCCTCCGGCGGCACGTCGTAGCCGAGGACGACGGCGCTGAGCGCGGCGCGGGCGCGCTCGCGCTGGGTCGCGGGGTCGACGCCCGCGTCGGCCGGCAGGTCGACGCCGGGGCCGGCGTCGGCGACCTCCTCGGTCCCCTCCCCCAGCTGCTCCAGCTTGATGAGCGCGGCACCGGTCTCGACCTGGCTGCCGGTGATGACGTGCAGCTCCTTGACCCGGGCCGGGAAGGGCGCGTGCAGCGCGGTCTCCATCTTCATCGACTCCAGCACGACCACGGTCGCGCCGGCCTCGACCTCGTCGCCGACGGTGACCGGGGTGGCCACGACCAGGGCCGGGGCGGGCGAGCGCAGCACGCCACCCTCGTCGCGGCTGACGCGGTGGGCGACGCCGTCGACCTCGACCAGCGTGGTGGGGCCGTGGGTGGCGGTGACGACGCTGTAGCGCCGGCCGCCGACGACCAGGCGGCGGCGCACGTCGTCGACGTGGGCCATGGCGACGTCGACGGTCTGGGAGCTGGACCCCGAGGAGACGCTGACCCGGAAGCGGCCGGGGCCGGTGTTGATCGTGGCGACCTGGTACGGCACGCCGCGCAGCTTGAGCTCGACCGGACGGCCCACCTCGTGGGAGGCCGAGGGTCGGCCGCCGTGGGCGGTCTCGATCAGCCGGGCGGTCTCGATCCGGACGCCCTCGAGGTAGGCCTCGATGCCGGCGGCGACCACCGCGACGCCCGCGTGGGCGTGGGAGGCGAGCCTGCCCTCGGCGCGGACGCGGTCGATCCAGCCGGTGTCGGCCCACGCGACTCCCCCGGCCGGGTCGCCGCTGACGACCTCGGGCTGGGCGAGCAGGTCGAGCACGAAGCTCTTGTTGCAGGCGCCACCCTCGATGACCACGGTGGTCGAGGTCATCGCGCGGCGCAGCCGGGCCAGCGCCTCGTCGCGGGTGCGGCCGTAGGCGATGATCTTGGCGATCATCGAGTCGAAGTCGGGCGGGATGGTGTCGCCCTCGGCGACGCCGGTGTCGACGCGGATGCCGGGGCCCGAGGGCAGCTCGAGGTGCTCGATGCGGCCCGGGGCGGGGGCGAAGTCGCGGTCGGGGTCCTCGGCGTTGAGCCGGGCCTCGACGGCGTGGCCGACCTCGGCCGGCTTCTCGCCCTCGAGCCGGCCGCCCTGCGCGACGTGGATCTGCGCGCGGACCAGGTCGATGCCGGTGGTGGCCTCGGTGATCGAGTGCTCGACCTGCAGGCGGGTGTTGACCTCGAGGAAGGCGAAGGTGCGCTCGCCGGGGTGGTAGAGGAACTCGACGGTGCCCGCACCGACGTAGCCCACGGCCAGCGCGAGCTGCTCGGCGGCGGTCTTGAGCTCCTCGACCTGCTCGGGGGCGAGCAGCGGCGAGGCCGACTCCTCGATCACCTTCTGGTTGCGGCGCTGGATGGAGCAGTCGCGCACGCCCAGCGCCCACGCGGTGCCGTGGCTGTCCGCGATCAGCTGGACCTCGACGTGGCGGGCGCCGGTGACCAGGCGCTCCAGGAAGACGGTGCCGTTGCCGAAGGCGCGCAGCGCCTCGTCGCTGGTGCGCTGGTAGGCGTCCTCGAGGTCGGCCGGCGAGGCCACCATGCGGATGCCGCGACCACCACCGCCGGCGGTGGCCTTGAGCATCAGCGGGTAGCCCACTTGCTCGGCGGCGGCGAGGGCCTCCTCCAGGGTGTCGACGGCGCCACGGCTCCACGGCGCGACCGGGACGCCGACCTCCTCGGCGATCAGCTTCGAGCCGATCTTGTCCCCCAGCCGGCGCATCGCCTCGGCGCTGGGGCCGATGAAGGTGACGCCGTGCTTGTCGCACAGGTCCACGAACGACGGGTCCTCGGCGACGAAGCCCCAGCCGGGCCACACCGCGTCGGCGCCGGTCTCCAGCAGGGCGCGCTCGAGGACGGCCAGGTCGACGTACGGCCGCGCGGACGCGGGCCCCAGGTCGTGGGCCAGGTCCGCCTGCCGCACGAACATCGCGTCCGCCTCGCCCGAGGTGTGCAGGGCGACGGTCTGCACGTGGTCCTCGACCGGGTTCGCGGCGTTCAGCTCGCTCACGGCGTGCAGCAGCCGCATGGCGGACTCGCCACGGTTGACGATCGCGATTCGACGGAAAGACACGATGGACCCCTCGGGTTGAACGCTGGAAACGCGAGGCTCGTCTCGCATTGGGTCCACCGTCCCACGACTTCGGGGTTACGGGCCAGTCACAAGGCCCGCGCGGGGCGTGTCTCAGGCGCCGGAGCGCTGCTGCGCGGCCTCGGTCTCGGCGGCGATGAGGTAGCCGGTGAGCAGCGTCTTGAGCTGGACCACGGCGTCGGGGTGGGACTGGCCGTCGCGGATGGAGAAGTTGAGCATCGAGTACGTCACATACACCAGCACCTCGGCCAGCGACTGCCGGTGGGTGATCTTGGAGCCGGGGGTCAGCGGAGCCAGCAGCCGGGTGACCTGCGCCGCGAGCTCGCGCTCGTGGGTCGCGGCCAGCGCCCGGGTGGGCGGCGTGGCCTGCATCGCCAGCCACACCGCCCGCCGCGACGGGTCGGTGCGCCACAGGGCGGCGAGGTGGTCGAGCAGCTTCTCGAGCAGGTCGCCCCAGGCGAGGGTGGGGATCTCGGCGGCGAACTCGGCGAGCGCGGTCTGCACGTTGGCGGTGTCGAGGCGGTCGAGCTCGCAGATGATGGCGTACTTGTTGCCGAAGAACTGGTAGAGCGAGCCGATCGGCACGCCCGCGCGCAGCGCCACCTGCTCGGAGGTGAACGACTCGAAGCCCACCTCGACGAGCAGCGCCCGGGCGGCGCGCAGGATGTCGTCGAAACGACGCCGGCTGCGCTCCTGGGAGGGCCGGCGGCGCGGGAGGAACTCCGCGGGGTCGGCGATCTGCGTCGTCATGGGGCCAGCGTACGTGAGGAAAGCCTCCGATCTGGGCCGATCGCCCCCGGCGCTCAGCTGCCGAACCTGATCCAGTCCGAGCGCAGCCCGAACCGCGAGCGGAACGTCGAGCCGCTGACGGTGACCTCGCCCTTGGAGCCGCGGAGCAGCACCGCGGTGGCGCGCCCGCCCCAGTCGCCGTTGCCGTCGCGGCGGGTGACGCGCAGCGACTGCAGCGTCCCGATCGAGGGGTACGCCGACTGCACGGTCGTGCGCTTGAGGGTGGTCGACCAGGTGTTCATCGGGTTGCTGGCGTTGGCGTCGTACGGGTCCGCCTTGGCCACCAGGTAGGGCATGCTGCCGGCGCGCGTCCAGCCGCCGCTGCTGGAGGAGAACTGCGTGAACGCGGGCTCGCCCTTCCAGCGCAGCACCTGGCCGGCGGTCGCCTTGACGGCGGCGTCGCCCAGCGGGTGCTCCGAGCCGACCCCGCCGTAGACCTGGCAGGAGGTGGTGTCGCAGGTGTGCCACGAGCGGCCCAGGTGGTCGGCGCGCTCCCACGCGGCGTAGGTCCGTGCCGCGACGGCCTGGGTGCGCACCGCGGCGCCCTCCCAGGAGACGGGCATCTCGCGGGGCACGACGCCGCGCACGTAGTCGTCGAGGCGCAGCACGTTGACGGTGGCGCCGGCGACGTAGCGCAGCGAGCCGCGGTAGGTCCGGTCGGAGCTCCCGACCCGCAGGGTGACCGTGCCGCCGGGGCGGTAGAAGGCCGCGGCGCCGGACAGCGTCACGTCCTTCGGCGCGTGCGCGCGCCAGCTGCTGCCGGCGAGGTACTCCAGGACGATCCGGCCCGAGACCGTGCGCAGCCGCCACGAGGTCGGGGTGGCGCTCCCCACCGAGGTCGGCAGCACGTACGACGACCCGCTGCCCACCTGGCGCACCCGCAGCCCGGTCGCCGGGAGCACCTGGAGGGTGCCGTCGGTGTCGGCCGTCAGGTGGACCCAGATGTTGCCCGAGGTCGTCCCCAGGGTCGTCCCGGGGTAGTAGAAGGCCAGGATCTGCTGGTGCGTCAGGCCCTTCTGGGCCGCCCCGCGGGCGCCGTACTGCGACATCCCGTGGCCGTGGCCGTAGCCGTGGCCGCGCAGCCTCACCACCCCGTCGGAGGGCACGGCCCAGCCGGCGTCGGCGGCCTGAACGTCGGGGGCGGCCGCACCGACGGGGGACCCCGCGGCGGTGGCCGCCGGTGGGCTCGCGAGCCCGGTCGCGAGCAGGAGTGCAGCGGCGCCGACGACGCCGAGACCGCGTCGGATGCGTGACATGGGGACCTCGGTGACCGGTGGGGTGGGAGACGGACCGGACTCGAGTATGTCTGCCCCTAATAGGACCCGGGACGAATTCCAGAATGCATTTCCATGACGCCCATAAATGACATCGTTGTATTTATCGGGTCGTGAAGTGGTGCATGCGACGGGCCGCCTCGGCGATGGAGCCGCTCATGGAGGGGTAGACCGTGAACACGTGGGCCAGCTGGTCGACGGTCAGCGACTCGGCCACCGCGATCGAGATCGGGTGGATCAGCTCGCTGGCCCGGGGCCCGACCACGACGCCGCCGATGACGATGCCGGTGCCGCGACGGGCGAAGAGCTTGACGAAGCCGTCGCGCACGCCCTGCATCTTGGCGCGTGGGTTGCCGGCCAGCTCGAGGCGCACGGTCTCGGCCGGCACCTCCCCCGCGTCGACGGCCCGCTGCGAGCAGCCGACGGTGGCGATCTCGGGCGCGGTGAAGACGTTGGAGGACACCTGGCCCAGGTCGAGCGGGGTCACGGCGTCGCCGAGGAAGTGCCACATCGCGATCCGGCCCTGCATGGCGGCCACGCTGGCCAGCATCAGCACGCCGGTGCAGTCGCCCGCGGCGTACACCCCGCGGGCGGAGGTGCGCGAGACCCGGTCGACCTTGACGAAACCGCCGCCGTCGAGCTCGACGCCCGCCTCCTCGAGCCCGATGCCGGCGGTCTTGGGGATGGAGCCGAGCGCCAGCAGGCAGTGCGAGCCGGTCACGGTGCGGCCGTCGGTGAGGCGCACGGTGACCTGGTCGCCCTCCCGGGTGACCGACTCCATCCGCGACTTCGACAGCACCTGCATGCCGCGCCGGGTCAGCACCTCCTCCAGCACCTCGGCGGCGTCGGCGTCCTCGCCGGGCAGCACCCGGTCGCGCGAGGAGACCAGCGTGACCTCGATGCCCAGCGCCATGTAGGCGCTGGCGAACTCCGCCCCGGTGACGCCGGAGCCGACCACGACCATGTGGGACGGCGTCTCGGTCAGGTCGTAGACCTGCTCCCAGGTGAGGATCCGCTCCCCGTCGGGCTCGGCGGTGGGCAACGTGCGGGGAGCCGCACCGGTGGCGAGCAGCACGGCGTCGGCCTCGAGCCGCTCCGAGCCGCCGTCGGCGAGGTCGACCACGACCACCCCGGCGCCCTCGAGCCGGCCGCGGCCGTGGCGGACCTCGACGCCCTCGTCCGCGAGGCGGCGACCGATGTCGTCGGACTGGTCGTGGGCCAGCCGCTTCACCCGGGCGTTGACGGTCGCCAGGTCGACGGTGAGCTGGTGGGCGGGGTCGCCCTCGTGGTCCTCGAACTGGACGCCGAGCTCGGGCGCCCCCGAGAACTCCGTCATCAGCTCCGCGGTGGCGATCAGGGTCTTGCTGGGCACGCAGTCGGTGACCACCGCCGAGCCGCCGAGCCCGTCGCTGTCCACGACCGTGACCCGGGCCCCGAGCTGCTGGGCGACCAGTGCCGCCTCGTAGCCCCCCGGCCCGCCGCCGATGATCACGACCCGCTGGCCCTGCCCGAAGTCTGGTGTCGTCACGCGCACATTGTGTCGCATGCGAGGAGCGTCCGATGCGCCCCTTAGGCTGGCGCGGTGACGCTGTACGCCGCCTACGGGACCAACCTCGATCCCGCCCGGATGGGCGAGCGCTGCCCCCACTCCCCGCTGCGCGGCACCGGCTGGCTCGAGGGCTGGCGCCTCACCTTCGGCGGCGAGGAGCACGGCTGGGACGGCGCGCTGGCCACGATCGTCCAGGACCCGTTCGAGCAGGTCTTCGTCGGCATCTACGACATCACCGACGAGGACGTCTCGGCCCTCGACGGCTGGGAGTCGGCCGACACCGGGCTGTTCCGCAAGGTCAAGGTGCGGGTCTCGCTGCTCGACTCCGAGGTCGTGGCGTGGGCCTACGTGCTCGACGCCTTCGAGGGCGGCCTGCCGTCGGCGACCTACCTCGGCACCCTGGCCGACGCCGCCGAGGCCGCCGACGCCCCGGCCGACTACGTCGAGGCGCTGCGCTCGCGGCCCTGCCGCTCCAACTTCGGCGGCTGAGCGACCGGCGTCGGTGGCCGACTAGAGTCCGGCCCGTGACCCCACCGACGACGTACGCCGCCGCTGCGACCGAGGCCGCCGCCGTGCTGGCCGAGAGGACCGGCGTCGAGCGCCACGACGTGGCCCTGGTCCTGGGGTCGGGCTGGCTGCCGGCCGTCGACGCCCTGGGCGAGGTGACCGCCGAGCTCAGCTCGACCGACCTGCCGGGCTTCGCGCCGCCGGCCGTCGAGGGCCACGCGGGCCGGATCCGCTCGGTGCGCGCCGGCGACCGGCAGCTGCTGGTCTTCCTCGGCCGTACCCACCTCTACGAGGGCCTCGGCGTGCGCCCGGTCGTGCACGGCGTGCGCACCGCTGCTGCCGCGGGCTGCCGCACGGTGGTGCTGACCAACGGCTGCGGCGGGCTCGACGAGTCGTGGTCCCCCGGCACCCCGGTGCTGATCAGCGACCACGTGAACCTGACCGCCACCTCCCCGATCGAGGGCGCGAGGTTCGTCGACCTCACCGATCTCTACAGCCCGCGGCTGCGCGCGCTGTGCCGCGAGGCCGACCCGAGCCTCGACGAGGGCGTCTACGTGCAGCTGCCCGGCCCGCACTACGAGACCCCCGCCGAGATCGGGATGATCCGCGCCATCGGCGGCACCCTGGTCGGGATGAGCACCACCCTCGAGGCGATCGCCGCCCGCGAGGCCGGCATGGAGGTGCTCGGCATCAGCCTGGTCACCAACCTCGCCGCCGGGATCACCGGCGAGCCGCTCAACCACGAGGAGGTCCTCGAGGCGGGCCGTGCGGCGGCCAGCCGGATGGGCGAGCTGCTCGGCGGGATCGTGCCCCGCATCTGAGCCGGCCGGACCGCGACCTGTCCGCCGCGGCGGACGGTGCGTTGACACGTGTGCACCGACACCGATAGCCAGGACCGCGTGAGCGACGACGAGCAGGACCAGCAGGACGGGACCATCCTCGACGACGGTGGCATCGACACCGACGAGCGCGCGGGCCGCAGCCAGGGCATCGACCCCGACGCCGAGCCCGACGAGGACACCAAGCACGAGATGGAGGAGGAGCGCGAGCGTCGCCTCGACCCGGACAACCGGCCCGACACCGCCGAGGTCGACAACACCCAGCGCGACTTCGACGTCGAGCGCGGCATGTTCACCGATGCCGAGGAGTACGACGAGAGCCAGCCCCCGCCGTACCCGAAGGACACCGACGACGCCGAGGGCTGACGCCGCTTGGCGCGAGGTGTTGGCTGGGGGCATGACGATCCAGACCCGCACCCTCGGCCGCGACGCCTCCCTCACCGTGTCCACCCTCGGGCTCGGCTGCATGGGGATGTCGGAGTTCTACGGCACCCCCGACGAGCAGGGCGGCCTCGAGACCATCCACCGCGCCCTCGACCTGGGCGTGACGTTCCTCGACACGGCCGACATGTACGGCCCCTTCACCAACGAGCGCCTCGTCGGCCGCGCCCTGCAGGGCCGCCGCGACGGGGTGCAGCTGGCCACCAAGTTCGGCAACAAGCGCGGCGAGGACGGTGCGCGGCTCGGCATCGACGGCTCCCCGGAGTACGTCCGTGCCGCCTGCGACGCCTCGCTGCAGCGCCTCAGCGTGGACCACATCGACCTCTACTACCAGCACCGCGTCGACCAGTCGGTCCCCATCGAGGAGACCGTCGGGGCCATGAAGGAGCTGGTCGAGGCCGGCAAGGTGACCCACCTCGGGCTCTCCGAGGCCGGGCCGGAGACGATCCGACGCGCCCACGCGGTGCACCCCATCACGGCCCTGCAGACCGAGTGGTCGCTGTTCACCCGCGACCTCGAGGACGAGATCCTGCCCGTGGTGCGCGAGCTCGGCATCGGCGTGGTGCCCTACTCCCCGCTCGGGCGCGGCCTGCTGACCGGCACGATGCTCTCGGAGCCGGCCGAGGGCGACAGCCGCGCCACGGCGTACTTCCCCCGCTTCCAGGGCGAGGCGCTGCAGGCCAACCTCGAGCTGGTGCGCCGCATCAAGGACCTCGCCGCCAGCAAGGGCGCGACGCCGGGCCAGCTGGCCCTGGCCTGGGTGCTCGCGCAGGGCGACGACGTGGTCCCGATCCCGGGCACCAAGCGGGTCAGCTACCTGGAGGAGAACGTCGCGGCCGCCGACGTCGAGCTGACCGCCGACGACCTCGAGGCGCTCGACCAGGCGGTGCCGCGCGACGCCGTCGTGGGTGACCGGTACGGCGACATGTCCAGCATCGACGCCTGACCTACCGACCGGTAACCTGCCGGTCATGGCCGCCTCCCCCGCTGCTCCGCCCACCGCTGCGCCCGTGGGCCCCCTGGTCGCGTGCACCGTCGCCGACGGGATCGCCCACGTGCGACTGGACCGGCCGGAGAAGCTCAACGCCCTCACGCTGCAGACGCTCCACGAGCTGGTCGCGGTCGCGCACCGGCTGCGGCGCGACCGCACGCTGCGGGCGGTGGTGCTCTCCGGGGAGGGCAGCTCGTTCTGCGCCGGCCTGGACTTCGGCGCCGTGCTGAGGAGGCCGGCGGGGATCGTCGCGGCGTTCGTGCCGCGACCGTGGCGCGGCACCAACGTCTTCCAGGAGGCGTGCTGGGCCTGGCGCCGGCTGCCCGTGCCGGTCGTGGCGGCGGTCGAGGGCTATTGCTACGGCGGCGGCCTCCAGCTGGCGCTGGCCGCCGACTTCCGGATCGCCTCGCCCGACTCGGAGTGGTCGGTGCTGGAGGGCCGCTGGGGGATCGTCCCCGACATGAGCGGCGTCGTCACCCTCAAGGAGCTGGTCGGCATCGACACCGCCAAGCTGCTGACGATGACCGCCCGCAAGGTCTCCGGCCAGCAGGCCCACGACCTGGGTCTGGTCACCGAGCTGTCCGCCGACCCCGTGGCGGCGGCCCACGACCTGGCCCGCGAGCTGGCCCACCGCTCCCCCGACGCACTGGCCGCGGGCAAGCGGCTCTTCGACCGGACGTGGACGGCGTCGCCGCGCCGCACCTTCGCGCGCGAGCGCGCCGAGCAGCTGGTGCTGCTGCTCGGCGCCAACGCGAGGGCGGCGCGCGCCGCGGCCTTCGCCCGGGACGGCGCCGAGCAGCGCCCGGTGTTCGCACCGCGGACGCGCCGCTGACCCACCGGGTCTAGATTGGCGGGCATGGCTACCACCGCACTCGGCCCCGACCCCGCCCAGACCTCCGGCGACCTGCCCGCCCCCGGCTCGAAGGCCCCCGACTTCACCCTGGTCGACACCGACCTGGCGGAGTTCTCGCTCTCCGACCTCCCGGGCCGCACGGTCATCAGCATCTTCCCCAGCATCGGCACCGGCGTCTGCCAGGCCAGCGTCCGGAAGTTCAACGAGCTGGCCTCCGGCCTCGAGGACACCACCGTCCTCAACGTCTCGGTCGACCTGCCCTTCGCCCTGACCGGCTTCTGCGCCGCGGAGGGCCTCGAGGACGTCAAGGTCGCCTCGGCCTTCCGGTCCGGCTTCGGCGACGACTACGGCGTGCGCCTGCTCGACACCAAGTTCGAGGGCCTGCTGGCCCGCGCGGTCGT
Source organism: Nocardioides scoriae (assembly GCF_900104965.1). Taxonomy (NCBI): domain Bacteria; kingdom Bacillati; phylum Actinomycetota; class Actinomycetes; order Propionibacteriales; family Nocardioidaceae; genus Nocardioides; species Nocardioides scoriae. Next base: position 3,856,790 of record NZ_LT629757.1, on the reverse strand, counting down.
GGTCGTCGACACCGACGGCACCGTCCTGCACTCCGAGCTGGTCCCGCAGATCGGCCAGGAGCCCGACTACGACGCCGCCGTCGCGGCGCTCGGCTGACGGGACCGGACGATGAAGCTCGCCGTCCACGCCGCTGACCTGACCTGGCCCGGTGGGGCCGGCGAGCTGGCCACCACCCTGGCCGGGGTCGCCCGTGCCGCCGACGAGGGCGGCGTCACGACCCTGACGATGATGGACCACTGGTTCCAGATGGAGCAGATGGGCGGCCCGGCCCAGCCGATGCTCGAGGGCTACACCTCCCTCGGCTTCCTCGCGGGCGTGACCACCCGCGTCGAGCTCGGCCTGCTCGTCACCGGCGTGACCTACCGCCACCCCGGGCTGCTGGCCAAGACCGTGGCCACCCTCGACGTGCTCTCGGGCGGTCGGGCGCTGTTCGGCATCGGTGCGGCGTGGTACGACCGCGAGCACCACGGCCTCGGCGTCCCCTTCCCCTCGATGAAGGAGCGCTTCGAGCGGCTCGAGGAGGCGATCCAGGTGTGCGAGCAGATGTGGGGCCCCGACGAGGGCGCCTACGACGGCACCCACTACCAGCTCGCCGAGACCGTGTGCCGGCCGATGCCGCTGCGCGAGGGCGGCCCGCGGGTCCTGGTGGGCGGCTCGGGCGAGCGCAAGACGCTGCGGATGGTCGCGCAGTACGCCGACGCCTGCAACCTGTTCGCCACCGACCGCGACGAGCTGGCCCACAAGCTCGAGGTGCTCGACCGCCACTGCGCCGACCTCGGCCGCGACCCGGCCGAGATCCAGCGCACCAACATCTACGGCGGTGACGTGCTCGGCGACGTCGACGGCTTCCTGCGCCAGGCCGAGACCTGGGCCTCGCTCGGGCTCGACATGGTGTGGGTCGGCCCCTCCTCCGACGACCCGGTCGGCAGCGTCGAGCGGCTGTGCACCGAGGTGCTGCCCCGGCTGGAGCAGCTGGGCTGAGCCTCGCCTAGGTTGGCCGTCATGAGCACCGCTCCCGACGCCGACCTGCTCGACCGCGCCCGCGCCTGGCTCGCCGAGGACCCCGACCCCCGCACCCGCGAGGAGCTCCAGGCGCTGGTCGACGCCGAGGACCTCGACGCCCTGGCCGACCGGTTCTCGGGGTTCCTCGAGTTCGGCACGGCCGGGCTGCGGGGCGCCCTGGGCGCCGGTCCGATGCGGATGAACCGCGTCGTGGTGCTGCGCGCGGCGGCCGGCCTCGCGGCGTACCTCCTCGACCAGGGGGCGCGCCCCGGCGACCCCGTCGTCATCGGGTACGACGCCCGCCACCTCTCCGACGTGTTCGCCCGCGACACCGCGGAGGTGATGGCCGGGGCCGGGCTGGCGCCGCGCGTGCTGCCGCGACCGCTGCCGACCCCCGTGCTGGCCCACGCCATCCGCGACCAGGGCGCCGTCGCCGGCGTGATGGTGACCGCGAGCCACAACCCGCCCCAGGACAACGGCTACAAGGTCTACCTGGGCGACGGCAGCCAGATCGTGCCGCCGGCCGACGCCGGGATCGCCGCCCGCATCGAGGCCGTCGGCCCGCTGGCGTCGGTCCCGCGGGGGGATGCGATCGAGGTGCTGGGCGAGGAGCTGCTCGACCGCTACCTCGCGGGCGTGGTGCGCCTGGCCGAGGGCAGCCCCCGCGACCTGCGCCTCGTCTACACCCCGCTGCACGGGGTCGGCGGCGCCACCGTGCTGGCCGCCCTGCAGCGGGCCGGGTTCCCCGAGCCCCACGTGGTCGAGGCGCAGGCCGAGCCCGACCCCGACTTCCCGACCGTCGCCTTCCCCAACCCCGAGGAGCCCGGCGCGATGGACCTCGCGCTGGCCCGCGCCGAGGAGGTGGGGGCCGACCTGGTCGTGGCCAACGACCCCGACGCCGACCGCTGCGCCGTCGCGCTGCCCGGCCCCCACGGCTGGCAGGCGCTGCGCGGCGACGAGCTCGGCGTGCTGCTGGGCGCCCACCTGCTCGACCGCGGCGTGCAGGGCACCTACGCGACCTCGATCGTGTCGTCCTCGATGCTGGGCCGGCTCGCCGCCGCGGCGGGCCAGCCGTACGCCGAGACGCTCACCGGCTTCAAGTGGATCGGCCGGGTCCCCGACCTGGCGTTCGGCTACGAGGAGGCGCTGGGCTACTGCGTCGACCCGCAGCAGGTCCGCGACAAGGACGGCGTCTCGGCGCTGCTGCTCGTGTGCGACCTGGCCGCCCGCCTCAAGGCCGAGGGCCGCACCCTGCGCGACCGGCTCGACGAGCTCGCGACCACCCACGGCCTGCACGCCACCGACCAGCTCTCGGTGCGGATGGACGACCTCGCCGCCATCCCCGCCGTCGTCGACCGGCTGCTCTCGGCCCCGCCCACCTCGCTGGGCGGCCTGGCCGTCGAGCGGGTCGACGACCTCAACCAGGGCGCCGGGCCCGGGCTGCCGCCCACCAACGGGCTGCGGCTCGTGCTGGCCGACGACGGCCGGGTCGTGGTGCGCCCGTCGGGCACCGAGCCGAAGCTCAAGTGCTACCTCGAGGTGGTCGTGCCCGTCGGCGAGGGCGGCGTCGACGCCGCCCGGATCGCCGCGGTCGGGCGTCTCGACGCGATCCGCTCGGACCTGGTGGCCGCCGCGGGGCTGTGAGGCCCGGGGGGTCGTGGAGCCGCACCCTCAGCGGTCGGCGGTGGGCAGCCGCTTGCTGCGCAGGCCGGCCTTCTTCTGGACCCGCTGGATGGTGAGGTTGCGCTCGTCGATGCGCGGCACGAAGCGGATCTCGCGCAGCCCCTGCTCCTGGGCGGCCGACTCGAAGGTGAAGTGGCCGAAGCCGAGGACCCGGCCGTGCAGCGGCTTCTCGACCGAGATGTCGAGGATGCGACCCAGCGGCATCGAGGCCTCCTTGCGGTTGAGCAGGCCGTGCACGCGGAACACCTTGTCGCTGGTCACCACGAAGCGGTCGATGTTGCGCTGCATCGCCATCACCGCGCCCCACCCCATGACGGCCAGGCCGGCGAGGAAGGGGAACCACGCGCCGTCGGGGCGGCTGAAGAGGAACAGCACCCACACCGCGAGCCCGAGCAGCCCGACCAGGGCCGGCACGACGTAGACCACCCAGTGCTTGGTGACCTCGTCGGCGATGACCTCGTCGTCGACGCCGTCCTTGAGCAGGCGGTCGCCGATGTCGGGGTCGGTCAGCCAGTGCCAGAGCCTGCCCACGGCGGGCCTAGCTGGTGACGGTGGACAGGAAGCGGCTCAACGCGTCGAAGAGCTGCATCAGGAGGTCCCAGATGGCCGTCCCGATCTCGCGGACCATCGAACCGGCGCCGTTGGGGTCGGTGAACAGGAACCACAGCAGGAAGAGCACGACCACCAGGCCGACGCCCTTCTTCAGCACGCCTGTCATCAGCTGCTCCTCACACCCCCGCGGAAACGCCCGCGCGAGCACGCGGGACGACTCTTTCTACCAACCCCGGGCGCCCCTGCCCGGCAGGCGCGCACGGCCGGGCATGATCGGGGCATGACCTCCTCCCCCGTCGCCGCTCCCACGCCGGTCCCCGTCGAGGTCGAGGGCGGGACCCTGGCGACCTTCCGCTACGGCGCCCCCGAGGCGCCGCCCGAGCGGACGGTGCTCGCCGTCCACGGCATCACCGCCTCCTCGCGCGCCTGGCCGGCCGTGGCCCGGGCGCTGCCCGACGACTGGTCGCTCGTGGCCGTCGACCTGCGCGGCCGCGGCGCCTCGCGCGACCTGCCCGGCCCCACCGGCCTGGCCCGCCACGCCGACGACCTGTCCCACGTCGCGGCCCACCTCGACCCCGAGGAGACCGGCGGGCTGGTGCTGCTCGGCCACTCCATGGGCGCCTACGCCGCGCTGCTGCTGGTGGACGACGACGCCACGCCGTACCGCCGGCTGGTGCTCGTGGACGGCGGCGTCCCGCTGCCCGTGCCCGACGGCGTCGACCACGACGAGCTGCTCCAGGCCACCCTGGGCCCGGCGCTGGCCCGGCTGAGCCAGACCTACGAGGACGCCGAGGCCTACGTCGACTTCTTCCGCGCCCACCCCGCGCTGGGGCCGCACTGGAGCGCCGACGTCGAGACCTACGTGCGCTACGACGCCCTGGAGACGGCCGACGGGGTCCGCTCGCGCGCCGTCGAGGAGGCGGTGCGCGCCGACGGGCGCGACCTGCTGGTCCTGGGCGAGGAGCTCGACGAGGCCATGGGCCGGCTCTCGGTGCCGACCACGCTGCTGGTGGCGCCGCTGGGCATGTTCGGCGAGGCGCCCGGGCTGCTGCCCCCGGCCGCCGTCGAGCTGTACGACGAGGCGCTGGACGTGCTCACCGTCGAGACGGTCGAGGACGCCAACCACTACACGATCCTGTTCGACCCGGCCGCCGTCGCGCGGGTCGCGGCCGCGGTGAGCGCCGACTAGCGGGGGGCCTCCAGGCTGGCCAGCAGCCGGTCGGCCGCGGCGTACGGGTCGCTGCGGCCGTGGACGACCTCGTCGGCGAGGTCGTCGAGGGCGGCGTGCTCGTGGACGCCGCGCCACTGCTGGCGCAGGGTGGTGAGGGCGAGGTTCTCGATCTCGTCGCGGGCCCGCCGCCGGCGGCGGCGCTCCAGCTCCCCCGAGGCGACCAGGTGCTCGTGGTGGGACCCGATCGCGGCCGCCACCTCCTCGACGCCCTCGCCGCGGTCGGCCGAGGTCATCACGATCGGCGGCGTCCACGCCCCGGCGGCGCGCTCGGACAGGGCGACCACCGAGCGCAGCTCGCGCCGGACCTGGGCCGCGCCGTCGCGGTCGGACTTGTTGACGACGAAGACGTCGCCCACCTCGAGGATGCCGGCCTTGGCCGCCTGGATGCCGTCGCCCATGCCGGGCGCGAGCAGCACCAGGGTCGTGTCGGCCATCGCGGCCACCTCGACCTCGCTCTGCCCGACCCCGACCGTCTCGACGAGGACGACGTCGCAGCCCGCGGCGTCGAGCACGCGCAGCGCCTGGGGCGTGGCCCACGAGAGCCCGCCGAGGTGGCCGCGCGAGGCCATCGAGCGGATGTAGACGCCCGGGTCCAGCGCGTGCTCCTGCATCCGCACCCGGTCGCCGAGCAGCGCCCCGCCCGAGAAGGGCGAGGAGGGGTCGACGGCCAGCACCCCGACGCGCCGGCCCTGCCGGCGCAGCACCCCCACCAGGGCCGAGGTCGAGGTCGACTTGCCCACGCCCGGCGGGCCGGTGATGCCGACGACCTGGGCGTGCCCGGCGTGGGCGACGAGCCCGGCCATCACCTCGCGCAGCAGCGGGGAGGCGTCCTCGACCAGCGAGATCAGGCGGGCGACCGACCGGGGGTCGCCCTGCCGCGCGCGCTCGACCAGCGCGGGGACGTCCCCCGTCGACCGTCTCCCCATCAGGACGAGGCGGGCACCTTGATGACCAGCGCGTCGCCCTGGCCACCGCCGCCGCACAGCGCGGCCACGCCGGTGCCGCCGCCGCGCCGCTTCAGCTCGTGGGCGAGGTGGAGCACGATCCGGGCACCGGACATGCCGACCGGGTGGCCGAGCGCGATCGCACCGCCGTTGACGTTGACCTTCTCGTCGGGGATGCCGAGCTCGCGGGCCGAGGCGATCCCGACGGCGGCGAAGGCCTCGTTGAACTCCACCAGGTCGACGTCGGCGGCCGTGAGGCCCTCCTTGGCCAGCGCCTTGGCGGTGGCGTTGGCGGGCTGCAGCTGCAGGGTGGAGTCGGGGCCGGCGACCTCGCCGTGGGCGCCGATCTCGGCGATCCAGCTCAGGCCCAGCTCCTCGGCCTTGGCCTTGCTCATCACCACGACCGCGCAGGCGCCGTCGGAGATCTGCGAGGCCGAGCCGGCGGTGATGGTGCCGTCCTTGCGGAAGGCGGGGCGCAGCTTGCCGAGCGACTCCGCGGTGGTGTCGCCGCGCACGCCCTCGTCCTGGCTGACCACGACCGGGTCGCCCTTGCGCTGCGGGATCTCGACGGGCACGACCTCGTCGTCGAAGAGGCCGTTCTTCCACGCCGCGGCGGCCTTCTGGTGGCTCTGCGCGGCGAACTCGTCCTGCTCCTCGCGGGTCAGGTTGGCGTCGGCGCCGTTGCACTCCTCGGTCAGCAGGCCCATCGCCTGCTGCGTGGTCTGGTCGAACAGCGCGTCGTAGGCCATCGAGTCGACGAGCGCGACGTCGCCGTACTTGAAGCCCTCACGGGACTTGGGCAGCAGGTGGGGGGCGTTGGTCATCGACTCCATGCCGCCGGCCACGACGATCTCGTGCTGGCCCGCGGCGATGAGGGCGTCCGCCATCGCGATGGCGTTGACGCCCGAGAGGCACACCTTGTTGATGGTGATCGAGGGCAGCGACATCGGCAGCCCGGCCGCGACACCGGCGGTGCGGGCGGCGTTCTGGCCGGCACCGGCCTGGATGACCTGGCCCATGATGAGGTAGTCGACCTGGTCGCCCGAGACGCCGGCCTTCTCCAGGGCGCCCTTGATGGCGACGCCGCCGAGCTCCGCGGCGGTGAGGCTCTTCAGCCCGCCGAGCAGACGTCCGATCGGGGTGCGGGCACCGGCGACGATGACGGATCCGGACATGGGGACCTCCTGGCGGTACGGGGACGAGGAACGCGGGCGGCACGGCCGTGCCGGGGGCGTCATCGCACAGTAACCGCGATCGGCGCGCCGCAGCAGGGGTGGTTCACCCCGGTCGGTGTCGGACACGTCACACCCGGTTGAGCCTCCCCGACCCCCGCCCCAGACTGACCCGCATGAGCGCCAGCGACCTGCCGACCCACCTGTTCACCGCCATCGACCACGTGGGGATCGCGGTGCCCGACCTCGACGTCGCCATCGCGGAGTACCGCGACAAGTTCGGCATGCAGGTGCTCCACGAGGAGACCAACGAGGAGCAGGGCGTGCGCGAGGCGATGGTCGGGGTCGGTGACTCCGGCTCCTGCATCCAGCTGCTCGCCCCGCTGAGCGCCGAGTCGACGATCGCCAAGTTCCTCGACCGCAGCGGCCCCGGCCTGCAGCAGCTCGCCTACCGCGTCGAGGACGTCGAGCAGGTCAGCGCGGTGCTGCGCGAGCGCGGCCTGCGGCTGCTGTACGACGCCCCGCGCCGCGGCACGGCCGGCTCGCGGATCAACTTCGTCCACCCCAAGGACGCCGGCGGCGTGCTCGTCGAGCTGGTGGAGCCGGCCGCCTCCCACTGATCCCTTCACCGGGCTCCGCGCTCACCGCGGGCGAGCCATGATGACTGCGTGAGCGACGAGCCCCGCAGCACCGCGACCGACTCCGCCCTCCTCGAGCGAGCCCTGTTCGAGGTCAAGCGGGTGATGGTCGGCCAGGACGCGCTCGTCGAGCGGCTGCTGGTCGGCCTGCTGGCCCGCGGCCACCTGCTGCTCGAGGGCGTGCCCGGCGTGGCCAAGACCCTCGCGGTCCGCACGCTCGCCGACGTCATCGGCGGCGACTTCCACCGGCTGCAGTTCACGCCCGACCTGATGCCCGGCGACATCGTCGGCACCCGGGTGTGGCGACCGTCCTCGGAGAGCTTCGACGTCGAGCTCGGCCCGGTGTTCGCCCACCTCGTGCTGGCCGACGAGATCAACCGGGCGCCCGCCAAGGTGCAGTCCGCCCTGCTGGAGGCGATGGCCGAGGGCCAGGTGAGCATCGGCGCGACGTCGTACGCCCTGCCGCGGCCGTTCCTCGTGCTGGCCACCCAGAACCCCATCGAGTCCGAGGGCGTCTACCAGCTGCCCGAGGCGCAGCGCGACCGGTTCCTCATGAAGGTCGTCGTCGACTACCCCGACGAGGCCGAGGAGCTCACCATCCTGCAGCGGATGAGCGTCGACCCGCCGCGCTCGCGCGAGGTGCTCACCGTCGAGGACGTGCTCGCGCTCCAGGACGCCGCCGACCGGGTCTTCGTGCACCACGCCGTCGCGCAGTACGTCGTGCGCCTGGTCGTCGCGACCCGCGAGCCCGAGCGCCACGGCCTGGGCATGATCAAGCCCCACGTCGAGTTCGGGGTCAGCCCGCGCGCCACCCTCGGGCTGGTGGCCGCGGCCCGTGCCCTGGCCCTGATGCGCGGGCGCGACTACGTGCTGCCCCACGACGTCACCGACCTCGCCGCCGACGTCCTGGCCCACCGCCTGGTGCTCAGCTTCGAGGCCGTCGCCGAGGGCGTCGACCCGCGCCACGTCGTGGAGCAGGTGCTGCGGGTGGTGCCCGCGCCGCAGGTCGCCCCCCACGACACCCACGGCGACGTCCACGGGACCGCGCAGGGGACCGCGACCCCGGGGGCCGGTGTGGCATGAGCGACCACGCCCGCACCGCGCGCGCCTTCGCGGCGCTGGACCTGCGGGTCCGCAAGCGCGTGGCGGGCCTGCTGCACGGCGAGGAGACCGGCCTGCGCCTGGGCCCGGGCAGCCAGCCGGAGGAGGTGGTGCGCTACCGCCCCGGCGAGGACGACGTGCGCCGCATCGACTGGAACGTCACCGCCCGCAGCACCGAGCCCCACGTCTGGCGCACGCTGGCCGAGCACGAGCGCGAGACCTGGGTGCTGGTCGACGAGACGGCCAGCATGGACTTCGGCACCGTCGACCTCGAGAAGGGCGACCTCGCCGCCTGGGTCACCGGCGCGGTCGGGATCCTCAGCGAGGGCCCCGGCAACCGGATGGGCGTGGCCCACCTGCGCCCCGAGGGCCTCACCTGGACCGCCCCGCTGCCGCCGCGCGCCGCCGCGATGCGGGCGCTCTCGCGGCTCCCGGCCTCCCCCGCGGAGGCCGGATCGGCCAACGGCTCGCGCCCCACCGCGGTGGCCCACCCCGCCACCCTCGACCTCGCGGGCGCGATCGAGGCGCTCGGTGCCCGCCACCGCCGGGCCGGGGTCCGGGTGGTGGTGAGCGACTTCGTCGAGCCCGACGGTCGCGCCGAGCGGCCCTTCGCCTGGGAGCGGTCGCTGCGCCGGCTGGCGCTGCGCCACGAGGTGCTGGTCGTCGAGGTGGTCGACCCGCGCGAGCTGGAGCTGCCCGACGTCGGCCCGGTCGTGCTCGTCGACCCCGAGACCGGCCACCGCTGCGAGGTGTGGACCTCGTCGGTCCGCCTGCGCCAGCAGTACGCCGAGCTGGCCGCCGCCCACCGCGCCGCCGTCGCCGCGGCGGTGCGCCACGCCGGGGCCTCCCACCTGGTGCTGCGCACCGACGGCGACTGGGTCGCCGACCTGGCCCGCCACGTCGGCCGCCGCAGGGTGGTCCGCCGATGAGCTTCCTGTCCCCCTGGTGGCTGCTGCTGCTCCTGCCGGTCGCGGCGCTGGCCGTGCTCTACGTCGTCCAGCAGCGCCGCCGCAGCGCGTACGCCGTCCGCTTCGCCTCGCTGCCGATGCTGGAGCGGCTCGTGCCCCGGCGGCCGCGCTGGCGCCGCCACCTGCCGGCCTCGCTGCTGCTGCTGTCCTTCGTGCTGCTGGCCCTGGCCGCCGGCCGGCCCGAGGCCGAGGTGCGGGTGCCCCGCGAGCGCGCGACCGTCGTGGTCGCGGTCGACGTCTCCCTGTCGATGGAGGCCACCGACGTCGAGCCCAACCGGCTCGACGCCGCCTCGCGGGCCGCGGTCCGCTTCGTGGAGGGCCTGCCCGAGGGCTTCGACGTCGGCGTGGTGACCTTCGCCGGCCAGACCACGGTGGCCGCCCCGCCGTCGCAGGAGCGGCAGCCGGCGATCGACGCGCTGGAGAACCTCACGCTGGCCACCCGCACCGCGATCGGCGAGGGCGTGTTCACCTCCCTCGACCAGGTCGCGGCGACCGCCCGGCGCGAGGGCGGCGAGCCGGTCCCGGCCCACGTGGTGCTGCTCTCCGACGGCACCAACACCGTCGGGCGCACCCCCGACCAGGCGGCACGGGCGGCGGTCGAGGCCGGCGTGCCCGTCTCGACCATCGCCTACGGCACGCCCGAGGGCACGGTCGTCAGCCAGGGCCAGGTCGTCGGGGTGCCCGTCGACGAGGCCACGCTGGCCGCGCTGGCCGACACCAGCGGCGGGACGGCGTACACCGCCCGGAGCAGCGACGAGCTCGACGAGGTCTACGACGACATCCGCTCCTCGATCGGGCTGCGCACCGAGGAGCGCGAGATCACGCCGTACCTCAGCGCGCTGGCGCTGCTGCTGGGCCTCGGCGCGGCGGTCCTCTCCCTGCGATGGTCGGCGCGCCTGCCCTAGCAGCGGGGCTGGTCCCGTGCGTCCGCACGGGACCACTGAGACAAGGACCACACGTCGCAGACAGGGAAGTTACCGGTCGTTAATGTCGGGCCACCCAGCCCGCCGTACCCCTCCTAGGAGCGACGACCGTGCAGCAGATCCTCGACGCCATCCAGGCCGACGACACCTCCTCGGCGGACTTCGCCGCCCTCGAGCTCCCCGAGTCCTACCGGGCCGCCCTGGTCCGCAAGGACGAGGTCGACATGTTCGAGGGCCTCACCACCAAGGAGAAGGACCCGCGCAAGTCGCTGCACGTCGAGCACGTCGCGCTGCCGGAGCTCGGCCCCGGCGAGGCGCTGGTGGCCGTGATGGCCAGCGCCATCAACTACAACACCGTGTGGACCTCGATCTTCGAGCCGGTCTCGACCTTCGGCTTCCTCGAGCGCTACGGCCGGCTCTCCGAGCTGACCAAGCGCCACGACCTGCCCTACCACGTGGTCGGCTCCGACCTGGCCGGCGTCGTGCTCAAGACCGGCCCCGGCGTCACCCGCTGGAAGCCCGGCACCCGGGTGGTCGCCCACTGCCTCTCGGTCGAGCTCGAGGACCCCGACGGCCACTCCGACACCATGCTCGACCCGCAGCAGCGGATCTGGGGCTTCGAGACCAACTTCGGCGGCCTGGCCGACGTCGCCCTGGTCAAGGCCAACCAGCTGATGCCCAAGCCCGAGCACCTCACCTGGGAGGAGGCCGCCTCCCCCGGCCTGGTCAACTGCACGGCGTACCGCCAGCTGGTGAGCCGGAACGGCGGCGACATGAAGCAGGGCGACAACGTCCTGGTCTGGGGCGCCTCCGGCGGCCTGGGCGGCTTCGCGACGCAGTACGCCCTCAACGGCGGCGCCACCCCCGTGTGCGTGGTCTCCAACGAGGAGAAGGCCGCCATCGCCCGCAAGATGGGCGCGGAGCTGATCATCAACCGCTCCGAGGAGGGCTACCAGTTCTGGAAGGACGAGCACACCCAGGACCCGAAGGAGTGGAAGCGCTTCGGCGCCAAGATCCGTGAGCTGACCGGCGGCGAGGACATCGACATCGTCTTCGAGCACCCGGGCCGCGAGACCTTCGGCGCCAGCGTCTACGTCACCCGCAAGGGCGGCACCATCACCACCTGCGCGTCCACCAGCGGCTACATGCACGAGTACGACAACCGCTACCTGTGGATGAACCTCAAGCGCATCATCTCCTCCCACTTCGCCAACTACCGCGAGTCGTGGGAGGCCAACCGCCTCGTCGCCAAGGGCAGGATCCACCCGACCCTGTCGCGGACCTACCAGCTCGAGGAGGTCGGCCAGGCATCGCTCGACGTGCACCAGAACAAGCACCAGGGCAAGGTCGGGGTGCTGTGCCTGGCGCCCGAGGAGGGCCTCGGCGTGCGCGACGAGGAGCTGCGGGCGACGCACCTGGACAAGATCAACGCCTTCCGCGGCGTCTGATCCCGGTTCCTCCACCCGGGGCCCCGGTCTCCCCGCGTGGGGAGCCGGGGCCCGGACCTTTTGCCCCGGCGCGTCGCGCGAGCCGGGACGGGCATCGGTCGCACGCGTGGGCGACACTGGACGGCGTACGGCGGGACGGGCGCAGCCCGGGTGCCGGCGGCCACACCACACGGGGAACCAGAGGAACTTCTATGAGCAACCAGGGACTGTCCATCTTCGACCACGACGGCGACTCGTCCGGCGACTCGAGTGACTCGTCGGAGGACACCACGCAGGTGATCCCCGCCGTCGACCGCGGCGCCAAGGCCGCCCCGGCCGAGCAGCCGCAGGCCACGCAGACCAAGTCGCGCCCCCAGGCCCCCACGCAGCGCTCGACCGAGCCCGCCGCGCGCCCGGCCCCGCAGTCGAACCAGCAGGCGGCGCCGTCGCGCCCCGCTGCCCCGGCGCCGCAGCGCGCCTCGGCCGAGCAGCGCCCGGGCTCCACCTCCTCGGCCCCGCAGCTGCCCACCGTGCGCCGCGGCGGCTACGACACCGCCGCCGTGGACGCCTTCGTGCGGTCCGCGGCCTCGGAGAAGGCCGGCCTCTCGGCCAGCCTCGGTGAGTCCCAGCGCCGCCTGCAGGCCCTCGAGTCCGAGGTCGACGACCTGCGGACCAAGGTCGAGGAGCACGAGAACCCGACGTACGCCGGTCTCGGGGCCCGCGCCAACGAGATGCTGCGCCTCGCCGAGGAGCAGGCCGCCGAGGTCGTCGACGAGGCCAACGCCCAGGCCCAGCAGGTCCGCCAGCAGGCCCAGCGCGACGCCGCCGCCACCAAGTCGCAGGCCGAGGCCGACGCCGAGGACATGCGGATCGTGCAGACCCGCGAGCTCGACGAGACCCGCAGCCGCACCATGGCCGACATCGAGGCGCACCGCTCGCGCGCCTTCGCCGAGGCCGACGACCGGCTCGCCAACGCCAGGCGCGAGGCCGAGCAGCACCGCCTCGCCGCCGAGCAGGAGACCAACGCCCTGCGCACCGGCGCCGCCCGCGAGGCCGAGGCCGCCCGGGCCGCCGCCGAGCGCGAGGTCGCCGAGGCCCGCCGCGAGCTCGCGGTCGAGCAGGAGCGGCTGACCCGCGAGGCGGCCGCCAACCACGACGCGGCCACCGCCGAGACCCAGCGCCTGGTCGCCGAGGCCCAGGCCCGTGCCGACGCGGCCGAGAAGCGCGCGACCGAGGCCATCGACGCCGCCAACGCCGCGCGCGAGCAGGCCGAGCAGGAGTCCGAGCAGCTGGTCAGCCGGGCTCGCCGCGAGGCCGAGCAGATCGTCAGCGCCGCCAAGAAGCAGGCCGACGCGCTGCGCAACAGCGGCCACGCCGACTCCGAGCGGGAGCTGCAGGCGCTGCGCGCCGAGGTCGACCGCCTCGGGCGCCGTCGCGACTCGATCACCTCGCAGCTCTCGCAGCTGCGCGACGTGGTCGCGGGCTTCGGCTCCGACGACGACTGAGCCACCCGCTCGACCCGGGACCTGCGCCCCGGTGCGTCAGCCCTTCGGCTGGGGCACCGGGGTGTCCTGGTAGGCGCCGAGGTTGTGCGCGTTGTAGGCGCTGGTGTCGGCGACCTCCATGGGGCCGTCCCACTCCCGCGGCAGCGGCACCGCGACGGCTGGGTTGACGCGTCGCACGACCTCGTCGAGCACGGTCTCGGCGTCCCCGACCCACAGGTGCTTGGCGCCGGCGACCGGCACCACCTCGGCCTGGGCGAGCGGCGCGAAGCGCTCGCGGGCCGCGTCGGGCTGCAGGTAGTCGTCGTGCTCGGGCACGAGCGCGGTCACCGGCTTGCCCGACCCCGCCCAGCGCTCGAGGTCGGCGGGCGTGGAGAAGCGCAGCGGCGGTGAGAGCAGGATCGCGCCCGTGACCGCCGGGTCGAGGCCGTGCATCAGGGCGAGGTCGGTCCCGAAGGACCAGCCCAGCAGCCAGATGTCGGGCAGGTCGTGGAACTCCGCGTGCTCGATGGCCGCGGCGACGTCGAAGCGCTCGCCGTCGGCGTGGTCGAAGCTGCCCTCGCTGGTGCCCTGCTCGCTCCAGGTGCCGCGGGTGTTGAACCGCAGCACGGCCAGGTCGGCGAGCGCCGGGAGCCGGTTGGCGGCCTTGCGCAGGACGTGGCTGTCCATCATGCCGCCGTGGGTCGGCAGCGGGTGCAGGCAGATCAGCGTGGCGACGGGGTCGCGGTCCAGCGGCAGGGCCAGCTCGGCGACCAGGTGCAGGCCGTCCGCGGTCTGCAGGTCGACGGGCTCGCGGCGGGCGGGCAGGACCGAGTTGGCGCGGATGGTGGGCACAGGCGTCATGGTGCCACCGCGGGCACTCACCCCCGGGACCAGCCCGGACCAGCCGGGGACACGCCGGGGATCAGCCGGGGATCAGGCCGACCAGCGCACCGACTCCTCCACCACGTCGGCGAAGGCGTGCACGCCCCGCAGGTCGTCCCGGGTGGACAGCAGCGAGCTGACGCCCTGGAGGTGGCGGACGGCGAGGTCGCGGGTGGCACCCTCCCGCCGGCGGGAGGCGGAGGTGGTGGCGGCGAGCGTCGGGTCGGCGACGGGGGAAGCCTGGGTCATGGTCATGGATCAAGACTGACCCGCCGAGGTCACCGGCAGATTGACGGTTCGTTACGGGAAAATCACCTTTTGGAACGTGCCAATGTCTGGTTCGTGCCCCTGGGCGTCACCGAGGGGCCGTCCGGAGCTAGAAGTCAAACCCGTCGAACATGTCGCCGACGCCGTCGAACATGCCGCCGATCCCGTCCCCGATCGACCCGATCCCCTCGCCGATGCCCTCCCCGATGGCACCGATGCCCTCGCCGAGGCCGTCGAAGCCGCCGCCGAAGAGCAGCCCCATGAACATCCAGTCCATCGGCCCGAAGGCGCCGAAGTAGCCCGCGGCGTACGGCTGGTAGGCGCGGCCGCCCTGCCAGTAGGGCACCCGCTGGGAGCCGACCATCACCTTGCGGATGTCGGGCTCGGCGCCGACCTTGACGCGCTCGGCGTCCAGCGCGCAGGCCGGGACGTCGCGGATGGCGCCGCCGGGCGGGGCGTAGGCCACGTCCTCCACCGAGAGGCCGTGGCGCGGGTCGAAGAAGCAGGGCGGGCGCCGCACCGGCAGCGGCTCCCCCGCCGCCCGGGCCCGGACGCACGCCATGGCGTAGCGGCCGTCCTCGAGGATCTCGGTGACGTGCTTGACCTGGTCCGGCGAGGTGATCGCGTCGCCGGCCTTCTTGGCGGCCTCGTAGGCGTCCAGCGCGCGCTGGTAGTCGGAGTTCTCCCCGGGCGTCAGCTGGCGACCAGCGAGGTCGAGGTCGAGGTCCTGGAGCTCCACGCCGAGCGCGGTGACGTCCTCGAAGACCAGCTGCCGCACCGGGGCCAGCTCGGCCTCCTTGCGCGCCAGCTCCCGGGCCTTGCTGCGCTGGAGCACCCACCACAGCAGGCCGGAGCCGAGTGCCAGCACCAGGAGGAACCAGAGGGCCGTCATGCCTCCAGCGTACGTCGGGAGCGCTGGCACACTTCCCCCATGAGCACCCCGCCGTCCGACCGCACCCGCATCGAGGTCAGCCGCCCCGTCGACGCCACCCCCACCGAGGTGTTCGCGGTGCTGCGCGACCCCCAGGGGCACGTGGCCATCGACGCCTCCGGCATGCTCCAGGACGCCGAGGGCGACCTCGTGGGGGCCGTCGGCGACACCTTCACCGTCCACATGGACCGCGAGTCGCTGGGCGACCTGCCGATGGGCCGCTACGACGTCGAGGTCCACGTCACGGCGTACGCCGAGGACCGCGAGCTCGCCTGGACCATCGTCGGCACCGTCAAGCCGCCGATCCGCCACGTCTACGGCTACCGGCTCGAGCCGCTCGACGGGGGCAGCCGCACCCGGGTGACGTCGTACTACGACTGGAGCGACGCCCGGCCCGACCTCGTGGAGAAGGGCCTGTTCCCGGTCATCTCCGAGACCGCCCTCAAGGGCACGCTCGGGATCCTCGACCGCACCGTGCGGCGCGGCTACCCGCGGGGCTGAACCGCGCGCAGCATCCGGCCCGCGCTCGCCCGGAAGGCCTCCCGCAGCTCCTCGGGCTCCAGCACGTCGAGCTCGTGGCCCAGCGACAGCAGGAAGCCGGTGATGCCGCCGAGGTCGTCGCCACCGGCGGTCAGCACGCAGTGGTCCTCGCCGTCGGCCTCCAGCCGGCCGGTCTGAGCCGACACCTGGTCCGCGACCACGGCCAGCGGGGCGTGCAGGCGGACCACCGCGACGAAGCGGTACGGCGCGGCCGTCACCGAGCGCTGCACCAGCTCGACCGGGTCGGGGTGCTGGCGCAGCACGAAGCGCCAGGTCGTCGCCTCCACCTCGCTCATCCGGTCGAGCCGGAAGGTGCGCCAGTCGTCGCGGTCGAGGTCCCACGCGGCGAGGTACCACCGCCGGCTGGTGGCCACCAGCCGCAGCGGCTCGACGCGGCGCTCGCTGGTGGTGCCGTCGCCGGCCCGGTAGCCGAAGCGCAGCCGCACCTGGTCGCGGCAGGCGCGCGCGGTGCGCAGCAGCAGCTCGCCGTCGACCTGGTCGGTCGTGGCGACCAGGGTGGCCGTGGCGTCGGTGATGGCGCGCACCTCGCTGCGCAGGCGGGGCGGCATCACCTGGTCGAGCTTGGCCAGGGTGCGCACCGCCGCCTCGCTGGCCCCGGCGACGGTGCCGCCCGCCGCCAGCCGCAGCGAGACCGCCACCGCGACCGCCTCCTCGTCGGCCAGCAGCAGCGGCGGGAGCGCCCGTCCCGCCCCGAGCCGGTAGCCGCCCCCGGAGCCGTGGGTCGCCTCGACCGGGTAGCCCAGCGAGCGCAGCCGCCCGGCGTCGCGCCGAATGCTGCGGGTGGTGACGCCGAGCCGCTCGGCCAGCTCGGCGCCGGACCACACGGGTCGCGACTGGAGCAGGGAGAGCAGCTGGAGCACGCGCTCGGTGGTGCCGGTCATGGACCCCATCCTGCCCGGCACTGCGGACAGTTCCTGTCCTCGTGCTGCGCGAGGGTGGGTCCATGACGACCGGACGGACGACCAGCCCCGCTCCCCTGACCTGGAACCCACTGCTGCTCGACCAGCTCCGGTGGCACTGGACCCACCAGCTGCGACCGCGCCTGGAGGGGCTCACCGACGAGGAGTACCACTGGGAGCCGGTCCCCGGCTGCTGGGGCGTGCACCCGCGCGGCACCTCCGACGCGCCCGTGCAGGCCGGGACGGGCGCGCACACGATCGACTTCGCGTTCCCCGAGCCCGACCCCGCGCCCGTCACCACCATCGCCTGGCGCCTGGGCCACGTGGTGGTCGGCGTGCTCGCCGAGCGCAACGCCGGCCACTTCGGGGCACCGCCGACGAGCTACCGCGACTGGGAGTACGCCGGCACCGCCGCCGAGGCGCTGCAGCAGCTCGACGACGGCTGCGCGACCTGGACGGCCGGGGTGGCCGCGCTCGGCGAGGCCGGCCTGGCCGAGCCGTGCGGCCCCTCCGAGGGACCGTTCGCCGAGGAGCCGATGGCGGCGCTGGTGCTCCACGTCCACCGCGAGCTGCTGCACCACGGAGCCGAGGTCTGCCTGCTGCGCGACCTCTTCCGCGCGGGCGGCCCTCAGCGGTTGCTGTAGTCCCGGAAGCCGCGCTTGGTCTTGCGGCCGAGGTAGCCCGCGGTCACCAGGTGCTCCAGGAGCGGCGCCGGCGCGAAGCCCGGCTCGCGGAACTCCAGGTAGAGCTCGCGCTGGATGGCCAGGGAGACGTCGTTGCCGACCACGTCGAGGAGCTCGAAGGGACCCATCGGCAGCGCGCAGCCCTGCTTCATCGCGGTGTCGATGTCGTCGGCGGTGGCGTAGTGCGCCTCGAGCATCTTGATCGCGTCGTTGAGGTAGGGGAACAGCAGCGCGTTGACGATGAAGCCGGCGCGGTCGCCGCAGGAGACCGCCACCTTGCCGATCTGCGCGCACAGGGCGCGCACCGTCTCGGTCACCTCGTCGCTGGTCGCGACCGTCGAGACGACCTCGACCAGCTTCATGATGGGCGCGGGGTTGAAGAAGTGCATGCCGACGACGTCGCGCGGCCGGTCGGTGGCGGCGGCGCACTCGATGATCGGCAGCGACGAGGTCGTCGTGGCCAGGATCGCGCCGGGCTTGCAGATCTCGTCGAGGTTCTCGAACAGCGTGGTCTTGACCTTGAGGTCCTCCGCGATGGCCTCGAGCACGACGTCGGCCTGGGCCAGGTCGTCGAGGGAGGTGCTGCCGGTGAGGCGCCCGAGCACGTCGGCCTTGGCGGACTCCTCGAGCTTGCCGCGCTGGATCGCCTTGTCGAGGGAGCGCTCGATCGTCGCCCTGACACCGGCGACCTTGTCGGCGCTGCGACCGACGTAGGTCACCTCGAAGCCGGCCTTGGCGAAGACCTCGACGATCCCGGTGGCCATGGTGCCGGTGCCGACGACGCCGACCTGGCGCACGTCGTGGCGCAGCTGCGGGGCGTCCGAGGCGTCCGGGGTGCGGTCGTCGGGGACGACCACGGGCGAGTCGGCCGACTCGTAGGAGTAGAAGCCGCGGCCCGACTTGCGGCCGAGCAGGCCCGCGGTGACCATCTGCTTGAGGATCGGGGTCGGGGCGTGCAGCCGGTCGCGGCCCTGGCGGTACATCGTCTCGAGGATCTCGTACGCCGTGTCGAGGCCGATCAGGTCGAGCAGCGCCAGCGGGCCCATGGGGTAGCCGCAGCCGTGGCGCATGGCGGCGTCGATGTCCTCGCGGGAGGCGTAGCGGCCCTCGAACATGGACGCGGCGTGGTTGAGGTAGCCGAACAGCAGCGTGTTGGCGATGAAGCCCGCCTTGTCGCCGCAGACCACGGGGTTCTTGCCCAGGCTGCGGACCAGCCCGGAGACGTCCTCGAGCACGGTCGGGTCGGTGACCACCGTGCGGACGATCTCGACGAAGCCCTGCACCGGCGCGGGGTTGAAGAAGTGCACGCCCACCACGCGGCCGGGCTGGGAGTTGGCGGTGGAGATCTCGGTGACCGACAGGGAGGAGGTGTTGGTGGCCAGGACGGCGTCGGGGCGCACCACGTCCTCGAGCTCCTTGAAGATCGCCTTCTTGATCGCCAGCGACTCCACGACCGCCTCCACCACGAGGTCGGCCTCCTTCAGGTCCGACATGGAGGTCGCGAAGCGGACCCGGCCCAGCAGCTCGGCCTGCTCGGCCTCGCTCAGCTTGCCGCGCTTGACCGCCCGCGCGGTGGAGTGCTCGAGGTGCTGGCGGCCGCGGGCGGCGCCGTCCTCGTCGACCTCGACGCCGACCACGTCGTAGCCGTGCCGGGCGAAGACCTCCGCGATCCCGGCCCCCATGGTGCCGAGGCCGACGACGCCGATGGTCCTGAACTCACGTGTCCCGGTGCTCATGCCGGGCATCCTGCCACGGGTGACCGGCCAGTAGCGGTGTGGCTCCGGTCACGTCGACCTCACCCCAGCAGGCCCTCGACCAGGCCCACGACCTCGGCCGCGCAGCCCCAGCCGAGCGTGACGCCGGCGCCGCCGTGGCCGTAGTTGTGCACCACCCGGCCCTCGGCCTCGAGCCGCACCTGCGCCCGCGCCGGACGCAGCCCCACCTTGTGCAGCACGACGGTGCCGCGGGCCAGCTCCGGCACCAGCCGGGTGGCCCGCTGCAGGATCGCGGTGGCCGTCTCGGGCGACGGGGTGCGGCTCCACTCCCCCTCCTCGGCGGTGCCACCGACCACGACGACCTCGCCGCGCGGCACGACGTACGTCGGACCGTCGGCGTCGAGCCACCAGCGCTCCAGCTCCACCCCGGCCAGGTGCACCACCTGGCCGCGCACGGGGTGGACGCCCGTGTCCGCGGCGAGCAGCCGGGCGCCCATCCCCGCGCAGTCGACGACGACCTCGTCGTCGCGGACCGGTGGCAGCCCGCCCAGGCTCATCCGGGTCAGGGTGCCGCCCAGCTCCTCGAGCCGCGCGGCCAGCCACGACAGGTGCACCGGCATGTCGACGACCGGTGCCACGAACGACCAGGCGTCGGCGTACGACCCCGGGGCGGCGACGCGCTCCAGCCGCGGCACCGCCGGGGCCCACCACGGGTCGGGCGTGGCCCGGGAGAGCACCTCGGTGCCGGGCAGCATCCGCACGCCGGTGCGGGGGTCCTCGGCGAGCCCGGCGAACACGTCGTACGCCGTCGCGCCCCACGCGGTGACCCGGTCCTGCGGGAGCGCGCGGTAGGGGTACCAGAGCGCGGCCGCCACCACCGAGGTCGTCTCGCGCGGCAGGTCGCGCGCGACCACGTCGACGCGCCGGCCCGCCTCGGCCAGCCGCACGGCGCAGGTGAGCCCGACGACCCCGGCACCGACGACGACCACCCGCTGCTGCTCCACGTCGCCAGCATGGCAGGTAGATTCCACGCCCGTGAGGATCGTCGTCGCACGCTGCCAGGTCGACTACGCGGGACGGCTGACGGCCCACCTGCCGATGGCCACCCGGGTGCTGATGCTCAAGTCGGACGGCTCGGTGCTGGTCCACTCCGACGGCGGCTCCTACAAGCCGCTCAACTGGATGAGCCCGCCGTGCACCGTCAAGGAGGGCCTCTCCGAGGACGGCCAGACCGAGTGGCTGGTCGAGGCCAAGAGCGGCGACTCGCTGCGCATCCTCATCGAGGAGGTCGTCGCGGACTCCCGCCACGACCTCGGCGTCGATCCCGGGCTGCAGAAGGACGGCGTCGAGAAGCACCTCCAGGAGCTGCTCGCCGAGCACCCCGCGACGCTGTCGGAGGGCCTCGTGCTGGTGCGCCGGGAGTTCCCCACGGCGATCGGCCCGGTCGACCTGATGTGCCGCGACGCCGGCGGCCGCTCGGTCGCGGTCGAGATCAAGCGCCGCGGCGAGATCGACGGCGTCGAGCAGCTGACCCGCTACCTCGAGCTGCTCAACCGCGACCCCGCCCTGACGCGCAGGGGTGCCGTCACCGGCATCTTCGCCGCCCAGGAGATCAAGCCCCAGGCGCGGGTGCTCGCGACCGACCGCGGCATCGCGTGCGCGGTCGTGGACTACGACGCCCTCCGCGGCATGGACGACCCGAGCCAGCGGCTGTTCTGAGCGGGCCGGCCGGCCGCGCCCCGCAGGGCGCTCAGTCCTCGCTGCGCCGCAGCGGGAACGTCATCCGGAAGGTCGTGCCCTCGCCCGCGCCGCGGACGACCTCGATGGTGCCGGCGTGCGCCTCGACGATCGCCAGCGCGATGGTGAGGCCGAGGCCGGCGCCGGGGGTCTGCTGGGCGACGGCCGTGGGGGCGCGGAACAGCCGCTCGAAGAGCTGGTCGGGGTCCTCGTCACCGATCCCCACGCCGGTGTCGACGACGTCGATGACGGCCTGGCTGCCCTCGGGGCGCAGCACCACGCGGACCCGTCCGCCGGCGGGGGTGAACTTGATGGCGTTGGAGAGCAGGTTGTCCATGGCCTGCCCGAGGCGGTCGCGGTCGCCGTACATCGCCACGGCCGCGCCGGGCGTCTCGCACGAGAGCGTCAGCTGCGACTCCTCGGCCCGCGGCCGACCCGCCTCCACGGCCTCGCGCACCACCCGCTCGAGGTCGATCTCGGCCGACCGGATGGCCAGGCCCGACTCCTCGATCGCCACCAGGGTGAGCAGGTCGTCGACCAGGCGCAGCTCGCGCTCGGCGCTGCGCATGATGACCGAGAGGAAGCGCCGGCCCTGCGGGCTGAGCTCCTCGAGGTCGGTCATCAGCTCGCCGTAGCCGATCATCGAGGTCAGCGGCGTGCGCAGCTCGTGGGAGACGGTGGCGAAGAACTCGTCCTTGACGCGGTCGTTCTCCTCCTGGAGGCGGCGGCGCTCGGAGATGTCGCGCACGGCCGCCGAGACCAGCAGCCCCTCCTCGGTCTCCAGCGGCGAGAGCGTCACCTCGACGGGGAACTCCGAGCCGTCCTTGCGACGCGCGTGCAGGTCGCCGGCCAGCCCCATGGGGCGGCTGCGGGGCTCGCTGACGTAGCCGTTGCGGAAGGCCATGTGCATGCCGGTGTAGCGGTCCGGCACGAGGATCTCGACGGGCTCGCCGACCAGCTCGGCCCGCTGGTAGCCGAACATCTGCTCCACCTGGGCGTTGACCAGGGTGATGATGCCGTCGCGGTCGACGATGACCATGCCGTCGGGCGCGGCCTCGAGCAGGCCGCGGAAGAGCCGGGTCTGCTGGTACTTCTCCGAGGAGTCGCGCACGCTGATCGTGACCAGCCGGCCCTGCTCGGTCATCGTCGGGGTCATGGTGAGGTCGACGTGGTGCACGGCACCCGCGAGGTCGCGCACCTCGGCACCGCGGACGGTCACCTCGACACCGGTGTCGGCCACGGCCTGGGCGGCGGCGCGCTGGAAGACGTGCATCGCGGTGCGACCGAAGCGGTCCACCGACAGGCCGGTCAACGACTCGGCGGGCAGCCCGAGCAGCGCACCGGCCGCCGGGTTGGCCAGCACGACCGTGCCGTCCGCGTCGGTGACCACCAGCGCGTCGTCGGACTTCTCCACGCTCGTGGTGAGCACGTCGAAGTCCCACGGCTCGTCGCTGTGCAGCTGCAGCATCCTCGTCTGTCCTTGCTCACCTGCCCGAGACAGCCGGCAGCACCGGCCGCTTGATCCATCCGCACAGTACGGCGCGGAGGTGTCAGCCGAGGGCGATACGACAGGGCGTGTCCGGAATGCCCTGAACAGGTGCCATCGAGGACCGCAGACGTGCTAGACCAGTTGGTGCGCCTCCCGGATCGCCGCCACGATCCCTGCCATCGACTGGGTCAGCGAGAAGTCCTTGGGCGTGAAGACCGCGGCCACGCCGAGCTCCTTGAGTGCCCGGGCGTCGCGGTCCGGGATGATGCCGCCGACGATCACCGGGACGTCGTCGATGCCGGCCGCGCGCATCTGCTCCAGCACGTCCGGCACCAGCTCCATGTGGGAGCCGGAGAGGATCGACAGGCCGACGCAGTGGACGTCCTCGGCCACCGCCGCCGCCACGATCTGCTGCGGGGTCAGCCGGATGCCCTGGTAGACGACCTCGAACCCGGCGTCGCGGGCCCGCACGGCCACCTGCTCGGCGCCGTTGGAGTGGCCGTCGAGACCGGGCTTGCCGACCAGCAGCCGCAGCCGCCCGCCGAGCTCCTCGCCGGTGGCGCGGACCTGCTCGCGCACCGCGGTCAGCTCCTCCCCCGCCTCGGCGACCCCGACGGCGCCCGAGACCCCGGTCGGGGCGCGGAACTCGCCGAACACCTCGCGCAGCGTGCCCGACCACTCGCCGGTGGTGGCGCCGGCGCGGGCCGCGGCGAGCGTGGGCCCCATCAGGTTGGCGTCGGTCTTGGCCGCGGCCGCCAGGTCGGCCAGGGCACGGTCGACCGCCTCCTGGTCGCGCTCGGCCCGCCAGCGCTCCAGGCCCGCCACGGCCGAGCGCTCGGCCTCCGGGTCGGCGGCCTGGATGGCCCCGTCGAGGTCGGCGGTGAGCGGCGAGGTGGCCGTGGTCTCGAAGCGGTTCACCCCGACCACCACCTCGTCGCCGTTCTCGATGCGGGCCCGGCGGGCGGCGTGCGAGCTGACCAGCGCCTGCTTCATGTAGCCCGACTCCACGGCCGCGATGGCACCGCCGAGCGCCTGCACGCGATCCATCTCGGCGCGGGCGTCGGCCACCATCTGCGCGACCTTGGCCTCGACGACCACCGACCCGGTGAACAGGTCCTCGTGCTCCAGCAGGTCGGACTCGAAGGCCAGCACCTGCTGCAGGCGCAGCGACCACTGCTGGTCCCACGGCCGCGGCAGGCCCAGCGCCTCGTTCCAGGCGGGCAGCTGCACGGCCCGGGCCCGGGCGTCCTTGGACAGCGTGACGCCGAGCATCTCGAGCACGATGCGCTGCACGTTGTTCTCCGGCTGCGCCTCGGTCAGGCCCAGGGAGTTGACCTGCACGCCGTAGCGGAAGCGACGCATCTTCGGGTCGGTCACGCCGTAGCGGGTGCGGGTGATCTCGTCCCACAGCTCGACGAAGGCGCGCATCTTGCACATCTCCTCGACGAAGCGCACGCCCGCGTTGACGAAGAAGCTGATCCGCCCCACGACCTTCTCGAAGTCCTCCGGCGAGACCTGGCCGGAGTCGCGCACGGCGTCGAGCACGGCGATCGCGGTGCACAGCGCGTAGGCCAGCTCCTGCGTCGGCGTCGCACCGGCCTCCTGCAGGTGGTAGCTGCAGATGTTGATGGGGTTCCACTTCGGGATCTCGTGGACCGTGTAGGCGATCACGTCGGAGATCAGCCGCAGCGAGTGCTCCGGCGGGAAGACGTAGGTCCCGCGGGAGAGGTACTCCTTGATGATGTCGTTCTGGGTCGTGCCCGCCAGCTGCGCGGCGACCTCGGCGGGCGCGAGCTCGGGGTTCTGCTCCTCCGCGACCACCTGGTAGAGCGCCAGCAGCCACATCGCGGTGGCGTTGATCGTCATCGAGGTGTTCATCGTGGTGAGCGGGATGTCCTCGAAGAGCCGGCGCATCTCCCCCAGGTGCGGGATCGGCACGCCCACCTTGCCGACCTCGCCGCGCGCCAGGGGCGAGTCGGGGTCGTAGCCGGTCTGGGTGGGCAGGTCGAAGGCCACCGAGAGCCCGGTCTGGCCCTTGGAGAGGTTGTTGCGGTAGAGCTTGTTGGACTCCGCCGCCGAGGAGTGGCCGGCGTAGGTCCGCATCACCCACGGACGGTCCTTCTCGGGCCTGCGTGCTGGCGTCTCGCTCATGGCCCGAGGTTAGGGCTGATGGCTACCGGCCGGTCACCTGATGTGCGCTGCGTCACACGTGGACGATGTCACACGGGCAGGCGCGGCGTCGGCTCGAGCGCCACCAGGCCGCGCAGGTGCGAGAGGTGCAGCAGCCGTCGTACGCCGCTGCTCGCGCCGCGGAGCACCAGCCGGCGACCCTGCCGCTGCGCGGTGCGGCTGGCGGCGGCCAGCAGCTTGAGGGTGGTCACGTCGACGGACTCGACGTCGGTCAGGTCGAGGACCACGAGGTCGTGCTCGGCCAGCGCCCGCCTCAGCCGGTCGCGGAGCTCCGCGGTGCAGCGGCCGTCGAGCGTGCCCGACACCGCGATCGTGTTGTCCTTCGTCGTGTGCTCCACGAGCACCACCCCTCGAGTTGCCCTCACCCAGTGTCGACGCAGCAAGCGCCGGGTTGGTTCCAGGACGCGCGGGGACGCTCGGGAGATACCTGGTCGGGGGCCCCGTCCTGGTCCGGGTCAGTCGTCGAGGCGGGTGACGTCGGCGCCCACGGAGGCCAGCGCCTCGGCGAAGGCCGGGTAGCCCCGGTCGACGTGGTGGCCCTCGGCCACCACCGTGGTGCCCTGCGCGGCCAGGCCGGCCAGGATCAGCGCGGCGCCGGCGCGGATGTCGTGGGCCACGACGGGGGCGCCCGAGAGCACGGGCACCCCGCGCACCACCGCGTGGTGGCCGTCGGTGCGCAGGTCGGCCCCCAGCCGGGCCAGCTCCTGGGCGAACATGAAGCGCGCCTCGAAGACGTTCTCGGTGATCATCGCGGTGCCCTCGGAGACCGCCGCCGTCGCCATCGCGAAGGGCTGCAGGTCGGTGGGGAACCCCGGGTAGGGCAGCGTCGCGACGTCGAAGGAGCGCAGCCGCCGCTCGCAGCGCACCCGGAACCCGTCGTCCTCGAGGTCCAGCTCGAGGCCCGCGCCGACCAGCTTGTCGAGCACGATGTGGAGGTGGGCCGCCGTGCCGCCGGCCACGAACAGCTCGCCGCCCGCCATGGCCGTGGCGAAGACCCAGGTGCCGGTGACGATGCGGTCGGTGACGGTGCGGTGCTCGACGGGGTGCAGCCGACCGACGCCCTCGACCTCGAGGGCCGAGCTGCCGATGCCCTCGATCCGGGCGCCCATCGCCACCAGCATCTGGCACAGGTCGATGATCTCGGGCTCGCGCGCGACGTTGTCGATCGTGGTGGAGCCCTGGGCCAGCACCGCGGCCATGAGCAGGTTCTCGGTCGCCCCGACCGAGGGGAAGTCCAGGGACAGCTCGGCGCCGACCAACCGGTCGGCCACCTCGGTGACGACCTGGCCGTGCTCGACCCACACCCGGGCACCGAGGTCCTCGAGCCCGCGGATGTGCATGTCCAGGCCGCGGGAGCCGATCGCGTCGCCCCCGGGCAGCGCGACGCTGGCGCGGCCGCAGCGCGCGGTCAGCGGCCCCAGGACGGCGATGGAGGCGCGCAGCCGTCGCACCAGCTCGTAGGGCGCCTCGTGCGCGAGGGTCTCGGGCACGTCGATGACCGCGCGTCCCGACGTCGAGGCCGTCGAGGGGTCGACCTGCGGCGGGTAGGTGATCTCGACGGTGCAGCCCAGCTGCTCGAGCAGCTCCCCCATCACGGCGACGTCGAGGATGTGGGGCACGTTGTGGACCACCGAGCGGCCCGGCGCCAGCAGCGTGGCCGCCATCAGCTTGAGGGCGGAGTTCTTCGCGCCGCCGACGTGCACCGTGCCCGAGAGCGGCCGGGTGAACGGACCGTCCGAGACCACCCTGAAGCTCCCCATGGGCGTGAGGCTAACCGAGTCGCTCCCGCTGCCGTGCGAGCCACCTCGCGGTCTCCCGCGGCGAGCTCAGCCGCACGACGGGCGGACCCAGCGGATCGGCGGCCATCTCGCGGATCCGCGCCCGCTTGCGGTCGAAGGAGCGCACGTGCCAGCGCAGGATCGAGTCCTGGCCGACCGTGCGGCCCAGCGACTCGAGGTTGCCGTGGCACGCGCGGCGGCGCAGCACCACGCGTCCCGTCGTGCGCCGCACCAGGCGGGCCAGCGAGACCCACCGGGGGTAGTCGAGCGCCACCACCAGGTCGGCCCGGGCCAGGGGCACGTCGCGCCAGGTGCCGTACGCCGTGTCGAGCAGCCAGGCGGGCCGTGCACACACGTCCTCGAAGAACCGGCGCTGCTCCGGCGCGGGCACCTGCACCCAGCCGGGCCGCCAGCACTCGTGGTCCACGTCGGTCCAGCCGATCCCGGTCAGGTCGGACAGCTGCCGGGCCAGGGTCGACTTGCCGGACCCGGTGACGCCGTAGACGAGGATCCGGCGGGCACCACCCAGGACCGGGCCGGGGGCGGCAGGAGGGGCGTCGGGCACCGCCCGAGGCTAGTCCGACCCGGGCAGCCGGGAGTGGGCACAGGAGCAGGTCTCCCGCACCATGGACCAGCCGGTCCGCACCACGGCCTCGTGGGAGCAGCGCAGGCCGTGCCACTCGTGGGGGCAGTGCTCGCAGCGGGTGGTGGTCACGCCCCCACCCAAACGGACGGGCAGGCACCTGGCCAGAGGTCGAGGTGGAGGACTGCGTCACACCGGGCCGCCGCGCGGGCGGGTCGGCTCTCTAGGCTGGCGCCATGGTGAACCTCACGCGCATCTACACGCGCACCGGCGACGACGGCACGACGCGACTGGGCGACATGAGCGAGACCTCGAAGACCGACAGCCGGCTGCGCGCCTACGCCGACGTCGACGAGGCCAACGCGCACCTCGGGGTGGCGCTGACCAGCGGCGGCCTGGACGCCGACGTCGTCGAGGTCCTCACCCACGTGCAGAACGACCTGTTCGACGTCGGGGCCGACTTCTGCACCCCGGTCGTCGAGGACCCCGAGTTCCCCCCGCTGCGCATCGAGCCCGACTACGTCGACCGGCTCGAGGCGTGGTGCGACCACTACAACGAGCAACTGCCCAAGCTGCGCTCGTTCATCCTCAACGGCGGCACCCCGGCCGCGGCCCACCTCCACGTCGCCCGCACCGTGTGCCGCCGCGCGGAGCGGTCGGCCTGGACGGCCTGGGAGGAGCACGCCGAGACCATGAACGTCGCGGCGATCCGCTACCTCAACCGGCTCTCGGACCTGCTGTTCATCCTGGCCCGCCACGCCAACCGCGAGAACGGCGACGTCTTGTGGGTGCCGGGCGGCGAGCGCGGCCAGCAGCGCTGAGCGCCCGGCGCGGCTAGCGCGAGGGCCGGGAGCCGGGCGGACCGGCCTCGAGCCACGACTGCAGGCCGGTGAGCGAGCTCGGGCTCAGCGCCAGCTCGGTCGGACCGTGCGGGGTCGAGCACACGACGACCACGTGGCCGGCGTACAGCGCGTAGACCTCCTGGTCGTCGGCCTCGCGCTGGGTCACCAGGGCGAGGTCGTTGCGGCGCCAGGTCTGGCGCGGCCGCGGGAGCGGCGAGAAGATCCGGAACCACTCGAGCGAGTCGTCGCGGTAGCGGCCCAGGCCCAGGGCCCAGCCCTTGCCCTCGGGGTTCGAGGGGTCGCGCACGCTCAGCTCGAAGGTGCCGCCGTTGCGCGCCAGGAACCGGCGGCGCACGACGAGCACCACCCCGAAGACGAGGAGGAGCAGCAGCAGCACGCCGAACGAGTCGAGCAGCCACAGCCACCACGCCATTCGTTCCCTCGTTCCGCCGATGGGTGTGCGTGCACAGACTAGGAGACGCCCCGGGACGACCGAGGGCCGCCCCGGTCACCCGGGACGGCCCTGCTGGTCGGTGCGGTGTCCTGCGGCGTCAGGACGCCGTCTCGGCGGCCCGCACGCGGGCCTCGAGGCGGCTGACCTCGGCACGGATCTCGTCGTCGTTCTCCCCGCTGTCCTTCGCGCGCTGGAGCTCGTGACGGGCCTGCTCGAGGTCGATCTCGTGCGACATCTCCGCGCGCTCGGAGAGCACCGAGACGCGGTTGTTGGCGACCGAGAGGAAGCCGGCGTCCACGGCCGCGACCCACGTCTCGCCGTCGGTGGTCTGGATGTCCACGACCCCGTCGACGAGCAGCGAGAGCATCGGCGCGTGGTGGGGCAGGATGCCGACGTCGCCCTCGGTGGTGCGGGCGATGATGCGCGTGGCGTCGCCCGACCACACGAGGCGGTCGGCGGCGACCAGCTCGACGCGGATGCTGTCGTCGCTCACGACTACTCCCCGGTCTGCTTCTGGATCTCGGCCCACTTCTTCTCGACGTCGTCGAGGCCACCGCACATGAAGAACGCCTGCTCGGCCACGTGGTCGTACTCGCCGTCGGCGATCTTGTTGAACGCCTCGATGGTGTCGGCCACGGGGACGGTCGAGCCCTCGATGCCGGTGAACTGCTTGGCGACGTAGGTGTTCTGCGACAGGAACCGCTGGATGCGGCGGGCCCGCGAGACGATGACCTTGTCCTCCTCGGACAGCTCGTCGACGCCGAGGATCGCGATGATGTCCTGGAGCTCCTTGTTGCGCTGCAGGATCTGCTTGATCCGGATGGCGCAGTCGTAGTGCTCCTGGCCGATGTACTGCGCGTCGAGGATCCGCGAGGTCGAGGTCAGCGGGTCCACGGCCGGGTAGATGCCCAGCGACGCGATCTCGCGGGACAGCTCGGTCGTGGCGTCCAGGTGCGCGAACGTCGTGGCCGGGGCCGGGTCGGTGTAGTCGTCGGCGGGCACGTAGATCGCCTGCATCGAGGTGATCGAGTGACCACGCGTCGAGGTGATCCGCTCCTGGAGCTGGCCCATCTCGTCGGCCAGGTTGGGCTGGTAGCCCACCGCGGAGGGCATCCGACCCAGCAGGGTCGACACCTCCGAGCCGGCCTGGGTGAACCGGAAGATGTTGTCGATGAAGAGCAGCACGTCCTGGTTCTGCACGTCGCGGAAGTACTCCGCCATCGTCAGGGCCGACAGCGCGACGCGCAGGCGGGTGCCCGGCGGCTCGTCCATCTGGCCGAACACCAGCGCCGTCTGGCCGATGACGCCGGCCTCCTCCATCTCGACGATGAGGTCGTTGCCCTCGCGGGTGCGCTCGCCGACACCGGCGAACACCGAGACGCCACCGTGGTCCTTGGCGACGCGGGCGATCATCTCCTGGATCAGCACGGTCTTGCCGACGCCGGCACCACCGAAC
Source organism: Nocardioides scoriae (assembly GCF_900104965.1). Classification (NCBI taxonomy): domain Bacteria; kingdom Bacillati; phylum Actinomycetota; class Actinomycetes; order Propionibacteriales; family Nocardioidaceae; genus Nocardioides; species Nocardioides scoriae. Next base: position 3,827,197 of record NZ_LT629757.1, on the reverse strand, counting down.
AGGCCGATCTTGCCGCCCTGGACGTACGGCGTGAGCAGGTCGATGACCTTGATGCCGGTCTCGAACATCTGCGTCTTGGACTCGAGCTGGTCGAACGCGGGCGCCTGGCGGTGGATGCCCCAGCGCTCCTGGACGTCCAGCGTCTCGCCCTCCTCGAGGTTGAGGCACTCGCCGAGGGCGTTGAACACCCGGCCCTTGGTCACGTCGCCCACGGGCACCGAGATCGGGTTGCCGGTGTCGCGCACCTGCGCGCCGCGCACCAGGCCGTCGGTGGGCTGGAGCGAGACGGCGCGGACCATGCCGTCGCCGATGTGCAGCGCGACCTCCATGGAGAGGATCCGCTTCTCGCCGCTCAGCTCCAGCTCGACCTCGAGCTTGTTGTACATCTCGGGCATCGCGTCGCTGGCGAACTCCACGTCCACGACGGGGCCGGTGACGCGGGCGATGCGGCCCACCCCGCCCTGGTCCTTCTGGGTCTTGTGCTCATCCACAGTGGCAGTCATGTCTCTCACTCACTCCCGGCGTTGGCGTCGGCCAGCGCGTTGACGCCACCGACGATCTCGCTGATTTCCTGGGTAATGCCGGCCTGGCGGGCTTGGTTGGCGATTCGGGTGTACTTCTTGATCAGCTCGTCGGCGTTGTCCGTGGCGGACTTCATCGCACGCTGGCGGGCGGCGAGCTCGGAGGCCGCCGCCTGCAGGAGCGCGAAGAAGATCCGGCTCTGGACGTAGCGCGGCAGCAGTCCGTCGAGCACCTCCGAGGGGGAGGGCTCGAACTCGTAGAGCGGCAGCAGCTCCTCGTCGGAGGGCTTCTCCTCGCCCTCGACGACCTCGAGCGGCAGCAGCCGCACGGCGGTGGGCTCCTGGACGAGCATCGACTTGAAGCGCGTGTAGACCACGTGCACCTCGTCGACGCCCTCGGAGCCCTCCAGCGCGCTGCTGTCGTCGGGGTGCTCGGGGTCGTGCAGGAACGCGCCGATCAGCGCCTCCCCGATCTCGCGGGCGACCTCGTAGGTGGGCTGGTCGGAGTGACCGGTCCACGTCTTGACGACCGGGCGGTTGCGGAACCGAAGGTAGCCCTCGCCCTTGCGTCCGGAGACGTAGAGCTCGACCTCCTTGCCCTCCTCGCGCAGCTTCTGCGCGAGGCGCTCGGACTCCTTGAGCACGCTCGAGGAGTAGGCGCCGGCCAGCCCGCGGTCGCTGGTCACGATGAGCACGGCGGCCCGCTTGGGGTCCTCCGGCTCCGTGGTCAGCGGGTGCTCCACGTTGGAGAAGGTCGCGACGGCCGAGACCGCACGCGTCAGCTCCCGGGCGTACGGCGCTGCCGCCTGGGCCCGCTGCTGCGCCTTGATGATCCGGGACGCAGCGATGAGCTCCATGGCGCGCGTGATCTTCTTCATCGACTCGGTCGACTTGATCCGCGCGCGGTACTCACGCAGCGAAAGGGCCATGAGGGGTCAGCTCCGCTTCTGCTTGACGATCTGCTCCTGCTCGACGTCGTCGTCCTCGAGGGCCTCGGCCTCGGCCTCGCGGCCGGGCTTGATCGAGTTGCCCTCGGAGGTCTCGAACTGGTCGAGGAACGAGTCGTAGGCCTGCTTGAGGCCGTCCTCGTCCTCGAACTTCCGGCTCTCCCGGATGCCCGAGAGGATGCCGTCGTGCGAGCGGTGCAGGTAGTCGAGGAACTCCTGCTCGAAGCGCAGGACGTCCTCGGTGGGGACGCGGTCCAGGCTGCCCGAGGTGCCGAGCCACAGGGAGACGGTCATGTTCTCCAGGGGGTACGGCGAGTAGGCGGGCTGCTTGAGCAGCGCCATCAGGCGCTGGCCGCGGTCGAGCTGCTGGCGCGACGCGGCGTCGAGGTCGGAGGCGAACATCGCGAACGCCTCCATGGCGCGGAACTGCGCCAGCTCGACCTTGAGCGAACCGGTGACCGACTTCATCGCCTTGGTCATGGCCGCACCACCCACGCGCGAGACCGAGACGCCGACGTCGATGGCCGGGCGCTGGTTGGACGCGAACAGGTCGGACTGCAGGAAGATCTGGCCGTCGGTGATCGAGATGACGTTGGTCGGAATGTACGCCGACACGTCGTTGGCCTTGGTCTCCACGATCGGCAGCCCGGTCATCGAGCCGTGGCCCAGGTCGTCGGACAGCTTCGCGCAGCGCTCGAGCAGGCGGCTGTGCAGGTAGAACACGTCACCGGGGTAGGCCTCGCGACCCGGCGGGCGACGCAGCAGCAGCGACACCGCACGGTAGGCCTCGGCCTGCTTGGTGAGGTCGTCGAAGATGATCAGGACGTGCTTGCCGTCGTACATCCAGTGCTGGCCGATGGCCGAGCCGGTGTAGGGCGCGAGGTACTTGAAGCCCGCGGAGTCGGAGGCGGGAGCGGCCACGATGGTGGTGTACTCCAGCGCGCCGGCCTCCTCGAGGGCGCCACGCACCGAGGCGATGGTCGAGCCCTTCTGGCCGATGGCGACGTAGATGCAGCGCACCTGCTTGTCCGGGTCACCGGACTCCCAGTTCTGCTTCTGGTTGATGATCGTGTCGATCGCGATCGTCGTCTTGCCGGTCGAGCGGTCGCCGATGATGAGCTGGCGCTGGCCGCGGCCGATCGGGGTCAGGGCGTCGATCGCCTTGATGCCGGTGGCGAGCGGCTCGTGGACCGACTTGCGCGCCATCACGCCGGGAGCCTGCAGCTCCAGCGCACGGCGGGTCTCGGCCGCGATCTCGCCCAGGCCGTCGATCGGGGTGCCGAGCGGGTCGACGACGCGACCCAGGAAGGCGTCACCCACGGGGACCGAGAGGATCTCGCCGGTGCGGCGGACCTTCTGGCCCTCCTCGATGCCGTCGAACTCACCGAGGATGACGACACCGATCTCGCGGGTGTCGAGGTTCAGGGCGAGACCCAGGGTGCCGTCCTCGAACTCGAGCAGCTCGTTGGCCATGGCCGAGGGCAGGCCCGAGACGCGCGCGATGCCGTCACCGGCCTCCGCGACGGTGCCGACCTCTTCCTTGCTGGCAGCCTCCGGGTGGTAGTCCGACACGAAGCGCTGCAGCGCGTCCCGGATCTCCTCCGGACGGATAGAAAGCTCCGTCATTTCTCATCCCTACTCTCTGGTGCGTGAAGCGAAGTTGAAGGTGGTGGACCCGGAGGTCAGCCGGCGAGCCGGCGGCGAGCGTCGTCGAGGCGGCTGGAGACGGTGCCGTCGATGACGTCGTCACCGATCTCCACGCGCATCCCGCCGATGAGGCCGGGCTCGAGGATCACGTTGAGGTGCACGGGGCGGTCGTACTGGCGGCTCAGGGCCGCCGCGAGGCGCTCCTCGTCGCTGGCGGAGAGCTCCTTGGCCACCCGGACGGTGGCCACGCGGGCCCCGTGGGCGTCGGCCGCGATCTTCTGGTACTCCTCGATCGCGATCGAGACGGTGCGCTCGGTGCCCGACAGCGCCTGCTCGGCGAGCCGGACGGTGGCCGGGAGGGTCCGGCCCTCCAGGATCGTGCGCAGCAGCGCCGCCTTGTCGGAGGCCGACCGGGCCGGGTCCGACAGGGCCGAGCGCAGCTCCGGCTCGTCCTCGAGGAGGCGACCCACCGCGAAGAGCTCGTCGGACAGGCGCGAGGCCTCCCCGCCGGCCGAGTCGACCACGGCGACCACGCCGACGTGCTCGAGCGCGTCGGCCAGGTCGCGCGACCGGGTCCAGCGGCGCTCGACGGCGTGGGCGACCAGGTCGAGCGCCGCGGCGCCGATCTTGTCGCCGAGCAGCTGTCGGACCAGGCCGGACTTGGCCGCCGACTCGGTGGCGACGTCGGTGACCATGCGGCGCACCGACGCCTCCTGCCGCAGCACCCGGGCGACGGCGAACAGGTCGTCACCCACCCGGGACAGGTCGGAGCCGTCCGAGCCCTCGGACGCGCCGCGACCGGCGACCTGGCCGAGCTCGTCGACCAGGTCGGCCAGCGCGTCGGCCGAGGGGCCTCGCAGGTCGGAGCCGGCCATCAGCTCGGGCCGGGGTTGCCGGTGGCCGTGCCGCCCGTGGAGCCTGCCGCCCGGGAGCCCTTGTGGAGCTCCAGGTCGGCGAGGAACCGGTCGACGACCCGCGAGGAGCGGGCGTCGTCGTCCAGGCTCTCGCCCACGATGCGTCCCGCCAGCGAGGTCGCGAGCGAGCCGACCTCGACCCGCAGGGAGGCGAGGGCCTGCTGGCGCTCGGCCTCGATCTGGGCCTTGCCGTGCTCGACGATGCGCGAGGACTCGGTCTGAGCCTGGTCACGCATCTCGGCGACGATCCGGGCGCCCTGCTCGCGGGCCTCCTCGCGGATGCGCGCCGCCTCGTGGCGGGCGTCCGCGAGCTGCTGCTCCAGCTCGGCGAGCTTGGCGTCGGCCTCGGCCTGCTTGGTCTCGGCCGCCTTGAGCCCGCCCTCGATCGCCGAGGTGCGGGCGGCGAAGGTGGCCTCGAAGTTGGGCACGACGAACTTCTTCGCCAGCCAGTACAGGATGCCGAAGACGACGATCGAGAGAACGATCTCGACCGGGTGCGGGATGAGGGGGTTGAGGCCTTCCCCTCCGGCGAGCGGGATCACATTCATGTGCGCGGTCCTTCGTCAGGGTGGAGCGTCAGAGCACGAACGCGAGGGCGATACCGATGATCGCCAGCGCCTCGGCGAGGGCGAAGCCGAGGAAGGCGATGGTCTGGAGGCGACCCTGCGCCTCGGGCTGACGCGCGACGCCCTGGATGTAGGCGGCGAAGATGAGGCCGACGCCGATACCGGGGCCGATCGCTGCGAGGCCGTAGCCGACCATGTTGGCGGAGCCGTCGATAGCCATAGGAAGCACGGCTGGGTCCTTTCGGTTGGTTCTGCTTGTCGAGGTGTTCAGTTGTCGGGTCGTGCACTCCCCGGTCGCCCGGGGAAGGTCAGTGCTCCTCGGCGATGGCCTGGGAGATGTAGAGCGCGTTGAGCAGGACGAAGACGTAGGCCTGCAGGAACTGCACGAGCACCTCGAGGAAGGCGATCAGCACGAACATCAGCCAGGCGACCACGCCCACGGGCTTGACGAGACCGGCCCCGTGGACGAGGAGGTACTCACCGCCCAGCGCGAACAGGATGAGCAGCAGGTGCCCCGCGAACAGGTTGGCGAACAGTCGCAGCGCGAGCGTCAGCGGGCGGACCAGGATGTTGGAGAAGAACTCCAGCGGGATCAGCAGCGCCAGCATCGGACCGGTGACCCCGGGGGGCACGGTCGTGTGCTTGAGGTAGGCCAGCAGGCCGCCCTGGGCCTTGATGCCCGCGATGTTGTAGACGAGCCAGCTGATGAGGACCAGGCCGTAGACCATCCCGGAGCGGGAGAAGGTCGGGAACTGGAAGAAGGGCAGCGAGCCGAAGGCGTTGTTGATCAGCACGAAGAAGAACAGCGCGAAGAGGTACGGGACGTACCTCATGAAGTCCTTGCTGCCGATGATGTCGCGGCCCAGGGAGTTGCGGACGAAGCCGTAGCCCGCCTCGCCGACGTACTGCAGGCGACCGGGGACCATCGAGCGCTTGGCCGAGGCCACGCGGAAGAACACGAAGACGAGCGCCGCACCGAGGACCAGCTGCAGCATCGGCTTGGTGACGCCGGCGTACATCTCCTGGCCGAGGAAGTCGAACGTGCTCCCGCCACCGATGGGCGGCAGGTTGAAGTCGCCCGGGCCGGGCGGGACAAATCCCTCCTCGGACGCGCGTGCGACGAGCATCGGGGTGAGGCTCACTGCTTCTCCTGATTCGATGTGTCGGTCGGCGGGGGTGCGTCGGTCGGGTCCGTCGTGGTGAAGCGCGACCAGGTGGCGTAGACACCCAGCACGGCGCCCAGCACGATGCCCACGGCCACCAGGAACGACGTCCCGAGCCAGCGGTCCGCCAGCCAGCCGAGGACCCCGTAGAAGGCGACGCCGGAGACCAGGTAGCCGAAGGCGTGCCAGGGGTCGCCGCTCGACGGGGTCGTCTGCGCCGGTTCCTGGTTGGCCATCGCGTCGGGAGCGTAGCAGTCGGTGGAGGTCACGAGGCACCCACCTGTCGCGGGGTCCCGAGGTCGTAGAGGGGGATGCGGGCGCGGGCCGTGAAGACCATCTGGGCCACCGTCCACACCACGGTGGCGGCGATGACGCCGGCCGCGAGCCAGCCCGCGGCGAGGGTGTCCCCCACCAGGCCGGCGGAGGTGAGCGCGGCGAAGACGGCGAGCACCGCGACCACCTGGAGCAGGTAGGTCGACATGGCCACGACGAGCGCGACCTGCGGGGCGAGCCGGGTGGCCGCGGAGACGGTCGCGGAGCCGAAGAGGAAGAACGCGGCGGCCATGCCACCGCCCACGAGACCGCCCGCGGCGGCGGAGCGCCCGTCGAGCAGGGCACCGGCGCCGGCCGTCAGCAGGACGGTCACGACCACGCACGAGACAGCCGCCGCGAGGACCCGGGGGGCCGCGGAACCGACCCCGGGGCGCCCGGGGGGTGCGAGCCCCTCGTCGGGGCGGACGGTCGTCGTCATTGGCGGCCTCATCGTCGTCGTCGGATGACTCTTTCACGTGCGCGACGTGGCTGTCATCTGGCGGGTGGCGGTGCTTGTGAAAACTAGCACAAGGTCGCGGGACGCCGCCAACCACGCGGGCCGCCCGTGGACCCCTCGAGGGCGTCGTCAGCCCGGCGTCGTCACCCCGGGAGGGCCGCGGGACGCTGGAGCCGCGGCAGCAGGAAGGTGAGGGCGACGTTGAGGACGAAGCCGCCCGCCAGCAGCGCGTAGACCACCGGCCCGGAGTAGAGCCCGACGAGCACCCCGCCGAAGGCCAGCAGGCCGGCCCAGAGCCAGATGATGAGGACCGCGCGGCGCTGGCTGTGGCCGACCTCGAGCAGGCGGTGGTGCAGGTGCTCCTTGTCGGGCTGGTAGAACGCCTGGCCGCGGCGGGTGCGGCGGACCACGGCCAGCACCAGGTCGGCCATCGGGACGATGAGGATCACGACCGGCAGCAGCACCGGGATCAGCATCACGAAGGTCGACTGCCCCAGCCCCCCGTCGCGCTGCACCGAGACGGTCGCGAACTGCCCGGTCAGCGTCAGCGCCGACCCGGACAGCACCATGCCGAGCAGCATCGAGCCGGAGTCCCCCATGAAGATCCGCGCCGGGAAGAAGTTGTGCGGCAGGAACCCCGCGCAGGCACCGCCCATCGCGGCGCAGAGCAGGGCCGCGGTGATCGCGAGGGTCTCGCCGTTGAGGGTGGCCAGCTGGTAGGAGAACAGGAAGAAGGCACCGGCCCCGATGAGGACCACTCCCCCGGCGAGGCCGTCGAGCCCGTCGACGAAGTTGACGGCGTTCATCACGCTCACCACCAGCAGCACGGTGAGCAGCGCCCCCTGGGTGGGGTCGAGCGAGAGCTGGCCGACGCCGGGCAGCCGCACGGAGTAGAGCTTGACGCCGTTGAGCACCAGCACGCCGGCCGCCACGACCTGCCCGCCCAGCTTGGTGAGGGCGTCGAGCTCGATCAGGTCGTCGAGCACGCCCACGGCGCAGATCATCGCCCCCGCGACCAGCACCCACAGCGAGTCGTGCAGCACCGCCGGCTGGGCGGTCGAGAGGAACGGCAGGTGGAAGGCGAGCAGCAGCCCCGCCGCGAGCCCGCCGAGCATCGCCACGCCCCCGAAGTAGGGGATGGGCGTGGCGTGGACGTCGCGGTCGCGCACCCGGGCCACGGCGCCGGACCTGATGGCCGCCTCGCGGGCGAAGACGCAGAGCAGGTAGCTCACGACCCCGGCCACGAGGAAGACCACGAGGTACTCACGCACCCGGCGCGTCCTCCAGCGTCGCGCCGAGGCCCGCGAGGACCTCGCGCAGCTCCTCGCGGGAGATGGCGCCCTCGCGCAGCACGCGGGGCGCCTCGGCCGTGCAGTCGACGATGGTCGAGGAGACCCCGCCCCGGCTGGGCCCGCCGTCGAGGACCACCTCGACGTGCTCGCCCAGCATCTGCTCGGCCTCCTCGGCGGTGGTCGCCGCGGGCTGCCCGGACAGGTTGGCCGAGGAGACGGCCAGCGGGCCGGTGCGGCCCAGCAGGTCGAGGGCGTCCTGGTCGTCGGGCATCCGCACCGCGACGGTGCCGCGGGTCTCGCCGAGGTCCCAGCGCAGCGACGGCTGCTGGCGGCACACCAGCGTCAGCGGGCCGGGCCAGTAGCGCTCGGTCAGCCCCGCCACCCAGCCGGGTCGCTCGCCCGCGAGCGCGTCCAGGGTCGTGGCGGTCGAGATCAGCACGGGCGGCGGCATGTCGCGGCCCCGGCCCTTGGCGTCGAGCAGCCGCTGCACCCCGTCGGCGTCGAAGGCGTCCACGCCGATGCCGTAGACGGTGTCGGTGGGCAGCACGACCAGCTGGCCGCGGCGCACGGCACCGACCGCGGCCGACAGCGCGGCCTCGCGTCCCTCGTCGTCGCTGAGGTCGTAGCGGGTCGCGGTGGTCACGGACGTCATCGTGCCAGCCGCGCCGTGACGAAGCGCGGACGACCTGCCAGGTCGCGGTGGTCGCGCACCTCGGTCCAGCGCCCGGTGGCGGCGAAGACCGCGACGGCCGAGTCGCCCTGGACGTCGGCGTGCTCGGCGCCCATCCAGCCGCCGGGCGCCAGCAGCCGGGCCGCGGTGCGCTCGAGCACGCGCATCGCGTCGAGCCCGTCGTCGCCGGACCACAGCGCCAGGGCGGGGTCGTGGTCGCGCGCCTCGGCGGCCACGCCCTCGAACTCCGTGAGCGGGATGTACGGCGGGTTGCAGACCACCACGTCGACCCGGCCGTCGAGGTCGGGGAAGGAGCCGTCCATGTCGCCCAGCCGCAGGTCGACCCCGGTGCCGGCGAGGTTGCGGGTGGCCCACGCGTGGGCGTCCTCGCCGAGCTCGACGGCGTGGACCTCTGCGTCGACGCCGCGACCCGGCAGCTCGTCGGCCAGGCTGAGCGCGATCGCCCCCGAGCCCGTGCACAGGTCCACCACGACCGGGCGCCGGATCTGCGCCACCGCGTCCGGCGGGCGGGAGGACCGCTCCACCACCCGGTCCACCGCCCAGCCGGCGAGCAGCTCGGTCTCGGGCCGGGGGACGAACACGCCGGGGCCGACCGCGAGCCCGACGTGGCGGAAGAACGCGGTGCCGGTCAGGTGCTGCAGCGGCTCGCGACCCGCGCGGCGGCGCACCAGCGCGTCGTACCGGACGGCCTGCTCCGGCTCGACGGCGTCGAGCAGCGGCAGCCGCGCGCGCGGCACGCCGGTCACGTGGGCCAGCAGCTCGGCAGCGTCGTGCTCGGGGCTGGCCACCCCGGCCGCCTCCAGCACCAGCGCGGCCTCCCGCACCAGGGCGCGGGGACGGCTCACGTGCCGAGCGCCTCGAGCCGGGTCGCCATGTCGGCGGCGACCGAGGAGCCGATGACGGCCTCGAGGTCCCCGTCGAGCACCCGGTCGAGGTCGTAGGACTTGTAGCCGGTGCGGTGGTCGGAGATGCGGTTCTCCGAGTAGTTGTAGGTCCGGATCCGCTCGGAGCGGTCGACGGTGCGCACCTGCGAGCGGCGGGCGTCGCTGGCCTCGGCGTCGGCGGCCTCCTGGGCGGCGGCGAGGAGCCGGGCGCGCAGGATCCGCATCGCGGACTCCTTGTTCTGCAGCTGCGACTTCTCGTTCTGGCAGCTGGCGACGATGCCGGTCGGCACGTGGGTGATCCGCACGGCCGAGTCGGTGGTGTTGACGCTCTGGCCGCCGGGGCCGCTGGAGCGGTAGACGTCGATGCGCAGGTCGTTGTCGTGGACCTCGACGTCGACCTGCTCGGCCTCCGGCATCACCAGGACGCCGGCAGCGCTGGTGTGCACCCGGCCCTGGCTCTCGGTGACGGGCACGCGCTGCACGCGGTGCACGCCGCCCTCGAACTTGAGCAGGGCGTACGGCGCCTCGCCGGGCTCCGGGGTGCCCTTGGCCTTGACCGCGACCGTCACCGACTTGTAGCCGCCGAGGTCGGACTCGGTGGCGTCGATGACCTGGGTCGACCAGCCGTGGCGCTCGGCGTAGCGGGAGTACATCCGCAGCAGGTCGGCCGCGAACAGGGCCGACTCCTCGCCGCCCTCGCCGGACTTCACCTCGAGGATGACGTCCTTGCCGTCGGCGGCGTCGCGCGGCACCAGCAGCTGGCGCAGCCGCTCGGCCACCTGGACGCGGCGGGCGGCCAGCTGCTCGGCCTCCGCGGCGAAGGCGGCGCCGTCGTCGGGGTCGCCGGCCAGCTCGCGGGCGGCCTCGGCGTCGTCACCGAGCTGCTCCCACTCGGCGTGGGTGCGCAGGACGGCGCTGAGCTCGGCGTAGCGCTGCCCCAGCCGCCGGGCCAGCGCCGGGTCGCTGTGCACCGAGGGGTCCGCGAGCCGGGCCTCCAGCTCCGCGTGCTCCTGCGCCAGCGTGGCGACGGCGTCGAACAAGTGCGCTCCTGAGGTGGTCGCGGTTTCCCAAGGGCCCTTGGGAAACAGCCACTCCCCGGGCGTTGCGCAGCCCGGGGAGTGGCGGGTCAGCCAGGGGACCGGGGACACCGGTCGCCCGGTGAGCCCGGGTCCAGGAGGTGCTACTTGCCCTGCTTCTTGGCGTAGCGGGCCTCGAAGCGGGCCACGCGGCCGCCGGTGTCGAGGATCTTCTGCTTGCCCGTGTAGAAGGGGTGGCAGTTGGAGCAGACCTCGGAGCGGATCTCGCCGCTGGCCTTGGTGCTGCGCGTGGTGAACGTGTTGCCACAGGTGCAGCGCACCTCGGTGGTCACGTAGTTCGGGTGGATGTCCTTCTGCATGGGTGTTCCTCTCGCGTCCTCGGCGCCGGGTCGCCCCTCGAGCGAGGGACGTGAACCGGACCAGCGGGTGATTCTGCCACCCCGGCCCCGGTGGGGCCAATCGGGCGACACCGGCTCAACAGCGCCCCGCGCCCCCGTGTTCCCGGGGGCGCTCCCCCACCTGACGGAGCACGGCCCGTCAGGTGCGGCGGTCGAAGCCCTGTCGCTTCATGTCGCCCCACACGTGGGCCGAGCCGCGCCACGCGTCGATCGCCCCGCGCATCCGCCACCAGGCGGTGAGCTGGCGGTAGCCGATGTTCTCCTCGACCGCCGACCAGACCGCGACCAGCAGGCCGGGGATGCCGCGGTAGCGGCGGTAGGACATCTCCTCCACCAGCAGCGCGACCAGGCTCATCACGATGGCGAAGGCGATGGAGGTCGACAGCAGGACGACCACGACCGGCAGGCTGACCCAGTCGGCCGGGACCAGGCCGGTCTCCCCCAGGCCCAGGAGCACCAGGACGACCGCGAAGTAGACGAGCCCGAAGACCTCGATGAAGGGGGCGAGCAGCTCGAAGAGCAGGAACCACGGCATCGTGATCATCCCGATGAACCCGTAGCGCGGCCGGAGCAGCATCCCGCGGTGGCGCGCGAAGATCTCGGCCAGGCCGCGGTGCCAGCGCCGGCGCTGCTTGCGCAGCACGTCGACGGTCTCGGGGGCCTCGGTCCACGCCACCGGCTCGGAGACGAACACGATCCGGCCGTCGACGTCGTTGTCGCCCATCCAGCGGTAGAGGCGCACGACGAGCTCGGCGTCCTCGCCGATGCAGTCGGTGGCCACGCCCCCGACCTCGAAGAGGATGTCGCGCCGGAACATGCCGAACGCGCCCGAGATGATGAGCAGCCCGCCGGCGGCCGACCAGCCGGCGCGGCCGATGAGGAAGGCGCGGAGGTACTCCACGACCTGGACCCGCGGCAGCCAGCGCGTGGGCATCCGGATGTCGGTGACGCGGCCCTGGGCGATGGTCGAGCCGTTGGCCACGCGGACCACGCCGCCCGAGGCGATCACCCGCTCGGGGTCGTCGGCGAAGGGGCGCGAGACGTGGAGCAGGGCGTCGGGGTCGAGCAGCGAGTCGGCGTCGACCATGCAGACCAGCTCCTTGCGGGCCACGTTGATGCCCGTGTTGAGCGCGTCGGCCTTGCCGCCGTTGGCCTTGCAGACCAGGAGCAGGTCCATCGCGCCGCGGGTGCTGACGTAGCAGCGCAGCACCTCGCCCTTGGTGGCCACCATCGGCGCCTGGGCCAGGGGCAGCTCGACCATGTCGAACGCCTCGACCATGGTCGCGACGGTCGAGTCGCGGGAGCCGTCGTCGATGACGATGACCTCGAAGTCCGGGTAGCGCAGCGAGGTCATGGCCTGCACCGAGGCCACGATCGTCAGCTCCTCGTCGTACGCCGGCATCAGCACGGAGACGCCGCGGGCCAGGGGCTCGGCGAAGCTCTCGTCGTACGCCGCGAACCGGACCTTGCGCCGGTACGCCGCGAAGTCGCCCATCGCGAGCAGCGAGAGCACGATGAAGCTGGCGTTGATGGCCACGGAGTAGGCGATGAAGAACCAGCCCAGCAGCCACAGCAGGGTGGTCATCCGCGTGCCCCCCGGATCGCGTCGAGCGCGAGCGCCTCCACGGCGTACGGCGAGGAGCTGGCCTCCAGCATCGCCCGGCCACCGGGGCCGAGCTCGAGCAGGGCCCGCGCCGCCTGCCGGGACACCTGCGGCTCCTGCTCGTCGACCACGTCGGCCAGGCTGTCGACCGCCACCGAGGAGCCGATCGAGCCCAGGGCGTGGGCCGCCCCGGCGCGGACGTTGGGGCGGGGGTCGAGCAGCGCCTCGACCAGGGCGGGGATGCTCTCCGGGGCGCCGATGCGGCCCAGCGCCTCGGCGCAGGCTCCAGCGAACGACGGGTTGGCCGAGACGAGGCCCTCGGTGAGCACCTCGACGGCCTCGCGGTCGCCGATCAGGCCGAGCACGGCGGCCGCCGGGTCGAGGTGGAGGTGCTCGCCGGAGCGCAGCTCCTGGGCGAGCACGGCGCGCAGCTCGGGTGCCGCCTCGGGACCGAGCCGGTCCAGCGCGTAGGTGAGGTCGCGGGTCAGGCGGGTGTCGCGCTCGCCGAGCACCAGCAGGGGGCGCACCGCCCGGGGGTCGCCCATGTTGCCGAGCGCCCGGACCGCGACCCGCCGCACCAGGAAGCTGGGGTCGTCGAGCAGGGCCACCACCCGGTCGAGGTGGACCCGGAGCCCGAGCATGCCGAGGGCGAAGGCGCCGCGGCAGCGGCGCACGGCCGACCGCGAGGCGACCTGGGCCAGGGCGTGGGCCTCGGCCCCCTGCGCCAGCAGCAGCTGCACCAGCTGGTCGCGCGAGTCGCCCTTGAGCTTGGGCAGCATCTCGAAGATCTGGCGCTCGACGCGGTCCTGCTCGCGCCCGCGCAGGGCGCCCAGCTGCTGCGCCGCGGCGCCGGACTCCTCGGCCTCGCCCATGACGAGGTCGAAGATCTGCAGTCGCGTCAGGTCGGCCGCGCGGGTGCGACGGTCGGCGACGACGTCGCGGACGGCGCGGATCACCACGAGCAGCACGAACACCACGACCGCGAGCACCACGAAGACGACGAGCAGCCACCAGCTGAGGCGGAGGAAGCCGCCCGTGTCCGGGACGCTGCCCGGCATCACCCCTCGGCTCCGAGGGACGTCATGCGATCAGCGGCTGCGGGCGAGGACGGCCGAGACGCGGGAGGCGAGCTCCCGCGGGCTGAAGGGCTTGACGATGTAGTCGTCCGCCCCCGCCTCGAACCCCTGCTCGATGTCGGACTCCTGGGCCCGGGCCGTCAGCATGATGATCGGCAGGCCGTCCATCGAGGCGTCCTGGCGCAGGGCGCGCGCGGCGTCGAGGCCGCTCATGCCCGGCATCATCACGTCGAGGATGACCAGGTCGGGCTTCTCCGCGCTGCACGCCTCGACCGCAGCGGCGCCGTCACCGACCGGCACGACGTCGTGCCCCCCGTGGCGCAGCTTGAAGACGACGAGCTCGCGGATGTCCGCGTCGTCGTCGGCGATCACGATGCGAGCCATTGGTTCCCCTCGAAGTCACAGGACACGTCTCGGAGAGCATATCCACATCAGCCGGTTCCCGCGGGCAAATCGGACGCGGCGCCGGGGGTCAGTCTCCCTGGGCGAGGGACTCCGGGGTCGACTTCTGGACCGACACGAGGAACTCGAGGTTGTTCTGGGAGGACCGCAGCCGCCCCAGGAGCAGCTCCTGCGCCCGCTGGGGGTCCAGGCCCGAGAGCACGCGGCGCAGCTTCCACACGATGGCCAGCTCCTCCTGGCTCATCAGGAGCTCCTCGCGGCGGGTCCCCGAGCGGACGGCGTCGATGGCGGGGAAGCTGCGCTGGTCCGCGAAGTCGCTGCGCAGCCGGACCTCCATGTTGCCGGTGCCCTTGAGCTCCTCGAAGATCACCTCGTCGACCTTGGAGCCGCTCTCGACGAGCGCGGTCGCGATGATGGTGAGCGAGCCGCCGTTCTCGATGTTGCGGGCGGCGCCGAAGAAGCGCTTGGGCGGGTGCAGCGCCGCCGAGTCCACGCCGCCGGAGAGGATCCGGCCGCTGGCCGGCGAGGCCAGGTTGTACGCCCGGCCCAGCCGGGTCAGGCCGTCGAGCAGCACGACGACGTCGTGGCCGAGCTCGACCAGCCGCTTGGCCCGCTCGATGGCGAGCTCGGCGACGATGGTGTGGTCGACGGCCGGCCGGTCGAAGGTCGAGCTGATGACCTCGCCCTTGACCGAGCGCTCGAAGTCGGTGACCTCCTCGGGGCGCTCGTCGACGAGGACCACCATGAGGTGGCACTCGGGGTTGTTGGTCGTGATCGACTCCGCCAGGGACTGCAGCACCGTCGTCTTGCCGGCCTTGGCCGGCGACACGACCAGGCCGCGCTGGCCCTTGCCGATCGGTGCCGCGAGGTCGATGACGCGACCGATGAGGTTGCTCGACGTGGTCTCCAGGCGCAGCCGCTCGGAGGGGTAGAGCGGGGTCAGCTTGGCGAACTCCGTGCGCGAGCGCGCCGTCTCCGGGTCGGCCCCGTTGACGCTGTCGAGGCGCACCAGCGGGTTGAACTTCTCCTTGCGCTCCCCCTCCCGCGGCTGCCGGACCTGGCCGGTGACGGCGTCGCCGCGGCGCAGGCCGTAGCGGCGGACCATGGACATCGAGACGTAGACGTCGTCGGTGCCGGGCAAGTAGCCGCTCGTGCGCACGAAGGCGTAGTTGTCCATCAGGTCGAGGATGCCCGCGCACGGCGTGAGCACGTCGTCCTCGAGGATCTGCAGGTCGGGCTCGTTGCGGCTGCTGCTGCGCGCGGTGGTGGGCGCCGGCCCGGTGGTCTGGCGGTCGCGGCCCCGACGGCGGCGGTTGCGGCGGCTGCCGCCGTCCTCGTCGTCGTCCCGGTCGTTGGAGCGGTCGTTGGCCCGGTCGTTGGAGCGGTCGTTGCGGTCGTTGCCGCCCTGGTTGCCGCGGTCGTTGCCCTGGTTGCCGCGGTCGTTGCCCTGGTTGCCGCGGTCGTTGCCCTGGTTGCCCTGGTTGCCGCGGTCGCTGTTCCGGGTGCGGCGGTCGTCGTCCTGCGAGCCGTTGTCACGGTTGTCCTGGGTGTTCTGGCCGCGGCGGTCGCCGTCCTGCTGGCCGTTGTTCCGCTGGCCGTTGTCCTGCTGGCCGTTGTTCCGCTGGCCGTTGTCCTGCTGGGCGTTCTGGCGGTCGCGGCGACGCTGGCCGGCGCCCTCCTGGCGCGACGGGTCGCCCTCGCGGGGCTCCTCGCCCGGCTGGCCGCCCTGACCGCTGCCCTGACCGCCCTGGCGGCGACGGCGGGAACCCTGCTCGGGACCCTGCTCGGGGGCCTGGTCACGGCCGGCAGCCGACGCCTCGGCGGCCGGCGGCGAGGACGCGGCCGGCTGCTCGGCGGGCCTCTCGGCCGGCTGCTCGGTCGGGCGCTCGGTCGGGCGCTGGGTCGGCTGCTCCGAGGGGCGGTCCTGGGACCGTCGGCCGCGGCGCTCGCCGGCGCCCTGCTCGGGGCGGTCGGCCCGCTCCTGCGCCTGGCCGGGGCGCTGGTTGGGGCGCTGCTCGGGGCGCTCGCTCCGCTGGGGCGCCTGATGCGCCTTGATCGCGTCGACGATCGCACCCTTGCGCAGGCCGGACACCTTGATGCCGAGCCCGCCGGCGAGCTGCTTGAGCTCGGGCAGCAGCATGGCGTCGAGGCCGCTCTTGCGCCGCCCGGAGGCGGGCTGGTCCGACGAGGCGTCGGGAGCGGTGTCGGTGGTCTCGGTCATGTGGGGTCCTCCCCCTGCTCGGCTGCGGCGGCAGTGCGCCGCGGCGTGCGTGGTCGTTGCTACCGGCCACACAGGAGGGACCTGGCGCACGTGAGGTGCGCGAGGGCCGCCCGAGAGCGTGGAAGAAGCCGGTGTGACGTCGCGATGCGTCGGTTCCCTGGTGCCTGTCGGCCCGGTCGCCGGTCGTGACGCGCGGTCAATGTAGCACGCGGGCACCGGCGCCACCGGGCCGCTGGAACAGCGCCCGCCAGCCGTCCGGAGCCTGGGCGAGCAGGTCGTCCACAGCGCTCTGACCAGGCACGGAGTCGACCACGAAGGCCAGCACCGTCGGACCGGCACCGGAGATCACGGCGGGCGTCCCGGCGGCGCGCAGCCGCTCCACCAGGGCCCACGACTCGGGCATCGCGGGCTCCCGCTGGCGCTGGTGGAGGAAGTCCTCGGTGCCGCGGAGCAGCAGCGACGGCTCCCCCGCCAGCGCCGCGACGAGCAGCGCGGCGCGCCCGGTGTTGGCGGCGGCCTCGGCGTGCGGCACCTGGGCGGGCAGCAGTCCCCGCGCCACGTCGGTGCGCACGCCGTGCGGCGGCACCAGCACCACGGCCGCGACGCGGGGGTCCAGCGGCACCCGCTGCGCCCAGACGTCGTCGTCGGCCTGGCCCGAGACCACGAGGCCGCCGAGCAGGGCCGGGGCCACGTTGTCCGGGTGGCCCTCGAGCTCGTTGGCGAGGTGGAGCAGCTCGGTGTCGTCGACCCGCTGGTCACCGTCCACGACCAGGCCGCGGGCCAGCACCAGGCCGCCCACGATCGCCGCCGACGACGACCCGAGGCCGCGGCTGTGCGGCAGCCGGTTGCGGCAGGTCAGCCGCAGGCCAGGCGGCTGCTCACCGAGGGTGGCCCACAGCGCCCGCATCGCGCGCACGACGAGGTGGCGGTCGTCGAGCGGGACCTCGTCGGCCCCCTCGCCCTCGACCAGCACCTCGAGGCCGGACGGCAGCACCTCGCCGACGAGGGTGTCGCAGAGCTCGAGCGCGAGGCCGAGGCAGTCGAAGCCGGGACCGAGGTTGGCGCTGGTCGCGGGCACCTCGACCCTCACCGGGTCCCCGGCCCACCTCAGCGGGCCGCCCGGGACGTCGGCCGGCTGCTCCCCGGCCACCTCAGGCGAGCCCGGCGGCGGCCGCGGCCGCGTCGACGTCCGCGTCGCAGACCGTGTCCACCAGGTCGGTGAAGGTCGACAGCGCCGTGTCGATGTCCTTGAGGCCGTGACCGGTGACCGTGACCACGACGCGCTGCCCGTCGTAGCGCACGCCCTCGGCGGCCTCGAGCAGCAGCCCGGCCACGCCCGCGGCGGAGGCCGGCTCGACGAAGACCCCGTCGCTCGAGGCGAGCTCGCGCTGCGCGTGCAGGATCTGCTCGTCGGAGACCGCGCGGAAGCGACCGCCGGAAGCACGGGCCGCCTCGACCGCGAGGTCCCAGGAGGCGGGGTTGCCGATCCGGATCGCCGAGGCGACGGTCTCGGGGTCGGTGACCGGCGCGCCCTGGACCAGCGGCGCGGAGCCCGCGGCCTGCCAGCCGCGCATCACGGGCAGCTTGCGGGACTCGCCGCTGCTCAGCGACTCGCGGTAGCCCAGCCAGTACGCCGAGATGTTGCCCGCGTTGCCGGTCGGCAGCACGTGGACGTCCGGGGCGTCGCCGAGGACGTCGACGATCTCGAACGACGCGGTCTTCTGGCCCTGGAGCCGCATCGGGTTGACCGAGTTGACCAGCGCCACCGGGTAGTCGTCGGCCAGGCCGCGCGAGAGCCGCAGGCAGTCGTCGAAGTTGCCGCGGACCATGATGACCTGGGCGCCGTGCAGGATCGCCTGGGCGAGCTTGCCGGCGGCGATCTTGCCCTGGGGCACCAGCACGAGAGGCTTGACCCGGGCCTTCGCGGCGTACGCCGCCATGGCCGCCGAGGTGTTGCCGGTGGAGGCGCACACCACGGCCTCGGCGCCCTCGCCGACGGCGACCGAGAGGGCCACGGTCATGCCGCGGTCCTTGAAGGAGCCGGTCGGGTTGTTGCCCTCGACCTTGAGCCACACGCTGCCGCCGGTGACCTCGGAGAGCCACGCCGACTCGACCAGGGGGGTGCCGCCCTCGCCGAGGGAGATGACCGGGGTGCCGGCGGGGATGTCGAGGCGGTCGCCGTACTCCTCGATCACGCCGCGCCACTGGCGCGTGGCGCGCGCCGGGGCGGCCGAGGTGGGGTGCGGGCTGGTCTGGGTGCTCACTCGGACTCTCCTTCGACGCGCATCACCGACGAGACGTCGCGGACGTTGGCCATCCCCCGCAGGGTGTCGACGGTGGCGGCGAGGTCGGCGTCGCTGGCGCGGTGGGAGACCACGACCAGCTGGGCGTCGTCGCCCCGGCCCTCCTGGCGCACGGTCTGGATCGAGACGCCGTGCTCGGCGAAGGCCAGCGCGACCGCGGCGAGCACGCCCGCCTTGTCGTCGACGTCGATCTGCACGTGGTAGCGGGTCTGGGTGCTGCCCATGTCGAGCACCGGGAGGTCGGCGTACGACGACTCGCCGGCGCCGCGCACGTCGGCCAGCCGGTTGCGAGCCACCGTGACGAGGTCGCCCATGACCGCGCTGGCCGTCGGGGAGCCACCGGCGCCGGGGCCGTAGAACATCAGCTGGCCGGCGGCCTGGCTCTCCACGAACACCGCGTTGTAGGCCTCGCGGACGCTGGCGAGCGGGTGGCTGCGCGGGATCATCGCGGGGTGCACGCGCGCCGAGACGGCGGGGCCGTCGGGCCCCTCCTGGACCGCGCAGATCGCGAGCAGCTTGACCACGCAGCCCATCTCGGCGGCCGAGGCCACGTCGCTGGCGGTGACCTCCGCGATGCCCTCGCGGTGCACGTCGGCGGCGGTCACCCGGGTGTGGAAGGCCAGGCTGGCCAGGATGGCCGCCTTGGCGGCGGCGTCGAAGCCCTCGACGTCGGCGGTCGGGTCGGCCTCGGCGTACCCCAGGTCCTGGGCCTCCTGGAGCGCCTCGTCGAAGCCCGCGCCGGAGCTGTCCATCCGGTCGAGGATGAAGTTGGTGGTGCCGTTGACGATGCCGAGCACGCGGGTGACCTGGTCGCCGGCGAGCGACTCGCGCAGCGGGCGCAGGATCGGGATGGCCCCGGCGACCGCCGCCTCGTAGTAGAGGTCGCGGCCGGCCTTCTCGGCGGCGGCGAACAGCGTGCTGCCGTCCTCGGCGAGCAGCGCCTTGTTGGCCGAGACCACGCTCGCGCCGTGCTCCAGCGCCGCGAGGATGAGCGACCGGGCCGGCTCGATGCCGCCGATGACCTCGACGACCACGTCGACGTCGTCGCGGGTCACCAGGGCGTGGGCGTCGAGGGTGAACAGCTCCTCGGGCAGGTCGACGTCGCGCGCCAGGCCGAGGCGGCGCACGGCGATGCCGACGAGCTCGACGGGGGCGCCGACCCGGGCCGCGAGGTCACCGGCCTGCTCCTGGAGCAGCCGGGCGACCTGGGAGCCGACGACGCCGCACCCGAGCAGCGCCACCCGGACCGGTCGCCCCTGCGGGGTGGCCGGCGTGGCGGGGAGGACGGAGGAGGGCGAGTGCTGGTTCATCGCCGCACATCCTCCCACCGTCCCGGTCCGCGGTCCGCATCCATCCGTCTGGTGGTGCAGCCCGGGACCTCGCGCCCGGCCGGGGCAGACCCCGGAGGAGGGCCGGAGGAAGGCTCAGCCGAGGTCGGTCGCGAGCAGGTCCTCGAGGGTCTCGCGGCGCACCAGCACCCGGGAGCGGCCCTCGCGCACGGCCACGACCGGCGGCCGCAGGGCGTGGTTGTAGTTGCTGGCCATCGAGCGGCAGTAGGCCCCCGTCGCGGGCACGGCGATCAGGTCGCCCGCCGCCACGTCGCCGGGCAGGAACTCGTCCTTGACCACGATGTCGCCGGCCTCGCAGTGCTTGCCCACCACCCGGCTCAGCAGGACCGGGGCGTCGGAGCGCCGGCTGGCCAGGGTGCAGGAGTAGTCCGCGTCGTACAGCGCGGTGCGGATGTTGTCGCTCATGCCGCCGTCGACCGAGACGTAGGTCCGCACGGCGCCGCCGTCGAGCTCGACCGCCTTGACCGTGCCGACCTCGTAGACCGTGCACATCGAGGGGCCGACGATGGCGCGCCCGGGCTCGATCGAGAGCCGCGGCACCTCCAGGCCGCGGGCGGCGCACTCGTCGCGGACGATCGCGGTCATCTCGGTGGCCAGGCGCGCGGGCTCGGCCGGGTCGTCCTGGGTGGTGTAGGCGATCCCGAAGCCGCCGCCGAGGTCGAGCTCGGGCAGCTGCACGCCGGTCTCCTCGGCGACCTGCTGGTGCAGCGCGAGCACCCGCCGGGCCGCCACCTCGAAGCCGGCGGTGTCGAAGATCTGGGAGCCGATGTGGGAGTGCAGCCCGCGCAGCTCCAGGCCCGGCGTCTCGCGGATCTGGCGCACGGCGGCCAGGGCGTCGCCGGAGCTGATCGAGAAGCCGAACTTCTGGTCCTCGTGCGCGGTCGCGATGTACTCGTGGGTGTGCGCCTCGACGCCCGCCGTCACGCGCACCATCACGCGGGCGGTGCGCCCGGTCTCGGCCACGAGCTCGCCGAGCCGGGTGATCTCGTGGAAGGAGTCGACCACGATCCGCCCGACGCCCAGCTCGAGCGCCCGCCGCAGCTCGGCGGGCGTCTTGTTGTTGCCGTGGAGCTCCACGCGCTCCATCGGGAAGCGCGCCCGCTCGGCCACGGCGAGCTCGCCGGCCGTGCAGACGTCGAGGTGCAGGCCCTCCTGCTCGACCCAGCGGGCCACCTCGGTGCACAGGAACGCCTTGCCGGCGTAGTAGACGTCGATGCCCGCGAAGCCGTCGCGGAACGCGCGGGCGCGGCTGCGGAAGTCCACCTCGTCCAGCACGTACGCCGCGGAGCCGTGCTCGGCGACCAGGTCCGGCAGCCGCACGCCCCCCACCTCCAGCACGCCGTCGACCTTGGTCGCCGTGCGGGACCACAGCTGCGGGACCAGCTCGTTGACGTCCTGGGGGTCGCGCAGCCATGCGGGTCCCCGGACGGAGACGGCCGCATGCGCCCAGCCGGCCTCGTGCGCCCTCACGGCCGCCTCACATCCGCTCGGGCGCGGAGACGCCGAGCAGGCCGAGGCCGTTGGCCAGGACCACGCGGGTGGCGTCGACGAGCAGCAGCCGGGCGGCGTGCAGCTCGCCCGCCTCCTCGTCGCCCATCGGGAGCACCCGGCAGCTGTCGTAGAACCGGTGGTAGGTGCCGGCCAGCTCCTCCAGGTAGCGCGCGACGCGGTGCGGCGCGCGCAGCTCGGCGGCGCTGGTGACCACGCGCGGGAACTCCGCGAGCGCCCGCAGCAGCACGCCCTCCTTCTCGTGGGTCAGCAGCTCGGGGTGCGAGGCCGCCTCGACCCCCAGGTCGGCGGCGTTGCGCAGCAGGCTGGAGACCCGGGCGTGGGCGTACTGCACGGTGAAGACCGGGTTGTCGTTGGACTGGGTCGCCCACACGTCGAGGTCCAGGTCGATGTTGGAGTCGCTGGAGTAGCGCGCGAGGGCGTAGCGGGCGGCGTCCACCCCGATCGCCCCGACCAGGTCGTCGATCGTCACCACGGTGCCGGCGCGCTTGGACATCCGCAGCGGCTGGCCGTCGCGGACCAGGTTGACCATCTGGCCGATGAGGATCTCGAGGTTGACCCCCGGCTGGTCGCCGAAGGCGGCGCACATCGCCATCATCCGGCCGACGTAGCCGTGGTGGTCGGCGCCCAGCATGATGAAGCAGCGGTCGAAGCCGCGGCTGCGCTTGTCGAGGTAGTAGGCCAGGTCGCCGGACAGGTAGGACCCGTTGCCGTCGGACTTGACGATCACCCGGTCCTTGTCGTCGCCGAACTGCTCGGTGCGCAGCCACAGCGCGCCGTCCTGCTCGTAGGTGTTGCCGAGCTCGGTCAGCCGGGCGACGGCCTTGTCGACCGCGCCCGAGCGGTGCAGCTCGTCCTCGTGGAAGTAGACGTCGAAGTCGACCCCGAAGTCGTGCAGGCTCTGCTTGATCTCGGTGAACATCAGGTCGACGCCGACCTCGCGGAAGACCTCCTGGGCCTCGTCGTCCGGCAGGTCCAGGACGTCGGGGCGCCGGGCGACCACGGCAGCGGCGATGTCGTCGATGTAGAGCCCGCCGTAGCCGTCCTCGGGCACCGGCCGGCCCTGCGCGCTGGCGAGCAGCGACCCGGTGAAGCGGTCGATCTGGCCCCCGTGGTCGTTGAAGTAGTACTCCCGGGTGACCTGGGCCCCGGTCATGGTGAAGATGCGTCCCAGGGCGTCGCCCACGGCGGCCCAGCGCACGCCGCCGATGTGGATCGGGCCGGTCGGGTTGGCCGAGACGAACTCGAGGTTGATCTGCTCGCCCGCGAACGCCTCGGTGCTGCCGTACGCCGCTCCGGCGGCCACCACGTCGGCCGCCACCTGGCCCTGCGCGTCGGCGGCCACGGTCACGTTGAGGAAGCCCGGTCCGGCGACGTCGACGGCGCTGATGCCCTTGGCGGCGCGCAGCCGCTCGGCGAGCTGCTCGGCCAGGGCGCGGGGGTTGGTGCCGGCCTTCCGGGCCAGCTGCAGCGCCACGTTGGTGGCGTAGTCGCCGTGGCTGCGCTGCCGCGGTCGCTCCACGGTCACCTCGGCCGGGACACCGTCCGGCAGGGCGAGGGAGCCGGCGTCCACCAGGGCGGTGAGGGCGTCGACGACGGTCGAGGAGAGCTGGGCGGGATTCACCCTCCCAGGGTATCGGCGGGCACCGGTTTCCCCCTCACGAGCATCGCCCGGTACTGTTCGGGATCGCGCCGCGAGGCGCTTGCCTCCGTAGCTCAGGGGATAGAGCACTGGTTTCCGGTACCAGGTGTCGCAGGTTCGAATCCTGCCGGAGGCACCACCTGATCGAGCACGTGCGAAGGCCCGCAGCCACCGGCTGCGGGCCTTCGTCGTGCGCGGGTCGTGCGGGTCCTGCCGGGAGCGGCTCAGCCGCCGAAGACCTGGCCCACGTAGGTGCGGCCGGTGTCGGTCGAGCGCCACGCGTCGGTGCCCAGGTAGCGGTAGCGCGGGTTGAGGATGTTGCGCCGGTGACCGGGGCTGGCCATCCACATCTTGACGACCTGCTGGGCCGAGAGGCTGCCACCGCTCCAGGCGAGGTTCTCCCCCGCCGTGCGCAGGTCGCAGCGCCGCAGGATCGGGCCCAGCGACTGGTGGACCATCGTGTCGGCGGCCGCGAGGTGGCGCGTCCAGCTGGTCGCGTAGCGGTCGGGGCAGGTGGCCGGCTTGAGCGGCTTGAGGCCGTGCTTGGTGCGCACGGCGTTGGTGGCGTCGAGCACCTGGGCGTCGTACGACGCGCCCACGGAGGCCACGCCGCCGTCGGCCGCCAGGGCGGGCGCCGGCACGAGCGTCGCGCCGCCCACGAGCGCGAGACCGCCCAGGACGGAGGCGGCGAGCCGGCGGCGGATGCGAGCGAGCGGTGCGTGAGCCAGGTGTCCCCGGATCGGGTCGTGGTGACGCATGTGCGTTCCCCTTCGAGTCGGCCCCCGTCAAGAATTGCCACTACCGTGCCACATACCGGCCAAAACGGTCAGCAGAGTGGGGGAACTGATCATGAAATCTCGGTTTCGTCCGCTTCCACCTCTCCCGACGACCGGTGTGACCTCCGTGACAGCACCCCCCAAAGGCCCGGCTGGCCTGCACCGGGCACGGCCTGGGGTCTAGCCTTGACGGGGAACTCACACCCACGCGCGTTGGAAGAGGCGAAACTGGCCGTGCCCGAGTCGACCGAAGAGAGCTCACCCTCCGGGTTCGGAGCCAACGAATGGCTCGTGGACGAGATGTACGAGCGGTTCCAGCGCGACCCCCACAGCGTCGACCAGGTGTGGTGGGACTTCTTCGGCAAGGACGCCCGCAACGGCTCCTCGGGCAGCACGGCGGCCGGCACCTCCCAGGCCGGCGACCGGGCCGCCGACCAGGCCCCCGACCGGGCCCCCGCGGCCGACGCTCCCGCGTCGCCGGGCGCCTCCAACGGCCACGCCCACATCGTGGAGTCCACCGGCGCGCCCAAGCGCCGTCCGCAGGCCTCGCGGCCCGCGCCCTCCACCCCCACCCGACCGTCCACGACGTCACCGACCCACGACCCGAAGCAGGCGGAGCAGTTGTCCGAGCAGAAGTTCTCGTCCACGTCCACCCCGGCGAAGGAGGGGAGCGGCCAGGGCACGACGTCCAAGGCGGCCACGACGTCCAGCGGCTCGCGCAGCACCGGCCGCGCGGAGGCCGACCGCTCCCCCGAGGAGGCCGTCTCCGACGAGCCCCGCTACACCGTGCTGCGCGGGGCACCGGCCCGCACCGTGGCCAACATGGACGCCAGCCTCAGCGTCCCGACCGCGACCAGCGTGCGCACGGTGCCGGTCAAGCTGCTGTGGGACAACCGCATCGTCATCAACAACCACCTCGCCCGTGCCCGCGGCGGCAAGGTCTCCTTCACCCACCTGATCGGCTACGCGCTGGTCAAGGCGCTGCGCTCGATGCCGGAGATGAACGTCGGCTTCGACGTGGTCGACGGCAAGCCCAACCTCATCACCCCGGCCCACATCAACCTCGGCCTCGCGATCGACCTGCCCAAGCCCGACGGCACCCGCCAGCTGCTCGTGCCGAGCATCAAGGCCGCCGAGACGATGGACTTCGCGCAGTTCTGGACGGCGTACGAGGAGCTGGTGCGCAAGGCGCGCAACGGCAAGCTCGCCGTCACCGACTTCCAGGGCACCTCGATCAGCCTGACCAACCCCGGCACCATCGGCACCAACCACTCGGTGCCGCGGCTGATGAAGGGTCAGGGCGCCATCCTCGGCGTCGGCTCGATGGAGTACCCCGCGGCGTTCCAGGGCGCCTCGGAGGAGACCCTGACGCGCAACGCGATCAGCAAGATCATGACGCTGACCTCGACCTACGACCACCGCGTCATCCAGGGCGCGCAGTCGGGCGAGTTCCTGCGCCGGATCCACCAGCTGCTGCTGGGCGAGGAGGGCTTCTACGACGAGATCTTCCGGGCGCTGCGGATCCCCTACGAGCCGATCCGCTGGTCCAACGACATCTCGGCCAACCACGACGACGAGATCAGCAAGCAGGCCCGGATCCTCGAGCTGATCCACGCCTATCGGGTGCGCGGCCACATGATGGCCGACACCGACCCGCTGGAGTACAAGCAGCGCAGCCACCCCGACCTCGAGGTCGAGAGCCACGGCCTGACCCTGTGGGACCTCGACCGCGAGTTCGCCACCGGGTCCTTCGGCGGCGAGCGCCGCTTCATGAAGATGCGCTCCATCCTCGGCATCCTGCGCGACTCCTACTGCCGCACCGTCGGCATCGAGTACATGCACATCCAGGACCCCGAGCAGCGTCGCTGGATCCAGGAGCGGGTCGAGCAGCCGCACCGCAAGCCCCCGCGCGAGGAGCAGCTGCGGATCCTGCTCAAGCTCAACCAGGCCGAGGCGTTCGAGACCTTCCTGCAGACCAAGTTCGTCGGGCAGAAGCGCTTCAGCCTCGAGGGCGGCGAGACCACCGTCCCGCTGATCGACGAGATCTGCGAGGCCTCCGCCGAGGCCGGCCTCGACGAGGTCACCATCGGCATGGCCCACCGCGGCCGCCTCAACGTGCTGGCCAACATCGTCGGCAAGAGCTACAGCCAGATCTTCCGCGAGTTCGAGGGCAACATCGACCCGCGCACCGTCCAGGGCTCCGGCGACGTGAAGTACCACCTCGGCGCCGAGGGCGAGTTCGTCAGCGACAACGGCGACAAGGTCAAGGTGTCGGTCGCGGCCAACCCCTCCCACCTCGAGGCGGTCGACCCGGTGCTCGAGGGCATCGCGCGCGCCAAGCAAGACGTGCTCAACCAGGGCGAGGCCTTCCCCGTGCTGCCGCTGCTGGTGCACGGCGACGCCGCCTTCGCCGGCCAGGGCGTGGTGGCCGAGACGCTCAACCTCTCCCAGCTGCGCGGCTACCGCACCGGCGGCACCGTGCACGTCGTGGTCAACAACCAGGTCGGCTTCACCACCTCGCCCGCCGCGTCGCGCTCCTCGCTCTACTGCACCGACGTGGCCCGGATGGTCCAGGCGCCGATCTTCCACGTCAACGGCGACGACCCCGAGGCCTGCATCCGCGTGGCCCGGCTGGCCTTCGAGTACCGCCAGGCGTTCAACAAGGACGTCGTCATCGACCTGGTCTGCTACCGCCGTCGCGGCCACAACGAGGGCGACGACCCGTCGTACACGCAGCCGCTGATGTACGACCTGATCGAGCAGAAGCGCTCCGTGCGCAAGCTCTACACCGAGTCGCTCATCGGTCGTGGCGACATCACGCTGGAGGAGGCCGAGCAGGTCCTCAAGGACTACCAGCAGCAGCTCGAGCGCGTCTTCACCGAGGTCCGCGAGGCGACCTCGACCCCGGACAGCTGGACCACGGTCCCGGACTACCCGGAGAAGAGCCACGAGGAGTACACGACGGCGATCTCGCCCGAGGCGCTCAAGCGGATCTCCGACTCCTACGTCAGCGCCCCCGAGGGCTTCACGGTGCACCCCAAGGTGCTCCCACAGCTGCAGAAGCGCTCCGCCGCGATGACCGACGGCCCCATCGACTGGGGTGCCGGCGAGATCCTCGCCTTCGGCTCGCTGCTCATGGACGGCCGCCCGGTCCGGCTCTCGGGCCAGGACTCGCGACGCGGCACCTTCGCGAGCCGGTTCGCCACGATCATCGACCGCAAGAACGCCCACGAGTGGACGCCGCTGTCCAACCTCACCGAGGACCAGGCGAGCTTCTTCGTCTACGACTCGCTGCTCTCGGAGTACGCCGCCCTCGGGTTCGAGTACGGCTACTCCGTCGCGCGGCCCGACGCCCTGGTGGCGTGGGAGGCGCAGTTCGGCGACTTCGTCAACGGCGCCCAGACCGTCATCGACGAGTTCATCACCTCGGGCGAGACCAAGTGGGGCCAGCAGTCCGGCGTGGTGCTGCTGCTGCCGCACGGCTACGAGGGCCAGGGCCCCGACCACTCCTCGGCCCGCATCGAGCGGTTCCTCACCATGGGGGCCGACGACGCGTTCGTCGTCGCGCAGCCCTCCACCCCCGCGAGCTACTTCCACCTGCTGCGGCGCCACGCCCTCGGCGACCGGCACCGGCCGATGGTCGTGTTCACGCCCAAGTCGATGCTGCGCCGCAAGGAGGCCGCATCCCGGCCCGAGGACTTCACCAGCGGCACCTTCCAGCCGCTGGTGCCCGACACCCAGGTCGACCCCGAGAAGGTCCACACCCTGGTGCTGTGCAGCGGCCGGATCACGTGGGACCTGATGGTCCACCGCGAGAAGACGCAGGGCGACGCCAAGACGACGGCCATCGCGCGCCTCGAGCAGCTCTACCCCCGCCCCGAGCAGGAGCTGCTCGCCGAGGTCGCGAAGTACCCGAACCTGCGCGCCGTCCGGTGGGTGCAGGACGAGCCCGCCAACATGGGCCCGGCGCCGCACCTGCGCCTCAACCTGTTCCCGCTGCTCGACCTGCCCGTCGAGGTCGTCTCGCGCGCGGCGTCCAGCTCCCCCGCCGTGGGCCAGGCCAAGCGCCACACCGAGGAGAACAAGACGCTGATGTCGGCGGCCTTCGAGGAGCCCCGCGGCCTCGCCGAGGAGAAGTACTAGGAGTCGCTGCGTGTACTTCACCGACCGTGGGATCGAGGAGCTGCAGAAGCGTCGCGGTGACGAGGAGGTCACCCTCGACTGGGTGGCCGAGCGGCTGCAGGAGTTCGTGGACCTGCACCCCGACTTCGAGACGCCCGTCGAGCGCCTGGCCACCTGGCTGGCGCGGCTCGACGACCCCGACGACGACACCCTCGACTGAGCCGGGCCGGTAGGCGTGGTCGAGCGGACCCTGCTGGGTCGCGGGGCCGACCACCGGCCGGTGCTGCGGTTCGAGCCCAACGGCCACGCCGACGGCACCTGGCCCGCGGGCCTGCCGGCGGTCGACCAGGTGCTGCGGGACGGTTTCGAGGTCACGCCCGGCGTGACGCTGCTCCTCGGGGAGAACGGCGCCGGCAAGTCCACCCTGGTGGAGGCCTTCGCGCTGGGCTTCGGCCTCTCGGCCGAGGGCGGCAGCACCCACGCCCGACACTCCACCCGGGCGACCGAGTCGTCGCTGCACCGGTGGCTGCAGCTGCGCCGCGGGATCGGCGGCAGCCGCTGGGGCTTCTTCCTGCGCGCCGAGTCCATGCACGGCTTCTACAGCTACCTCGAGGACAACCCGGGCCGCGCCGACCCCCGCTTCCACGAGATGAGCCACGGCGAGTCCTTCCTGGCCGTCCTCCGCACCCGCTTCGACTCCCCCGGCTTCTACTGCCTCGACGAGCCCGAGGCCGCGCTGTCCTTCAGCGGCCAGCTCGCGCTCCTCGGCGCCATGCACGACCTCGCCCGCGCCGGCGCCCAGCTGGTGTGCGCGACCCACTCGCCCCTGCTCGCGGCCCTCCCCGGCGCCCGGCTGCTCGAGGTCGGCCCCTGGGGGATCCGGCCCACGACGTACGACGACCTCGAGCTCGTCGACCACTGGCGCCGCTACCTCGAGGACCCCCGGCGCTACCTGCGCCACGTGCTCGACGACTGAGCCGCCGGCCGGTCGCACGACACGGGGTGGGACACGGGCCCCGAACGGCCCCCACGGCGACCCGTTCGTGGTCTGATCCGTGCGACGACCGGCGGCACGGGCCGCCGGCCCACCTCCTGGAGCGACGATGCGCACACCGCTGCTGGCCTGTCTCGGGCTCGCCCTCACCTCGGCCCTCACCGTCACGGCCGCCGGCCCCGTGCAGGCGAGGAGCACGACCAGCACCGACCCGACGGGCGACGTCCGCACCTTCGTCCTGGACGAGACCGCGGAGGACGGCCCGATCGCCGACTCGCCGTCCGACACCAGCGAGGGCGACGTGGTCTCCTCGACGCTGAGCCACACCAGGCGCAGCGTCCGCGTCCGGATCTCCTACGCCGAGCTGACCTCGACGCCGGACTCGCACGGGTGGTACTTCGAGTTCCGCGGCAGCAACGGCCAGAAGCGGGTCGTCGAGGTCGCCACCCAGGGCGGTCAGACCAAGGGCTACGCGAGGATGTACCGCAAGGGCAACGGCCGCCAGGTCTGCAAGCGCGCCATCGGCCGCACGGTCAGCTACCGCGACGACGACGTGCTGGTGACCTTCCCGCGGCGCTGCATGGAGACGCCCGCGCAGGTGCGCATGTCCAACGTCGGCTACTGGATCGAGGACTCCGGCAGCGACACCGTGACCTTCTACTACGACGACCCGCTGCGCGAGGGCGGCTCGGCGGACGACTCCGCCACGACGTTCACCCCCTGGGTCAAGCGCGGCTGAGCCCCCGTGACGGGTGACCACGCGGCGTACCCCGCGAGTCCGTGGCTGCTGCACGGACAGCTGTGGCTCTCGCTGTTCGGCGTGCGACGCGGCGAGGACCCGGCGCGCCCGGACCGGCCCGCGGGGCTGTACGGCGTCGCGCTGGTCTCCTACGAGACGCCCAGCCCGCTGGTGTACGGCGAGCTGCTGGTCGCCCGCGCGGCGGCCGGTCGGGCCCAGGTCACCGAGATCTGGGTCGACTCGCCGGCCTCGCGGGCGGGCGGGCGCGACCTGTGGGCGATCCCCAAGGAGCTCGCCGAGCTCGAGCAGGAGCACCCGCCCGGGGCGACCTCGTGGTCGGTCCGCACCGAGGCGTCGCCGGTGGCGTCGGCGCGGTTCACCGCGCCCCGCGTCGCCGGGCCCCGGGTGCCGTTCGGCTTCCGCACCCAGCAGCTGCGCGAGGACGGCACGCTGGTGGTGACGCCCGTCCGGGGCACCGCGCGGGTGGCACCGGTGCGCGCCACCTGGGGGCCGCCCGCCGGCGAGGTCGCGCACGACCCCGCGCCCAGCTGGGGAGACGACCGGGGACCGCTGGCCTGGCTGGCAGGCAAGCGGCCCCTGGTGTCGCTGCGGGCGACGGACTTCGTGATGCGGTTCGGGCGCTA
This sequence comes from Nocardioides scoriae, assembly GCF_900104965.1. Lineage (NCBI taxonomy): Bacteria > Bacillati > Actinomycetota > Actinomycetes > Propionibacteriales > Nocardioidaceae > Nocardioides > Nocardioides scoriae. The sequence goes on along the minus strand of NZ_LT629757.1, from coordinate 3,796,988 downwards.
GTCGCCCCGGCCGTCCGCGTCCTCGAGCGCCCGGCGCGCGGAGTCGCGGATCTCGAAGATCTCGGTCGCGAAGCCACCCAGCGCGCGGGCGACGTCACCGACGGCGCCGGTGAGGATCGTGGTCACGTGGCCGACAGCCTGGGCGGCCGCGGTCACGCCGTCCTGCAGCGCGTCCTTGCGGATCTCCGCCTTGCTCAGCTCGTCAGCCACGTGGACCACTCCTCACCGGTCGTCGTGCAGGCCCCGTCCAGGGTCCCACGGCTCGGACCTCAGGCCGCCAGCCGGGCGTCGACCACGGCGTCGGGCTCGGGCTGCTGCTTCGCGCGCCGCGGCGGCAGCGCCATCCGGCAGATCTTCCTGGCCACGCTGCCCAGCTGGCGGTGCAGCGGCCCGGTGTTGTAGTCCAGGCCGTAGCGCTCGCAGATCTCGCGGATCTCCTCGGCGATCTGCGGGTAGCGCCGGGCCGGGATGTCCGGGAACAGGTGGTGCTCGATCTGGTGCGAGAGGTTGCCGCTCATCAGGTGCATCAGCTTGGAGCCGCTGATGTTGGCCGAGCCGAGGAGCTGGCGGTAGTACCAGTGCCCGCGCGACTCGCCCTCGCACTCCTCCTCGGTGAAGGTGGCCACGCCGGCCGGGAAGTGGCCGCAGAAGATGATGTTGAAGGCCCAGACGTTGCGGACCAGGTTGGCCGTCGCGTTGCCCGCCAGCGTCAGCGGGAACAGCGGGCCGGTCAGGGCCGGGAACAGCAGGTAGTCCTTGAGCGCCTGCTTCTTGACCTTCTTCATGATCCCGGCGTGCAGCGCCTTGTTCTCGGAGATCTTGCGCTTGCCGGCGACGATGTTCTCCACCTCGAGGTCGTGCATCGCCACGCCCCACTCGAAGAACGTCATCAGCAGGAACGCGTAGAGCGGGTTGCCGAGGTAGTACGGGTGCCACTTCTGGTCCTCGTCCATGCGCAGGATCCCGTAGCCGATGTCGCGGTCCTTGCCGAGGATGTTGGTGAAGGTGTGGTGGATGTAGTTGTGGCTGTACTTCCACTGCTCGCTGGGGCACACGTTGTCCCACTCGTACATCCGCGAGGACAGGCCGGGGTCGCCCATCCAGTCGTACTGGCCGTGCATCACGTTGTGGCCGATCTCCATGTTGTCGAGGATCTTGGAGATCGAGAGCGAGGCCACGGCGAGCGGCCAGGCCGGCGGGAGGTACATCAGCGCGCGGCCGGCGACCTCGAACTGGCGCTGCTTCTTCACGATGCCGCGGATGTACGCCGCGTCCTCCTCGCCGAGGTCGGCGATGACGCGCTGGCGGATGGCGTCGAGCTCCTCGCCGAACGCCTCCAGCTGCTCGGGGGTCAGCTTGTCCCTGGTCTGGGTGCGGTCCTGGGTCATGTCGTTGGTCCTTCCGCTCGTGGTGTCGCGGGTGTGGTGGTCGGGGTGGCTCAGAGGTCGACGACGACGTCGCCGACGGGGGCGGAGACGCACACGCGGATCTCCTCGTCGGGCAGCGAGGACTCCTCGCCGGTCAGCACGTTGCGCACGGTGCCCTCGCACTTGCGGGCGGTGCAGGAGAAGCAGATGCCCATCCGGCAGCCGAACTCCGGGGTGAGGCCGGCGGCCTCCGCCTGCTCGAGGATCGAGTCGCCGGTGTTGGCGGCCTGGGCGCCGGAGCGCTCGAAGACGACCTCGCCCCCGGCGGTCCCGCTGGCACCGCGCGCACCGAGCTTGAAGAACTCGGTCCGCAGCCGCGGGGACCCGTCGTACGCCGCGGAGACCAGCTCCATCATCGGCGCCGGGCCGCAGGCCCAGGTGTCGGTGCGCTCGAAGTCGGGGACCAGGCGGCGCAGCGCCGCCTCGGTGAAGGTGTCCTCGCCGTAGCGCAGGTGCACCGAGACGTGGTTGTCGCCCCAGGCGATGCGCTGCAGCTCCTCGGCGAAGATCTGGTCCTCGGCGCTGCGGGCGTAGTGCAGGAACGTCACCTTGCGGTTGGCGCGGCCGTCGTACCCGTCGCGCAGCAGCGTCCGCACGTGCGACATCGCGGGCGTGATGCCCGAGCCGCCGGTGATGTAGAGCAGGTGGTTGTTGCTCGGCGTCGCCGGGCTCTCGTGGAGGGTGAACTCGCCCTCCGCCTGGCTCAGGTGGACCGTGAGGCCGGGCTGCGCCTCGTGGACGAGGTACTTGCTGACCAGGCCCTCGGCGTGGGCGCGCACGGTGATCGTGAACTCCTCCCCCGGGCCGGACTCGGCCGAGGAGATGGAGAAGATGCGGGTGGTGCGTCGGGCGCCGGGGACCTCGATGCCGACCTGGACGTACTGGCCGGCGCGGTGGCCGCGCCAGGTGCGGGTGGGCTGGAGCCGCACGGTGGCGACCGGGTGCTCGCCGGAGGTCTCGCGGACCACCTCGACGACCCGGGCGCGGACCTCGGTGGCGGCCCACATCGGGTTCACCAGCTCCAGGTAGCGGTCGACCCCGTGCGGCGAGGTGAGCGCGCCGAGGATCTTGGAGCCGAGCACGCGTTCGGTCAGCGGTGCCATGGGTTCTCCTCCTCTTGGGTGAACATCTGTGCACTCAATGCTGGTGGGTGGCTCCCGGAGGGTCAAGGAGATCGACGGGTGACGCCGGACACGACCGCCGTGTGGCGGGCTCCCGCAAGCGGGACGCGCGAGCAGCGTCACACCGCCGCGGTGGGGCTAGGGTCGACCGGGTGACACGCATCCTCTTCTCGGGCGGACAGGTGTACGACGGGACGACCGCGCCGGCAGCCCCCGGTGACGTGGTCGTCGAGGACGGCCGCGTCGTGGAGGTCGGCACCGACCTGGACGGCGACGAGGTCGTCGACTGCACGGGCGGCTTCGTCTCCCCCGGCTTCTTCGACTGCCACGTCCACGTGACCCTCGACGCCCCCAGCGTCATGCAGATCATCGAGACGCCCTTCAGCCTGCAGTTCTACGCCGCGGCCGCCAACCTGGCGGCGACCCTCGCGACCGGCGTCACCACGGTGCGCGACGCCGGCGGGGCCGACCTCGGGATCCGGACGGCGGTCGAGCGCGGCCTGGTCGCCGGGCCGCGGATGCAGCTGTCGATCATCATGCTCAGCCAGACCGGCGGCCACGGCGACGACTGGGGCGTGTGCGGCGGCGACGTGCCGTTCTTCGTGCCGCACCCCGGCCGCCCCAGCGGTGTCGTCGACGGTCCCGACGAGGTGCGGCGCCGGGTCCGCGAGATCATCCGGGCCGGCGCCGACGTCATCAAGGTGGCCACGACCGGCGGGGTGCTCTCCCCCCACGACGACCCCCGCCACGCCCACTTCCGCGACGACGAGATCGCCGTCATGGTGGCCGAGGCCACGGCCGCCGGGATCAGCGTGATGGCCCACGCCCAGGGCGCGGAGGGCATCAAGGCGGCCGTGCGCAACGGCGTCCGGTCGATCGAGCACGGCATCTTCCTCGACGACGAGGCCATCGACCTGATGCTCGAGCGCGACGCCTGGCTGGTGCCCACGCTGCACGCCCCCCGGGCCGTCATCCGCGCCGCGGAGGCCGGCCTGCCGCTGCCCGCCGCGGTGGTGGCCAAGGCGCACGACGTGTCGCTCGCCCACGCCGACAGCGTCCGCCGCGCCCACGAGGCCGGGGTCCGGATCGCCATGGGCACCGACTGCGGCGTCGGCCCCCACGGCACCAACCTCGAGGAGCTCGGCCTCATGGTCGACGCGGGCCTGTCCCCGCTCGCGGCGCTGCACGCCACGACCGGGTCGGCGGCCGAGCTGCTCGGCGTACGACGGGACCGCGGGACGCTCGAGCCGGGCGCGCGGGCCGACCTCGTCGTGGTCGACGGCGACCCCGGCGACGTGTCCGGCCTGCGCGAGCGGGTGCGCTCGGTGCACCTCGACGGACGCCGGGTCGACGACCGGATGCCCCCGCGCGACGTCCGGCCCGCCGCCCCGGACGAGTAGGCTGCTGGCCCATGGAACCGCCCGCCACCGCTCCGGTCTCGGGGAGCGCGCGCCCGGGGGGCAGGGACGTCCCCGCCCAGACGCGCGGCGAGCGCAAGGAGCGCACCCGCCGGGCCATCATGGACGCCGCCCTGGTGCTCTGCGAGGACAGCAGCCTGGTCGCCCTCTCGCTGCGGCAGGTGGCCAAGGAGGTCGGCATCGTGCCGACCGCGTTCTACCGCCACTTCGCCTCGATCGAGGACCTCGGGCTGGCGCTGGTCGAGGACTCGTTCGCCTCGCTGCGCGCGATGCTGCGCGACGTGCGCCGCACCGACCCCGACTACACCGACATCATCGACAGCTCGATCACGGTGCTGGTCGAGCACTGCCGCTCGCGGCGCGCCCACTTCGCCTTCATCGCCCGCGAGCGCAGCGCCGGGCCGCCCGCGGTGCGCTCGGCGATCCTGCACCAGATCGAGCTGGTCGAGCGCGAGCTGGCCACCGACCTGGCCCGCCTCACCGACCCCGACTTCTGGTCGACCGAGGACCTCGGCGTGCTGGCCAACCTCATCGTCACGCTGCTGGTGGGCACGACCGAGGCGATCCTCGGCGCCCGTCCGGACGCCGAGGAGGTGATCGCCGAGCGTGCCCGCACGCAGCTGCGGATGCTGCTGGTCGGCTCGCTGCGCTGGCGGTCCTCCGAGCACGAGGAGAGCCGCCGGCACGCCGCGGTCACCCCGATGCGGCCGGGCCGGGGCTGACGGTCACGTCGGGGATGGTGGCGTCGGCCGGCAGGTCGAGCGCGTGCACGACCGCCGCCGCCACGGTCGCGGGCTGGATCCACGCGGACGGGTCGTAGTCGCGCCCCTCCTGGGCGTGCACCTGCTCCTGCATCGGCGTCGCCGTCCGGCCGGGGTAGACCGTGGTCACCCGGACGCCGTGCGCGGCCTCCTCCTGGCGCAGCGCGTCGGCGAGCGCCCGCAGGCCGAACTTCGACGCGGCGTACGCCGCCCAGTCGGGGTTGGCGCGCAGGCCGGCCCCGGAGTTGACGAACACCACGGTGCCGCGGGCCGCGCGCAGGGCCGGCAGCGCCACCCGGGTGAGCTCGGCGGGGGCGAGCAGGTTGACGTCGAGCTGGGAGCGCCAGGCACCGGCGGAGAGGTGCCCGACCGGACCGAGCTCGACCACCCCGGCGGCGTGCACCACCGAGTCGAGAGGGCCGGTCAGGTCGAGCGTGGCCAGCGAGGCCACGTCGGCGAGGTCGGCCACCAGGGTCCGGGCGCCCGGGAAGTCGGTGGCGAGGTCCTCGGCCCGGGAGGCGTCGCGGGCCAGCAGCACCAGCTCGTCGCCGCGCTCCAGGAGCACCCGCGCGACGGCGCCGCCGATCCCGGAGCCGGCGCCCGTCACCAGGTGGGTGCGCCGGTCCTCGGCCGCCTTCATCGGGTGAAGACGACCTTGCCGAACAGGTCGCCGCCGGCCATGGCGGCGAAGCCGTCGGCGGCCTGCTCCATGGGCAGCACGCGGTCGACGAGCGGCACCGTGCCGGTGGAGTCGAGCAGCGAGACCAGGCTGGCCAGCTCGGTGCGGGTGCCCATGGTCGAGCCGACGACGCGCAGCTGAAGGAAGAAGATGCGGGTCAGCTCGGCGTCGTCGAGCTGGGGGCCCGAGGTGGTGCCGGAGGTGACCAGGGTGCCCCCGGGCCGCAGCGCGCGGATGGAGTGCGACCACGTGGCGCGGCCGACGGTCTCGATGACGCCGTCGACCTTGACGGGCAGCCGGGCGCCGGACTCGAAGACCTCGTGGGCGCCGAGCTCGAGCGCCTTGGCCCGCTTGGCCTCGTCGCGGCTGGTGGCGAGCACGCGCAGGCCACCGGCCCGGGCGAGCACGATCGCGGCGGTGGCCACGCCACCGCCCGCGCCCTGGACGAGCACGGTGTCGCCGGCACGGAAGCCGCCCTGGGTGAAGAGCATCCGGTAGGCCGTGAGCCACGCGGTCGGCAGGCAGGCGGCCTGCTCGAACGACAGCGAAGCCGGCTTGGGCACCACGTTGCGCCGCGGCACGGCGACCTTGTCGGCGAAGGTGCCCTGGTGGCGCTCGCTCAGCAGCGACCGCTTCGGGTCGAAGGTCTCGTCACCGCTCCACGACGGGTCGCTGATGACGGCGTGGACGACCACGTCGTTGCCGTCCTCGTCGACCCCGGCCGCGTCGCAGCCCAGGATCATGGGCAGCGCCTCCTCGCGCAGGCCGACGCCGCGCAGCGACCACAGGTCGTGGTGGTTGAGCGAGGCGGCCTTCACGGTGACCGTGGTCCACCCGTCGGGGACCTCGGGATCGGGTCGCTCCCCGACCACCAGGCCGGACAGCGGGTCGTCGGAGGAGAAGGACTCGGCGTAGACGGCGAACATGGCCCGACCCTAGCGGCCGGTCACCGACGCGCCACCCCGTCCGCCCGGGCCGCGGCGGCGACCGCGGCGGCGACGGCCGGACCCACGCGCGGGTCGAAGGGCGAGGGGATGACGAGGTCCTCGCGGGCCTCGTCGGCCACCAGCGCCGCCAGCGCGTCGGCCGCGGCCAGCTTCATGCCCTCGGTGATCGCGGTGGCCCGCGCGTCGAAGGCGCCGCGGAAGATGCCGGGGAACGCCAGCACGTTGTTGATCTGGTTGGGGAAGTCCGAGCGGCCGGTCGCCACCACCCGGGCGTGGCGGTGCGCGACGTCGGGGTGGACCTCCGGGGTGGGGTTGGCCAGGCCGAAGACGATGGCGTCGGCGGCCATCGTGGCGACGACCTCCTCGGGGACCGTGCCGCCCGACAGGCCGATGAAGACGTCGGCACCGTCCATGACGTCGGCCAGCGCGCCGGTGCGGCCGGTGCGGTCGGCCGTCAGCTGGGCCAGCGCCCGCTTGGAGTCGTTGAGGTCCTCGCGGTCGCCGTGCAGCACGCCCTTGCGGTCGGTGACGGCGATGTCGGACAGGCCGGCGGCGAGCAGGATCTTGGTGACCGCGACTCCGGCCGCGCCGGCCCCGGAGACCACCACCCGGGTGGTCTCGGCCAGGCGACCGGTCAGCCGCAGCGCGTTCTCGAGCGCCGCCAGCACCACCACGGCCGTGCCGTGCTGGTCGTCGTGGAAGACCGGGATCGAGAGGCGCTGCTTGAGCCGGTCCTCGATCTCGAAGCAGCGGGGGGCGGAGATGTCCTCGAGGTTGATGCCGCCGAAGCTCGGCGCCATCCGCACCACGGTCTCGACGATCTCGTCGACGTCGACGGTGTCGAGGCAGATCGGGACGCCGTCCACGCCCCCGAACTGCTTGAACAGCACGGCCTTGCCCTCCATCACGGGCATCGCGGCCCGGGGTCCGATGTCGCCCAGGCCCAGCACCGCGGTGCCGTCGGTGACGATCGCGACCGTGTTCGGCACCCAGGTGTAGTCGTCGGCCAGGGCGGCGTCCTCGGCGATGGCCTGGCAGACCCGGGCCACGCCGGGCGTGTAGGCCATCGACAGCTCGTCGGGACCGTCGAGCGCGACCCGCGAGGTGATCTCCATCTTGCCGCCGACGTGGAGCGCGAAGACGGGGTCGGCCGCGCGGGCCGAGGCGCCGGCGTCGGCGGGCGCCGGCTCGGGGGCCGGGGCGGTGCCGGGGGTCACGGTGGTGGGGGTGGAGTCGGGAGCCATGGGAGACAGAACCGTCCTGGGAGGGTCGGGAGAGAGGGGCGGCTCGACGCCGGCCGGTGTGAGGCCGCGGAGCCGCTGGGCGTGGGGGGTGACCCGTCGACATCCTCACACAGGGGCGTCCGGGGAGGAACGCCCACCGCGACGATGTGACCCGCGCCTCAGCGGCCGGCGGCGGGATCCGACAGGCGGCCGGGCCGGGGCCACAGGCGCAGCCGCACGGTGGCGAGGACCGCGTCGTCGGCGACCGCGCCTGCCGACCACGAGTCCCGTCCCTCGACCGGGTTGTCGCGGCCCACCCACCAGCCGTCGTGGTCGTGGTGCTCGAGGCGCTTGACCGCCACCACGCCGTCGGCGAAGCGCACCATGGCGACGTCGCCGCGACGCGGGGGCGCGGCGTACCGCACCAGGAGGCGGTCGCCCTCGTGCAGCGTCGGCTCCATCGAGCGACCCCTCACCAGGGCCATGCCCCAGCGACGATTCAAAGCCTTCTCCTCCGGGTACCTCGTGCCTCGACGCCCGCCGTCCGGAGTAGTGTCGCAAGCCAGGCCGCCGACGCCGTCACGGCGCCCCGGCCCACCACGTCCCACGTGAGAGGAACACACCGCATGCTGAAGCACCTGTTCGCCCCGACCATCGAGGTCTCCGCCCACTGCGATCTCCCCTGCGGCGTGTACGACCCCGCCCAGGCCCGCATCGAGGCCGAGTCGATCAAGGCCGTCATCAAGAAGGTCGCCGACAACGACGACCCCGACTTCCGCACCCGCGCGATCCTCATCAAGGAGCAGCGCTCCGAGCTGGTCAAGCACCACCTGTGGGTGCTGTGGACCGACTACTTCAAGCCCCCGCACTTCGAGAAGTACCCCCAGCTGCACCAGCTCGTGAACGAGGCCACCAAGCTGGCCGGCGCGAGCGGCACCAAGGGCGAGCTCGACGAGGCCGTGGCCGACCAGCTGCTGGCCAAGATCGACGAGATCGCCGAGATCTTCTGGGAGACGAAGAAGGCCTGAGCGCAGCGAAGGGCTTCTCGTCCCGAGGAAGCGCTGAGCCCGCGAAGCGCTGACGCACGGAAGGCCCGAGCAGCTCGTCCACGGCCCCCGGTCCACCGACCGGGGGCCGTGGTGCGTCCGGGGTCCCCTGGGCCACGCCCGGACATTTCGAACCCCGCACGTCTCGGTTCGTCTCGGACTAGGGTGACGAGCACCAGCGTCGTCACCCCGGAGGGCCCCACCGTGAGCAACCGTCCCGACGTCGAGCTCCGCCTCCCGGCCGAGAGCGCCTACGTCGCTGTGCTCCGCATGACCACGGCCGGCCTCGCCGCCCGTCTGGACTTCACCCTCGACGACATCGAGGACCTGCGGATGGCCGTGGGCGAGGCCTGCGCGCTGGTCCTCGAGCACGCCTCGGCCCGCGGCGACCTGCGGGCGAGCTTCGACCTCAGCGACGGCTCGATCCGGGTCTCGATCTCGGCCGACTCCGAGCCCGGGTCCGAGCCCGACTCCGATAGCTTCGGGTGGCAGGTGCTCACCGCGCTCACCAGCGACGTGCGCACGCACCGCGAGGGTGCCCTGCTGTGGGTGTCGTTCACCGTCCGCTCGAGCATCACGGCCTGAGGCGTGTCATCGCTCGGGGGGCGCTCCGGTGGCACCTGGCGTCTCCCCCAGCTCTCCAGCGCCGAGACCAAGGTCCGCAGCCACGCCCTGTTCGCCCGGATGCACGCCGACGGCGTGGAGGCGCTCGACCAGCGCCGCTGCCGCGAGGACCTGGTCCGGCTGCACCTGCCGCTCGTCGAGCACTGCGCCCGGCGCTTCCTCAACCGCGGCGAGCCGCTCGAGGACCTCGTGCAGGTCGGCACCATCGGGCTGATCAAGGCCGTCGACCGCTTCGACGACGACCGCGGGGTCGAGTTCTCGACGTACGCCACCCCGACGATCATCGGCGAAATCAAGCGCCACTTCCGTGACAAGGGGTGGGCGATCCGGGTGCCGCGGCGGCTCCAGGAGCTGCGGATGTCGATCAGCAGCGCCACCGCCCAGCTGTCCCAGGACCTCGGCCGCTCCCCCACGCCCGGCGAGATCGCCGAGAAGCTCGGGGTCGAGGTCGAGGACGTCCTCGAGGGCCTGGAGTCGGCCAACGCCTACGCCACCATCTCGCTCGACGCGGGCGAGGAGGGCGAGGACTCGGCCGGCAGCATGCTCGCCCAGCTCGGCGAGGACGACGAGGCGCTGGCCCACGTCGAGATCCGCGAGTCCATCAAGCCCCTCATCGAGACCCTGCCGGCCCGCGAGCGCCGCATCCTGCTGCTGCGCTTCTTCGGCGGCATGACCCAGTCGCAGATCGCCCAGGAGATCGGGGTCTCCCAGATGCACGTCTCCCGCCTGCTCAACCGCACCCTGGAGCAGCTGCGCACCGAGATGCGCGAGGTCGGCTAGCCGCTGGACGGGCGCCCGACCCCCGCGCGTCCAGCCCCTGCGCGTCCAGCCCGCGCGCTCAGCCCTCGCGCTCGGCGCGGGCGGTCTCCAGCGCGTCGATCGAGCGCGGGTGCAGCAGCCCGGCGAGCACCACGGCGGCGGTGACCACCAGGGCCACGCTCAGCGGCCAGGTCTCGCGCAGGTTCCACGCCAGGCCGAGCCAGACCAGCTGCGCCAGCAGCACGGGTCCGCGCGACCACGGCCGGACCTGCCGCATGCCCCAGGCGCACGCCACCAGGGTCAGGCCGTACGCCGCGAAGAACAGCGTGGTGGTCAGCCCCAGCACCACCCGCTCGCGGTCGAGCGAGAACAGCTCGACCACGGCTCCCAGGGTGACCAGCAGGCCCTGGACGAAGGTCATCCCCGCAGCCGCGACGAGCGGCGTGGGAGCAGCCGGGACGCGCGGGTCCTGGGGGTCGGAGCTCATGGGTCGAGCCTATTCCTCGGCCTCCTGTGACCCACGCGACCAGGGTGGGGGGTTGTGCTGGGGCAACGAAGTTGCAACGATCTTGCTTGTGCGTCCGTTCACGACCTGACCGACGTGCCGCCCCCGACCTCCCCATCACCGTTGGCCGGGACATCTGAGTGGGCTCGTTCCACTAGTACCCGGAGGATTCCCTCACCCATGGATTGGCGTCACCGTTCCGCGTGCCTCGAAGAGGACCCGGAACTGTTCTTCCCGATCGGCAACACCGGCCCCGCGATCATGCAGATCGAGGAGGCCAAGCAGGTGTGCCGTCGCTGCGACGTGCGCGAGCAGTGCCTCGCGTGGGCGCTCGAGGCGGGGCAGGACCACGGCGTGTGGGGCGGCCTCAGCGAGGACGAGCGCCGCGCGCTCAAGCGTCGCAACGCCCGGTCGCGGGTCCGCACCGCCTGACGGGCCCGGCCCGGCCTGACCGCCACCTGATCGCCTAGCGCACCGCCACCGGCTCCACCGACGGCACGTCGACGACCACCCGCGTGCCCGGTCCGTCGACCCGCGAGCCGAGCTCGATGGTCCCGCCGAGCTCCCCGACCAGCGTCGCCACGATCGACAGGCCGAGGCTGGCCGACGACTCGAGCGCGAACCCCTCCGGCAGGCCCACGCCGTCGTCCTCGACGACCAGGCGCAGGGCCGCGCCCTCGCGGCGGCACGCCACCTCGACCCGGCCGGCCGCGCTGGGCCCGGGGCCCGGGGAGGCACCTCCGCCGAAGGCGTGCTCGACGGCGTTCTGGAGCAGCTCGGTGAACACCATGGCCAGCGGGGTCGCGGCCTCGGAGCCGATCGGGCCGAACGAGCCCGTCCGCCGCGTCGAGATCGCGGCTCCCGCGGAGCCGACGTCGGTGACCAGCCGCGTCAGCCGGTCGGCGACGTCGTCGAAGTCGACCGACTCGTCGAAGCCCTGGCTCAGGGTCTCGTGGACGACCGCGATCGCACCGACGCGACGCACGGCCTCCTCGAGCGCCACCCGGCCCTCGGGCACCCGGATGCGTCGCGCCTGGAGCCGCAGCAGGGCGGCCACCGTCTGCAGGTTGTTCTTCACCCGGTGGTGGATCTCGCGGATCGTGGCGTCCTTGGTGACCAGCTCGCGGTCGCGGCGGCGCAGCTCGGTCACGTCGCGCAGCAGCACCAGCGCCCCCGTCGGCTCGCCCTCGGGACGCAGCGGGATCGAGCGCGCGATCACCGTCGCCTGACCGTTGCCCAGCTCGGTGTCGCGGGGCCGGCGGCCGCCCAGCACCGCGCTGATGCTCTCCTCGTCGGGCCGCATCGCTGGCGGCACCAGCTCGCGGGTCACCCCCGCCAGCGACTTGCCGGCGAGGTCGCCGGTCAGCCCCAGCCGGCGGTAGACCGAGAGCGCGTTGGGGCTGGCGTAGGTCACCGCGCCGGCGACGTCGACCCGGATGAAGCCGTCGCCCACCCGTGGGGTGTCGGCGTGGTCGGAGCGGTCGCCGGGGAAGGGGAAGCCCCCGCGGGCGATCATCTGCGACAGCTCGCTGGCCGTCTGGAGGTAGGACAGCTCGAGCCGGCTCGGGGTGCGGACCCCCTGCAGGTTGGTGTGGCGACCGACCACGGCGATCAGGCGCTCCCCGCGTCGCACCGGGATCGCCTCGGTCCGGACCGGCACGTCGTCGCGCCACTCGGGGTCGCCCTCGCGGGCGATCCGGCCGTCGCGCAGGGCCGCGTCGACCAGCGGCCGGCGGCCGGCGGCGAGGAAGGACCCGACCACGTCGTCGACGTACGCCGTGGGACCGGTGGTGGGCCGCATCTGGGCGCCCGCCCAGAAGCCCGAGCCGTCGGCGGCCGGGAGCCACAGCACGAGGTCGGCGAAGCTCAGGTCGGCGATGATCTGCCAGTCGGCGACGAGCAGCGAGAGCCACTCGACGTCGGCGTCCGACAACGAGGTGTGCTCCCGGGCGAGCACCTGCAGCGACGGCACCGGACCAGGGTAGGACGGCCCCGCGGCGTCGGCTGCGAGGGCTACCCTCACCCGCATGACCCAGGCTCCCGAGCAGTCCGACACCTCGCCCACCGCCGGCGACGACGGCGCCGTCGAGGCCCACTCCGGCGCCCACGCGGTCGAGGTGGCCCGCTCCCACGGCGTCGAGACGATGTTCACGCTCTCGGGCGCCCACGTGTTCCCGATGTACGACGGCGCCGTGAAGGCCGACCCGCCGATGCGGCTGCTCGACGTGCGCCACGAGCAGACGGCCGCCTTCGCCGCCGAGGCCACGGGCAAGCTGACCCGGGTGCCCGGCCTGGCGGTGCTCACCGCCGGACCGGGCGTCACCAACGGCGTCAGCGCCATCGCCCAGGCGCAGTTCAACGGCTCGCCGCTGGTGGTCGTGGGCGGCCGCGCCCCCGCCAACCGCTGGGGCAGCGGCTCGCTCCAGGAGCTCGACCAGCCCCCGATCCTGGCCCCGGTCTCGAAGTCGGCGCGCACCCTGCACACCGCGGCCGAGGTGCCCGGCGGGATCGACGAGGCGTTCACGCTGGCCGGCTCCTCCCACCGCGGCCCGGTCTTCGTCGACGTGCCGATGGACGCCTTCTTCGACACCACCTCGGCCGTGCGGCCGGCGGTCGGCCCCCGCGCCCGCCAGGAGCCGGAGGCCGAGGCGCTGACCCGGATCGCCCGGCTGCTGGGCGAGGCCCGGCGCCCGGTGCTGGTGCTCGGCACCGACGTGTGGGCCGACGGCGCCGAGGAGGCGGCGCTGCGGCTGGTCGAGGAGGTCGGCCTGCCCTGCATCACCAACGGCATGGGCCGCGGCGTGGTCCCCGGCGGCCACCCGCTGCTCGTGACCAAGGCCCGCGGCGCCGCCTTCACCGGCGCCGACCTGGTCGTGGTGGTCGGCACGCCGCTGGACTTCCGGCTCGGCTACGGCGTCTTCGGCGGCAAGGACGGCGCCACCCCCGCCCGGGTGGTGCACGTCGCCGACTCGCAGGCCCAGCTGAGCGGCCACGCCGAGCTCGCCGACGCGGCGCACGGCGACCTGACGCTGGCGCTCGACGGCCTGCGCGAGGGTGTCGCGGCGCTGCCCCACCGGCCCGACTGGTCGGGCTGGGTCACCGACCTGCAGGGCACCGTCAAGGCGGCCGCCGAGCGCGACGCCGCGCTGCTCTCCGCCGAGGCCGACCCGATCCACCCGGCCCGCATCTACGGCGAGCTGGTGCCGCGCCTGGCCGAGGACTCCGTGGTCATCGGCGACGGCGGCGACTTCGTCTCCTTCGCCGGCAAGTACGTCGAGCCGAAGCGGCCCGGCGGCTGGCTGGACCCCGGGCCCTACGGCTGCCTCGGCGCCGGCCTCGGCTCGGCCATCGCGGCCCGGCTGGCCCGGCCCTCGGCGCAGGTCGTGCTGCTGCTCGGCGACGGCGCCGCCGGGATGTCGCTGATGGACGTCGACACCCTGGTCCGCCACGACCTGCCGGTCGTCATGGTCTGCGGCAACAACTCCGCCTGGGGCCTGGAGAAGGGCCCGATGCAGATGCTCTACGGCTACGACGTGGTGGCCGACCTGGCGCCGCGGACCCGCTACGACCAGGTGGTCACGGCGCTGGGCGGCGGGGGCGAGACCGTCACCGACCCGCGTCAGATCGGCCCGGCCCTCGACCGGGCCTTCGCCTCGGGCATCCCCTACCTGGTCAACGTGATCACCGACGTCGACGCGGCGTACCCCCGCGCCACGTTCGGCATCTGACGTCGGCGACCGGTGGCGGGGACCGAGGTCGGGCGCGCGCGGGCCGACGAGCTGGCGGCGGTCGGCCGGCTCACGGTCGCGGCGTACACCGACGGGTTCGTCGACGCGGACGACCCCTACGTCGACCGGCTGGCCGACACGGCCGGCCGCGCCGCGGGCGCCGAGCTGTGGGTGGCCCGCGCCGACGGCGAGGTGCTGGGCTCGGTGACCTACTGCCCGGCCGGCTCGGCGTACCGCGAGATCGCCCGGGAGGGCGAGGGCGAGTTCCGGATGCTCGCGGTCGCGGCGGCGGCTCGCGGGCGCGGCGTCGCCCGGCTGCTGGTCGAGCGCTGCGTCGAGCGGACCCGCGAGGAGGGCTGCACCGGCCTGCGGATCTCCACGATGGCCACCATGCACGACGCCCACCGCCTCTACGAGCGCCTGGGCTTCACCCGCAGCCCCGCCGACGACTGGTCCCCCGTGCCCGGCGTCCGGTTGCTGGCCTACGCGCTCGAGCTGGCCCGCTGATCACCCGGACGTCCGGGTAATCGTCTGCTGGACGTCTGTTGCAACAGCCGTCAGGTGACCGGAAAGGACGTCCAGTCGCCCGCCGGCCGGCGTGTCAGCCGAGTCGCGCGAGGAACTTCTGGGCGTCGACGACCACCCGGGTGACCTCGCCGGAGGCCACCAGCCGCTGCCCCTCGCGGGCGGCGACGCTGAGCCGGACGAGCCGGCCGTCGACGTGCACCACGGTGGCGCTCAGCTCGATCGCCGCCCCCACCGCGGAGGGCCG
Organism: Nocardioides scoriae; assembly: GCF_900104965.1. Lineage (NCBI taxonomy): Bacteria > Bacillati > Actinomycetota > Actinomycetes > Propionibacteriales > Nocardioidaceae > Nocardioides > Nocardioides scoriae. Next base: position 3,781,978 of record NZ_LT629757.1, on the reverse strand, counting down.
CTGGTGCTCCAGGGCGACCCGGGTGCCGACGCTGGTCTCCCCGGCGTCCAGGGCCGGCTCCAGGGCCGCACAGGTGGCCGCCTCGCACCACGCCAGCAGCACCGGGGTGCCGAGCACCGGCAGGCTGCCGGACCCGACCGCGGCGGCGGTGTCGGCCTCGCCGACGGTGCGCTCCAGGACGGCCCGCAGGTCGGTGGTGAGCCTCACGGGAGCCGGACCTCGAAGTCCTCGACGACGCCGTCGGCGAACTCGATGCGGACCTCGCCAAAGACGACGTAGCTGGTCAGCGGGCCCTCGGTCGGGTGGAAGAAGCCGGTGCAGCCGCCGACCCGGTAGGCCAGCGCGACCAGGTCGCGCACGCGGGTCTCGTCGAGCCGCAGCGGGGAGGCAGTGAGGGCGAAGACGTCGTGCTCCGCGCCGTACGCCCGCACCCGCTCGGCGACCTCGCACAGCGGCGCCAGGATCGACTCGTTGTCCCAGGCCCACACGAAGCTGCCTGCCTCGCTGTTCCACGACCCGAGGATCTGGGCGTCGGCGGAGACGGTGTGCTGCTCGAACGTCCACACGAGGCGGCCCTCGCGCTGGTCCAGCGACCAGCCGGTGGCGCTGCTCATGCCCCAGCGGGCGTCGTGCACCGCGATGCTCTCGGCGATCATGTCGTGCCCCTGCAGCAGCGCGGTGCCGAGGTCGAGGGTGGGGTCCGGGGGCGTCATGGGTCCATCATCTCGGCAACGCAAGAGCCCCGGACCGACGGGTCCGGGGCTCGAGGGTGGCGCTCGGTGACTGAGCGGTGCTCAGGCGTTGGGGCGCTTGCCGTGGTTCGCGCCCTTCTTCTTGCGAGCGCGGCGCTTGCGGCCGGTCTTGCCCATGGGTCCTCCTGTTGGTCAGTCCCGTGAGGTGCCGGGAACGGCGTACATCCTCGCAGGCCGGGGCCGTCGAGGCGAATCGGCCCTCACTCGCTGCGGGTGATCTCCACCTGGACCTCGCGGATCGAGAACATCACGCGCTGGCGCAGGCCCTCGGGCGCCTGCTCGGAGCAGGACCGCGCGACCAGGGTCTTGACGGTGCGCTCGAGGTCGTAGCGCGCCAGGCACGGTCCGCACTCCTCGAGGTGGTGCTCGATCTGGGCGCAGTCGGCCTGGTCGAGCTCGTTGTCGAGGAAGAAGAAGACGCGGCCGAGGACCTCGGAGCAGTCCTTGCCGTCCACACCCTCGAGGGAGGAGGCGCCGGTCGTGCCCTCACGGGGCTGCTGGGTGCTCATCGCGCGCCTCCCGTGGCCTCGACCTTGGCGTCCACCGTGGCGTCGGGCAGCAGGTCGTTCTCGCGGACGTACTCGGTCAGCATCTGGCGCAGCTGACGACGGCCTCGGTGCAGCCGCGACATCACGGTGCCGATGGGGGTCTGCATGATCTCCGCGATCTCCTTGTAGGGGAACCCCTCCACGTCGGCGAGGTAGACCGCCAACCGGAAGTCCTCGGGGAGGTTCTGCAGGGCCGTCTTGACGTCGGAGTCGGGCAGGTGCTCCAGCGCCTCCATCTCGGCCGACTTCAGGCCGGAGGAGGAGTGGGACTCGGCCCGGGCCAGCTGCCAGTCCTCGACGTCCTCGGTCATGGACTGCTGCGGCTGGCGCTGCTTCTTGCGGTAGGTGTTGATGAAGGTGTTGGTGAGGATCCGGTAGAGCCACGCCTTCAGGTTGGTGCCCGGGCGGAACTGGTGGAAGTTGCCGTAGGCCTTGGCGAAGGTCTCCTGCACCAGGTCCTCGGCGTCGGCGGGGTTGCGCGTCATGCGCATCGCCGCGGAGTAGAGCTGGTCGAGGAACGGCAGCGCGTCGGTCTCGAAGCGCAGCTGGCGGGCGGCCTCGGACTCGGTCGCGACGTCGACGGGCTCGGGAGCCTCGTCGAGGTCGACGAGCGAGGAGGGGGTGGTCTCAGGGGTGGTCATCGCGTTCCAGCCTACCGGGACGGCGCGGAACGGGGACGGCTCGACGGATCGCTCCAGATCGGGCCACTCGAGTGCCTGCAGCACGTGGACCCTCCCCTCTCGGTCAGGTGTGAAGTCTCGGACGAGGGGTACAACCGCGGGCTAGTGCTGAGGATTCCCGACCACGTCACGCACGATCCACTCCAGCGTCGCCTCCAGGACCAGGTCGAGGGCGTCGGCCTGGCTGAGCGGCGCCGAGCGGCGCACCTTCAGCGAGTGGTCGCCGTCGGGGACGGTCACCAGGGCGACGTCGTCGGGGAACTCCTCGGGGGTCCCGAACGGGTCCCGCTCGCCCTGGACGACCAGGGTCCGGACCCGCGCCCCGAGCAGCTCGTCGAGGCGCGACTTCTCGGGCCGGCCCGGTGGGTGCAGCGGGAAGGCCAGGGCCAGCACGGCCCGGGCGCCGACCTCGCGCCCGATGCGGCAGGCCGAGCGGGCACCCGCGCTGCGGCCACCGAGGACCAGCGGCGAACGGGTGCGCAGGCCGTCGAGCACCGCGCGGTAGCACTCGTCGATCGCGGGCGGCGGCGGCGCCATCCGACCCGCGGCCCGCCAGGGCATCTCCACGAGCGTCACCGACACGTCCTGCTGCGGCAGCGTGCGGGCCAGCCGCACCAGGTCGGGCGCGTCGATCCCGCCGCCCGCCCCGTGGGTGAGCACGAGCGTCGCCAGCGGTCGCTTCGCGCGGCGCACGACCAGCCGGGCGTCGCCCCGGGGGGTCGGGACGAGCCGCTCGGTCGGCATCAGCCGTGCTCGCGGGGGTAGAGCGGGGCGTCGTCGGGCAGGTCCTCCAGCGGGAGCGGCTCCACCAGCTCCGGGCCGTTGTTGCGCACCGAGGAGACCATCGTGGAGACCGGGAACGCCTCGAGCCGGCCGGGCGCCGCGGGCTCCAGGAGGCCGAGCAGCTCGTCGCGGTCGTGGCGGCGGGGGTCGAGCCACGCGTCGAACCGGTCGGGGGTCAGCATCAGCGGCATCCGGTCGTGGATCCGGCCCAGCGAGTCCTCGGCGGCCGTCGTCAGCACCGTGCAGGTCCAGCGGAACCGGGCCGGGTCGTCGTCGGGCAGGTCGGGGTCGCGCCAGATCTCGTAGAGACCGGCCATGGCCAGGACGCCGCCGTCCGCCGGCCGGATGAAGTAGGGCTGCTTGCGCGGCTTGCCGGCCTTGGTCAGCGCCTGGGTGGCGTACCACTCGTAGTAGCCGTCGGCCGGGACCAGCGCCCGGCGCCGCTCGAAGGCCCGCCGGAAGGCCGGCTTCTCGGCCACGGTCTCGACCCGCGCGTTGATCATGCGGCTGCCGATCGAGGGGTCCTTGGCCCAGAACGGCACCAGCCCCCAGGTCAGCGCCCGCAGCTGCCGCTCGGGGACCGCTGCCTCGTCCTTCTCGCCGTCGGCGTCGCGCGGCGGCCGGTCCACGACGGCGTACACCTCCTTGGTGGGGGCGACGTTCCAGTCGGGCTCGAGCCGCGGCACCTCGGTCGCGGTGACGTCGAACTCCTCGACCAGGTCCTCGGGTCGTCGGCTGGAGGCGTAGCGACCACACATGCGTGCACGGTATCGCCCCGGACGCCGCACGGCCCTCCCCCGGACCGACGGCCGCCGGTGGGGCGCACCGGCGGCCGTCGACCCTCCCTCCGCGTGCCGAACCCAGGTCGGCACACGTGCAGGAGACGTCACCGGCGCCCGTCCGTGACGCGGTTCGGGGCGGCTGCCCGACGCGGCCGGGACCGGCTGGGTTGGAGCCCCCCGCGGCGGGGCACTGTGCACCCATGGCCACCGCGGACGGCAGGACGAGGGAGCGGGCGGACGCCGACCTGGCGGACCGCGAGCTCGTGGGCCGGGTCCGGGCCGGCGACACCGAGGCCTTCGGCGTGCTCTTCGCCCGCCACGTCGACGCCGCCCGCCGGCTCGCCGGCGTGCTGGTGCCGGGGCCCGACGCGGACGACCTGGTCTCCGAGGCGTTCACCAGGACGCTGGCCGCGACGTCGTCGGGCGGGGGTCCGGACGAGGCGTTCCGCGCCTACCTGCTCACGGCCGTGCGGCGCCTCCACGTCGACCGGATCCGCCGGCAGCGCCGCCTCACCACCAGCCCCGACATGACCGAGCACGACCCGGGGGTCCCGTTCGTCGACCCGGCGGTCGCCGACTTCGAGGGCGGCACGGCGGCACGCGCCTTCGCCTCGCTGCCCGAGCGCTGGCAGCTGGTGCTGTGGCACCTGGAGGTGGAGAACAGCAAGCCGGCGGAGGTGGCCCCGCTGCTCGGCGTCAGCCCCAACACGGTCTCGGCCATCGCCTACCGGGCGCGCGAGGGCCTGCGCCAGGCGTTCGTGACGATGCACGGCCACGACGACGAGGAGGTGCCCGAGGGCTGCCGCACGGCCCGCGACCTGCTGGGCGGCTACGTGCGGGGCGGGCTGTCGCGGCGCGACACCCGCAAGGTCGAGGACCACCTGCCGACGTGCCGGCCCTGCACCGCGGTGTGGCTCGAGCTCGACGAGGTCAACTCCTCGCTGTCGGGGTTGCTGGCACCGGTCGTGCTCGGCGCGGCCGCTCCGGCGTACGCCGCGGCGGTGGGGGGCGCGAGCGCCGCTGCCGCCACGGCGACCGCGGGCCCGGGCCTGGGCCTGGGCCGGGCGCGGGACGCCGTGACCTCCCACCTGGGGACGGCCGTCGTCGCGTCGGCACTGGTCGTGGGCTGCGTCGCCGTCGTCGTCACCCGCCACCACGACCCGTCCGGCCCGGACGCCGGGGCCACGGCCGCCACCAGCTCCCCGCAGGCCGGCCCCACCGCGCGGCCCTCGCCGAGCCGGGCGGTGCCGGGGACCCCGCAGGGGCCGCGCGGCGCTGCCTCCGGCGCGCCCACGACCACCGCTCCCTCCTCCCCAGCCGCGCCGACCGCTCCCGCACCGACGTCGGACCGCGACCCGGCCGCCGGCACCCGACAGGAGGGCTCCGCGGGTGCGGGCGGCGGCCGGGACGCGGCGTCCGGGACGACCGGCTCCGCAGGCTCGTCGCGGACCCGCGAGGCCGACCTGGGCGTCACCGCGCGGCTGGTCGCGTCGACCACCCCGGGGCGGGCCCGGCTGACGGCGTCGGTGTCGGGCGTGCCGTCGGGCCGGCGCGCGACGGTCACGGTCCGCACCAGCGCCGGTGACCTGAGCCCGGCCGGCCCCGGCTGCACCGGCGGCGGCACCTCGCTGACCTGCTCGGTCACCTCCGCCGGGACGGCCGTGGCCGCGGACGTCGTGGCCGAGGTCGGCGCGGTGGTCACGGTCGCGGTCGCGCCCCCCAGCGGCTGGACCGACCCCGTGGCCGCCGGAAACAGCGTCGAGCTGCGGGTCCCCTGACCCGGACACCGCTGCGTGAGTCGCCGGGGTTGGGGTAAGGATGGGGCATGACTGTCATCCGCCTGATCGCCCGTCCCCTCCTCGCCTCGACCTTCGCGGTCGGCGCGGTCGCCGCGCTCAAGAACGCGCCCGCCCTGGCCGAGAAGTCCAAGCCGGTGATCGACCGGATCGTCCCCGCCATCGACAAGGCCGCCCCCCAGCTGCCGGTCCCGCACGACGCCCTCACCCTGGTGCGGCTCAACGCGGCGGTGCAGCTCGTCGCCGCGCTGCAGCTGGCCCGCGGGCGCGCCCCCCGCGTCTCCTCCGCCGTGCTGGCCGCCTCACTGGCGCCGACCACGGTCGCCGGCCACCCGTTCTGGGAGGAGAAGGACCCGCAGGCCCGCCAGGCCCAGCAGCTGCACTTCTTCAAGAACCTCTCGGTCCTGGGCGGCCTGATCCTCGCCGCGGTCGACACCGAGGGCCAGCCGGGCGTCGCCTACCGCGCCCAGGCCGTGGGCCGCACCGCCCGGCGCGAGGCCAAGCACCTGGCCCGCGAGTCGAAGCTGTCGGCGAAGCTCGCCGCCAAGAGCGTCACGTCCTGACCTCGATAGTCTCGTGGGCGTGACCGCCCCCGAGACTGCTCCGCAGGCGTCTGCGCCGACCTCGCACGACCTGCTCTGGCCCGCCCCCGTCGCCCGGGGTCCGGTCGACGCGTCGCTGGTGCTGCCCGGCTCCAAGTCCCTGACCAACCGGGCCCTGGTGCTCGCGGCTCTCGCCGACGGGCCGAGCGTCGTGCGACGGGCACTGCGCTCGCGTGACACCGAGCTGATGGCGGTCGCCCTCACCACCCTGGGGGCGGCCGTCGACACGTCCGGCCCCGACTGGACCGTCACGCCGGGGCCGCTGGGCGGCGGCACGGTCGACTGCGGGCTGGCCGGCACCGTGATGCGCTTCGTGCCCCCGGTCGCGGCGATCGCCGACGGCGAGGTCGCCTTCGACGGTGACCCGCACGCCCGCACCCGCCCGATGGCCGGGGTGCTCGACGCCCTGCGCAGCCTCGGCGTGGCCGTGGACGACGACGGCCGCGGGGCCCTCCCCTTCACCGTGACCGGCAGCGGCCACCTCCGCGGCGGCACCGTGGTCGTCGACGCCTCGGCCTCGAGCCAGTTCGTCTCCGGCCTGCTGATGGCGGGGGCGCGCTACGACGAGGGCCTCGACGTGCAGCACCGCGGCGCGCCCGTCCCGTCGCTGCCCCACATCGAGATGACCCTCGCCTGCCTGCGCGAGCACGGCGTCGAGGTCGACGACAGCGAGCCCGACCGCTGGCGGGTCGCGCCGCAGCCGGTCCGGGCCACCGACGTCACCATCGAGGCCGACCTCTCCAGCGCCGCCCCCTTCCTCATGCTCGCGCTCACCAGCGGCGGCTCGGTGACCGTCCCGGGGTGGCCGGCCGCCACCACCCAGGCCGGTGACGCCCTGCGCGACCTGCTGGCCCGGATGGGCGCCGAGGTGACGCTCGACGACGCCGGCCTGACCGTGCGCGGCTCCGGCGCGATCGCCGGCCTCGACGTCGACCTGCACGACGTCGGTGAGCTGACCCCCTCCCTGGCCGCGCTGTGCGCGCTGGCCGACTCGCCCTCGCGGCTGCGCGGCGTGTCCCACATCCGGGGCCACGAGACCGACCGCCTCACGGCCCTGGCCGTCGAGCTGCGGGGGCTCGGCGCCTCCGTCGTCGAGCACGACGACGGACTGGCCATCTCGCCCGCCCCGCTGCACGGCGGCGAGTTCAAGACGTACGCCGACCACCGGATGGCCCACGCCGCCGTCGTCCTGGGCTCGCGCGTCGAGGGCGTCCTGGTCGAGGACGTCGACACCACCTCCAAGACGTTCCCCGGGTTCGCCGACGTCTGGGCCGGTCTCCTCGGGCAGGCCGCTCGGTGACGACGGGGCGCTACGGCGCGGACGACCCGGAGAGCTACGAGCGCCCGCGCCGGCGCACCCGCCCGCGCACCAAGGACCGGCCCAGCTTCGACGACGCCGTGCCCGGCGTGGTCGTCACCGTCGACCGGGGCCGCTACACCTGCCGGCTCACCGAGGACGGCGCCCCCGAGGACGACCCGACCGTCGTCACCTCGATGAAGTCGCGGGCGCTGGGCCGCAAGGGCGTCGTGGTCGGCGACCACGTCCGGATCGTCGGCGACGTCTCCGGCGACCCCGGCAGCCTGGCCCGGATCGTGCTCGTCGACGAGCGCCGCACGGTGCTGCGGCGCACGGCCGACGACGACGACCCCGTCGAGCGGGTGGTGGTCGCCAACGCCGACCAGCTCGTGGTGGTGACCGCCCTGGCCGACCCCGAGCCGCGCCAGGGACTGGTCGACCGGGCGCTGGTGGCGGCGTACGACGCGGGGATGGACCCGCTGCTGTGCCTCACCAAGGCCGACCTCGCCGACCCGGAGCCGGTGCTGGCCGGCTACCGCCCGCTCGGGGTGCCGTACGTCGTGACGCAGCGCGGCGCCGACGTCAGCGAGGTGCTCGAGCGGCTGACGGGGCGCACCAGCGTGCTGCTCGGCCACAGCGGCGTCGGCAAGTCGACCCTGGTCAACGCCCTGGTCCCCGACGCCTTCCGCGAGGTCGGCGTGGTCAACGCCCACACCGGCCGCGGCCGCCACACCTCGGTCAGCGCGCTGATGCTGGCGCTGCCCGGCGGCGGCTGGATCGTCGACACCCCCGGCATCCGCTCCTTCGGCCTCAACCACGTCGACGTCGCCCAGCTGATCGAGGCCTTCCCCGACCTGCACGAGCTCACCGAGACCTGCCCGCGCGCCTGCTCCCACGGCGAGGGCGAGCCGGAGTGCGGGCTCGACGACGCCGAGGGCACCGAGGTGGACCGGGTGCGGTCGTTCCGGAGGCTGCTGGCCAGCCGCGAGGCGGGCGAGCAGCACTACTAGGCGGGCCGGGCCGCGCGCGGGTACGCATACCCTGTGCCCATGCCGTCCGACTTCACCGACGATCTCCGCCTCGCCCACGTGCTGGCCGACGACGCGGACTCCACGTCGGAGAGCCGCTACAAGGCGCTCGACCTGCACGTGATGACCAAGCCCGACCTGACGCCGGTGACCGACGCGGACCGCTCGGTCGAGGAGAACATCCGCCGCACCCTGTCGCGCGCCCGGCCGCGCGACGCCGTGCTCGGCGAGGAGCAGGGCTCCGCCGGCCACAGCCAGCGGCGCTGGGTGGTCGACCCCATCGACGGCACCAAGAACTTCGTGCGCGGCGTGCCGGTGTGGGCGACGCTGATCTCGCTCATGGTCGACGACGAGGTCGTGGTCGGCGTGGTCTCGGCGCCCATGCTCAACCGCCGCTGGTGGGCGATGAAGGGCGGCGGCGCCTGGACCGGCAAGTCGCTGCTGCGGGCCAGCCAGTGCCAGGTGAGCGACGTGTCGCGGATCGAGGACGCCTCGCTGTCCTACTCCTCGCTGTCCGGCTGGGACGAGCGCGGCCGGCTCGAGGACTTCCTCTCGCTGTCGCGCCGGGTCTGGCGCACGCGGGCGTACGGCGACTTCTGGTCCTACATGCTGGTGGCCGAGGGCGCCGTCGACATCGCGACCGAGCCCGAGCTGGAGATCTACGACATGGCGGCGCTCGACGTGATCGTGCGCGAGGCCGGCGGGTCGTTCACCTCCCTCGACGGCGAGGCCGGCCCGACGGGCGGCAGCGCGCTGGCGACCAACGGCAAGCTGCACGACCAGGCGCTGGCCTTCCTCGGCTCGGTGCCCGACCACGACGAGCCGCACCGCGGCGGCACGGTCCACGACCTCAGCGCCCGCCGCGGGGAGCCCGCCGGCGACCGCGACTAGCGACCTCACCTCTTCGGGTGGTCCGCCCCTGTCGCTGAGCGCCCGGGAGCGCTACCTTCGACGGACCGCAGCGCCGACCTCGAGGAGGTCCTGGTCGTGAAGATCAAGGACGTGATCAGGGACAAGCCGAGCCACGACGTCATCACGATCGTGCCGGACGCGACCGTGCAGGAGCTCGTGGCCCTGCTCGCCGAGCACAACGTCGGCGCCGTGGTCGTCAGCAGCGACCGCTCGACCGTCGAGGGCATCGTCAGCGAGCGCGACGTGGTGCGCCGGCTGCACGACCGCGACGACGTGCTGGGCGCCACCGTCGCGGAGATCATGACCGCGCGGGTGCGCACCTGCGAGCCCGAGCACGACCTCGACGCCCTGATGGCGCTGATGACCGAGCACCGGATCCGCCACGTCCCGGTCGTGGAGGACGCCCGGCTGGTCGGCGTCGTCAGCATCGGCGACGTGGTCAAGAGCCGGATGACGCAGCTGGAGTTCGAGCGCGACCAGCTCGACTCCTACGTCCACCAGACCTGAGCCGGGCTCAGGCGGGGTCACCGCCCGCGGGGTCCTCCCCCGAGGGGTCGACCCACAGGCAGAACGGGTGCCCGGCCGGGTCGAGGCACACCCGCACGTCCTCCTGCGGCTGGTGGGCCGCCAGCCGCGCCCCGCAGGCCAGCGCGTGCTCGAGCGCCCCGTCGAGGTCGTCGACCTGGACCTCGAGGTGCACCTGGGTGGTCGGTCGGCCCGGCTCGCTGGGCCACACCGGCGGCGCGTGGTGCTCGTCGAGCTCGAAGGCGAGCGGCACCACGGCGCCCCGCAGCACCGCCCACGTCGGGTCCGCGACGACCGGGTCCTCCAGGCCCAGCAGGTCGGCGTAGAACCGCGCCAGCGCACGTGGGTCCGACGAGCTGAGGTTGACCGTGGAGACGCGGATGCCGTGCACCATCGCTCCACCCAACCACGCTGCACGGCCCCCGGGAAGGCGTGGCAGGCTGGGAGCCATGACTGCAGACAAGCCCGAGATCGACGCCCCCGACGGCCCGCCCCCCACCGACCTCGAGGTCGTGGACCTCACCGAGGGCGACGGCAAGGAGGCCACCGCCGGCAGCACCGTGTCGGTGCACTACGTGGGCGTGGCCCACTCCACCGGCGAGGAGTTCGACGCGTCGTACAACCGCGGCGCCCCGCTCGACTTCCGCCTCGGCGTCGGCCAGGTCATCAGCGGCTGGGACACCGGTGTCCAGGGCATGAAGGTCGGCGGCCGTCGCCGCCTCACCATCCCCTCGCACCTGGCCTACGGCGACCGCGGCGCCGGCGGCGTCATCGCCCCCGGCGAGACGCTCATCTTCGTGGTGGACCTCGTCGACGTCCGCTGATCGTCGTACGCCGGGGGGCCGGCCGGTCGCACTACCAGTCGACGACCGGCTCGGCCTCGCCCGTCGCCACCCGGGCGGAGACCCCGCCCAGGGTGACCACGTCGCCCACGACGAGCTGGCGGCCGCGCCGGGTCTCGACCTCGCCGTTGACGCTGACCAGGCCCTCGGCCGTGACCGTCTTGGCCTCGGAGCCGTGCTCGATGAGGTTGGCGAGCTTGAGGAACTGGCCCAGCCGGATCATCTCGTCGCGGATCGGCACCTCGTCGACCTGCGGCGCGGCGTCGGCGCGCTCGCGCTGTCTCCTGCGGAAGGGGTTCACAGCACCAGTGTGACGGCGTGGATCACGACGCCCACCAGGCCACCCACGATGGTGCCGTTGATCCGGATGAACTGCAGGTCGCGGCCGACGTGCAGCTCGATCTTGCGGGCCGCCTCCTCGCCGTCCCAGCGGGCGATGGTCGCGGTGATGACCGAGGTCAGCTCCTGGCCGTAGCGGCCCACCGCCCACACCACGACGTCCGCGCCCCAGCCCTCGAGCCGGTCGTGCAGCGCGCGGTCGGTGCCGATCCGGCCGCCGAAGGCAGCCAGCTCCTGGGAGGCGCGGCGGCGCAGCGGACCGTCGTCGGTCTCCAGCGCGTCGAGCAGCGCCGTGCGGAAGGCCGCCCACAGCGACATCCCGGTGGTCACCATCTGGGGCTGCTCCAGCAGCCGCTGCTTGAGGTTCTCGGCCCGCTCCTGGGTCTCGGGGTCGTTCAGGAGGTCGTCGGCGAGCTGCGCGAGGAAGGAGTCGAGCGCCTGGCGGGCCGAGTGGTCGGGGTCGCTGCGGATGTCGGCCACCCAGCGGATCGCCTCGAGGTGCAGCCGGGTGACGATCACCTCGTTGAGCCGGTCGGGGGCCCACCAGGGGGCGCGCTCGCCGATCACCTGGGTGAAGCGCTCCTGGTGCTGCACCAGCCAGTCGTGGGCCTCGGTGAGGGCGAGGTCCACCAGCCCGTGGTGGGCGCCGTCGCGGACCACCTCGGCCAGGAAGCCGCCCGCCACCGGCGAGATCGGCTCGGAGACGAAGCGCGGGATGATCACCTCGCGCACCACGGCGGCGACGTCCTCGTCCTTGAGCCGGCGCAGGCCCACCGCCAGCGCGACCGAGCTCTCCGCGACCACGCGGTCGGCGTGGGCGGGGTCGGTCAGCCAGGTGCCGAGCCGGCCGACCACGTCGGCCGAGGAGAGCCGCTCGCGGATCACCTGCTCCTGGAGGAAGTTCTCGGCGAAGAACTCCTCGAGGCTGGTGCCGAAGGTGTCCTTCCGCTCGGGGATCAGCGCGGTGTGCGGGATCGGCAGGCCGAGCGGGTGGCGGAACAGCGCGGTCACGGCGAACCAGTCGGCGATCGCGCCCACCATGCTCGCCTCGGCACCGGCGTTGACGAAGCCCCAGACGCCGGTGCGCCCGATCGTCGCGACGTACACCACCGCCGCCAGGACCAGCAGCCCCAGCGCCACCGCCTGCATCCGGCGCAGCCGCCGCAGGCGCTCCGCGTCCGCGGAGGGGTCGGACGCGATCAGGGGGGTGGCCATGTCGGCAGAAACTACCGGGCCGCACCCGCTTCCTGGACGGTCCGTCCCCATCCGTGGGGGAATGGGCTCCGAACCCCCGTCGTTCCCCCCACCCGCACGCCGACCCCAGGAGAGCACCCGTGACCACGCTGAGCGACTTCACCGCCACCACCATCGACGGCCAGGAGCAGCCGCTCAGCGCCTACCAGGGCCAGGTGGCCCTGGTGGTCAACACCGCCTCCGCCTGCGGCTTCACCCCCCAGTTCGAGGGCCTGGAGAAGCTGCACCAGCAGTACGCCGACCAGGGCCTGGCCGTGCTGGGCTTCCCCTGCAACCAGTTCGGCGAGCAGGACTCCGGCACCAACGAGGAGATCGGCGCGTTCTGCCAGCGCAACTACGGCGTCTCCTTCCCCATGTTCGAGAAGGTCGACGTCAACGGCGACGCCGCCCACCCGGTCTTCAAGTGGCTGCGCGAGGAGAAGAAGGGGCTGCTCGGCGAGAAGATCAAGTGGAACTTCACCAAGTTCCTCGTCGGGCGCGACGGCCAGGTCCTCAAGCGCTACGGCTCGACGACCAAGCCCGAGAAGATCGCCTCCGACATCGAGAAGGCGCTCGCCTCCTGAGGGCGCGAGCGGTTCGTACCGCGCGGTAACCTGACGGGGATCCCACCGCCTGCCACACCAGGAGCTCCCCCATGCAGCTGGCCCTCACCGAGGAGGAGACCGCGTTCCGCGAGGAGATGCGGACCTTCTTCACCACCAAGATCCCGCAGGAGCTGCGCGACACGATCGCCGCCGGCCGACACGTCGGCAAGGAAGGCATCGTCACCGCCCAGCGGATCATGAACGAGGCCGGGTACGCCGTGCCCAACTGGCCCGTGGAGTGGGGCGGCCAGGACTGGACGCCGATGCAGCGCCACATCTGGCACGAGGAGCTCGAGCTGGCCTGCGTGCCGCCGCCGCTCGCCTTCAACGCCAGCATGATCGGGCCGGTCATCGCGCAGTTCGGCAGCCAGGAGATGAAGGAGAAGTTCCTCCCGGCCACCGCCAACCTCGACATCTGGTGGTGCCAGGGCTTCTCCGAGCCCAACGCCGGCTCCGACCTGGCCTCGCTCACCACCAAGGCGGTGCGCGACGGCGACGACTGGGTGATCAACGGCCAGAAGACGTGGACCACGCTGGGCCAGCACGCCGACTGGATCTTCTGCCTGTGCCGCACCGACCCCGAGGTCAAGAAGCAGGCCGGCATCTCGATGATCCTGGTCCCGATGGACACCGAGGGCGTCACGCTGCGCCCGATCGAGCTCATCGACGGCGGCTTCGAGGTCAACGAGGTGTTCTTCGAGGACGTCCGCGTCCCGGGCGAGAACCTCGTCGGCGAGGAGAACCAGGGCTGGACGATGGCCAAGTTCCTGCTCGGCAACGAGCGCGTCGGCGTCGCCCCGGTCGCGCAGACCAAGCGCCGCCTGGCCAGCCTCAAGCAGGTCGCCGCCGAGCGCGGACTGCTCGACGACGCGCTGCTCGCGGCCAAGGTCGTCGAGCTCGAGAACGAGCTGCTGGCGCTGGAGCTGACCGCGCTGCGCGTGGTCGCGCACTCCTCCGACGGCAAGCCGCACCCGGCCTCCTCGGTGCTCAAGCTCAAGGGCACCGAGCTGCAGCAGGCCGTGACCGAGCTGTGGGTCGACGTCGCCGGGCCGCTGGCCCTGGCCTCCGGGGCCGGCAAGGACTCCGACGTGCCCGACTGGGCCCGCGTCAGCGCCCCCAACTACCTCAACTTCCGCAAGGCGTCGATCTACGGCGGGTCCAACGAGATCCAGCGCCAGATCATCGCCGGCACGATCCTCGGCCTCTGAGCCGACGAAGGAGCTGACATGGACTTCACCCTGGACGACGAGCAGACCGCCCTGCGCGACGCCGTGCGCGGCCTGCTCAAGGGCTTCGACAACGAGCAGCGCCGCGCCGCGACGTCGGAGGACCCCGGGTTCTCCGAGGCGCAGTGGGGCCGCCTGGCCGAGATGGGCCTGCTGGGCCTGCCCTACAGCGAGGACGACGGCGGCATGGGCGCCGGTCCGGTCGAGCTGGCCGTGGTCGCCGAGGAGCTCGGGCGCGTCAACGCCCCCGAGCCGTACGTCGACACGGTCGTGCTGGCCGGTGGCCTGGTCGCCGCGCTCGGCACCACCGAGCAGAAGCAGGACGTGCTGGGCGCGATCTCGGCCGGCGAGCGCGTCGTCGCCGCGGCCCTGCTCGAGCCCGGCACCCGCTGGGACCTGGCCGGCGAGGGCGTCGTGGAGAAGGACGGCCGCCTCACCGGCGTCAAGGAGCCGGTGGTCGCCGGCGGCCGGGCCGACCTGCTCGTGGTCTCGGCGCGGACCGACGACGGCCTCGGGCTGTTCCTCGTCGAGCCCGGCGAGGGCGTCGAGGTCGCGACGTACGCCACCTTCGACGGCGGCCGCGCGTCCCGGATCACCTTCGACGCCGCCCCGGCCACCCGGCTCGGCGACGGCTCGGTCGACCCCATGGCGGCGCTGGAGCGCGTCGTCGCCGCGGCCAAGATCGCCTACTGCCACGAGGCGCTGGGGCTGATGGAGTCGGCGCTGAAGCTGACCACCGACTACCTCACCACCCGCAAGCAGTTCGGGATGACGCTCAACCGGTTCCAGGCGCTGACCTTCCGGGCGGCCGACATGTACACCTCCCTAGAGCTCACCCGCAGCGTCGTCACCTGGGCCACCATGGTCATCGCCGACCACGGCTCCAGCCCCGAGCTGGTCACCGAGGCCGCCCGCCGCGCCAAGCTGCAGGTCAGCAAGGCCGGGCGCCACGTCGGCCAGGAGGCGATCCAGCTCCACGGCGGCATCGGCATGACCGCGGAGTACGCCGTGGGCCACATGACCTCGCGCCTGACCGCGATCGACCACCTGCTCGGTGACGGCCGCGAGCAGACCACGCACCTCGCCGCCACGCTGACCGACCACGAGGTCGTCGAGCCGGTGCGCTAGGAGCCGAGCGCCACCGCGTGCGACGCTCCGTCGCCGTCGGTGGGTGCCCCCTGGGACAGGGGTGCGCCACCGGTGACGGAGCGTTGCACGGGTCCGGGGTGGCTCAGCCGCCGAACCACGACCCCCGGCCGCCGAACCAGCCCCCGGGCTCGCCGCGGCCCCGGCCGCCCCGGCTGTCGCGGTCGCCGAGGTAGCTGCCGACGACGGCGGCGCCGAGGTCGTCGAGCTCGGGGCTGACGACCTTGCCGTCCACGCGGGTGGCCAGCTGGTCGAGGAAGCGCGCCAGGCCCGGGTCGTCGCCCAGCCGGAAGAAGGTGGTCTGGGCGCCGAGGCGCATCGCGTTGTCGAGCTCGCGGACCGACCAGGCCACGGTGAGCGGGTGCGGCGGGTAGGAGAAGAAGACCTCGCCGTCGGGCTCGAGGTGGCTGGTGGGCTCGCCGTCGGTGACGACCAGCAGCACCGGCTGCGCGCCCGGGTGCTTGCGGAAGTGGCGGTTGGCCAGCAGCAGGGCGTGGTGCAGGTTGGTGCCCTTGTCCCACTGCGCGTCGAGCGCGGTCAGCTGCTCGATGTCCATCACCTGGGCGGAGCGGCCGAACGCCACCACCTGCAGCGCGTCCCCGCGGAAGCGGGTGCTGATCAGCTGGTGCAACGCCAGCGCGGTGCGCTTCATCGGCACCCACCGGTTGGCCATCGCCATCGAGAAGGACGTGTCCACCAGCAGCGCCACCGCCGCCTGGGTGCGGGCCTCGGTCTCCTGGACCTCGACGTCCCCGATCTGCAGGCGTACGCCGGCCCGCGCGTCGCCGCCCTCGCCCGCGGTGCGGATCACCGCGTTGGTGACCGTGCGGGTGACGTCCCACGGCTCGGTGTCGCCGAACGCCCACTCGCGGCTGGCGCCGGACAGCTCGCCCGCGGCGCCGGCCTGGCGCACGTCGCGCTGGCCCTGGCGCCCCGACATCCGCTGGGCGACGTCCTTGAGCAGCGCCTTGCCGAGCTGGCGCATCGCCTTGGGCGAGAGCGTCAGCTGGCCGTCGGAGCTGCGCTTGAGGTAGCCCGTCTCGTTGAGGGCGCGCTCGAGCTCGGCCAGGGTGCGCGCGTCGACGCCCGCCTGCTGGCCCAGCTGCCGCTCGAGCTTGTCCACGTCGACGTCGTCCATCCGGGCGCCGCCGTAGGACTGCGAGAGCTGCTCGGCGAGCTCGTCGAGGTCGGCGAGGTCCTGCAGCACACCGGTCCCGTCGCCGAGCCCGAGCCCCTCGGAGCCCTCGAAGTCCTCCGAGCCCGACCAGTCCTCGCCGGGTCGCAGCGCCTGGAGGTGGTCGTCGAGCTGGCTCAGCGACTCCATCAGCTCCGGGGAGCCGAACGCCTGCCCGGCCAGCGCGTCGAGCTCGGCGCGCTGCTCGGGCGTCATCGAGTTGCGCATCCGCTGGGCGGCCGCGGCCCGCTGGGCCAGGGCGTCCATCAGCTCGTCGATGTCGCGGGGGTTCTCGGGGAAGAAGTCGCCGTGCCGGTCCATGAAGTCGGCGAAGTCCTCGGGGGTGTCCTCCCCGAGCCGGTGCTTCTCCAGCAGGCCGTTGAGGTCCTGCAGCATCTCGTTGACGCGCGCGCGGTCCTCGTCGGTGGCGTTCTCGAGGGCCTGCTTCATGCCGGCGAAGCGCTGGTCGAGCAGCTCGCGGCCCAGCAGGTCCTTGATCTTCTCGAAGTCCTGGCGAGCCTGGCTGCTCGTCCAGTCGTACGCCGCGAGCTCGCTCACCGCGGCGGCCGGGCTGGCCGGCAGGTTGGCCAGCTGCATCTCGCGCAGCGCCCGGTCGCCGTCGTCGAGGTCGACGTCGCGGGCCAGCTGGCCGCGCTCGGCCAGCACCGCCCGGTCGAGCAGCTCCTTGACCTCCTGCAGGGTGCCGTCGAGGCCGTGCTCGGAGAGCAGCTGGCGCTTCCTGTCGGCCACCCGGCGCGCGAGGTCGTCCAGGCCGTCCTGGTCGCGGCCCCCGCGGCGCAGGAACTCCCGCATCGCCCGCTCGGGGCTGTAGCCCGCCATCACGTCCTCGCCGATGGCGTCCAGCGCCTCGGCCAGGTCGACCGGCGGCGCGAGCGGGTCGGGCCCGCCGGCGTAGCGGCCGTAGCGCGCCCTCAGGCCCGGGCGTCGTCGCCGACCGCCGGGCGCCCGGGGTCGCCGCCGACCGCCGTCGCCGTCCGCGAGGTCGGACGCTCCCGGCAGCTCAGGCATGGCCGACCCGACGCACGTCGATGCCGGCGCGCAGCGCCTTCGGCACCTCGGCGACCTCGTCGACCTGCAGCAGCAGCTCCTGGACCTGCTCGGGGAGCAGGGAGGAGTCGAGCGCGACGGAGTACTCGACGCCCGTGGAGGCGCCGGTGACGATGTCGAAGCCACCCTCGGCACTGACGTGCACCCCGGCCAGGGGCACCCCACGGTCCCGGGCCTCGCGGTAGAGGTCGTTGAGCACGCAGGTGGCGACGGCCAGGTGCAGCACGTGGGCGCCGGTGAGCCGCCCGCGCACGCTGACGCCCTCCTCGGTCCACTCGTGGGGCAGGGTCACGCCGTCGTCCTCGCGCAGCGAGCCCGTCGCCACGGCCACCGTGTAGCGCTCAGCCATACACCGTCTCCCCGTCGCCGCTGTCCTTGCTGATCCGCTGGGCGAGGAACAGGCCCTCGAGCGCCAGCTCGACCGCCCCGGCGCGGCTGCCGTCGTCGGTCGCGCCCAGCCGCTCGCAGACCTGGTCGTAGAGGTCGGACTCGCCCAGCACCGGGAGCCCGGCCAGCACGTCGCGGCCGGTCACCTGGGCGCCCGTCACGACCAGGGCGCCGTCCTCGATGGCCTGCACCAGCAGGCCGAGGTCGAGCCCGGCGAAGTGGGCCCGCACGGTCTCGGCGGTGGCGCGGCGCAGCAGGTGCTCGAGGATCTGCTCCTCGCGCCCCTCCTCGCCGGTCTCGAACTCGATCTTGCCGCCGAGCACCTCGACCGCCGTCTCGAGGTCGACCACGCGGGCGACGGGTTGGTCCTCGCCCTGGGAGACCGCGCGGTGCAGGGCGGCGGCCGCGATCGTCTCGGCGCCGGCGATCGAGAACCGCGCGGAGACGCCGGAGCGCTGGTCGACCGAGCTGGACTCGCGCAGGGCGCGGGTGAAGCGCGCCAGGATCTCGACGAGGTGGTCCGGCACGGCGGCGACCAGGTCGGCCTCCTGGCGGATCACCGCGACCTCGTCCTCGAGCGCGATCGGGTAGTGGGTGCGGATCTCGGCGCCGAAGCGGTCCTTGAGCGGGGTGATGATGCGCCCGCGGTTGGTGTAGTCCTCGGGGTTGGCGCTGGCCACGACCAGGGTGTCGAGCGGCAGCCGCAGCACGTAGCCGCGGATCTGGATGTCGCGCTCCTCCATCACGTTGAGCATCGCCACCTGGATCCGCTCGGCCAGGTCGGGCAGCTCGTTGATGGCCACGATGCCGCGGTGCGAGCGCGGGATCAGGCCGAAGTGGATGGTCTCCGGGTCGCCCAGGCTGCGGCCCTCGGCCACCTTCATCGGGTCGACGTCGCCGATCAGGTCGGCGACCGAGGTGTCGGGGGTGGCCAGCTTCTCGGCGTACCGCTCGTCGCGGTGGCGCCACTCGACGGCCAGGTCGTCCCCCTCCTCGGCGGCCCGGCGCTTCGAGGCGTGGGTGATGGGGTCGAAGGGGTGCTCCCCCAGCTCGGAGCCCGCGATCACCGGCGACCACTCGTCGAGCAGGCCGACCAGGGTGCGCAGCAGCCGGGTCTTGCCCTGGCCGCGCTCGCCCAGCAGCACCACGTCGTGACCGGCCAGGATCGCGCGCTCGAGCTGCGGGATCACGGTGCTCTCGAAGCCGTGGAGGCCCGGCCAGGGGTCACGGCCCTCGCGGAGCGCGGCGACCAGGTTGGCGCGCAGCTCCTCGCGCAGGGAGGTGAGCCGGTGGCCGCTCTCGCGCAGCTGGCCGACGGTGCGAGGCGTGGGGCGAGGCGTGGGGCGGGACGCGGGGTCCTCCGCCTGGCTCTGCGTCGCGCTCGGGGTGGGGCTCTGGGGGGACGTCGTCACCTCTCCCACGCTAACGCGGTGCCGCAACGCCGGGGAGTCCCCGTGGGCGAGACTGGCCCGGTGGTGCCACTCCCCTCCTCCCCGCTCCCCAGCGCCTCCGCCCCCTGCCCGTGCGGGTCCGGGCGGCCGCTGGACGGCTGCTGCGGTCCGCTGCTGCGCTCCGAGCGCCAGGCGGCGACGCCGGAGGAGCTGATGCGCTCGCGCTACACGGCGTACGCCGTCGGCGACATCGACCACGTCTGGCGCACCTGGCACCCGCGGACCCGGCCCCCGCAGGTGACCCACGACCCGAGCACCACCTGGACCCGCCTGGAGGTGCTCGAGGCGGTCGACGACGTGGTGGAGTTCGTGGCGTCGTGGCGCGACGACGGGGGCGCGGGGCGGCTCCACGAGCGCAGCCTGTTCGCCCGGCGCGCGGGCCGGTGGTTCTACCTCGAGGCGCTGTGAGGGCGCCGGTCGGGCTGCGGCGGCGGACCCCCGACGACCTGCCGGCCCTGGTCGCGCTGGTCGCGGCGCAGCAGCCGCTGACGGCGTACCCCCTGCGCTGGCCGCTGCCCTTCCCGGTCGAGGACTTCCTGGTGCGCCCCACCGAGCGGGCCGCGTGGATCGCCGAGCTCGACGACGTCGTGATCGGCCACGTGGCGGTCGCGACGCCCGGCGAGGACCTGCGCCCGGTGCTGGACGACGTCGTCGGCCGCGGCACGGCGCTGGTGGTCTCGGTGCTGGTCGTGGCCCACGACCACGCGGGCCGGGGCGTGGGCGGGCTCCTGCTCGACCACGCGGTGGCCTGGATCCGGGAGCAGGGCCGGGTGCCGGCGCTCGACGTGGTCCCGACCCACGACCGGGCCGTCGGCCTCTACCGCTCCCGCGGCTGGCGCGAGGTCGGCCGCCTGCACCCCGAGTGGCTCCCCGACGGCCGGCCCGACCTGCTGGTGATGGTGCTCGGGGGTGCGGGCCCGGGAGTGTGACCGAGGTGACGGACCGGACCGCGAGCACCGTCCCCGCCCGACATGTCCGGTGTGCCACGCTGGCGGGCGTGTCCGCCGCCACCCTCGTCGCCGTCGCCCTGGGCGTGCTGCTGGTGGCCTCCGGGGCCGGGCTGGTCGTCCTCGCGGCCCGGGTCCGACAGCTGCGCGAGCGCGTCGCCGAGCTCGAGGAGCGCGAGGCGGGCGTGGTCGTGGAGGAGGCGCGCAGCCCCCGTGCCGTGCAGGCCGCCGGGCTGGCCGTGCGGACCGCGGTGCAGACGGTCAGCCGGGTGCGCGAGCACGGCGTGCGCGGCATGCTGCTGTCCTCGATCGAGGAGTTCACCGGGTGGGCCCTGGAGGCGCGCAGCGAGATCATCCGCGTGGCCGACGAGGACGGCAACGTCACCGTCTTCTTCTCCGACATCGAGGGCTCGACCGCCCTCAACAGCGAGGTCGGCGACCAGGTGTGGGTCGAGGTGCTCGAGGCCCACGACCGGGTGCTCGAGCAGGTCGTCGACCGCCACCACGGGCACGTCGTGAAGAGCAACGGCGACGGCCACATGGTCGTCTTCTCCTCCCCCACCCTCGCGCTCTCGGCCGCGCTCGAGCTGCAGGAGCGGCTGTCCCACCCCCGCCCGCGGGCGCTGCGCCAGCACCCGGTCAAGGTGCGGATCGGGCTGCACACCGGCACCGCCGTGGAGCGCGGCGGCGACTGGTTCGGCCGCAACGTGGCCAAGGCGGCCCGCGTCGCGTCGCTGGCCGAGGGCGGCGAGGTGCTGGTCAGCACCGAGCTCGCGGCCCGGCTGCGCGAGCAGGTGGGAGAATCGGCGGACTGGACGCTGCGCCCCACGGAGACCGTCACCCTCAAGGGCCTCCCGGGCGAGCACACGCTGTGGCTGGTGGAGGCCCGATGACGCAGGACCGCCCGCTCACCCCGGACGAGACGGCCCGGGTGGTCGAGCTCGCCCACCACTTCGCCCGCGAGGGCATGACCGACGAGCTGACCGGGTTCGTCGACCACGGGCTGCCCGCCGACGTGCCCGACCCGGACGGCAACACCCCGCTCATGCTCGCGGCGTACCACGGCCACGCCGCGACGGTGGCCGCCCTGCTCGCCCGCGGCGCCGACCCCGACGCCCGCAACCACCGCGACCAGTCGCCGGTGGCCGGCGCGCTGTTCAAGGGCGAGGACGACGTCGTGCGGCTGCTGGTCGGGGCCGGGGCCGACCTCGACGCCGGCACCCCGAGCGGCCGGGCGACGGCCGCGATGTTCGACCGGCTCGAGCTGCTGGGCCCGTGAAGCACGTCCTGGTCGTCGACGGCGCCAACGTCGTGGGCTCGCGCCCCGACGGGTGGTGGCGCGACCGCGCCGGCGCCGCGGCCCGGCTGCACGGCCGGCTGGCCGTGGCCGACACGACGTACGACGAGATCGTGCTGGTGCTCGAGGGCCAGGCCAAGGGCGGCGTGCCGCGCGGTCGCGACGCGCACCTGCGCACCGTCCACGCCAGCAAGGACGGTGACGCCGACATCGCCCGCGAGACCGCGGCCGCCCGCGCGCAGGGCCACACCGTCGTCGTCATCACCGCCGACCGCGCCCTGCAGATGCGGGTCGAGGGCCTCGGCGCCCGCACCATGAGCCCCGGCTGGCTGCTCGACCTGCTCGGCTCCTGAGCCGGCCCCGGCTCACCAGCCCTGGGCGCGCTTGCGGCGGATGACGCCGGCCAGGTCGAGCTGGTGCTCGGCCCGCCAGCGCTCGAGGCGGCGCACGTCGTCGCGCAGGGCCACCCGGCCCGAGCCCCGTCGCCGGTGGTGCCACCGCAGCGCGTCCTCGGCGTAGGCCACCCACGCGATCGGCCGCGCCGCCCGGATCCGGTCGAGCGCCTCGACGGGGTCCCACCCCTGCGCGAGCATCACGGCGTAGCCCAGGGACGGTCCGCGGTTGATGCCCATGTGGCAGTGGGTCAGCACCACGCCGCCGCCGTCGATCGCCCCCTGGGCCCACGCCACGCCCGTGTCGAACCAGGCTCCGGGCACGCGCTGGCCGGCGTCGTCCATGCCGTGGTGGAGGTAGCCGACCTGCGGGGCCAGCTCGCGCACCCACTCCTGGTCGCTCCACTCCACCCGGGCGTCCACGACGTGGGTCAGGCCCGCCTCGAGCAGCTCGCGCAGCTGGATCGCGGCCCGCTGGTGGTCCCGGGTGTCGAGGTCGCCTCCGACCAGCAGCTGGTCGGTGACGAACGCCGCGTCGGCGACGTGGAGGGGGGTGCTCATGATGGGTCCGAACCTACGGCCCGCCACCGACAGCGCGGTGGCGCGGCGGCTAGGGCGTGACGTCCTCGGCGGTGGCGGACGCGGGCTCGGCAGCGGTCGCGGGCCCGGCCCCGGGCTCCGGGTCGGGTGCTGCGGCCGGGGTCTCGGCAGGAGTCTCGGCGGGCGGCGCAGCGGGGATCTCGGCGGGAGTCTCGGCGGGCGTCGCAGCGGGGGTCTCGGCGGGCGCCTGGTCAGGTGCGGCGACGGCCGTCTCGGGGGCCGGCGTCTCGGGGACCGTCTGGGCAGGCGTCTCGGCAGTCGTCTCGGCAGGGGTCTCGGGGGTCTCGGCGGCCGAGAGCGCGAGCGGGGCGGCGGGTCCGGCGTCCTGGGCGCGCTCCCCGGAGGACGCCGACTGGCCGGACTGGTTGGACAGGCCCGACTGGTTGGACTGGCCCGACTGGTTGGACTGGCCGTTCGGGCCCGGCGGGGTCGCGCCGTTGCCCGCACCGTCGGACGGCGAGGGGGTCGAGGGCGACGGGTCGCTCGCGCCGGGGGACGGCGTCGCGGTGGGGTCGGGCGCGGGCAGCTGGGGCAGCACCGGGACCGACGGGACGACGGGCGACACAGGGGCGGGGACCACGGTGGTCGTGCCCGGCGCCGCGGTGCCGGGGGCGGTGCTGCCGGGAGCGGGCACCTCGAGCGGCGGCACCACCAGCGGGGAGCTGCCGGCGGGCTCGCCCGCACCTGCGGGCAGGCCGCCGATCGCCGTGACGGGGCTGGACGGGCCCACCGGACCGGCCTGGGTCCACGGCAGCGTCACCGTCACCGCGCCGGGGATCCAGGACGCCGGGGCGGCCGAGGCCGGCGGGGCGTCGAGGACCGGGGGCCGCAGCTGCGAGGCCACGACGCCGGTCTCCCCGGTGGAGGGCTGCGCGTCGGGCGGGGTCGAGGCCTCGGGCAGGCTCGCCGCCGCGCCCCACGCGGAGCCGTCGGACGCCTCCCCGGTGGTGGCCGGGCCGGCGTCGGGACCGGCCTCGGTGGTCGGGTCGGACGCGTCGGGGGTCGGGGCGGTGCTGTCGAGGGCTCCGGGCGGGAGCTCGCGCTCGGGGCCGTCGCGGTCGCCCCCGGGCAGCAGGGTCCCGGGCTCGTCACGCGGCACCAGCAGCGGGAAGGCCTGGAGCGCGGGGCTGAGGAAGGCCGCGAAGCCGTGGGAGGACGGGCTGGGGGCCGCCAGGGCCGCCGGGCCGTCGGACGGGACGTCCGCGGCGCCGGCGTCCGGGCCCTGCGACGACGAGGCCCCGACCTTCGGCGACAGCGGGGTCACCGGACCCGACGCCGTGGCGGGAGCGTCCGAGGTGCCGTCCGGGGTGCCGTCGGGGGTGCCGTCGGGGGTGCCGGACGCGGACCCGCTCGTCGAGCCGGACCCGGACCCGACTGGGCGAGGATCGGCGGAGCCGCCAGCACCGCCGGACCCGCTGGTCGACCCCGGAGCGGACCCGGTCGCGGACCCGCCCGTCGAGGAGCCGGTGCCGCCGGTCGCAGAGCCCGCGTCCACGCCCGGGGCGTCGCCGCCGTCCGCCGAGGCGGAGGCGGGGCCGGGACGGCGGGGCAGCAGCAGGGTGGGCGGCGCGAGGGGGAGGTCGGGCGCCGAGGTGCCCCACGGGTGCAGCGGGGCGGGCGCGTCCCAGGGCAGGTACTGGCGCGAGAAGTCGGACACGTGGCGCTGGAGCGGGGCCGGCAGCGTGTTGGCCGCCGCCGAGAGGCCGGTGGCGCCGACGGTCGAGATGGCGAGCACGACGGCGCTCGCGACCGCTCCGGGACGACGGGCGCGTCGGGCCAGCGAGCGGTGCGGGTGCCCGGCGAGCAGGCGCGCGAGCTGCGCGGAGGGCTCGGGGGCCTGGTCGGCCAGGCCCAGCAGCGGCGCCAGCTCGCGCCCCAGGGCGTGCAGGTCGGGGGTGTCGAGGTCGAGGTCGGCGCCGTGCTCGCGCAGCATGGCCTCGAGCTGGGAGGGCCTCACCGTGCCCCCTCCGCGGTCATCAGCCGGCGCAGGTGCTCCAGGCCCCGGCGCTGCAGCTGCTTGACGGCCGGCACGGTCTTGCCCATGACGCCGGCGGTCTCCTCGAGCGTCAGGTCACCGATGATGCGCAGCATCACGGCCGCGCGCTGGTCCTCTCCGAGCCTGTCCATCAGCGCCAGCGCCCGTCCGGCCTCGAGGGACTCCACCGCGTGGTGCTCGGCCGACGCGACGACCCGGTCGTCGTGGTCGGGCTCGTAGGGATAGCTGACGGGGTGGCGCTGTCGGCGGCGCACGTCGTCGACCGCGCGTGCGTGCGCGACCGAGAACACGAGGGTCCGCAAGCCGGCGGCACCACCCTCGAGACGGGGCAGCCGGGGGAAGACGGCGAGGAAGACCTCGGAGGTGAGGCCTTCGGGGTCGTCGACCCCGCGGGCCCGGAGGTAGGCGAGGACGCGGGGAGCCACGGCGTCGTAGAGCAGCCGGAACGCGTGCGGGTCACCGGCCGCTGCGTCGCGGACGACCTCGTCGCGCAGGTCCACGAGCTCGCACTCCTCTGCTCCGGGAGAACCCGAGTAACCTGCCGGCCACCAACGGGGGGTAGGGGTGGCCGACAGGTTACGTCATCGGGCGGGCTCTCAGGGTCAGGTCGAGCGATGACCGGAGGCACCCGGAGCGGGAGCGGCTGGGCCGTCCCCGCGGTGGCGGTGCTCGTCACGACACTCCTCGATCCGCAGGGGGCTGGATGGATGGGTCTCATGGGCGTGCCGCATCTCGTCCCCCCTCGGTCTGAGCGCTTTCCGAGCTCTGCAATGAGGTAATCGCCCGACCTGGGCCGAGGTTCCGCACGGATCCGAAGTTTCTGCAGAACTCTCCGCGGACGCCCACCGGTCTGGTCCACCTGCGGCGGGCGCGGGCCTCCGCACGGGCCCGGGCGGGTGGCTCCGATCAGCGCCGGAAGCGCTCGTCGCGGGCCTCGGCGTTGAGGTCGGCGCGATTCTGGTAGGCCATCACGACGTCCATGAACGTCGACCACTCGACCTCGCGGGCCTCCACGATCACCCAGTTGTCGCGGTAGTGGCCGAAGGCGACCGAGCCGTCGCGCACCAGCATGTCGACCCCGGGGTCCTCCAGGTCGAAGCGGTGGTTCTCCCCCGCCCGCCGGATCACGATGTGCGACCCGGTGATGGTGATCCGCTGGGGCACCGACATCAGCAGCGTCATCCAGCACAGCACCACCAGCACGGCCAGGCCCACGGCCAGCGCGCCGCTCGCGGCGTCGGTCTGCTGCCAGGCGCGCCACACGGCGTACGCCAGGCCGGCCAGGCTCGCGACGAGCACGACCTGGAACACGCGGCGGACGAGGCTGGGGGCGACGAAGACGTGGTCGGGCGCACGGGTGGGGGTGGGCACGGCGTCCTCCTGACGGCTGGCTCGGGGCGGCCTCGCGGGCCGTGACCGAGCGTCCCACGCAGCGCGGGTCGCGGGGGGCGAATCCGGTGAAACCGTCCGGCGCTCGGCGCGGCCGTCGACCGGTCAGCCGGCCAGGTGGTCGAGCCCGGCGTACACCGCCCGCGCGTTGCCGCCCAGCACCAGCCCGGCCGTCTCGTCGTCGAGGCCGAGCGCCACGACCGCGCGGGCGTTGCGGGCCGTGCCCGGGACCCCGGGCCAGTCGGTGCCGAAGATGAACCGCCGGGCCAGCCGGGCCAGGTCGAAGCGGGCGTAGTAGTCGGGCAGCCGGCGCGGCGGCAGGCCCGAGAGCTCGATCCAGACCGTCGGGTGGCTCAGCGCGAGGTGGGCGGCGGCGTCGTACCACCAGCCGCGACCGCCGTGGGCCAGCACGACGTCGAGCTCGGGGAAGTCGCGGACCACGGGCAGCAGGATCTCGGGGTGGGCCAGCTCGTTCATCGAGCCGGGGAAGCTGCTCGTGCCGCAGTGCACGACCAGGGGGACGCCCCGCTCGGCCAGCACGGCGTACGCCGGCCACAGCGCGCGGTCGTCGCACCGGAAGCCTCCGTGCACCGGGTGGAGCTTGAGCGCGGCCGCCCCGTGGTCGAGCTGGCGCTCCAGCTCGCGGGCGATCGGGAAGTGCAGGTGGGGGTTGACGTTGGCCACCGGGCGGAACCGCTGCGGGTGGTGCTCGACGATCGGCAGCAGGTCGTCGAAGCGCTGGTAGCCGGTGGCCTTGGGGCTGTACTCGCAGAACAGCAGGGCGGCGTCGACGCCCTCGGCCTCGAAGAGGTCGTCGAGCACCTCGGGCCGCGGCCGTCCCTCGTCGTCCCACGCCCGCTCGAGCAGGCCCGCCGGACCGAAGTCGCGGGCCCACTGCAGCCAGGCGGGCGCCAGCGAGCCCAGCACCGGCACGTGCACGTGGGCGTCGACGAACAGGTGGCCGTCCAGCATCAAGCGCCGCCGCTCAGGACCAGTCCCGCACCAGGGCGGTGTCGGCGCCGAGGTCGCCGATCTTCGCCGCCCCGCCGGGGACGCCGAGCGGCTCGTCGCGGCCCGGCAGCACCTCGGTGAAGAAGGCAGCGTTGTCGGCCACGAAGCCCTCGTCGCCGTCGGCCGTGCGTCGGTCCTGGGTGATCGCGTCCACCGGGCACACCGGCTCGCACGCGCCGCAGTCGATGCACTCCCGGGGGTGGATGTAGCTCTTGCGCTCCCCCTCGTAGATGCAGTCGACGGGGCACTCGTCGACGCAGGCCTTGTCGTTGACGTCGATGCAGCCGCTGGCGATCACGTAGGGCACGGGGACTCCTGGTGGGTCGTCTGGTCGGTCGAGGGGTCGGGCGAGGGGTGGGAGGCGCCGGGTCCGCTCACGAGGTCGCCTCGAGGGCCTCGCGGACGGTGGTGGTGGCCGGCTGGGCCTGCGGGTCGCCGGCGACCATGCCGCGCACCTTGAAGCGCTGCAGCTTGCCGGTCGCCGTCTTGGGCAGGTCGTCGACGAACACGACCTGCCGCGGGGCCTTGAAGTGGGCGAGCCCGTCGCGGCACCAGGCGATCAGCTCGGCCTCCGTGACGCCCGGGTCGGCCTCGACCACGCCGACCGGCTTGTCGAGGCCGTCGGCGTCGGCGACCCCGACCACGGCGGCCTGGCGGACCGCGGGGTGCTCGAGCAGGCGGCTCTCGACCTCGGCCGGGGAGACCCAGATGCCGCCGGCCTTGAGCATGTCGCTGTTGCGGCCCAGGCAGGTGAACCACCCGTCGCCGGAGCGGACGTAGGTGTCGCCGGTGGAGAGCCACTCGCCCTGGAAGACGGCCCGGGTGGCGTCGGTGCGGTGCCAGTAGCCGAGCGCGATCGACTCGCCCCGCACGAACAGCGCGCCCGGCTCGTCGTCGCCGACGACCCGGCCGGTCGCGTCGCGCACCTCGACGTCGTACCCCGGGACGGGGACGCCGGTGGTGCCCGGCCGCACCTCGCCCGGACGGTTGGACAAGAAGATGTGCAGCGCCTCGGTGGAGCCGATGCCGTCGAGGACCTCCACGCCGAACCGGTCGGTGAAGCGGCGCTGCAGGGGCGCGGGCAGCGGCTCCCCCGCCGAGGCGCACAGCCGCACCGACGCGAAGGAGTCGTCGGCCAGCTCGCTGCCGACCAGGGCGGCGTAGAAGGTGGGGACGCCGAAGAAGAGCGTGGGCCGGGCCTGCTGGAGCCGCTCGCGCACCACCTCGGGGCTGGGACGGCGGGGCTCGAGCACGGTGCTGGCGCCGACGGAGAGCGGGAAGAACACCGTGTTGCCGATGCCGTAGGCGAAGAACATCTTGGCCACCGAGAAGGTGACGTCGTCCGCGGTGATGCCGAGCACGCGGGCGGCGTACGTCTCGCAGACGTGGCGGACGTTGGCGTGGCGGTGCATCGCGGCCTTGGGCTGCCCGGTGGTGCCGGAGGTGTAGAGCCACAGCGCCCACGAGTCGTCGACGGTGTCGGCCGTCGTGGTGTCGCCCTGCGCGCCGGCGTGCAGCAGCTCCTCCCACCGCAGCAGGCGCACGCCGTCGCGCAGGTCGAGCTCGACCTCGTGGTCCTCGTCGCCGGCCAGCACCACGTCGGCCACCTCGGGGGACGCCGCGACGGCCTCGGTCACCGCAGTCGTGAACTCCGGGGTGACGAGCACGGCCCGCGCCCCGGAGTCGGCCACCACCGTGGCCAGCTCGCGACCGGTGAACATCGTGGAGACCGGCACCGCCACCATCCCGGCCCGGAAGGCGCCGAGCAGCCCGGTCAGCATCGGCACCTCGTCGGACATCACCAGCACCACGCGGTCGTCGCGACGCAGGCCCAGCGCGCGCAGTCCGGCGGCCACCACGCCGACCCGGCGGTCGAGCTCGGCGTAGGTCAGGGTCTGCGACGCCAGCACCGCGGTCCGCTCCCCCGCGCCGGCCTCGACCTGGCGGGTGACCAGGTAGTCGGCGGCGTTGAAGCGGCCCGGCGCGGCGGTCGCCAGGTCGGTCGGCGTGGTCGGCACGGTCGGCACGGTCGGCACGGTCGGCACGGTCGGCACGGTCGGCATGGTCACGTCGTCACACCCGCTCGTGGTCGTAGGACCCGCGCTGACCCGACCCGTAGCGCCGCAGGGCGCCGTCGGGACCCGAGGCGTTGGGCCGGTTGAAGATCCAGTTCTGCCAGGCGGTGAGGCGCCCGAAGATCTTGGTCTCGAGCGTCTCGGGCCCCACGAACCGGTGGTTGGCCTCCATGCCGGTGAGCGCGTCGGGGCTCAGCGCCGCCCGCTCCTCGAGCACGATCCGCAGCTCGTCCTCGAGGTCGAGGTCGTCGAGCGCCATCGTCACCAGGCCGAGACCGTCGGCCGCCCGGGCGTCGAGGCGCTCCCCGAGCCGGCCCCGCACCGCCTCGAGCTGGTCGTCGTGGCCCCAGAAGCGCGACCCCAGCCGGGTCAGCCCGTTGCCCATCGGCAGCGGGCCGTCGTTGCTGGGGGTGAGCACCAGCACCGCCGGGTCGGCGTCGGGGTCGACGTCCTCGTAGACGCCGTCGAGCATGTACTGCCGGTCGCAGGCGAGCGCCAGCTCGGCCAGGAAGCCGCCGAAGCAGCTGCCCGGCTCCACCACCGCGACCAGGCTGCGGCTGGTCACGTCGAGCCGCTTGACCGTGCGCTTGAGCAGCTGCTGGGTCTCGTGGGCCAGCCAGTCGCCGGCGTCCACCAGCTCGCGCAGCCGCTCGTCGTGGGCCAGCACCGCGTCCAGCTCGCCCTCCGAGCGCAGCACCCAGGTGCCGAGGTCCTGCTCGTTGGTGCGCAGCCGCAGCACCAGGTCGTCCAGCTCGCGGGCGACGGCGAGGGGGTACCAGCCGGTGCCCTGCTCGAGGGCGGCCGCGGCGTCGGCGGGCGGCGCGGCGTCGGGCCCCAGGACGGTGATCTCGACGCGGCGGCCGGCCCGGTCCAGGCGGGCCCGCAGGTGGGGGTAGGTGAGCCCCTCGGCGTCCTCGCGGCGCTCCAGCGCCACCAGCTCGACACCGCGGGCCGCGGGACCGCCCGCGCGGGTCGAGCGCGCGACCGCGTCGGCCGTGCGGCGGGCGAGCTCGTCGTCCCACCGCGCCCGCGGGACGGTCGCGTCGACCAGGCCCCACTCCACGGCCGTGGAGCCGCGGTAGCCCTCGGCCCGGGTCGCGAACAGGTCGGCGCGGTCCTTGCGCACGTGGCGCTTGTCGACCACGCGGGTGAGGCCCCCGGTTCCGGGCAGCACGCCCAGCAGGGGCACCTCCGGCAGGCTCACGGTCGAGGAGCCGTCGTCGATGAGCACGATCTCGTCGCAGGCCAGGGCCAGCTCGTAGCCGCCGCCGGCCGCGGTGCCGTTGAGGGCGGCGATCCAGGTCTGGCCGCTGGAGGCGGACGCGTCCTCGACGGCGTTGCGGGTCTCGTTGGTGAACTTGCAGAAGTTCACCTTCCAGGCGTGGCTGGACTGCGCCAGCATCCGGATGTTGGCGCCGGCGCAGAACATCCGGTCGAGCCCGCCGGTCATCACCACGGCGCGGACGCCCGGGTGCTCGAACCGCAGCCGCTCGACGGCGTCGTGGAGCTCGATGTCGACGCCGAGGTCGTAGGAGTTCATCTTCAGCTCGTAGCCCTCGACCAGGCCGCCGTGCTCGTCGACGGCGAGCGTGAGGGTCGCGACCGCGCCGTCGACCTCGAGGCGCCAGTGGCGGTAGCGGTCGGGACGGGTGTCGAAGTCGACCACGGGGACGGTCATGCAGCACCTCTCAGCTCCGGGTGAGACGCCGGTCACTCTACGCTCGCCTGGCGACCCGTCAAGATGTTGTCGCACGTCGCGCGCGCCGCCATGATGGGCCCGTGACCGACCTGCCCCCCGGCCCTGCGCCCGCGGCCTCGCGCCGCCGCGAGGTCGGCTCGGCGAGCGCCCGGTCGCTGCTGCTCACCGTGCTCGGCGAGTTCGTCCACCCCCGCGCGGTGCCGGTCTGGACGACCACGCTGCTCGCCGCGCTCGGCGCGCTCGGCGTCGAGGAGAAGTCGGCGCGGCAGGCGCTGACCCGCACCGCCCACGAGGGCGTCCTGGCCTCGACGCGCCACGGCCGCCGGGTCCAGTGGGAGCTGACCGAGGCCGGGGCCACGCTCCTGGAGGAGGGCACCCGTCGGATCTACGGCTTCATGCGCTCCCCCCACCCCTGGGACGGCCGCTGGCTGGTGCTGAGCGTGCCGATCCCCGAGACCCAGCGGCAGCTGCGGCACCGGCTGCGCACCCGCCTGACCTGGCTCGGCCTCGGCTCCCCGACCTCGGGTCTGTGGGTCACCCCGGACGCCGAGCAGGAGCCGGCCGTGCACGCCGTCGTCGACGACCTCGGGCTGAGGCCACGGTCGTTCGCGTGGACCGGCCGGGCGACCCCCCTGGGCGACCAGCAGCGGCTGCTGGCCCAGGCGTGGGACCTCGACGACGTGGAGCGGCGCTACCTGGACTTCCTCGACGGCGCCGCGCGGCGTGCGCCGAGCACCCCGGCCGAGGCGTTCGTGGCCCAGGTCGAGCTGGTCCAGGAGTGGCGCCGCTTCCCCTTCCTCGACCCCGACCTGCCGGCCGAGCTGCTCGACCACGACTGGCCCGGGCCCCGCGCGGCCGCCGCCTTCCACGAGCGCCACGCCGCCTGGCACGCCGCCGCCCAGGCCGAGTGGGAGCGGATGCTCGCGGCCGGCTGACGCGGTCCTGCTCCCGCGGAGCGGCTCGGTGCCCTACCGTGTGGCGCGGCGCGGACGTCGGGGACCGCGCCGGGAGCGAGGGGGAGCGGTCGTGGCACGTGTGAAGGCGTGGGCCCACCTGGTGGTCAACACCCCCCGGCTGCTCGTGCTGGTCCTCTTCGGCGACTTCCTGCTCTGCTCGGGCCTGTTCTGGGCGATCGAGGGAACCGGGCCGATCGCCTCGATGTGGTGGGCCGTGGTCACCGGCACCACGACCGGCTACGGCGACTACTCCCCCGTCACCACGGCGGGGCGTGGCGTCGCGGTCTTCTTCATGCTCTCGATGCTGCTGCTAGTGCTGTGCGCCGGCGCCCACTTCACCCGGGCCGTGCTGCACGACCCCGACGCCTTCACCGACGCCGAGCAGCGCGAGATGCTCGCGCTGCTGCGGGAGAACAACGTCCTGCTGCGCCACCAGGTCGCCGAGCAGCACGGGCCCGCCGTTCTCGACGACCTCCTCGCCTCGACCCGCCCCCACGAACAGGAGCAGCCATGAGCAGCATCCGTCGCGCCAGCCGCGCGGTCCCCCTGGGCCTGACCGTGATCGCCGCCTCCTCGCTGAGCGGGTGCGGCGGCGACCCCGACGTCGCCGCGGTCTGCGTCGACCCGCAGACCCAGGAGCGCGTCGACGACGGCCAGTGCGACGACTCGGACGACCCGGACGACTACAACGGGTCCGGCGTCGGCAGCGGCTTCTTCTGGTACTACCTCGGCACCCAGTCGGCCCGGTCGATCCCCGCCGTGGGCTCGCCCGTGTCGGGCGGCACCTGGAACGGCTCCGGCCTGGTCGGCTCCGGCCGGAGCGTGCAGCGAGGCGGCCTGCCCGCCGACGGGGCGTCGTCGTTCAAGTCCTACTCCAAGTCCGGGGGCTTCGGCTCCTCCAAGGGCGTCTCCTCCTCCTGAAAGGCCGTCACCCATGTTCGACCTCTGGACCGCGCTCTACCACGGCGTGATCTACGCCCTGCTCGCCGGCGCCGTGCTGGTGCTGGCCTACCTGGTGCTCGACCTGCTCACGCCGGGCCACCTCGGACGACACCTGCTCGGCGGCGAGGACCACGAGGCGTCGTACTCCGCCGCCACGGTCACCGCCGCGTGGATGGTCGGCAACGCGGCCGTCATCTTCACCGCGATCTGGACCAACGGCGACACCGACCTGGGCTACGCCCTGCTGTGGACCCTCGTGTTCGGCCTGGTCGGCTGCGCCCTCAACTCGGTGATGCTGGTCGCGGTCGACCTCGTCACCCCGGGCAACCTGCGCGCGGTGGTCTGCACGCCGGGCCGCGTGGTGCCGCTGGCCGTGGTGAGCGCCGCGGCGACGCTGGCGATCTCCGCCATCGTCTGCGCCTCGATCGCCTGAGGCGACCGCAGCCGTGTGGCGCCACAGCAGCATCCCCCGCGAGGACCACCTGCGCACCGTCCAGCAGCAGGGCCTGATCTTCCCCGAGACCGACCTCCCCGACGGCGGCACGGCGCCGTACTGGAACGAGGCCGCGTGGTACGAGTTCACCGGCGACGAGGTCGAGGTGATGGAGAAGGCCACCGAGCAGCTGTGGCAGATGTGCCTGGAGGCCGTGCCGAAGCTGCTGCGCGACTTCGACGACGCCGACCTGCGGCTCCCGACCGGCACCCTGGCGCACGTGCGCGAGTCGGTCCGGCTCGAGCAGCCGAGCGTCTACGGCCGCTTCGACCTGCGCTACGACGGCGTCGACCTCGCCATGATGGAGCTCAACGGCGACACCCCGACGGGCCTGGTCGAGACGGCCGTCGCGCAGTGGCACTGGAAGGAGGACATGGCCTTCTCCGCCGACACGGACCAGTGGAACAGCCTCCACGA
Source organism: Nocardioides scoriae (assembly GCF_900104965.1). Lineage (NCBI taxonomy): Bacteria > Bacillati > Actinomycetota > Actinomycetes > Propionibacteriales > Nocardioidaceae > Nocardioides > Nocardioides scoriae. The sequence continues at coordinate 3,748,588 of NZ_LT629757.1, read as the reverse complement.
GCGGCTCGTCGACCGCTGGCGTGACCTGGCCCGCCGGGGCGGCGTGCCGGGCGAGCGGCTGCACCTGTTCCACAGCCGGGCCGACACCTCGGGCGAGGAGGAGATGACGGTCCACTACATGGCCGACGTCGCCTCCCAGGCCGGGCTGACCGTCTCGGTCCAGCCCATCGAGCTGATCCAGTGGAACGAGCACGCGGTCGAGCCCGGACGGGGCCGCTTCCTCGACGTCAACGGCGAGGAGATCCGCGCCGCCTTCAAGCTCTACCCCTGGGAGTCGATGCTCAGCGAGGACCCGGTCGGGCGGCTGCTGCTCTCCGGCGCCGAGATGACGCCGGTGCGCTGGGTCGAGCCCGCCTGGAAGGTGCTGCTCTCGACCAAGGCGCTGCTGCCGGTGCTGTGGGAGATGTGGCCCGACTGCCCCTACCTGCTGCCGGCGTACTTCGACGAGCCGCACGACCTCGACGAGTGGATCGCCAAGCCGCTGCAGGGCCGCGAGGGCGACAACATCGTCGTGCACCGCTCCGACGGCACCGAGGTGGTCAACGACGGGGCGTACGCCGGCGACCGGATGGTCTACCAGCGCTACGTCGAGCTGCCCAACTTCGGCACCGCGGCCGACGGCGACAACTACGCGATGGTCGGGTCGTGGATCGTCGACGGGGAGGCCGCCGGCGCGATCGTGCGCGAGTCCGACGGCCCGGTCACCGACTACTACAGCCGGGTGGTGCCGCACGTGATCAGCGACGCCCTCGAGCCGGCGTACGGCCAGCAGCTGCTGTGGCGCACCCAGCGGGTCAACGACACCGTGCCGCGGCTCGACTAGCCCTTCGAGGCAAGACGCCCTCCTTCCCCAGGGACCGGGGCACCGGCGCCCTGCCCTGCCGACCGTCTCGAGGGGGCGTCAGTACTGGTGCTCGTCGACGTCGACGTAGCCGCCGGACTCCTCGTGGCCGGGTCCGCGGTCCCCGGTGGACGAGCCGGTGGGCGAGCCGGTGGACGAGCCGGCGGACGTATCTGCGGCGGTCGCGTCGTCGTGCCCGACCGACCGCGAGGGGCCCGGACGGGCCCGGCTCGAGCCGCCGGGTGCCGCCCGGCCGGCGTCGGCGAGGACCCGCTTGCGGAGGTCGCCGTCGGCGCTGCCGCGGAAGCCGCGCACGACGAGCCAGTCGTGGACCTGCTCGCGCTGGTCGTGCTCGCGGATGGTGTTGTAGACGTAGTTGAGGCCGCGCGCGGACGCCTCCTCCTCGAGGGAGGCGAGCACGAAGCTGCCGACGCCACCGCGCTGCCGGGCGGGGTCGACGGCCAGCAGGACCTCGGCGTCGCCGCCCCAGGAGACGTCGAGGCGGCCGTAGCCGAGCACCTCGCCGTGGGTCCCGCCCTCGCGCGCCGACCACCACTCCCCGGGCAGGGCGTCGCCGTCCTGGAACGGCAGCACGAACGCACCCGCCGGGGCGCCACCGATGACGCGCCGCTTGTCGGCGTCCCAGACCGGCTCGGGCTCGCGGACCCAGGCGAGGCCGTCCGGCTCCCCCGTGCCCGGCTGGGTCACGCCAGGCCCTCGTCGGCCAGGTGGACGTAGTCGAACTCGACGGGCTGGTCGTTGATGCCGACGCTGGGCGGCGCGATCCAGCCCGCGAACCTCCCGGGCTCGTACTCCGGCACCATCAGCGCGGCCACGTCGGCGCGGTCCTGGGCGCTCGGCAGCCAGCCGTCGACCCGGGACTCCCAGGCCGCGTCGTCGAGCACGTCGCCCTGCGGGCCGACGTGGTGCTGGGCGTAGGCGCCGACGCGGCGGTTGAACCCCTCGTGCGGCAGGTAGAGACGCTGGTCGAGGCCGGCGTCCTCGAGCGCCTGGTTCCAGCGGCGGACGCCGTTGGCGCAGTCGGCGACGTACTCGTCGCGCAGGTCGAGGTTGAGCGCCGAGAGCATCGGCACCGTCTTGGTCGTGATGACGCCGTCCTGGACGTGCTGCATCTCGCGGGTGTCGTCGAGCAGCACGTGGTCGTCCTTGCGCCGGGTCTCCTGCCAGCGGCCCTTGAGGCCCGAGCTGTAGTAGTTGCCGGCGTTGGTCGACTGCTCGGAGCCGAAGAGGTCCATCGAGACCGAGAACTGGAAGTTGAGGTACTTCTGGATGACGTCGAGCGGGATCACGCCCTCGGCGAAGCCGGCCTCGCCGCCGTGCTCCTGCATCACCTCGGCGGTGCGCTCCACCACGCGCTGCACGCCGGTGGTGCCGACGAACATGTGGTGGGCCTCCTCCTTGAGCATGAACTCGCAGGTGCGCGCGAGCGGGTCGAAGGCCGACTCCTTGAGGGTGCCGAGCTGGTACTTCCCGTCGCGGTCGGTGAAGTAGGTGAACATGAAGAACTGCAGCCAGTCGGTCGTCTCCTCGTTGAAGGCGCCGAGGATGCGCGGGGCGTCGAGGTCGCCCGAGTTGCGCTTGAGCAGCTGCTCGGCCTCCTCGCGGCCCTCGCGGCCGAAGTAGGCGTGCAGCAGGTAGACCATCGCCCACAGGTGCCGCCCCTCCTCGACGTTGACCTGGAACAGGTTGCGCAGGTCGTAGATCGAGGGCGCGGTGTTGCCCAGCACGCGCTGCTGCTCGACCGAGGCCGGCTCGGTGTCGCCCTGGATGACGATCAGGCGCATCAGGTCGGCGCGGTGCTCGCCGGGCACCTCCTGCCAGGCCGGCTCGCCCTTGTGCTTGCCGAAGGCGACCTTCTTCTCCGGGTCGCGCTCGGCCAGGAAGATGCCCCAGCGGTACTCCTCCATCGGCACGTGGTCGAAGTGCGCCCAACCGTCGCGACCGACGGCGACGGCGGTGCGCAGGTAGACGTCCTTGGTGGGCAGCGCTGGGCCGAGCGTGCGCCACCAGTCGAGGAACTGCGGCTGCCACCCCTCGAGCGCCCGCTGCAGCCGCCGGTCCTCGTTGAGGTTGACGTTGTTGGGGATCTTCTCGGAGTAGTCGATGCGGCTCAGCGGCCCGGTGGGGGTGGGCGCGGCACCGGTGCGGTCGTCGGTCTGGGTCATCACGGCTCCTGGGGTGGGCGACCCCTTCGTTCTACACTCCGCTCGCGGAAATGCCAAGAGAGTGTCGAACGTCGGGGAACATCCCGTGCGCTCGGACCCTTGGACCAGGGGTACGCCCACCCACCCGCTTGAGGAGACACACGTGACCGAGAACCTCGCCGCACCGTCCGGGACCTTCCAGCTCGGCGGCGACCTGCCCGTCGTACGCCTGGGCTACGGCACCATGCAGCTGCCCGGCGAGGGCGTGTGGGGACCGCCGCGCGACCACGACGAGGCCATCAAGGTCCTGCGGCGCGCGGTCGAGATCGGCGTGACGCTGTTCGACACCGCCGACTCCTACGGCCCCTTCGTCGCCGAGGACCTGCTCCGCGAGGCGCTGCACCCGTACGCCGACGACGTGGTCGTCGCGACCAAGGCCGGCCTGACCCGCCAGGGCCCGGGCGTGTGGACCCCGCTCGGCCAGCCGGCGTACCTGCGCCAGGCGGTCGAGATGAGCCTGCGCCGCCTCGGCCTCGAGCGCATCGACCTGTTCCAGCTCCACCGCATCGACCCGGCGTACCCCGTGGCCGACCAGGTGGGCGAGCTCAAGGCGCTCCAGGACGAGGGCAAGATCCGCCACATCGGCCTGTCCGAGATCAGCGTCGAGCAGCTCCAGGAGGCGCAGCAGACCGCCGAGATCGTGTCGGTCCAGAACCTCTACAACCTGGCCAACCGGTCCTCGGAGGCGCTGCTCGACCACTGCACCGAGCACGGCATCGGCTTCATCCCGTGGTTCCCGCTGGCCACCGGCGAGCTCTCCAAGGAGGACGGCCCGCTCGCGGCCGCCGCCCGCGAGCACGACGCCTCCCCCTCGCAGCTCGCCCTGGCCTGGCTGCTCAAGCGCTCCCCGGTGGTGCTCCCCATCCCCGGCACCAAGAGCGTCGACCACCTCGACGCCAACACCGCCGCCGCCTCCATCGAGCTCACCGACGACGAGTTCGAGGCGCTGGGGAAGGCTGCGGCGGCCTGAGGGCGAGGGGCAGTTTCCCCGGTCGACCGGGGAAACTGCCCGAGCGCGGGCGACATGTCGGACTCCGCGGGCAGGACTGCCCGTCAAGCAGTCCGGTTCGTCCCCCCGTCGGCCGACCGCACGCCGCTCAGCTGTCCGGGTAGAGGTTCTGCAGCCGCACCTGGCCCCGCGCCACGACCTTGCCCTCGGCGCTGACGGTCTCGACGAGCCACACCTGCTGCGACCGACCGCGGTGCAGCGGGGTGGCCGTCGAGGTCAGGGTGCCCTCGCGGACGGCGCGGTAGAAGTCGGTGTTGTTGTTGACGCCGACGACCTGGCCCCTGTCGCCGACCCAGTACGCCGCACCGATGCTGGCCAGCGTCTCCACCACGCTGCAGTGCACGCCGCCGTGGACGATCCCGTAGGGCTGGTGCAGCTTGGGCTGGGCCTCCCAGGTGGCCACCACCCGGTCGCCGGTCACCTCGGTGAACTCGATGCCGAGCCACGCGGCGAACTGGCCGGTGATGTCCTGGTCGGTGAGGTCGGGCACCGTCGGGCCGTCCTCGCGGGGGGTCTGGTCACTCATGGGGGCAGTCTGGCAGCGCCGCCCCCGGCGGCGCGCCCGGCGGGCGGTCATGATGGGCAGGTGACCGCCAACCCGCTGATCGTGAGCCTGCTGCTCGACGACGAGACGCAGGCGAGGTTCACCGCCCAGCGCCGCGCGTTCTTCCCCGCCGAGCGGCTCGTCGTCGACGCGCACCTGACGCTGTTCCACGCGCTGCCCGCGACCCTGCACGACGACGTGGCCGAGGCGCTCCGCGAGGCCGCCGACCGGCCGCCCCTCGACGTGCGCGTGCACGACGTCTACTCCCTGAACCGCGGGGTCGCCTACCGCCTGCTGTGCGAGGACCTCGACCGGCTGCACGCCGGCTGGCGGCGGCGCTGGTCGGAGCACCTGACCCGCCAGGACGCCCAGCCGCTGCACGCCCACGTGACGGTGCAGAACAAGGTCTCCTCCACCACCGCGCGCCACACGCTCGACGAGCTGCGGGCGGAGTTCCGCCCCTGGGTGGCCCACGGCACCGCCCTCGAGCTGTGGCGCTACGACGGCGGTCCGTGGACGCACCTGGAGCGCTTCGACCTCCGGACGTGACGACGCCGACCGGGCAGGAACTGCCCGGTCGGCGTCCAGGAGCGGGCTGGAAACGCCCGGTCGGCGTCCAGGAGCGGGCTGGAAACGCCCGCTCGCCGTGCTGGAGCGGGCTGGAAACGCCCGCTCGGCGTGCTGGGGCGGTCTGCGATCGCCCGCTCGTGTGCTAGCTCCCGGGGACCATCCAGCTGAGCACCGGGGTGGCCTGGAGGCCGACGATGACGCACATGAGGAACAGCAGGCCGAGGCTCCAGCCGATGACCTTGCGGAAGATGTCGCCCTCGCGACCGGCCATGCCGACCGCGGCGGCGGCGATGGCGAGGTTCTGCGGGCTGACCATCTTGCCGAGCACGCCGCCCGAGGTGTTGGCGGCGGCCATGAGGACCGGGTCGAGGCCGGCCTCGACGGCCGTCTGCACCTGGAGCGCACCGAAGAGCGCGTTGGCCGAGGTGTCCGAGCCGGTGACCGCGACCCCGATCCAGCCGAGGATCGGCGAGATGATCGCGAACGCCGCGCCGGCGCCGGCGAGCCAGGCCCCGAGCGAGCCGGTCTGGCCCGACAGGTTCATCACGTAGGCCAGGGCGAGCACCGCCATCACGGTGATGATGGCCGACTTCAGCTCGACGTAGGTCTCCAGGTAGGTCTTGAACGCCTTGGCGGGCGACAGCTTGAGGACCACCATCGTGATGAGCCCGGCGAGGATCATCAGGGTGCCGGCGGCCGGCAGCCAGTTGAAGGTGAACGTCGTGGTCGACACGGGGTCGCCGGCGGTGTTGAGGACCTCGAGGCCGGGCCACGCGAAGGCGAAGGTGAACGGCTTCTGGGCCAGGAACTCCTTGACCGCGGGGATGTTGGTGATCGAGAAGATCACGATGATGACGACGTACGGCGCGTAGGCGCGCACCACGTCGGCCCGGCTGTCCTGCGTCGCGGCGTCGCTGGTCGTGGTGGCGGCCCCGCGCCCGGTCGAGGAGGTGACCGAGGTCGAGATGCCCGAGGGCTGGCGGCGCGTGGACGGGGCCCGGCCACCGTCCTCGGCGGCGGTCTCGGCCTCGATGTCGGCCGCGGTCAGCTCGTGGGCGGGCTGCCACACCCGCAGCAGGCCCACGACGGCGGCGGCGGCGACCAGCGCGGCCAGGATGTCGGCCAGCGGCACGGAGATGTAGTTGGCCGCGACGAACTGCGCCAGCGCGAAGGCGACGCCGCACACGATGGAGGGCAGCCACATCTGACGCACGCCCCGCTTGCCGTCGACCACGAAGACGAGCACGAGCGGCACGATGACGGCCAGGATCGGGGTCTGGCGACCGACCATGCCGCCGAGGGTGTCGACGTTGAGCCGCGGGTCGTCGCTGACGCCGGAGGTGACCGAGGCGAGCGTGACGATCGGGGTGGCCAGCGCGCCGAAGGCGACCGGGGCGGTGTTGGCGATCAGGGCCACGGCGGCCGCCTTGATGGGCTGGAAGCCCAGCGCCATCAGCATCACCACGGTGATCGCGACGGGGGTGCCGAAGCCGGCGAGCGCCTCGAGCAGGGCGCCGAAGCAGAAGGCGATGATGATCGCCTGGATCCGCTGGTCGGGGCTGACCTTCTCGAAGGAGCGGCGCAGCACGTCGAAGTGCCCCGACGCGACGGTGAGGTTGTAGACCCAGATCGCGTTGATGACGATCCACAGGATCGGGAAGAACCCGAACGCCGCGCCCTCGGTGCCGGCGAGCAGCGCCTGGCCGACCGGCATCTCGAACAGCGCGATGGCGATGACCAGGGCCACGCCCAGGGAGATCAGGCCGGCGACCCACGCCTTGAGGCGCAGTCCGCCCAGGAGGACGAACAGGGTGACGAGGGGGACGGCGGCGCACAGGGCGGAGAGGCCCAAGGACCCGCCGACCGGTGAGAGATCCTGCTGGAACATGTCTTCTCCCGAAGGATGTGGGGGGCTGGGACGAGCGTCGTGCGGGTGCTGCTGGGGTGGTGCCTAGGGGGTCGTCGTGGGGGCGAACACGGACGCCGGGGCGCCCTGGATGGAGGCGTCGAGGACCTCGATGGTGTGGGCCATCCCCATCGGGTGGCCGGCGCGCTCGATCGCCGAGGTGACCTGCATCAGGCAGCCCGGGTTGGCGGTGACCAGCACCTGCGCCCCGGTCCGCACGATGTTGGCGGCCTTGCGGTCCCCGAGCTCGCGGGCGGGCTCGGGGTTGAGGATGTTGTAGATGCCGGCCGAGCCGCAGCAGATCTCCGCCTCGGCGATCTCCTTCAGCTCCAGGCCCGGGATCGCGTCGAGCAGCTGGCGCGGCTCGGAGCGCACGCCCTGGGCGTGGGCGAGGTGGCAGGCGTCGTGATAGGCGACCGTCATCTCCAGCGGGTGGCGCGGGGCCACCGGGCCGAGCTCGACCAGGATCTCCGAGACGTCGCGGACCCGCTCGGCGAAGCCGGCGGCGCGCTCGGCGTACGCCGGGTCGTCGGCGAGCAGCGCGGCGTACTCCTTCATCGTGGAGCCGCAGCCCGCGGCGTTGACCACGACCCGCTCCACGCCGGAGTCCTCGAAGGCGTCGACCAGCCTGCGGGCGAAGTCCTGGGCCTCGGGCTCGCGGCCGTTGTGCGCCGACAGCGCGCCGCAGCAGCCCTGCGAGGCGGGGACGACGACGTCGCAGCCCTCGGCCCGCAGCACCCGCGCGGTCGCGGAGTTGACCCCGGGGAAGAACGCTCCCTGGACGCAGCCGACGAGCATGCCGACGGTCATCCGCCGCTCCCCCGTCGCCCGGATGTACTCCGGCAGCGGCTGCGGCGCGCCCAGCTTCGGGGCCAGGCCCTCCATCGCGGCCAGCTGCGGGGCGAGCCGCTCCAGCAGGCCGGTGCGCCGCAGCGCGCGGTCGAGGCCGGTCCTCTGCACCAGCCGCAGCGGGCCGCGCACCAGCTTGAGCCGCTGGGGGTGCGGGAACAGCGAGAAGATCAGGCCGCGCAGCGCCCTGTCGGACGCGCTGCGCTGGTGGCGGCGCTCGACCTGGTTGCGGGTCTGCTCGATGAGGGTGTCGTACTGCACCCCCGACGGGCAGGCGGTCACGCAGGCCATGCAGCCCAGGCAGGCGTCGATGTGGGAGACGAGCTCGTCGTTCATGGGCTCGCCCTCGAGCCCCTCCTTCATCAGGTAGATGCGCCCGCGCGGGCTGTCCATCTCCTCGCCCCACAGGACGTACGTCGGGCAGGTCGGCAGGCAGAAGCCGCAGTGAACACAGTCGCCGATGAGGGCGGCGTCCGGCGGGCTCTGGTCGTCGAAGGCGCCGCCGGGGGCCGGGGTGCCCCAGTCGATCGCCCCCGCGTCGTGGCCGTCGCGGGTGCTGGGCTCGACGACCGCGCCCATCTCGCCGAGGGTGCCGCCCGTGCTGCTGCCGGACCCGGCGTCGCGGTGCTGGCTGGTGTCGGTCATGGTCAGAGGCCTCCCACGAAGCGTCCCGGCGCGAGCCGGTGGTCAGGGTCGAACTGGTCCTTCACGCGGCGCATCAGGTCCAGCGCCGGCACCGGGCCCCACACGTCGACGGCCGCCTTGACCGCGGCGGGGGCGTCGACGACGACCGCCGCGCCGCCCCGGCGGGTGCAGACCTCGCGGAGCCGCGCCAGCAGCGCCGCGACCTCCGCGGCCGGGGTGGCGGCGGGGAGCGCGGCGTACACCACGCCCGAGCCGGCAGAGCCGCGCAGCCGCGCCGGGGTGCCGGCCACGGCCGCGAGCACGTCGGCGAGGCCGGAGAGCTCGAAGCTCAGCTTGAGCGCTGTCTCGCGCTCGTCGCCGGCCACCCCCGTCGTCCAGGGGTACGCCGCGCCGCCGGCGGGCGGCTCGTCGGACTCCGACGACGCGGTGCCGAGCAGCTCGCGGGTGCTGGCCGCGCGACCGGCGACGCCGTCCTCGCGGCCCTCGAGCAGCACCGAGACCGTGCCGGCGCCGTCGGCCCACTCGACCTCGACGGCGGCCGGGACGACCTGGGCGTGGACGACCGACTGCGAGACCGCGAGCGCCTGCGCCGGGTCGGCGACCGGGACGCTGACCCAGCGGGACGCGGCGGGCACGGGGTGCAGCCGGAAGGTGGCGTCGACGACGACGCCCAGCGTGCCCATCGAGCCGATGAGCAGCTTGCCGAGGTCGTAGCCCGCGACGTTCTTGACCACCCGGCCACCGGCCTTGGCCACGACGCCGTCGGCGCGCACCATCGTGACCCCGATGAGCAGGTCGCGGGCGGTGCCGATGGCGGTGCGGCGGGGGCCGCTGGTGTTGGTGGCCAGCATCCCGCCCACGGTCGTGCCGGGGACGGTCTCGTCCAGGGCCAGCCGCTGGCCGCCCTGGGCCGCCACGCGCTGCACCTCGGCGAGCGGTGCGCCCGCCTGGGCGGCGACGATGAGGTCGCCGGCGGCGTGGTCGAGCACCTGGTCGAGCCCGCTCAGGTCGAGCAGCACGTCGGCGCGGCGAGGGGCGCTGCCCCACGACAGCTTGGTGCCGTTGCCGCGCGGCACCACGGCCAGGCCGTGGGCGGCGCAGGCCCGCAGCACCGCGGCCACCTGGTCGGTGTCGGTGGGGCGCGCCACCAGGCCCGTGGGGACGCCGTCGACCGCGTCCTGCGGACCGGCGTCGTCGACGCCGGCGCAGGCCGAGGAGACGGCCTCGCGGGCGGTGGTCCCGAGGGTGGCGACCATCAGAAGACCTCCGCCAGGCCGGCCTGCTGGAGCGGGTGGGCGCCCTTGTGGCGGCCGGGCACCTCGCCGCACAGCCGCGGGGTCGGGAACACCTTGCCGGGGTTGGAGATGCCCGCCGGGTCGAAGGCGCAGCGGACCAGCTGCATGGTGTCGAGGTCCTCGTCGGTGTACATCCGCGGCATGTACTTCGCCTTGTCCATGCCCACGCCGTGCTCGCCCGTGATGGAGCCGCCGTGCTCGATGCACAGGTCGAGGATGGCGCCGCTGACCTGCTCGGCCGCCTCCCCCGCGCCCTCGACCGCGTCGTCGAAGAGCACCAGCGGGTGCAGGTTGCCGTCGCCCGCGTGGAAGACGTTGGCCACCCGGACGCCCGAGGAGCTGGAGAGCTCGGCGATGGCGCGCAGCACCTCCGGCAGCGCGGTGCGCGGGATGACGCCGTCCTGGACGATGTAGTCGGGGCTGATCCGGCCCACGGCCGCGAAGGCGGACTTGCGGCCCTTCCAGATCAGCGCGCGGTCGACGGCGTCGGTGGCCAGCCGCTGCTCGAAGGAGCCGTTCTCCCGGCACAGCCGCTCGACCTCGGCGTACTCCTCCTCGACCTCGACGGACGCGCCGTCGAGCTCGATGACGAGCACCGCGCCGGCACCGTCGGGGTAGTTGCAGTGCACGGCCGCCTCGGCCGCCTCGATGGCCAGCGCGTCCATCATCTCGATCGCGGCCGGCACGATGCCGGCGGAGATGATCGCCGAGGTCGCCGCGCCCGCCTGGTCGGTCGACTCGAAGCCGACCAGGATGGTGCGCACCTCCTCGGGCAGCCGGACCAGCCGCACGGTGGTGGCGGTGACGATGCCCAGGGTGCCCTCGGAGCCGACGACCGCGCCGAGCAGGTCGTAGCCCGGGGCGTCGGGGGCGGCGCCACCGAGCGCCACGGTGTCGCCGTCGGGGGTGATCAGCTCGGCGCCGAGCACGTGGTTGGTGGTGAAGCCGTACTTCAGGCAGTGGGCGCCGCCGGAGTTCTCCGCGACGTTGCCGCCGATCGAGCAGATCTGCTGGCTCGACGGGTCCGGGGCGTAGTAGTAGCCGTGCGGCGTCGCCGCCCGGGTCACGTCGAGGTTGATCACGCCCGGCTCGACCACGGCGCGCTGGTCCTCGCGGCGCACCTCGCGGATGGTGCGCATCCGCGAGGTCACGAGCAGCACGCCGTCGGCGTGGGGCAGGGCGCCGCCGGACAGGCCGGTGCCGGACCCCCGCGCGACGTAGGGCACCCGGTGCTCGGCGCACACCCTCACCAGGGCGGCGAGCTGGTCGGCGTCCTCCGGGATCACGACCAGCGCGGGCGTGACGCGGTAGTGGGCCAGGCCGTCGCACTCGTAGGTGCGCAGCCGGGTCCGGTCGGTGATGACGCCCGACTCGGGGACCAGCCGGCGCGCCAGCGCGGCCACGGCGGCGATGCCCGCCTCGTTGCGGGTGGGGCCCGCGGGCGCGTCGCTGCCCGTGCCCGCCGTGCCCGTCGTCGCCGTGCCCGCCGTCGTCGCCGTCATCCTCGTCTCCTCAGTCCACCTGGGCCGTGAGGCCGGCGGCCTCGATGCCGGCCACGGCCGCGGCCTCGTCGTTGTCGGAGGTGTCGCCGGTGACGCCCACGGCGCCCACCAGGTCACCGCCCTCGTCGCGCACCAGCACCCCGCCGGGGACCGGCACCAGGGTGCCGCCCACGGCCGCGGTGACCGCGCCGATGAAGTAGGCCTGCTGCTCGGCGCGGGCCATGATCGAGCGCGAGCCCATGCCGAGCGAGAGCGCGCCGTAGGCCTTGCCGAAGCCGATCTCGAAGCGCTTCATCGAGGCGCCGTCCTCGCGCTCGACGGCGACGACGTGGCCGCCGGCGTCGAGGACCACGACGGTCAGCGGCTTGAAGCCCGCCGAGCTGCCGTGGGCGCGGGCGGCGGCGATGATGCTGCGGGCGGTGTCCAGGTCGAGCGCGGTCATCGGGCGGTCCCCTCGTCGGTGCCGGACGTGCCGGCGTGGTCGTGGGCCTTCCTGGCGGCCCGCTGGCGGTGCAGGATCGGCTCGGTGTAGCCGCTGGGCTGGGCGAGCCCGTCGAGGACCAGGGCGTGGGCGGCGGCGAAGGCCTCGCCGTCGAAGCCCGGGGCCATCGCGACGTACGTCGGGTCGCCGGCGTTCTGCTCGTCGACGACGCCGGCCATCCGGCGCAGCGTCTCCTCGACCTGCTCGCGGGAGACGACGCCGTGGTGCAGCCAGTTGGCGACGTGCTGGGCGGAGATCCGGCAGGTGGCGCGGTCCTCCATGAGCGGCTCGCCGGTGATGTCGGGGACCTTGGAGCACCCGACGCCCGCGTCGACCCAGCGCACGACGTAGCCGAGCAGGCTCTGCAGGTTGTTGTCGATCTCGGCCTGGCGGTCCTCCTCGCTCCACGAGGCGGGGTCGCCGAGCGGCACCTGCAGCAGGTCCTCGCGGCCGCGGCGGCGCCCGGCGGACCGGAGCTCCTCCTGGCGGGCGCGGACGTCGACCTGGTGGTAGTGCAGCGCGTGCACGGTCGCCGCGGTCGGCGAGGGCACCCAGGCGCAGCTGGCGCCGGCCTGGGGGTGGCCGATCTTGGTCTCGAGCATGTCCGCGAGGCTGTCGGGCGCGGCCCACATGCCCTTGCCGATCTGGGCACGGCCGAGCAGCCCGCACTCCAGGCCGATGTCGACGTTGAGGTCCTCGTAGGCCTTGATCCAGGTCTCGGACTTCATGTCGGCCTTGCGCACGACCGGGCCGGCCTGCATCGAGGTGTGGATCTCGTCGCCGGTGCGGTCGAGGAAGCCGGTGTTGATGAAGGCCACCCGCTCGCTGGCCTCGCCGATGCACGCCTTGAGGTTGAGGGTGGTGCGGCGCTCCTCGTCCATGATCCCGACCTTGATGCTGAGCCGGGCCAGCCCGAGCAGCTCCTCGACGCGGCCGAAGAGCTCGACCGCGAAGGCGACCTCCTCGGGGCCGTGCATCTTGGGCTTCACGACGTACATCGAGCCGGTGCGGGAGTTGTCGAGCTCGGAGTCGCCGCGCAGCGCCTTGACGCTGCCGAGGCCGGTCATGATCGCGTCGAGGACGCCCTCGGGCACCTCCTGGCCGTCGAGCAGGACCGCGTCGGTGGTCATCAGGTGGCCGACCTGGCGGATGAACAGCAGCGAGCGGCCGCGCAGCACGACCTCCTCGCCGGTCGGGCCGGTGTAGGTGCGGTCGGGGTTCATCGCGCGGGTGAAGGTCGTGCCGCCCTTGGTGACCTCCTCCGACAGGGTGCCGTCCATGAGCCGCATCCAGTTGCGGTAGCCGAGCACCTTGTCCTCGGCGTCGACGGCGGCGACGGAGTCCTCGAGGTCCATGATCGTGGAGACCGCCGACTCGAGCAGCAGGTCCTTGACCCCGGCGCGGTCGGTCGAGCCGATGCTGTCCTCGGGGTCGACCTGGATCTCGACGTGCAGGTGGTGGTGGACCAGCAGCACGCCCTCGGGGTGCTCGCGCGAGCCGCGGTGGCCGACGTGCTGGGCGGGGTCGGCGAGCCGGACGACCTGGCCGTCGACGGTGACCGCCACGCCCTCGTCGTCCACGGCGTACGCCGTCGCGTCGGCGTGGGAGCCCGACGCCAGCGGGAAGTGGGCGTCGAGGAACTCCCGGCCGCGACGGATGACCTCGTCGCCGCGAGCCCGGTTGTAGCCCTCGCCCGGCGCCAGGTCGCCCTCGTGGGGGACCACGTCGGTGCCGTAGAGGGCGTCGTAGAGCGAGCCCCAGCGGGCGTTGACCGCGTTGGTGGCGAAGCGAGCGTTGAGCAGCGGGACCACCAGCTGCGGGCCGGCGATCTCGGCGACCTCGGCGTCGACGCCGGAGGTGGTCACCGACACCTCCGCGGGCTCGTCGAGCAGGTAGCCGATCTCGCGCAGGAACGCCGTGTAGGCCTCGGCGTCGGGGGTGCCGGGGTGCGCGCGGTGCCAGTCGTCGAGCTGCGACTGGATCTCCTCGCGGCGGGCCAGGAGCGCGGCGTTGCGCGGCGCGAGGTCGCGCACCAGGGCGCCGACGCCGTCCCAGAAGGCCTGGGGGTCCAGGCCGGTGCCGGGCAGCGCCTCCTCCTCGACGAACCGGTGGAGGCGTTCGGCGACCTCGAGTCCGCCGGTCTGCACGCGCTGGTCCATGCCACTCCCTTGCTCGACTGCGGGGTCTCGGTCGTGGGTCTTGACACATTTCCACATCGTGGAAAGATCACCCACTGATAATGGAAACTAGGCAGTGACGGCGCTCGTGTCAACCGTCACACGACCTCAGGACCTCTCTATGCCCCACCAGCGCGAGGACAAGCACCCCGACCAGCGGTCGGGCGGCGTGCAGTCCGTCCACCGGTCGCTCGACCTGCTCGAGACGGTCGCCGCGCGCGGCGGGACGCTCACGATCGGCGAGATCGCGGCCGCGACCGGCGTACCCCTGCCGACGACGCACCGGCTGCTGCGCACCCTGGTCGACCGGGGCTACATGCGGCAGCTGCCGGACCGGCGGTACGCGCTCGGGTTCCGGGTGGTGCCGCTCGGGGCGGCGGCCAGCTCGATGGTGGGGGCCGGCGCCGAGCGGCTGCTGGCGCGGCTCGTGGACGCGCTCGGCGAGACCGCCAACCTGGCCATGCTCGACGGCGACATGGTCGCCTACGTGGCGCAGGTGCCGGGGCGGCACGCGATGCGCATGTTCACCGAGGTCGGGCGGCGGGTGCAGCCGCACTGCACCGCGGTCGGCAAGGCGATCCTCGCCGACTCCCCCGAGGTCGAGGTGCGGGCGCTGCTGGGGCGCACCGGGCTGGTGCGCCACACCGACCGCACCCTCACCGACCCCGAGGCGTACCTGGCCGCGCTCGAGCAGGTGCGGGCGCAGGGCTACGCCCTCGACGAGGGCGAGCAGGAGGTGGGGGTGCGCTGCGTGGCGGTCGCGCTGCCGCTGCGGCCCGGGTCGGCGCCGGTGCGGCTGGCGCTGTCGATCTCGGGGCCGGCGCCCCGGATGAGCGACGACCTGGTCGCCGAGGCGGTCCCGCTGCTGCGGCGCACGGCCGCCACGCTCGCCGACGACGTCGGCTGACCCTCGCGGGGGTCAGGAACCGGGCGGGACGCTCGCGTCGATCTGCTGGGCGAGGTAGCCCTGGACGCCGACGCGCTTGATGGCCTCGAGCTGCGCCTCGAACCACTCGGCGTGCTGCTCCTCGTCGCGGACGTACTCCTCGAAGACGGCGGCGGTGCCGTGGTCACCGAGGTCGTGGCACTCCTGGGCCGCGGCGTTGAACTGCTTGACGGCCGCCTTCTCGCTCTCGTAGGCGAGCGCGAGCATCTCCTCGGCGGTCTCGCCCACGGTGATGTTGCCCAGGCGCTGCAGGTTGGGGTGGCCCTCGAAGAGCAGGATGCGGTTGATGATCGCGTCCGCGTCCTTCATCTCGTCGATGGACAGGGCGTAGAACACCTTGCCCAGCTTCGGCAGGCCCCAGTTGTCGAGCATCCGGGCGTGCAGGAAGTAGGTGTTGGTCACGGTGAGCTCGAAGGTGAGCGCCTCGTTGAGGAGCTCCACCACGCGCGGGCTAACTGGCTGCAACGTCCACCTCCGGGTTGGTGACGACCTCCGCAGCCGCCTGGGCCAGATGGTCGCACACCACGCGACGCACCGCGAAGACGCACGACCCGCACTGCTGCCCGGCGCCCGTGGAGCGGCAGACCTGGGACACGGTGCGGGCGCCCGCGTCGACGGCCCGCTTGACGTCACGGTCGCCCACGACCGCGCAATGGCAGAAGATCACGGGGGCTCCTGGGGCGGGCGGTCGGCGGGCGGGCGAGCGGTCGGGCAGTGACGATGCGGCGATGCGTAGGTAAGGCTTGCCTAAGCATGCCACGACGTCAACCGGCTGTCCGCGTGATCCCGCACTCGGGCACCCCGCGGCGCCGTCCCCGGCCCTGTGAGACGGTCCGTGCATGGGAACGGTGCTGGTGGTCGGCGGGGTCAACCAGGACGTCACGGTGCGCGCACCCGTGCGTCCGGGCGGCGGGGAGACGGTGGTCGGCGACGGCCCCCAGGTCTCGGGCGGCGGCAAGGGCGCCAACCAGGCGGCAGCCGCGGCGTACGCCGGTGCGCGGGTGCTGCTGTGCGCCGTGGTCGGCGACGACGCAGCCGGTCGCGAGCAGCTGGCGCAGCTGCAGGCCGCCCGCGTGGACACCTCGCGGGTGCGCCGCGACCCCACCACCGCGACCGGCACCGCGCTGATCGTGCTCACCCCCGACGGCGAGAACTCCATCGTGGTCGGGGCCGGCGCCAACGCCCTGCTCTCGGGCGACGACGTGCGCGCGGCCCTGACCGACGGGTCCGGCGAGGCGGGCTCCCCCGCGGTCGACGTCGTCCTGGGCCAGAACGAGCCCGGCGCGGAGCCGGTCGACGCCGCGGCCCGCGAGGCCGTGGCGCGCGGGGTGCGGTTCGTGCTCAACCCCGCCCCGACCGCGGGCCTGCACCCGGACACCCTCGCCGCGGCCGACCCGCTGGTGGTCAACGAGCACGAGGCGGCCGACCTGCTCCGCGAGCACGGCGCGGACCTCGCCGCCCACGCCCCCGCCGCCGACCTGGCGCGGCCGCTGGCCGAGCGGCTGGGCTGCCGCTCGGTGGTGGTGTCCCTGGGCTCCCAGGGCGCCGTCGTGGTGACCGGCCGCACCGAGCTGCGGGTCTCGTCCCCGCGCGTCGCGGCCGTCGACACCACCGGGGCCGGGGACGTCCTGGTCGGCACCATCGCCGCGATGCTCGCCGACGGCACCCCCCTGGCCGAGGCGGTCACCGAGGCCTGCAGCGCCGCCGCCGAGGCGGTCACGAGCGAGGGGGCCCGGGGCTACCTGGGCTGAGGCGGCCCGGCCGGTCCCGGCGCCAGGTCAGCGCCGGCGCTGGGCGCGGCGCTCCTCGGCCTCGCGCCACCGGCGGCGCTGGTCCTCGTCGCGCAGCTCCAGCCGCGGCACCGGCACCGGGCGGCGCTCCTCGTCGAGGGCGACCATCGTGAAGTAGCAGCTGTTGGTGTGCCGGCGGCTCAGCTGGCGGACGTCCTCGGTGGTGACGCGGATGCCGACCTCCATCGAGGTGGTGCCGGTGTAGTTGACCGACGCGTCGAAGGTGACCAGCTCCCCGATGTGCACCGGCTCGCGGAAGGTGACGCGGTCCACCGACAGCGTGACGACGTACTGGCGGGCCCAGCGGCTGGCGCAGGTGAAGGCGACCTGGTCGAGGATCTTGAGGATGGTGCCGCCGTGCACGTCGCCGGAGAAGTTTGGCCATGTCCGGCGTCATCAGCAGCGTCATCGACAGCCGGTGGCGCTCGTGCTCGGGGACCGGCCCGAGCGGGTCGTGGGGCTGGTGCCCGTCCGGGCGGTGCTCCTGGTGCTGGTCCACGGCGGGGCCTCCTCGCGCGCCGGCGCACCCCCGGAACACACCGGGCGCCGGTCAGTAGTGGGTGATGCGCAGGCTCCGCATCTTGGCGTAGAGCGTCGTCCGGGAGATCCCGAGCGTGCGGGCCGTGCGCAGCTTGTTGCCGCCGTGCTCGCGCAGCGCCCCGATGATGGCGTCGCGCTCGGCCCGCTCGATCGGGGCGAGCTGGTGCGCCCGCTCCCGGGCGCGGTACTGCTCGGGCAGGTCGTCGATGGTGATCGCGCCGGTCGAGCGCTGCTGGGAGGCGTGGCGCACGACGGCGCGCAGCTCGCGCAGGTTGCCCGGCCACGAGTGGCGCGACAGCGCCGCCAGCGCGCTCGGCGTCAGGTGCAGCGAGCGGGGTGCACCGAGGTCGACCAGCATGGCCGCGACCAGGGCCGGGAGCTCGGTGAGCCGGGCCGAGAGGGGCGGCAGCTCCTCGCGGCGCAGGCACTCGGCGGCGAGGCCGGCGACCCGGCCCTCGAGGTGGTCGACCGGGCCCGAGACCAGCACCAGCCGGGGTGGCACCTGGAGCGCCACGTGGGAGGCGACCAGCTCGACGAGGTCGGGCGGCAGCAGGTCGACGCCGTCGATGCACAGCGTGCCCTGACCGGCGCGCACCATCGAGGCGAAGTCGCGCACCCACGCCTCGGGGCCGTCGAGCATGGCCGCGGCGGCGGTGAGCACCGAGACCGGCTCCTCGGCCAGCTGCCGCGCCCGGGTGCTGCGGCCGGTGCCGGGGGCTCCTGCCACGAGCACCGGGGCGTCGATGTCGACCGGGGGTCGCGCCACGGGCAGCGCCGCCGGCCGGGGCCGGGGCAGCGCGGGCTCGAGGTGGAGCAGCATCCCGCTGCGCGCCCCGGTGACCCGCTCGGCGCGCACCACCACGTCGGTGCCGCTGGCCAGGGTGAGGTCGATGGCGGTGCTGCGGCCGCGGGCCAGGTCGAGGCCGATCATCCGCAGCAGCGCGGTGTCGGTGGAGCCCAGCAGGTCGAGGGCCGCCTGGTTGCTCATCATCAGGTCCTCCCCGACGGCCACCACCGGGCGCCGCCGCGCGGAGGCGAGCTGGAAGGCCAGCAGCAGCTCCTTCTCGGAGATCCGGCTGCCGTCGAGCAACCGCTGCTCGATGTCGGCGACGGCGCGGGCCACGAGCGGCGGCAGCAGCGGGCTGGCGCGGTCGACGAGCGCGGTGATGTCGAGGACGCCCTCGATCCGCTTCGTCGTCGGGTGCACGATCGGGTGGCCGTAGCAGCTGAAGCGCTTGAGCGGCACGGCGTAGTGCTCCTCGCCGTGCACCGACAGCGCGCGCCGCGTCTCCAGGACCGTGCCGAGCGCGTTGGTGCCGACCGACTCCTCCAGCAGGTTGACGCCGAGGTCGACGCCCAGCTCGTCGAGGGCCGAGGCGGCCGCCCGGTCGCCGCACCAGCGCTGGGCGACCTGGCCCTCGCGGTCGACCAGCAGCGTGCAGAACATGGTCTCGCGCAGCCGCTCGTTGAGGTCGTCGAGCACCGGCGTGGCCGCGGCCAGCAGCGGCGAGGTCAGGTCGACGTCGCCGGGCCGCAGCCGCTCCAGCGCCGACTCCGGCTGCACCCCGGCCAGGCTGGCACGACGCCAGGACGCGGCGATGGGGTCGCGCAACGCGGTCGGGACGCCCGGCACCGCACCGGTGGAGCCGGTCGAGAGCGTCGTCATCGGGCCTCCGCAGCGAGTGGTCCACGTCACACTACCGACCACTGTCCAGTCCGCGATTGTCCAGTTCTTGAACAGTCGGCCCCCCGTCGGCGGTGTGAGTGTGGCGGGCGTCACGTAGTCCCCGCGACCCCACAGCAAGGAGCCCAGGTGAAGACCAAGGCAGCAGTCGTGATCGAGGCCGGCAAGCGCATCGAGATCGAGGAGCTCGACCTCGACAAGCCCCAGGAGGGCGAGGTCCTGATCCGCTACACCTACGCCGGGCTGTGCCACTCCGACGTCCACGTCGCCCACGGCGACCTCGAGGCGCGGCTGCCCATGGTGCTGGGCCACGAGGGCGCGGGCATCATCGAGGAGGTCGGTCCCGGCGTCACCCGCGTCAAGCCCGGCGACCACGTGGTGTGCTCCTTCATCCCCAACTGCGGCACCTGTCGCTACTGCGCCAACGGCCAGCAGTCCATCTGCGACATGGGCGCCACGATCCTCGAGGGCTACCTGCCCGGCGAGCGGTTCCCGATCACCGGTCCGCGCGGCCAGTACGGCGCCATGTGCATGCTCGGCACCTTCAGCCAGTACGGCGTGATCCACCAGAACTCCTGCGTCAAGGTCGACGACGACCTGCCCCTCGACAAGGCCGTGCTCGTCGGCTGCGGCGTCCCCACCGGGTGGGGCTCGGCCGTCAACACCGCCGAGGTCAAGGCCGGCCAGACCGTGGTCGTCATGGGTGTCGGCGGCATCGGCATCAACGCCGTCCAGGGCGCGGCGCTCTCCGGCGCCAAGAACGTCATCGCCATCGACCCGCTGGCCAACAAGCGCGAGAAGGCCATGGAGCTCGGCGCCACCCACGCCTTCGCCAGCGCCGGCGAGGCCATGGAGACGATCACCAACCTGACCCGCGGCCAGATGGCCGACTCGGCGATCCTCACCCCCGGCCTGATGACCAGCGAGATCGTGAGCGACGGCTTCAACTCCGTCGGCAAGGGCGGCGTGGTCGTGCTGACCGGCCTCAACAAGATCGAGGAGGCCAACATCCAGCTGTCCGGCTCGGTGATGACCCTCTACCGCAAGCAGCTGCGCGGCAGCCTGTTCGGCGACTGCAACCCCACCACCGACATCCCGCGGATCCTCGGGCTCTACCAGTCGGGCGACATCAAGCTCGACGAGATCATCACCAACACCTACACGCTCGAGCAGGTCAACGAGGGCTACGACGACCTCCTGGCCGGCAAGAACGTCCGCGGCATCGTGATCCACGAGCACTGAGCCGGACCCGCACGCCAGCACGACCCGTCCGTCCGACCCCGGGTGCCCACCACCCGGGGTCGGTCCTTCCCCGACGTGAGGACCACCACGTGACCGCACCCGCGGCCGTCACCGATCCCGACCGCCCCGGCGGCACCGAGCCCGTCGTCGACCCCGCCGTCGACCCCGTCGTCGACCGGGCCCGCGAGACCGAGCTGCTGGAGGCGGCGCTGCGGGCCGGCGCCCACGTCGTCCTCGAGGGCCCGCCCGGCACCGGCAAGTCGACGCTGCTGCGCGCCCTGGCCGGCCGCCGCTCCTCGGCGCTGGTGCTGGTCGAGGGCAACGCCGAGCTCACCCCGGCCCGGCTGGTCGGCCACTTCGACCCCGCGATGGTGCTCGAGCGCGGCTACGACCCCGCCGTGTTCGTCGACGGCCCGCTGCTGACCGCGATGCGCGGAGCCGGGCTGCTCTACCTCGAGGAGCTCAACCGGGTGCCGGAGGAGACCCTCAACGTGCTGCTCACCGTGATGAGCGAGCGCGAGATCTCGGTGCCGCGGCTCGGCACCGTCCGGGCCGCCCCCGGGTTCGGCATCGTCGCCGCGATGAACCCGTACGACGCGGTCGGCACCGCCCGCGTCTCGAGCGCCGTCTACGACCGCACCTGCCGGATCGTCATGGGCTACCAGTCGGCCGAGTCCGAGACCGCGATCCTCACCCAGCGGGCGCCGGTCGCCTCGCCCGAGTGGGCGGCGCAGGTCGTGGCCCTGGTCCGGGCCACCCGGGAGCACCCGGAGCTGCGGGTCGGCTCGTCGGTCCGCGGCACCATCGACCTGGCCGGCATGGTGCACGAGCTGGCCCGCTCGCGCGGCGTGTCCCCGACGCACTGGCGCACCGGCCTCGACGCCGCCCTGGTGGCGCTCAGCGGCCGGGTCAAGGTCGACGAGTCGTCGAACCGGACGCCGGAGGAGGTCGTGGAGGAGCTGTACGTCGCGACCTTCGGCGCCGAGCCGGCCGCCGACGCGGACCCCACCGGCGAGCGGTCGCAGGAGGCCCCGGGGGAAGCCTGAGCCCGCCCCCCGCCGGGGCGGGCTCACCCCAGCAGCCCGACGCGCCGCAGCCCTCGCGCCGCGGCCGTCCGCAGCGCACCACCGGGCGACCCGAGCTGGCCCGCCACGCCCGCTTCGAGGAGCTCTCGCCGGAGGTCGGCGAGCTGGACACCGAGGCCGTCCGCGACGCCGTCGCGGACGACGCCGACGAGGTGCTGCCGCTGCTGATGCTGATGTCGACGGCGACCGACCCGGCGCTGCGCGCCAAGGTGCAGTCGCTGGTGCCGCGCCTCGTGCTGGAGCGCGCCCGCGCCGGCACCCGCGGCGGGCAGGGCGCCGGCAAGCTGCGCCGCGTCCCCGCCGACCGCGGCGGCGACCTCGACGTGGACGCCTCGCTGGAGGCGATCAGCCGGGCCCGGGGCGAGCAGCGCCCGCCGGGGATGGACGAGCTCACCGCCACGACCTGGCACCGGCCCAGCACCGCCCTGTGCCTGCTGGTCGACCGCTCGGGGTCGATGGACGGCTCCCGCCTGGTGACGGCCGCGATGGCTGCCGCCGCCTGCGCGCTGCGCTCCGAGGGCGAGCTGTCGGTGATCGCCTTCGACCGCACCCCCGAGGTGCTGCTCGACCTGCACGCCCCCAGCCCGCCGCTGCGCACCGTGCAGCGCGTGCTCGGCCTGCGCGGCCACGGCATGACGTCCATGGACGCCGCCTTCCGCGCCGCCCGCACCCAGCTCGAGGGCGCCCGCGCCCACCGCCGGATCACCATCGTGCTGTCCGACTGCCGCGCCACCGACGAGGTCGACCCCGTCCCCGCCGCCCGCGCCCTCCACGAGCTGGTCGTCATCGCCCCCGCCAGCGACGACGACGAGGCCCGCCGGGTCGCCCGCGAGGCCGGGGCCCGGATGGCCCCCATCGAGTCCGTCGACGACCTCCCCCGGCTGCTCGACCAGCTGCTCGGGCACTGAGGGTCCGGACGGCTCGCCAGCCCGGGCTACCGGCCCCGGCGCACCACCCGCACGGCGAGGCCGCGGGGCTCGCGCAGGCGCAGCGCCCCGGCCCACAGGCCGGCACCGTAGGCGAGGTCGTCGAGGCGGCGGGCGACGAGCGTGGTGAGCGGACCGGCGCGGCGCACGACGTCGCGGTGGACGACCAGGTCGACCGCGACCGCCGTGCCGAGCGCCCGGCGTCCGGACGGGGAGGCGAGCGCCAGCACGCCCAGCGGCCACCAGTGGCGCAGCAGCAGGGCCGACTCCTGGCGCACCGCCCACCCGAGGCCGCGGACGGCGACCGAGCGGGCCAGGGCCGGACGCTCGGGGGCCGCGGGCAGCGAGGTGCCGAGCTGGTGGACGGCGCGGGCCAGGCCGAGCGCGACCACCGGCAGCGACCAGCGGCGCCGCAGCAGCACCGCCGCGCCGGCGGCCGCCATCGCCGGGGAGAGCACGGCCACGGCGCCGAGCGAGCCGTGCCGGGCGGCGAGGTCGGCGCCGCCGGTGCCGTAGAGGTACTTGCGGCCCAGCCAGTCGCGCACCGTCGACCGGGCGTCGTGCAGCGCGGTCTCGCCCGCCTCGTAGCGCACCACCGCGCCCGAGCCGACCAGGCGCCAGACCAGGTCCACGTCCTCCCCGACCCGCATCTGCTCGGAGAAGCCGTCGCCCAGCGCGGCCGTGCGCCCCACCAGGCAGGCGCTCGGCAGCCACGCGACCGCGGCGCCGGGCCGGACCGAGCAGCTGCGCGAGCCCAGCGCCAGGGAGGAGGACTGCTCGTCGTAGCGCTCGAACCACCGCGGCGGCACCGACCGGGCCCGGCTGCGCACCAGCGGTCCCACCAGCGCCACCCGCGGGTCGGCGCAGTGGCGGGCCAGGCGCAGCAGCACGGCGGCGTCGACCTGGACGTCGGAGTCGACGAACCCGACGTGGGTCGTCGCGACCTCGCGCAGGCCGGCGTTGCGGGCCCCGGCCGGACCGAGGTTGACCGGCAGCGCCAGCACCCGGGCGCCGTGGGCACGGGCCACCCGGGCCACCGCCGCGGGGTCGTGCGAGGCGTCGTCGACCACGACGACGTCGAGCCCGGCGAGCGGGGCCAGGGTGCGGGCCAGCTGCTCGGCCCGGTCGCGCACCGGCACCACGACGGTCAGCTCGTGGGCCGGCACCCGCACGTCGTCGAGCACGGGGTCGGCCAGGTTGGCGTCGAGCAGCCGGCGCGCCAGCTGCTCGGAGACCACGTCGGCCACTTCGACCCGGTCGGCGACGAGCAGCAGGCGGGCCCGCGCGGAGAGCCGCACGGCGCGCAGCGGCGATCCCCCGAGCAGCAGCGCCCCGCCCCCGGCCCGGCGGACGTCGTCGCGCACGGCGACCGTGAAGCCGGGCGGCAGCGGGCCGGCAGCACCCCGCGCCGCGTCACCGGGGAGCGGCTCGGCGCTCATCCGCCGAAGCCGCCGTCGGCGCTGACCACGCTGCCGTTGAGCGCGGCGCCGGCCGGCGAGCAGCAGAACGCGATCGTCTCGGCCAGCTCCTCGGGCCGCAGCGGGCGGCGCAGCAGCTGGTGGGCGGCGAGGTCGTCGGTGGTGGCGTCGTACAGCTCGGCCGTGGCCCGCAGCATCGCCGTGTCGGTGGACCCCGGCGAGACCGCGACCGCCGTGACGCCGGTGCCGACGAGGTCGGCCGCGAGGCCGCGCACGATGCCGACCACGGCGTGCTTGGCGGCGTTGTAGGCCGCCATCCGGAACAGCCCGTGCGCGCCGGCCGCCGAGGCCACCGCCACGAAGCGCGCGCCCGCGGGGTCGGGGCCGGCCAGCATCGCCGGCACCGCCGCCGCCGCGGTGTGCCACACGCCCTTGGCGTCGACCTCCCACAGCAGGTCGAGCTCGGCGTCCGGGGTCTCCCACAGCGGCCGGCCGCCGGCGACGACCCCGGCGCAGGCGACGGCCACGTCGAGGCGTCCCCACCGCTCCACGGCCCGCGCCACCGCCCGCTCGAGGGCGGCGCGGTCGCGGACGTCGGCGACCACCGCCTCGACCTCGGGGTACGCCGCGGCCACGCGCTCGAGGTCCGCCACCCCCGGCAGGGGGTACGCCGCGTGGCCCGGCCCGGCGTCGGGACCGGCGCAGGCGTCGAGCGCCAGCACGGCGTACCCCTCGGCCGCGAGCCGGTGGGTCGTGGCCGCCCCGATCCCGCGCGCGGCGCCGGTGACCAGCGCGACCCTCACGCCGGGCTCACCGGGCGGCCCCGGTCTCGACGGGCGCGAGGACTGCCAGCACCCGGGCGGCCATCGCGTCGAGCAGCTGCGCGCCCTCGGCGGCGCTGGCGCCGGTCGGGTCGCCGAGGACGCCGTTGGCCGAGACCGCGGCGGTGCCGCCGGCCCGCAGCCGCGGGAGCAGCTCGGCGGCGCTGCCGAGCGCACCGGGCTCGGCCCGGTCGAGGCGCACGGAGGCGGGTGCGAGGTGGAGCAGCAGCGAGGTCTCGGTGCGGCCGGCGTGCAGGTCCGCGCCCGCGACGGCGCACGGCACCCAGGCGACGTCGTGCTGCTCGGCGACCAGCTGGGCGACGGCCGCGCGCACCGCGTCGAGGTTGCCGCCGTGGCCGTTGACCAGCACGACCCGGCCCGCCCAGGTGCGCAGCGAGCGGACCAGCTCGACCAGGACGACGCGCAGCGCCTCGGTGCCGATCGAGGTGGTGCCGGCGAACGACTGGTGCTCGCCGCTGGCCCCGAAGGCGACGACGGGCGCGAGCACCACGTCGTGCGGCGCCAGCGCGGCCGCCCGTGCGGCGACCGCCTCGGCGACCACGGCGTCGGTGTCGAGCGGCAGGTGCGGGCCGTGCTGCTCCAGGGCGCCGACCGGCACCAGCACGGTCGCGCCCCGCGGCACCTCGGGCCAGGTCAGCTCGGCCAGGCGCACCGGACCCGCCTCACCAGCACGGCCTCACGAGGAGGCGGGGACGCCGAGCGGGCGGTGGAAGCCCTCGGGCACCACCAGCAGCTCGGGGCCGAGCTCGTCGATCGACTGCACGCCCATGCCGAGCAGGGCCGAGTCGATGCCCGAGCGCAGCACGTCGAGGACGTTCTCGACGCCGGCCTGCCCGTTGGCCGCGAGGCCCCACAGGTAGGCGCGGCCGATCATCACGGCCCGCGCCCCCATCGCGAGGGCCTTGACCACGTCGGAGCCGCGGCGGATGCCGCCGTCCATGACCACCTCGACCTGACCGCCGACCGCGTCGGCGACCGGCTTGAGCACCCGGATGCTGGCGGGGGTGCCGTCGAGGTTGTTGCCGCCGTGGTTGGAGACCGAGATCGCCGCGACGCCGCAGTCGACGGCACGCAGCGCGTCGTCGACGCGGCACACGCCCTTGAGCATGAACGGCCGGCCGGAG
The DNA here is from genome assembly GCF_900104965.1 of Nocardioides scoriae. Classification (NCBI taxonomy): domain Bacteria; kingdom Bacillati; phylum Actinomycetota; class Actinomycetes; order Propionibacteriales; family Nocardioidaceae; genus Nocardioides; species Nocardioides scoriae. Next base: position 3,722,947 of record NZ_LT629757.1, on the reverse strand, counting down.
ATCTGGTCCCAGGTCTCGCGCATCCAGGCGACGTCGTCCCACGAGGGCGGCGGCGTGGTCATCCACTCGTAGTAGGCGCCGAAGAAGGTCGGCGCCGGTCCCCCGTCGGGCGGGCTGAGGTTGGGCGCGGTCAGGTCCGGGATGGTGCCCGTGCGGCCGAACTGCCACAGCCACCTCGGCCGGAGCGCCACCTGCGGCGCCATCCGCACCATGGTCTTGAGGTCGACCTTCTCGGGGATCTCCGGGCTGCCCCAGTCGCGGCCCATCGAGAACGACCAGTCGAGGGTGGCGATGAGTCCCTGGGCGCCGGCGGCGTGGGCGCGCTGCATCCGCTGCACCATGGTGTCGCGGTCGCCGGTCCAGTACATCTGGAAGAAGGTCTGCGGGTTGGCCGCCACCACCTCCTCCACGGACTTGGAGGCGAAGTTGGACAGCCCGATGACCGTGCCCCGGGCGGCGGCGGCGCGGGCGACCGCGACCTCCCCGTCGGGGTGGACGGCCTGGACGCCGGTGGGGCTCATGATGACCGGCAGCGAGATCTCCTGGCCCATGACCGAGGTCGCCATCGTCCGGTCGGCCCGGTGGCCCGCGACGTGGGGCGCCAGCCCGAGCTCGGTGAACGCGGCCTGGTTGTCGGCGATCGTCTGGCCGCGCTCGGACCCGGCCACCAGGGCGCCGTAGACCGGCTTGGGCAGCCGCTTGCGGGCGCGCTCCTGGGCGACGGCGACGGCCTCGAACCAGGGGTTCTGCTTCCAGGGGTTCTCGATCCTGGAGAAGATCGCGGGGGTCGCCACCTCAGTGTCCCCCGCAGCCGCAGCCACCCGAGGGCACCACCGGGGCCACGACCGGGGTCGCCCCACCGAGCGGGGACGGGTCGAAGCCGGCCAGCGGGCTCTCGGCGCACGCGCTCACCGGCGGCGTGCGCTGGAGCGTGAGCATCACCGGCTCGTTGCGGGTCGGCGTCGAGCGGGAGTGGTCCTGGCTGGCGGCCGGGATGCTGCGCTCGCCGGCCAGCGCCAGCTCGCCGTTGCCCTTGACGCACTCCGGGTCGGGGCCGTCGAGCGGCAGGCCGGTGAAGAACTTCGCGGCCATGCACCCGCCGCGGCAGGCGTCGTACGCCGAGCACGACGCGCACGCCCCGCCGGTCTGCGGCGAGCGCAGCTCGGTGAACAGCGCGGAGTCCTGCCACACCCGCCGGAAGCCGCCCTCGTCGAGCAGGTTGCCGGCGAGGAACTGGTCGTGGATGGCGAAGGGGCAGGCGTAGACGTCGCCGATCGGGTCGATCAGGCACACCACCCGCCCGGCGCCGCACAGGTTGAGCCCGGGCAGGGCCTCGCCGAAGGCGGCGAGGTGGAAGAAGGAGTCGCCGGTCAGCACGCCCTCGCCGTGGGCCACCAGCCAGTCGTAGAGCACGCGCTGCTGCTCCGGGAGGGGGTGCAGCTCGTCCCACACGTCGGCGCCGCGGCCCGAGGGGCGCAGCCGGGTGAGCCGCAGCGTGGCGCCGAAGCGGTCGGCGAGGGCCTTGAAGTCGTCGAGCTGGCCGATGTTCTGCCGGGTGCAGACGACCGAGATCTTGGCGTCGGTGAAGCCCGCCTCCTGCAGGTTGGTCAGGGCGGTGAGCGCGGTGTCGTAGGAGCCGGGCCCGCGGACGTAGTCGTTGACCTCCGCGGTCGCGCCGTCGAGCGAGATCTGGACGTCGACGTAGCCCGCGCACGCCGGGCCGGCGAGGAAGGCCGCCCGCTCGGGGGTCAGCCGCACGCCGTTGGTGGAGAACTTCACGCCGACCTGGTGGTTGACGGCGTACTCCAGCAGGTGCCAGAAGTCGGGCCGGATGGTCGGCTCGCCGCCGCCGATGTTGACGTAGAAGACCTGCATCCGCTGGAGCTCGTCGATGACCGCCTCGGCCTGCGCGGTGCTCAGCTCGCGGGGGTCGCGCTTGCCCGAGGACGACAGGCAGTGGGCGCAGGCGAGGTTGCAGGCGTACGTCAGCTCCCAGGTCAGGCAGATGGGGGCGTCGAGGCCCAGCTCGAACTGCTCCACCAGGGTGCCGCCCTGCGGGCGCGCCGGGGCGCTCGCGCGCTCCGCGGGCCGGGTCGGGGTGAGGGTCATGCGAGCGCTCCTGCGTCGTGTCGGGGGCGGATCGTGTCGGTCGTGGCGAGGCCGCGCAGCGCCTCGGCGTACGCCTCGTGCTGGGAGTCGGGGATGCCGGCGGCGACGAGCGCGGAGCGGACGTCGGCGGCGTCGCCGAGGCCCCGGACCACTGCCACCAGCTCGGGCCGCTTGAGGAAGGTCAGCTTGCGGTTGCCGAAGTGGTAGGCCAGCGCACCGAAGGGCTCGGGGCGCAGCGCCACCGACGGTGACAGGGTCCAGGGCTCGTCGAGCATCAGTAGACGCCGCACATGCCGTCGATCGAGACCTCCTCGATGAGGCTCTCCGAGGTCAGCTCCTCGGCGGGGGTCGCGACGGACGTCGGGGCGGCGAGGTCGGTCTGGGGCTGCTCGGGTGCCATGGGTCCTCCTGGGGACGTAGCGCCCGGACCCCGTGCCCGGGCTGTGGTGCGCGCCACACTATTGGCACCAAGTGCCGAAAGTAACCCCTCCGGTCGGGTAGATTCCCCCCCGTCATGGTGGAGCGTCCGACGGTGCGAAGCGCTGCCCTCGGGCGGCCGGAGGCCACCACCCACGCCGCCATCGAGCAGGCCGCCTTCCGCCTCTTCGGGCGCCACGGCTTCGACCGCACCACCCTCGACATGATCGCCGCCGAGGTGGGCGTCGGGCGTCGCACGCTGTTCCGCTACTACGCCTCGAAGAACGACATCCCGTGGGGCCGCTTCGACCACACCCTGGCGGGGTTCCGCGAGGTCCTGGCCCGGATGCCGCCCGACCTCGAGGTCCACGCGGCGGTCCACCGGGCCGTGCTGCAGTTCAACGAGTTCCCCGCCGACTCCCGCCCCACGCACCGCGAGCGGATGCAGCTGATCCTCGGCACCCCGGAGCTCCAGGCCCACTCGGTGCTGCGGTACGCCGAGTGGCGCGAGGTCATCGCCGACTACGTCGCGGCCCGCCACGACCTGCCCGCGGGGAGCCTGCTGCCCCGCGTGGTGAGCCAGGTCTCGCTCGCGCTCGCGCTGGCGGCGTACGACGCGTGGCTGGCCGACCCGGACGCCGACCTGCAGGCGCTGCTCGACGAGTCCATGGGCCTGCTGCGGCGCCACCTCGGCTGAAGTTCACCCCACGGGGGGTGAGCGCCGTCGGGGTCGAGGGCGTAGTGTCGAGGACGTTGCACCGGGTTCTAGCCCCTAGACGGACAGTCGTTCAGCTGTCACAGGGCCCCTTGCGAGGCGCCACGCGCGCCACCTCTTCGCTGCAGCCACTCGGCGAGACCACACGCTACGAACGGTGGTGAGCCCAGCATGACTTCACTCCAGGACCGACCTTCCGAGACCTTCCCCCTCGTCTCCGTCCCGATGGACGCCAGCTCGCTCGACGAGCGCCCCCTGACCCCCTCGGAGGAGCGCCGCCGCGACCGGGCGGACGAGACCGCCGCACTGTTCTCCGAGGCCGCGGCGACCTCCGACCCCGAGGTCGAGCGCCGCCTGCTCGACCGCATCGTGGTGCTCAACCTCGGGCTCGCCACGGCCGTGGTCGCCCGCTTCCGCTCGCGCGGGATCCCGACCGACGACCTCCTCCAGGTGGCGCGGCTCGCGCTGGTCAAGGCCAGCCGACGCTTCGACCGCTCCACCGGCAGCGAGTTCGTCAGCTTCGCGGTGCCGACGATCCGTGGCGAGGTCAAGCGGCACTTCCGCGACGCCGGCTGGATGGTGCGCCCGCCGCGGCGCGTCCAGGAGCTGCAGGCGCGGATCTCCCCGGCCCGCAACGAGCTCGCCAACAGCCTGGGCCGCGACCCGGAGCCCCGCGAGCTCGCCTCGGCGCTCGAGGTCGACCTGCGCGACGTCACCGAGGCGATGAGCGCCCACGGCTGCTTCGTGCCCGCCTCGCTCGACGTGCCGGTGGGCGAGGACGCCTCGGTCCCGCTGGGCGACGTGCTCAGCTCCGAGAGCTCCGACCAGCCCGCCGCCGAGGCGCGGGTGCTGCTCGGCCCCCTGGTCCGCCAGCTCGGCGACCGGGACCGCCGCGTCCTCCAGCTGCGGTTCTTCGACGGGCTCACCCAGCGCGAGATCGCCGACGACATCGGTGTCACGCAGATGCAGGTCTCCCGACTGCTCGCCCGCATCCTCGGCGAGCTCCGCACCGGCATCGGCGACATGGACGCCCCCGACGCGGCACCCACCGCACCGCCGGCCCCCGGCGCCTGAGCCCCCTCCCGTCCTGACGCTCGTGTCTGGCATGATGAGAATGATTCTCATCTAGCCGACAGGAGCGTCATGCCGTCCCTCCCCGACCGCCGACCCGTCACCCTGCTGAGCGGCGTCTCGCCCGAGTCCCTCGCCGCGACCATGGTGAGCCTGCTGTGGGACCGACCGCGGTCGGTGGCCGTGCAGCACCACCTCGACGTCGACGCCCAGCGCCTGACCCGGACCGTCAGCGACGCCCAGAGCGTGGTGGAGCGGGTCGAGGTCGACCTCGAGCACGCGTGCGTCAGCTGCGCGGTGACCGAGGACGTCGTCCCGACCCTGGTGCGGCTCGCCGCGAGCGGGCGGTGGGACTGCGTCATCGCCCACCTGCCCGTCGGCGCCCCCGCCGCGGCCGTGTGCCACCTGCTCGAGACCGACGCCGACGCCGCCCGCGTGGTGCGCGTCGCATCCGTCCTGGCCTGCGTCGAGGGATCCGCCGTGGTCGACGACCTGCTCGGCGACGACCTGCTGCGCGAGCGCGGCCTGGCCTCGTCGGCCGACGACAGCCGCGGCGTCGGCGAGGTCGCGTGCGCCCAGGTGGAGCACGCCGACCACGTGGTGGTCACCGGCCCGGTCCAGGACGGCGGCGCCGACCTGCTCGCGGCGCTGCGGCGCCCCGGCGTGCCCGTCGTGCTGGGTCCCGAGCGGCTCCCCGGCGACCTGCTGGTGCGCCACGACCACCACCACGCCGCCACCCTCGGGTGGGTCGACCTGCACCGCGACGTGGTCGCGCCCCACGGCTCGGGGCGGGCGTGGACCCGCGACCTGGTCTCGGACCGGGCCTTCCACCCCGAGCGGCTGCTGCTCCACCTCGACCGCCTCGGTGGTGGGCGGCACCGCTCCCGGGGCTGGTTCTGGCTGCCGACCCGGCCCGGGCGCCGGCTGGCGTGGGACGGCTCGGGCGGGCAGCTGAGCGTGGGCGACCACGGCACGTGGGGCCGCGGCGGCCCGCGCACCCGGCTGCTGCTCACCGGTGTGGGCACGCCGCCCGACCACCTCGAGCAGGCCTTCGAGGACCTCCTGGTGGGACCCGCCGACAGCGCCGGGACCACCCCGTGGGCCGGCCGGTCCGGCGACGGGTTCGAGCCGTGGCTGGGGCCGGTGCGCCGGGTGGCCTGACCCGGCCCGCCGGCGAGGGCCACGTGAGGCTCAGGGCCGGTCGGGTACGACAGGGGGGTGCCTGACTCCTCCCCCTCCTCCCCCGACCAGACGGCCTCGGCCGCCTCCGCCCACGAGCAGCTGCCTCCCCACGTGATGGTCCTGTTCGGCGCGACCGGCGACCTGGCCGCCCGCAAGCTGTTCCCCGGCTTCTACCACCTCGCCGCGGCCGGCCGGATGCCCTCGGACTACCGCGTCATCGGCAGCGGGAGGCACTCCCCCGGCGACGACGAGGAGTTCCGCCAGCAGGTCCGCGAGGGCCTCGAGGACACCGTCGACGACCTCGACGAGCAGGTGGCCGCCGACCTGCTCGAGCGGATCTCCTTCCAGACCTCCGACTCCGACGACGGCAGCGAGCTGGCCGACCGGGTCCGCGAGGCCGAGGAGCAGCTCGGCGACGACGTGCGCCGCCTGGTCTACCTCTCGGTGCCGCCCGCGGCGATGCAGGACATGGTCGCGATGCTCGGACGCGAGCAGCTGACCGAGCGCGCCCGGCTGGTGCTGGAGAAGCCGTTCGGCCTCGACCTGGAGAGCGCCCGCAGCCTGGACGCCGCGCTCAAGGACGTCGTCGACGAGGACCAGGTCTTCAGGATCGACCACTTCCTCGGCAAGGAGGCGGTGCAGAACATCCTGGCGCTGCGCTTCGCCAACGGCCTCTTCGAGCCGGCCTGGGACAGCCGCTCCATCGCCTCGGTCCAGATCGACGTGCCCGAGGACCTCGGCATGGAGGGGCGCGGCAGCTTCTACGAGTCGACCGGCTGCCTGCGCGACATGATCTCGACGCACCTGTGCCAGCTGCTCGGCTTCGTGGCGCTGGAGGACCCGGGCAGCTTCGAGGAGGGCGCCGTGCGCGACGCCAAGCACGCGGTCTTCGAGGCGATGCGCCCGCTCGACCCCGAGCGCGTGGTCTTCGGCCAGTACGACGGCTACCGCGACGAGGACGACGTCGACGCGGACTCCGAGGTGGAGACCTTCGTGGCCATCGAGGCCTTCGTGGACAACGACCGCTGGCGCGACGTGCCGTTCTACCTGCGCACCGGCAAGCGGCTGGCACGCAGCGACCGCGTCATCACGCTCCGCTTCCGCGGGTCCGACTGCACCCTGTTCGACGACGAGCCCACCCGCCGGCCGCCGAACGACCTGGTCATCGAGCTGACCGACGACCCCAAGGTGCACGTCGAGCTGCGCGCCAAGAAGCCCGGTCCCGACATGGACCTGGTCGAGGCCGTGATGCACCTCGACGTCGGCGACGCCGCCCCCGAGGCCACCCCGCTGGAGGCCTACGAGCGGCTGCTGCTCGACGTGATGCGCGGCGACCAGACGCTGTTCACCCGCGCCGACGAGGTCGACCGGCTGTGGCAGGTCTGCGAGCCGGTGCTGCAGTCGCCCCCGCAGGTGCAGTCCTACGCCCCCGGCTCCTGGGGCCCGGAGGCCGCGCTGGAGATGCCGACCGGCGGGTGGCAGCTGCGTGGCTGAGCCCGACGAGCCGTCGCAGGAGGAGGCGCCGGGCTTCCTGCCGATCGCGCAGCACGGGCTGATCGGCGACCTGCGCACCTGCGCGCTGGTGGGGTCCGAGGGCACCATCGACTGGTTCTGCGCGACCCGCTTCGACTCGCCCAGCGTCTTCGGCAGCCTGCTCGACCCCGGGCGCGGCGGCTCCTGGCGGCTCGGGCCGAGCGTGCCCGACGCGCGGACCAGCCAGTTCTACTTCCCCGACAGCACCATCCTGGTGACGCGCTTCATGACCGAGCGCGGGGTCGCCGAGGTCCACGACTTCATGCCGGTGCTGCGCGCGGGCGACCCCGACCACCGGCAGCGGATCGTGCGCCGGGTGACGGCGGTCCGCGGCTCCACCGAGCTGACGATGTCGCTGGCCGCCCGGCCCGACTACGGCCGGGTCCACCCCGAGACCGAGGCGACCGAGCACGGCGTGCTCATCACCGGCGGCGACCTGCGGCTGGGCCTGACGGCCTCGGTCCCGCTCGACCTCGTCGACGGGGAGGTCTCGGCCGAGCTGCGCCTCGACCAGGGCCAGGAGGCGCTGTTCGTCCTCGAGGTGCTCGCGCCCGACCAGCCGGTGGCCTCGGCCGACGAGGTGGACAGCGACGACCTGTTCGCCCGCACCGCGGCGTTCTGGCGGGGCTGGATCGCCCGGTCGACGTACACCGGACGCTGGCGCGAGACGGTCAACCGCTCCGCGCTCACCCTCAAGCTGCTCACCCACGAGCCCAGCGGCGCGATCATCGCCTCGCCGACCACGAGCCTGCCGGAATCGATCGGCGGCGAGCGCAACTGGGACTACCGCTACGTGTGGATCCGCGACGCGGCGTTCAGCCTCTACGCGCTGCTGCGACTGGGGTTCACCGAGGAGGCCGCGGCGTTCATGCGCTGGCTCTCCGAGCGGATGGCCCACCCGCCCGAGGACGGCGGCTCCAGCGAGGACCTGGGCCCGCTGCGGGTGCTCTACGACATCGACGGCCACGTCCCCCACGAGTCGGAGCTGGAGCACCTGCGCGGCTACCGCGACTCGCGTCCGGTCCGGATCGGCAACGGCGCGGTGGACCAGCTGCAGCTCGACATCTACGGCGAGCTGATCGACTCGGTCTACCTGTTCAACAAGTACGGCGAGGGGATCAGCGCCGACGCCTGGAGCGACCTGACCCGGGCGCTGGAGTGGCTGATGGACCACTGGAGCCGCCCCGACGCCGGGATGTGGGAGGTCCGCGACGACCCGCGCCACCACACCACCTCGCTCCTCATGAGCTGGGTCGCCATCGAGCGGATGATGCGCACCGCCCGGCAGCGCGGCCTGCCCGGCGAGCTGGCCCGCTGGGCCGACGTCCGTGACGAGATCTACCAGCGGATCATGACCGAGCACTGGGACGACGAGGTGGGCGCGTTCATGCAGGCGCGCGGCTCCGACACCCTCGACGCCGGCGTGCTGCTGATGCCGATGGTCAAGTTCGTGGCCCCCAACGACCCGCGCTTCGTCTCCACCCTGGCCGCGGTCGAGGAGCGCCTGGTCTCCGACAGCCTGGTCTTCCGCTACGACGTCGAGGCCTCCCCCGACGGCCTCGACGGCACCGAGGGCACGTTCTCGCTCTGCTCGTTCTGGTACGTCGAGGCGCTGACCCGCGTCGGCCGCCTCGAGGACGCCCGCCTGGCCCTGGAGAAGATGTTCACCTACGCCAACCACCTCGGCCTCTACGCCGAGCAGATCGGCCTCGCCGGCGAGCAGCTCGGCAACTTCCCCCAGGCCTTCACCCACCTGTCGCTCATCTCCGCCGCCCTCAACCTGGACCGGGAGCTGGGGTAGGCGGGGCTGCCGGGGCCGCCGGTCTCCTCCTTTCGTCCACCGCCCTAGTCGCGGTGCCCCTTGAGCCGCCGGGAGAAGGCCTGCTCGACCTCGCGGGTGGCCTGGCGCTCGGCCAGGGCGTGGCGCTTGTCCCAGGTCTTCTTGCCGCGGGCCAGGGCGATCTCGACCTTGGCGCGCCCGCCGGAGAAGTAGAGCGACAGCGGGACCAGGGTGAGGCCGGGCTCGGCGAGGCGGCGCTCGATGCGGGAGATCTCGGTGCGGTGCAGCAGCAGCTTGCGCTTGCGGCGGACGGTGTGGTTGGTCCAGGTGCCCTGGGCGTACTGCGGGATGTGGACCTGGTGCAGCCACACCTCGCCGTCCTCGAGGTCGGCGAAGCCGTCGACCAGCGAGGCGCGTCCGGCACGCAGCGCCTTGACCTCGGTGCCCATCAGCACCAGGCCGGCCTCCCAGGTGTCCTCGAGGTGGTAGTCGTGCCGCGCCTTGCGGTTGCGGGCGACGACCAGCTCCTCCTCGCGCTTCTTCACCGGACCATGATGACGCTCAGGCGCCCTGCTCCGCGATCCGTTTGATCGCCGCGAGGGTCACCGGGATCCCGGAGAGCGCGGCGTCGGTGCGGTCCTGGACCTGGGCGTCGGCCTGGTCGGCGTACTTCTCGCGGAAGAACGCCAGGCCGGCGGGCAGGAAGTCCCACGACTCGGTCAGCAGCGTGCCGTCGTCGCCGTGGTCGAGGGTGAACCCCCAGCGCACGTAGCCCTCCCCGACGAGCCAGGCGAACTCGCGGCCCCGGGCCGCGGCGACGACCTGCGAGCGGGTCTCCCAGGTGCGCGTCGGGGTCACGTTGCGGCCGGTGAACCAGGCACCGACGGTCGCGGGGCGCGTCTCGTCGTCCCACCAGCAGGCCTGGCAGATCGGGCTCCACTCGCCGGTGCGGGTGACGTCGCTGACGAGGTCGTAGAGGTCCTCGGCCGAGGCGTGGACGACGATGGACTGCTGGTGGTGCAGCGGGGCGGGTGAGGTGGTCTGCTCGGACACGGGCACCAGCCTGGCAGACGCCCCGGAGCGCTGTCAGCGGTGCTGGCGCCTGCTGCCGCCGTGCCAGTCCTCCTGCTGGCCGACCTCGTCGACCGCGACCCCGAGCCCGGCCAGCTGCGGCCGTTCGCGCAGGCTGCGCTTGAGCTCGGCGAACCCCGCGAACCGGGCCAGGCCCACGACGTGGTCCCACAGCTCGACGGCCGCGTCCTCGTCGGGCAGCCGGCTGATGACCGGTCCGAAGAACGCCGCGCCGTGGGGCGGGTCGACCTGCAGGATCGGGGTGCCGACGTCCCTGCCGGTGAGCGCCAGCGCCTCGTCGGTCTCCGCCTGGAGGGCGGCGTCGCGGGACTCGTCGTCGAGGGCGTCGGCCAGCTCGGCCGGCAGGTCGCACGACGCGAGCACCGGGGCCAGGAAGTCGCGGGTGCCCCGCGCGTCGAGCTGGTGCGCGGCGTCGGTCCACGAGCCGTCGTGCGGGGTGTCGAAGATCGCCGCGCCGAGAGCGGCGTACAGCCTGCCCAGGGCCTCGCCGCCGTGCTCCTCGCGGGTGCGGGCGGCGACGCGGAGCAGCCGCAGGCCGGCGGTGTGCCCCGCGGCGTACTCCGGCGGGAACTGCGCGTCGTAGTCCACCGCCCGGTTGAGCAGGCGCAGCGAGATCAGCCGCCACTCGACCACCAGCGGGTCGCCGGCCGGCTCGCGCTGCCGCTGCACCACCCGCACCCACTGGCTGGTCATCCAGGCGAAGGGGCACACGGGGTCGAACCAGAAGCGGAGGTCGGCGTCGCTCACGCCGCGACCGTACGCCGCCGCAGCCCGGCGCCGACCGCCCGGAGGTGGGTGAAGCCGGCGCGGTAGGCCTCACGGGCGGTCACCTCGGCGTACGGCACCCCGGCGTCCTCGCAGAAGCGGCGCACCACGGGCTGGGCGTGCCGGAGGCTGGCGCGCGGCATGCTCGGGAACAGGTGGTGCTCGATCTGGTAGTTCAGCCCGCCCAGCGCCACGTCGACGAACCAGCCGCCGTGGATGTTGCGCGAGGTCAGCACCTGGCGCAGCAGCGGGTCGGCGGCCTGCTCGGGCCCGAGCACGGGCATCCCCTTGTGGCCGGGCGCGAACGACAGGCCGAGATAGATCCCCTGCAGGCTCTTGTGGAGCGCCGCGAAGGCCAGCGCCTGCGGCCAGGTGAGCGTGGTGACCAGCAGCGCGACGTAGCCGCCGAGGTGCAGCGCGAGCAGCACGGCCTCGGCGGCCCGGTCGCGCAGGTCGGGCTGGAAGACCCGCCGCACGCTGTGCACGTGCAGCGCCACCGCCTCGCCCAGCAGCATCGGCACGAACAGCAGCGCCTGGTGGGCGGTGACCCAGCCCGCCAGGCCACGACGCTCGTCGGCCTGCTCGGCGGTCCACACCAGCGCACCGACGGCGACGTCGGGGTCGGTCGCGAGGTCGTTGGGGTGCGCGTGGTGGGCGTTGTGCTTGGCCACCCACCAGCCGTAGCTCAGCCCCGCCAGGCCGTTGCCGACCAGGACGCCCAGCACCCGGGTGGGCACCCGGCCGCGCGTGACCTGGCGGTGGCCGACGTCGTGGCCCAGGAAGCCGAACTGGGTGGAGACCACCGCCAGCACGGGGGCCAGGAGCAGCAGCCACCAGGAGTCGCGCCAGGTGAGCATGGCCGCGACCACCAGGGCCGCCACCAGCAGCGCCGTGCCACCGGCCAGGGCGTAGAAGCGGCGCCGTGGGGCCAGCAGCCCCAGGGACCGGATCTCGCGTGCCAGCCCGGCGTAGCCGGCCGTCTCTGCTCGGGCTGTCGTCATGACGGCCACCTCTCGTGGCACCCGCCTGCGCCACGTCCTGCTGGACCGGGCCGAGGGGGGTGTCCTCACCACGGTACGCCGCGGCACGGCCGGCCTGCCAGGATCGGACGATGAGCGACTCCCCGCCCCCCGACGTCGTCGGCCTCGGCTCCTACCCCACCCCGGTCGAGCGGGCACCGCGCCTGGCGGCCGCCCTGGGCCTGGAGCCCGACGACCTGGTGGTCAAGCGTGACGACCTGCTCGGACTCGGGGCCGGCGGCAACAAGGTCCGCAAGCTCGAGCGCACCGTGGCAGTGGCGCTGCGACGGGGCGCGACCAGCCTGGTCACCACCGGCGCCGCCCAGAGCAACCACGCCCGGCTGACCGCCGCGGCCGGCGCCCGGCTCGGCCTCGGGGTCGAGCTGGTGCTCGCGGGCGACGAGCCGCCGCACGTCGCGGGCAACCTGCTCCTCGACCGGCTGCTCGGGGCCCGCCTGCACTGGGCCGGCGCGGTCGACACCCCGGGGCTCGAGCGGCTGGCGGCGCAGCGGGTGGCCGACCTGGCGTCCGCGGGCACCGTCGCCGAGCTGATCCCCTACGGCGGCTCCAACGCCGTGGGCGCCGCGGCGTACGCCGACGCGGGCCGCGAGCTGCTCGCCCAGGTGCCCGACGTGGCGCACGTGGTGGTCGCGGTCGGGTCGGGCGGCACCCAGGCCGGCCTGGTCGCCGGCCTCGGGACCGGACGCGTGCTGGGCGTCGACACCGGCGCCACGGCCGACCCCGTCGAGCGGGTCACCGGGCTGGTCCGCGAGCTGGGCGCCGACCCGACGGGGCTGCGGCTGCGGCTGGACCAGGTGGGCCAGGGCTACTCGACCTTCCCCGAGCCGGTGCGCGACGCGCTCGTGCTGGCCGCGCGCACGGAGGGACTGGTGCTCGACCCCGTCTACACCGGCCGGGCGCTCGCGGGGCTGGCGGCGGCCGTGCGCGACGGCGACGTGCGGCCCGGCGAGCGCACCGTGCTGCTCCACACCGGCGGCCTGCCCGGGCTCTTCGGGTCGGCGTCGGCGCCCGGGTGGGCGGCGGGGCTCGCCCCGGGGACCGGGTCGCGGGGCTGACCCTCAGCCCGCGACGTACGCCGCCAGGTGCTGCCCGGTGAGCGTCGACCGGTCGGCCACCAGCTGGGCCGGCGTGCCCTCGAAGACGACCCGGCCGCCGTCGTGGCCGGCGCCCGGACCGAGGTCGACGACCCAGTCGGCGTGGGCCATCACGGCCTGGTGGTGCTCGATCACCACGACCGAGCGGCCGGAGTCGACCAGCCGGTCGAGCAGGCCCAGCAGCTGCTCGACGTCGGCGAGGTGGAGACCCGTGGTGGGCTCGTCGAGCACGTAGACCTCGCCCTTCTCGGCCATCTGGGTGGCCAGCTTGATCCGCTGCCGCTCGCCGCCGGAGAGCGTGGAGAGCGGCTGGCCCAGGGTGAGGTAGCCCAGGCCCACGTCGGCCAGGCGTCGCAGCACCGCGTGGGCGGCGGGCGTGCGCGCCTCGCCCTCGGCGAAGAACGCCTCGGCACGGCTGACCGACATCGCGAGCACGTCGGCGATGTTCTCCCCGCCGAGGGTGTGCTCCAGGACGGCGGCCTGGAACCGGCGGCCCTCGCACTCCTCGCAGGTCGACTCGACGGTGTCCATGATGCCGAGCTCGGTGAAGATGACACCGGCGCCGTTGCAGGCCGGGCAGGCTCCCTCGGAGTTGGAGCTGAACAGCGCCGGCTTGACGCCGTTGGCCTTGGCGAAGGCCTTGCGGATCGGCTCCAGCAGCCCGGTGTAGGTCGCGGGGTTGCTGCGCCGCGAGCCCCGGATGGCGCCCTGGTCGACCACGACGACGCCGTCGCGGCCAGCGAGGTGACCGTGGACCAGCGAGCTCTTGCCGGAGCCGGCCACCCCGGTGACGGCGCACAGCACGCCGAGCGGCACGTCGACGTCGACGTCGCGCAGGTTGTGCTCGCGGGCACCGCGGACCTCGAGCACGCCGGTCGGCGTGCGGACGGACTCCTTGAGGCGGGCTCGGTCGTCGAGGTGGCGACCGGTGACGGTGTCGCTGGCCCGCAGCCCGGCCACGTCGCCCTGGTAGGTGACCTGGCCGCCCGCGGTGCCCGCCCCGGGCCCGAGGTCGACCACGTGGTCGGCGATCGCGATGGTCTCGGGCTTGTGCTCGACGACGAGCACGGTGTTGCCCTTGTCGCGCAGCTGGAGCAGCAGGGAGTTCATCCGCTCGATGTCGTGGGGGTGCAGCCCGATGGTCGGCTCGTCGAAGACGTAGGTCACGTCGGTCAGCGACGACCCGAGGTGGCGGATCATCTTGGTCCGCTGCGACTCGCCGCCCGAGAGCGTCCCCGACGACCGGTCCAGCGAGAGGTAGCCGAGCCCGATCTCCACGAAGGAGTCGAGCAGGTGCCGCAGGCCACCGAGCAGCGGCGCCACCGACGGCTCGTCGAGGTCGCGCAGCCAGGCGGCCAGGTCGCTGATCTGCATGGCGCACAGCTCGGCGATGTTGCGGCCCCCCACCCGGGAGGCGAGCGCCTCCCGGGAGAGCCGGGTGCCGCCGCAGTCGGGGCAGGCGGTGAAGGTGACCGCCCGCTCGACGAAGCGGCGCACGTGCGGCTGCATCGACTCGACGTCCTTGGTCAGGGTGGTCTTCTGCAGCTTGGTCAGCACGCCCTCGTAGGTGAGGTTGATGCCCTCGACCTTGATCTTGGTGGGCTCGGCACGCAGCAGCTTCTCGAGCTCGGCGGGCGTGAACTCCCCGACCGGCTTGTCCATCGGCAGCCCGGCGCCGGCGAAGATCCGGCCGTACCAGCCGTCCATGCTGTAGCCCGGCACCGTCAGGGCGCCGTCGGCCAGGCTCCTGGAGGCGTCGAAGATCGCGGTCAGGTCGATGTCGGTGACCGCGCCCGTGCCCTCGCAGCGCGGGCACATGCCGCCCTGGTAGACCGCGTCCTTGACCACCGTCTTCTGCTGGGTGCCGCCCTTCTCGGTCCTCATCACCCCGCTCGCGACGCGGGTCGGCACGTTGAAGGAGTACGCCGTCGGCGGGCCGACGTGGGGCTGCCCGAGCCGGCTGAAGAGGATCCGCAGCATCGCGTTGGCGTCGGTCGCGGTGCCGACCGTCGAGCGCGGGTTGGCGCCCATCCGCTCCTGGTCGACGATGATCGCCGTCGTCAGCCCGTCGAGCAGGTCGACCTCGGGGCGGGCCAGGGAGGGCATGAACCCCTGCAGGAAGGCGCTGTAGGTCTCGTTGATGAGGCGCTGGGACTCCGCGGCGATGGTCGCGAACACCAGCGAGCTCTTGCCCGACCCGGAGACGCCGGTGAAGGCCGTCAACCGCCGCTTGGGGATCTCGACGTCGACGTCGCGCAGGTTGTGCACGCGTGCGCCCTGGACCCGGATCAGGTCGTGGTGGTCGGCGGGGTGCTCGCTCACAGCCGCTCCAGCATCGTCACCAGGGTGGCGTGGTCGAGCCCGCCCTGGCCGAAGCCGGCCAGGGTCTCCAGCGGCATCGAGCCGATGACGGTCACCATCTGGGCGTCGGTGAGGATCCCGCCCCCGCCCGGCGCGGAGGCGGTCACCTCCTCGAGCAGCGCCCGGCCGCGCTCGTCGGCCAGCCACTCGTGCAGGCTCGACCACCCCGTGAGCGGCGGGGCCACCGAGGGGGCGTCGAGGTGGAGCGTCTCGGCGTGGGGCAGGTCGCGCGAGGAGGTGCCGACCCGCAGCACGAACTCGCCGGCCTCGACGGCCCAGCGCCCGAGCACCTCGGACCAGAACGAGAACGCACGGGCGTCCAGCCGCAGCCGGGCGGTCGCGGACTCCCCCGGGCCGAGGTGGACGCGCGCGAAGGCCCGCAGCTCCCGGTCGGGTCGCGCCACCGACGCCTCGACGTCCTCGACGTAGAGCTGCACGACCTCGGCGCCCGGACGGCTGCCCGTGTTGGTCACCTCCACGGCGACCTCGACGGCGAGGTCGCCCCCGGCGACCGAGCCGGTGACCTCGACCGCGGGGCGCCCCAGCGCGAAGGTCGTGTAGGAGAGGCCGAAGCCGAAGGGGTGGCTGACCTCCTGGTCGCGGTGGTCGTAGCCGCGGTAGCCGACGAAGACGCCCTCGCCGTAGACCACCCGCTGGGAGTCGCCCGGGAAGGACAGGTAGGACGGGTTGTCCTCCAGGCGCAGCGGCACGGTCTCGGCGAGCTTGCCGCCGGGCGTGGCCCGCCCGAGCAGCAGGTCGGCCGCGCCCCCGCCGGAGGCCTGTCCTCCCAGCCAGCACTCCAGGACCGCCCCGGCCAGGTGCTCCCAGGTCGAGAGCCGCACGACCGACCCGTTGGACAGCAGCACCACCACCCGGTCGTGGACCGCGGCGACGGCCTCGAGCAGCGCGAGCTGGGCCGGGGGCAGGTCGAGGTGGGTGCGGTCGAAGCCCTCGGACTCCGCGGCCGCCGGCAGGCCCAGGCTCAGCACGACGGTGTCGGCGTCCCGGGCCAGGGCCACCGCCTCCTGCACCAGCGCGGTGTCGGGCTGCTCGTCGTCGAGCCGGAAGCCGGCCGCGTGGCGGACCTCGACGCCCTCCGGGACCAGGGCGACCAGCTCGTCGAGCAGGGTGTCGACCCGGGTCGGGGCCACCTGCGAGCTGCCGGCGCCCTGGTAGCGCGGGTCGGTGGCGAACGCACCGACGACGGCGAGCGTGGTGCCGGCCGCGGGCTCCAGCGGCAGCAGGTCGCCGTCGTTCTTGAGCAGCACCGCGGCGGCGGCCGCCGCCCGACGGGCCAGGGCGTGGTGGCGGTCGACGGCCTGGGGCTCCGAGGCGTCGCTGCCGTGCTCGTCGAGGGTCGGCTGCGCCCTCGCGACCAGCTCGAGCACGCGTCGCACGCCCCGGTCCAGGACCTCGCGCGGGAGCGCCCCCGAGGCCAGCGCCTCGAGCACGGCGGTGTCGCTGTGGCCGTGCTGCGGCGGCATCTCGAGGTCGAGCCCCGCGGCGAGCGCGGCGACGCGGTCGTGGACCGCGCCCCAGTCGGAGACCACCAGGCCCTCGAAGCCCCACTCGCCGCGCAGCACCTCGGTGAGCAGCCACGGGTGCTGGGAGGCGTGCACCCCGTTGACGCGGTTGTAGGAGCACATCACCGTCCAGGGCTGGGCGGCGGTGACGACGCGCTCGAACGCCGGGAGGTAGATCTCGCGCAGGGTGCGCTCGTCGACCTCGGCCGAGACCCGCACCCGGTCGTCCTCCTGGTTGTTGGCCGCGTAGTGCTTGAGCGAGGTGCCGACGCCACCCTCCTGGACCGCGCGCACCATCGCCAGGGCGAGCTCGCCGGCGAGGTGGGGGTCCTCGGAGAAGTACTCGAAGTTGCGCCCGCACAGCGGGGAGCGCTTGATGTTGACCCCCGGCCCGAGCACGACCGACACGCCCTGCTCGCGCGCCTCGTGCGCCAGCGCGTGCCCGACCTCGGCCACCAGCTCGGGGTCCCACGACGACGCCAGGCCGGCCGCCGGCGGGAAGCAGGTGGCGGGCAGGCTGCCGCCGATGCCGGCGTGGTCGCTCTCCGCGGGCTGCATCCGCAGGCCGTGGGGGCCGTCGGCCACCATGATCGCGGGCAGGCCCAGCCGGGGCACGGCGGCGGTGTGCCAGAAGTCGCCCCCCAGCACGAGCGAGGCCTTCTCCTGGTCCGTCAGGTCGCGGAGCAGGGCGTCGACGTCGAGCGCGGGCATGGGTGCCTCCAGGTGCCGGGACGGGGGGTCGACGCCCACCATGCCCCACCGCGCGGCGACGCGCCGGGGACCGAGACGCGCGATGCCCGGTCTGTCACCATGTGCTCCGATCGGTCGAGGCAGGAGGTGGCAGTGCGCAGGTGGTGGGCCCGTCGGCGCCGGGCGGGACGGGTGACGGAGGTCGCCGAGCTGCGTCGCCGGCTGCAGCACTACGAGGCGCTGTTCGCCGACAACCCGCACGCGACCTTCACCCTCGACGCCACCGGCACCTTCGTGGAGGCCAACGAGGTCACCCAGGAGATCAGCGGCTACCCGCTGGAGCAGCTGCGACGGCTCAGCTTCGACCGGCTGCTGCCCGCGGACGTCGTGCCGGACGCCGCGAAGGCGTTCGCGGACGCCTGGTCGCGCGAGCCCCAGAAGGTGCACACGGCGATGCGGACCCGCACCGGCGAGGTGCTCGACCTCAACGTCGCGCTGGTGCCGGTCGTGGTCGACGGCGAGGTGGTGGCCGTGCACGGCGTCGCGGAGGACATGACGGTCGAGACCGGGATGCGGCGCGACCTCGAGGCGGCGCGGCGCACGGCCGAGCAGGCCGACCAGGCCAAGTCGATGTTCCTGGCCAACATGAGCCACGAGGTCCGCACCCCGCTGACCAGCATCCTGGGCAACAGCGAGCTGCTGGCCGACAGCGACCTCGACGACGACCAGCGCCGGCGCCTCGAGGTGGTGCAGCGCTCGGCACTGCAGCTGCTGCGCCTGGTCAACGACATCCTCGACGTCTCGCGGCTCGAGGCCGGCAAGCTGACCGTGACCGCCGAGCCGATGTCGGTGCCGGCGCTGGTCGAGGAGGTCCTGGTGTGGGCGGCGCCGGCCGCCGACCGGGCCGGCCTCGAGCTGGTCGGCGAGGTCGAGCCCGACGCGCCGCACCGGCTGCGGGCCGACCCGCTGCGGGTCACCCAGGTGCTGACCAACCTGGTCGGCAACGCCGTGAAGTTCACCGAGGCCGGCAGCGTGCGGCTGCTGGTCTCGCGCGCGGTCACGACCTCGGGCGAGCCGGCCGTCCGGTTCGTGGTCGCCGACACCGGCCCCGGCATCGACGACGGCCAGCTCGAGTCGCTCTTCGAGTCCTTCACCCAGGCCGACCCCACCCAGACCCGGCGCCACGGCGGGGCGGGCCTCGGCCTCGCGATCTGCCGCGAGCTCGTCGAGCTGCTCGGCGGCCGGCTCGAGGCGAGCAGCACCCCCGGGGTCGGCAGCCGCTTCGGGGTGACGCTCCCGCTCGACGCGGCCCCGTCGCGGGGCATGCTGGAGCGGTGATCGAGCTCCCCGGCTTCACCGTCCACGACGTCGACGTCCCCGCTCCCGACCTGGAGCCGGACGCCACCGTCCGGGTCCGGGCGCAGGTGGGGGGCTCCGGACCGCCGGTGCTGCTGCTGCACGGCTACCCGCAGACCCACGCGATGTGGCACCGGGTCGCCCCGGCCCTGGCCGAGCACCACACGGTCGTGGCCGCCGACCTGCGGGGGTACGGCGACTCCGCCAAGCCGCCCGGCGGGGGCGACCACGCGGCGTACTCCAAGCGGGCGATGGCCGCCGACCAGGCCGGCCTGATGGCGGCCCTGGGCCACGAGCGGTTCGCCGTGGTGGGCCACGACCGGGGCGCCCGCGTCGCACACCGGCTCTGCCTCGACCACCCCGCGCGCGTGACCCGGGCGGCGGTGCTCGACGTGGTGCCGACCCGGCACGTCTTCGGACACGTCGACCGGGCGCTCGCGCAGACCTACGAGCACTGGTTCTTCCTCAGCCAGGAGGGCGACCTGCCCGAGCGGATGATCGGCGCGGACCCCGCCCTCTACCTGCGCACCAAGCTGGGGCGCTGGTCGGCGGACCCGGACGCGTTCGGCGAGCGGGCCGTGGAGGAGTACGTCCGCTGCTTCTCCTCCCCCGAGGCGGTGCACGCGACCTGCGAGGACTACCGCGCGGCGGCCACCATCGACCTCGAGCACGACGAGGTCGACGCCCTCGCGGGCCACCGCGTCACCGCCCCGCTGCTCGCGCTGTGGGGTGCGCGCGGCTTCGTCGGCTCGGCGTACGACGTGCTGGGGGTGTGGCGGGCCTACGCCGACGACGTGCAGGGCGAGGCGCTCGACTGCGGCCACTTCCTCCCCGAGGAGGCGCCCGGGGCGACGACCGCGGCCCTGCTGGGGTTCCTGGCGGGCCGCTGATCACCCGGACGTCCGGGTAATCAGTCACTTGACGCGTGTTGCAACGGACGTCAGGTAGCTGGAAAGGACGTCCAGTGGCTCAGGCCGCCGCGCGCTCCTCGAGGGCGTCGGTGAGCAGGGCGACCAGGGCCTCGAGCTGTACGTCGACCGAGGTGGCGACGTCCTCGCCGGCGCCGTCGAGCGCGCGGGCGGCGAGGCCGGCCTTGCGGTCGATGACCTCGGCGATGCGGGTGTCGATGGTCTGGGTCGCGATGATGCGCCACGCCGTGACGGGCTCGGCCTGGCCGATGCGGTGCACCCGGTCGATCGCCTGGGTCTGCTCGGCGTCGGTCCACGACAGCTCCGCGAGCACCAGGTTGGAGGCGACCTGCAGGTTCAGCCCGACGCCGGCGGCGGTCAGCGAGCACACCACCACCTTGACCTCGGGGTCGTTGACGAAGGAGTCGATCTGCTCCTGGCGGTGCTTGGTGCTCTGGTCGCCGCGGATCGAGGTGTAGCGCAGGCCACGCTTGTCGAACAGCTCCTCGGCGGTGTCCATGACGTCGACGTGCTTGGCGAAGAACACCACCTTGCCGACGCTGCGGGCCAGCTGGGCGGCGTAGTCGGCCGCCAGCCCGGCCTTGGCCTGGCCGATGCGGCGCAGCATGCCGAAGACGTTCTCGCCGGTCTTGGTCGAGGAGTCCTCGCGCTCCCAGCCGGCGACGCGGCGGACCAGCTCGCGGTCGATGCCCTCGAGCACCGGCCCCGAGCTGCGGGTGGCCATGGCGCTGTCGTAGCGGTGCACCAGCCGACGGGCCAGCTCGCGCTCGGCGGCGCGGATCGAGCGTCCGGCCTCGTCGTCGAGCTCGACCGGCAGGTCGGCCACGCGGCGGGCGGGGATGTCGGCGGCGACGTCGACCTTGCGGCGGCGCACGATGCCGAGGTCGATGACGCTCTGCCGGGCCGCGGGGTAGAAGCCCGGGTCCTGGGGCGTCATCCCGGTCTCCTCGAGCGCCTCCATGAGGTCGCCCAGCGGGACCTTGTCGTTGATCCAGCCGAGGAACTCCCAGATCGCCTGGAAGTCCTCGATGTCGTTGATCAGCGGCGTGCCGGTCAGCGCCATCAGCAGCGGCGCGCCGGCCCGGGCCCGGATCTTCTCCGAGAGGTGGAGCACGTGCTGGGAGCGCTGCGACTGCTTGTTCTTGATGAAGTGCGCCTCGTCGACCACCATGCCGCGGAAGCCGAAGTCGCCGAGCCAGCCGACGTGGCGGTCGAGCACCTCGTAGTTGACGACGACGATGTCGGCGAAGCCGTCGACGCCGTGGCCGTCGCCGTGGATCACGGTGGCCGGGCGCTGCGGCGTCCACAGCCCGGCCTCGCGGGCCCAGTTGGTCTTGACGACGTTGGGCACCACGACCAGCAGCGGGAACGCGTCGGCGGCCTGGGCGGCCAGCAGCGCCTGCGCGGTCTTGCCCAGGCCCGGCTCGTCGGCCAGCAGGAAGGTGCGGTGGCCGGCGGCGGCCGAGGCGACCAGCTGCGCCTGGTGGGGCATCAGCTCGAGGCCGTCGGGCGCCTTGAAGGCGCCGGGGTCGGTCTCGAGGTCGGGCAGCGGCATGCAGGCGGCGGCGCCGGGGCCGGCGTACTCGAAGGAGCGGAACAGCGGGCCGAGCAGCTCCCAGCCGGAGAGCCGGCGCGCCTTGGCGCGGACCTGGCGGGCGTGGGTGAAGTCGGGGACGAGGAAGGGGTTGGCGAGCTGGCGCGAGATCACCGACTGCGGCACCACCTGGCGCTGCGTGGTCGGCAGGGCGTCCTCGACGACCTCGGTCTCGGCCTCCTCGGGAGCCTCGAGGCCGGCCTCCTCGAGCATCTCGCGCTTGAGGATCTTGGCCGACTCGGAGATCTCGGCGTGCTCGTCGAGCAGGGTGAACAGCGTGCTGTCGCGGGCAGCGGTGGTGGCCAGGATGGTCGCGATGCCGTCGAGGCGCTTGAGCTGCTCGGCGCGACGGGAGTCGTTGAGGGTGTTGTCCTGCTTGACGCGGGTGCGCTCGTCGCGGGCGAGCAGCGCGACGACCTGGAACTTCGTGCGGACCGACGGCATCACCGAGCCCTTGCCGACGGCGTTCTCGACCTCGCGGACCGTGCGCGCGAGCACCGGGATGATGCCCTCGTTGTCGCCCGGACGCACGCGGCGTCGCTGGCCGTTCCCCCCGCGCCTCGCGCCGGACTGGCGCTGGCCTCCTCGAGCCACAGGCTCCTCCTCCGTGTGCCCGTCACCGGCGCCGTCCCGGAGGACGTGGCGCCGGTCGTCGGACAGCGATCGTCCACCCCTGCTGGTCGGTCCGAACGGCCACGCCCGCGTTGGTCGGGCCTGGCGCGTGACTCCCGGGTCAGGCCGGGAACGGCCACGTCCGGGTGGGACCACGGCCGAGAGCTACGGCCGCTACGCCGTCATGCTACCCGCACCGGTGCTCGGACGCTTGGCGATGCCGCCTACCGTCGAGCAGTGACCGAAGCCGACCCGTCCCCCGTCCCCTCCACCCCCACCCGCGAGACCACCGCCGACACCGGCGGCACCGCCCTGGTCGTGGGCGCGACCGGCATCGCCGGCGGCGCGCTGTGCCGGCTGCTCGTCGCCCGGGGCTGGGAGGTCCTGGGCCTGTCCCGCAGCGGCCGCGAGCTGCCCGGGGTGCGCCCCGTGCAGGCCGACCTGACCGACGCGCGGTCCCTGCGCGACGCGCTCGCCGGGCACCGACCCACCCACGTCTTCGTCACCGCGTGGGCGCGCCAGGACTCCGAGGAGGAGAACATCCGCGTCAACGGCGCCATGGTGCGCGACGTCCTCGAGGCCGTGCGGCCCGCGGACGGCGAGGCCGCGTCGGTGCGCCACGTGGCGCTGCTGACCGGGCTCAAGCACTACCTCGGCCCGTTCGAGGCCTACGGCCAGGGCGAGGTGCCGGACACGCCGTTCCACGAGGACGAGGACCGCCTGCCCTACCCGAACTTCTACTACGCGCAGGAGGACGAGCTGTTCGCCGCCGCCGAGCGCGACGGCTTCACCTGGAGCGTGCACCGGGCGCACACCATCATCGGCTCGGCGCTGGGCAACGCGATGAACATGGGCCAGACCCTGGCGGCGTACGCCGCGATCTGCCGCGAGCTCGACCGGCCCTTCGTGTTCCCCGGCTCGCAGACCCAGTGGAACGGCGTCACCGACATGACCGACGCCGACCTGCTCGCCGAGCAGCTGCACTGGGCGGCCACCGACCCGGCCGCGGCGGACACGGCGTTCAACGTCGCCAACGGCGACGTCTTCCGCTGGCGCTGGCTGTGGCCCCGGCTCGCCGAGCGCCTCGGCGTGCGTCCCGAGGGCTTCGAGGGCGAGCCGCGCCCGCTCGAGGAGCAGATGGCCGACGCCGCCCCGACCTGGCGCACCGTGGCCGAGCGCGAGGGCCTCGCCGAGGCCGACCTCGACCGGGTCGCCTCCTGGTGGCACACCGACGGCGACCTCGGCCGCGACATGGAGTGCCTGACCGACCTGGCCCGCAGCCGACGGGCCGGGTTCACCGGCCACCGGGTCACCCTCGACGCCTTCCTCGACCTGTTCGACCGGCTCGAGGCCGACGGCGTCGTCCCGGCGCCCCGCACGTCGGCGCCGGTGGCAGGCTGAGCCCATGGCCTCCTCGCTGCTGATGTCGCGCCGCGACCTCGACTTCCTGCTCCACGACTGGCTGGGCGTCGAGCGCCTGGTCGAGCGGGAGCGGTACGCCGAGCACGACCGCGAGACCTTCGACGCCGTCCTCGACCTGGCCGAGCAGCTGGCGACCGAGCACTTCGCGCCGCTCAACCGGGAGGCCGACACCCACGAGCCCCACGTCGGCGAGGACGGGCGCGTCGTGCAGCCCGCGTCGGTGAAGGCCGCGCTGGCGGCGTACACCGCCTCGGGGCTGCCGACCAGCGTCTTCGACGCCGAGCTCGGCGGCATGCAGCTGCCGTTCGTGGTGCACCAGGCGGCGTCGAGCTGGTTCCAGGCGGCCAGCATCGGGGCCTTCGCCTACCCGTTCCTGGCCGAGGGCAACGCCAACCTGCTGGCGACGTACGGCACGCCGGAGCAGGTCGCGACGTACGCCGAGCCGGTGGTGGCGGGCCGCTGGTACGGCACCATGGCGCTCTCCGAGCCCCAGGCGGGGTCCTCGCTCGGCGACATCACCACCCGTGCCGTGCGGCAGGACGACGGCAGCTACCGGGTCACCGGCACCAAGATGTGGATCTCCGGCGGCGACCACGAGCTGGCCGAGAACATCGTCCACCTGGTGCTGGCCAAGACCCCGGACGCGGCGCCCGGCACCAAGGGCATCTCGCTGTTCATCGTGCCCAAGTGGCTCCCCGCCGACGACGGGTCGGTCGGCGAGCGCAACGACGTGGCGCTGGTGGGGCTCAACCACAAGATGGGCTACCGCGCCACCACGAACACGCTGCTCAACTTCGGCGAGGGCCTCGCCACCCCGGGCGGCCGGGCCGGTGCGGTCGGCCACCTCGTGGGCGAGGAGGGTCGCGGCCTGACCTACATGTTCCACATGATGAACGAGGCGCGCGTCAGCGTCGGCGCCGGTGCGATGGCGCTCGGCTACACGGGCTACCTGCACTCGCTGGAGTACGCCCGCGTGCGCACCCAGGGCCGCCCGCTCGACCGCAAGGACCCCACGACCCCACCGGTGGCGCTCGTCGAGCACGCCGACGTCCGGCGGATGCTGCTGGCGCAGAAGTCGTACGTCGAGGGCGCGCTCGCGCTGGTGCTGTTCTGCGCCCACCTCGTCGACGAGTCGCGGACCCACCCCGACGCCGACGCCGCCCGCGAGGCCGAGCAGCTGCTCTCGCTGCTCACCCCCATCGCGAAGTCGTGGCCCTCGCAGTGGTGCCTGGCCGCCAACGACCTCGCGATCCAGGTGCACGGCGGCTACGGCTACACCCGCGACCACCCGGTCGAGCAGCTCTACCGCGACAACCGGCTCAACCCGATCCACGAGGGCACCCACGGCATCCAGGCGCTCGACCTGCTCGGCCGCAAGGTCGTCGAGGGCGGTGGCCGCTCGCTCGGCGTGCTCGGCGCCCGGATCGCGACCACCGTCGAGGCGGCCCGGGCCGCCGGCGGCGAGCCCGCGGCGTACGCCTCGGCGCTGGGGGGCACCTGGGACGAGCTGGTCCGGGTGACCGGCGTGCTGTGGGAGAAGGGCGACCCGGCGCTCGCGCTGGCCAACGCCACGGCGTACCTCGAGGCGTTCGGGCACGTCGTCGTGGCGTGGCTGTGGCTCGAGCAGCTGGTCGCGGTCGGCTCCGCGCAGGGCAGGTTCCCCGACGGCAAGCGGGCCGCGGCGAGGTACTTCTACGCCGTGGAGCTGCCGCGCACCGGGCCGGTGCTGGCCCTGCTCGCCTCTCTCGACACCACCACGCTCGACCTCGACCCCGACGTGCTCTGACCGCCACGGGCCGCGTGGCGGCACCTCGCCAGCGCGGGGAGCCGTCCGCGGGTTCCGCTACCGGCGCGTCCGCCCTAGTCTCCGAAACAGGTGCCGATGACAACCATCGGCGCCCCGGACCTCGGGGGGACGAGATGGGTGGAGCAGCAGCACGCACGGCACGGTGGGTCGCGGTGGCCCTGGTCGCGGGGGCCGGCACGCTCGGCGCGGCCACGCCCGCCTCGGCGGCCCCGGGCGTGTGCGCCGGCGTCAGCGGGTGCCGGGTGGTGAGGTCGGCCGACGTCGACGGCAACGGCACCGCCGACCAGATCGGCGTCGTGCGCAAGGGCGGCTCGGGCGCTGACCAGGGCACCGTCACGGTGCGGGTCCGCACCCGGCCCGGCACGATCGTGAAGGCCACCCGCACCCTCACCAGCTGGAGCGGACCCGTGTGGCAGGGCAGCGCCACCCTCGACGAGCGCACGGGCAAGGACCTCGTCGTCGGGTTCACCCAGGGCGCGCACGCCGAGTTCTTCCGGGTGCTCACGTTCAGGGGCGGCAAGCTCGTCACGCTGCCCGCCCCCGGCGGCGGCACCTGGACCGTCGACGGCGCCCTGATGGACGACGTCGGCTGGGCCCGCAGCACGGACGACCCCCGCGGCCTGGTCCGCGCCCGCGTCGCCGAGCGCGACGCCGACGGCGTCATGCAGGGCACCGTGACCACGTGGCGGCACTCGTCGTCCGGCTGGAAGAGGGGCGCCGTCAAGAAGTACCCCGACATGACCGACGAGGCGGCCGGCGCCTTCGCCGGGTGGAAGGTCGCGGGGCTGCCGCGGTTCTGACCTGCTGCGGGGCGCGGCGCCGCGTCCCGGGGGCGTCCGGGGTCGTCCCGGGGCGCTCGGGGCAGGACGTCATGCGAGACGGCCGCCCCGACGACCACCTCGTACGACGCACGCCCCAGCCGTGGGACGTCATGCGAAGTGGGGGTCCAAGCCCACGATTCGCATGACGTCGCGCCGGGCCGAGGAAGACGTCATGCGAGCTGGCTGCTCTGACGACCACCTCGTACGACGTCGCGCCGGCTCGGGGCAGGACGTCATGCGAGACGGCCGCCCCGACGACCACCTCGTACGACGCACGCCCCAGCCGTGGGACGTCATGCGAAGTGGGGGTCCAAGCCCACGATTCGCATGACGTCGCGCCGGGCCGAGGAGGACGTCATGCGAGCTGGCTGCTCTGACGACCGCGTTGGATGACGTTGCGGCGTCGCGAGGCGGGAGGTCATGCGAGCTGGCCGCCCCGACGACCACCTCGTACGACGTCCGCCGCCCAGCCGCGGGACGCCATGCGAAGTGGGGGCCCAAGGCCACCATCCGCATGACGTTGCGTCACCCCTACAGCGCGTGGGCGACGAGCCGCTCGTAGACCGGCACCGCCCGGACGTACGCCGCGTGGAGGCGCGGCTGGTCGGGGCCGGGGGCGGGCGGGGGCGGGCGGAGCTCGCCGAAGCCGGTGGTGCGGGTGGTGGAGCCGTGCCACTCGCCCCACAGCTCCCACTCGGGGCGCATGCCGGGCTCCCAGGTGAGGGCGTCGGGGTCGGGCTCGAGGCCCATGGCGTCGCACCAGCGGCCGACGACGGCGGCGGGGTCGGCGCAGAGCCGGTCGGCGTCGACGACGACGAGGGGCTGGCCGAGGGACTCGACGATGTCGGCGGCCTCGTCGAGGTGGGGCCAGCCGGTCTCCTCCTCGGTGAAGTCGGGCCAGTGGCGTGCCAGCGAGGGCAGCGTGGCGGCCGGGTCGCGCACGAGGAAGCAGTTGCGGAAGCGGGCCAGCAGGTCGGGGCCGAGCAGCTCGACGGCCTGGTAGGCCATGTCCTTGACGAAGACGGGCCGCTCGCGAGCGGCGTCCTCGATCTCCTCGAGGATCTCCAGCGCCGCGCTGTGGGGCATCTCGGAGTCGTAGCGCTGCGAGCGCCGGTCGGGACCGTAGTAGTAGGCCCGCGAGAACGGCTCGTCGAGGACGGTGTGGTCGCCGCGCTCGCTCACCATGCGCTCGAACGACGTCGAGACGGAGCGGGGGACGGACCACAGGACCGTGATCGGGTGGCTCATCGGCGCACTCCTCGGGGGTCGGAGGCCCGCAGCGTGCCCAGGTGCGCCGAGCGGAAACCCGCGTGCGGGCTCAGGCGGGGGTGTCCTCCACCACGCGGCCGGCGGTGCGGCGTCCGCCCCAGCGCGCGACCTCGGCCGCGAGGTCGAGCCGCTCGGTGGTCGCGGAGTGCGCGAGCTCGCCCCAGTCGGCGCGGGGCAGCATCCACATGACCTCGAACTCGTTGCCGTCGGGGTCGACGCCGTAGATGCTCTTGGTGGCCCCGTGGCTGGACTCCCCGGTGCAGGCCCCCAGGCCGACCAGCGTGGTGCGGGCCTCCTCGAGGTCCTCGACCGTGTCGACCTGCCAGGCCAGGTGGTAGAGCCCCACCGTCCCGGGCTGTCGGGGCGGGGCGTCGGCCCCGACCCCGAACAGACCCAGGTCGTGGTGGTTCTCCGAGCGCGGCATCCGCAGGAACGCCGCGTCGGCCCGAGGCTCGCGGGCGACCACCTCCACGCCGAACGCCGCGGTGTAGAACTCCAGCGCCCGCTCCAGGTCGGAGACGAAGAGCACCGCGTGGTTCAGGCGTACGACGGGGACGGCCATGTCACTCCTCCTGGGAGCCTCGTGCAGGGGTGGTGGGACGGGCCCGCGAGGGCCGCGGGGTGAGTCAGGCGGACTTGATCGCGGAGACGTCGAACTCGAGCTTGATCTTCTCGGAGACGAGCACGCCACCGGTCTCGAGCGCGGCGTTCCAGGTGAGGCCGAAGTCCTTGCGGTTGATGGTGGTCGCGCCCTCGAAGCCGATGCGGGTGTTGCCGAACGGGTCGACGGCCGAGCCGGTGGACTCGAAGTCGATCGAGAGGGGCTGCGAGACGCCCTTGATGGTGAGGTCGCCGGCCAGGCGCCACACGTCGTCCTCGACGCGCTCGACCGAGGTGGTGACGAAGGTGATCTCGGGGTTGGCGTCGGCGTCGAAGAAGTCGCCCGAGCGCAGGTGGCCGTCGCGGTCGGCGGAGCCGGTGTCGATGCTGGCGGTCTTGATGACGACCTTGGCGTGGGAGGCCGACGGGTTGGCGGTGTCGACGTGGGCGGTGCCCTCGAAGTCGCCGAACGAGCCGCGGACGGTGGTGACCATCGCGTGGCGGGCGGAGAAGCCGATGCGGCTGTGGCTGGGGTCGATCGTGTACTCGCCCGAGATGTCGGACAGGTGCGTGGTCGGCGCGTCGAAGACGGCGGACGCGGCGCCACCGGTGCCGGTGACCTCGGGGGTGGTGTCGGACTTGTCGGAACGGTTGAACAGACCCATGACGAGCTCCTGTGCGAGGTAGGTGTGCAGTTGAGACTTCAACTACAGGACTCATCCTACGCGCAACATTTGAAATGTCAAGTGTCGATCCGGAGCGGGTCCGCCCGCGGCGCGCCACCGCCGAGCACGCTGCCGACCTGCTCCCCCGCCAGCACGCGGTACGGCGCCGCCGAGGTGGTCGCGCTGCGCTCCAGAGCCCGCCGCAGCCGGTCGTCCCCGCCCGCCACGAGCAGCAGGTTGCCCGGGCGGCGGCCCTTCAGCGTCGCGGGCTCGGCGCTCACGAGGACCTCGGCGAAGCAGGTGCGCAGCCCGGCCAGCACGTCGCGGGCCAGCGCGAAGGGGGCCCGGTCGGCCACGTTGGCGAGCAGCACCCCACCGACCCCCAGCACCCGGGCGTACGCCGCCGCCGCCTCGGCGCTGACCAGGTCCTCGGGCATCTCGCCGTCGCGGTAGGCGTCGAGCACCACCACGTCGACGGCGTCGTCGCGCACGGCCTCCAGGCCCTCGCGCCCGGCCACCGGACGGACCCGGATGCCGCTCCGTCGCGGCAGCGGGAGCTCCTCGCGGATCCGGGCGGTGAGGGCCTCGTCGGGCTCGAGCACCACCTGCCACGACGTCGGCCGCGTGGCGGCCACGTAGCGCGGCAGCGTCAGGCCGGCTCCCCCGACGTGGAGCACCCGCACGGGCCGGCCCGGCTCGCCCACCGCGTCCAGGACGTCGCCCATCCGCCGCACGTAGTCGAAGACGAGCCGCGTGGGGTCGCCGAGGTCGACGCACGACTGGTCGCGCCCCCCGACCCGCACCACGAACGCCCCCTCGCGCTCGGTCGGCAGGATCTCCACGTCGGCGTCGCCCATGCCCCCATCCTCCGGCACCGCTGGTCCAGTTCCTCTCCGCCCGGAGAACGTAGGATCCCGGCGTGCCCACCCCACCCGGACGCGCCGGGGCCGCCACCCGCTGGCTGCAGGCCCGCAGCCCCCTGGGCCTCGTGCTGGCCGTGCTGCTCCTCGACGCCACGCTGGCGCCGTCGCTGCTGGCCCGCACGTGGGTCTTCCAGGGCGTCCTGAGCGGGGTCGGCCTGGCCGTGGGGTACGCCGTCGGCGCGCTGCTGACGGCTGCCGGGACCCGGTTGCTGCGGCTGGTCGGGTGGGACCCGCCGCGGCTGGGCGCCCGGCCCCGGCTGGTGCTGGTCGTGGTGCTGCTCGGGGTGGCCGTCGTGGGCATCGCCCGCGCGGCCGGCCAGCACCGCTGGACCTGGGAGCGCCTGGGCTACACGCCCACCCTCACCGCCACGGCGTACGCCGGTGCGCTGGGCCTGGCCCTGGCCACCCTGCTCGTGCTGCTGGCGGTGGCGTGGCTGGTGCGCCTGCTGCACCGCCGCGTCACCGCCCTGGGGGCGCGCTGGCTGCCCGCCTCGGTGGCCGGCGTGCTCGCCCTCGTGGTGGTCGCGTGGGGACTGCTGGCGGCCAGCAGCACGTGGGTCCTCGACCGCACGCTGGAGGGGATGAACGACACCTTCGCGGCCCAGGACCTCCAGGTGCGCAGCAGCACCCAGGCCCCGGCCGCGGGGTCGCTGCGCTCGGGGGCTCCCGGATCGCTGGTCGACTGGGCCGAGGTCGGCCACCAGGGGCGCCGCTTCCTCAGCGGCGGGCCGACCGTCGAGGAGCTCGCGTCGCTGGCGCCCGATCCCGACGCGGTCCGCGAGCCGGTGCGGGTCTTCGTGGGCCGCTCCAGCGCCGACGACGTCGCCGGCCGGGTGCGGCTCGCGCTGGCCGAGATGGACCGCCTCGACGCGTGGGACCGCTCCGCGGTGCTGGTCGTGGTGCCGACCGGCACCGGGTGGGTCAACGAGCAGGTCGTCTCCCCGCCCGAGCACCTCCTCGACGGCGACGTCGCGACCGTCGCCGTGCAGTACTCCCACCTGCCGAGCCCGATGGCCTACCTCGCCGAGCACGAGGGCGCCGGCGAGACCGGTCGCCAGCTCGTGGGCGCGGTCCGCGCCCGCCTCGACGCCCTGCCGGCGGATCGGCGACCCGCGCTGCTGGTGGCGGGCGAGAGCCTGGGGAGCCACGGCGCCTCCGAGGCGTTCGCCGACCTCGACGACCTCGTGGCCCGCACCCGCGCCAGCCTGTGGATCGGGCCCCCGGAGTTCGTCCACCTGCGCCGCGAGGCCGAGCGCGAGCGCCGACCGGGCTCGACGCAGGTGCGCCCCGTGGTCGGCGACGGGCGCGACCTCGTCTTCGCCAACCGCCGCTCCGACCTCGAGGGCACCCGCCCCCGCGCGGTCTTCCTGCAGCAGGCCGACGACCCGATCGTGTGGTGGGACGCCCCGACCCTGTGGCAGCGGCCCGACTGGCTCGCGGAGCCCCTGGACCCGGCGGTCAACCCCGCCATGAGCTGGTGGCCCGCGGCGACCTTCCTCAACCTCACGGTGGACATGGCGGTCGGCAACGACTTCGACGAGGACCACGGCCACCTCTACGGCACCCAGCCGCTGGACGCCTGGGTCGCGATGCTCCACCCGGCCGGCTGGGACGCCGACCGCGTCGAGCAGCTGCGCGAGCGCCTGGCCCGGCTCTCCCGCTGAGCGGCGGACCGCCACGGTGCGGTCAGGCCGTGGCGAGGACCGCCTCGACCTCGCGGTCGGCGTACGCCGCCAGCGGGTCGTCGTGGCGCAGCCACAGGCTGCTCAGCACGCCGGCGCAGACGTGGACCAGCATCGCGGCGCTCACCTCGAGCGGGCGGCCACCGGTGACCTCGCCGTCCTCGAGCGCCTCGTCGAGGTGGGTCAGGGTGTACTCGCGCAGCTGGGTGACGCGCTCCCGGACCAGCGCCCGCACCCGGTCATCGGCGGCCAGCACGTCGGTGAGCCCGCTGAGGATCAGCCGGCTGGTCAGCAGCTCGGGGTCGTCGCCGACGAGGTCGGCGTACAGCAGCCGCAGCGCCGCGAGCCCGCGGGCCTCGCGGTAGCCGCGCAGCGTGAGGTGACCACTCAGCTGCAGCGCGGCGTCGACCACGAGCTGGTGGACGAGGTCGTCCTTGTCGGAGAAGTAGTGGCGGATGGCGCCGTGGGCGTAGCCGCAGCGCTCGGCCAGGTCGCGCATCCGGAGCGCGTCGAAGCCGCCCTCGGCCACCATCGCGCGGGCCTCCAGCAGGATCTCGCTGCGTCGCTTGTCGTGGTCCACGCGTCTGGGCACGCCGTGCTCCTCTCGTCCCCCCGGGCAGTCCCGGGGCGGGGCAGGGACCATGGTGCGGCCGGGGCCCCGGATCTCGGTACCCAGGGGGCGGCCTTCTCACGTGCAGGACAACCTCCCGGTCACCTCACGCGGCGCACCGGGGATGATGGGCGCCGAGACGAAGGAGCCCCCGTGACCGAGTTCGACCCCAGCGAGGACGGCATGAAGTCCTTCCTCGACCACATCGGCGCCCGCGTGAAGTCGGCCGTGGACGACGTGGTGGCCCACACCATCGACGAGGACCTCGAGACGGCCGTGAGCACGCTGCACGCCGTCCTCAACACCATCCCCGGGCTGGAGTTCGACCGCGCCTGGGCCCAGGAGGCCGTGGAGACGCTGCGGCGCGGCGACCCGCTGGAGATCCAGATCGGCTAGTCGGCGAGCCGCCGGGCGACCGTCAGCCACACGTCGGGGTCCAGGCCGAGCCCGAGGTGGGTCGAGCCCACCTCGACGTGGTCGACCCGCGGCGAGGCGTGGTCCACGCACGCCTGCCACGCGACCACCCCGTCGCGGCGGCTCAGCACCGCGGTGACGGGCACCCGCACCGGCCGG
Source organism: Nocardioides scoriae (assembly GCF_900104965.1). Lineage (NCBI taxonomy): Bacteria > Bacillati > Actinomycetota > Actinomycetes > Propionibacteriales > Nocardioidaceae > Nocardioides > Nocardioides scoriae. The sequence goes on along the minus strand of NZ_LT629757.1, from coordinate 3,690,712 downwards.
TCTCGGTCCAGGGCCCGGCCCTGCCGGGTGATGCGCTCGAGCTCGCGACGCGGGTAGGCGCGCGCGAGGGCGGTGTAGCGGGGGCCGCCGACGACCGGCGAGCCGTAGGTGACGACGCGGCGCACGGCCTCGGGCTCGCGGCGCGCGACCTCCCGGGCGATGACCCCGCCGAGGCTCCACCCGACCAGCGACACCGGGCCCTGCTCCTCGGCGATCGCCAGCACACGCGTGGCGACCCGGTCGGTGTCGCGCTCGGGGCTGCCGCCGTTGGTGCCCAGCCCCCACGAGCGGGCGTCGTACCCCAACCAGCGCAGGTAGGTGCGCAACCCCCAGGCCGTCGCCTCCGGCGCCCGCCAGCCGGGCAGGTCGATGACGACGTGGCCGTCGCCCCGGGGGGCGGTCGCGAGGCGCGGCAGGGCGGCGGGCAGGCGCAGCGCGGCGGCCGGGCCCAGCAGCTCGCCGAGCCCGAGGCGGTGCGACGGCGGCCCGGTGGGGCGCGCCAGGAGGGCGACGGGGCGTGCCCGCGAGGTGAGGCCGGTCTGGGCCAGCGCGCTGCGCGCCCGGGCGAGGGAGGACATCTGACGAGACTACGGATGCGTCGGCTACCGGCGGGTACGGTCGCCCCATGAGCAGCAGCAGCGTGCAGGGCAAGGTCGTCGTCGTCACCGGTGCCGGCAGCGGCATCGGCCGCGAGCTGGCCGTCGAGCTGAGCCGTCGGGGAGCCCGCGTGTCGGGCTGCGACGTGGACGAGGCGGGGCTGAAGGAGACCGCCACCCGCACCCGCGGCGAGCTCCACACCGCCGTGGTCGACATGGGCGACCGCGAGGCCGTCACGGCGTACGCCGCGGAGGTCGCCGCCCACTTCGGCGTCGTCCACCAGGTGTTCAACAACGCCGGCATCGCCTTCAACTCCTCGGTGCTCGACAGCGAGTGGTCCGACTACGAGCGGGTGCTGCGGGTCAACCTCAACGGCGTCATCCACGGCACCCAGGCGTTCCTGCCCCACCTGCTCGCCTCCGGCGACGGCCACGTCGTCAACGTCTCCAGCCTCAACGGCTACCTCGCCCAGCCCGGGCTGTCGCACTACTGCGCCGCCAAGTTCGCCGTGCGCGGCTTCACCGAGACGCTGCGCTCGGAGATGCTGCTGGAGGGGCACCCGGTCAAGGTGAGCGTCGTCCACCCGGGCGGCGTCGCGACGGCCATCTCCTCCAACGCCCTGGAGTGGGCCCGCGCCACCGGCCGCGAGATCACCCCGGCCCACGAGGCCCGGCAGCGCACCTACACCGAGAAGCTGCTCAAGCTCCCCGCCGACAAGGCGGCCCGGATCATCGTCGACGGCGTCGAGAAGGGCCGCGCCCGGATCCGGGTCGGCAACGACGCCATCGCCGTCGACCGCCTGGTCCGCCTCGCCCCCGCGACCGCGACCAGGGTCGCGGTGATGCTCGAGCGCCGGCTGCTCAGGAGCGAGCAGCAGGCCTAGGAGCCGGCGCGCTCGGCGACCCGGGCGGCCACGCCCGCGTCGGTGCAGAACCCCGCGCCGCTGCGCTTGAGGCACAGCAGCCCCACCAGCTCACCCGTGTCCGTGACGACGGCGCGGCGACGCTGGCCCGCCGCCCGCATCTCGTCGTGCGCCGCGTCCAGCGCGACGTCCGGCGCAACGGTGCGTCCGGCCGTCGTGGCCACCGCGAGGGCGGGGCCGTCGTGCGGCGCGGGCGCCAGGTCCTCGCGCGTCACCGTCCCGAGCAGCCGGCCGTCCTCGACGAGCAGCAGCAGGTGGACGTGGGTGTCGACCAGGATGTCGCGCGCATCGGCCAGGGTGGTGCCGCGTCCGTGGACGTGGGGCCGCGTGACCATCGCGTCGGCCACGCGGCGCCCCGCGAAGGGGGCGTTGCCCGTGCTGGTCACGCCACCCCCTCGAGCGGTGCGGCTCCCCATGAGCCCACGCCGCCATCGTGCCAGGCCGGCCCGGGCAGGCTCAGCCGGGCGGCCCCGGCGGGGTCCTCGCCTCCTCCATGACGTCGAAGCGCAGCGTCCGGGCGGGGGGCGCCAGCGACGGTCCTCGCCGGCGCTCCAGCCAGAGCACCGGTCGTCCGTGGAGGTCACGGGCCAGCGACCAGCGCCGGGTGAGCTCGATGCCGTTGCTGGGCACGGCGAGCGGGGCGACCTGGTGGCGCTCGAGCCCCTCGGGCGGCTGCAGGACGAGGGCCTGCGGGGCCGGCATCAACGTCGGCCGCTGCCGGGTCAGGTCGGCGAGGCGGCGCTGCACGAGCCGGCGCGGACCCTCCTCGTCCAGGGTGTACGGCGTCCACCAGGGTCCGATGCCCTGCGCGGGGACGTAGGCGTACTCCTTCGCCTCGCGGCTGTCGCCGGACGGCGCACCCTCGTTGAACGCCGGGCCGGTCGGCCGGTCCACGACGCGCGAGTCGACGTCGCGGCCGTCGACCACCCGCTCCACCGCCCACAGCAGGTTGGACTGCTCGTCCAGACCGAGCTGCACCCGCTCCACCGGCGCGCTCTCCAGCGGCAGCTCCGCGACGTGCCAGAGCACCAGCTCCTCGGGCGCGAGGCCGGCGTCGCCCGGCGTCACCGGGTCGACCGCGAACAGCGTCCAGTCCTCCGGCGGCCGCAGCCCGGCGTGCACCGTCTCGTCGTACGAGCGCCCGAAGGAGTCGCGCACCTGCAGCGACTCGATGGCCACCACGTGCCCGGCTGCGGCCAGCACCGGGAGGAGGAACCAGTCGTCGCCGTGGGAGAAGATCAGGTCGGTCAGCAGCGCCGTGGCGGCGTGCGCGCTGTCCGGTGGGTAGCCGCCGAGGTCGACGTCGGCGTTCTCGATCTGCCACCACCGCGTGTTCGGTGCCCCGGGATAGCCGAGCGGGGTCGGGATCGCCTCCCGCTCCTCCCCCACCTCCAGGGCGACGGGCGGGCCGGCGTCCACGGAGTGCCAGTCCAGCCGGCCGCCGCGGTGCCGGCGCACGGTCAGCGCCTGGCCGGACGCGCTGAACGACCTCGCCTCCGTCTGGTCGTAGAGCAGCTGCTCGCCGTCCCAGTCGGGCGTGCTGTCCGGTGGGACGTCCTCCGGGAACGCGTCGGGCGCCAGGCCCAGGGCGACTCGCGCGCGCCACACCAGCAGGCCGTCGGGGGCACCCTCGAACTGCTCGTACGGCGGCGGTGGACGACGCAGCAGCAGGGCGGGGTCGAGCGCCAGACCGAGGAAGCGACGCCCGATCCGCACCCGCCGTCCCATCGTCCACCAGTCGTCGACCTCGGACTCCACGATCGCCTCGGCCGGGACCTCGACCGGGTCGAAGCGGGGGTCGGCGGCGGCGATCGGTCGCTGCCGCAGCCGGTAGTCGACCCACACCGGCGAGGAGGCGTTCTCGCCCTGGTGCTCGCCCATCTGCCACTGCCGCGCCAGGAACCACACGGGGTCCTGCACGGCTGCGGCGAAGCCCTCGGCCAGGTTGCGCTCGTGCGGACGCGGCTCCAGGCGCAGGTGGGCGGTGACGGTCATCGACGCTCCTCAGGTCGTGAACAGCGGGTAGGGCTCGAGCCGGACCCGGGACGGGCCCGACGACTGCAGCCAGGTCGTCGGGGCGAGCGACTGCAGCTCGCCCAGGTCCTCCAGGTGCGCGGTCCGGGCGTGGGCCAGCTCGCGGGTCTCGACCAGGACCTGCAGCAGCAGGTCCTCCTCGAGGCGCTGCCGCACCACCGGGGGCACGGCGAGCAGGATCGCCTGCGGTGCCCGAGCGGCAGGCGCGTTGAAGCCGAAGGCGGCCGACGTGCTGCGCTGCGGCATCGGGACCGCCTCGGAGAAGCTGTCCACCAGGCCGACGGCGACGCGTTCGCCGGCCCACGCGCCGGGAGTGCCGTAGGCCGCGACGAAGCGCCGGTCCACCTCCAGGTCGGTGACCGAGGCCGAGGACCGGGTCGCGAGGTTGGCAGCCACGGTCGCGGTCAGGAACGGGTCGCCGGGCGCGCTCGACCAGGCGTCCAGGGGCGTGTCGAGGCCGAGCTGCAGCGCCTCCAGCCGGGCCAGCGCGGGGCGTACGGCGGCGACGACCGTCAGCCAGGACTCGTCGAGGTCCTCTGTCGCCCCGACCTCGAGCGCGGTGTCACCGATCAACGACGTCCGGCTCCAGCTGGCCGTGATGCCGAGCGTGCCGTCGGGCAGGGCGAGGTCGGCCAGCGCCCCGGCGAGGGTGGGCACGCCGTCGGGGTGCTGCACGCGCTTGCGGTCCTCGTGGTCGTCGAGCGGCGCGCCGAGGTCGGCGACCGGGGCCAGGTCGGCCGGCTGCGGGGCGTCGTCGAGCCGCTTCTGCAGCACGTCGGCGACCGCTGCGGCCAGGTCGGGCGCCGGGGTCGCGTCGGGGGACGGGGGCCGGTCGAGCAGTGCGGCCCAGAGCGCGTCGGCGTCGGCGCGCCGGCTGACCGGCGTGATGCCCCAGGCCAGCGCCCGGCGCAGCAGTCCCGGCCGCGAGACGTCGTCGGACGCGCGCAGGGCCGCGACCAGGTCGCGGCCGGCGACGTGCAGCGCGGCGTAGCGGTCGGCCAGCTCCTGGTAGACCTCGGCGTCGATCGCCTGCTGCGCCACGGGGTCCTGCACGACGTCGCGTCCTGCGGCGGGCCGGTTGCCGAGCGCAGCGGCGAGGTGCTGCGTGCGCAGGTGCTCGCCCGGCGGCGTCACCTCCGGGTCGACGACGCCGACCGCGAGGCGCACCCGGCGGTGCAGGGCGTCGACGTCGAGCGCGGTCACCTCCTCCGGCGTCGCCCCGAGCGTGCCCACGTCGGCCAGCCCGAGCAGGGCGCCGTGCGCATCGGTGACCACCCACAGCCGCAGATCGGCCGGCACCGCCTCCTGGACGCTGCTGTCGGCGGGCGCCGCGAGGTGGTCGCGGACCAGGGTGACCACGTCCTCCGGCGGCATCGCGGCCAGCGTCGCCGGGAGCACCTCCAGCTCGACGCGGTGCACGCGCCCGAGCTCGGCTCCCGCGGCGTCGACGACGAGCCACTCCCGGTTGTGGTCCTCGACCAGCACCGGCTCCGGCAGGTCGAGGTGGCGGCGCACCAGCTCGGCCAGGAGCTCCTCCGACAGCGCGAGCGTGTCGGTCGGGGTCAGCCGCAGGTCGGCCAGCGTCACCTGTCCGACGGCCGAGGAGTCGTCGCGGTTGCTGACCCGCCAGGTCCACGCGTCGCCGACGACGTCCTCCACGAAGGCGGCCAGCGACGGGTCCGCGAGCCGGACCGGCCCGGCGTCGAGCGGGACGTCGTCGAGGTCGACGTGCGGCACGGTCGCGAGCACCAGGCTCTGCACCTGGTAGCCCGACGGCGGCGTGCGCAGGAACTCGAAGGTGGGCGGCCGCGAGAAGCCGGCGGCCGCGTCCATCGTCTCCGCCGCCCGGTCCACCTGCCGCCCGACCAGCTGCACCACGCCGTCGGCCACCAGCAGGTCGCCGTAGGTGTCGAGGGCGTCGTGCAGCGTCTGCAGGGCCCTGGTCTGGTCGGCGTCGAGCGGGAAGGCGGGGTCGCCCGCGAGCAACCCGGCCAGGGCGTCGATGCCGTTGCAGACCTCGTGCGGGTCGCGGCGGTCGGGGCGCATGGCGTAGGTCGGGCTGGTGCGCAACGCCTTCACCTGCTGGTGGTTCCCCACCACGTGCTCGACGTGCCGCCCGACGATCTCGTAGACGTGGAAGCCGAGCCGGACCTCGTCGGCGATCTCCTCGGCCAGCCGCGCCCTGGCCGAGCTGATGTCCATCTGCCACGGGTTGCGGCCGCCCTCGCTGGTGGCCGCCTCGCGCTCCGAGGAGAGGAACTTGTCGCGGAGGACGACGGCCGCGAGCGTCTGGTCGTACGACGGGGTGTGCAGCCGTCCCGCGCCGGTCGGACCGGGCTCACCGAGGAACGGCCCGTCCACCCACCCGTAGGCGCCGAGCCGGTGGGCGTGCCGGTCGCTGCTGCTGTGCGCCTGCAGCCGCTGCCAGGCGAAGCCGGTGACCCACGGGTCGATCCGGTGCGCGGAGCTGTCGATCGTGGCCCGCAGCGCACGCTCGAGCTGGAGCCGTCGCGCGTCGGGGATCGTGAGGACGAAGCGCTCCTCGCCGGTGTCGGGGTCGCGGTCCTCCACGTTCCAGTCCGGCTGGTCGAGCTCGGAGGTGATCGCGCGCGTGGCCTCGACCTGGCCGCGCAGCACCCGCAGCGCCTCGTCGCCGCCGACCTGGCCGCGCATCCAGTCGGCGTCGATCTGCATCGCGTGCGTCAGCAGCCGGATCAGCAGGCTGTCGGGCAGCGACCGCAGCTGCCACTCGCTGCCGCGCTCGAGCACCCACCAGGTCGCGAACACCTCGCTCAGGTCCATCGGCCGGTCGGCGTCGAGCAGCAGCGACAGGAACCGGGTGATCCGGACGCGGCCGCCGACCTCGCGGTTCTGCACGCGGTGCAGGGTGCGCCGCGGCCGCACCAGCGGGAGCCGGCTGCGCCGGGAGTGGCCGTTGGTGAGGTAGGTCGTCCCCGGCACCGTGCCCACCAGGTCGATCACCCGGCCGTAGAGCGTGCGGGCCAGGTCGCCGAACTCCGCCAGGGCGTCGGGGCCGAGCTGGTAGGGCGTCGCCCACGCCTCCACCGGCAGGAACGACCGCTGGGAGTAGCTGCGGCTCGACGCCTCCCGGCTGAGCAGCTCCATGAACCGCTCGGTGCTCGCGCCGACGACGTTGCCGTCCCGGCGTGCGGCGGCCGCCCACTCGCCGCGCAGCGCGGCCAGCGCCTTCGCCATGCCGTCCTCGACCGCGAGCTGCTCCCCGCTCTGGGCCGGGTCGGCCGCCTGCCACAGCGACAACGCGGTCGTCGGCAGCAGGCCGTAGGGCTGGTCGCCGATCCGCAGCGGCATCAGCGGACCCTCCGGGGCGAACCGCGCCTCCGTCAGCACGACGGTCGGGTCCTCCGGATCACGGTGCAGCACGTCGCGGATGTCGGCCGGCGACGGCACCCCGTCGTCGACGGGCGGGAAGGCCCACCGGTTGACGCGGAAGGCGTCGTCGGGCCTCTCCCACAGGTCGGCCAGCCAGTGCCCGAGCAACGGCGGCCAGAGCGCCTGCGCCATCCGCTTGCTGTCCTGGGTGTCGTCGGGGACGCCGGCACCGGGGAAGGACGGCAGCACGCCGTTCGACCCCGTGAGGTGCTGCTCGATCGTGCGTCCGACGGTGTCGTCGCGCGTGCCTGCGAGCCGGGCCCGCGCCACCGAGCGCCAGCCGTCGGCGTCGAGCGCGAGGTCGGCCGCGGGCGCGCCGTGCACGGTGTTGGTGGGCGCGCCCAGCCGGAGCACGCCGAGCTCGCCGGCGTCGACCTGCGCCCGCAGGTGCTCGTCGGGGGTGTCGTCGCCGAGGCCCAGCACGAACAGCGCGTCCAGCGACTCCGGCGTGACGCCGACGTCGAGCAGCCACTCGCCGCCGAGGCCCACCGCCACGGCCGTGGTCCACGAGGACCACCAGGCCTCGCGCGCGGTGTCGGCCTGGTCGGGCAGCGCGATCACCAGCGCGTCGGGGTCGATCGTGGCGTCCGGGTCCATCGGCAGCCGACCGACCGGGAGCCGGTCCTGGTCGCGGGTGACGGCCCAGACGGTCAGCTGCGCGGGCAGCCCCCCGATCCGGTTGGGCTGCGGCGCCTCCGGCATGCCGGCGGGCGGCTCGACGACGAGGGCGTCGCCGTCCACCACCGGCTCGAGCACGGTCAGCAGCCAGGCCGCCCGCTCGGGTGCGACCTGCCGGCAGAGCTGGGCCCACGCGACCCCGGCGGCGTCGGAGTCGAGCCAGGCCGGGTCGAACGCACCCGGTCGGCGCGCGGCGGCCCAGAACCTCCGGACGCCCGCGAGCTCACCGGCGCTGACGTGGGCGTCGTCGCGGCGCACCGAGGCCTCGTCGGGCACGACCCGCAGCGACAGCTTCCACCGGTCGGGGTCGTCGTTGAGCTCCGTCGCGGGCCCGTCGAAGAGCGTCTCGAGCCGCAGCGGCAGCAGCACGCCGACGTCGTCGAGGGGATAGACCCGGTCGCCCTCCAGCCAGTCCGCCAGCGCTGCGTGCACCAGCTCGGTCACCACCGCCTCGTCGCCGTCGACCGCCTCGCGCACCCGGTCGAGGTAGCCGACCGGGGCGGGCCCGGGCCCCGAGCCGAGCGCCTCGACGGCCGAGGCCTGCGCCTCGTCGAGCAGCGGCGCACCTCCCAGCGCCGCCGTCACCGGATCGCCCCCGACAGCCGCCAGCAGCGACCCGGCCACCTCGCTGGTGCGCCACAGCCAGTCGGCCGTGACCACCAGCAGGGTGCGGTCCGCCACGGCCCAGCCATCGGTGGCGAGGGCCTCCCGCTCCCGCTCGAGACGCCCCCGGGACGCGTCGGGCGGCAGGGCGGCGAGGGCCTCGGCGACGCGCGGCGCCCGCAGGTCGCGATAGGTGAAGGTCATCCGGCCAGCCCCGCGTCCTCGAGCGCCTGGCCGCTGATCGCGACCCGGGTCGGCTGGTCGAGCGCGGTCCTCGCGACGGTCGCGGCGCTCGTGGTGTCGAGCGGCTGGTCGTTGCGGAAGCGCAGCTCGGCGGGCGGCTCGTCCAGCACCAGCCAGTACTGCTCCAGCGTGCTGGGCGTGACGTCGAAGGTGAAGAAGGTGAGCTCCGGCGTCAACGTCCCGGTGAAGACCGGGCCGACGTGCTCGCGGTCCCTGCGCCAGGCCTCGGGATCCGGGGTGCCCGGCGGCATGTCCAGCTGCGGCGGCGACGTCAGGCGCTCGGTGAGGACGGCGTCGTCCGTGTCGTCCTCGACCAGGTAGACCAGCGTGGACGGGTAGCGCCGGAACAGGTCGCTGCGGAAGACGACCACCAGCCGGCTGCCGTCCGGGTTGGCGGGGTCGTGCGGCTTGATCGTCTGGTGGCTCAGCGCACCCACCGGGTCGTCGGGCGCCGTGGCCCACTCGGCGAGCGGCTCGATGTCGGCCGAGCGCTGCTGCGTCGTGTGGTCGACCTGGCCCCAGAACATCCGCAGCGGCGTGCAGGTGCGCGCGACCGCGAGGTCGCGCCAGCGCATCTCGCTCATGAACTGCGTGTTGATCCCCACCATGAAGGCGTCGACGAACGTCGGGTTGGTCTGCAGGGCGGTGACGGAGTCCTGGTCGAGCGAGTCCGCCCCCGGCAGCAGCCACTCCCGGTCGTGCTGCTGGAGCAGGCTCCAGGTCGGGAAGTCGAGCCCGATCGGGAACTCGGTCGGCACCAGCGTCGAGCAGTCCACGCCGACCAGCCGGCTGCACAGCCGCACCTTGGCCGGCGGTCGCGGCCCGCGCGGGTCGACCGCCTGCGACACGATGCCGGACAGGCCGACCAGGTCGATCGGGCGCACGGTCTCGGTGTCCGGGCCCGGCGAGTGGTCGACGATGACCTCGCACGGGAAGCCGCGTCGGCGCTGACCGACCAGCTCGCGGCAGCGGCGACCGGCCATGCAGTGCCGGATCGCGTCCCGGACCAGGTCGTCCAGCTGCTCGCGCGCGCCGTCGTCGGACAGCACCTGCCCGAGGAACGCGAACAGGTCGTTGCCGGTCTGGCCGCCGATCCACGTCAGCATGCCGCTGGCGCTGCAGGGCAGGTCGCGCTCGCGCATCCGGGCCTCGAGCCGGTCCTGCAGCTCGGCGAACAGCGGCTCGGCCAGGTCCCGGCGCAGCTGGACCGGGTCCTCGCCGCTGCGGACGCCGTCGCGGTACTTCGCACGGAAGTCGTCGAGCAGCTGGTCGAGCTCGGCCATCACCTCCTCGAGCCACGTGTCGTCGATCTCGAAGAGCTCCTCGATCGTCGGCAGGCCGAGCTGCGCGGCGACGGCGTCGACGTGCGGCACGCCGTCGGGCGCGCGGTCGGCCGGCTGGTCGGGCTGGTTGGCCCACGCCAGCGCCCCCGTGCGGTCGACGCCACCCCCGGCGAGGTGGCGGGTGGTCGCCGTGCGGTCGCGGAGCAGTCGGTGCGCGGCGCTGGAGAACTGGCCCGGCACCAGCGGGCTGGTGTCGGAGGTGACCCGGTCGAGCACGGTGCCGCCGCCGGCCGCGGGCATCCGGGCGGTCATCGGGCCGAGCAGCGCGAGGCGTGCGTGCGGGTCGGTCGGCAGCCGCCGGTCCCAGAGCCGACCGCCGGCCAGCAGCCCCAGGGCCAGGAATCCGATCCGCTGTCCGGCCTCGCGGAGCGCGCCCGCCTGAGCGACGGCCGCGTCCATCAGCGCCTCCTGCGCCTCGACGCCCATCTGGACCCCGAGGCCGGTGCTGCCGCGGAACCGCGGGTCGTCGTTGAGGTCGTGCGGCCAGCCGACGGGAGCGTCGTCGGGCTCGGGCAGCCAGGGACGGCCGTAGTGCGGCAGCCCGATGGTGCCCTCGATCTCGTCGTCGAGCAGGTCGAGGTCGCTGGTGACGGCGGCGAGCAGGTCGGGCTGCACCGTCTCGGGCTGCTGCAGGGAGGTGATCGCACCGCGGACCTCCAGCGTGGCGTCGATGTCGACGCCGTCGGCGGGGACCTGGCGCCGGTAGTGCAGCCGGGCCTTGCCGACGTCGTGCGCCGGCGGCACCGTCAGGGCAGCGGCCAGGGTCTCGAAGTCGCCGGCCTCCGCGGTCCAGAACCGCCAGCTGTGGAAGGCCGGCAGGCTGCCGCGGGCGCCGGGCTGCAGCACTCCCGCCGCGGTCCACATCGGCTGCCCGGCGTCGTCGAACGTCGGCACCAGGACGGCGACGTGCTCCCGCTGCGGCTGCAGGCCGACGGGCTTCCCGTCCGCGCCCGGCTCGGTCCCGCGCGGCGACACGATCCGGGCGATGGTCTCCCCGGAGCCGGCCTGCTGGGTGTGCGCCCAGCGGTAGGACTGGGCCAGGTCGTGCGCGACCAGCACGCTCGGCTCGACGCGGGTGACCGTGCCGCCCTCGACGACCAGCTCCTCGACGGTGCCGACCAGGAGCGCCAGCCACGGGGCGAGCCGGTCGCCGGCGGCCAGGACCGGGCTGTAGCGCCAGGGCAGGTCCGGGTCGCGCAGGTCGAGGTGCACGAGCTTGGTGGTCTCGGCGTCGCGGACGTACGGCGCCGGCGCCATGTGCCTGATCGCGCCCGGCTTGAGGCCGCCGACGTCGGCCGCGGCCATCAGCGTGAAGGGCGCGTCGCCCGTGGCGGCCTGCCCGGTGTCGGTGTCGGTGAGGGTCAGCGCGAGCTTGCCGGCGAGCCGCGGGCCGACCCGCGTCGCCCGGTCGAAGACCTCGTTGCGCTGCCAGCTCGCGAAGTGCAGCTGGTCGTCGGCCATCAGACCACCCCGCTCAGGTCGAGCGCCGGCACGGCGGCGGCGACGCTGACACCGCCGTGACGCCGGGTGGCGGCGAAGGCCTGCGCCTCGTTGAGCTGCACGGCGACCGGTCCGCCGCCCTGCGCGGCGTGCACGTCGAAGGTCTCCTGCTTCACGGCGACCTCGGCCGGTCCGGGGGTGAGCACGGCGCCGGCCGCTCGCTCGCCGAGCAGGGCGGCCAGCGCCGCACCGACGTACATCGTGCTCACGATCGGGATCTTCGTCCGCACCGGCAGCGTGACCAGGTGGAGCGTGATCGCGGTCGACTCCACCGTGCTGCGGCGGACGTCGAGCGCACCGACCCGCAGGCCGGACTGCTGCTCCACGAAGCGGCTGGTGTTGAGCGCCTCGGAGTCGCCCATCTCCAGGTAGGTGCCGACCCCGAACCAGTCGCGCTCGGGCGTCTCCAGCCCGGCGCCGAGGCCAGAGGTGATCTGCAGCGTGTGCCAGCCGTCGAGGACGACGCCCTCGACCTTCTGGATCGCCAGCGCGAGGGGTGCGCGCTTCTGCTCCCAGACCAGCTGGCCGACCGGCGAGACGAGCGTGGCGGTGCCGTCCTGGGGCGCGAGGACGACGGCCGGGTCCTCGCCCTCCATGCGCAGGTTGTCCGGGGCGCTGAGCTCCTGGCGGAGGTGGTCGGGCAGGTTCGGGATCGTCACGACGTGCTCGGGCGGGTTGCTGCTGAGCTCGAGGGTGACGTTGCCGGACACCTTGACGAACAGCAGCCGCACGCTGGCGCGGGCCTTGAGCACCAGCGGTCCCGGGCCGCTGAGCTCGCCGCTGACGTGCACGCTGCACAGCGAGACGCCGGCGACCTCGACGTCGAAGCCGGCGTCGACGGAGGCCACGAACCAGAACGGCTTGAACTGGATCAGCGCGTCGAAGCCGAACCAGCCATGCGCGGAGATCGGGCCGATCTCGATGCCGGCCTCGGTGCGCGATCCGAGCTGGAAGGTGGTGGAGGTGATCGCGAGGTACATCTCCTGCTTGAGCCAGACCGGGCCGAGCGAGACCGAGACGCCGACCCGCGCGACCTGGGGCAGCTCCATCGCCCCGGGGTGGAACGACGGGTGGAAGCCGCCGACGGTGAACAGGAAGTAGCCGTTGGCGCCGTAGGAGATCCGCAGCGCCACGCCTCCGGTGATCCGGAAGATGCCGAGCACGTGGGAGTTGACGAGCGCGGCGTCGAAGAAGACCAGCGACTTCGTCAGGTCGACGCCGCCGACGAAGTCCATCCGCAGGTAGACCAGCGCGAACTCCTCCGAGCCCAGCACCAGTCGCGCCGACCCGGCCAGGAAGATCTTCCGCGGCCCCGGCAGCTCGATGAAGACGCCCAGGTCGAGCTTGAGGATCGAGGCCCAGTTGAGCTGCAGCGTCGGGCCGACCAGGAAGACGCCGGCCTCGTCGGGGAAGAACCGCGCCATGTCGCCGAGCAGCTTGGGCGCGTTCTTCATCGGGTCGTCGTTGAACAGCACGTCGCCGGCGGCCCCGCTCGCGAGCCGCTCTCGCAGCACGTCGGTGTCGGCCCGGCGGTTGACGCCGACCAGGCCGCCGAACCCCGAGATCGCGAAGCCGAGGCCGAGCTGCACGCCGGGCAGCGGCAGTCGGATGCCGATCAGGACGACGACCGACGGGTCGCCGCTGGGCAGCGCCTCGTAGAGGCCGTAGGCGAACGCGCCCACACCGAGGATCTTCAGCTGCAGACCGCCGGCGAACTCCCGGTCGCTGATGATCTGGAGGAAGCCGCCGCCGTCGACGGGACCGGCGTCCAGGCTGAGCCCGATCCCCTGCGGAGGGAGCAGGCCGCCGGTGCCGGTGGTCCAGCGCCCGATCCAGGCGCCAGCGCCGTCCATCACCGCGGACAGCGGGCCGAGCTCCGCGCTGGCGCTGTAGCGGAAGAGCACCCGGAACAGCAGCCGGCCACCGTCGAGGGCGACGTCGAGGTGCGTGACCACCTGGTCGAGCTCCACCCCCGCGCCCGCGCCGCCGATGCGCAGGTCGATCGGCGTCGCGAACTCCATGCTGAGCCCGATCCCGGCGCCGACGTCGGACTGGCCGGTGAGTCCCTGGCCCTGGGCGTAGGTCACGCGCACGTCGGAGCGGAACCGCAGCACCGCGGGGACGTCGAGGCCGAAGCTGATGAAGCCCAGGAAGTCGGGCTCGAGCACGAACTCGATGCCGTCGAGGGCGACGACCACGTCGAACAACGGGCCGCTGGTCCGCAGCTGCAGCCCGAACCGGACCGCCCGGACCGCGAGGTGGGTGCCGGCGACGTCGCCGACCAGCAGTGCGTCGGCGTCGGCCGGCTGCTTGCCGACGAATAGCCCGAGCTCCGCGCGGGGCACGGCCAGGTCGAGGTGGTCGGCGTCGAAGCGGAGCCGGTGGTGCTGGTCGCCGGTGCCGACCGGCACGAAGGACAGCACCCAGCCGCCGCCGAGGTCGACCTGCTCGGCCGCGAGCGCGGCGACGTCCACGAGGTGCAGGTCGATGGCGAGGTCCCGCAGCCGGTCGTACGCGTCCGGGCCGTCGAGCGTGATCGACCCCGCGGTGCCCTCCGGCGCCGCCGGTCCGGCCGCGGCCTCGAAGTCGTCGAGGTCGAAGTCGTCGGGGATCGGCAGCGGCAGTCGGACCGGCGAGTTCACCAGGGTGTCGACCAGGGCGAGCAGCTCGTCGGAGCTGATGCCCGGCGTGCCGTCGAGAGGCAGGCCGGCGAACCCCTGCTGGCGGTACTCCAGCTCGAGCAGTGCCTGCGGGGAGCTGACGAGCAGCAGCACCAGCACCTGCAGCGCCTTGACGTCCTCGAGCTTCTGCACCTTGCCCAGCAGCAGCCCCAGCGCCGTGCTCCCGGGGTCGGAGAGCAGGTCGTCGAGCCTGTCCCTGCGGATCCGGAAGGCCGACGGAACCGTCGTGTCGCCCGGGTCCCACTCGACCTCGACCACCCCGACCAGCGTCAGCGTCTCGGCCAGGCGCGGCAGCGTCATCTGGACCGCGCGCACCACCAGGGTGTCGCGGAGCCGCTCGTCACCGACGAGCGCGCGGAGCTGGGCGACCCACCGGTCGATGCCGGCACCACTGGGGTCGACGCTGACCGCGGTCAGCTGGTCGATCCGCGGGCCGAAGGTGGCGATGAGGGCCGGGGGCGGCGGGTCGCCCTCGAGGCACCGCTTCAGCAGGTCCGTGACGGACTGGAGGACGTTGGCCACCCCGCTCACCCCTCACGGAACGCTGCGGCGCGGTCGCGTCTCGCAATGCGCCTGCTCGCGCACTATCGACCCGTCTCACATGCTGGCGCAAGGCCGGGATAGCCCACCCCGCGGGCGGGTGGGTGACCAAGTCGGGCATGTCCGGACCTCACGCCCCGACGAGGTGGGGACCGGGCCTGGCACCGCCGAGGCGGGTCGCCGAGACTCGCGGGATGAGCGCCGAGGAAGCGACGACCCGGCTCCGCAGCGAACGGGCACGCGTCCTGCTGCTGGCGGGCTCGCTGCTCTCGATCGAGCTGCTCGCGGGGATGCAGCGCTACCTCTCGCAGACCGTGCTCCCGCTGATGGCCGCCGACCTCGACGGCCGTGATCTCTACGGCCCCCTGGACGCCGCGGCGCAGGCGCCGATGTTCCTCATGATGCCGATCGGCGCCTGGCTGCTCTCGCGCTTCCGGGTCGGTCGGCTGATGCTCGCCTTCACGCTGCTGACCGTGCTCGGCGCCGTCCTGTGCGCGCTGGCTCCGTCGGTCGAGGTGTTCGTCGCCGGGACCGCGGTGCGGGCCCTGGCCGCAGGAGCGCTGGCCACGATCGGCCTCGGGGCGATCAGCCGGGGGTTGCCGGCCCGCCATCGCCAGCTCGTGCTCGCGGGCATGTCCGGGGTGTGGGTGGTCTCCTCCGTCCTGGGTCCGGTGTACGCCGTGGCCGTCTCGTCCGCGCTCGACTGGCGGTGGGCGATGGTGCTCTACCTGCCGCTGCTCGTGCTGGCGCGCACCCTGGTCGCCCGGTCCGTGCCCGAGCGCTCCGAGGGGGTGCCCCACGAGCCGGCGCCCTGGGGATGGTCGCTGGCCCTGGCCGGAGGCTCGGCCGCGCTGTCGCTGCCCGTCGGCGCCTGGTCGGGGGCCGCGCTGGTGCTGGGGGCGGCGGTGGTGCTGTGGGCCACGCGGGCGCTGCTGCCCGGCGGCGTCATCGGCGCGCGCGAGGGACGGCGCGCGGCGCTGGGCGCCCTCGGGGTCACGGCATCGGTCTACTTCGGCGCGTCGATGGTCCTCTCCGTGGTCGCCCACGACGCGCTCGGGCTCTCGGCCGGCCGGTTCGGCGTCGTCATCGCCGCACCGGGCTTCTGCTGGGCGCTCACCGGGCTCTGGTGCGGCGCCCACCCGGCCGCCGACCAGGCGGCCCTGCGTCGTCGCGTCGTGCCCGCCGGCGCCGTCGTCACCGCGGGGGTGGTCGTCCTGCTCGCGACGACCACGACCACGACCGCCCGCGACCCGGGACCGGCGCTGGCCGGGCTGCTCGTCGGGGGCGCCCTGCTCGGGCTCGGCATGGGCTCGCTCTACCCAGACCTGCTGGGACGCCTCCTCACCCGACCGGAGGCCGGCGACGGCATCTCCGAGGACCGGATGGCGGCCGCGGTCGTCCTGGCCGAGACGGTCGGCATGGCGCTGGCGACGACCACGGCCTTCACCTGGCTCGGCACGGGCCTCGGCCTCGTCGAGGACCCCCTGGCCCGGGCCCGGGTGCTGTACGCCGCGCTGCTGCCGCTCGCCGCGCTGATGCTGCTCCGGCTGGCCGCCGCGACCCGGTCGCCGACCGACGGGGACCCGGCGATCGGGGCCGACCGATGAGGACGGCACCCGGGGTCGGTCTGCACCAGCGCGAGCCACGCCGACCGGGGCGTGACCGCGACCGGGGACCGGAGGACACGTGGGACGGCTCGTCTACTCGATGATCACCTCGCTGGACGGGTACGCCGTGACGGCCCCGGGTGACGACGGCGGCCTGGGCTTCGGGGCCGAGGACGACGAGGAGGTCCACACCTTCATCGGGGAGACCTTCCGCGACGTCGGGACCTATCTCTACGGCCGCCGGATGTACGAGACGATGGTGTTCTGGGAGACGGCCCACGCGCTCCCGGACGTCCCGGCCCACATCGCTCGGTTCGCCCGCGACTGGCAGGCCGCCGAGAAGGTCGTGCACTCCACGACGCTCGAGGAGGTCGCGAGCGCCCGCACCCGGATCGAGCGGACCTTCGACCCCGAGGCCGTGCGCCGCCTCAAGGCGACCAGCGACCACGACCTGACGGTCGACGGGCCCACCCTGGCGGCGCAGGCGATCCGCGCCGGACTGGTCGACGACTACCACCTGTTCGTCACCACCACGGTGGTCGGCGGCGGGACCCGCTTCTTCCCCGACGGGGTGCGCCTCGACCTCGAGCTGGTCGAGGAGCGGTCGTTCGCCAGCGGGGTGCTGCACGCCCACTACCGGGCCCGCTAGGGCCGACCGACCACCCCGGCGCAGGTGGGTGTCCGACGCCGTCGCCTCTTCGTCCGAGATACCTACGGGGGTATCATGGCACCTCCTCGTCCCCAGGAGTCCCGATGGAGCTCGACCCGACCCGGATGACCCCGGTCGTCAACCGCATCAAGCGTGCCCAGGGCCAGCTGGCCGGCGTGCTGCGCCTGCTCGAGGAGGGCCGCGACTGCGAGGACGTCGTCACCCAGCTCGCGGCGGTCTCCAAGGCGCTGGACCGCGCCGGCTTCGCGATCGTCGCCACCGGGCTGCAGCAGTGCCTGACCCAGGGCGACGGCGTGGACGGGGTCGACGTGAAGAAGATGGAGAAGCTCTTCCTCTCCCTCGCCTGAGCACCGGGGCGATCTCGACCCCCGGGCCGGCAACCCTGGCGCGGTCTCACGGGCCGCCGACGACCTCCAGCTCGTTGCCCTCCGGGTCCGCGACCCGCCAGCGCCCGGGCGACTGGTCCAGCAGCCGGCCCCCGGCGGCCAGGGCCACGGCGACGCGGGCCTCGGCGCGGTCGGCCGGCACGGCGAGCTCGACGTGGCTGCGGTTGCGCTGGCGACGGCGCTCGCCGTCCGACGCGTCGAGCTCCTGGAGCACCACCACGGGGCCGAGCCGACGGGGGTCGTGGAGGTCGGTGACGCCGTCGCGGCGGTCCTCGACGTACCCCAGCACGGCGGCCCAGAATTCCCGGACCGCCGCCACGTCGGCGGCGTCGAGGAACAGCTGGACGAACCGCGCGAGGCCCGGCTCGGGCACCGCCCCCAGCTCGCGAGCGGCAGCCTGGAGCCGTGCCGCGAGGTCGACGACGTCCACCTCGAGACCGTGGGCGTCGGCCTCCGCCTGGTCCTTGCCGCTGTCGAGCACCACCAGTCCGGGACGCAGGTCGACGAGCAGCGGGAAGCCCGCGGCGTCGGCCAGCGCCGCCGCCGCGCCGACCAGGTCGCCCTGCTGCGCCACCGAGGTGGTGCGGTAGCAGGCGATCGCGCTGAACACCGCCTGCCAGTCGGACGTCGCGTCCCCCTCGCCGAGCGGCCCGCCCGGCACCAGGTCGACCTCGTTGCCGTCGGGGTCGGCGTGGCGCACGCCGTAGGGTCCGGACGCCTCCCCCGGGCTCACCGCCTCGACGACGGCCGCCGGCCGCACGACGTCGAGGTGCAGCCGGTTACGCAGCGGCCGCGGCTCGTCCGCGCTCCGGACCCGCAGGCCGGGGTCGCGTCGCAACGGGTCCACGAGCCCGCCGTCGGCGGTCGGCACGTGGTCGAGCACGCCCTGCCAGAACGCCCGCGCACGCTGCGGGTCCGGGGACTCCAGCACCACGTCCACCTGCTGCAGGACGTCGGGGTCCGGGGCCAGTCCGAGCTCGCGGGCCGCGACCGAGACCGCCTCCGCGCGCTCCTGCAGGTGGTCGTCGGGGTCGAGGCGCACCCGCAGCCCGGTCGCCCGCAGGTCGACCAGGGCATCGCCCGAGAGCTCCACCACCCGACGGGCCAGCCCGGCACCCTCGCTCAGCGAGGGCGCGTCGAACCACGCCGTCGCCACGTCGTCGACCAGCCGCCAGTCCGTCCCGAGAGGTGCCATCTCGGCACTCTAGGTCCTGGGGACGACAGAAGGCCCGGACCAGTCGGTCCGGGCCTTCGTCATCTGTAGCGGGGGCAGGATTTGAACCTGCGACCTCTGGGTTATGAGCCCAGCGAGCTACCGAGCTGCTCCACCCCGCGTCGGTGAACACCACGTTACCGGCCCCCCGTCCCCCGCACCAAATCGAGGTGCCCCCGAGAGCCCGGGGCGCTGCGTGACGGTGGTCACTCCGGGCTCCGGCGCGGCCCCGGCCGGGGTCAGGACAGGACGAGCACCAGGACCAGGACCAGCAGCGCCAGGGCGAGGACCGGGGCCAGGACGGCGATCGCCACGCCCTGGGCGACGGCGGCCTTCTCGACCCGGGGCGGCTCCGTCCCGTCGTCGTCGCCCTCCGTGGCGGGCGGTGCGCCCGGGGTGGAGGCGGCTGCGGCCGGCTCCGGGGTCGGGGCCGCGCTCGGGGGCAGCCGCACCGGCACGACCGGGTCCAGCTCCCTGACCTCGACCACGAGGTCGCCCGCGGGGCCGCCGCGACGGCCGGGTGCGCCGTACCCCTCGAAGACGTGGCGCCCGACGGCGTCGACCGTGCCGACCTGCTCGCCCGTCACGTGGTCGACCACGACGGCTCCGGCCCGCAGCGTGGCGGCGTCGAAGAAGTGGGTCTGGTGGACGTCGTGGCCACGGCGCGAGGGGCCGGAGGACCGGCCGCCGGGGCGGTCGGAGGAGCGACTCGTGCGGGGGGCCTCGGACATGCCGCCAGCCTGCCCCACGCGCCCACACCCCGACCAGACGGGATAGCGGCGCGGAGCGACCCCGGACCCGTCATGATGTACGCCGTGCGCGCTTTGCCCGACTTCGCCGAGGTCACCCAGCTGGTGGCCGCGCCGCGCCGCCGCGTGCCCGGTGAGCTCGCCGACGGCAACGGGCACATGAACGTGCGCCACTACCTCGCGATCCTCGACGACGCGGAGTGGACGACCTTCGACGCCTTCGACGCGGGGTCGGCCGCCGCGGAGGCCGGCACCGGAGGGATGTTCGCCCTGGAGCAGCTGCTGACCTACCGCCACGAGGTGCTCGTCGGCGCCGAGGTCCAGGTCCACCTGCGGCTGCTGGAGCACGACGGGCGGATGCTGCACCTGGTCAGCTACCTCGTCGACCACACCCACGACCGGGTGGCGGCGAGCATGGAGTCGCTCGAGGCGTACGTCGACCACGGCACCCGCCGGATCTCGCCCTTCCCCGACCGCGCCGTGCGCGAGCTGGACCGCATCGTCGCCGCGCACGCGGCCCTGGACTGGCGCCCCGAGCTCTCGGGCGCGATCGCGCTGCCGCCCCGTCGGTCCTCGTGAAGCGGCCGCACCTGGGCGCCCCCACCGGAGGCGCCTACGGGTCGGTCCTGCTCGGACCCGCCCAGCAGCGCCCCCGCCGGTTGCGGGTGCGCGTGCAGCTGCTGCTCACCGTGCTGCTCGTCGGCACCAACGTCATCGGCGCGGGCATCGTGTTCGTGCTCTCGGCCCTGGTCATCCCGAGCCCGGCCGCCAACCGGGGGACGGTGCTGTCGCTGGCCATCGGCGTCCCGGTGTACGTCGTGGTGGCCGTCCTGGTCGGCGCCTCCTGGGGCACCGCCGGGGCGCTGCGGTCGCTGCGCTGGGCCACCCGCGAGGACGAGCAGCCCACCACCGAGCAGCGCGTCGAGGCCTTGGGCGTGCCGTGGTTCCTCACCAAGGTGCAGGCCACGCTGTGGGCCGCCGCGACGCTGCTGTTCACCCTGCTCGCCGTGGTGGTGCAGCCCGAGCGGGCGATCACCACCGCCTTCACGGTCGGCATCGCGGCCCTGGTGGTGACCGCGATCGCGTACCTGTTCAGCGAGTTCGCGCTGCGCCCGATCGCCGCCCGCGCCCTCTCGGGCGAGGAGAAGCTCCAGGTCCGCCGGGTCGGCGTACGCCGCCGGATGCTGCTCTTCTGGGGCCTGGGGACCGGGGCGCCGGTCGTCGGGCTGCTGTCGGTCGCGATCTTCTCGCTGACCCTGCGCCAGGGCGAGGTCACCCTGACCCGCCTGGCCGTGGTGATCCTGGCGCTGGGCGGCGTCGTGCTGGTGTTCGGCTCGCTCGTCACCTGGCTCAACGCCCGCGCCGTCGTCGCGCCGATCCTCGCGGTCCGCAACGCCATGGAGCGCGTCGAGGCCGGCGACCTCGACGGCGGGGTGCAGGTCTACGACGGCACCGAGCTCGGCCAGCTCCAGGCAGGGTTCAACCAGATGGTCGCCGGGCTGCGCGACCGCGAGCACCTGCGCGACATGTTCGGCCGCCACGTCGGCCGCGAGGTCGCCGAGGCGGCCGCCCGCGGCGAGGTCGAGCTCGGCGGCGAGACCCGCGTGGTCTCGGTCCTGTTCGTCGACATCGTCGGCTCCACCGAGCTGGCCACCGAGAAGGACCCGGCAGCCGTCGTCGAGCTGCTCAACCGCTTCTTCGCGGTCGTGGTCGAGGTCGTCGACGAGCGCGGCGGCCTGGTCAACAAGTTCATCGGCGACGCCGCGCTGGCCGTGTTCGGCGCCCCCGTCGAGCTCGCGGACCACGCCGGCCGGGCCCTGGCCGCGGCCCGCGAGATCGCCGCCCGGATCGCCGAGGAGGTGCCCGAGCTCAAGGCCGGCATCGGCGTCTCCACGGGCGAGGCGGTCGCCGGCAACGTCGGCGACCGGACCCGCTTCGAGTACACCGTCATCGGCGACGCCGTGAACTCCGCCGCCCGCCTCACCGAGCTCGCCAAGGACGTCGACGGATGCGTCCTCGCCTCGATGGCCGCCGTCGACGCCGCCTCCGACGACGAGGCCGGGCGCTGGCAGGAGCACGACACCGTCACGCTGCGCGGTCGGCGCACCCCCACGACGCTGGCGGTCCCGCGGGGCTGAGAGGCGGCGTGGCGGCGCGGCGGCGCGGCGGCGCGGCGGCGGGGCGGCGGGGCGGCGGGGCGGCGGGGCGGCGCATGTAACGCTCCGTTACCCGCGGCGTACACCCGTCGGGGAGGGCACTCGGACACAGCAACGGCGCGTTGCATGCGGCGGGACGGCGTACGGCGCCACGGCGGTCGACTTGACGGGCAGAACTGCCCGCCGGCGCCCGGATTGTCGGGCTCGGAGGGCAGTTTCCCCGGTCGACCGGGGAAACTGCCCTCGCGCGTCTAGTTGTCCCCGGACCCCGAATCGGACCCGGACCCCGAACCCGAGCCCGAGCCGGACCCCGACCCGGTCCCCGCCAGCGCCCGCTGGACGAGCGCCTTGGCCTCGTCGACGGCGGTGGCGTAGCCCTGCAGGTCGCCGTCGGTGAGCGCCTTGTCGGCGTCGGCGAACTTGGCGTCGGCCTGCTGGAGCAGCTGGAGGGCGTCGTCGGAGAGGTTCGTGCCGCCCGAGCCGCCCGAGCCGCTGCCCGCGCCGTCGCCGGAGCCGCCGGAGTCGCCGCCGGTGGAGCTGCCGCCGCCGTTCTCGACGATGTTGGCCAGCGCCTCCGACAGGGTGCTGCCGATGCCGACCTCGTTGCCGAAGGACGCCACGACGTAGCGCAGCAGCGGGTAGGTGCCGTCACCGCCGCTGCGCTCGGTGTAGAGCGGCTGGACGTAGAGCAGGCCGCCGCCGACCGGCAGGGTCAGCAGGTTGCCGTACTGGACGTTGGCGTCGGCCTGGATGAACGGCCGCAGCGCCGCCGCCACGCGGGTGTCGTTGGCGAAGTTGTTGGCGATCTGCTGGGGGCCGTCGACCCGGGTGCCGGGCAGCCGCAGGATCTGGAACTTGCCGTAGGTGTCGGGGTCGGACGCGTCCGCGCCGACCGACATGAAGGCGGCCAGGTTCTGCCGGTTGCGGGGCACGTACGTCGAGGTCAGCGAGAAGACCGGGTCGTCCGCGCCGGGAGCCGCCACCGAGAGGCGGTAGGCCGGCTGCTTGCGCGAGGACTGGTCGTCCACCGGGTCGGTCGGGACGATCCACTCGTCGGAGCCCTCGTAGAAGGTGCGCGGCTCGAGCACGTGGTAGCGCGCGAGCATCTCGCGCTGCACCTTGAACAGGTCCTCGGGGTAGCGCATGTGGTCGAGCACCTCGGCGGGGATGTCGCCCTTGGCCTTGACGACCCCGGGGAACGCCTTCTCCCACGTCTTGAGGATCGGGTCGGACTCGTCCCACTCGTAGAGGGTGACGGTGCCGTCGTACGCGTCCACGGTCGCCTTGACCGCGTTGCGCATGTAGTTGATGTTGTCCGTCGGCAGCGTGGCGTACGTCGAGCGCGGGTTGATCGCGTCGGAGGTCATCTCCTCCAGCGAGTTCTTCTCCGCCTGCGGGTAGCGGTCGCTGGTGGTGTAGCCGTCGAGGATCCAGACCATCTTGCCGTCGACCACCGCGGGCAGGGCGTCGCGGTCGACGGTGAGCCACGGGGCGACCTTCTGCACGCGCTCGCGCGGGGAGCGGTCGTAGAGGATCTTGCTGTTCTCGTTGACCCGGCCCGAGAGCAGGATGTTGGCGTCGCCGAACTTCGTCGCGTAGAGCAGCTTGTTGAACAGGTTGCCGACCGCGACACCGTCCTTGCCGGCGTACGTCGTCGACGTGGAGCCGCCCGGGTCGTCGGTCGAGCCGCTCGGCACGTCGAGCTCGACGTCCTTGCCGCCGGGCGCCTTGCCGACGATGGAGTAGGTCGGGCTCTGCTCGCCGAAGTAGATCTGCGCGCGGTAGGAGCCGTCGGGCTGGGAGTCGCTGATCGCACCGGTGGGCGGCAGGTTCTCCTCGGCCCAGACCGGCTCGCCGCCGGTCGCGGCGGGCTCGTCCTGCGCGTTGCGCTGGTTGCCGAAGGCGCCGATGAGGCCGTAGCCGTGGGTGTAGACGGTCTTCTCGTTGGACCAGTTCTTCTGGCCGTCGGGGATGCCGGCGAGGTTCATCTCGCGGGCCGCGACGACCACGTCGCGGGTGGTCCCGTCGATGTCGTAGCGGTCGACGTCGAGCACGCCCGGCACGCTGTAGTAACCGCGCACCTGCTGCAGCTGCTCGAAGGTGTCGGAGACCAGCTGCGGGTCGACGAGGCGCACGCCCTCGGTGGTGGCGGCGTCGTCGGCCAGCTCGCTCTCGGACAGCTCGGTCGAGGCGTCGTACGACGTGGACTCGCTGTCGGCGATCCCGAACGCGCTCCGCGTGGCCTTGATGTTCTGCCCGATGTACGTCGACTCGCGGTCCGCCTCGTTGGGCTTGACCTGGAAGCGCTGCATCAGGCCCGGCCACACGCCGCCGAGCAGGACGGCGCTGACGGCGAACAGGGCCAGCCCCACGCCGGGCAGCAGCCAGGTGCGGCGCAGCACGTTGGCGAAGAACAGCAGGGCGCAGATGATCGCGATGAAGATGAGGATGGTCTTGCCGGGCAGCACCGCGTTGTAGCGGGTGTAGGTCATGCCCGTCACCAGGCCGCCGGCCTGGGAGGTCAGGTCGAACCGGTCGAGCCAGTAGTCGCCCGCCTTGAGCAGCAGGAAGACGCCGAAGAGCACCGAGAGCTGACCCACGGCCGCGCCGGAGAACCGGTCGCTGGCCGACTGCAGCCGGATGCCGCCGTAGAGGTAGTGCACCAGGGCCGCGAGCGCGAGCGAGGTGAACACCACGGCCATGAGGAAGTCGACGATGAAGTGCAGCCACGGGAGGCTGAAGACGTAGAACCCGATGTCGTGGCCGAAGTAGGGGTCGGCCCGGCCGAAGTCCTCGCGGTTGCGCCACAGCAGGTAGGTCCGCCAGGTGCCGGTGGCCGAGATGCCGGCGAAGACGCCGAAGACGACCGAGACGGCGACCAGCAGCACCCGGCGCAGCGGGGTGACGACCTCGCGGTAGCGCTCCAGGTTGGCCTGCTCCGGGGAGTGCGGGCGGAACATCGGCCGCATCCGGAAGGCCAGCCACAGGTTGAGCCCGACGGTCGCGGCCATGACGCCGCCGAAGACGAGGAAGAGCCCGACCCGGGTCCACAGCAGCGTGCTGAAGACGCTGCCGTAGCCGATGCTGCGGAACCACAGCCGGTCGGTCCAGATGCCCGAGAACAGCGAGAAGGCCACGACCACGGCACCGACGACGGCGATCGTCAGCAGCAGCGGCCGCGGCCGGCGCGGGCCCCGCACCGGCGCTCCGGGGGCGCCCCCGGAGGCTCGTCCCCCACCTGCGGCGGAGGGCTGGTCGGCGAAGAAGTCACTCATGTAGGTACGGGATCTCCAGCGTCGGGATCGAGGGTCGCGTGCAGCAACTCTAGAAGGGCGGGGACAAGGTCGGGTCCGGTCATCACGAGGTCGTCCTCGTCGTGGGCGCGCTGGCGGATGGCGCACCAGCTCTCGCCGCCGCGCAGCACACCGGCGACGATGCGGGCCTCCTCGCGGTCCGGGTGCTCCGAGGCGTACGCCGCGGCGGCCTCCGGGTCGGCCGGCACGTCGGCGCCGGCACCGGCCTCCGCGGGGAGGGTGGTGGCCTCGAGCACGACCGCGCAGCCGACCACCTCGGGCGGCCACAGGATGCTCGGCAGCAGCTCCTCGAGGCTGTCGGCGGTGGTCTCCTGCTCGACGGGCGTCAGGCCCCCGGGTGGGGTGTCCCCCTCCTCGCTCTCCAGGCCCAGCACGGCGGCCAGGTGGGGCTCGCGGGCCAGCAGGTCGGCGGTGTCGACGAGGGCGAACAGCTGCGCGGGCTGCTCCCAGCCGGCGCGGGCGGCGTGCAGCTCGACCTCGCGCACGACGTCCTCGAGCGGCCCGCTCACCGGGTGCACCGCGGCAGGTCGGCGTCCGGGTCGGCCGCCCAGGCCTTCACGTCGGAGATCGCGTCGTCGAGCGTGCTCACCTTCACCAGTCGCATCCTGTCGGGGTCGTAGTTGCCGCCGAGCGCCTCGGCGCAGTTGCCGGCGGGCACGAGGAAGAGCCGGGCTCCGTCGGCCTGGGCGCCGACCAGCTTCTGCTGGATGCCGCCGATCTCGCCGACGTTGCCCTCGGGGTCGATCTCGCCGGTGCCGGCGATCACCTTGCCGTCGGTCAGCGACCCCGGCGTCAGCACGTCGTAGATGCCCGTGGCGAACATCAGCCCGCCCGAGGGACCGCCGATGTTCTGGCTGATCTGGAGCTGCACGTCGAAGGGGAAGTCGAAGCAGCACTCCCCCACGCCGACCCGCACGGCGCTCGCCTGCGGGTCGTCCTCGGCGGCCACGGTGCGCATCCGCTCGGTGACGTCGCGGCCGTCCCGGCGCACCCGCAAGGCGACCTGGTCGCCCACGGGGACCGCGCGCACCGCGCGGGTCAGCTCGCCGATGCGGTCGACCGCGCGGCCGTCGACCGACAGCACCTGGTCACCGACCTCGAGCTTGCCGTCGGCGGGCCCGTCGGGCTGCACCAGCGAGATGCCGACGCCGACGTCGTAGCCGATCCCCAGCGCCTTCAGGGCCGCGGCCACGGCGTTCTCCTGCGAGGAGGTCATCTGTGCCGCGGACTGCTGGCGCACGCTGGAGCGGGTGTCGTCGCTGCCGTAGATCGCCTCGTAGGGGTAGACGCTGCGGTCGGGGTCGAGCCACGCCGACACCAGCTCGGGCAGCGGCACCTTCTGCTCCGGGCCGCTCGGCACGACGGTGACCAGTCGCAGGCCGCCGTCGTCGTCGTAGGTCTCGCGGCCGGTCACCTTGATGATCGGCTTGGAGTCGAAGTCGCCCAGCACGTTGACGGTCGGCCCGGGGGCGAAGGTCACGTAGGGCACGGGCTGGCGCCAGGCGACGACCGCGAGCCCCACCACGAGGGCGAGCGCGAGCAGGCTCGCGGCGGTGCGACGGCTCGGCATGGCGACACCCTTTCACCCGTCGGCAAGCGGCGATCAGGCGGAGCGGCGGGTCTCCTCCGCGGCGTGGGCGCGCGCCGGCTCCTGGGAGGGCCGCACGGCGATGCCGGTGCTGCGGTCGCGGACCGGTCGCGGCGGCGTCTGGCGAGCCCGCGTGGGCAGCTCGCGCAGGATCGCGGCGGCGAAGCGCTCCTGGGCGGCCTCGGAGCGGTCGGGGGCCGTCGAGCGGGCCCGGCCCAACCAGCCGACCCAGACCATGGCGCCCGCGGTCACCAGGACGGGGGGCAGCCACCAGAGCAGGATCTCCACCCCTCCATGGTGGCCCGCACGCCTCGTCGCGGGCCGCAGGACACGCGGCCTACGGCGTGCCGACCCACTCGTCGTTGCCGTCGCTGAAGACCTGGTGCTTCCAGACCGGCACCTGGGCCTTGAGCCGGTCGATGAGGGCCCGGGACGCGTCGTAGGCCTGCCCGCGGTGGGCGGCGGAGGCGGCGACGAGCACGGCGGTGTCGCCCACCTCGAGGTGGCCGACCCGGTGCACGGCTGCCAGCGCCACCACCTCGAAGTCGCGGGCCACGCCCTCGGCGACCTCGCGGAGCCGCTCGAGCGCCGAGGGGTGGGCGGAGTAGTCGAGGTGGTCGACCTGCTCGCCGCCGTCGTGGTCGCGCACCACGCCCACGAACAGGTTGACGCCGCCGGCCGTCGGGTCGTCGACCGCCGCGAGCACCTCGGTGGCGTCCAGGGGGGTCTCGCGCAGGTCGAGCAGCCGGATGACGGGCGTCGCGGAGGTCACCGGCGCAGGGTAGCCCCCGCGTGCCGGGTTGCGCCGAGGGCGAACAGCCCCGCTCGCACAGGCGACGCTCAGACTCGAGCGGTAATTTGGGGGGCATGACCAACAACCCCGGCGGTCCCGACGACAACCCCTTCAAGGGCACCCCGTTCGAGCAGATCTTCAACGCGCTCGGCGGCGGCCCCGGCGGCCAGCAGGGCGGACCCGGCGCCGCGGGGGCGGGCGGCCTCGGCGGCATGCCCGACCTGTCGGCCCTGATGGGCCAGATGCAGGCCATGATGGCGCCGTACGACGGCCCGGTGAACTGGGCCCTCGCCACCGACATCGCCCGCAAGACCTCCGCGCAGGAGCCCGACCCGAGCCCCGACCGCCAGGACCAGACCCGCGTGGCCGACGCGCTGCGGCTGGCCGACCACTGGCTCGACAGCGCCACGGTGCTGCCCTCGGGGGTCACCACGACCGCCGCCTGGAGCCGGGCGGAGTGGATCGAGCAGACCACCGCGGTGTGGCGGGTCCTCGTGGAGCCGGTCGCCGAGCACGTCGTCGGCGCCATGGGCAAGGCGATGCCCGAGGAGGCCCGGGCGATGGCCGGCCCGCTCATCGGCATGCTCGGCAAGGCCGGCGGGGCGATGTTCGGCAGCCAGGTCGGCTCGGCCCTGGGCGGCCTGGCCGGCGAGGTGCTCTCGGCCAGCGACATCGGGTTGCCCCTGGGGCCGGCCGGCAAGGCCGCGCTGCTGCCCCACAACCTGCGGGCCTTCGCCGAGGGCCTCGACGTCACCGAGGACGACGTCTTCCTCTACGTCTCGCTGCGCGAGGCCGCCCACCAGCGGCTCTTCGCCCACGTGCCGTGGCTGCGCGCCCACCTGATCTCGGCCGTGGAGGACTTCGGCCGCGGCGTCACCATCGACGTCTCCGGCATCGAGCAGGCGATGGGCCAGCTCGACCCCACCAACATGGAGGCGATGCAGGAGGCCCTGCAGGGCGGTCTCTTCGAGCCCCAGCAGACCCCCCAGCAGAAGGCCGCCCTGGTCCGCCTCGAGACCACGCTCGCGCTCGTCGAGGGCTGGGTCGACGAGGTCGTCGGCCTCGCCACCGCCGAGCGGATGCCCGCCGCCTCCAAGATGCAGGAGGCCTTCCGCCGCCGTCGTGCCGCCGGCGGTCCCGCCGAGGAGACCTTCGCCGCGCTGGTGGGCCTCGAGCTGCGTCCGCGCCGGCTGCGCGACGCCTCCACGCTGTGGGGCTCGCTGCGCTCGCGCCAGGGCAACGAGGCCCGCGACGCCGTCTGGGCCCACCCCGACCTGCTGCCCACCGCGGCCGACCTCGACGACCCGCTGGGCTTCCGCGAGGACCTCGCCGAGCCTGCCGAGCTGAGCGACGAGGACTTCGACCGCGAGCTCGGCCAGCTGCTCGACGGCGACCAGCCGCAGGACCCCGACGGCCCCGGGGACGACGACGAGGGGTCCCCGAGGGCGTGAGCCTGCACGCGGAGGCGACGACGCTGCTCACCGGCTGGGTCGCCCCGACGCCGGCCCAGGAGCAGGACCGGCGCGACTACCTCGACCACCTGGCCGTGCACCCGGGAGGGGCGTGGCGCTCCTGCTTCCCGGCCCACCTCACGGCCGGGGCGCTGGTCGTCAGCCACGACGGCCGGCACGTGCTGCTCAACCTGCACCGCAAGGCGCAGCGGTGGTTCCACTTCGGCGGCCACCTCGAGCCCGACGACCCGACGCTGGTCGCCGCGGCGCTGCGCGAGGCCCGGGAGGAGTCGGGCCTGACCGGGCTCCAGGTCGACCCCGAGCCGCTGCACCTGTCGCGCCACGAGGTCGCCTTCTGCGACCCGCGGGGTCCGGTCCAGCACCTCGACGTGCGCTTCCTGGCGCGTGCCGACGCGCGCGCGGTCCCCCGGGTCAGCGACGAGTCGCTCGACGTCCGCTGGTTCGCCGTCGACGCGCTGCCGACGCAGGACGCCGACATGGTCGAGATGGTGGCGCTGGCGCAGGAGCGCGCCCGACGCACCCCGGCGACCTCCTAGCCCTCCACCTCGCGGGGCACGGTCGCGTCGACGTGCGAGACGCCCTCGAGGAAGCCCTTGGCCCTCTCCGCGCGGGGGTGGGCGTCGACCAGGGCCCAGAAGCTCGGTCCGTGGTGGGGCTCGACCAGGTGGGCCAGCTCGTGGAGCAGCACGTAGTCGACGACCCAGGCGGGCATCCCCCGCAGCCGCTCCGAGAGCCGGATCTCACCGGTGGTGGTGGTGCACGACGCCCACCGGCTCGTCATGGTGTCGACCCACCGCACGGACGTGGGGCGGGTGCCGGCGGGCAGGTAGGTCGCGGCCAGCTCGGCGCTGCGCCGCTCGAGGTCGTCGTCGCCGCGCCGCTTGCGGCGCTCGGAGCGCTCGAGGCGGCCGAGCATGGTGGCCACCCACTGCTCCTCCTCCGCCCGGCTGAACCGGTCGGGGATCATCACGATCACCCGGCCGTCGCGCTGGTACGCCGAGACGGTGCGCGTGCGCCGGCGCGAGCGGCGTACCTCCACGGGCACGTCAGGCGGGCCGCTCACGGGTTGGCCCAGGCCAGGAGCCGCTCGACCGGCCAGGTGTTGACGATGCGCTCGGGCTCCAGCCCCAGCTCCTCGGCGCGGGCACACCCGTGGACCTGGAAGTCGAGCTGGCCCGGGGCGTGGGCGTCGCTGTCGATGGAGAACAGGCAGCCGAGGTCCATCGCGAGCTGCAGCAGCCGGGTCGGCGGGTCGCGACGCTCGGGCCGGGCGTTGATCTCCACCGCGGTGCCGCTCTCGGCGCAGGCGGTGAAGACCTGCTCGGCGTCGAACTGCGACTGCGCGCGGGTGCCGCGGCTGCCGGTGACCAGCCGCCCGGTGCAGTGGCCCAGGACGTTGGTCAGCGGGTTGCGCACGGCCGCGACCATCCGCCGGGTCATGGCCTCCGGCTCCATGGCCAGCTTGGAGTGGACCGAGGCGACCCGCACGTCGAGGCGTCCGAGCATCTCGTCGGTCTGGTCGAGCGCGCCGTCGTCGAGGATGTCGACCTCGATGCCCCGGAGCAGGCGGAAGCCGGCACCGGTCTGTGCCAGGTGCTCGGTGACGGCGTCGACCACCTCCAGCTGGCGCCCCAGCCGGGCGGCGGAGAGCCCGTTGGCCACCTTGAGGCGGGGCGAGTGGTCGGTCAGCACCAGGTAGTCGTGACCGAGCTCGAGCGCGGTGAAGGCCATCTCCTCGATCGGGGAGCCGCCGTCGGACCAGTCGCTGTGGGAGTGCAGGTCGCCGCGCAGCGCCGCGCGCACCTGCTCCCCGCCCTCGACGAGAGGACCCCCGGTCTCGCGCTCCAGGGTCGCCAGCCGCTCGGAGGTGCGTCCCGCCACGGCGGCCTCGATGACCTCGGCCGTGGCCGCACCGATGCCGGGGAGCTCCCGGAGCGTGCCCGCCTCGACCCGCTGCGCGACCTCGTCGCCGAGCGGCAGGATCGTGGCGGCCGCCGCCCGGAAGGCCTTCACCTTGTAGGTCTCGGCCCGGCTTCGCTCCAGCAGGAAGGCGATCCGTCGCAGCGCCTCGACCGGGCCCGGTGAGCTGTTGGCGGCATCCACCCGCCGATCATCCCTCCCGGCACCGACACCCGCACCCCGGAGGCCCACCGGCCGAGGCCGACCCGCGGTTCCCGGGCCCGCGATCTCCACAGGCACGCCGGTGTCGTCCACGTCGTCCACACCGTCCTCCACACGTCGTCCACAGGTTTGTCCACAGGCGGTGCACAACCGCGGCACCACCTGCGCCGCCGACGTTGACCAACACACCGGCGGAGCCGTAGCGTGCGGCGCAGAAGGGGCCCTCGAGACCCACTTCTGCGTTCGCAAGGGGAAGGCAAGCGCAGCGGTGCTCTCGGGGGCCCCGTCTGCGCGTCCGGGCCCGCGACGGACGATTGTCGGGCGGGTTCCTCGTCAAAGTGCCGCGCTCGCCGCATCGACAAGGAAGACTGCGCGGGTGGGTCCGGTGACGCAATGAGTGAAGGAAGTGACGACGTGAGCACCTCTGGGAGTGGTGTGGCGAGCCTGGAGAAGTGCCCCAGCGGCATCTCCGGCCTCGACGACATCACCAACGGCGGTCTCCCGCGTGGGCGCCCGACCCTCGTCGCGGGCTCCGCGGGCGCCGGCAAGACCCTCTTCGGGATCGAGTTCCTGGTGCGCGGGGCCACGGACCACGGCGAGCCCGGGGTGCTGCTCGCCTTCGAGGAGGACGCCGCCGACATCGCGACCAACGTCGCCTCGCTCGGCTTCGACCTCCCCCAGCTCGAGGCCGACGGCCTGCTGGCGATCGACTCCTTCCACCTCGACCCGGCCGACTTCGTCGAGGCCGGGCAGTTCGACCTCACCGGCCTGTTCCTCCGGCTCCAGCTCGCGGTCGACTCGATCGGGGCCAAGCGGGTCGTGCTCGACACCATCGAGGTGCTCTTCGCCGCCCTGCCCAACCACGCCGTGGTCCGCAGCGAGCTGAGCCGCCTCTTCCGGTGGCTCAAGGAGCGCGACCTCACCGTCGTCATCACCGGCGAGCGCGGCGGGGGCACCGACCAGCTCACCCGGATCGGCATCGAGGAGTTCGTCTCCGACTGCGTCGTCGTGCTCGACCACCGCGTCGAGGACGGCCTGTCGACGCGGCGGATGCGCATCACCAAGTACCGCGGCTCGCTGCACGGCACCAACGAGTACCCCTTCCTCATCACCGCCCGCGGCCTGACCGTCGTGCCCATCACCTCGATGGGCCTGACCTACGAGGCGTCCGAGGAGCGGGTCTCGACCGGCGTCCCCGAGCTCGACGGGATGCTCGCGGGCGGCGTCTACCGCGGCTCGGCGATGATGATCAGCGGCTCCGCCGGCACCGGCAAGACGAGCATCGGCGCCGCGATGGCGGCAGCCGCCTGCGCCCAGGGCGAGCGGGTGCTCTTCGTGTCCTTCGAGGAGTCGCCGCTCCAGCTGGTGCGCAACATGCGCTCGATCGGCATCGACCTGCGGCGCTGGGTCGACGCCGGGCTGCTGCACCTGCACTCCGTGCGGGCCACGGCGTTCGGGCTGGAGGAGCACCTGGCCCAGCTCCACCGCCTGCTGGACGAGGTGGACCCGGCCCTGGCCGTCCTCGACGCCGTCGTGAGCCTGGGCCGCAGCGGCACCCAGGACCAGACCGCCTCGGTCCTGGCCCGCGACCTCGACCTGCTCAAGAGCCGTGGCGTGACCTCGGTGATGACGACCCTGACCCGCGGCTCCGCCGCCGAGAGCAGCGAGGTCGAGATCTCCTCGCTGGTCGACACCTGGCTGCTGCTGCGCAACCAGGAGTCCAACGGCGAGCGCAACCGGCTGATGTTCGTCATCAAGAGCCGCGGCACCTCCCACTCCAACCAGGTGCGCGAGTTCGTCCTGACCGACGACGGCCCCCGCCTGCTGGAGGTGTACGTCGGACCGCAGGGCGTGCTCACCGGCTCGGCCCGCCTCGAGCAGGCCGGTCGCGACGAGAGCGCGCAGCGGCTGCGCGTGGAGGAGCAGGAGCGCCGCCGTCGCGCCCTGGCCCAGCGGACGGCCGCCGTCGAGGCCCAGATCGCGACCCTGCGGGCCGAGCTCGAGGCCGAGGCCGACGAGCTCGACCACCTGGTCGCGGACGACGCGGCCTACACCTCCGGCGACGACGAGGCCCGCACCTCGGTCGCCCGGCACCGCAACCGGATGGACTCCTCCCCGACTGGAGCGCGACGATGAGCCAGACCTGGGGCTTCGGCGAGCCCACCGCCGAGGCGGACGCCGACGGCCAGATGTTCGACCTGCGGCTCTACGTCGCGGGCCAGTCGCCCCGCTCGGTGCGCGCGGTCGAGAACCTGCGCAAGGTGTGCGACGAGCACCTCGCCGGTCGCTACCGTGTCGAGGTGATCGACCTGCTGGTCAACCCGGCCCTGGCGCGCGGCGACGAGATCGTCGCGGTGCCCACGCTGGTGCGCAAGCTGCCCGACCCGATCCGCAAGATCATCGGCGACCTCTCCGACACCGACAAGGTGCTGGTGGGCCTGCAGCTGCGCGTGCCCGACGGGAGCGGCACGTGAGCGCCGGCCCCGGTCCCGCGCACGACGAGCCCGACCTCGAGGAGCTGCGCCAGCAGGTGGCCTACCTGCAGCGCAGCCTCGCGGCCATCGGCGGCGGCGCCGGTGTGGACGCCGTGGTGCTGGGCGAGGAGGACCACGAGCAGGTCTACACGCTGACCAGCGCCGACCGGCCCTACCGCGTCATCGTGGAGAACATGGGCGAGGGCGCGGTGACGGTCTCGGAGAACGGCGTGGTGCTCTACGCCAACCCCCAGATCGCCGACTTCCTCGGCGTCGACCGCAACAGCATGGCCGGGCGCGACATCACCGACTACGTCTCGATGGAGCAGCTGCCGGTCCTGGCCGACCTGCTCATGGGGCGCGAGACCGGCACCCGCCGGGCCGAGCTGACCGTGCCGCGCTCCGACGGGTCGGAGGTGCCCACGCTCGTGGCCGCCACCGACCTCGACGTCGAGGGCGTCACCGTGCGCTGCCTCGTCTTCACCGACCTCACCATGCAGAAGCTCGTCGAGCAGAAGGTCGCCGACGACTCCGCGCGCGCCGAGCGGATGCTCGTGGCCGCGGAGGTCAACGACACCATCGTGCAGGGCCTGGTGGCCGCCGAGATGGCGCTCGACCTCGGGCAGACCGACTTCGCCCGGAGCCTGGTGGCCCGCACCTCGAGCCACGCCCGCCACTGGATCGGCGAGCTGGCCGGGGGCCAGTCGGTCGAGCCCGGCACCGCCGTACGACGCGCACCCGCTCGCACCGGGACGGAGACACCATGACCGGAGCCCTCAACGTGATGGTCGTCGACGACTCCGACGACCTCCGCGACCTCATCAGCATGGTGATCCGTCGCCACCCCGACGGCTGGCGCGTGGTCGCCACCGCCACCGAGGGCCGCGAGGCCGTCGACGAGGCCCGGGCCAACCAGCCCGACCTGGTCCTGCTCGACATCGCGATGCCCGTGATGGACGGGATGGAGGCGCTGCCCCTGATCCGCGAGGCCGCCCCGGAGGCCCTGGTGGTGATGCTCTCGGGCTACCCCTTCGAGACGGCCGGGCCCGGCGCGATCGACGCCGGCGCCCACGGCTACCTGGAGAAGTCGGACCTGGTGAGGAGCCTGATCCCCCGCCTCGAGCAGA
Source organism: Nocardioides scoriae (assembly GCF_900104965.1). NCBI lineage: Bacteria > Bacillati > Actinomycetota > Actinomycetes > Propionibacteriales > Nocardioidaceae > Nocardioides > Nocardioides scoriae. The sequence goes on along the minus strand of NZ_LT629757.1, from coordinate 3,656,490 downwards.
TCATCGGCGACCGCGCCTGCTGACCCGCCGCGGCCTCACCGGCCGCGGAACACCGGGTCGCGCTTCTCCCGGGCCGCCCGGATGCCCTCCTGCAGGTCCTCGGTGGCCAGGGTGATCGGCTGGGCCATCGCCTCCCACTGCACGCAGGCCTCGAGGTCGGGGTGGCCCGAGCGCAGCGCGAGCGTGGTCAGCTTGCTGGCGATCGGGGCGGTGGCCGCGATCTCCTCGGCGACCTGCTGCACGGCGGCGGCCAGCTCCTCGCGGGGCAGCACCCGGGAGACCAGGCCCAGCCGCACGGCCTCCTCGCCCTGCACCAGGCGCCCGGTGAGCAGCAGCTCGCGGGCGTGCGCGCGGCCGACCACGTCGGGGAAGAGGTAGGTCGAGGCCATGCCGGGGTTCATCCCGAGCTTGACGAACGGCGCCCCCAGCTTGGCCCCCTCGGCGGCGTAGCGCAGGTCGCAGGCCAGCGCGACGCACAGCCCCGCGCCGATGGCGGCGCCGTTGACCGCCGCGATCGTGGGCACCTCCAGCGAGCGGATGTCGAGCCAGGCGCGGTAGAAGGCGATCATCCGCGTGCGCAGCCGGTCGACGCCCGCGTCGGGCTCGCTGGCGATCCAGCTGGTGTCGCCGCCGGAGCAGAACGCGCTGCCCTCGCCGGTCACCACCACCACGCGCACCGAGTCGTCGGCGCGCACCTGGTCGAGCGCGGTGGTCCACGACTCCGTCATGGGGGCGGACATGGCGTTGCGCTGGTCGGGGTTGTCGAGCACCAGCCTCACCACCCCCGGCGCCGGGCGCTCCACGCGCAGGTGGGGCAGGGCGGTGGTGGACCCGGCGGAGGCGGCGGAGGCGGCGGACGGGAGCGGCTGGTCAGGCATGCGCCGGAGGCTACCGGGGCGGCGTGGGGCGGCGCAGGGACGCCGGGGACACGCTGGGCGCCCGCATCGCCCCTGGACGGTGGCGAGCACCGGTGTGGACTAGGGTCGAGCGAGGTCCGGGCACCGGACCCCGGCGGGCCCCACCACCCGCCGACACGAGCCAAGAATGAAGGAGGCCGTCATGGCAGAGACCTGGAGCGGCGAGTTCTACTGCGTGAAGTGCAAGGAGAAGCGTGAGGCGGACGGCGAGGTCAAGGTGAACGACAAGGGCACCCGCATGGCCAAGGCCGTGTGCCCCGTCTGCGGCACCAACCTCAACCGCATCCTGGGCAAGGCCTGACCGCCTGGCACCACCTGGTCGATCGACCACGCAACGGCGGGACCCCTCCACGGGGGCCCGCCGTTCGCCGTTCCCGGGGGCCTGTGGACGACGGATTCGGCCCGGTCCCGCACCGCGCCTAGCGTGCCCGCATGACCGCGCGCGACCCCGGCCCCGGCCCGCTCCCGAGCCCCGCTCCCACCCCTGGTCCGACCTCCGGTCCGCTCCCCGCGCTGGCGCTCGCGCCCGGGCTGCGCGTCGTGCGTCGCGGCCGCTCGCAGCTCCAGGTCGGCCTCGACCCCGACCGCCGGGTGGTGCTCCCCCGCACGCCCGGCGTGCAGGACGTGCTGCGCCGCCTGGCCGAGCGTCGCCCGCTCGCCCCGGGCCCGACCACCGAGCGGGTGCTGGAGCGGCTGCGCGAGCGCGACTGCCTGCGGCCGGCCGCGTCGCCCGCGGTCGCCGAGGTGGCGCTGCTGGCCGACCTGCCCGACGGGGGTCGGTTGCTCGACGACCTCGTCGCCGGCTCCGCGTCGCTGCGGGTGACGGCCTGGCCCCACGAGGCCGACGTCGTGGTCGTGGTCGCGGCCGGGGAGCTCGACCGCGCGGTGCTCGACCCGCTCGTGCGGGCCTCGCGCCCCCACCTGGTGCTGCGGCTGCTCGACGGCGGCGCCGTGCTGGGGCCCTTCGTCGACCCGGGGCGCACCGCCTGCCTGCGCTGCGTCGACGCCCACCGCACCCTGGCCGATCCCGACCACCCCGCCGTCACCGACCGCTACGTCGAGGCCGGCACCCGGCCGCGCCCGGACGCGGCCGACGACCTCGTCGACCGGCCGCTGCTGGCCCTGGTGTCGGCGTGGGCCGTGCGCGACGTGGTGGCCCACGCGGCGGGCCGCGAGCCGAGCAGCTGGTCCACCGAGCGGTGGTGGCACCCCGGCAGCACGGAGCCCGAGGTGCGCCCGTGGAGCCGCCACCCGGCGTGCGGCTGCGCCTGGAGCGCGACCTGGCCCGAGGAGCTTCGCGACGACGTCCCCGCGGATACCCACAGGTCGGGCACCATGGAGGCATGACTGCGTGCCGCACCACCCGCCCCGTCCGGTCGCGGCGGCGATGAGCGAGCTGCCCCGTCGCGCCGTGCGTCGCACCGCCCGGCTCGCCGCCCTCCCCCTGGGGTACGCCGGCCGCACCGCACTCGGTCTCGGCAAGCGGATCGGCGGCGCCCCCGCCGAGACGGTGCTGAGCGAGGTCCAGCAGCGCACCGCCGAGCAGCTGTTCCGCACCCTCGGCGAGCTCAAGGGCGGCGCCATGAAGTTCGGGCAGGCGATGTCGGTCTTCGAGGCCGCGCTGCCCGAGGAGCTGGCGGGCCCCTACCGCGAGCAGCTGACCAAGCTGCAGGACTCCGCTCCCCCGATGCCGACGATGACCGTGCGCGAGATCCTCACCCGCGAGCTCGGCGCCGACTGGAAGCAGCACCTCGTCGAGCTCGACCCGGTGCCCGCCGCCGCGGCCTCCATCGGCCAGGTCCACCGCGGCACCTGGTCCGACGGGCGCGCGGTGGCCGTCAAGGTGCAGTACCCCGGCTCCGCCGAGGCGCTCACCTCCGACCTGCGCCAGCTCTCCCGCGTCGCCCGCGGCCTGGGCCCCCTGGTGCCCGGGCTCGACGTGAAGGCCCTCATCACCGAGGTCCAGGCCCGCGCGGTCGAGGAGCTCGACTACCAGCTCGAGGCGCAGGCCCAGCGCGCCTTCGCCGCGGAGTTCCGCGACGACCCGCGCGTGGTCGTGCCGGACGTGGTGGCCGACGCCGGCACGGTCCTGGTGACCGAGTGGATGGACAGCGAGGCCTCGCTCGCCCAGGTCATCCGCGAGGGCTCCCAGGAGCAGCGCGACCACTTCGGCGAGCTGTTCCTGCGGTTCATGTTCGACGCCCCCCGGCGCACCGGCCTGCTGCACGCCGACCCGCACCCCGGCAACTTCCGCGTCGTGCCGGACCCCGACGGCCAGGGGCCGGGCCGCCTCGGCGTGCTCGACTACGGCGCCGTCGCACGGCTGCCCGAGGGCGGTCTCCCCGCCTCGATGGGCGAGCTGATCCGCCTGATGCTCCAGGAGGACTACTCCGAGCTGGTCGCCACGCTGCGCCGCGAGGGGTTCATCCGCGACAAGATCCGGCTCGAGCCCGAGCTGCTGCGCACCTACCTGGCGCCGTTCACCGAGCCGGCCAGCCAGCCCGAGTTCCACTTCAGCCGCTCCTGGATGCAGGAGCAGTTCAAGCGGGCCAGCGACCCCCGCAGCGAGGCGTACGCCGTGGCGCTCAGGCTGAACCTGCCGCCGTCGTACATGCTCATCCACCGGACCTTCGCCGGGGGCATCGGCGTGCTCTCGCAGCTGGAGGCGACGGTGCCGTTCCGTCGCATCCTCGAGGAGTCGCTGCCCGGCTTCGACGCCTGAGCGCGGCCGGGTCGGCGGTGGCTCACCACCACTCGGAGTCGAGCTTGCCCTCCATCGCGCGCAGGTGACGGCGCGAGCAGACCTCGCAGAACACCCGGCGCTCGCCGCGCTCGACGGCGGTGGTCCACGTCAGGGGCACCGTCCCACCCTCGACGGAGGTGCCGCAGAGGTCGCACGTGGTCCGCAGGGCGTCCATGGCGCCACCCTAGGACCCCCGGACGTGCACGAGCCCCGGGAAGGGACGTCCTTCCCGGGGCTCGTGGCTCCCGGTGCTGCTGGTCGTGGTCGGGTCAGAGGACCTGGGCGACGGCGACGCGCGCCCGCGAGGCGGCCCGCTCGGCCCGGGCGGTGACCCGCTCGGCCCGCTGCGAGAGCCTCTCGGCCCGGCGCTGCAGCCGCTGGGCGGCGGCGACGCGACCGGCGCGACGACACTGCTCGGCCTCGGACCGGCGAGCAGCGTGCTGCTCCCGGACGAGCTCGATCGAGGTGGTGCTCATGGTGCTGCTCCTGGTGGTCGGTGGTGCGTGGGTTCATGGGGTGCTGGTCGGGTGGATCATCGGGTCGGGCTCCTCGGGTCGGTGGGTCAGGCGGCCGTGACGACGGCGTCCTTGCGGGGACGGCCACGGGGGCGCTTGCGCGGGATCACCGCTCCCTGCAGGAACAGCTCGCCGCCCCACACCCCCCACGGCTCGCGCCGCTCGAGCGCGCTGGCGAGGCAGGCCGTGCGGACCGGACAGGTCTGGCACAGCGCCTTGGCCAGCTCGACGTCGGCCGGGGACTCCGCGAAGTACAGCTCGGGGTCCTCGCGGTGGCACGGCAGCGCCGCCTCGTCGATCTCCCGGTGCTCGGACCGGTCGACAACGTGGGTGTTCATGTTCACCTCCTCGTGAACTCATGTCCTGCGTCTGGCTGGTTGCTCCGCGACGGATGAGTCTCGTGCCCGGGATGCACGAAGGCCGCGGAATCCCGGTGGGGGTTCCGCGGCCTCGAGGCTGCCGATCTGAGCCGGTGGCTCAGGTGATCGGTGGACTCGGGGGGCGAAGACCCAGGGGTGCGCCGATGGCGCTCATGACCGGGGTGACCTCGAAGGTCGGGGTGGCGTCGACGCGCCGACGGGCGCCGTCCTGCAGGCCCAGCTCGGGGCCCTGCTCGAGAACCTTCTCGAGACGGAGTCCTCCCACGACCGCGTCGAAGACGGGTGCGAGCGAGCCGGAGCGCTGAACGGTGCCGGTGGTGGCGCCGGTGGCGGCGTACACGTTCTTCATCTCGCACCTCCTTCGGTCGTCGTGGGCTCGTGGTGCGCCCGGGGCCAGGGTCGGCCGGTGCTCAGCACGGTAGTGCGCCCTCTCGCGGGGGCGCAAACGATTTATCGCAGAGATTTCGCGACCGGGTCCGGGACGGCCCGGGACGGGGGCTCAGGCCAGCAGGCCGAGCAGCTCGTCGGCGTACTTGTCGAGCTTCGCGCGACCGATGCCGTTGATGCCCTGGAGACCGGCCCGGTCGCGGGGCCGGACCTCGGCCAGGGCCTCCAGCGTGGCGTCGGAGAAGACCACGAAGGCAGGCACGCTCTCGGCGTCGGCCTGCTCCTTGCGCCACGCCTTGAGGACGTCGTAGAGCGCCTCGTCGTAGGGCACCGGGCACTGCGAGCAGTAGCCCCGGTTGCGCTCGCGGGAGGTCGCCAGCGGGGTCTGGCACTGCTGGCACACCGCGGCCCGCTTGGACGCGCGGACGGCGCGGCGGCCCGAGCCGGCGCCGGTGTCGGTCGCCGACGCGGGTCGCAGCCCGGCGAGGAAGCGCGAGGGGGTCCGTCGCGCCTGGCCGCCGGGGTTGCGGGCCAGGGACCACGAGACCCACAGGTGGCGCCGGGCCCGGGTGATGCCGACGTAGAGCAGCCGGCGTTCCTCCTCGACGCCCGCAGGGGTGTCGGCGTGCACGATCGGCATGGCGCCCTCCTGCATCCCGACCAGGAACACGGCGTCCCACTCCAGGCCCTTGGCCGCGTGGATCGTCGCGAGGGTCACCCCCTCGGCGACCGGGGCGTGCTGCTCGTGCGCACGCCGGTCGAGCTCGGCGACGAAGCCGGCCAGGGTGGCCGGCTCGTCGGCCGGTGCGGCCGCGGAGAAGTCGCCCGCCAGCGAGATCAGGGCCTGCATCGACTCCCACCGGTCGCGCGACTTCCCGCGGGCCGCGGGCGCCTGGGCGGTCCAGCCCATGCCCGACAGCACCGCCTGCACCTGGGTCACCAACGCGTCGTCGACCGGGCCGGCGAGCTCGCCGGCCTCCTGCGCCCGCTGGGCCGCCCGCACGTCGCCGCGCAGCAGGGCGGTGGCCTGCCGCACCTCCTGCCGCTCGAAGAACCGCACGGCCCCGCGCACGACGTAGGGGACGCCGGCGGAGGTGAGCGCCTCCTCGAAGACCTCCGACATGGCGTTGATGCGGAAGAGCACGGCCATCTCGCGCAGCGGGACGCCCTGGTCGCGCAGCTGCACCGCGCGGGCGGCGACGGCCTCGGCCTCGGCGACCTCGTCGGGGGCCTCGCGCCAGGTCACCTCGGCCCCGGAGGCCGACTGCGACTGCAGCCGGACGCTGCGGGTGCTGCTGCCCTGGAGCAGGCCGTTGGCCGCGGCGATCACCTGCGGTGTCGAGCGGTAGTTGCGGACCAGCTCGACGCTGGTCGCGCCCGGGAAGCGGGCCGTGAAGTCGGTGAGGAAGCCGGGCTGGGCACCGGCGAAGGAGTAGATGGTCTGGGCGGGGTCGCCGACGACGCAGATCTCGTCGCGACCACCGAGCCACAGGTCGAGCAGCGCGCTCTGGATCGGGCTGACGTCCTGGAACTCGTCGACCACGAACCAGCGGTACTGGCGGCGCACCTCCGCGGCGACCCGCTCGTCCTCGCTCAGCAGCGCCGCCCCGATGAGCAGGACGTCCTCCATGTCCATGCGGCCCTGCTCGCGCTTGAGCTCCTCGTAGCTGGCGAAGACGTGGGCGACGGTGGCGGCGTCCAGGCTGCCGACCGCGCGGCCACGGGCGGGGGCCAGCCGCAGGTAGTCCTCGGGCCGCACGTTGCTGACCTTGGCCCACTCGACCTCGCTCGCGAGGTCGCGCAGCAGGGACTGGTCGACCTCGACCCGGTTGCGCCGGGCGGCCGCGGCCAGCACGGGGACCTTGGAGTCCAGCAGCTGCGGGGGCTCGCCGCCGTAGACCTTGGGCCAGAACCAGCGGACCTGGCGCAGGGCGGCGGAGTGGAAGGTGCGGGCCTGGGTCTGCCCGGCCCCCATCGCGCGCAGCCGCCCGCGCATCTCCCCGGCGGCGCGGGTGGTGAAGGTGACGGCCAGGACCTCGGTGGGCTGGTAGACCCCGGTGGCGACGCCGTAGGCGATCCGGTGGGTCAGCGCCCGGGTCTTGCCGGTGCCGGCTCCGGCCAGGACCCGGACCGGTCCGCGCAGGGCCGTGGCGACCGCGCGCTGCTCGGGATCGAGGGCCGCGAGCAGGTCGTCGGACGAGGCCACGAAATGAACTCCCACTTCTCGGTGTTGCTCTGATCGACCCGAGCCTAGACGCGAGAGAGGACAGCCCGTGAGCGCCCACCAGGACGACCGGACCGGCACCCGATTCACGATGTACAGCACCCCGTGGTGCGGCTACTGCCACCGCCTGCGCGGTCAGCTGGACCGCGAGGGGATCGGCTACGAGGTCGTCGACATCGAGCAGGACCCGTCCGCCGCCGACCTGGTGATGAAGGTCAACAACGGCAACCAGACCGTCCCGACCCTCGTCTACAGCGACGGCTCGGCCCAGACCAACCCCTCGCTGCGCCAGGTCAAGGACAAGCTGGCCGCGCTGGCCTGACCGGGCCCACCACCGGTCGGCTCACCACTGGCCGGGCAGCGTCGCGCCGTACCAGCTCTCGATGAGGGAGCGGGAGATCGAGACGCCGCTCGGCAGCACGACCGTGCCCGCCTCCGCCTCGCTGCGGAGCTCGGCGCGGGTGAACCAGCGGGCGTCCTCGATCTCGCTGCCGTCGACGTCGATGGCGGTGCGGGTGGCGCGACCGGTGAAGCCGATCATCAGGCTCGCCGGGAGCGGCCACGGCTGGCTGCCGAAGTAGGCGACCTCCCCGACCACCACGCCGGTCTCCTCGGCGACCTCGCGGCGCACGGCGTCCTCCATGGTCTCCCCCGGCTCGACGAACCCGGCCAGGGTGGAGAAGCGACCCGCGGGCCAGGCGGGGCTGCGACCGAGCAGCATCCGCTCGTCGTCCGCGCCCGGCTCGCCGTCGGTGACGAGCATGATGACGGCCGGGTCGGTCCGCGGGAACTGGTCGCGGCCGCAGCCCGGGGAGTGCAGCACGTGGCCGGCCTGGCGCGGCTCGAGCACGTCGCCGCAGCGCGGGCAGAACGTCGTCGCCGCGTGCCACTCGGCCATCCCGATGGCGTGCATCACCAGCGGACCGTCGTCGATGGTGTCGTCGACCAGGCCCATCACCACCGAGCGCAGCGCGACCCACTCGTCGGGCTCGCCCGGGGCGTCGGCGGGATCGACGAGCACCGCGAAGTGCTCGACGCCGTCGCGCTCGCCGAGCAGCAGCCGCAGGCCGCCCGTGGGAGCCTGCGCCGAGGGCACCCACACGACCGCGCCGGCGACCGGGCGCAGCCGCGCGCCGGAGATGACGAGCACCCGGGTCGCGGGGTCCTTCCAGCGCTCGTCGAGCCACGTTTCGTCGCGCCGGAGGTCGCCGTGGCGGTCGTGCGCGTGCTGGGACAGGGCGACGTGCGGCAGGGTGCGGTCCACGTCTCGCAGGCTACCGAGCAGGTGTGCCGCTGCCGTCCGCACCGCCCCCCGCCAGCCACCGGGTGAAGGCCGTCGGGTCGTGGGGCCGGCCGAGGAAGGCCTCGACGAGGTCGGCGGCGTCGCGCGAGCCACCCGGCTCCAGCACCTCGCGGCGGTAGCGGGCCGCCACCTCCGGGGCGAACAGGTCGTCGGTGTCGAAGGCCGAGAAGAGGTCCTTCGCGATCACCCGGCTCCACGTGTAGGTGTAGTAGGCCGAGCCGTAGCCGACCAGGTGGCCGAACCCGGTGTGGAAGTGGGTGTCCGGGACCAGCCGGATCAGCGCGTGGCGGCCGAACAGCTCCCCGAGCGCGGCCGTGAGGTCGTCGGGCGGGTCCTGGTGGAAGCCGTGCGAGATCGCGGCGTACCCGAGCTGGGTGCGGGTGGCGAGGGCCTGCCCGAACGCGTCGGCGGCCCGCATCCGCTCCACCAGGTCGGCCGGGATCGGCTCTCCCCCGGCGTCGAGGGCGAAGCCCTGGAGCACCTCGGCGTCCCAGGCCCACTCCTCCAGCAGCTGGGAGGGCGCCTCGACGAAGTCCCACTCGGTGGCCACGCCCGAGAACGCGGCCCACTCGTGGCGACCGGCGAGCACGTGGTGCAGCAGGTGCCCGAACTCGTGGAACAGGGTGACGACGTGGTCGGGCTCCATCAGGCCGCGCGAGAAGTTGCACACCAGGGCGCCCTCGGGCAGCCGCCGGTCGCGCAGGCCGGAGACCAGCGTGAACTGCGCCGCGTGGTTGTACTTGCGCGGTCGCGGGTGCAGGTCGAGGTGCACGCGGCCCAGGCGCTGCCCGGTGGCCTGGTCGACGACGTCGTAGGTGTGCACCTCGTCGTGCCACGTGGGGGCGTCGACGGGGTCGTAGCGCAGCCCGAACAGCCGCCCCGTCACCCCGAGCAGGCCCTCGCGGACCCGCCCGGCGTCGAGGTAGCGGCGCACCTCCTGGGAGTCGACGCCGAAGCGCTGGCGCTTGAGCGTCTCGGTGAGGTGGCGCCACGACGAGTGGTCGACGACCGGCTCCTCGCCGGCGTCCCGGGCGACCTGCTCCAGCTCGGCCAGCTCGGCGCGGCCGGCGACCTCGGTCGCCGCAGCGACGTCCTCGAGGAACGCCGGGATGGCCGCTCCGGTGCCGACCATCTTGACCTCGGCGTCGTACGTCGGCCAGTCGGCGTACCCGACCAGCCGGGCCCGCTCCTGGCGCACGCGCAGCAGCTCCGAGAGGACCACGTCGTTGTCGGGCCAGCCCACCCGGTGCGCCGAGCGGGCGACCTCGCGCCGGGCGTCGGCGTCGCGGGAGTGCGTCAGGAAGGGCAGCGTGTCGGGGTAGTCGGTGCTGACCTCGACGAGCCCGTCGTCGCCGGGTCGGTGGGAGGCGCGGTAGTCCTCGGGCAGGCCGTCGAGCGACGCTGCGGGCACCCGGGTCACCAGCCGCCCCTCGCGCACGGTGCGCTGGAACCGCTGGCCCAGCTCGTCGGCGCGGCGGTCGAGTCCGCGCAGCCGCTCGCGGTCCGGCCCGTCGAGCGCGACCCCGGCGCGGCGCAAGGACCGCAGCGCGTGCTCGAGCACCCGGGCCGCGGCCGGGTCGAGGGCGGACGCGTCGACCGCGTCGAGCCGGGCGAAGACCGCGTCGTCGCGGCGCAGGTCGCCCGCCAGCTCCCGCGCCTCGACCTCGCGTCGCTCGGCGGCCTCGGTGACGGCCGGGTCGGGGTGGACGGCACCCATCAGCGAGGTCAGCGCCAGCACGTCGCCGAGCGCCACTTCTACCTCGTTCCAACGGTGCAGCGCGGCCGGGTCGCCCGGCGCCTCCTCCACCAACCGGGCGGCGTGGGCCCGTGCCTCGGCCAGGCCGGTCGCCGCGCGCTCCTCCACCCAGGGCAGCCAGTCCTGGTCACGGTCGGGCAGCTCGAGCGGGTGCGGGTCGGGGTGGATCGCCATGGCGGGGAGGGTAGCCAGCCGGGCCGACAGCCCCCACCGCGAGCGGGACCACGCACCTAGGCTCCCCCCATGAGCACCCACCTCGGCGCCGCCCCCGGCCAGATCGCCCCCACCGTGCTGCTCCCCGGCGACCCGCTGCGGGCGCGCTGGATCGCCGAGACCTTCCTCGACGACGCCGTCCTGCACAGCGAGGTCCGCGGCATGCTCGGGTTCACCGGCACCTGGCGCGGCCTCCCGGTGTCGGTCCAGGGGTCGGGCATGGGCCAGCCGTCGATGGCGATCTACGTCCACGAGCTGTTCTCCGCGTACGACGTCCAGCAGGTCGTGCGCGTCGGCTCCTGCGGCGCGCTCACCGAGCGGGTCGCGGTGCGCGACGTGGTCATCGCGTCGGGCGCCTGCACGGACTCCTCGATGAACCGGCTGCGGTTCCACGGCCTCGACTACGCGCCGGTGGCCGACTTCGGCCTGCTCCGGGCGGCGTACGACGCGGCGCAGCGGCGCGACGACGTCACCGCCCACGTCGGCCTGGTCTTCTCGGGCGACACCTTCTACAACCCCCGCCCCGAGCTGACCGAGCCGATGGTGGCCCACGGCGTGCTGGCCGTGGAGATGGAGGCCAGCGCGCTCTACACGCTGGCCGCGGCCCACGGCCGCCGGGCGCTGGCCGTGTGCACCGTGAGCGACCACGTGGTCACCGGGGAGGAGACCACCGCGGAGGAGCGCGAGCAGACCTTCTCCGCCATGGTGGAGATCGCGCTCGAGGCCGCCCTGGGGCCGGCCGACGACGGGCTCAGCGCGCCGGTGGCCTGACCAGGGCCTCCAGCGCGGCCCGGTCGGGCAGCGCGTCCGGCACGACCGTCTCGGCGGTGCGGACGTGGTGGAAGGCCGCCCCGACCCGGTCGAGCCCCACGCCCTGCAGCTCGGCCCAGGCGAGGCGGTAGAGCGCGAGCTGGAGCGGGTCGGCCTCCTGGGTGGCGCTGGTCTTCCAGTCGACGACCAGCCAGCGGCCGTCCGGCTCGGCGTACACCGCGTCGATGCGCCCGCGCACCACCTGCCCGGCGAGCACCAGCGAGAAGGGCGCCTCGACGGCGTGGGGCACCCGGTCGGCGAAGGGACCCGACTCGAAGGTGGCGACCAGCTCGCGCAGGTCGTCCTCGTCGTCGATGCCCTCGTCGCCCCGGCCCGCGAGCTCGTCGGGGTCGAGCAGCGCCTGCTGGTCGAAGCGGGCCTCGACCCAGGCGTGGAAGCGAGTGCCGAAGCGGGCGGCCGGCGAGGGCCGGCGCGGCATCGGCCGCGCCAGGTCGCGGGCGAAGCCGGCCGGGTCCTCGCGCAGGCGCACGACGGCCGTCGCCGACAGGCTCGCCGGCAACGGCACCTCGACCACGTCGGCGCGGTCGGCCCGTGCCTCGGTGAGCAGCCGCTCGATCTCGGCGTCCCAGTCGGCCACCCGGGCGGTCTCGATCATGTCGAGCCCGTGGTCCTCGGCGTCGGGGTCGGCGGCCCGGACCACCTCGGCGGCGGCCAGCCGCAGCGACGCCTCGCGGCCGACGCCGGTGAGCGGCCACGGGGAGGACTGGTCGACCTGGTCGTAGGGGTTGGCCGCACCCTTCTCGGGCTTGTCGAGCCAGACCACCTCCTCGCCCCACGCCTCGACCTGGGACCGCAGCTGGGCCTGGTAGGACGAGGGCCCGAACGGCGTGGCCCGGGTGCCCCACAGGTGGGAGGTGACCGAGAGCCGCCGGGCGGCGCGGGTGAGGGCGACGTACCCCAGGCGCAGCTCCTCCTCGGCGTCGTGGGCGCGGGTGTCGGCGCGGTAGGCGTCGAGCGCCGCCTTGTCGTGGCCGCGCAGCTGCGGCTGGTCGCCGGCGTCGCCGCGCAGCGGCGCGGGCAGCACCGCCGGCGAGGAGGTCCACAGGGTGCGCGAGCGGTTGGAGGGGAACCGCGTCTCGCAGACCCCCACCAGGAAGACCGAGTGCCACTCCAGGCCCTTGGAGCGGTGCACGGTGAGGAGCTTGACCGAGTCGGCCTCGGTCGGCGTGGCGACGTCGAGGCCGTTGCCCTGGTCGTCCTCGGCCGTGAGGTAGGCCAGCAGCGCCGGCAGCGTCACGTCGCCGTCGATGGCCTGGAACTCCGCCACGGCCTTGAGGAACAGGTCGAGGTTGTCGCGACGCGCGCCCGCCGCGGGGCTGACGGCCGACGCGAGCTCGACGTCGACGCCGGTGACGTCGACGATGCGCCGCACCACGTCGAGGATCGGCTCGCCGACCGCCGAGCGCAGCCCGCGCAGCTCGCCGGCCAGCAGGCCGAAGCGCTCGCGCGCCTCCGGGGAGTACGCCGCCTCCCCCGGGTCGGTCAGCGCGTCGGAGAGCGCCGCCGTCTCCGCGGGGTCGATGCCGTCGGCGATCTCGGTGAGCTCGCGCGCGATCGGGACCGGGCCGTCGGTGCGGGCCCGGCGCCCGGCGATCTCGGCCGCCCGCTCGCCCAGCAGCTTGAGGTCGCGCGGTCCCACGGCCCACCGAGGCCCGGTCAGCAGGGTCAGCAGCGCGGGGTTGGCGGTGACGTCGTGCAGCAGCGTCAGCACGGCCACCACCTCGGCCACCTCCGGCAGCCGGAGCAGGCCGGACAGGCCGACGATCTCGACCGGCACGCCACCGGCGGTGAGGGTGTCGAAGACCGCCTCGGCGGTGCTGTTGTCGCGGGTCAGCACGCCGATGTCGGACCACGCGGTGGCGGCGTCGGGCCCGCCCTCGGGGTCGTGGGTCGCGCGCACCTCCTCGAGCAGCCAGTCCAGCTCCTCGTCGGCGGTCTCGAAGACCCGCGTGGTGACCCGGCCCTCGCGACCGCTGGCCGGGGTGAGCGGTGCGACGTCGGGCAGCGCGTCGTACAGCGGCTGGGCCAGGGCGTTGGCGGCCTCGAGGATGCGGCGGTCCGAGCGCCGGTTGACCGTCAGCGGCAGCACCGGGACCCGTCCGTCGAGCGCGGGGAAGGTCTCGGCGAAGCCGAGGATGTTGGAGACCGAGGCGCCGCGCCAGCCGTAGATCGCCTGGTTGGGGTCGCCCACCGCGGTGACGGCGTGGCCCAGCCCCTGCGCGGCCGAGGGGCCCGAGAACAGCCGCGCCAGCATCTGCGCCTGGGCGACCGAGGTGTCCTGGTACTCGTCGAGCATCACCACCGTGAACCGCTGCCGCTCCAGCGCCCCCACCTCGGGCTGCTCCCGGGCCAGGCGCGCGCCGAGCGCGATCTGGTCGGCGAAGTCCATCAGGCCGAGGTCGGCCTTGAGCCGGCGGTAGGAGCGCACCAGGCCCATGAGGTCGCCGCGGCGGTCGATGGCCGACATCGCCTTGGCCAGCGGCTCCCGGTAGGTCTTGCGGTCCTTGCCGGCCGCCTCCTCCTCGAGCGCCCGGGCGAAACCCGCCCGCGCCTCGGCGTCGAGCGCGAGGACCTGCTCGGGGGTGACGAGGTGCTCGGTCATGGCGCCGTCGAGGGCGAGCAGGTTCTGGATGACCGTGGGCGGGTGGTCGGAGAGCACCTGCACGTCGCCGGTGTAGCGCTCGACCGCCCGCGCACCGAGCTGGTAGCGCGAGGCGTCGGTGATCACCCGGGTGTCGGGCTCGTGGCCGATCCGCAGGCCGTGGTCGGCCAGCAGGTTGGCGGCGTAGGCGTTGTAGGTGACCACCGTCGGCTCCAGGACGTCCTCGACGTCCTCCCCCGGAGCGGTGGGGGCGGGCCGCTCGGGCCCCAGGACGCCCGCGGTCACCAGGGCCTGGCGGATCCGGGCGCGCAGCTCGCTGGCCGCTTTGGTGGTGAAGGTCAGGCCGAGCACCTGGTCGGGCCGCACCTGGCCGGTCACCACGAGGTAGACGACGCGGGCCGCCATCAGGGTGGTCTTGCCCGACCCTGCCCCGGCGATGACGACCGCGGGCGAGAGCGGCGCCGAGATCGCCTGCCACTGCTGGGGGCTGACCTCGTAGTCGCTGCGCATCACCTCGCGCAGGTCGGCCGGGGAGTCGATGCGCCTCACTGCTGGACCACCGAGCCGGCGCTGCGGGCCGGGCACACGGCCACGAACGAGCAGTCCTGACAGTGCGGCCCGGGGGTCGCCGGGAACGACTCGGCGCGCAGGAAGGCCGCGGCCCGGGCCAGCTCGCCGCGCAGCTGGTCGCGCTCGCGACCGCCCTCCGGCTGCACCTGCTGCTGCTGGACCACGGCGTCGGTCGAGTCGTCGAGCCTGCCCAGCTGCACCAGCTCGGCCCCGCCGCTGCGCCCGGGGAGCGCCAGCCCGGCGTCGGCGAGCACCGGGTCGACGGCGCCGTGGTCCACGGCGTACTGGTAGAGCCCGAGCTGGCGGTGCTTCTGCACGGCCACCCCGCTGGGCACCGTGCGGCCGGTCTTGAGGTCGACGACCACCACCTGGCCGTCGGCGTCCACCTCGACCCGGTCGGCGTAGCCGCTGATCCGGACCCGCTCGCCGTCGTCGAGCACGACCTCGGTCGCGAAGTGGGTCTCGGTGCCGAGCAGGCGGCGCGGGTTGTCGCGGTGCCAGCGCAGGAAGCGGCCCAGCGCGGCCCGCACCCGGGCGTGCTCGCGGGCCCGGGACCAGGGAGTGCGGAACTCCAGGCGGTCCCACACCGCCTCGACGTGCGCCATCAGCTCCTCGACCGCCTCCGGGTCCCCGGGCAGCTCGCCGGTGGCGACGCGGTCGGCCAGGGCGTGCAGCAGCTGGCCCAGGTTGGCCGACTGGTGGACCCGGTCGGTGCCGCCGGCCTCGCGCTGGAGGAACCACTGGGTGGGGCACTGGGCCATCGACTCGAGGACGCTCGCCGAGACCGGCACCGGCTGCTGCGGGTCGCGCACGGGCTGCTCGGAGCGGGTCGCGGCCCGGGTGCCCCACCACGTGGCCGGGTCGGCCTGCGGGACGGTCGGGCGGCCGTGGCCCTGCTCCCGGGCCAGCCGGGCGAGCCGGGACGCCGCGGCGTCCCGCAGCGCCGGCGGGGTCTCCGGGTCGGTGACGGTCCGACGCAGCTCGCCGACCAGCCCGGCCATGGACAGCGGGCGCGGCGGCCGGCCGACGACCCGGCGCGGCTCGAGGCCCAGCTCCTCCAGGAAGCGGCTGGGCTGCTCGCCGTCGTCCTCGGGCGAGGCCACCGCGGTGACGACCAGCCGCTCGCGGGCGCGGGTGCAGGCGACGTAGAACAGCCGCCGCTCCTCGACCAGCAGCTCGCGGCTGCTCAGCGGGGGCACGAGCTCGTCGACGCCGATGCGGTCGGCCTGCAGCAGCGTGGTGCGGCGCCGCAGGTCGGGCCAGCCCTCGGCCTGGACGTGGGCCACCACGACCAGGCGCCACTCCAGGCCCTTGGAGCGGTGCGCGGTCAGCAGCCGCACGGCGGACCCGCGCACCCCCTGCTCGGCCAGCGTGTCGGCCGGCAGCTGCTGGGCGACCAGGGTCGCCACGAAGGTCTCGACGCCGTGGTGGTCGCGCTGCTCCTCGGCCCGGGCGGCCGCGGCGAACAGCGCCACCACCGAGTCGAGGTCGCGGTGGGCGCGGCGGGCCGCACCCCCGCCGGCCTCGACCGAGCGCCGCAGCCGTGCGGGCCAGGTGGTGCCGGACCACAGCGTCCAGAGCAGCTCCTCGGCGGTGGCGCCGTCGTCGAGCTGGCCGCGCGCCCGGTGGAGCAGCTGCTGCAGCGCCCGGGCCCGCAGCACCTCCGGCCCCTCGGGGAGACCGGCGAGGAAGCCGGGCCGCAGCACGGCCTCGCGGAGCAGCTCGCGGGAGGTCCGGGGGCGGGGGGCGTCCGCCTCGCCGACCTCGACCGCCTCCTTCTCGCGCGCCCGGAGCGCCCGCGACAGCCGTCGCACGTCACCCGCGTCGAGCCCGCCGAGGGGTCCGGTCAGCAGCGCCTCGACCCGGCCGGGGTCGAGGAAGCCGACGTCGTCGGGGTCCTCGTCGTCGAGGTGCAGCACGGCGCGCAGCGCGTCGAGCAGCGGTCGCACCGACGGGTCGCGCACGAGCGGCACGTCGTCGCCGGCGACCTCCACCGGCACGCCCGCGGCGCCGAGCGAGCGGCGCAGGCCGGGGATCGAGCCGCGGCCGGAGCGGACCAGCACGGCCATGTCGTGCCAGGCCACGCCGTCCTCGAGGTGGGCACGGCGCAGCAGGTCGGCGAGGTGCTCGGCCTCGGCCCGCTCGGTGTCGAAGGTCGCCACCTCGACCCGACCGGTGCTCCCGGCCGCGGCCACGGGACGCAGGAACGCCTCGCGCGCCTGCTCGGGCAGGCCGCCGGGCAGCGGCAGCCGGTGGGCCACCCGCTGCGTCGCGGCGAGCACGCGCGGCCCGAAGCGTCGGGTGGTGCCGAGGGCGACCACGTCGGCCGGACGGCCGTCGGCGCGCGGGAACGCGTGGGGGAAGTCGAGGATGCCGCGGACGTCGGCGCCGCGGAAGCCGTAGATGGACTGGTGCGGGTCGCCCACCACGGTGAGGTCGCGGCCGTCGCCGGCCAGGGCCCGGAGCAGCGCCACCTGGCCGGGGTCGGTGTCCTGGTACTCGTCGACGAACACGTGGCGCAGCTCGCGCCGCAGCTCCTCGCGGTGCACCTGGGCCTCGAGGGTGGCCCGGCGGATCAGGTCGGAGTAGTCGGTGGCGCCGAGGTCGTCGAGGATCGTGAGGTACTGGTCGAGGAAGTGGCCCGCGGCCACCAGCTCGGGGGCGTCGTGACGCCGCCCGAGCTCGCTCAGCTGCTCGCCGTCGAGCCCCTTCTCCCGCGCCCGGCCGAGCACGGCCGCCACCTCGTGGGCGAAGCCGCGCGTCTGGGCCGCCCGGCGCAGCGCCTCGGGCCAGCGGACCGACTCGGGGGTGTCGACCAGCAGCTCGCGCAGCACGACGTCCTGCTCCGGGGCGCTGAGCAGCCGCAGCGGGCCCAGGTAGAGGTCGGCGGGTGCGTAGCGCCGGATCAGCCCGTAGGCGAAGGAGTGGAAGGTCGCGCAGGTGGTGGTCGAGGTGGTGCGGCCCAGCCGCGCGGTGACCCGGTCGCGCAGCTGCTCAGCGGCCTTGCGGCTGAAGGTGAGCGCGAGGACCTGGTCGGGCGAGGCACCGCCGGTCTCGACGCGCTCGACGATGGCCTCGACCAGCGTCGTGGTCTTGCCCGTGCCCGGTCCGGCCAGCACCAGCAGCGGCCCGCCGGGGTGGTCGACGACCGACTGCTGGGCGGCGTCGAGCGGCGGCCGCCCGACCGCGACGTGCTCGGTGCGCGCGAGCCGGTAGCGGGGGGCGTCGGGCTCGGCTCTCACGCCTCCACCCAAACACCCGGCGCCGACAGCCGGACCCGCACCCGGGCCGGCACCCCGTCCGCGCTCACGCGGGCGCCTCCCCCGGCTCCCAGTACGCCGCCGGCATGTCGATGCGGCCCGACGGCCGCAGCGGCGTGCCCTCGTCGAGGTAGTGGGCCCGGGCCTCGTCGTCGTGGCTGGGCGGCAGCGACCCGTCGGCCCGCACCACCCGCCACCACGGGACCGAGCCGCCGTGCAGGGACATCACGCGCCCGACCGAGCGCGGCCCCCGGCGCCGGGGGTCGGCGACGTGCGTGGCGATGGCGCCGTACGTCGTCACCCGCCCGCGCGGCACCAGCTCGACCGTCGCGAGCACGTGCTCGACGTAGTCCTCGGGGTCCACGCCCCCGATCCTGCCAACCCGGCCGGCGAACGACGGCGGCGCCCCGAACCCCTCGATCGGGACGCCGCCGCAGCCAGGGCGGGCGACCTCAGAGGATCGGGTCGAACGGCTCGGTGCCGTTCTCCAGCTGCAGGCCGGACAGGCCGGAGTGCTGCTGGGCGAAGGCCAGCTCGCGCGACAGGTCGCCGATGTTGTTGGACGCCGGCAGCGGGGCCAGGCCCAGGGTCGAGAGGGTGCCGACGGCCTTGCCGCCGGCGGACAGGAAGCCCGAGCCGGAGTCGCCCGGGATGCCCGGGGTGACGGTGTAGAGCGGGTGGCTCCAGCCCTCGTCGGCGGCGTCGTCGCCGAGGCTGGCGCCGGTCTTGGGCGAGAGCGGCTCGAGCCCGGCACGCAGGCTGGAGTTGCCGTAGCTCCACACCCGGTCGCCCGCGGCGGTGCCGTCGGTGTCGATGCCGACCGGACCGCCCCAGAACGGCACGGACGGGTTGACCTCCGCGACGTCGTCGGCGTCCACCCGGACCAGCGCGAAGTCGTTGTAGGCGCAGGTGGCGGCGTCGGTGGTGCCGATCGCGTCCATGGTGGCCCACGAGCTGTAGGCCAGCGTGCCCTCGCCCACGGTGGTGCCCTCGGAGGCCAGGTTGCCGCCCTCGGCGAAGCGGACCCGGGTGCCCAGCGGCAGCGAGTCGGACGCGCAGCCGTCGGTGTCGGTCGCGGCGCCGGTGCCGGCGCAGTGCGCGGCGTAGCCGACGTACGTCGCGCCGGAGCCGTCGGTGAACACGAAGTTGGCGGTGCACTGGGCGCCGTCGGTGTACATCATCGTGCCGGGGTGGATGGCCGCGGTGTCGGCCGGCGCCCACGAGGGCGCGGCGTCCGCGGCACCGGTCGTAGCGGCGAGGCCGGCGACGGCGAGCGTCGCGGCGGAGGCGGTGGTGAGCAGCGTGCGGGACAGGCGCATGGAGGCGGGCCTTCCGGGTCGCGGTCAGGGCGTGATGCAGGACACAACGCACGAACCCCGCCCGGGTTACGCCGGACGCGACGGACGGCCCGCCCCCAGGGGGGACGGGCCGTCCGGGTGGAGCGGTGGGGCGTGGGTCAGTACGACGGCTGCGAGGGGTCGATCTGGTTGACCCAGGCGACCACGCCGCCGCCCACGTGGACCGCGTCGTCGTAGCCGGCGCCCTTGAGCACGGCCAGCGCCTCGGCCGAGCGGACACCGGACTTGCAGTGCAGCACGACCGGCTTGTCCTGGCCGAGCTGGTCGAAGACGTTGCCGTTGAGGAACTCGCCCTTGGGGATGAGCACCGAGCCGGGGATCCGATTGATCTCGAACTCGTTCTGCTCGCGCACGTCGACCAGGACGAAGTCGCGGCTGCCCTCCTCGCGCTCCTTGAGCATGTGCTCGAGCGTGGTGACGGAGATGGTGGAGCCCGCGGCGGCGTCGGCCGCCTCCTCGGAGACCGCGCCGCAGAACGACTCGTAGTCGATCAGCTCGGTGACGTCGGCGTTCGGGCCGCACAGCCGGCAGTTGGGGTCCTTGCGGACCTTGAGCGTGCGCCACTCCAGCTCGAGGGCGTCGTAGATGACCAGCTTGCCGACGGCGGCGTCGCCGATGCCGGTGAGCAGCTTGATGGCCTCGTTGACCTGGATCGAGCCGATGCTCGCGCACAGCACGCCCAGGACGCCGCCCTCCGCGCAGCTCGGCACCATGCCCGGCGGCGGGGGCTCGGGGTAGAGGCAGCGGTAGCAGGGGGCGTCGGCACCCTCGAGGGTCGGCCAGAAGACGCTGGCCTGCCCGTCGAAGCGGTAGATCGAGCCCCAGACGTACGGCTTGCCCAGGAAGTACGCCGCGTCGTTGACCATGTAGCGGGTCGCGAAGTTGTCGGTGCCGTCCACGATCAGGTCGTACTGGGCGAAGATCTCCAGCACGTTGTCGTTGTCGAGGCGCTCGTCGTGCAGGACCACCTCGACCAGCGGGTTGGCCTCGGCGATCGACTCCTTGGCCGAGAGCGCCTTGGACTTCCCGATGTCGGACTGCCCGTGGATGATCTGGCGCTGCAGGTTGGACTCGTCGACCTCGTCGAACTCGGCGATCCCCAGCGTGCCGACGCCGGCGGCGGCCAGGTAGAGCAGTGCGGGGCTGCCGAGACCGCCGGCGCCGATGACCAGCACCTTGGCGTTCTTGAGCCGCTTCTGCCCCGTCATGCCCACGTCGGGGATGATCAGGTGGCGGCTGTAGCGGCGTACCTCGTCCGTCGTGAGCTCGGCGGCCGGCTCGACCAGAGCGGGAAGGGACACGGCTGGATCTCCTCGTGTTGGGGGCGTCTTGCGGCACAACGCCGGTCGCCGGCGGGGTGTTCCCGCGCCGCGGCCCGTGGGTGCCGACCCCCCATGCTCCCCGCCCGGCGCGCCGGGCCGCCACCTGCCCGCGATCCGGACGCCCGTCCCGCCGCGGGGATCGCCGGACCGGGGCCGACCCGGACCTGCTTGTAGTGTTCCGCGGGTGAGCAGCATCGACGAGTCTCGGACGGACCACCGCGAGGAGCTGCCCGCGCCCGCGTCCACCGGACGTGGGGTGCGGCTGCCGCGGAGGGCCCGGCGCGCCCAGCTGTTGACCGCAGCCCGTGAGGTCTTCGTCGCGCAGGGCTACCACGCCGCCGCGATGGACGACATCGCCGAGCGGGCCGGCGTCTCCAAGCCGGTGCTCTACCAGCACTTCCCCGGCAAGCTCGACCTCTACCTCGCGCTGCTCGACGAGTCGTGCGACGCGATGATCAACGCCGCTGCCGCCGCGCTGGAGTCGACCGACGACAACAAGCACCGCGTGACCGCGACGATGCACGCCTTCTACCAGTACGTCGCCGGCGCCGAGGGCGCCTTCCGGCTGGTCTTCGAGTCCGACCTGACCAACGAGCCGGCGGTCCGCGCCCGCATCGACCGGGTCACCACCGAGTGCGCCAAGCTGATCGCCCACGTGATCCGCGACGACACCGGCCTGCCGGCCGAGCAGTCGCAGCTGCTGGCCGTGTCGCTGGTCGGAATGGGTCAGGTCAGCGCACGGTTCTGGCTCCAGGAGACCGGCACCATCTCGCAGGGCGACGCCGCCTCGCTGGTCGCCGGGCTGGCCTGGCGCGGCATCGGCGGCTACCCCCGCACCGACGAGCGCTGACCGTCCCCCACCGGCTCCACCCGCCCCACGCCCACCCCCACCACCTCAGGAGGCCCTCCGCATGGAGGTCAAGATCGGCGTCCAGAACGTCACCCGCGAGATCGTCATCGACACCACCCTCGACTCCGACGCGGTCGAGCAGGCCGTCTCCGCGGCGCTCGCCGACGACGGCGGCGTGCTCGCGCTGAGCGACGCCAAGGGCCGCCGGGTCGTCGTGCCCGGCTCCAAGCTCGCCTACGTCGACATCTCCACCAGCGTCACCGGGACGGTCGGCTTCCGCTCCTGACGCCCCGGCCGTCCCCGACGCCCCCGCTGCCCTCGCCGGGCGCGGGGGCGTCGTACGCCGCCCGGGCCTGCTCGATCACGTCGATGTGCTCGACGGCCCAGGCCTCCAGCACGGCCAGCGGCCCGCTGAGCGAGCGACCGAGGTCGGTCAGCTCGTAGTCGACCCGCACGGGCACCGTCGCGTGCACCGTGCGCACCACCATGCCGTCGCGCTCGAGGTGGCGCAGCGTCTGGGTCAGCATCTTCTGGCTCACGCCCTCGACGGCCCGCGCGATCTCGCCGTACCTCCGCGGCGACTGCGTCAGCACCCCGAGCACGAGCACCGTCCACTTGTCGCCGATCCGGTCGAGGAGCTGCCGGCTCGGGCAGGCGGCGGAGTAGGGGTCGGCGGCGGGCGTCACGGGCGTGGTCGGCATGGCTTTCCTCGGGGTGGCTACGGCACTTCAAGGTGCCTGCTCTCCAACGGGAAGCAGCCGTCGGGTGTTCCCGTTGCGCCGGTGCCGGGTCGCACCGTGCGGCCCCCGCACCGAGAGGAACCACCATGTCCATCGTCGTCACCGGAGCCACCGGCCAGCTCGGCCGCCTCGTCGTCGAGTCGCTGCTCGCCCGGGGCGCCGACCCCGCCGGGATCGTCGCGACGGGTCGCCGCACCGAGGCGCTGCAGGACCTCGCCGACCGTGGCGTCGACGTGCGCCGCGCCGACTACGCCGACCCCGCGTCGCTGCGCGAGGCGCTCGACGGTGCCGAGCGGGTGCTGCTGGTCTCCGGCAACGAGTTCGGCCAGCGGGTCGCCCAGCACACGGCCGTGGTCGAGGCCGCCGTCGACGCCGGGGTGTCGCTGCTCGCCTACACCTCCGCGCCGCACGCCGCCACCACGCCGCTGCTGCTCGCCGCCGAGCACGCCGGCACCGAGGCCGTCGTCACCGCCTCCGGCCTGCCCCACGTGCTGCTCCGCAACGCGTGGTACGTCGAGAACTACACCGCCCAGCTGCCGACCTACCTCGAGCACGGCATGGTCGGCGCCGCCGGCGAGGGACGCGTCAGCCTCGCCCTGCGCCGGGAGTACGCCGAGGCCGCCGCCACCGTGCTGCTCGAGGACGGCCACGCGGGCGCGACGTACGAGCTGGGCGGGCCGGCCGTAACGCTGGCCGAGCTGGCCGCGGTCGTGAGCGAGGTGTCCGGCGCGCAGGTCGCCTACACCGACGTGCCGCAGGCGCAGCTGGTCGAGGTCCTCGTCGGCGCCGGCCTCCCGCGGCCCGCCGCCGAGACCTTCGCCGACGTCGACCGCGGCATCTCCGCGGGCGAGCTGCTGGTCCCGACCGACGACCTCGCCCGGCTGCTGGGCCGCGAGCCGCTGCCGACGGCCGAGGCCGTGCGCGAGGCCCTGGCCGGCTGAGCCACAGCACCGCCGCTCCCCCGGCACGCCACGAGGCCCCCGTCCACCGGGACGGGGGCCTCGCTGCTGCTGCGGGTGGCGTGGACGGCTCAGACGAGCGCGTCCTCGACCGGGCGGTCGGCCTCCTGCGGCTCGGTCTTGCGGATGGTGGTGCGCAGCTCGCTGACGGGCATCAGCACGACCGCGACCAGCGTCACCAGGGCGACCAGGCCGGCGATCATGAAGACCTCCGCGGTGGAGTCGGCGTACGCCGCCCGGATGGTCTCCACGACCGGGGCGGGCAGGCCGCTGAGGTCGAGCGTGCTGCCGGTGCTGCCGGTGCCGCCGCTGGTGCCCAGCGCGGTGGCGATCCGGTCGCTGACGCTGCTGGCGAGGACCGCACCGAGCGCCGCGACACCGATGGTGCCGCCGAGCGAGCGGAAGAAGGTCACCACGCCGGAGGCGGCGCCGACGTCGGTGACGTCGACGGTGTTCTGCACGACCAGCACGAGGTTCTGCATCAGCGCGCCGGTGCCCAGGCCCATCACGACCATGTACGCCGACAGGTGCCACAGCGGGCTGGTGTGGGTGACCGTGCCCATGAGCAGCAGGCCGCCGGACAGCAGCACCCCGCCGAGGACCATGACGCCCTTCCAGCGGCCGGTGCGGGTGATGTACTGCCCCGACCCGGTGGCGCCGAAGAGGTTGCCGACGATGAGCGGCAGCATCAGCAGGCCGGCCTCGGTGGGCGTGTGGCCCCGGGCGACCTGGAAGTACTGCGACAGGAAGACCGACGCGCCGAACTGCGCGACGCCGACGGCCAGCGAGCCGGCGATCGAGAGCATCGTCATCTTGTCGGCGATGATCCGCGGCGGCACGAGCGGGTCGGAGTGGCGACGCTCGACGACGACCGCGCCGACGAGGGCGACCAGGGTGCCGACGAGGAAGCACGCCGTGGCGCTGGACCACCAGGCGAAGCTGGTGCCGGCGAAGGAGACCCACACGAGCGGCAGGGCGGCGGCCACGGTGATGAACAGCGCGCCCAGGACGTCGATGCGGACCTCGCGGCGGATGGTCTCGACCTGGAGGAACTTCTGCAGCATCGCCAGGCCGGCGACCGCGAACGGCACGGCCACCCAGAAGCACCAGCGCCAGCCGAGGCTGTCCACGATCAGGCCGCCCAGGAGCGGGCCCGAGACGGTGGCGACGGCCATGACGCCGGCCATGTAGCCGCTGTAGCGACCGCGCTGCCGGGGCGGGATGATCGAGGCGATGATCGACTGGGTGAGCGCGATCAGGCCACCCATGCCGAGGCCCTGCACGGCGCGGGCGGCGAGCAGCTCGGGCACGTTCTGCACGGCGCCGGCGGCCAGCGAGCCGACCACGAAGATGCCGATGGCCAGCTGGACGAGCAGCTTCTTGTTGTAGAGGTCGGAGAACTTCGCCCAGATCGGGCTGGTCACCGTCATCGCGAGCAGCGAGGCGGTGACGACCCAGGTGTACTGCGTCTGGGTGCCGTCGAGGTCGGCGATGATCGTGGGCAGGGCCGTCGAGACGATCGTGGTGCTCAGGATGGCCACGAACAGGGCCGAGAGCAGTCCGATCAGCACCTCGACGATCTCCTTGTGGGAGTAGTCCGTGGTGGGCGCGACGGCGGGTCGTGTCGCGGTGTCGGTCATGGGGTGTCCTTCGCTGCTGCGGTGGTGCGGGTGGAGTGGTCGGTGGTCGTGCCGGCGACCGGGGGGCGGGCGAGCGGCTCGTGGAGCCGCTGGCCGAGGTCCTCGACCATGGCGGTCGCGGTCCGGACCTCGTCGAGGCCCCAGTGGTCGAGCCGGTCGGCGAGCGCGGCGCACATGGCGTCGCGCGCCTGGAGCAGCCGCTCGCGCCCGGTGGCGGTGAGGCTGATCAGCTCGGCGCGCCGGTCGGCGGGGTCGGGCCCCCGCTCGACCAGGCCGAGGCGGTGCAGGCCGGCGAGCTGCCGGCTGACGACCGAGGGGTCGACGGACAGCTTGGCCGCGATGTGGCCGGGGCGGATGCTCCCGTGGGCGTCGAGCACGCCGAGCGTGACGATGTCGCCACGGGACAGGTCGTCGGACAGCTGGGACCAGTCGGCCCCCCGCGCCTTCAGCGACCTGCTGAAGGCGATCAGGGCGTCGAACAGGCCCGAGACGGCCTCGGTGCGCTCACGGCCGGCCCGGGAGAGCTCGACAGTGGTTGACATAGGTCAACTATAAGATTAGTTGGTTGCTGCAAGCAACTTCTCTGCGGGTGACCCGCGTCACGCGCTACGACGCGAGGCCGAGCTCGGCCATCCGCTTGGCGTGGTTCTCGGTGAGCCGGCTGAACATCCGGGCGAGGGCGGCGAGGTCCATGCCGGGGCGGTCGACGCCGCCGGCGAGCAGGGCGGCCAGCGAGTCGCGCTCGGCGGCGACGCGCTGCGCCTGCGAGAGCGCCTCCCCCATCAGGCGGCGGCCCCAGAGCGCGAGGCGGCCCCCGACCCGGTGGTCGTCCTCGATGGCGCGGCGGACCCGGTCGACCACGAAGTCGGCCTGGCCGGCGTGGGCCAGCGAGTCGATCACCAGCTGGCGGGTGCCCGCGTCGAGGAACATCGCGATCTCGACGTAGAAGTCGGCGGCGAGGCCGTCGCCGACGTACGCCTTGACCAGGCCCTCGAGCCAGTCGTTGGGCGCGGTCGCGGCGTGGAAGACGTCGAAGGGCGTCGTGAACGGCGCCATCGCCTCGATGGGGTCGGCCCCCAGGGTGGCGATCCGGTCCATCAGCGGCTGCACGTGGCCGAACTGGACGGTCGCCATCTGGCGCAGCGCCAGCTTGTCGGCCAGGCGCGGGGCCAGCTTCGCGTCGTCGGCCAGGCGCTCGAACGCCGAGATCTCGCCGTAGGTGATGACGCCGAGGAGGTCGACGACCGCGGCCCGGTAGGCGGGGTCCTCGAAGGCCACCGAGTCGACCTCGTCGGCGGCCCCGGGGGTCTCGTCGGGGGTGTCGTCACGCGACGGTTCGGTCATGGGCGCACCCTACCGATAGACTCGGGGCGGGCCGCAGGCTTGATGCCCCCGCACCGCCTGGACAGCGGCGTCGCGGTTGCACCCCCGGGTGCGCCTGCTGACGAAGTTCTGCGAGTGGCTCGCCAGTGGTCGTGACACGACCCCTCAGACGATCGACCCGCGTGTCGGGTCAGCACAGAACAGGCCAAGATCCTGACCACCTTCCGAGAGCTCGGGGTCCACCCCGAGATTGCCGCCGCACTCGAGAGCGTCAACATCACGACGCCCTTCCCCATCCAGGAGATGACCCTCTCCGTCGCCCTCATGGGCACCGACCTGATCGGCCAGGCCCGCACGGGCACCGGCAAGACCCTGGCCTTCGGCATCCCCGTCCTGCAGCGCGCCGTCGCGCAGCAGGACCCGGACTTCGACGACCTCGCCGCCCCCGGCAAGCCGCAGGCGCTCGTCGTCGCGCCGACCCGCGAGCTCGCGCTCCAGGTCAGCAAGGACCTGACGCTGGCGGGCTCGCTCCGCGGCCTGCGCGTGCTCACCGTCTACGGCGGCGTGCCCTACGAGGGCCAGCTCGACGCCCTCGCGTCGGGCGTCGACGTCGTCGTCGGCACCCCGGGTCGCCTCATCGACCTGATGAACCGCCGCGCCCTCGACATCTCGCACGTGAAGTCGCTCGTGCTCGACGAGGCCGACGAGATGCTCGACCTCGGCTTCCTGCCCGACGTGGAGCGGCTGCTCAAGCAGACCCCGGAGACCCGCCAGACGATGCTGTTCTCGGCGACCATGCCGGCCGCGATCGTGGCCCTGGCGCGGACCCACATGCGCCACCCGATGAACATCCGCGCCGAGTCCGGCGAGGACAACCAGATGGTGCCGGCCACGGCCCAGTTCATCTACCAGGCCCACGACCTCGACAAGCCGGAGATGCTCGGCCGGCTGCTGCAGGCCGAGGGCGCCGACCTGATGATCGTGTTCACCCGCACCAAGCGCCAGGCGCAGCGGATCTCCGACGACCTCGAGATGCGCGGCTTCGTCAGCGCGCCGCTGCACGGCGACATGGCGCAGGCCGCCCGCGAGAAGGCCATGACCAAGTTCCGCGAGGGCAAGCTCCAGGTGCTCGTGGCCACCGACGTCGCCGCCCGCGGCATCGACGTCACCGGCGTGACCCACGTCGTCAACTACACCTGCCCCGAGGACGAGAAGACCTACGTCCACCGGATCGGCCGCACCGGCCGCGCCGGCGCCACCGGCATCGCGATCACCTTCGTCGACTGGGCCGACCTGCACCGCTGGAAGATGATCAACAAGGCGCTCGACCTGCCGTTCGACGACCCGGCCGAGACCTACTCCAGCTCCGAGCACTTCCTCCACGACCAGGGCATCCCGAAGGGGATCAAGGGTCGCCTCATCCCCGAGGGCCAGGTCGTCATCGAGCGCCAGCCCCGCACCGACGGGCGCGGCGGCAGCGGTGGCCGCGGCGGTCGTGACGGCGGTCGTGACGGGGGTCGCGACGGCGGCCGTGGTCGCTCGCGCAGCGGTCGCAGCGAGGGCGGGCGCTCGTCCGACTCGGCTGCCCCGGCTCCCGCGGCCACGACGACCGGTCCCGCCACCGACGGCGGCGAGTCCGGCGACCGCCCGGCGCGCAAGCGCAACCGCAACCGTCGCCGCACCCGTGGCGGCAGCAGCGACAGCGCGCCCGCCTCGGGCACCGGCTCCGACGGCTGACCTGCCCGGACCTGCTCCGGTCGGACCCCGCTGGACGCCCGCTCAGGCGGTGACGACCACCGGGGTGCCGACCGGCGCGAAGTCCCACAGCGCCCGCGCATCCGGTCGGGCCTGGCGGATGCACCCGTGCGAGAGCGGGGTGCCGAGCTGGGCCCGGCTCTGCACCGGCTCGCCGTCGTGGACGGGGATGCTGTGGAAGCCGATCGCGGCGTTGGCGCCGCGGGTGAACCGCACGAAGTACTCCATCGTCCCGGAGTCACCGATGCCGACGGCGTGGCGCGAGCGCGAGTAGACCTCGTAGGTCCCGGGCTGCAGGTTGTCGTAGACGCTGCCTGAGGCCAGGTAGGTGCGACGCACGACGTCCTCGGCGCCGGCCGCGCCGGCCTGGACCAGCCACACCCGCTGCTCGCCCATGTCGAAGACCACCCGGGTGCCCGCGCCGCTGGCACCCAGCACGGCGGGCGCCTGCTCCTGCTGCCGCCGTCCGGGCGGGCGGGCGTCGGGCAGCACCTGTCCCGACGAGAGCGACGCCACCTCGGCGGGAGCCGGGCGGGCCGCCGCGGCGGGGCCACCGGCCGGGATCACCCCCAGGCTGCCGAGCAGCGAGACCGCCGTCGTGGCGCCCGCGAGCACGACCAGCGACGGCCGGCCCCACGAGCGGGGCCGACGCGGGGCGGGCCGCACGCTCAGGCCCGGGCCCGCAGGGCGGTGGCGACGTCGCGGTAGGCCTGCGCACCCTTGTTGCTGCGCGAGGTCTTGAGGATCGAGCGACCCGCGGCCGGGGCCTCCGCGAAGCGGATCGACTTGGGGATCGGCGGCTCGATCACGGCCAGGTCGTAGGTCTCGGAGATGGTCTCCAGGACCGTGCGCGAGTGGGTGGTGCGGCCGTCGAACATCGTCGGGAGCACGCCCCAGACCTCGAGGTCGCGGTTGGTGAAGCGGCGCACGTCGTGGACGGTGTCGAGCAGCTGCCCGACGCCGCGGTGCGAGAGCGTCTCGCACTGCAGCGGGATCAGCACGCCCGTCGCCGCGGTCAGGGCGGCGACGGTCAGCACGCCCAGCGACGGCGGGCAGTCGAGCAGCACCCAGTCGTAGCCGGAGGTGTCCTCGATCGCGCCGCGGATGACGTACTCGCGGCCGGTGCGGGTCAGCAGGTCGGCCTCGGCGCGGGCCAGCTCGATGGTCGCCGGCAGCAGGTCGACGCCGTCGTCGGTCTCGATGATGACCTCGGTCGGGTCCAGGCCCTTGGTCAGCACGTGGTGCACCGACAGCTCCAGGTCCTCGGGGTCGATGCCGAGGCTGAAGGTGAGGCAGGCCTGGGGGTCGAGGTCGACGAGCAGGACCTTCTGGCCCTGCTCGGCCAGGGCAGCGCCGAGCGAGGCGACGGTGGTGGTCTTGGCGACCCCACCCTTCTGGTTGGCCACGGCCAGGACGTGAGTGGTCATCGCCGCCTATTGTGCCCCAGGCGAGGGGGCCCTGCGGGAGCGTCCAGGCCCCGGAGCGGCGTGGCGCCCCGCGGTGGGGCGTGCCGTCTCACCAGGTGGGTCGATCGCCCCCGAACGGCATCTCCAGCGCCTCCGGCCCGAAGCCCGTCACGTCGGCCAGCAGCCACTCGTCGTGGAGCAGCAGCGCCGCCGACGCCGGCCGGATCACCAGCCACAGCCAGCGACCGTCGGCCTCGCCGGCGAACACCGCCCGGGCGAGCACCTCGTCGTCTGGAGCGTCCCCGTCCGGGTCGACCAGCCACATCGGGACGCTGCGACCGCCGGCCCGCACGTGGACGGCCGGCGGGCCGTTGCTGATCTGCGGTCCCGGGTCGTCGTACGCCGTGCCGCTGCAGCGCGCGCCGAGCCCCACGCCGGGGTCCTCCGAGACGAGCGTGACCCCGACGTCGCCGTCGAGGTCGCTGACGCCGACGGTCGTGGTGACCGTGGCCTGCACGCGGTCACCGGCGCCGACGCAGCCGAAGTCGGCGATCGACCAGCCCGGGCTCATCGGCCAGGGCAGGTACGTCGGGAAGTCGTCGATGCGGCCGACGAGCTCGGCGAAGGCGTCGTAGTCGGCGTGCGCGGGGCGCCACAGCGGCTGGGTCGGGCCGTGCACCGAGCAGGCGAACTCCTCCGCCTCGCCGGAGACCGGCGAGGTGCAGCGGGGACACGAGGCCGCGAGCGACACGACCACACCGTAGTGCTCAGGCGTTCCAGCGCGCCACGGCCGGCGACTCCCGTTCCCAGGCCAGGGTCGAGAGGGTCGCGGTGCCGAGCACGAAGTGCCGGCCGTCCTCCGGGGGCAGCCCCAGCCAGCGCGCGGCCAGCACGCGCGAGGCGTGGCCGTGGCTGAAGACGATCGCCCGCACCCCCGCGTCCTGCACGCGCGCCACGACGCGGTCGAGCCGCTCGGCCACCTGGGCCGCGGTCTCGCCTCCGGGGCAGGGGTGGGACCAGACCGTCCAGCCGGGCACCTGCTCGCGGATGTGCGGCGTGGTGAGTCCCTCGTAGTCGCCGTAGTCCCACTCGGCCAGGTCCTCGGTCGTCTCCACCTCGGCGAAGCCGGCCAGCTCGGCCGTCACCCGGGCCCGCAGCCGCGGGCTGCTCAGCACCAGGTCGAACTCCTCGCCGGCGAGGCGCCCGGCCAGGCCGCGGGCGACCTCGGCCCCCTCGGCGGTCAGGTCGAGGTCGGTGGTCGAGGTGTGCCGCCCGTCGCGGCTCCACTCGGTCTCCCCGTGGCGCACCACCCACAGCTCGGAGTCCTGCGGACCCCGGGGGCCGCTCACGTGGCGTCCGCCGCGTGCCCGGGCCAGGACCTGTCGGGCTGCGGCACCGGCCGACCGGGCTGCTCGCCGCCGCGCGCGGTCAGGTAGCTGTCCTTGGGCACCATCACCTTGCGGCGGAACAGGCACACGACCTTGCCGTCCTGGTTGTAGCCGATGGTCTCGACGTGCACCACGCCCCGGTCGTCCTTGCTCGTCGACTCCCACTTGTCGAGCACGGTGGTCTCGCCGTACAGGGTGTCGCCGTGGAACGTCGGTGCCACGTGGCGCAGCGACTCGACCTCCAGGTTGGCGATCGCCTTGCCGGAGATGTCGGGCACGCTCATGCCGAGCAGGATCGAGTAGACGTAGTTGCCCACCACGACGTTCTTCCCGAACTGCGTGGTCTCCCCCGCGTAGTGGGTGTCGAGGTGCAGCGGGTGGTGGTTCATCGTCAGCAGGCAGAACATGTGGTCGTCGAACTCCGTGACCGTCTTGCCGGGCCAGTGCCGGTAGATCGCCCCGACCTCGAACTCCTCGTAGCTGCGGCCGAACTGCATGCGGATCTCCTCGTGACGACGACGGTGACGACCGGCTCATCCTGTCGGACCCGGCCCGGCACCGGGAGGGGCCGTGGGATTCCTCACGCCGCGCCGCGCGACAGCGGGGAGGACCACTGCCACCAGGTGGCAGTGGTCCTCCCCGATCGTGGTGCGGGTCAGCTGCCGCCCCCGCCGGCCTTGCGGCGGTGCATCTTGGGGGCGCCGCCGACGACCTCGGAGCCGTGGGCCTTGGCCTTGGCGCCGGCGCTGTCGTCGGGGTGGAGGTGTGCCTGCTTGCGGTCGAGCGCCTCGCGCATCTTGGCCTTGATCTCGTCCTGGGTCGGCTGGTGATCAGGTGTCTGGTCGGCCATGGTGCCTCCTCGCGTCGGGACGGCCGGGGGTCCCGGCCGGGGGTCCACCGTCGCACCCGGACCCCCACGGGGGCGAGGACTTTTCGCCCGCGCCGAGCCGCCTCCGACCCGTCACCGGCCCACCACCGGACCGGTCAGAGCCAGGTGGTGGGCATCCCGTGCGCCACCGAGCGACCGACCACGACCTCCTCGGGCGGGCCGGGCCAGGTGCGCAGCACCACCCAGAAGTCGTGGGGCGTGCCGGCCCCGCGACGCCGGGGCTCCAGGGCCAGGTGGACCAGCGGGTCGTGGGGACCGGCCGCCCGCCCCAGCTCCTCCAGCCTCCGCACCACGTGGTCCTGCTCGGCCACGTCGAGGTACTGCCACATCACGCTGTGCCACACCACCGTCGTGCACCCCTCGCGCAGCTCGAGGGCGTCGACCAGCTCGGCGGCCGTGCTGCGGCGCACGTCGACCGGGTGGTCGGCGGCCACGGCCAGGGCACCGCGCAGCCGCTCGAGACGGTGCACCTGGTCGGGCCAGACGTACGCCGTGAGCGCCAGTCGGCCCTCGGTGGTGGTCGGGTCGACGGGGTGGGGGTCGCAGCCGAGGCGCTCGACCACCTCGAGACCGGGCCAGGGACGCAGCTCGCGCCCGGCCCACGCCCCCTCCAGCCGTACGCCGGACGCCGGGTCGCCCTGGAGCACCCGACCGCCCGCGCCGCCGGGTCCGGGGCCCTCGGTCACCACGAACCGGTCGGCCAGCAGGTTGAGCCCGGCCGAGGCGCCCAGCTCGACCAGCTGCACCGGCAGCCGGAGGGCGTCGGGCAGGTGCAGCAGCCCGCCGAGCAGGGCGCAGGCGCGGCCGACCTCGTTGGTCTGGGGCGGGCGGTCCAGCCGGGCGCGGACCTCGTCGGGACGCTCCTCCAGCAGGGCCAGCACCGCGGCGGCCCCGGTCCCGGGCTCCCAGGTGCCGCCGACGCTGGGCCAGCTGAGCGCGAGCGCGCCGGCGCGACGCTCGAGCACCAGGCGGTGGACGCTGCCGAGCAGCCGCAGGGCGACCGCGGTCGGACCGGGGACGTCCTGGTGGTCGCGCAGCACCCGGGCCGTGGGCCCACCGGCGGCGCAGTCGTCGGCCAGCCGGTCGAGCAGGTCGGCGTACATCGGCGACCCGAGCGCGGCGCACGACCGGGCCTGGTGCCGCAACGCCTCCGCCGCCTCCACGCGCCGAGTCTCCCACCCGCCCTTCTGCCCGCGGCCGGCGTCGAGGGGTGTCGGCAGGGCCCGCCGAGGCCTACCCTCGGCGCATGCCGCACCTGCGTGGTCACCGCACGGTCCGGGCCGGCGCCGCGGCCCTCGCGGTGCTCGCGCTCGCCGCGTGCTCGAGCACCCCGGCGGGCACCGGCACCGGCACCGACCCCGGCACGAGCGCTGCACGGGCGACCGGGACGACTGCGCTGAGCGGAGCGACGTCGTCCCCGACCCCCGTGGTGCGACGCGGGCCCGGGTGGGCCCTGGACCGCATCGACCAGCGCGCCCGACCCCTCGACTCCGCGTTCACCGTCCGCAGCCAGGGCGAGGGCGTGACGGTCTACGTCGTCGACGGCCGCTTCGACCCGACCAACGCCGAGCTCGGCGACCGGGCCTCCGTCGGCCTGCGCAACGGTCGCGGCTGCATCCTGGAGTCGGGCATCGACCACGGGCTCTTCGTCGCCGGCATCATCGGCGGCCGCAGGACCGGCGTCGCCCCGAAGGCCCGCCTGGTCTCGGTCGGCGCCTTCGACGGCTGCGAGGGCGGCTCCGGGGACGCCACCGAGGCGCAGCGCGTGAGGCGCATCGTGCGGGCCCTCGACTGGGTCGCCGACCACGCGACGCGTCCCGCGGTCGCCAACCTGTCGCTCAACGTCGAGCAGCCGGCCCCGACGGTCCGGGCCGCGGTCGCACGCGTCGTGGCCCGGGGCGTCACCGTCGTGGCCGCCGCGGGCAACGCCGGCGAGGACGCCTGCCGCTTCCCGCCGGCGGGGTTGCCGTCGGTGGTCACGGTGACCGCCTCGACCCGCACGGACCGCGACGCCGGGCTCGACCACGGACGCTGCGTCGACCTGTTCGCGCCGGGCGAGCAGGTGACCTCGGTCGTGAGCCCGATGATCGACCCCGACAGGATCGTCACGGCCGACGGCGCGGCCACGTCGTGGGCGGCGCCGTACGTCAGCGGGGCGGCAGCGCTCCACCTCTCGACCCACCCGAAGGCCGGCCCCGCGAAGGTGCGGCGCTGGCTCCTGCGGCACGCGACGACCGGCGCCCTGAGGGGCGACCTGCACGGGTCGCCGGACCGGTTGCTGTTCGTGGGCGACCTGTGACCCCGCCCCTGCCCGACGACGAGCGGACACACCCTGTCCGCGGTCACGGGTAGGACGGACCCATGAGCCTGCGCTGGTACAGCACCGTCATCGACTGCCACGACATCGCCGCCCAGTCTCGCTGGTGGGCCGAAACCCTGGGCTGGCAGGTCGTGTTCGAGGACGACACCGAGGTGGCCCTGGTCCCCGCCCACGTCACCCTGGAGTCGGTCCGGTCCACCCCCTGGGACCAGGTCGGCCCGGGTCTGGTCTTCGTGCCGGTCGCCGAGGGCAAGCAGGTCAAGAACCGGCTCCACCTCGACCTCGCCCCGCACCTCGACGACGACCGCGACGCCCTCGTCGCGGGCCTGGTCGAGCGCGGCGCGCAGCGCACGTCGGTCGGCGAGGGACCCGACGCGACCTGGACCGTGCTCCTCGACCCCGAGGGCAACGAGTTCTGCGTGCTGTCGGCGCGCGAGCTCTGAGCAGGCTCGCGCGGGCCGGGTGCCTCAGCCCTTGAGCGCGTAGTCCTTGAGCAGGCTGCGGCCGATGATCATCTTCTGGATGTCGGCCGTGCCCTCGCCGATGAGCATGAACGCCGCCTCGCGGTACAGGCGCTCGATCTCGTACTCCTTGGAGTAGCCGTAGCCGCCGTGGATGCGGAAGGACGCCTCGACGACCTCGTTGCAGTACTCCGCGGCGAGGTACTTCGCCATGCCGGCCTCGACGTCGTTGCGCTCGCCCTTGTCCTTGAGGCGGGCGGCCTTGACCATCATCGCGTGGGCGGCCTCGACCTTGGTCGCCATCTCCGCGAGCCGGAACAGGATCGCCTGGTGCTGGCTGATCGGCTTGCCGAAGGTCTCGCGCTGCTGGGAGTAGGAGATGCCCAGCTCGAACGCGCGGTTGGCGATGCCGCAGGCACGGGCGGCGACGTTGACGCGACCCACCTCGACGCCGTCCATCATCTGGTAGAAGCCGCGCCCGGCCTCACCACCCAGGACCTGGTCGGCCGAGATCCGGTGTCCCTCGAAGATCGCCTCGGTGGTGTCGACGCCCTTGTAGCCCATCTTGTCGATCTTGCCGGGGATGGTCAGGCCCTGCGCGGTCTCGCCGAAGCCGGACTCCTTCTCCACCAGGAAGGTCGTCATGTTCTTGTAGACGCTGTCGGAGCCCTCGTCGGTCCTGACCAGCACCGCGATCAGGTTGGACGAGCCGCCGTTGGTCAGCCACATCTTCTGGCCGGTGATCGAGTAGCCGTCACCCTCGCGCACGGCCTTGGTCGAGATCGCCGAGACGTCCGAGCCCAGCCCGGGCTCCGACATCGAGAACGACCCGCGCACCTCGCCGGTCGCCATCCGCGGGAGGTACTTCTCCTTCTGCTCCTGCGTGCCGTGGTGCATCAGCATGTAGGCCACGATGAAGTGGGTGTTGATGACGCCCGAGACGCTCATCCAGCCGCGGGCGATCTCCTCCACGGCCAGGGCGTACGTCAGCAGCGACTCCCCCAGGCCGCCGTACTCCTCGGGGATCATCAGCCCGAAGATGCCGAGCTCCTTGAGGCCCTCGACGATCTCGGTGGGGTACTCGTCGGCGTGCTCGAGCTCGGTCGCGACAGGGATGATCTTGGCCTCGACGAAGGACCGCACCGCCTTGAGGATCTCGACCTGGATGTCGGTGAGGCCTTCGGTCTCGCACAGGCGGCTCATGCGTGGGGTCCTTCGCTCTCGGCAGCGCTCCGGGCGCCGGAGCGAGGGGGACGTTACGCAAGAGTAGGTCGGGCTGCCATGACCAATTTCACTCCGCAGCCAGCACTGCGCCACGCGTATAGGCTCCCCTCACGTGAGCACCACTCCCCTGCGCGTCTTCGCGGCCCGGCTGGCCGGACTGCCGGTGTTCGACCCCGCGGGCGACCAGGTCGGCAAGGTGCGCGACGTCGTGGTGGTGCTGCGGGCCGACGTCCGCCAGCCCCGCGTGGTCGGCCTCGTGGTGGAGGTCTTCGGGCGCCGCCAGATCTTCGCGCCGATGACCCGCGTGACCGGCATCGACCCCGGCCAGGTCATCACCACCGGGCTGCTCAACATGCGCCGCTTCGAGAAGCGCTCCACCGAGACGCTCGTCATCGCCCAGATGCTCGACCGCCCGGTCACGGTCCGCAGCAGCGGCGTGCAGGGCACCGTGTTCGACGTCGCGATGGAGCAGCTGCGCACCCGCGACTGGGTGCTGTCGCGGGTGGCGATCACCGAGGGCGCGAAGGGCTTCCGCCGCCGCTCCCAGACCCACGTCGTGGAGTGGGACGACGTCGAGGGCCTCCACGAGCGCTCCTCGACCCAGGGCGCCGAGCACCTCGCCGCCTCCCTGGCCGACCTGCGACCGGCCGACGCGGCGAGCGTGATCCACGACCTGACCCCGGAGCGGCGCACGCAGGTGGTCGCGGCCCTCGACGACGAGCGGCTGGCGCAGGTGCTCGAGGAGCTCCCCGAGGAGGACCAGGTCGAGATCCTCGAGCGGCTCGACTCCGAGCGCGCCGCCGACATCCTCGAGGAGATGTCGGCCGACGACGCCGCCGACCTGATCGCCGAGCTGCCGCCCGAGACCGCGCAGACCCTGCTGGGCCTGATGGAGTCCGAGGACGCGGCGTCGGTGCGCCGGCTGATGGTCTACGGCCAGGAGACCGCCGGCGGCATGATGACGCCCGAGCCGGTGATCCTGCCGCCCGACGCGACCGTCGCCGAGGCGCTGGCCCGGGTCCGCAACGAGGACCTGACCCCGTCGCTGGCCGCGCTGGTCTACGTCTGCCGCGCCCCGCTCGAGACGCCGACCGGCAAGCTGCTCGGCATCGCCCACATCCAGCGGCTGCTGCGCGAGCCGCCGTCCTCGCTGGTGGCGGGCGCCCTCGACACCGACATCGACTACCTGCGGGCGGGCGCCAGCCTGGAGGACGTCGCGACCTTCCTCGCGACGTACAACCTGGTCGCGGCCCCGGTCGTCGACGACGAGGGCCGGCTGCTCGGCACGGTCACCGTCGACGACCTGCTCGACCACCTGCTGCCCGAGGGCTGGCGCGACCGCAACGCCGGACGGAGCGCACGGTGATGAGCGAGCGGGACAAGCGCACCGACCGCGAGAAGCGCGGCGACCCCCACAAGCGGTCCGACCGCCGCCCCGAGCACGCCCGCACGCCCCGGCTGGACACCCCGACCGACGTGCGCCGCCCGATCGTGCGGCGACCCCAGGTGCGCCAGGACGCCTTCGGCATCTTCGCCGAGCAGTTCGCCCGCTTCATGGGCACCGCGCGCTTCCTGCTCTACATGACCGGCTTCGTCATCTTCTGGGTGGCGTGGAACCTCGTCGCCCCGGCGTCGCTGCGCTTCGACGAGTACCCCTTCATCTTCCTCACCCTGATGCTCAGCCTCCAGGCGTCGTACGCCGCGCCGCTGATCCTGCTCGCGCAGAACCGGCAGGAGGTCCGCGACCGGGTGGTCAACGAGCAGGACCGCCAGGCCAACGCCCGCGCCCACGCCGACATGGAGTTCCTGGCCCGCGAGGTGGCCTCGCTGCGGATGGCCGTCGGCGAGGTCGCCACCCGCGACTTCATGCGCTCGGAGCTGCGCAACCTGGTCGAGGAGCTGCAGGCCGACGAGGACGACGACTCGGCGGAGGACGACTCGTGACGCGACGTAGGCTGGCGCCATGACTTCCCCTGACATCGCCTCGATCAGGGCTGCCCTCGCGAAGGTCCACGACCCCGAGATCAAGCGCCCGATCACCGAGCTCGGCATGCTCGACGACGTCACCGTCGACGACACCGGCCTGGTGACCGTGACCGTGCTGCTCACCGTCTCCGGCTGCCCCCTCAAGGACACCATCACCCGCGACGTGACCTCCCACGTCTCGCCGATCGCCGGGGTCACCGGCGTCGACGTCAAGCTGGGCGTGATGACCGCGGAGCAGCGCTCCTCGCTGCAGGAGCTGCTGCGCGGCGGCCAGGCCCAGCGCGACATCCCCTTCGCCCTGCCCGGCTCGCTCACCAAGGTGATCGCGATCGCCTCCGGCAAGGGCGGCGTCGGCAAGTCGTCGGTGACGGTCAACCTCGCCGTCGCGATGGCCCAGCAGGGCCTCAAGGTCGGCATCGTCGACGCCGACATCTACGGCCACTCGGTCCCCGCCATGCTCGGCGTGGCCGACACCCGGCCCACCCAGGTCGAGGACCTGATCATGCCGGTCCCCACGCCCAGCGGCGTCTCGGTGATCAGCATCGGCATGCTCAAGCCGCGGCGCGACCAGGTCGTCGCCTGGCGTGGCCCGATGCTCGACCGGGCGCTGGTGCAGATGCTCGCCGACGTCTACTGGGGCGACCTCGACGTGCTCCTGCTCGACCTGCCGCCCGGCACCGGCGACGTCGCCATCTCGCTGGGCCAGCACCTGCCCAGCGCCGAGGTGGTCGTGGTGACCACCCCGCAGGACGCCGCCACCGAGGTCGCCGAGCGCGCCGGCACGATGGCCTCGATGATGCACCAGCGCGTCATCGGCGTCGTGGAGAACATGTCCTGGCTGCCCTGCCCCCACTGCGAGGCCGAGGGCGTCGAGCACCGCCTCGAGATCTTCGGCGCCGGCGGCGGCGCCCGGGTGGCCAGCACGCTCGGCAGCCGCTTCGGCTACGACGTGCCGCTGCTCGGCACCATCCCGATCGACGTGAGCCTGCGCGAGGGCGGCGACGTGGGCAAGCCCATCGTCGAGTCCGACCCGACCGCGCCCGGCGCCGTGGTGATGCGCAAGATCGCCACCGACCTCTCGGCCCGGGGCCGCGGACTGGCCGGCATGCAGCTCGGCCTGAGCCCCACCGCGAAGGGCTGACCTGCGGTGTTCGGGATCGGGCTGCCGGAGCTCGCGGTCATCATGCTGGTCGCGATCTTCGTCTTCGGTCCCGAGCGCCTGCCCGAGTTCGCCCGCCAGGCGGGCCGGATGGTGCGCCAGGTCCGCAATCTGGCCAACAGCGCGCAGAACCAGCTCCGCGAGGAGCTGGGACCGGAGTACGCCGACCTCAAGCTGACCGACCTCGACCCACGCGTCGCGATCCGCAAGCACATCCTCGAGGCCATGGAGGACGACGACGACGCGCCCGCGCAGCGTCGTGGCCTCGCGCCCGCCGAGGACGTCCTCGCGCAGGGCGAGCGGCCGCCGTACGACGCCGAGGCGACCTGAGCGGACCGCTGGTCGCTCAGGCGGCGTGCGAGCGACCGGCCCGGGCCACCGGGCGCCTGGCCGCACCCACCGCGGTGACCGTCGCGTGGCCCACGCCGGTGTCGCGGCCGCGGCTCCGGAGACGCTCGGCGAGGAGCACCACCCGGTGCACCGCGAAGGCGAGGAGCAGCAGGCTGAGCGCCCACCGGGTCGCGTGGTGGTCCTGGCCGTACGCCGTCAGCGCCGTCGCGAGCCAGGCGACGACGGCCACCACGAGGACGCCGTCGACGATCGTCGTCCAGCGGCGCTCGCGACGACCGTGGGCGAGGCCCAACCGGGTCGCGACGGCCTGTCGATCATCTCGCATGTGTCCAGTATGCCTGTTTAGCGAGATTTGAACAGGGAAACCGCCGCTCAGCCCGTCTTGGCGTCGAGCCCGACCTCGACCTCCTGGGTGCGGCCGTCGCGCTCGATGGTGAGCGTCACCTTCTCCCCCGGGACGTGGGACCGCACGGCCACCACGACGTCGATCGAGGTGGTGACGGGCTGGTCGTCGACGCGGCGCACGACGTCACCGACCTCGAGGTCGGAGCGGGCCGCGGGCGACCCCGGGGAGATGGACTCCACGCGGGCGCCGTCGAGGCTGTCGGTGCCGCGGACGTTGGCGCCGATCACGGGGTACTGCGCCTTGCCGGTCTTGAGGATCTGCGTCGCGGTCACCTCGACCTGCTCGATGGGGATCGCGAAGCCCACGCCGATGTTGCCGCCCTGGTCGCTGGTGAGCGACGAGCCCAGCGAGGCGATCGCGGAGTTGACCCCCACGACCTGGCCCTGCAGGTTGACCAGCGGACCGCCCGAGTTGCCGGGGTTGATGGCGGCGTCGGTCTGGACGGCGTTGATGTAGGAGCTGTCGCCCTCGCCCTGGCCGGTGGTGACCGGGCGGTTGACGGCGCTGATGATGCCGGAGGTGACGGTCGCGGCCAGCCCCAGCGGCGACCCGATGGCGACCACGGTCTCGCCGACGCGCATCTGCTCGGCCGACCCGACGGCGGCAGGCGTGAGCTCCTTGGCGCCCTCGGAGCGGAGCACGGCGATGTCGTAGACGGTGCTGCGACCCACCACGGTGGCGCGCGAGCGGTTGCCGTCCTGGTCGACGACCTGGATGCGGCCACCGGCCTTGGCCGCCTCGGCCACGACGTGGTTGTTGGTGATGACGTGGCCCTGCTGGTCGTAGACGAAGCCCGAGCCGGTGGCGCCCTGGGCGGAGCCCGAGCTGCTCGTGCCGCCCGACTCGGCGATGATCTGCACCGTCGAGGGCAGCACCTCGGCCGCCACGGAGGCCACGCTGTCGTTGTCGGAGGGCAGCGGCTGGGCGGTGCGGCGCTCGATCTCCACCGTGCTGGTGTCGCCGCCGACGAGCGAGCCGCCGATGAGGCCGCCCACCACGCCCAGCAGCAGCGACAGCAGCGCCACCACGGGCCAGGTCCACCGGGGCAGCCGGCGTCCCGGGGTCGCCGAGCCGCTCTGCGGGGGCTCGGGCGGCCCGTAGGGCAGGGGCTGCTGGGGGTGGCCGGGCAGGTAGGGCTGCTGGAAGGTCGGGTGGCCGGGCCGCGGCTGGCCGATCCCGGGCCACGGCGGGGTCGGCGACGGGTAGGGCTGCTGCTGCGGCCCCACCGGCTGGCCGACCGGCTGGCCGACCTGCTGGCCGACCTGCTGGGGCGGCGGCTGCTGGCCCCACGACGGCGGCGGACCCTGCTGGTCGGGCTGCCGTCCCGGCGGCGGGGCCAGCGGGGCGGTGGGCTCGTCGTCGGGTCGCTCGGAGGTCACCCGCCTATCTTGACCTACGCGTCCATGCCGTGGTGGCGGTCCGCTCGGCTCCGGTCGGGGTCCCGACGACGCCACCCCCGCGCTGCGCGAGGTCGCCGCGGATGCTCGCCGGCGACGGCCGGACCGGCACGTCGCCGCGCAGGCCGGGCGTGCCGGTGACGGCCATCAGGCCGATCACCGAGGCCGCGACCGCCCCGCCGCCCACGACGGCGACCGTGCGCCGTCGGCGCGGGCGGCGCTCCTCGCGGTCGACGCCGGCCCAGTCCGACCACGGGCCGGGAGCACTCAGCAGGCCGGCCGGCGGGCTCGGCACGGCGGCCGCCCGCTGCGGGGTCGCCCAGGCCCCGAGCGCCTGCTTGGTCCAGGTCTCGTGCTCCACGAGGCGGCGACAGCCGGGGCACGCCAGCACGTGCGCCCAGGCGCGCTCCTCCTCGGCCGCACCGAGCTGGCCGTCGACCAGGGCGCTGACCTTGTCGCCGAGGTGGCCGCTCAGCGACAGCATCACCGCAGCCGACCGGCGCCCGCGACGACCGGCTGGCGCAGCAGCGGGCCGGCGATGCGGGTGCTGCCCGGACGGGGCGCGCGGTGGGCCAGGGCCTTGCGCAGCTGGGCGCGGCCCCGGTGGATGCGCGAGCGCACGGTGCCGAGCTTGAGGCCCAGGACGTCGGCGATCTCCTCGTAGGTCAGCCCCTCCACGTCGCACAGCACCACGGCGGCGCGGAACTCCGGCGACAGCGAGCCGAGCGCCTGCTCGACGTCGGCGTCGAACATCCGGTCGGCCTGCGCCACCTCGGGCGTGGGCAGCCGGCTCGGCAGCCGGTGGGCCGCCTCGTCGGTGAGGGCGTCGAAGCGGATCCGCTGCTTGCGCCGGGCCTGGTCGAGGAACAGGTTGGTGGTGATCCGGTGGAGCCAGCCCTCCATGGTGCCGGGCGTGTAGGTGTGCAACGACCGGAAGACCCGCACGAAGACCTCCTGGGTGAGGTCCTCCGCGTCGTGGCCGTTGCCCGTGAGGCGGTAGGCCAGCCGGTACACCCGCGCGAAGTGGTCGTGGACGATCTGCTCCCAGCTCGTCTCGTCGAGCGCGTCCGCGGGCGTCTCGACGGCGAGGGCGGGGGGCGGGGGGGTCACCATGGGTCAACGCTAGGCAGCGTTGCTGAGACGGGCCTGAGCAAGCGCCGTCAAGCTGCCCAGGGTCCGGCGCCCGGGTCGGACGGAGGTCGGGGAGGCCGGCTCGCGGGCGGTAGGGTCTCACCCGCACGCACCACACGTCAGGAGACCGTCATCGTCACGCCGCTGAAGCCCCAGAGCTGGACCTACGCCGAGGAGTTCGTGCCCGAGGACGAGGTGATCGCCGCCGCCCGCGCCCGCGCGGACGAGGTCGGCGTCACCGCCATCGGCAGCGGCGGGGGCGCCGCGCTGGGCTTCATCGCCTCGCTGCTGGAGGCCCGCTCGGTCGTCGAGATCGGCACCGGCACCGGCGTCTCGGGCCTGTGGCTGCTGCGCGGCATGCGGCCCGACGGCGTCCTCACCACGGTCGACACCGAGGCCGAGCACCAGCGGCTGGCCCGCAAGGGGTTCGTCGAGGCCGGCATCGCCTCGCAGCGGGTCCGGCTGATCCCGGGCTCGGCGCTCGAGGTGCTGCCCCGGCTGACCGACGGCCACTACGACCTGGTGTTCTGCGACGGCGACAAGCAGGAGTACGCCGACTACCTCACCGAGGCGGTGCGCCTGCTCCGTCCCGGCGGCGTGGTGGCCTTCGACAACGCGCTGTGGCACGACAAGGTCGCCGACCCCGCGCAGCGCGACCCCGAGACGGTGGCCATCCGCGAGCTCGGCCGCACCGTGCTCGAGCACGAGTCGCTGGTGCCGGCGCTGCTGCCCGTCGGCGACGGCCTGCTGGTCGCCAAGAAGATCTGGACGCCCGAGGCCTGAGCGGTCGGGGTCCCGCCCCGGCTCAGCCGCCGACGCCCGCCAGCGGCTCCTCGCCGGCCAGCCAGTCGAGCAGCAGCCGCACGCCGAACCCGGTCGGGCCCTCGGTGTACTCGAAGGACTCCTTCGGGGCGTCCCCGACCGAGGCGATGTCGAGGTGTGCCCACGGCTTGCCACCGGTGAAGGGCTGGAGGAACAGCGCCGCGGTGATGGCGGGCGGCCCGCCGGGTGCGTTGTCGGCGTCGGCGATCTTGGAGGACAGCTTGCCGGCGTACTCCTGGGACAGCGGCAGCCGCCACAGCGGCTCACCGGAGCGGGCGCCGGCGGCCGCCAGCGCCCCGGCCAGGGCGTCGTCGGTGGCGAACAGGCCGCCGAGGTGCTGGCCCAGGGCCACCTTGACGCCACCGGTGAGCGTGGCGATGTCGACCAGGGCGTCGGCGTCGAGCTCCTGCACGGCGTACGCGAGCGCGTCGCCGAGCACGAGGCGACCCTCGGCGTCGGTGTTGGTGACCTCGGTGGTGCGACCGCCGAAGTGCGTCAGCACGTCACCGGGACGCATGGCGCGACCGCCGACGGCGTTCTCCGCCAGCGGCAGCAGGCCCGTGACGCGCACGGGGCAGCCGACCGCGGGCAGCGCGGCCATCACGCTGGCCACGACCGCGGCGCCGGTCATGTCGCGCTTCATGCTCACCATCGCGGCGCCCGGCTTGATGGACAGGCCGCCGCTGTCGAAGGTGATGCCCTTGCCGACCAGCACCACGTGGGGCGCCTTGCGGGCCCCCCGGCCCTGCGGGCGGTAGTCGAGGCGCACGAACCGCGGCGGGGTCGCCGAGGCCTGGCCGACGCCCACGATGCC
This sequence comes from Nocardioides scoriae, assembly GCF_900104965.1. Classification (NCBI taxonomy): domain Bacteria; kingdom Bacillati; phylum Actinomycetota; class Actinomycetes; order Propionibacteriales; family Nocardioidaceae; genus Nocardioides; species Nocardioides scoriae. The sequence goes on along the minus strand of NZ_LT629757.1, from coordinate 3,613,088 downwards.
GCCGAAGCCCTGGCGGCGCAGCTCCTCGTCGTCGAGGACGGTGGCGCTCAGCCCGGCCGCCTCGGCCGCGGTGACGGCCTGGTCGGCCAGCCAGGCGGGGTTCTTGGTGTTGGAGGGCACCGAGGCGAGCAGCCGCGCCCGCCAGGCGGCGCGGGACCGGGCCACGGCACGGGCCAGCACCTCGGTGGCCTCGGCGTCGGCGGGGCTGCCCGCCAGCACGACGTGGGCCACGGGACGGGTCTCGGGGCCGTCCTGGCGCAGGCTGAAGGTGAACGAGCCGAGGGTCGCCCCCTCGACGAACGCCGTGAGGCCGTCGAGGTCGCCGACCGCGGCCACCGAGGAGGCGACCTCCTCGACGTCGCGCACCCGCCGGGCCAGGGCCGCACCCGCGCGACGCAGGTCGCCGGGGGTGGCGTCGCCGACACCGACGAGCAGCACCCGCAGCGGCGACTGGTCGGCGGCGGCGTCGCCACGACGGGCGCCGGGGAGCTCGGTGACCTCGCCGGCCTCGCCGCTCGCGCCGGCCGCCTCGAGCACGTCGAGCAGGTCGGGCCCGTCGAGGGCCTCGTCGAGCTCGGTGCCACCCGGGCCGACCTGCACGCCGACGCCGCTCTCGGGGCCGCTCTCGGGGCCGTCGGGGCCGTCGGTCGCGGGCAGGACGGCCAGCGCCACGACGCGGGCCCCCTCGACCTGCGACACGGGGTGCTCGGAGAGCGAGAAGTCGGGCGGCGGGACCTGCGGTGCGAGCGACACGCCGTCGACCCTAACCGAAGGCCCCCGCCCTCCCGGGTGGGAGTGCGGGGGCCCAGATCTCGGGTGCCTGTCACGGGTCCTGTGCTCCGGGACCCGGGTGGAGAGAGGTCAGCCGGTGACGCCCTTGAGGGCGTCGCCCAGAGCGGTGGCTTCGTCGGCGTTGAGCTCGACCACGAGCCGTCCACCGCCCTCGAGGGGAACCCTCATCACGATGCCACGACCCTCCTTGGTGACCTCGAGCGGGCCGTCGCCCGTCCGCGGCTTCATGGCCGCCATGTGCACACCTCTTCCCATGTCATCCGTGCGCACCTCGCGCATTTGCACGGCCATTATTCCCCATCGCACCCGAGCGTGGAGCAGTCCTCGTCAGCCGACCCGCAGGTGATCGCCGCGGACCCGCTCCCGCGCGGCCACCAGGAGCCCCGGAGCGCGTCGTGGGGCAGACTCGGCAGGGCCTGGCCGAGGCGTCCCCGCCCGGCCCCGAGACGAGGAGCCCCCGCATGTCCGAGAGCGCTGCCGCCGCCGGTCACGAGACCGTCCGCCACGAGGTCCGCGACGGGGTCGCGACCATCACGCTGGCGCGGCCGGAGGCCATGAACGGGCTCGACGTGGCCACCAAGGTGGCGCTGCTCGACGCGGTGCGCACCGCCGCCGACGACGAGGCCACCCGCTGCGTCGTGCTGACCGGCTCGGGCCGCGCCTTCTGCGTGGGCCAGGACCTCAAGGAGCACCAGCAGGTGCTGGCCGACACCGGCAGCGAGCGGCTGTTCAACACCGTGGAGGAGCACTACAACCCGATCGTCACCGCGCTGGCGACCATGCCCAAGCCGGTCGTGGCCGCGGTCAACGGCGTCGCTGCGGGCGCCGGCGTCAGCCTGGCGCTGGCCTGCGACCTCCGGGTGATGGCCGAGCCCGCCGGGTTCAACCTCGCCTTCGCCGGCATCGCGCTGTCGTGCGACACCGGGTCGTCGTGGACGCTGCAGCGCCTGGTGGGCCGGGCGCGGGCGCTGGAGCTGCTCTACTTCCCGCGCACCATCGGCTCGGCCGAGGCGCTCGAGCTGGGCCTGGTCACCCGCGTGGTCCCCGCCGAGGAGCTCGACGCGGCGGTGGCGGAGCTCGCCGGACGCCTGGCCGCCGGCCCGACCGTCGCGTACGGCGCCATCCGCCGCTCGGTCGAGCACGCCGCGGGGCACTCGTTCACCGAGGCGCTGGAGTTCGAGTCGTCGATGATGACGCTCACCGGCGGCACCGAGGACCACCGCCGCGCCGTCGAGGCGTTCGTGGCCAAGCAGAAGCCGGTCTTCGAGGGCCGCTAGGCCTCCGGGGCGGACGCGGGCGGGCGGCGGTCGAGCTCGGCCGCGAGCCGGTCGAGCAGGGCGTCGACGTCGTCGGCGCGGTAGCCCCGCACGGCGGTGTCGAGCCGCAGCCCGCGGAGGTCGTCGCCGGTCAGCGGCCGCTCGGGCAGCTCGAGGCCGGCGCGGTCGGCGTACGCCGGTCCGAGGTGCGCCTCGCCACGCGCGGCGACCACGGCCACCACCCCGACGAGCAGCACCACCAGCACCGCGAAGAACCAGCTCACGGGCGCACCGTCCCGGCTGCCACGAGCGCGACCGCCTCCTCGACGTCGTCGGTCAGGGCGAGCAGGTCGAGGTCGGCCGGCGAGATCTTGCCGTCGGGCAGCACCGTGGTGCGCAGCCAGTCGAGCAGGCCCGACCAGTAGTCGACGCCGAGCAGCACGATCGGGAACGACGTCACCTTCTGCGTCTGGACCAGCGTCACCGCCTCGAAGAGCTCGTCGAGGGTGCCGACGCCGCCGGGGAGCACCACGAAGCCGCGGGCGTACTTGACGAACATGGTCTTGCGGGCGAAGAAGTAGCGGAAGTTGACCCCGACGTCGACCCACGGGTTGAGGCCCGACTCGAAGGGCAGCTCGATGCCGAGGCCGACCGAGACCCCGCCGGCCTCGCTCGCGCCCCTGTTGGCCGCCTCCATGGCGCCGGGACCACCGCCGGTGATGACGGCGAAGCCGGCCTCGACGAGGCGGCGCCCGACCTCCACCCCCTGGGCGTACGCCGGGTCGTCGACCGCGGTGCGCGCCGAGCCGAAGACCCCGATCGCGGGTCCGAGCTCGGCCAGGGCGCCGAAGCCCTCGACGAACTCGCTCTGGATGCGGAGCACCCGCCACGGGTCGGTGTGGACCCAGTCGGTCGGTCCGCGGGAGTCGAGCAGCCGCTGGTCGGTGGTGGTCAGGTCGACCTGGTCGCCGCGCAGCAGGGTGGGTCCGCGGCGCTTCTCGCGGCGCCCGCTCACGCGCCCGCCTCCCCCGCCTGCGGCACCGCGCCGAGCCAGGTGCGCAGCGTCTGCTCGCACTCGCGCAGCTGCGCGAGGGGCACGAACTCCTCCTGCTTGTGGGCCAGCATCGGGTCACCGGGACCGTAGTTGACCGCCGGGACGCCGAGGCCGGTGAAGCGGGCCACGTCGGTCCAGCCGAACTTGGGGTTGACCGTGCCGCCGACGGCCTCGACGAAGGCCCGCGCCGCGGGTCGCTGCAGCCCCGGCAGCGCCCCGGGGGCGGAGTCGGTGACCACGACGTCGTAGCCGTCGAAGAACTCCTGGACGAACACCAGCGCCTCGGACTCGGAGCGGTCGGGGGCGAAGCGGAAGTTGACCGTGACCACGCACTCGTCGGGGATCACGTTGGTCGCGACGCCGCCGGAGATCGCGACGGCGTTGAGGCCCTCGTGGTACTCCAGGCCGTCGATGACCGGGGTGCGGGCGACGTACTGCTCCAGGCGGCGCAGCACCTCGCCGGCGGCGTGGACCGCGTTGGAGCCGCGCCACGAGCGGGCCGAGTGGGCGCGCTCGCCGCGGGTGCGGACCTCGACGCGCAGGGTGCCCTGGCAGCCCGCCTCGACGACGGCGTCGCTGGGCTCCATGAGGATGGCGAAGTCGGCCTCGACGAGGTCGGGACGCTCGCGGGCGACGATGCCGAGGCCGTTGTAGACGTCGTCGATCTCCTCGGCCTCGTAGAAGACGTAGGTGACGTCGCGCACCGGCTCGGTGAGGTCGTGGGCCAGCCGCAGCGCCACGGCGACCCCGCCCTTCATGTCGCAGGTGCCGAGGCCGTGGAGCCGCTCGCCGTCGTTGCGCGAGGGCAGGTTGTGGTTGAGCGGCACGGTGTCGAGGTGGCCCGCGACCACGACGCGCTCGCCGCGTCCGAGGTCGGTGCGCGCCACGACGGAGTGGCCGATGCGGGTGACCTCCAGGTGCGACAGGCGCCGCAGCGCCGCCTCGACGGCGTCGGCGAGCTCCTGCTCGTCGCGGCTGACCGACTCGATGTCGACCACCGCCTGGGTCAGCGCCACCACGTCCGAGCTGAGGTCGAGTCCCATGCGTCCCATCCTGTCACCCGGGCGCGGGTCGGCGACGGGCTACTCCGAGGCGAGCATGGTGGCGCCGAGGCCGACCATCATGAGGCCGCCGCCGGCCCCCAGCGCGTCCAGCCGCGTCGGCGTCCGGGCGAACCAGTCGCGGGCCCGGGAGGCGGCCAGCGCCCAGATGCTGTCGGAGCAGCACGCGAGCACGCCGAAGACCAGGCCGAGCAGCGCCACCTGGAGCCCGGTGCGGCCGGCCCCCTGGTCGACGAACTGCGGCAGGAAGGCCACGAAGAACACCAGCGTCTTGGGGTTGGTCAGGCCGACGACCAGCCCGGTGAGCACCGAGCGCCGGGCGGTGCCGGCGACCGGCGCGCCCGCGGGGTCGGGACCCGCGGCGGCGAGCATCGCGCGCCGGGCGTCGCCGCGGTGGCGGACGGCCTGCACGCCCAGCCACACGACGTACGCCGCGCCGCCGACCTTGACGGCCGTGTAGACCGTCGCGCTGGCCGCCACCAGCGCCCCGAGCCCGAGCGCCACGAGCAGCACCTGGCCGACCACGCCCAGGGCGTTGCCGACGACCGAGAGCAGGGCGTCGCGGCGCCCCACCGTCAGCGCCCGTCCGATGGTGAACAGCAGGCTGGGTCCGGGGACCTGGATGAACAGGAGCGAGGCCACGACGAACGCGAGCCACTGGTGGGTCGAGGGCACGGGATCAGTGTGGGGCCACGACGGGGGTCCGGCCAGCCGGTTCCGCCTCCGGGGCCGCGACGACCGTCGGGGGGCTCCGTCGCGGCGGTCGCAGCGCCACGAGCACGCCCAGGAGCATCACGGCACCGCCGACCACCTCCGCGACGCCGGGCACCTCGTCGAGCAGCAGCCAGGCCGAGGTCATCGCGACGGGCGGCACCAGCAGCACCCACGGCACCACCGCGGCCGCCGGGTTGCGGCCCAGCAGCGTGTTGAAGATGCCGTAGCCGACCAGCGAGGCCAGGCCCGCGGTGTAGAGCGTGGAGAGCCCGGCCTGCCAGCCGAAGGCGGCCAGGCCGTCGGCCACGGCGGTCGGCCCGTCGAGCAGCAGCGACAGCGCGAGGGCCGGCACCGGCACCACCAGCGCCGACCACACGGTCAGGGACAGCCCGCCCGGCACCCCCGACGCCCGGGACAGCACGTTGCCGATCCCCCAGCTCAGGGCCGCACCCAGGCACAGCAGCAGCGCGGCGGCGGGCACGTGGCCCCCGCGTCCCAGGCCGACCACGACCAGGCCCACGACGCCGACCGCGATGCCCGCGAGCTGGGCCCCGGTGGGCCGCTCGCGCAGCGCACCGGCCGCGATCACCACGGTGAAGATCACCTGCGCCTGCAGCACCAGGGCGGCCAGGCCGGGCGGCATGCCGGCGTCGATCGAGGCGTAGAGCAGGCCGAACTGGCCCAGCGACATGAACACCCCCACCAGCGCGACGGTGCGCCACGGAGCCGCCGGCCGCGGCACCAGGAGGACGGCGGGCAGCACCACGAGCACGAAGCGCAGGGCCAGGAAGAGCAGCGGCGGGACGCCGGTCATGCCGACGTCGATGACCACGAAGTTGAGCCCCCACAGCAGGGCGACGAGGGCGGCGAGGGCGCAGTCACGGCGGGTCACGGACCCAGCCTGGACCTCGCGACCGTGAAGCACCAGCGAACAGAAGTGTGGTCCAAGCGGTAGCAGTGCTGCATGATCGTCTCGTGATCGACCTCGACTCGCTCGACGCCCTGGCCGCCGTGGACGCCCAGGGCTCGGTGCACGCCGCCGCCCTGGCGCTGGGCTTCACCCCCAGCGCCGTCTCCCAGCAGGTCAAGCGTCTCGAGCGCCAGGTCGGCCTGCCGCTGCTGGAGCGGGTGGGTCGCGGCGTCATCCTCACCGGCGCGGGCCGCCAGCTGGTCGACGACGCCCGCGGGGTGCGCGACCGGCTGGAGCAGATCACCGCGGACCTGCACCGGTCGGCCGACCAGGTCGCGGGGCGGCTGCGGATCACGGCCTTCTCCACCGCCGTGCGCGGCCTGGTGGCGCCGGCCGTGCGCCGGGTGCTGGCCGAGCACCCCGACCTCGCGCTGGCCCTGCACGAGCACGAGCCCTGGGAGGCGGTCGACCTGGTCGCCACCGGTCGCTTCGACCTCGGCATCGTGCACAGCTGGGGCGACCTGCCGCTGAGCGTGCCCGAGCACGTCGTGGCCACGACGGTCGCCCACGACGTGGCCGACGTGGTGGTGCCCGTGGGCCACCCGCTCGCGGGGCGCGACCACGTCACGCCCCACGACCTGCTCGAGGTCGAGTGGGTCGCCACCGCCGAGGGCACCATCTGCCGGCAGTGGCTCACCCGGATGTACGTCGGCACCGGGGCCTCCCCGCGCATCGCCCACGTCTCGGGTGAGTTCGCCAGCCACCTCGCCCTGGTGCGCGCGGGCCTCGGGGTGGCGCTGGTGCCGCGGCTCGGGCGCGAGGACCTCCCCGACGACCTGGTCGCCGTGACCGCGGTCGACCCCGTGCCCGAGCGGACCGTCAGCGTGCTGCACCGCCGCACCATGGCGGGCTCGCCGGCCGTGCGGGCGGTGGTCGCCGCGCTCCGGCCCGACGCGGGGTGACGCGCTGGGTCAGCGGCGGGCGGCCGCGAGCCGGCCGCGCAGCAGCGCCTTGACCGGGTGGGGCGAGTCGCCCATGACGGCCAGGCAGACCTCGACGACCTCGGTGTCGTACGGCGCCAGCTCGGTGTAGCGCGCCACCGCCTGCGGCTGCGGGTCGGCCAGCAGCGCCTCGCGGACGGCGACCGCGACGTAGTCGGCCAGCTCCACCAGGGCGGGCGACTCGGTGCCGGGCATCAGGTCGCCGCCGTACGCCGCGACGGCCGCCCGCACCTGGCCGCGGCGCACCAGCCGCATCACCTCGTCGACGTCGACGCGCACGGGCAGCTCGAGCCGGTAGGGCCGCGACGCGAGCTGGCCGCCCAGCGCGCTGCGCAGGTGGGAGACCTCGGCCTTGAGGGTGGAGAAGGTGACGGCCTGGTCGCCGTAGAGCTGGGCGTGCAGCGCCTCGAGCGAGAGGCCCGAGGGGTTGAGCGCCAGCAGCGCCAGGATCTCGGTCTGGCGCCGGTTGAGCAGCAGCCGGCGGCCGTCGAGCCGGGCCTCGGCGGCGCCCAGCAGGGTCAGGTCGAGGCCCTCGACCGCCGAGCCGGCTAGCTGGCCGGGCAGCCCGGCGACGCCGGAGGTCTCGGGCATCGCTGTCTCGATGAGGCGGGCCATCACCCGGGCGGTGGCCAGGCCGATGGGGTGGGAGCGGTCCCAGGTGGTCGACAGGTCGAGGACGCCGAGCTGCTCGCCGCTGACCGGGTCGTGCACCGGCGCCGCCCAGCAGACCCAGTTGTGGACCATCGGGGCGTAGTGCTCGGCGCTGAAGACCATCGACGGCGCGTCGTTGCGGCAGGCGAGGTCGAGGGCGTTGGTGCCGACGCTGGCGTCGTCCCACCGACCACCGGCGACGAAGTTGACCGACTCGGCCTTGCGGCGCATCACCCGGCCGCCGTAGGTCCACAGCACCCGGGTCTCGGCGTCGGTGACCGCGACCACGAGGTCGCCGTCCTCGGCGGTGCGCCGCAGCTCCGACTCGACCCGCTCGACGGCCACCTGCAGCACCGAGCCGTGCCAGAAGGAGCGGGTGTCGGACTCGTCGGCCAGCGGCGCCTCGGCGACGTCGACCTGCACGCGGGGCGCCGAGCGCTCCCACGAGCGCAGGATCTCGGGCCGGACCAGGCCCTCGGCCCGGTCGCCGTGCTCCACGAAGGCCGTCCAGGCGTGCACCGTGTTGAGGCGACGCACGTGCAGCTCGTCGTGGGTGCTCGTCATCGTGGGTGCCAGCCTCCGGGCCGCCTGCGGCATCTGGTCGAGGGGGTGATGTGGGCCACACGGTAGCCCGCGCGTCCAGCCCTGCCCAGCGAACGGCCCCGAGGCGGGGGCGGGGGTGGCCTCAGGCACGCAGCCGGCGTCGCAGGAACCGCACCGTGCGGTCCATCGACTGCTGCCACTGGGGGATGAACGCGTGCTGCTCGCCCTCGTAGACCCGCAGCACCGACGCGACGCCGTCGCGGACCAGGAGCCGCTGGGTCTGCTCGGACCAGCGCAGCGGGCAGGTGTCGTCGAGGCTGCCGTGGTGGATCAGCACGGGCGCGGCGACCCGGTCGAAGTAGGTGCGCGAGGACAGCCCGGCGTAGAAGGTCGGCTCCTCGGCGGGGGTCCCGAACCGGTCGTAGAGCCGGCGGGCGGCCTCGGGCCGCCCGGGGATCGTGAACTGCTCGAGGTTGTCGACGAAGCGCGAGCTGACCGAGGCGTAGAGGACGGCCGCGCGCACGGCCCCGGGCTGGGCGACCAGGGCGTTGAGGGTCACCCCGCCGCCCATCGACCGGCCGAGCATCGCGACGCGGTCGGGGTCGACGTACGGCAGCCGCTTGACCGAGCCGACGGCGTGCAGCGTGTCGCGGGTGTAGCCCAGGCGGGTCTCGCGCTCGAGCTCGCCCGCGGCGTCGGAGCCCGCGTGGCCGCGGTAGTCGGTGTGGAGCACCACGAACCCCGCCCGGGCGAGGGCGTCCTGCTCGCGGCTCAGGCCCTGGCCGGTGACGTAGACCGACGGCTCGATGTAGCCGTGGTTGAGCACCACCGCGGGGAACGGGCCGGGTCCCGCCGGCCGCAGCAGCACCCCGGAGACGGTCGTGCCGCCGGCGGGGTAGGTGACCTCCCAGCGCGTGTAGGCGTCGGTCACCGCGACCTGGCGGACCCGCGTGACGCGGCCGCCCGCGAAGTCCTCGCGCATCAGCGTCGGCAGCGAGACCCGGTCGGGAGGCTCGGGGAGCGGGGGCGCGGTGGGGCTGGCGCTCGGGCTGGTCGTCGGGCTGGTGGTGGGCGCCGTCGTGGCGCTGGGTGACGTCGTCGGAGCGGGGGTCGGGCCGTCCTGGGCCGCGGGGTCCTCCCCCGCGCAGGCCGTCGCGGCGAGCCCGAGCACGCCCGCCAGCGTCGTCCGTCGCGTCACCGCCTCCACGTGGCCATGGTGACCCCGGCGGCCAAGCCCGCCTACGGTGTGCCGGTGGAGCGACCCGTGCCGGACCCCGTGCGCGAGCCGCACTGGCTGCGCGAGACACGCAGCACCTACGACCGCGTCGCGACGTCGTACGCCGACCTGCTGGCCGACGCGCTGGAGCACTCGCCCACCGACCGGGCGGTGCTGGGCCTGTTCGCCGACCTGGTCGGCCCAGGCGCCCGGGTGGCCGACCTGGGCTGCGGGCCCGGTCGCCTCACCGCCCACCTCGTCGACCGCGGGCTGGCCGCCCGCGGGATCGACCTGTCCCCCGGGATGGTCGCGACCGCCCGGGAGCGGCACCCGGGGGTGGAGTTCGAGGTCGGCGACCTGCGCGCGCTGCCGCTCGGGGACGCCACGCTGCACGGCGCGCTCGCGTGGTACTCCCTGATCCACGTCCCGCCCGACGTGCGGCCCGCGGTGGTGGCCGAGCTCGCCCGGGTGCTGCGCCCCGGCGGCGAGCTGGTGGTCGCCTTCCAGGTCGGCGACGACGTGCGCCGGCTGCGCGAGGCCTACGGCCACACCGGTCTCGGCATGGACGCCTGGCGCCTGGAGCCCGACGAGGTGACCGGGCTGCTGGCCGGCGCCGGGATCCACGTCCACCTGCGGCTCGTGCGCGACCCCGAGGGCATGGAGAAGACGCCCCAGCCCTACCTGGTCGGGCGCCGGGACTAGCCGGCCGCGGGCGCGTCGGCTGCGGCCTCGTGCTCCTCGTCGAGGCGTCGCCGGATGCGTCCCATGCCCGGCAGGCGGCCCACCCGGCGCACGAGCGACCCGACGTCGGTCACGACGCGGGCGGCGCGGCGCACCACGGCCTCGGCCTCGCCCCGGGTGACCTCGATGCGACCGACGAGCGCCTCGACCCGGACCGGTACCCGGTGTCCCACGTCGTGGACACGTGGCCGGCGGCGGGTGGACGTCAGCGGGCGCGCGGCTCCCCGGCGTAGGTCCCGAAGGACCACAGGTTGCCCTCGGGGTCGGCCAGGGAGAACTCGAGGCCGCCGTAGCCGGGCGCCGACGGGGGCCGCGTGATGGTGGCGCCGGCCGCGACGGCGCGGTCGTGCACGGCCTGCGGGTCGGCGGTGACGACGTAGAACCCACCCGTGCCGGGCTGCCGCGACCAGCCGTCGTCCTTGACCGACCCGAACATCACGCCGCCGCCCTCGGGCCAGTCGAGCTGGCAGTGGGCGACCTCGTCGCCCTCGCCGTAGGTGGCGGTCTCCTCGAAGCCGAGGGCGACCAGGAACGCGATCATGGCGCGGGCGTCGCGGGCCGCGAAGGCGGGCCAGACCGTGGGGGCGGGTGTCGGGCCGGGTGTCGGGCCGGGTGTCGGGGTCATGGGGACGACCCTGGCGCAGGAGCGGGCCCGTCGTCTTGGAGGTTTCGGCGCTCCTCGGCCAGCCAGGCCGTCGGGGCGCAGCCGGCCATGGCGGTGAACTCGCGGGCGAGGTGGGCCTGGTCGGCGAACCCCGCGTCCAGCGCGAGCCCGGCCAGCCCCGCGGGGGCGTCCCGGGGACCGGTCCTGAGGCGGGCCACGACGTGGTCGAGACGGGCCGTGCGGACCAGCTGCTTGGGCGAGACCCCCACCTCGGCGCGCACCTGCTCGCGCAGCCGCCGGGGGCTGAGGCCGACCTCGCCGGCCAGGTCCTCGACCCGCACCCGCCCGCGGCTGGCCAGGACCCGCTGGTGGACCCGCACCACCTCGGGCCGGACCCGGCGCCGGCGGTCCTCGGTGGCCGCCAGCCGCGCCTGCGCCCAGGCCCGCACCACCGCGAGCCGGTCGTCCGGCCCGGCCAGCGCGACCTGCTCGTGGAGCCGCTCGACGTCGGGCCCCAGCAGCTCGCGGGCGTCGGTGCCGTGACCGGTGAGGTCGGCGGCGCGGCACCCCAGCAGCCGCCGCGCGGCGAGGGGGTGCACGGCCAGCTGCACCCCGCTCTGCTCCACCGGCTGCTCGACGCGGGTGGCGACCGGGTGCAGCCCGGCGACCAGGACGTCGGCCGAGGCGACCGGCCCGGCCGGCCCGCCGACGGTCCCGAGGGTCCGCACCGGTCCCCGGGTCGAGACCACCAGGGTCACCCACGGCGAGGGCAGCCCGCGGTGGACGCCGGGCTCCAGCCCGCACTGGTCGTACGCCGCGGCGCGCGCGACGAAGCCCGGGAGCAGGTCGTGTTGCTGCCGGGAGCCGGTCACCGCCCCATCATGCGCCCGATCGGGCGCCGGCGGTCCCTTCAGCCGACGACGACGTCGCGGGCCGCGTGGGCGTGGATCCGGCCGTCGACCGTGGAGAGCCGGTCTCCGGTGCCGCCCCAGCGTCCCGCGATGATCTCGGCCGCGATGCTGACCGCGGTCTCCTCCGGGGTGCGGGCGCCGAGGTCGAGGCCGATCGGGCTGGAGAGCCGGGCGAGCTCCTCGGGGCCGAGCCCGGCCTCGCGGAGCCGGTCGAGCCGGTCCTCGTGGGTGCGCCGCGAGCCCATCGCGCCGACGTACGCGACGTCGGGCAGCCGCAGCGCCTTCTCCAGCACCGGGACGTCGAACTTCGGGTCGTGGGTGAGCACGCAGATCACCGTGCGGCGGTCGACCCGGTCGGCGGCGACCTCCTCGGCGAGGTACTTGTGGGGCCACTTCACGACGACCTCGTCGGCCTTGGGGAAGCGCGTCGCGGTGGCGAACACGGGCCGGGCGTCGCACACGGTCACGTGGTAGCCGAGGAACTTGCCGACCTCGGCGACCGCGGCCGCGAAGTCGATGGCGCCGAAGACCAGCATCCGGGGCGCGGGCGCGAAGGCCCACACGAAGACCCGCATCCCCTCGCCGCGGCGCTCGCCGTCGGGGCCGTAGGTCAGGGTCGCGTTGTGGCCCGAGGCCAGCAGGCCGCGGGCGTCGTCGACCACCGCGTCGGTGGCCCGGTCGCTGCCGAGCGCGCCGTCGACCGCCTCCGGGCGGACCACCAGCCGGCGGCCGCGCCACGCCTCGTCGGGGTGCTCGATCACCGTGGCCAGGGCCACGGGGCGACCGGCCTCGATGTCGGCCGCGATGTCGGCGAGCTCGGGGAAGGTCTCGCGGTTCACCTTCTCGACGTACACGTCCAGGATGCCGCCGCAGGTCAGGCCCACGGCGAACGCGTCGTCGTCGGAGACGCCGTAGCGCTGCAGCACGGGAGCGCCCGACTCGACCACCGACTGGCCGAGCTCGTAGACCGCGCCCTCGACGCAGCCGCCCGAGACCGAGCCGACGGCCTCGCCCCCCGGACCGACGAGCATCGACGCGCCGGCGGGACGCGGGGCGGACTGGAAGGTCGCCACGACCGTCCCGACCCCCACGGTCTCGCCGGCCTCCCACCACCGCACCAGGTCGGAGAGCACCTCACGCACGACCGATCACCTCCAGCACCTCGTCGAACGCCTGCAGCGAGTGGCCGGCCACGAAGTCGTCGCAGTGCGGCAGCGCCGCGGCGATCCCCTGCTGCACCGGCTCGTAGCCGTCCTTGCCGCGGTGCGGGTTGACCCACACCACGCGTCGGGCGAGCCGCTGCAACCGCTGCATCTGCTCCCCCAGCTCGACGGCGTCGCCGCGCTCCCAGCCGTCGCTGAACACGACGACCACGGCGCCGCGCGCCATCCCCCGGGCGCCCCAGCGGTCGAGGAAGGCGCCGAGCGTCTCCCCGAGCCGGGTGCCGCCGGACCAGTCGGGCACCTGCTCGCCGGCGCGGACCAGCGCGCGCTCGGGGTCGGCGGTGCGCATCGCGTCGGTCACGCGGGTCAGGCGGGTGCCGAGGGTGAAGACCTCGACGCGGCGCCGACCCTGCTCGCCGCTGCGGGCGAGCAGGTGGCACAGCCGCAGGAGCGCGTCGGCGTACGGCTTCATGGAGGCGGAGACGTCGACCAGCAGCACCACCCGGCGCGGGGCGGTGCCGCGGCGGCGGTGCTCGACCCGGGCGGGCTCGCCCATCCGGCGCAGCGTGGTGCGCAGGGTGCGGTGGAGGTCGACCTCGCCGCGCCGCCAGGGGGTGCGTCGCGTCGCGCGGCGTTGCGGCATCCGCGGCCGCAGGGCGCGGATCATGGCGTCGAGCAGCGCCTTCTCGTCGGGTCGCAGGGTGGCGACGTCGCGGCGGCTCAGGACCTCGGCGTCGCTGGCCGCCGCCTGGATCGTCTCGGGGGTGTCCTCGCCGCCGGCCTCGCCGCCCTCGCCGACCGGGAGCGGCGAGCGCAGCTGGCGCGGCTTCTCCGAGGGGATGCTGCGCGGCAGCCGCTCGCGGGCGCCGAACCACGCCTCGAAGACGTGGGCGTAGCGCTCGAGGTCGTCGGGGCTGCTGCACAGCGTGGCCCGGCCGGCCCGGAAGACCGCCTGCGCGTCGCCCGCGCCGACCAGGGTGGCGGCCTGCACGAAGCCGGTCGCGCGGTCGTGGGTGACGCGCAGCCCGGCCGACCGCAGCGCCCGGGTGAATCCGAGGAACACCTCGTCGGCCGGGTGCGCCGGTCCCGGCGGGGCCTGCCTCGTGCCGGCCGTCACCTCAGCCCGCCAGCATCCGGTCGAGGGCCTGCTTCACGCGGTCGGTGTCCTCGCGGTACTTCACGACGGCCCCCAGCGTGCGCGACGCCGTGTCGAGGTCGAGCTCCTCGGCGCCCAGGCGCTGCAGCGCCCGCGCCCAGTCGAGGGTCTCCGCGACGCCGGGCGGCTTGAGCAGCGACTCCGAGCGCAGCTGCTGCACCACGTGGGCCACCTGCGCGCCGAGCCGCTCGCTGACCTCGGGCAACCGGCTGCGCACGATCGCCACCTCGCGCTCCAGGCCGGGGTGGTCGATCCAGTGGTAGAGGCAGCGGCGCTTGAGCGCGTCGTGCAGCTCGCGGGTCCGGTTGGAGGTCAGCACCACCAGCGGCGGCGTCGCCGCGGTCACGGTGCCGAGCTCGGGGATGCTCACCGACCAGCTCGAGAGCACCTCGAGCAGGAACGCCTCGAACTCGTCGTCGGCCCGGTCCACCTCGTCGACCAGGAGCACCGCCGGCGCCTCGCGCAGCGCCTGCAGCACCGGCCGGGCCAGCAGGAACCGCTCGTCGAACAGCGACTTCTCGGCCTCGCCCGCGTCGAAGCCCCCGGCCTCCCGGCCCGACGACGCCGCGGCCTCGAGGGTGCGCAGGTGCAGGATCTGGCGGGGGAAGTCCCAGTCGTAGAGCGCCTGGCTGGCGTCGATCCCCTCGTAGCACTGCAGCCGGATCAGGGGCACGCCGCGCAGCTCGGCGAGCGCCTCGGCCAGCGCGGTCTTGCCCGTGCCCGGCTCGCCCTCGAGCAGCAGCGGGCGCTGCATCGACCCCGCGAGGAAGACGACCGTCGCCAGGTCGTCGTCGGCGAGGTAGCCGGTCGTCGCGAGCGCAGCCGTGACCGCGTCGGGAGAAGTGAGCTCCATGTGACGCAGGTTACGGACGCCCGGTTGGTCCGGGGTTGGGTCCCGCCGAGCGGGACGACGGGGGTGGGTCGAGGAGGAGCTCGGCGGTGCGCAGGAAGCGGCTGCCGAGGTCGTGGGCGCCGAACCCGCAGACGTACAGGCCGGTGGACACGCGCTCGAGGAAGGCCCAGGCCCAGATCCGGTCGCGGTCGCAGCCGGAGCGCTCGGCGACGCGGTCGCACCAGGCCTCGAGGAGCGGGCGACCACCGGCCTCGAGGCGGGCGTTCCACTCGCGCAGCGTCACCCCCAGGTCGTACGCCGGGTCGCAGGCGAAGCCGTCCGGGTCGACCAGGACGTGGCCCGAGGACGGGACGGGCGCACCGACCCGCGGCTCCGGGACCCGCAGCGCGTTGGCCGGGTGGGCGTCCCCGTGCACGACGACCTCGCCGTCGGGCCCGGGGTCGGCCAGCCGCTCGGCGCACGTCAGCGCCTGCCGCCGCACGTCGGGCCGGCAGGCACCGCCCAGCCGGTCGTCGGTCGTCGCGACCAGCCGGGCCAGCTGCCGCGCCCTCGGCTCCCCGCCCGGACCGCTCGACCCGCCCGTCCCCACGGCCGCCACCGGGACCGTCCAGGCCTCCCGCAGGGTGTCCACCAGCACGTCGAGCACGACCTCGGGCTCGGCCGGCGCCTGCTGCAGCGAGCGGCCGAGCGACTCGAGCAGCAGCGCGCGGTGCTCGGGGGCGTCGTCGTGGAGCAGGGCGTAGCCCCGTCCTCCCGCTGCCCGCAGCACCGCCGCCTCCGCCTCGAGCGGCTGCTCCTCGTCGAGGTCGGGGACGCCGACCTTGACCACCCGGGCCTCGCCGGACGGCGTCCGCCCGCGCACGACGTACGACGCGCTGCCGCCGGGCAGCGGGCGCTCCCAGGTCAGCTCCCAGCGCTCGGCCAGCTCGTCGAGCACGCGCGGCAGGTCGGCCAGCCAGGCCCGCCCGGGCTCCCCCAGCGAGGCCACCTTGCGTCGGGTCAGCGGCTGCAGCCGGACCACGCCGGTGGCCCCGGGGCCGTGTCGCTCCACGGGGGAGATCATCCACCTGCGGGGTCTTCGGAGCCCCGGTACCGTCGAGAGCGGCGCCCACCGTCGAGCGCCGACGCCCCCTCACCTCGATCGAGTGCCCATGAGCGACCTGTCCCCCGCCCGCCCCCAGCCCGACCCCCGTCGGGTCGTCGCCGGCGGCTCGTCCGCGGCGTACCACCCCCTGACGATGCGGCTGTTCATCGGCTCCGGCGTGCTCGTGCTCGGCTTCGCGCTGCTCAGCCCGCTGCTCGGACCGGCAGCGCTGCCGCTGGCCGTGCTCGCCTCGCTGGTCACCACGCTGGGTCTCTCGCGCTCGTTCATCAGCCACGACGGCTGGCGCGCGATCGGCGCGGCGACGGTGGTGCTCTCGGGCCTCGTGGTCTGGATCTCCTGACCCGTGGCCGCCCCGCCCGAGGACAAGACCTGCGCGTCGTGCGGGCGCCGCATCGAGTGGCGCAAGAAGTGGGAGCGCGACTGGGACCAGGTCCGCTACTGCTCGACGGGCTGCCGCCGCCACGGCGTCACCGCCCAGGACGAGCAGCTCGAGCAGGCGATCCTCGACCTGCTCGCGAAGCGCAAGGGCGGCGCCACCATCTGCCCGTCCGACGCCGCGCGCGTGGTGGGGCCGGCCGAGGACGAGGGCTGGCGCGAGCTGATGGAGCCCGCCCGCCGCGCGGCCCGCAGGCTCGTGGCCGCCGGCCGGGTCGAGATCACCCAGGGCGGTCGGGTCGTGGACCCGTCGACCGCCAAGGGCGCCATCCGGATCAGGAAGGCCCGCTGAGGCGCTGCCGCCCGAGCTCCTGCGGGGTGTCGACGTCGACGCCCGCCGCGAGGTCGCCGCACTCGACCAGCACGACGTCGCGCGCCCGGAGGTAGTCGCGGGCGCCCTGGTCGCCCGCCGCCGAGTCGGCCACGCCCGCCCAGTGGTCGCGACCGAGCAGGACGGGGTGGCCCGGCACCGCGTCGTACGCCGCCCGCGCGAGGACGCCCGCCTCCCCCGGCACCGCGAGCAGGCGCGCCACCACCTCGGCCGTGACGTCCGGCAGGTCGACCAGCGTCACCACGCAGCGCCGCGACCCGCCGTCGGCGAGCGCCCGCAGACCGGTGCACAGCGAGGCACCCATGCCCTGCTCCCAGTCCTCGGCCACCACCACGCGCGGACCGGGCGGCACCAGCGGCCGGGCCCGGTCGGCCTGCGCCCCGAGCACCACGACCACCTCGTCGCACCCGGCGAGCGAGGCCACCGCGCGGGGCAGCCAGCCCTCGACCAGCGCCTTGGGCCGCCCCATCCGCCGACCGGCTCCCGCGGCCAGCAGCAGTCCCGTCGTCCGCGATCGCCCGTCCACGGGTCGATGATGGCACTGCCGCGCGACGCCGGACGAGGTTCGCACACGTGTTCGAACGGCGTGCTAGCGTCGCTCCATGAGCGTGGACTTCCAGGCCTCCCTCTTCGGCTCCCTCGACACCGACCCCGCGACCGACACCCAGGTCGGCGTCGGTCCCCTGGCCGGGCGCGTGCAGCGCACGACGCTGGGCCACGGCGCCTGGATCGACGTGCTGCCCGGGTGGTTCGCGGGCGCCGACGCCGTCTTCGCCGACCTCGTCGCGGCCGTCCCGTGGCGCGCCGAGCGACGCCAGATGTACGACGCCGTCGTCGACGTCCCCCGGCTGGTCCACACCTACGGCATCGCCGAGGCGCTGCCCCACCCCGCGCTGGTCGAGGCCCGCGACGCGCTGTCGGCCCACTACGCCCCCGAGCTCGGCGAGCCCTTCGTGACGGCCGGCTGCTGCTACTACCGCGACGGGCGCGACTCGGTCGCCTGGCACGGCGACGACCTGGGACGCGGACGCACCCAGGACACGATGGTCGCGATCGTGTCGTTCGGCTCCCCCCGCAAGCTGCAGCTGCGCCCGGTCGGCGGCTCGGTCGCGGTCAGCCACGCGCTGGGCCACGGCGACCTGGTCGTGATGGGCGGCTCGTGCCAGCGCACCTGGGAGCACGCCGTGCCCAAGACCGCGCGTCCGGTCGGCCCGCGCATCAGCGTGCAGTTCCGCCCGCGCAACGTCTTCTAGCAGCCGCCGCCCGGCGGCGCCGGGGCGTCGAGGTGCTCGCGCGCCCACGCCATCAGGTCCTGCAGCACGGGCACCAGGGCCTCCCCGCGCGGCGCCAGGTGGTAGCGCACCGACACCGGCGGCCCCTCGTCGACCTCGCGCACCACGAGCCCGGCCGCCGTCAGGCCCGCCAGGCGCTCGGCCAGCACCGAGTCGCTGATGCCCGTGGCCCGGCGCACCTCGGCGAAGCCGGCGGCGCCGTCCATGAGGGACCCGAGGATGACGCCGTTCCAGCGCTTGCCCAGCAGCTCGAAGGCGTGCGACAGGGCGGCGTCGCAGGCCGGCGCGGAGTGCTCCGCTGCCCGCGCTCCCGCTGCGACGTCCCCGGCCATGGCCGAAGGATAGAGGACCCGGGAACAAGACTTCGTGTGACGATGTTGCTTCTGATTTGAAAGCGTCGTCACGCCGACGGCGCCCCGGAACCCGACCCAGGAGACCCCCATGACCCTGCTGCGCATCGACGCGAGCATCCTGCCCGCCACGTCCTCCAGCCGCGAGATCGCCGACATCGTCGAGCAGGAGTGGACCACCACCCACCCGCACGACGAGGTCGTCCGCCGCCACCTCGGCTCGCAGCCGCTGCCGGCACAGGCGTGGGCCGACGCGGTCACCGCGGCCTTCACCCCCGAGGACCAGCGCACCGAGGGCCAGCAGCGTGCCGTCGCCCTCGCCGCCGAGCTGGTCGAGGAGCTCACCAGCGCCGACGCCGTGCTCCTGGCCGTGCCGCTCTACAACTTCGGCGTCTCCCAGCACGTCAAGGCCTGGATCGACCTGGTCATCGCCGGCTCCGAGGCGGGGGCGCCGCTGCTCGAGGGCACCCCGGTCGTGCTCGCCACCGTCCGGGGCGGGTCGTACGCCGCGGGCACCCCGCGCGAGGGCTGGGACCACTCCACGGCGTACCTGCGCCGCATCCTCGAGGACGTCTGGCAGGCCGACCTGACCCTGGTCGAGCGGGAGTTCACCCTCGTCGGCGTCAACCCGGCGCTCGACGCGTTCACCGACCAGGCCGCCGAGATGCAGGAGCAGGCCTTCTCCGCGGCCCGCGAGGCCGGCGCCGCCCTGGGCGTGCCCGCGGAGGACCTCGCCTCCTGAGGCGCACCCCGGCGCCGCTGCGGCGCCGCACGTGAGTGAGGTCGTGAGGCGCGTGAGCCCGTGAGGACAAGTTGACGCAGGCGTCTCGTCGCGCGTGACGGACCCGAAACACACGACGACGAGCGTGGGCCCTCCCCGAGCAGACCGGCCGACCGACCGCGGCCGAACTCCCAGGAGAGCGCACCATGGCCACGACGCACTCGCAGCCCGACCTCACCGCGGCGCCGCAGCCCACCCCACCCAGCCCCCGCCGCACCGGGCGCTGGATCGACGACTGGCGTCCCGAGGACACCGGCTTCTGGGAGGACGGCGGCCGCCAGGTCGCCCGTCGCAACCTGGTCTGGTCGATCTTCGCCGAGCACCTCGGCTTCTCGGTCTGGCTGATCTGGAGCGTCAGCTCGGCGTTCCTGGTCGCCCAGGGCTTCGCCTTCACGCCGCAGCAGCTGTTCTTCCTGGTGGCGCTGCCCAACCTGGTCGGCTCCCTGCTGCGCCTGCCCTACACCTTCGCGGTCCCGGTCTTCGGCGGCCGCAACTGGACGATGATCAGCGCGGCCATGCTCCTGGTCCCGACGGTCGGGTTCGCGATCGCGGTCGGCAACCCCGACACCCCCTACTGGGCGTTCTGCCTCATCGCCGCCACGGCGGGCTTCGGCGGCGGCAACTTCGCCAGCTCGATGGCCAACATCAACTTCTTCTACCCGGCCGCCAAGAAGGGCGCCGCGCTCGGCCTCAACGCCGCCGGCGGCAACCTCGGCGTCTCGCTCATCCAGTTCTTCCTGCCCGTCGTCGTCGGCGGCGCCGGCGTCTTCGGCCTCGTCAAGGCCAGCGAGGGCGGCATCCACCTGGAGCGGGCCGGCTGGCTGTACGCCGCCCTGGCGATCGCCGCGACCGTCGCGGCGTACCTGTGGATGGACAACCTGGGCACCGCCCGGTCCAAGCCGCGCGAGCAGCTCCGGGTCGTCAGCGAGAAGCACACCTGGGTGATGGCGATGCTCTACATCGGCACCTTCGGCTCCTTCATCGGCTACTCCGCCGCGATGCCGCTGCTCATCAAGCTCACCTTCTGGGTGCCCGAGCCGGCCCCGCTCGGCACCGGCATCTACTTCGCCTACTTCGCCTTCCTCGGCGCCCTCGTGGGCTCCCTGACCCGGCCCCTCGGCGGCTGGCTGGCCGACCGGCACGGCGGCGCGCGCGTGACGCTCGGCGCCTTCGCCGGGATGATCGTGTTCACCCTCGGCGTGCTGGTCACGCTGCTGCAGCTGACGCCCAACCCGACCGCGGACCCCGGCATCGCCGCCGACAACCAGCGCTGGTTCCCGATCTTCCTGGGGTTCTTCCTGCTGGTCTTCGCCTCCACCGGCATCGGCAACGGCTCGACCTACAAGATGATCCCGGCGATCTGGCGGTCGCGGGCCGTCGCGACCACCACCGAGGGCACGCCCGAGCAGAGCCGCGCGCTGCTCACCTCGACCCAGCAGGCCTCGGCCGCGCTCGGCGTCATCGGCGCCGTCGGCGCCCTGGGCGGCTTCCTGATCCCGCTGGCCTTCAGCGCCCCGTGGGTCGAGAGCCCGCTGTCGGCGACCACCGGCGCGTTCGTGGTCTTCGCCGGCTACTACGTGGTGTGCGCGGTCGTCGTGTGGGCGGTCTACCTGCGCCGCTCCGCCACCGCCGACCGGGTCTGAGCAGCCGTGCCCCAGACGCGCACCCACTGCCCCTACTGCTCGCTGCAGTGCGGCATGACCCTTCGAGACGGGCGCGGAGCGCCCTCCTCAGGGGCCGGGGGCGGGCGCGGAGCGCCCTCCTCGGGGACCGGGGGCGGGCGGGGGACGCTCGAGGTGCTGGCCTGGCCGGAGTTCCCGGTCAACGAGGGCGGGCTGTGCCGCAAGGGCTGGACGGCGACGGGGCTGCGCGGGCACCGCGAGCGGCTGACCACGCCGCTGGTGCGCGACCGGTCGACCGGTGAGCTCCGGGCGGTCGGCTGGGACGAGGCCCTCGACCTGGTCGCCTCCCGGCTGCTCGCGCTGCAGGCCGAGTCGGGCCGGGACGCGGTGGGCGTCTTCGGGGGCGGCGGGCTGACCAACGAGAAGGCCTACCAGCTGGGCAAGCTCGCCCGGGTCGCGCTGGGCACCAGCCAGGTCGACTACAACGGCCGCTGGTGCATGAGCTCGGCCGCCTCGGCGGGCAACCAGGCCTTCGGGATCGACCGCGGGCTGCCGTTCCCGCTGGCCGACCTCGAGCAGACCGACGTGCTGGTCCTGGTCGGCTCCAACCTGGTCGAGACGATGCCGCCCGCCTCGCGCCACCTCGACCGGCTGCGTGCCCGCGGCGGCACCGTCGTGGTCGTCGACCCGCGGCGCACCCCGACCGCCGACCGCGCCGACGTGCTCCTCCAGCCCGTCCCCGGCACCGACCTGGCGCTCGCGCTCGGCGTGCTGCACCTGCTCGACGCGGCGGGCGCCGTCGACGAGGCGTACGTCGCGGAGCGCACCACCGGCTGGGAGGACGTGCGCCGGGTCGCGGCCGGGTGGTGGCCCGAGCGCGTCGAGCGCGTCACCGGCGTGCCGGCCACCGAGCTGCGCGCGCTGGCCACCCTGCTGGCGGGCGCCGGCACCGTCACCGTGCTGACCGCTCGCGGCGCCGAGCAGCACGCGCAGGGCACCGCGACCGTGCTCGGCTGGATCGGCGTCGCGCTGGCGCTCGGGATGCCCGGCAAGCCGCACGCCGGCTACGGCTGCCTCACCGGCCAGGGCAACGGCCAGGGCGGGCGCGAGCACGGCCAGAAGGCCGACCAGCTGCCCGGCTACCGGATGGTCGACGATCCCGCCGCCCGCGCCCACGTCGCCCGGGTGTGGGGGGTGGCGCCGGAGTCGCTGCCGGGCGCCGGCCGCTCGGCGTACGAGCTGCTCGACGCGCTGGGCCGACCCGGCGGTCCCCGCGCGCTGCTCGTCCTCGGCTCCAACATCGTGGTCTCCGCTCCGCGCGCCGGCCACGTCGCCGAGCGGCTCGAGGCGCTCGACCTGCTCGTGGTGTGCGACCTGGTGATGAGCGAGACCGCGGCGCTGGCCGACGTGGTGCTGCCGGTGACCCAGTGGGCCGAGGAGACCGGCACCATGACCAACCTCGAGGGCCGCGTCGTGCTGCGCCAGCAGGCGGTCCCCCCGCCGACCGGCGTCCGCTCCGACCTCGAGGTGATCGCGGCGCTGGCCGAGCGGGTCGGGTCCCCCGTGGCCTTCTCCGCCGACCCCGAGGAGGTCTTCGCCGAGCTCGGCCGGGCCTCCGCGGGCGGGCGGGCCGACTACAGCGGCATCACCTACGACCGGATCCGCGAGGAGCACGGGGTCTTCTGGCCCTGCCCCGCGACCGACCCGGCCGACGCCGGCGCCGCGCCCCACCCGGGCACGCCGCGGCTGTTCGGCGACGCCTTCGCCCACCCCGACGGCCGGGCCCGCTTCGTCGCGGTCGACCACCGGGGCACCGCCGAGCCCACGGACGCGGCGTACCCCCTGCACCTGACGACCGGCCGGGTGCTCGCGCAGTACCAGTCCGGCGCCCAGACCCGCCGCATCCCCGACCTGCCCGACGCCGGGCCGTTCGTCGAGCTGCACCCGATGCTGGCCGCCCGGATCGGTGCCGTCGACGGCCGGCGCGTGGTGGTCACGACCCGCCGCGGCGCGCTCGAGGCGCCGGCACGCGTGGTCGACACCATCCGTCCCGACACCGTCTTCGTGCCCTTCCACTGGGTCGGCGCCAACCGGCTCACCAACGACGCGCTCGACCCGTCGAGCCGGATGCCGGAGTTCAAGGTCTGCGCCGCGGCGGTGCACGCGTGACGGCGCGGCGGATCGTGGTCGTGGGCTCCGGGATGGCCACCACCCGGCTGGTCGAGGGCCTGGTCGAGCGCGGCGTCACCACCACCGACCACGTGACGGTGCTCGGCGACGAGGCGCACGCGCCGTACAACCGGATCCTGCTGTCGGCCGTGCTCGAGGGCACCCACCGGCCGGAGGCGCTGACGCTGCGCTCCCCCGACTGGTACGCCGCCCACGACGTCGACCTGCGCCTGGGCGCCCGCGTCCTCGACGTCGACCGCGAGCGGCGCGAGGTGATGCTCGTCGACGGCCGGCGGTTCGGCTTCGACGTGCTGGTGCTGGCCACCGGGTCGATCCCGAGCCTCCCGCCGATCCGCGGGCTGGTCCGGATGGACGGCACCCTGCACCCGGCCGTGCACGCCTTCCGCAGCCTCGACGACTGCCTGCGCCTCGACGCCGCGGTCGCCGACGCCGAGCGCGCCGTGGTGGTCGGCGGCGGCCTGCTCGGGCTCCAGGTCGCCCGGGCGCTGAGCGTGCGCGGGCTCGCGGTCGAGGTCGTCGAGGGCGGCGAGCACGTGCTGCGCAGCCAGGTCGGCGCGGCGGCGGGCCGGATCATCGCGCGCGACCTGCAGCGGCTCGGCACGGCCGTCTACACCGGCGCCCGGGCCGTGCGGCTCGGCACCGAGGGCGGCGTGACCGGGCTGCGGCTCGACAACGGCTACACCCTCGAGACCGACCTGGTCGTGCTCACCGCCGGCGGCCGGCCCTCGACCGCGCTGGCCAGGCGGGCCGGGCTCACCACCCGCCGGGGCATCGTCGTCGACGACCGGCTCCGCAGCAGCGACGAGACCGTCCACGCCCTGGGCGACTGCGCCGAGCACGAGCAGCAGGTCACCGGCTTCGTGCCGCCGGCCTGGGAGCAGGCCGGCGTGCTGGCCGCCCACCTCGCCGGCGAGGAGGTCACCTACCCCGGGGCCCGCACCGTCGCCCGGCTGCGCGCGACCGACCTCGAGGTCGCGGTGCTGGGCGACCCCGAGACCGCGGTCGGCGAGGTGGTCGAGGTCAGCAACCCCGTCGTCGGCTCCCACCGCAAGCTCGTGGTCCGCGACGGCGTCGTGGTCGCGGCCTCGCTGGTGGGCGACCTGTCGCGGATCGGCCTCATCACCCAGCACTACGACCGCGGCACCGTGCTCGGCCCCACCGAGCCGGGCGAGCTGCTCATGAGCGAGCGCCGCGCCCGGCCCAGCGTGCTGCCCGACGACGCCGAGGTCTGCACCTGCGCCGGCGTCACGGCCGGCGCCGTGCGGGCCTGCCGCTCGCTGGAGCAGGTGCGCGAGACCACCCGCGCCACCACCGGCTGCGGCGGCTGCGCCGAGGCCGTCCGCCAGCTGCTCGCCACCCGCCCCGCCCTCGCCCCCACCTGACCCACCTGCCACCCCTGGCCAGCCCCTGGCCAGCACCCCCGCTGCACCAACCGAAGGGACCCCTCCCGTGATGGCACACCTGCGCAAGACCCTCGTGGTCGTCGGCCACGGCATGGTCGGCCACCGCTTCGTCCAGGCGGCCGTCGAGCGCGGCCTCACCGAGACCCACGACGTCGTGGTCGTCGGCGAGGAGGTGCGGCCGGCGTACGACCGGGTCGCGCTCACCTCCTTCTTCGAGGTCGGCGCCGACGCGCTCTCCCTGCTCCCGACCGGGGCGTACGACGACCCGCGGGTCCGCCTCGTCCTGGGCACCGAGGTCACCGCGGTCGACGTCGGGGCCCGGACGCTGACCTTCGCGACGGGCGAGGAGCTGGCCTACGACGAGCTGGTGCTGGCCACGGGGGCCGCGCCCTTCGTGCCCCCGATCCCCGGCAGGGACCTCGACGGCTGCTTCGTCTACCGCACCGTCGAGGACCTCGAGGCGATCCGCGAGGCCGCCGCCGGAGCGAGGGTCGGTGCCGTGGTCGGCGGCGGCCTGCTCGGGCTGGAGGCCGCCAACGCGCTGGCCCAGCTCGGCCTGGAGACCCACGTGGTCGAGATGGCACCGCGCCTGATGGCGGTGCAGGTCGACGACGCCGGCGGCGCCACCCTGGCCCGCCACGTCGAGCAGCTCGGCCTGGTCGTGCACTGCGGCGCCGCGACGAGCGAGGTGCTCGGCCACGACGGTCGCGTCACCGGCCTGGCGCTCAGGGACGCCGACCCGGTGCCCGCCGAGGTCGTCGTCTTCTCCGCGGGCATCCGCCCACGCGACGCCCTGGCCCGCGGGGCCGGGCTGGCCGTCGCCGAGCGCGGCGGGGTGCTCGTCGACGAGCAGTGCCGCAGCTCGGACCCGCACGTGTGGGCCATCGGCGAGTGCGCCGCGCCCGCCGGCCGGATGTACGGCCTGGTGGCGCCCGGCTACGCCATGGCCGAGGTGGTGGCCGACGCCCTGACCGGCGGCCCGGGCACCTTCACCGGGGCCGACACGTCCACCAAGCTCAAGCTGCTGGGCGTCGACGTGGCCTCCTTCGGCGACGCGTTCGCCACCACTCCCGGCGCGCTCGAGCTGGTCTTCGCCGACGCGGTCGCCGGCGTCTACAAGAAGCTGGTGGTGGCCGAGAGCGACGCCGGCGACGGCTCCCACGTGCTGCTCGGCGGGATCCTGGTCGGCGACGCCACGGCGTACGGCGTGCTGCGGCCGATGGTGGCCTCGGGGATCGCGCTGCCGGAGAACCCCGAGTACCTGATCCTGCCCGCCTCGCGGGGCGGCACCAGCGGTGTCACGCTGCCCGACGAGGCGGTGGTCTGCTCGTGCAACAACGTCACCAAGGGCGAGATCGTCGACCACGTGGCGCGCGACGAGGAGCCGTGCGAGAGCCCGTCGTGCGTGACGGCCTGCTCGGGCGCGGGGAGCACCTGCGGGTCGTGCAAGCCGGTGGTGAAGAAGATCGTCGAGGACTGGTTCGCCGAGCAGGGCCGGGAGGTCGACACCAGCCTGTGCGAGCACTTCGCGATGACCCGGGCCGAGCTCTTCGAGGTGGTGGCCATCCACGGCCACACCCGCTTCGACGACGTCGTCGCGCGCCACGGCACCGGTCGCGGGTGCGAGGTCTGCAAGCCCGCGGTGGCCTCGATCCTGGCCAGCCAGCTCAACCACCACGTGCTCGACGCCGGCAACCGCACCCTGCAGGACACCAACGACGCCTACCTGGCCAACATCCAGAAGAACGGCACCTACTCCGTGGTGCCCCGGATCGCCGGCGGGGAGATCACGCCCGAGAAGCTGATCGTCATCGGCGAGGTGGCCCGCGACTTCGACCTCTACACCAAGATCACCGGCGGCCAGCGCATCGACCTGTTCGGTGCCCGGCTCGAGCAGCTGCCCGCCATCTGGCGCCGGCTGGTCGACGCGGGCTTCGAGTCCGGGCACGCCTACGGCAAGTCGCTGCGCACCGTGAAGTCGTGCGTCGGCTCGACGTGGTGCCGCTTCGGGGTCCAGGACTCGACCAGCCTGGCGATCATGCTCGAGGAGCGCTACCGCGGGCTGCGCTCGCCCCACAAGCTCAAGGGCGGGGTCAGCGGCTGCGCGCGGGAGTGCGCCGAGGCCCGGGGCAAGGACTTCGGCGTGATCGCCACCGAGAAGGGCTGGAACCTCTACGTCGGCGGCAACGGCGGCGCCACCCCGGTCCACGCCCGGCTGCTCGCCGGCGACCTCGACACCGAGACGCTGGTGCGCTACCTCGACCGGTTCCTCATGTACTACGTCCGCACCGCCGACCGCCTGCAGCGCACCGCCCCCTGGGTCGACAGCCTCGAGGGCGGCCTCGACCGGCTGCACGCCGTGGTGGTCGACGACGTCCTCGGCCTCGGGACCGAGCTCGAGGCGGCAATGGCACGCCACGTCGACACCTACTTCGACGAGTGGGCCGCGACCCTGGAGGACCCGGCCAAGCTGGCGCGGTTCGTGTCGTTCGTCAACGCCCCCGAGGTGCCCGACCCGCACATCAGCTTCACCTCCAGCCGCGACCAGGTCCAGCCGGCCGAGAGCCAGGGCCCGGTCTCGCTCGGCGCGACGATCCCCGTGGGAGCCCCCCGATGACGACGCGCCCCTCCCCCGTGGCCGAGCCCGCCGGGCCCGCCACGCCCGCCGGGACCTCCTGGACCCGCGTCTGCCGGGTCGAGGACATCGAGGTCGAGGGCGGGGTCGCCGCCCTCGTCGAGGGCCGGGCCGTCGCGGTGTTCCGCACCCACGCGGGCGAGCTGTTCGCCCTGTCCAACTACGATCCCTTCTCACGGGCGTCGGTGCTCTCCCGCGGCATCGTCGGGTCGAGGACCTTCCGTGGGGAGGCGGTGCCGTTCGTGGCCTCGCCGATGCACAAGCAGGCCTTCGACCTCCGCACCGGCCACAGCCTCGACGACGATGCGGTCCGGGTGCCGACGTACGACGTCCGCGTCGAGGCCGGAGTCGTCCTCGTCGGACCGCAGCGGGAGACCGGCGAGAGCCCGGAGGAGGAGCGCGAGTGAGCCAGACCGGTGGGACGAGCACGACCGACGAGCCGGCCGAGGGACCGGTCGACGCGCCGGTCGTGGGACCCCTCACGGGCTACCGCGTCGGGGTCACCGCCGCCCGCAAGGTCGACGAGCAGGCCGCCCTGCTGACCAGGCGCGGTGCCCAGGTCGTGGTCGCGCCGGCGCTCTCGCTCGACCCGCACCGCGTCGACGACGCGCAGCTGCACGCGGCCACCGAGGACGTGCTGGCCCGCCCGGTCGACCTGTTCCTGGCCACCACCGGCATCGGGATGCGCGCGTGGTTCGAGGCCGCCAAGGGCTGGGGCCTGCTCCGCCGCCTGCTCGACCACCTCGGCGACGCGGAGATCCTCGCGCGCGGGCCCAAGAGCGTCGGCGCGCTGCGCCGCTACGGCCTGCGCGAGCTGTGGGCGCCGGAGTCCGAGGAGTTCGAGGACGTGCTCGACCACCTGCGCGGGCGCGACCTGACCGGCCGCCGGATCGTCGTGCAGGAGCACGGCCAGTCGCTGTCGATGGTCGGCCACGCGCTGCGCCGCCGGGGCGCCGAGGTGAGCACGGTCAGCGTCTACCGCGTGGTCGCGGCCGAGGACCCCGAGCCGATCTTCCGCATGATCGACCTGATCGCCGAGCGCGACCTCGACGCCGTCACCTTCACCTCCGCCCCCGCGGTGGCCGCCCTGATGGACGCCGCGGGCTCGACCGGGCGCCGCGACGAGGTGGTCTCGGCGTTCCAGGCCGACGTCGTCGCGTCGTGCGTCGGCCCGGTCACCTCGGCGGCGTTCGAGATGTGGGGCGTGCCGACGATCTTCCCCGAGCGCTCGCGGCTGGCTGCGATGGTCAAGCAGCTCGAGACCGAGCTGCCCTCGCGGCGCGAGGGCCTGACCCTGGAGCTCGTCGGCGGCCACCAGCTGCTGCTGCACGGCGACGAGGTGCTCGTCGACGGGGTCGAGGTCAAGCTCTCGGCCGCTCCGGCCGCCGTGCTGCAGGCCCTGGTCAGCAACCCCGGCAACGTGATCTCGCGGCAGGCCCTGCTGGCGATGCTGCCCAGCGGCACCGCCGGCTCCGAGCACGCCGTCGAGATGGCCGTGGCCCGGCTGCGCGCCGCCCTGGGCACCCGGTCGGTGCAGACGGTGGTCAAGCGCGGCTACCGCCTGGCCGTGGCCCCGTGACCGGCCCCGTGACCGGCCCCGTGACCGGCCCCGTGACCGGCCCCGTGAGCGGCCGCGCCGGGGCGGCCCGGTGAGCGTCGCGCCGCGCCTGGTGACCGTCGCCCACGGCACCCGCACCGCCTCGGGCAACCTGGTCGCCGCCGAGCTCACCCGGCTCACCGCCGACCGGCTCGGCCTGGAGGCGGTCACCTCCTACGTCGAGCTGTGCGAGCCGCTGCTGGCCGACGTGCTGAAGTCGTCCGCGGCGCCCACGGTCGTGGTGCCGCTGCTGCTCTCGACCGGGTTCCACCTGCGCCAGGACCTGCCCGCGGCCGTGGCGGGCGCCGGCGGGCCGGCCTTCCTCGGCCGCTCCCTCGGCCCCCACGCGCTGCTCGCCGACGCCCAGGTCGAGCAGCTGGTCGCCGCCGGCGCCCGGCCCGGACAGCCGCTGGTGATGGTGGCCGCCGGCTCCAGCGACGTGCTGGCCACCCGCGACCTCGACCGCGCCGCCGAGCTGCTCGCCCGCGCCTGGGGCGGCCCCGTCCGGGTGGCCACCCTGTCCGGCCTCGGCCAGCGGGTCGAGGACGTCGTCCGGCCGGGCGACTGCGTCTCGACGTACCTCCTCGCGGGCGGGTACTTCGCCCGCAAGGCCGCCACCCTCGCCCGCGACGCCGGCGCCCGGGCCGTCGCCGACGTCATCGGCCCCCACCCCCGCGTCGTCGACCTCGTCGTGCGGCGGGCCGACGCGCTCATCGGTGCGGGGTTGCTGGGGGTCTGAGCCGGTGGCGGGTGGCGGGCAGCACGCCGCGAGGTGGCCCGGGGCGGGCACGCTCGGCTAGCCTGGTCGTGCTCAGGGGTTCTGCGCGTCAGTGGTGGGGTGGCGTGCGCCGCACCCGTCGCACCCGGAGCACCGCATGACCCAGCTGACCCCCACCACCCCGGACAGCAGCCACGACGCTGCCGTCCCCGCGCCCGCCGGCCACCCGCCGCGCACCTCGCTGCGGACGGTCCTGGCCTCGGTCGACCGCCCCTTCCTCGCGCTGGACGCCACGGTCCGGTTGCCGACGGCGATGTTCCCGCTCGGCATCCTGCTGTACGTCGCCTCGCTCACCGGCTCCTACGGCCTCGGCGGCCTGGCCGTCGCGGCGCTGAGCATCGGCGGCGGCGTCGGCGGGCCGCTGGTCGGGATCGCCTCCGACCGTTTCGGCCAGCGTCCCGTCGCGCTGGCCGCCACCGCGCTCCAGGTGCTGGCGCTCGGCACGGTCCTGGCGCTCCACGGCACCGAGCCGCTGACCGTGACGGTCGCGCTGGTCGCCGTGGTCGGCCTGGCCAACCCGCAGGCCGGCGCGATGGCCCGCAGCCGCTGGTCGGTGCTCGCGCGGCGGGCACCGGGGGGCCGGCCCGGCGCGGGCCCTGGCCCCGGCGCGGGCCACGACCACCGCGGCTTCGTCTCCTCGGCGATGGCCTTCGAGGGCGCGGTCGACGAGACCATGTTCGTCGTCGGCCCGGTCCTGGTCAGCACGCTGGCCGCGCTGGGGTCGCCCACGCTGGGCCTGGTCGTCGCGCTGGTGCTCGCCGCTGTCACCCAGACCGGCTTCGGTCTGCACCCGAGCGCCCTGCCCGGCCGGGTCCGCACGGACGGCTCGGTGGCGGAGCACCGCGCGCCGCTGCCGACGGCGTACGTCGTGGCGCTGCTCGTGGCGACGGGGTCGGTCGGCCTGGTCTTCGGCGCCACCTCGACCGGGGTCGCGGCGCGGATGGCGCTGGCCGGCACCGACGAGCTGACCGGGCCGGTCTACGCGCTGATGGGCATCGGCTCGGCCGTCACCGGGCTGCTCACCACCCGGCTGCCGCGCGGCTTCGTGCTGGAGCTGCGGATCGCCGTGGCCGGGCTCCTGCTCGTGCTGGCCGGCCTGCTCGCCGCCTCGGTGTCGGCGCCCGTGCCGCTCGCCCTGGCCAACCTGCTGCTGGGCGTGGCCCTCGCGCCGGCGCTGGTCACGTCGTACGCCCTGGCCGACCGGGTCGCCCCGCCCGGTCGCGGCACCACGATGATGACGGCGCTGGCGACCGCCAACGTGGTCGGCGTCGCCGCCGGCTCGGCCGTGGCCGGCCGCCTCGTCGACGGGCCCGGCCCGGGTGCCGCCCTGCTGGTCGACGCCGTCGCCGGTGCGCTCGTGCTCGGTGCGGGACTGGCCGCGCTGGCGCTGGGCCGGCGCAGCACCACCCACGGGTGACCCCAGGGGGTCAGCGCCGA
This sequence comes from Nocardioides scoriae, assembly GCF_900104965.1. Lineage (NCBI taxonomy): Bacteria > Bacillati > Actinomycetota > Actinomycetes > Propionibacteriales > Nocardioidaceae > Nocardioides > Nocardioides scoriae. The sequence goes on along the minus strand of NZ_LT629757.1, from coordinate 3,582,506 downwards.
CCCGCGCGCCAGGCCCACCAGATGAGCGGCAGCTGCAGCGGCAGGCGCGCGACGGTCCCGGCCAGCCACCCGGCGCTGTCCTCGCCCGCCCGGTAGCCCTGCCACGCATCCACCGTCATCGCGACGTTGGCCGGGAAGATCGCCACCAGCAGGGCCGCCGAGGCCGGTCCGGCGAGCAGCCGGGTGCGTGGCCAGACCAGCCCCGCGGCGCAGAGCAGCTCGGCCACCCCGGAGGCGAGCACCAGCTCGGTCGCGCCGGGCAGCAGGTCCGGCACCATCGGCTCGAACACCGAGGGCCGCACCAGGTGGACCACGCCCGACGCCGCGAACAGGGTCGCGACCAGCCCGGCCCCGATGCCCAGCGGGCCGGGAGCCTGCGCGAGGCGCTCGCGCAGGACGCTCACGCCACCGTCTCGAGGTCGGACTTGAGGGCCGCCAGCGTCCGGGAGATGTTGCGGCGCTGGAAGTCGGAGAACAGCCGGCCCCCGGTCACCGTCTTGTCGAACGCGCCGGCCAGCCAGTCGGGCCAGCCGCGACGGCCGTCGCTCCACGTCTCGGTCACCCGGGTGCCGCCCTCGACGGCAGCGAAGGTGTAGTCCCACCGCGCGATCCGCCCCGGCAGCAGCGGCCGCGACACCGACCCGATCCGGCGCACGTCGAAGCAGAACCGCTCCCCCGGCACCGAGTGCCGCACCACGCACTCGGTCGACCAGCGCGCCCGTCCGCGCCGGTTGGTGCCCTCGAAGACCTCGCCCTCGGTCAGCGGCCGCACCTCCGCGCGGGTGCGGGCCCCGGTGTTCTCCGGGCTCCACCGCGCCATCTGCGTCGGGTCGGCCACCTGGGCCCAGATCGTGGCCGCGTCGGCGGCGATCACGACGCTGTCGCTGACGGTCATCTCGCGGGTCATCAGGCTCCTCGGGTGGATGGATCGGCGGGGGACGGCGGCGGGCGGATCGGGCGGGCGCCGCGTCGGCGTACCCCTGCCTGCGGAGGTCGGTCGCTGCTCGCACGGACCGAGCCGGCGACCCCGCCGCCACTGTCCCACGTCGCCGTACGACGCCCGACTGGACGTCCTTTCCAGCTGCTGGACGTCTGTTGCAACAGACGTCCAGCAGATGATTACCCGGACGTCCGGGTGATCAGCGCCCCCGACGCCACAGGACCCCGACCCGGAAAACCGGATCGGGGCCCTGCGAGTGGAGCTGGTGGAACGGGGGCTGGACTCAGAAGTCCATGCCGCCCATGCCGCCGGACGGGTCGCCACCACCCATGGGGGCGGCCTTCTCCGGCTTGTCGGCCACGACGGCCTCGGTGGTGAGGAACAGCGCGGCGATCGACGCGGCGTTCTGCAGCGCGGAACGCGTGACCTTGGCGGGGTCGATGATGCCCTCGGCGATCATGTCGACGTACTCGCCGGTCGCGGCGTTGAGGCCGTGACCCGGGGTCAGGTTGCGCACCTTCTCCGCCACGACGCCGCCCTCGAGGCCGGCGTTGATGGCGATCTGCTTGAGCGGGGCCTCGGCCGCGAGGCGCACGATGTTGGCACCCGTGGCCTCGTCGCCGACCAGCTCGAGCTTCTCGAACGCCGAGGCGGAGGCCTGGACGAGCGCCACGCCACCGCCGGCGACGATGCCCTCCTCGACGGCCGCCTTGGCGTTGCGGACGGCGTCCTCGATCCGGTGCTTGCGCTCCTTGAGCTCGACCTCGGTGGCCGCGCCGACCTTGATGACCGCGACACCGCCGGCCAGCTTGGCCAGGCGCTCCTGCAGCTTCTCGCGGTCGTAGTCGGAGTCGCTCTTGTCGATCTCGTTGCGGATCTGGTTGACGCGACCGGCGATCTGGTCGGCGTCGCCGATGCCCTCGACGATGGTGGTCTCGTCCTTGGTGACGACGACCTTGCGGGCCTGGCCGAGCAGCTCGATGCCGGTCGACTCGAGCTTGAGGCCGACGTCCTCGGAGATGACCTGGCCACCGGTGAGGATCGCGATGTCCTGCATCATGGCCTTGCGACGGTCACCGAAGCCGGGGGCCTTGACGGCGACCGACTTGAAGGTGCCGCGGATCTTGTTGACGACCAGGGTCGAGAGGGCCTCGCCCTCGATGTCCTCGGCGATGATCAGCAGGGGCTTGCCCGACTGCATGATCTTCTCGAGCAGCGGCAGCAGGTCCTTGACCGTGGAGACCTTGGAGTTGGCGATGAGGATGTAGGGGTCGTCGAGGACGGCCTCCATCCGCTCCGGGTCGGTCATGAAGTACTGCGAGATGTAGCCCTTGTCGAAGCGCATCCCCTCGGTCAGCTCGAGGTCCAGCCCGAAGGTGTTGGACTCCTCGACCGTGATGACGCCTTCCTTGCCGACCTTGTCCATCGCCTCGGCGATGGCCTCGCCGACGATGGCGTCAGCGGCGGAGATCGACGCGGTCGCGGCGATCTGCTCCTTGGTCTCGACGTCCTTGGCCATCCCGAGCAGCTGCGCGGAGACGGACTCGACGGCCTTCTCGATGCCGCGCTTGAGCGCCATCGGGTTGGCGCCAGCGGCGACGTTGCGCAGGCCCTCGCGGACCATGGCCTGGGCCAGGACGGTGGCGGTGGTGGTGCCGTCGCCCGCGACGTCGTCGGTCTTCTTGGCGACCTCCTTGACGAGCTCGGCACCGATCTTCTCGTAGGGGTCCTCGAGCTCGATCTCCTTGGCGATGGACACGCCGTCGTTGGTGATCGTGGGGGCTCCCCACTTCTTCTCGAGGACGACGTTGCGGCCCTTGGGGCCGAGCGTGACCTTGACCGCGTCGGCGAGGGTGTTCATCCCACGCTCGAGACCGCGGCGGGCCTCTTCGTTGAAAGCAATCAGCTTCGGCATGCTCTTGGCGATTCCTCACGCTCAAGTGAATGGATGGCCGACCGCGTCGCCCGCGACGGACGGTCGGGACCGGGCCCGGTGAACCCTTCTCACCGGCGCTGCCTGACCTCGACGGGGACGGCCATGGGATGGTGCCGCTGTCACTCTCGGCATGAGAGTGCCAGCACCCCCATTTTTAGCACTCGCCCTGGTCGAGTGCAAACGTCGGGCCCACCTCGTGGGGACGGCTCAGACGACCTCGTCGCCGCCGAGCCGGGAGGTGACCTCGCGGTCCGAGACGCCGGGTGCGAGCCGCGAGTGGGTGCGGCCGTAGACGAAGTAGATGACCAGGCCCAGCGCGAGCCACACCAGGAACCGCAGCCAGGTCTCGACGGCGAGGCTGGCCATCAGGGCCAGGCACGACAGCGCGGAGGCGGCCGGCAGCCACGGCACCGACGGCGTGCGGAAGGGCCGCTCCATGCGGGGCTTGGTGCGCCGCAGCACCACGACCGCGATCGCGACCACCAGGAAGGCGAACAGGGTGCCGATCGAGACCATCTCGGCCAGCGTGGCCAGCGGGACGAACGCGCCCAGCAGGCACACGGCCGCCGTGGTCGCCAGCGTGATCCGCAGCGGGGTCTGGAAGCGCTCGTGGATGCGGCCGACCGACGCGGGCAGCAGGCCGTCGCGGCACAGCGCGAAGCCGATGCGACCCATGGCGACGATGTCGACCAGGATCACCGAGCTCAGGCCCGCGATGGCGGCGATGTTGATGAGGATCGACGCCCAGCCCAGCCCGACCTGGTCGAAGGCGTCCGAGATCGGCGCCCCCTCGGACAGGCCGGTGTACTTCACCATGCCGGTGATGACGAAGCAGACCCCGAGGTAGAGCACCGTGCAGACCACGAGCGTGCCGATCAGTCCCTTGGGCATGTCCTTGGCCGGCTCCTTGGTCTCCTCGCCGAGGTTGGCCACGGCCTCGAAGCCGCTGTAGGCGAAGAACACGACCGCGGCGGCCACGAACACCCCCGCGACGCCGTACGACGCGGGCTGGATGCCGGTGAGCAGCTGCCACAGCGGCTGCTTGAGGCCGCCGGCGTCCTCGCCGGGCTGGCTGGGGGGCACGAAGGGCTTCAGGTTGGCCGCCTTGACGAAGAACAGCCCCGCGGCGATGACGAAGACGCAGACGCTGACCTTGATCACGACCAGGGCGTTGGTGACCAGCTTGGACTCGCGGATGCCCACGGCCGCGACCACGCCGAGGACCAGCGCGATCGCCACGGCCCCCAGGTTGACCACGGAGTTCTCCTCGCCGAAGAACGCCTGGGGCAGCCCGAACAGCTGCTGCAGGTAGCCCGACCAGCCGCGGGCCACCACGGCCGCGCCGAGCGCGAACTCCAGGATCAGGTCCCAGGCGATGATCCAGGCGAAGATCTCGCCGATGGTCGTGTAGGCGTAGGTGTAGGAGCTGCCCGCGGTCGGCACGGCTGCGGCCAGCTCGGCGTAGCACAGCGCCGCCAGCATGCTGACGACGCCGGCGATGGCGAAGGAGATGACGATCGCGGGACCCGCGTGGTTCTTGGCCTCCGTGCCGGTGAGGGTGAAGATCCCGGTGCCGATGACGATGCCGATCCCGAACCCCATCAGGTCCCAGGCGCTCAGCCGCTTGGCGAGGCCCTGACCGGCGTGGGCCTCGTCGTTCTGGTGCAGGACGGTCTCGATGTCCTTGGTGCGGGTCACCCCGGTCTTGTCGCTCACCCGCTCACGATGTCGTTGTGAGGGGCAACTGTCCAGTCCCTGTGACCGCGTCCACCAGCCGCGGGAGCAGCGCGCGGGCCGCGTGGCGGTAGCCCAGCGACGAGGGGTGGAACCCGTCGAGGCTGAACATCAGGTCGGGATCGCGGCGGAAGTGGTCGCCCACCGCGTCCGACAGCGAGACCACCGAGGCGCCCAGCGGCAGCACCGCACGGGCCTGGGCCAGGGCCAGCTGGCGGGAGGCCCGGCCGGCCAGGGTCCGCAGCGGCTGCGGCACGGGGCGGAGCACCCCGAGGTCGGGGCAGGTGCCGACCACGACGTGGGCGCCGCGGCGCTGCAGCTCGGCGACGCACGCGACCAGGTGCGCCACCGACGTGGCCACCGGCACCCGGTGCGTGACGTCGTTGCCGCCCACCACGACCACCGCCAGGTCCGGGCGGTACGCCGCCGGCAGCGCCGCGAGCTGGGCCGCCAGCGCGCTGCTCTCGGAGCCGACCACGGCCGCGGTCCGCAGCCGCACGGCCCGCCCGGTGCGCTTGGCCAGCTTGCGCGCGAGCCGGGCCCCGAGGGTGTCGCGCGGCCGCTCCGCGCCCAGGCCGGCGGCGATGGAGTCACCGAGGACGACCAGCTCGAGGCGGTCGCCGCGCTTCTTGCGCCAGGTCCGGTCGGCGGCGAGCGCCTGCTCCCCCAGCGGCTTGCCGATCAGGGTCCGGGCGGTGGCCGCCTGGCGGTCGAGCAGCCCGCGACCACCGGCCGCGGCGCCCCCGAGCAGGCCGAGGACACCGGCCCCGAGCAGGGCGGCGAGCGCGGGGCGGCGTACGTCCACGCCTCTACTGCACCGGGGCGGTGCGACCGGCACGGGAACGGCGGCCGACCCCAGGCTGAACGGCGGCGGTCGGACCGGGCCCGGCGGTGCGTCAGTGCTGCGCCGCGTCGGCCACCCGCCGGGCCACCAGGGCGGCGAAGGCGGTGGCGTTGCCGGGCAGCACGTCGAGGTAGAGGCTCGGCTCGGTCACCTCGAGCTCGCTGACCGCGAGCCGGCCGTCGGCCAGGCGCATCTGGTCGACCCGGGCGTAGTCGAGCCGCTCCCCGAGCAGCGACTCCGCCGCGGCGACGGCCGCGAGCGCGACCTCGGCGGCCTCGGCGGTGACCTCGGCGGCGACGGTGGAGCCGCCGTACTGCTGGTGGACGCGGATCTCGTCGCCCGCGGGCACCTTGCGCGCCTGCGACACGACCTCGCCGTCGAGGACGAAGACCGAGGTCTCGCCCTCGGTGCGGATCGAGTCGACCAGCGGCTGCACCACCCACGGTCCGGGGCCGAGCTCGGCCTCGTCGAGGCCCGACGGGCCGCCGTCGAGGCCGTCGAAGACGACCACGCCGCGACCACCGGCACCGACGCGCGGCTTCACGACGGCCCGTGGCGCCTCGGCGGGCGAGACCTCCGCGATGGCGGCCGGCAGCGCCGACTCGTCGGAGACCAGCAGGGTGGGCACCACGGCCGCCCCGGCCTGCTCCAGGAGCGGCAGGTAGGCCTTGTCGGTGTTCCAGGTGAAGGTGGACGCCGAGTTGAGCAGCCACGGCAGCCGGTGCGCCCAGGAGAGGAACTCCTCGCGACGGGTCTCGTAGTCCCAGGTGGAGCGCACGGCGACGACGCCCTGCGACCAGTCCACGTCGGCGTCGTCCCAGACCACCCAGCGGGCGCGCAGGCCCACGGCCTCCAGGGCCGGGACGAGCAGGTGGGTGCCGGTCCACTCCTCCCCGCCGGGGAGGGCGGCGCACGTGGCGAGCAGGACCTCCGGGCGGACGGGCAGGGCGGTGTCGGCGGTGACGGCGGTGTCGTCGGGCACGGTCCGACCCTAGGCGGGCGCGGTCGCGACGCGGGTGACGGGCTCGTGGCGCACCGGGAAGGACACCGAGGAGGCGATGAAGCAGGCGGCGGCCGCCTCGGCGTGGATCTCGGTGGCCAGGCCGACGTGGGCGGCGTCGGCGACGGTGACCACCGGGCGCAGCACCACCTCGGTGAAGCGGCCTCCGATGCCGTGCTGCTCCATCGAGCCGCTGGCGTCGTCGCGGTAGTCGGTCACCACCACCCCGTGGGTGACCGCGACGTGGAGGTAGGACAGCAGGTGGCACTGCGAGAGGGCGGCCAGGAGCAGCTCCTCGGGGTTCCAGCGCTCGGGGTCGCCGCGGAACGGCCGGTCGGCGGACCCCTGGAGGTCGGGCTTGCCCGACGACCGCAGGGTCACGTCGCGGGCGTAGTCGCGGTAGCCGCTGGTGCCGGTGCCGCGGTTGCCCGTCCAGGTCGTGGCGAGCCGGTAGTGGTGGGTGGCCACCGCGCCTCCTCAGTCGTCGGCGTGCTCGGGCGGGAAGCCGCCCGTCGCGATCGGTCCCCACCGCTCGATGGTGACCCGGACCAGCGACTTGCCCTGCTTCTGCATGGCGTCGCGGTACTCGTCCCAGTCGGGGTGCTCACCGGAGATGCTGCGGAAGTAGTCGACCAGGGGCTCCCGCGCCTCCGGCATGTCGATCACCTCGGCGGTGCCGTCGAGCTGCACCCACGGCCCGTCCCAGTCGTCGCTCTGGATCATCACCGTGGTGCGGGGGTCACGGCGCAGGTTGGCGACCTTGGCCCGCTTCGGGTACGTCGAGATGACGACCCGGCCCTCCTCGTCGACCCCGCACGTGACCGGCGACAGCTGGGGGCTGCCGTCCTGGCGCGTGGTCACGAGCACGGCGCGGTGGCGCGGGCGGACGAAGTCGAGCAGCTCGTCGCGCTCGACGCGGTCGTTGGTGGCGATCTTGCGAGGCATGGGCGCCAGTGTGCCGGACGCCGGTGACCGCCGCCGGACAGGTCGGCTCAGCCGCCGGCGACGGCCGGGATGATGCTGATCTGGGTGCCGTCGGGCGTGGGGCTCTTCAGCCCCTCGAGGAAGCGCACGTCGTCGTTGCCGACGTAGACGTTGACGAAGCGGCGCAGCGCGCCGTTGTCGTCGAGCACGCGGGCGCGGATGCCGGTGTGGTGCGCCTCGAGGTCGTCGAGCACCTCGGCCAGGGTCGCGCCGTCGGCGCTGACCTCCGAGTCGCCACCGGTGTAGGTGCGCAGGATGGTGGGGATGCGGACGCTGACGCTCATGCGAGGGCTCCTCGGGGGTCGCTGGGTGCGGGGGTCAGAGGACGCCGCTGCCGGTGAAGGCGGCGTACGACGGCTCGATGGTCGCGGCCGGGCCGACCTGGTCGCTGATCGCGTCGAGGGTCTTCAGGCCCATGCCGGTGTTGATCACCACGGTGTCCAGGGTGGGGTCGAGCTGCCCGGTGTCGACCAGCTTCTTGAGCACGCCGATCGTGGTGCCGCCCGCGGTCTCGGTGAAGATGCCCTCGTGGCGGGCCAGCAGCAGGATGCCCGCGCGGACCTCGTCGTCGGTGATGTCCTCGACGGCACCGCCGGTCTCGCGGCAGATGTCGAGCACGTAGATGCCGTCAGCCGGGTTGCCGATAGCCAGGCTCTTGGCGATCGTGTCGGGCTTGACCGGGCGGATGGCGTCGGTGCCGGCCTTGTAGGCGACCGAGACGGGCGAGCAGCCGGTGGCCTGCGCACCGAAGACGCGGTAGGGCTTGTCCTCGACCAGGCCGAGGGAGATGAGCTCCTGGAAGGCCTTGTGCACCTTGGTCAGCTGCGAGCCCGAGGCGACGGGGATGACGATCTGGTCGGGGAGCCGCCAGCCGAGCTGCTCGGCGATCTCGTAGCCGAGCGTCTTGGAGCCCTCGGCGTAGAAGGGGCGCACGTTGACGTTGACGAACGCCCAGCCCTCCTCCTCGCCGGCGATCTCCGAGGCGAGCCGGTTGACGTCGTCGTAGTTGCCGTTCACGGCGACCAGCGAGTCGGTGTAGACGGCCGAGTTGACCTGCTTCGGCTTCTCGAGGTTGCTGGGGATGAACACCACCGTGCGGATGCCGGCCCGGGCGCCCGCGGCGGCGACGGCGTTGGCCAGGTTGCCGGTGGAGGGGCAGGCGAAGACCTTGCTGTGGAACTCCACGGCGGCGCTCAGCGCGCACGCCACCACCCGGTCCTTGAAGGAGTTGGTGGGGTTGGTCGAGTCGTCCTTGACCCACAGGTGGTCGATGCCGAGCTCGCGGCCGAGGTTGTCGGCCTTGAGCAGGCGGGTGAAGCCGGGCTCCATGTTGCGGCTCTGCTCGATGTCGTCGGGCACCGGCAGCAGCGCCTTGTAGCGCCAGATGTTGCGGGGGCCGGCCTCGATCTGCTCGCGGGTGACGGCCGGGAAGGCGTAGGCGACCTCGAGCGGCCCGAAGCACTCCGGACAGGCGTAGTGGGGACCCAGCGCGACCTGGTGGCCGCACTCGCGGCAGGCCAGCCCGGTGGCGTTGCCGAAGGCTCCCTCGCGCAGTCCGTCGCCGGGCGTGGCGTCGGCGATCTCGGGTGCTGCGGGACTGCTGGCGTCGGTGACGATGCTCAAGGAGGCCTCCTTCTCATCTTCCCCGGGCCGACTCTCGGCGCGGGACGGATGTAGCACCACTTCCGCACGCGGGTCCGATGACGTCGGAGGTCTCGTGCGGCGGTTGCCGGGGCTTCAGCGGGCCGTGTCCCTCTGCCCCTCTCGATGAGCTGTGCGTCAGCCTAGGAGCCGGGCCCGGGACTCCCCACATCCGTCCCGACATGTGGGACGTGCGTCTCGCGATGCGGGACGTGCTGCCCTGTGCAGGTCAGACGCGGGCGTCGCGGATGTCGGCCGTGAGCTCGCGCAGCGCCTCCAGGATGCCGCCGGGTCCCGCCACGACGACGTCGGCGCGGTCGGCGAGGACGTTCTCCTCCTCCGAGGCCGAGCACAGCAGCAGGCCGGGCATCCCCTGCCCGCGCAGCTCCTCGACGGCCTTGAACGCCTCGACGTCGCCGAGGTCGTCACCGCCGAACACCACGGCCCTCGCCCCGAGCTCGGCCACCAGCCGGTGCACCGAGGCGCCCTTGTGCATGCCGTGCGCACGCACCTCGATCACCGAGCGCCCGGGCTCGACATCGAGGTCGTGGGCGCGCGCCTGCTCGGTCAGCAGCGGGAGCAGCCGCTCGTACGCCGCCTCCGGGTCCTCGAGCCGGCGGGTGTGGACCGCGACGGCGAGCCCCTTCTCCTCGATCCAGGCGTCCCCCGCGTCCGCGCGGCGCAGCAGCCGCGGCAGCCCGCTGGTGAAGGTGGCCAGGCCGCGGGGCGGCTTGGGCGAGATCACCCGCCGCTCGACCGAGGTCCAGCGCTCGTTGCCGTACTGGCCGAGCACGAACAGCTCGCGGCCGTGGTCGCCGATCTCGTTGCCGACCTCCTCGAGGCCGCCGAGGGCGAGCACCTGGCGGGCGGGGCGTCCGGTGACCACGGCCACCGCGCGGACCTGCTCGGCGAGGTCGACCAGGACCTGCGGGGCGTCGGGGTGGATGTGGGCGTTCTCGGGGTCGTCGACGATCGGCGCCAGGGTGCCGTCGAAGTCCAGCCCGACGACGAGGTCGGAGGCGGCCCGGACCACCGCGGCGTACTGCTGCTCACCGGCGACCGAGCTGAAGTCCATGCGGCCATGGTCCCAGCCGCGGCGAGCGGTTGTCGAAGCAGGTGCCCACGCCCGGGCGCGGGCCCGACGGGGTGGGTCAGCTGTAGTCGTCGGTGAGGATGACCGTGAGGCGGTCGAACTGCATGGGCTCCTCGGACGGCTTGAGCCGGGTGATGCCCAGGTCGCGGCCCAGGGCCTCGGCGGCCTGCTTGAGCCGCGGCGGGTAGTAGACGCTGGTGCCGTCGACGGTGCCGTACCAGTTGTCGGAGCCCACGACGTTCCAGCCGGCGACCTTGGCCTTCTCGGCGACCGTGCCGGCCAGGCCGGCGGTGCGGGTGTTGTTGAAGACCACGACGTAGGTCTCGGCCGGCTTCACCGGCGTCGGCTTCCTGGTCAGCGGCGCGGTCGAGGGGGCGACGGTGGCGCTGGGCGAGGGCGTCGCGCTCGGGGTGCTGCGCACGGCGGTGGCCTGGTCGGGGCGGACCTCGTCGGGGTCGTTGGCCAGGTAGACCAGGCCGGCCATGGCGACCGCCGAGATGCACAGCGCGAGCAGGCGCGTGGACAGCACGACGCCGCGCTCGTCGCGGGAGCGAGGGGCACGAGGGGGAAGGGACATGCTCACTCCGAGACGTCGAAGCCGAGGCGGCGGGCCGACCGCTGCCGCTGGCGGGTGGCGCGCAGCCGGCGGAGGCGACGCACGAGCAGGGGGTCGTGGGCCAGCGCCTCGGGACGGTCGATGAGGGCGTTGAGCACCTGGTAGTAGCGCGTCGAGGACATGTCGAAGTTGTCGCGGACGGCCTGCTCCTTGGCGCCGGCGTACTTCCACCACTGCCGCTCGAAGTCCAGCATCGCGGCGTCGCGCTCGCTGATCTCCCGGGCGCCCTCGGGCTCGGAGCTGCTGTGAGCGGGGCTGGCGACCATGTGGGACTCCTCGGTCGGACGCGGGCGAGACGGTGCCGAGACGGGGTCGGCGCCGCCCAGTGTAGGCGAGGAACTACACGGGTGTCATTCGTGCGCGCAGGTGGGTCGCTACGGTGCTCGCATGACCACGACGCACGGCGAGACCATCGGCTGGGGCGTGCTCGCCCCCGGGCGCATCGCCCGCAACTTCGTCAAGGACCTGCTGCTGCTCCCCGACGCCCGCCTGGTCGCCAGCGGCTCGCGGTCGCTGGAGCGGGCCCAGGCCTTCGCCGACGAGTTCGGCGGCCGTGCCCACGGCAGCTACGCGGAGCTGGTGGCCGACCCCGAGGTCGACGTCGTCTACGTCGCCTCCCCCCACGCCTTCCACGAGGAGCACGTGATGCTGGCGCTCGACGCCGGCAAGGCCGTGCTGTGCGAGAAGGCGATGACGCTCGACGCCGCGTCCACCCAGCGGCTCTTCGACGCCGCCGCCGAGCGCGGGCTGTTCCTCATGGAGGCCATGTGGATGGCCACCAACCCGCTGGTCCGCAAGGTCTGCGCGCTGCTCGGCACCCCCGAGGAGCCGGGCCCGTACGGCGTGCCGAAGCAGGTCCACGCCGACCTGGGCTTCGTCGTCGACCGGGACCCCTCCGACCGGCTGCTGGACCCCGCGCAGGGCGGCGGCGCGCTGCTCGACATGGGCGTCTACCCGCTCACCTTCGCCCACCTGGTGCTCGGGGAGCCCGAGCGCGTGGTCGGCGTGGGGGCGCTCTCCGAGCGCGGGATCGACCTCGACGTGTCGATCGCCGGGCTCTACCCCCACGGGGCGACGGCTGCCCTGTCGTCCTCGCTCACCTCCAACTCGACCCGGTCGGCGACGATCGCCACGACCACCGGCTCCTTCGAGCTCGGTCGCAACTTCCACTCCCCCACGCGGGTCCGCTGGACGGCGTACGACGGGAAGACGGAGCTCGAGGGCCGCTGGATCGAGCTCGTGCCCGGGGAGGACGAGGCCCTGGTCGGACGCGGCTACGGCAACGAGGCGATGGAGGTGCACCGCTGCCTGCGCGCCGGCGCCACCACCAGCGCCCTGGTGCCGCCGGAGCAGACGGTGTCGCTGATGCGCCAGATGGACGACCTGCTCGCGCAGCTGGGCGTGCGCTACGACCGCTGAGGCCCCCGCGGGGGACCGCCCGCACCGCTGATCGGTGTCCGCCGCCCCGGGTACTGTCCCCGGCGTGAGCAGATCCAGCACCCAGCAGTCCAGCGCCGCGGATCTCCTCGTCGTCGCCAACCGGCTCCCCGTCGACCAGGTCGTCGAGGCCGACGGCAGCACCTCGTGGCGACCCTCCCCCGGTGGCCTCGTCTCGGCCCTGGCGCCGGTGATGCGCCGCAACCAGGGCGCCTGGATCGGCTGGCCCGGCAACGCCGGCGAGGAGATGGAGCCCTTCGAGGAGGACGGCCTCACCCTGGTGCCGGTGGCGCTCTCCGAGGAGGAGGTCGCGGAGTTCTACGAGGGCTTCTCCAACGACACCCTGTGGCCGCTCTACCACGACCTCGCGGCCAAGCCGTCCTTCCACCGCGAGTGGTGGGACTCCTACGTCCGGGTCAACCAGCGCTTCGCCGACGCGGCCGCCGCCAACGCCGCCGAGGGCGCGACCGTGTGGGTGCAGGACTACCAGCTGCAGCTCGTGCCGGCCATGCTGCGCGAGCTGCGCCCCGACCTGCGGATCGGGTTCTACCTCCACATCCCCTTCCCCCCGGCCGAGCTGTTCTCCCAGCTGCCGTGGCGCCGCCAGATCCTCGAGGGCCTGCTCGGCGCCGACCTGGTCGGCTTCCAGCTCTCCGGGGCGGCGCAGAACTTCGTGCGCCTGGTGCGCCAGCGGGTGGGCCACAAGACCCACCGCGACACCGTCTACCTGCCCGACGGCCGCGTGGTGCGGGCTCGGGCCTTCCCGATCTCCATCGACACCGAGGGCTTCGAGGAGCTCGCCGCCTCCGAGGAGGTCCAGGCCCGGGCCGCGGAGATCCGCCGCGACCTCGGCAACCCCCGGACGCTGTTCCTCGGCATCGACCGGCTCGACTACACCAAGGGCATCCACGCCCGGCTGCGCGCCTTCAGCGAGCTGATCGCCGACGGCCACCTCGACGTCGAGGACGCCGTGTTCGTCCAGGTCGCGACGCCCTCGCGCGAGCGCGTCGACCAGTACCGCCAGCTCCGCGACGACATCGACCAGCTCGTGGGCCGCGTCAACGGCGACCTCGGCCGGATCGGCCGCCCCGCGATCTCCTACCTGCACTCCTCGTTCCCCCGCGAGGAGATGGCGGCGCTCTACCGCGCCGCCGACGTCATGGTCGTCACGCCCTTCCGCGACGGCATGAACCTCGTCGCCAAGGAGTACGTCGCCTGCCGCCTCGACGGCGACGGCGCCCTGGTCCTCTCGGAGTTCGCCGGCGCCGCCGACGAGCTGCGCCAGGCCTACCTGGTCAACCCCTACGACATCAACGGCATGAAGGCCACCATGCTCGAGGCCTCCCGGGCCCAGCCCAAGGAGGTCGCCCGCCGGATGCGCGCGATGCGCAAGACCGTCTCCGAGCACGACGTCTCCCACTGGGCCTCCACCTTCCTGACCTCCCTGGCCGGCGACCCCGAGTCCCACACCAAGCAGACCCACCCCGCCGAGGAGTCCTAGCCGCGCCGTCCCCTCCCCTTCGAGACGGGCGCCAGGGCGTCCTCCTCGGGGAACGACGGCCGACCGGTCGCCCCGGATGGCGGGTGGGGCCGTCTCAGGGGCCGTCTCAGGGGCCGGTCGGGCCCGCTCTCCCGAACGCCCGGCACCTCGGCGACGGCGTGTCGCGTGCCGGGTGGTCGGACAGCTCACGAGACGGGCCCGAACCGCCTCGCTGGCTGGAGCAAGGCCGCCAGGCCGGCACCACATCGCTGGCTGAGGAGGGCCGCCCGGCCCGTCTCGACGCCCCGTCCCCCGCCTGTCCGCGGATCCCACTCACCAGGTGCGTGCGATCCGCGGACCTGACGACACCGGCCCTTCGAGACGGGCGCCAGGGCGCCCTCCTCAGGGACCGAGCGAGGCGACTGCCGCCAGGGCGCCCTCCTCAGGGACCGGACACCACTTCGCTGGCTGAGGAGGGCCGCCAGGCCCGTCTCGAAGCCCCCAGACGCGTCACCACCCCTTCGAGACGGGCGCCAGGGCGCCCTCCTCAGGGACCGAGCGAGGCGACTGCCGCCAGGGCGCCCTCCTCAGGGACCGAGCGAGGCGACTGCCGCCGGGGCGCCCTGCTCCGGGACCGAGGGCCGCCCGGCCTCAGCCGGGGGTGGTGAAGGTGGTGGGGCCGAGGTCCTTCTCGCCCTCGCCCTGCTCGGCGGAGGTGCGCTCCCGGGGGGCGGACTCGCTGGAGCGGGACTCGGCGTGCTGGCCGTCGGGGGCCATCAGGGTGGTGATCGACGCGGCCAGCCCGGGGCCGAGGCGACCCCAGCCGTCGCGGTAGCCGTAGACCTCGCGCAGCGAGCGGGCCTGGAAGTCGCCGACCAGGACGTCGACGTCGTCGACGGTGACGAGACCGGGGTGGGCGACGCCGACGGACTCGCTCACCTTGACCATCTCGGCGCGGAAGGTGCGCAGGTACTGCGCGCAGCGCTCCCCCTTGCTCACCGGCTCGAGGCCGCGGGTGAGCCAGGCGTTCTGCGTGGCGACGCCGGTGGGGCAGTGGTCGGTGTGGCACTTCTGCGACTGGATGCAGCCGATGGCCAGCATCGCCTCGCGGCCGACGTTGACCAGGTCGGCGCCCAGGGCGAAGGCGACGGTCGCGTTCTCGGGCAGGCCGAGCTTGCCCGACCCGGTGAAGACGACGTCGTCGGTGAGGCCGGCCTCGGCGAAGGCGGCGTACACCCGGGAGAAGCCGAGCCGGAAGGGCAGCGCGATGGAGTCGGCGAAGACCCGGGGCGCCGCTCCCGTGCCGCCCTCGCCGCCGTCGACGGTCACGAAGTCGACGCCGCGATCGCCGCGCGCCATCAGCCGGGTCAGCTCGTGCCAGAACCCCAGCTCGCCGACCGCCGACTTGATGCCCACCGGCAGCCCGGTCGCGTCGGCGACCAGCTCCACGAAGTCGAGCAGGCCGTCCTCGTCGGTGAAGGCCGTGTGGCGGGCCGGGCTGGCGCAGTCCTGGCCCATCGGGATGCCGCGGATCTCGGAGATCTCGCGGCTCACCTTGCCCGCCGGCAGCAGCCCCCCGAGCCCGGGCTTGGCGCCCTGTGAGAGCTTGACCTCGATCGCGCGCACCGGGTGCTGGGCGACCAGGTCGACGAGCCGGGCGAGGTCGAAGCGGCCGTCGTCGGTGCGGCAGCCGAAGTACGCCGTGCCCAGCTGCAGCACCAGCTCGCCGCCCTGCTGGTGGTACGGCGAGAGGCCGCCCTCGCCCGTGTTGTGCAGGCAGCCCGCCTCCTTCGCGCCCCGGTTGAGCGCGGTGACCGCGGCACCGGACAGGGCGCCGTAGCTCATCCCCGAGATGTTGACCACCGACGCCGGCCGGAACGCCTGCGCCCGGCCGCGCGGACCGCCGAGCACCTTGGCGCAGGGCAGCCCGGCGCGGCCGTGGTCGGCGGGCAGCGACTCGGGGAAGGTGCGGTGCTTGACGATGGCGTAGCCCGAGGTGTGCTCGACGTCGTTGTCGGTGCCGAACCCGGAGTAGTTGTCCTCCTGCTTGGCCGAGGCGTAGACCCAGGCCCGCTGGTCGCGGCTGAAGGGCCGCTCCTCGTCGTTGCTGGTGACGATGTACTGCCGCAGCTCGGGGCCGATCGTCTCGAGCAGGTAGCGGGCGTGGGCCACCACGGGGAAGTTGCGCAGCAGCGCGTGGCGCTTCTGCGTGAGGTCGCGGACGGCGACGGCACCGAGCGCGAGGCCCGCCCCACCGAGGACACGGGTCAGCTTCATGGCCCCTGCCTACTCCCCCGCGCCGCGGGCTGTCCATGAGGCGGACCCGGGTCGGCGAGACGACCGCCCGGCGGGCGACCGGCCGGTAACCTCCGGTCATGGACTTGATCCCGAAGCCGGACCAGGTCGCCTCGGCCGCCAGCAACGTCGCCCACAAGGTGCTCTACGGCGGTCTCGCCGACCTGCGCCCGATGCCGCGCACCCTCATCGACGACGGTCCGCTGCGCGAGGTCTACCACTACCGCCCGCAGAAGACGACGCGCGAGTCCGGCGACCCGGTGCTGCTGGTGACGCCGCTGGCCGCCCCGGCGATCTGCTTCGACCTGCGACGGGGCTGCTCGCTGGTGGAGCACCTCGTGCAGCAGGGCCGGCGCACCTACCTGGTCGAGTACGGCCAGATCTCGTTCAAGAACCGCGGCCTCGGCATCGAGCACTGGGTCGAGGAGGTCATCCCCGAGGCGGTCAAGGCGGTCTCCGAGCACGCGGGCGGACGCCCCGTGCACCTGGTCGGCTGGAGCCTGGGCGGCATCTTCGCCACCCTCGTGGCCGCCGACCGCGCGGACCTCCCGATCGCCTCCCTCACCGTGCTGGGCTCGCCCTTCGACGTCGAGAAGGTGCCGCTGGTGGCGCCGCTGCGCCCGATCCTCAAGCTCACCGACGGCGGCCTGGTGACCCGGCTCTACCGCCTCCTGGGCGGCGCTCCGCGCCCGCTCGTGCGCCGGGCCTTCCAGCTGTCCTCGGGCACCAAGCTGGTCACCAAGCCGATCGCCACGCTCCAGCACCTCGACGACACCGAGTGGCTGGCCCAGATCGAGGCGGTCGACCGCTTCACCGCCAACATGATCGCCTACCCCGGCCGCAGCTTCGGGCAGCTCTACCACCGGATGCTGAAGAACAACCAGCTGCTCACCGGCCGGGTCCAGGTCGGCGACCGCGAGGTCGCCGTGGCCGACGTGACCGCGCCGGTGCTGGTCTTCGCCGGCAACACCGACGGCATCGCGCCCATCAACGCCGTGCGGGCGCTGATCGGCCTGCTCACCAGCGCCCCCGAGGTCCGCTTCGAGATCGTCCCCGGCGGCCACCTCGGCATGCTGACCGGCCGCGCGGCCCGCACCACCACCTGGGTCGTGCTCGACGAGTGGCTCGACGAGCACGCGACCCCCGACGCCCCGCCCCGGCCCGCCCGGAAGACGGCCCGGAAGAAGACCACCGCGAAGAAGACCACTGCCGAGAAGGCCACCACCAAGAAGGCCGCCACCAAGAAGGCCGCCACCAAGAAGGCCGCCACCAAGAAGCCGGCGTCCTCGGGCGCCCCCGACCGCACCGCCATCGGCTCCAACCCCGACCGTCGCTTCGCCTCGGCCAGCTCGCGCAACCTGGCGCGCAAGCCCTGAGCCAGCTGCCGACCCCGCCACCGACGCAGCCGTCGACCCCGCACCCGTGACCGACACCCCCGCGGGCCCCGGCCGCTCGGGCACCCTCGTGCGCACCGCCCTGGTGGTGCTGGTGGTCGTGCTCGCCGGCCTCGCCGCGCTGGCCGGCGCGCCCGGACCGCCGGCGCCGACGTACGCCCGCTACGTCGCGCTGGGCGACTCCTTCACCGCGGCGCCGTTCGTGCCGGTGAGCGACATCGCCTACGGCTGCTACCGCAGCACCAACAACTACCCCCACCTGGTCGCCCGCGAGCTGCGCATCGACGACCTGCGCGACCGCTCCTGCAGCGGGGCGCAGACGGCCGACCTCACGGGCTCGCAGCGCACCGCGCGCGGCATGGCGGTGCGGCCGCAGCTGGAGGCGCTCACGCCCGAGACCGACCTGGTGACGATGGGCATCGGCGCCAACAACTACCGGCTCTACGCGCGGCTCGCGACCGTCTGCCGCAAGCTGACGACCATCTGCCCGCTCGACGACCAGCGGGCGCTGTTCGGCGCGATCCTCGACCGGCTGCGCCCCGCCCTGGTCGCCAGCATCGAGCAGGTGCGGGAGCGCGCGCCACGGGCCCGCGTGCTGCTCGTGAGCTACCCGCAGCTGCTGCCCGACCGCGGCGACTGCGCGAAGCTGCCGCGGATGCGGCCCCAGGACCGCGAGACCTTCCGCGACGTCAACCGCCGCCTCGTCGAGGAGATGGCGGCGGCGGCCGACGAGGCCGGGGTCGAGTTCGTCGACTACTACACCGCCAGCCACGGCCACGACATCTGCTCGGCCCGGCCGTGGGTCCAGGGCCGCGTCGGCAACGCCCGCCAGGCCGCGGCGCTGCACCCGCTGCCCGCCGGCCAGGAGGCCGTGGCGCAGCTGGTCGCGGCGCGGCTGCGCACCCCGCTCGAGCGCTGAGGACGGTTCGGGGGCACGGGCCCCGACCGCGCGGAGCTCAGGCCGGCGGGCCGCCCGAGCCGGCGCGCCCCCGCTGCGCCAGCTCCTCGCGCAGCCGGCGCACCTCCTCGCGCAAGGCCTGGACGTCGGTGGCGGTGGCCGGGGCGTTGCCGTGCTCGAGGTCCTCCTGCTCGCCCTCGTCCTCGACCCGCTCGACCAGCCACGAGGCGATGCCGGCCGTCACCGTGCCGAGGACGCCGATGCCGGCGAGCATCAGCAGTCCCGCGACGACGCGACCGGTGGTGGTGACGGGGTAGAGGTCGCCGTACCCGACCGTGGTGACGGTCTCCAGCGACCACCACAGCGCGTCGCCGTAGGTCTGGATCGGGCCCGTCGACCCGCGCTCGGCGTCGAGCACGGCCAGCGAGCCGGTGAACACGATCAGCGTCACGGACGCGGCGACGTAGAGCCCCACCCGCCCGCGCAGCGAGCCCCGGCCGACCCGGTCGAGCAGCGTCAGCAGCGACAGCAGCCGCAGCAGCCGCAGCGGGCGGAAGATCGGCAGCGCCGCGGCCGCCAGGTCGAGCGGGTGGTGGCGCAGGAAGGCCCACCGGTCGCGGGCGAGCAGCAGCCGGGTGACGAACTCGCCGGTGAGCACCACCCAGGTGAGCGTCACGACGGTGGACAGCGAGCGCTTGACGCCCCGCGAGAGCTCGGGGTCCAGGATCGGCCAGGCGTACGCCGCCACGAAGACCAGCGAGACGACGACCAGCGGCCACTGGACCCGTCGGTCCCACCCCTGCTCGGAGGGTCGTCGCAGGGTCGCCATGGCCAGTGATTGTGGCACCCGTCGGGGCGGCCACACCGACTGCGACGCGCTCAGGCCAGGGAGGCCGGCGCCAGGAAGGTCAGCCAGGCCAGGCCGGGGCCCGCGACGACCACCACGCCGGCGTACCCGAGCATCCGGCGGTACATCGCGTCGCGGTCGACCTCGGGCACGTTGGCCAGCACCAGGGCGCCGTTGGTGGAGAACGGGCTGACGTCGACCACCGTGGCCGCCACCGCCAGCGCGACGGTGAAGGCGATCGGGCTGACCGACCCCTGCTCGAGGAACGGCACGGCGAGCGCGACGGCGACGCCGATGATGCCCAGCGAGGACGCCACCGCCGAGGTCACCCCCGCGAGGTAGCACAGCAGCAACACCGCGAGCAGGGGGGCGCCGATGCTGGTGATCGCCTCGCTGACGTAGTCGACGGCGCCCGCGGTCTCCAGCACGTTGATGTAGGTGAGGATGCCGCAGATGAGCAGCATCACCGACCAGCTGACGCCGTCGAGCGCCCGCTTGGAGTCGGCCGGCGCGAGCAGCGCGAACAGGGCGCCGATGCTGAGGGCCACGACACCCGTGTCGAGGTCGGTGGCGACCGAGAGCACGGCCAGCAGCAGCAGGCCGGCCAGGGTCAGCGCCTGGTAGGCACCGAGCCGCTGCGGGCCCGACGCCGGCGCCCCGTCACCCGGCTGGTCACCCGAGGCCAGCGCCTCGGTGTCGACCCGGCGGCCGAGCAGCTCGCGGCCGCCCAGGAAGACGTAGACGAGCACGCCGATGACGAGGTTGAACGCGAAGGGGCCGAGGAACAGGGGGAGCGGCGAGATCGGCAGGTCCTGCCCGCGGAGGTAGCCCGCGATGAAGCTGCCGTAGACGCTGATCGGCGAGAACGCCCCGGCCAGCGCCCCGTGCACGACCATCAGCCCCATCATCAGCTGGTCGATGGCGTAGCGACGGGCGAAGGGGATGGCCAGCGGCGCCACGATGGCGACCGCGAACAGGGCGCCGACCGAGATCAGCGCCGCGGTGAGGACGAAGAAGATCCAGGGGGCGGCCGCGACCCGGCCGCGCACCAGCCGCATCCCAGCCGCCACGATCCAGTCGATCGTGCCGTTGTGCTGCGCGAAGCCGAACATGAAGGTGAGCCCGACCAGGATCAGGAAGATGTCGGCGGGGAAGCCCGCCAGGACGTCGGCCTGCGACATGCCCGCGGCGCCCAGGCCGACGGCGAAGGCCGCGGTCAGCGCGAGCACGCCCATGTTGACGGAGCGGGACGTGGCGACCACGAAGATCACCGCGAGGACGACGATGGACAGGACTGCTGCGGACACGGGATCGGCCTCCTGGGCCCCCGGCGGCGGCCGGGGTCGTCGGGTTGCGGGTCGCGGCTGTGCTCACGTCCCGGGGACGGGCTCAGGTCGTGGGTACCACGGACCGGGTGCCGCCGCGGGCCGCGCGCACTAGATTGCCGCCATGCGGACCGAGGTGCTGTCGACCCGGACCCGCATCGGCTACGGCCTCGGCTCCGTGGCGACCGGCACCTTCGGGACCGTGCCCGGGCTGATGCTGCTGCCCTATCTGACCGACACCCTGGGGGTGGGCGCGGCGCTCGCCGCCGTGGTGGTCTTCGCGCCCAAGGCCTGGGACGTCGTGCTCAACCCGGTCGCCGGGCGGGTCACCGACCGCACCGTCGACCCGCGCGGGGCGCGCCGGCCCTGGCTGCTGCGGGCAGGCCTGTCGATGGCGGCCTGCTTCGCGCTCGTCTTCGCCGGGCCCGACCTGGGGTCCACCGGCCTGGAGGTCGCATGGGTGCTGGTGGCGTACGTCGCGTGCGCGACGGCGTACGCCTTCTTCCAGGTGCCCTACGTCGCGATGCCCGCCGAGATCACCGACTCCTACGACGAGCGGACCCGGCTGATGACGTGGCGGGTGGCGATCCTGGCGCTGGCGATCATGGCCAGCGGGGCGTCCGCTCCGGCGGTGGTCAACGCCCTGGAGGGCCGCACGGGCTACCGCGTGATGGGCCTGCTGGTGGCGGTGCTGCTGGTGGTCGGTGTCGTCGGGGCGTACGCCGGCACCCGCTCGGCACCCGTCGGCCGGGTCGGCCCGGGCACCGGCACCCTGCGCGACCAGCTGCGGGTGGTGGCCGGCGCCCGCGACTTCCGGCTGCTCCTGACGACCTTCGTGGTGCAGGCCCTGGCCGTGGGCGCGATGCTCGCCGGGGTGGCGTACGTCGCCCGCTGGGTGCTGGTCGACCGCTCCGCCGCGACCCTGCTCTTCGTCTGCTTCGTCGGCCCGGCGCTGCTGCTGACCCCCGCCTGGGCCGCGCTCGGGCGCCGGGTCGGCAAGCGCCGGGGCTACGAGCTGTCCTCGCTGGTGCTGGCGCTCGCCGCGCTGGTGCTCGTCGGCGCCGGGCACGTCCCCGTCGCGCTGGTGTACGCCGCGACGGCCCTGGTCGGAGTGGGGTACGCCGGCGTCCAGGTCTTCCCGCTCGCGATGCTGGCCGACGCGGCCGCCGTCGACGCCGCCCGCACCGGCGAGAACCGCACCGGCGTCTACACCGGCGTGTGGACCGCCGGTGAGACGCTCGGCCTCGCGCTCGGACCTGCGGTGTACGCCGGCGTGCTGGCGCTGGGCGGCTACGTCTCCACCGACCAGCCGGCCGACTGGATGACCCAGCTCCAGCCCGGCTCGGCCGTCACCGCGATCACCCTGGGGTTCTCCCTGCTCCCCGCCGCGCTGGTGCTGCTCAGCCTGCTGCCGCTGCGCGGCTACGCCCTCGACGCGGCGACCGTCGTCGTGTCCGCCCGACCGGAGGACCGACGTGGATGACGTGCTGGCGCGGCTGCGCGCGATGCAGGCGGCCGACGTGCCGGTGACCGGGGGCCGCACGCTGGCCTACGTCTACGACTCCGGGCTCGAGGAGGCCGACCGGGTCGGGCGCGCGGCCGTGGCGGCGTACGCCGGGAGCAACGGGCTGGACCCGACCGCCTTCCCCAGCCTGCTGCGGATGGAGAACGAGCTGGTCGGGGTGACCTGCGACCTGCTCGACGCGCCGCCGAGCACGGTCGGCACCATCACCTCGGGCGGCACCGAGTCGGTCCTGCTGGCCGTGCAGTCGGCCCGCGACGCCCACCCGGAGGTCGAGCGGCCGCGGATGGTGCTGCCCTCCACCGCGCACGCCGCCTTCCACAAGGCGGCCCACTACTTCGGCGTCGAGGTCGTCACGGTCGCCGTCGGCGAGGACTTCCGGGCCCGTCCCGACGCCACCGCCGCGGCGATCGACGACCGCACCGTGCTCGTGGTGGCCAGCGCCCCGTCGTACGCCCACGGCGTGGTCGACCCCGTGGGGCCGATCGCGGCCGCGGCCGCCGCGCGCGGAGTCCGCTGCCACGTCGACGCCTGCATCGGCGGCTGGGTGCTGCCGTACGCCGCCCGGCTGGGGCGGGCGGTCACACCCTGGACCTTCGCGGTCGACGGCGTCACGAGCATCTCGGTCGACCTGCACAAGTACGCCTACGCCCCCAAGGGCACCTCGGTGCTGCTGCACCGCACCGCGGAGCTGCGTCGGCCGCAGTACTTCGCCAGCGCCCGCTGGCCCGGCTACACGATGCTGAACCCCACGATGCAGTCGACCAGGTCGGGCGGCCCGCTGGCCGGCGCCTGGGCCGTGGTGAGCACCATCGGCGACGCGGGCTACCTCGCGCTGACCGCGCAGGTGCTCGACGGCGTCGACCGGCTGGTGGCGGGCGTCGCCGGCATCGAGGGCCTGCGGGTGGTCGCGCGCCCCGACTCGACGCTGGTCGCGCTGGCCACCGACGCGAGCTGCGACGTCTTCACGATCACCGACGCCATGACGCGGGCCGGCTGGTGGGTGCAGCCGCAGCTGTCCCACGACGGCCGGCCGCCGACGGTGCACCTGTCGCTGAGCGCCGCCACCGCCCCCCACGTGGAGGAGTTCCTCGAGGCGCTCCGCGCGGCCACCGCGGCGGCGGTCGCCTCCGGCCCGGTGGTGGTCGACGCCGAGGTGGTCGCCTTCGTGCGGGCGCTCGACCCCGCCCAGCTCGGGGAGGACGACTTCGACGGGCTGCTCGCGGCGGTGGGCATGGCGGGCGACGGCTCGGAGCTCCCGACCGAGATGGCCGAGGTCAACGCGCTGCTCGACCTGGCCTCCCCCGACCTGCGCGAGGCGCTGCTGAGCCGCTTCCTCGACCGGCTGCAGCGTCCGCTGCGCGGGGTGGCGGCCGAGCCGCCCACCGGGTGACGACTGGTTGAACGTCGTACGACTTCTGGGGCGAGGCGTTAGTCCCGCGGGGGCGCGGGGTACGACCAGGACCGCGGTGCACACGTGTGCCGGTCCACGACCCCCCTCGGAGAAAAGGTGATGACGTGCCCCAGGTGACTGCCAACGGGATCTCGCTCAACTACGACGACACCGGCGGTGACGGGCGCCCCGTCGTCCTCATCCACGGCTGGCCGCTCAGCGGCGCCTCGTGGTCCGAGCAGGTGCCGGCCTTCGCCGAGGCCGGCCACCGCGTGATCACCTACGACCGCCGTGGCTTCGGTGACTCCGACAAGCCCGGCTCGGGCCACGACTACGACACGTTCGCCGCGGACCTCGCCGGTCTCCTCGAGGCCCTCGACCTGCGGGACGTGGCCCTGGTCGGGTTCTCGATGGGCGGCGGCGAGATCGCCCGCTACATCGGCACCTTCGGCGAGGACCGGGTGCGCGCCGCCGTCTTCGCGGCCGCCGTCCCGCCGTACCTGCTCAAGACCGACGACAACCCCGAGGGCGGCCTCGCCCCCGAGGACGTCGAGGGCATGCAGCAGGGCGCCCGCGACGACCGCGAGGGCTTCCTCGACGGCTTCACCACCGACTTCTTCTCCTCCGGCGGCGAGCTGAAGGTGACCGAGGAGCAGCGCCAGGAGGCGCTGGCCCTGGAGGCCAAGGCCGAGGACCGGGCGCTGGTCGACTGCATCGCGGCGTTCGGCACCACCGACTTCCGCGCCGACCTGGCCAAGGTCACCGTGCCGACGCTGGTCATCCACGGCGACGGCGACGCCACGGTGCCGTTCGAGGTCTCCGGCGAGCGCACGGCCAGGGCCGTCGCCGGCGCCCGGCTGCACGTGGTGCAGGACGGCCCGCACGGCTTCAACGTGAGCCACGCGGAGGAGTTCAACCGCGAGGTGCTGGCCTTCCTGGCCTGAGCACCACCACGACGCCCGGACCTCCGCCAGGTCCGGGACACCGGGCCGGTGGCCCTGGGAGCCCCTTGGGAGGGAGCCCAGGCCGCCGGCCCGTCCTGGTGTCCGGCCACCTCCTAGGCTGGCGCGATGAGCACCCTGGCGTCCCTGACCGAGCGCGGCCTCGTCGCCGCCGACTGGGCCGAGGCGCTGGCACCGGTCGAGGAGCAGATCGCCCGGATGGGCGGGTTCCTGCGCGACGAGCTGGCTGCGGGGCGCGGCTACCTGCCCGCCGGCGACCACGTGCTGCGCGCCTTCCAGCGACCCCTCGCCGAGGTCAAGGTGCTGGTCGTGGGGCAGGACCCCTACCCGACGCCCGGCCACCCCGTGGGGCTGAGCTTCTCCGTCGCGCCGGGCGTGGCGCCGCCCAGGAGCCTGGTCAACATCTACCGCGAGCTGGTCGACGACCTCGGCGTCGCCCAGCCCACCACCGGCGACCTCTCCCCGTGGGCCGACGCCGGCGTGATGCTGCTCAACCGCTGCCTGACCGTGACGCCGGGCGCCGCCGCCTCCCACCGGGGCCGCGGCTGGGAGCCGGTGACCGACCAGGCGATCCGGGTGCTCGCGGCCCGGGCCGAGGCGGGCGCCCCGCTGAGCGCCATCCTGTGGGGCCGCGACGCGCAGTCGCTCAAGCCCGAGCTGCGCCCGGTCCCCTGGGTCGAGTCGGCCCACCCGAGCCCGCTCTCGGCCCACCGCGGCTTCTTCGGGTCCCGGCCGTTCAGCCGGGTCGACCGGCTGCTCGAGGAGCAGGGCGGCACCCCGGTGGACTGGCGTCTGCCCTGATCAGGGCCTACACTTGAATCCTCAAGTGTGAGGAGCAGCATGACCACGACCACCACCCCCTCCGGACGGATGCCGGCGCTCTACCTCGGTCACGGCGCCCCGCCGCTGCTGGACGACCCGGTGTGGTCGGGCCAGCTGCGGGCCCTCGCGGCCGACCTGCCGCGGCCGACGGCGATCCTCATCGTCAGCGCCCACTGGGAGTCCGCCCCGCTGACGCTGAGCGCCTCGGGCCCCGGCGTCGACCTGGTCTACGACTTCGGCGGCTTCGCCGAGCGCTACTACCGGATGACCTACCGGACGCCGGCGGCCGACGCCCTGGCCCAGCGGGTCGCGGCTCTGATGCCCGACACCGAGACCGTCCACCAGCACGCCTCGCGCGGGCTCGACCACGGCGCGTGGGTGCCGCTGCGGATCATGTACCCCGAGGCCGACATCCCCGTGCTGCAGATGTCGCTGCCCACCCACGACCCCGAGAAGCTGCTCGCGCTCGGCGCCCGCCTCCGGGAGCTGCGCGACGAGGGCGTGCTGGTCGTCGGTTCGGGCTTCCTCACCCACGGCCTGCCCTTCCTCACCGAGTTCCGCATCGACGCCGCCGCCCCCGGCTGGTCGACGGACTTCGACGGCTGGGCCTCCGAGGCGATCGCGCGCGGCGACGTGGCCGAGCTGGCGGCGTACCGCTCGAAGGCCCCGGGCATGCCGTACGCCCACCCGACGGTCGAGCACTACACCCCGCTCTTCGTGGCGCTCGGCGCCGCCACCGACCCCGGCGCGCCCGCCGACCAGGTCATCGACGGCTACTGGATGGGGCTCTCGAAGCGGTCGCTGCTGATCGCCTGAGGGTGGTGCGTGGCGGCGACCACCCCCACCCCGTGCGCCAGACTGACGCCATGGAGCTCCTGACCATCCAGTCCTCGGTGGCCTTCGGGCACGTCGGCAACAGCGCGGCGGTCTTCCCGCTGCAGCGGCTCGGGATCGAGGCGTGGGCGGTCAACACGGTCCACTTCTCCAACCACACCGGGTACGGCGCGTGGCGCGGTCCGCTGCTGTCGGCCGACGACCTGCGCGAGGTGGTCCGCGGCGTCGAGGAGCGCGGGGTGCTCGAGCGGGTGAGCGCGGTGCTGAGCGGCTACCAGGGCGCCGAGGACGTGGGCGCGGTCGTGCTCGAGACCGTCGCCCGGACCAAGGAGCTCAACCCGGCCGCGGTCTACTGCTGCGACCCGGTGATGGGCGACGTGGGGCGCGGGATGTTCGTGCGCCCGGGCATCCCCGAGCTGATGCGCGACCGGGTGGTGCCGGCGGCCGACGTCATCACGCCCAACCACTTCGAGCTCGACTTCCTGGCCGGCACCACCACCCGCACCACCGCCGAGCTGCTGGCCGCCGTCGACGCCGTGCGCGCGGCCGGGCCGCGCACCGTGCTGGTGACCAGCGTGCTCACCGAGGACACCCCCGAGGGCTCGGTCGACGTGCTCGCGGTCTCCGACGCCGGCGCCTGGACGGTGCGCACCCCGCTGCTCCCGATCAGCCCCAACGGCTGCGGCGACGTGACGGCGGCGGTCTTCCTGGCGCACCTGCTGCGCACCGGCGACGCCGCGACGGCCCTGCCGCGCGTGACCTCCACCGTGTTCGGCATCCTCGAGGAGACCCTGGCCGCCGGCACCCGCGAGATCGCGCTCGTGGCCGCCCAGGACGTCATCGCCGCGCCGCCGGAGCGGTTCACACCCACGCGCCTGCGATGACCAGGTCCGACTGACCCGACTGCCCGACCGGGCAGGCGTTCGGGCACGTCCGGACCTCGATCGGGGGACCCGGATCCGTATTGCGGCGCATTGGCACGCTCCAATGCCGCATCCGGGACCCGGAACCCCCGCCAACCGGGCACGACTCGGTCAGGTCCGGGCGCCCATCCGGGCTCCCCCTCTGCCCGCACCCGGGTGCACACTGCTCCCAGAGCAGGTGACCCCCGTCACACCGACGCACGAGTCGGTCGGCTCGGACTCGGGAAGGGGCAGGCCGTGGAGGCAGACGAGCGGCAGCGCCAGATCCTGGCCCTGGCCCGCCACGACGGACGGGTCGAGGTGGCGCGGCTGGCCGACGACCTGCACGTCGCCCCCGAGACCGTGCGCCGCGACCTGCGCCAGCTCGTGGAGCGCGGCATGCTGCACCGCGTCCACGGCGGCGCCCACCCCGTCGAGGGGGTCGGCTACGAGAGCGACGTCGACCAGCGCAAGAGCTCGATGGTCGCCGAGAAGCGACGCATCGCCACCGCCGCCGCCGCCCGGCTCGAGGGCGCCGAGTCGGTCTACATCGACGAGGGCGTCACCCCGCAGCTGGTCGCCGAGGCGATCGCCCTGGCCCACCCCGCGGACGCCCGGCTGACCGTCGTCACCTCCTCGCTGCTCGCCGCCGGCACGCTCGCGCCGTACCCCCACATCACGGTGGTGCTGCTCGGCGGCCGGCTCCGGGGCCTGACGATGGCCACCGTCGACCACTGGGCCACCCGGATGCTCAAGGAGCTGGTCATCGACCTGGCCTACCTGGGCGCCAACGGGATCTCCCGCGAGCACGGCCTCACCACCCCGGACCCCGCCGTGGCCGCGGTGAAGTCGCAGGTCGTGGCCAGCGCCCGCCGCCGGATCTTCGTCGGGGTGCACACCAAGTTCAACGTCTCGAGCTTCTGCCGCTTCGCCGACTTGCCCGACTTCGAGGCGCTGGTGACCGACACCGGCGTCAGCGCCGCCGACGCCCACCGGTTCGGCGTGATGGGCCCCCACGTCATCCGGGCCTGAGACCCCCCGATCCACCGACTCCCGAGCGGCACCGGGCCAGCGCCGCACACCTCTCCAACCGAACACACCATCCCATCCGAGGGCAGGCACCGCCCGCCCGCACACCCATGGAGGAACCCGTGACCCCACGGTCCAGCACCCGCCGGCTCGCGATCGCCGGCACCGCGGCCCTGAGCCTCGTCCTCGCCGGATGCGGCGCCGGGGCCGGAGGCGGCGGCGCCAGCGACGACGCCAAGTCGATCAACGTCCTGATGGTCGGCAACCCGCAGATGGTCGACATCGAGAAGCTCACCAAGGACAGCTTCACCAAGGACACGGGGATCAAGGTGAACTACACGATCCTCCCCGAGAACGAATTGCGCGACAAGGTCACCCAGGACATCGCCACCAAGGCCGGGCAGTACGACGTCGCGACCATCGGCGCCTACGAGGTCCCGATCTGGTCGGAGAACGGCTGGCTGGCCCCCCTCGACGAGTACGCCGACGCCAGCGGCTTCGACAAGGGCGACCTGATCGAGCCGATCGTGCAGTCGCTCTCGGGCCAGGACGGCAAGCTCTACGCCCTGCCGTTCTACGGCGAGTCCTCCTTCCTGATGTACCGCAAGGACGTCTTCGCCAAGGAGGGCATCGAGATGCCCGACCAGCCCACCTGGGACCAGGTCGCGGCCGCCGCGGCCAAGGTCGACGGCGCCGAGCCCGGCATGAAGGGCATCTGCCTGCGCGGCCTCCCCGGCTGGGGCGAGATGTTCGCGCCGCTCACCACCGTGGTCAACACCTTCGGCGGCACCTGGTTCACCAAGGACTGGCAGCCCGAGGTCGACAGCCCGGAGTTCAGCGAGGCCGTCAACTTCTACGTCGACCTGATCAAGGAGCACGGCGAGCCCGGAGCCGCCCAGGCCGGCTTCACCGAGTGCCTCAACGCCATGAGCCAGGGCAAGGTCGCCATGTGGTACGACGCCACCTCGGCCGCCGGCTCGCTCGAGGACCCGTCGGTCAGCAAGGTCGCCGGCAAGGTCGGCTACGCCTTCGCCCCCGTCAAGGAGACGAAGTCCGCCGGCTGGCTGTGGACCTGGGCCTGGGCGATGCCCAAGACCACCAAGAAGGCCGACGCCGCCGCGGAGTTCATGACCTGGGCCTCCGGCAAGGACTACGAGAAGCTGGTCGGCGAGAAGCTCGGCTGGGCGCGGGTCCCCGCCGGCAAGCGCGAGTCGACGTACGCCCTCCCGGAGTACGAGAAGGCCGCCGCCGCGTTCGGTGACAAGACCCTGCAGGCCATCGAGTCCGCCGACCCGACCAACCCGGGCGTGCAGCCGCGTCCCACGGTCGGCGTGCAGTTCGTCGCCATCCCGGAGTTCCAGGACCTCGGCACCAAGGTGTCCCAGGACATCGCCGCCGCCATCGCCGGTCGCGGCACCGTCGAGGACGCCCTGAAGAAGGGGCAGAGCCTGGCCGAGGACGTCGCGAAGGACTACCAGTGACCTCCACGGTCGAGAACGACCGTCCCGCCGCGGCTCCGGCCGCGGCGGGCGGTCCCGCCCCCCTCGCCCGCTCCAGGAAGGAGGGGTGGGTCCGCCGGGCGCCGCTGCTGCCGGCGCTCGTGTTCACGATCGTGGTCACGCAGATCCCGTTCCTGGTGACCATCGCGGTCTCGTTCCTCGACTGGAACATCCAGCGCCCCGGCGCGAAGAGCTTCCTCGGGCTGGGCAGCTACCAGTCCTTCGCCGGGCTCTCCAACTTCGCCACCGTCTTCACCGACAGCCGGCTGCGCTCGGCGGTGCTCAACACCGTCGTGCTGACGGCCTCGGTGGTCGTGATCAGCCTGCTGCTGGGCCTGGCGATCGCGGTCCTGCTCGACCGCAAGTTCCCCGGCCGCGGCGTGTGCCGCACCCTGCTGATCGCGCCGTTCCTGGTGATGCCGGTGGCCTCCGCGCTGCTGTGGAAGCACGCCCTCTACAACCCCGACTACGGCCTGTTCAACGGCGTCCTCAACTGGGTCTGGCAGCTCTTCGGCGCCGAGGAGGGCCCGGTCGTCGACTACATCTCCTCGACCCCGATGCCGGCCGTCGTGGCCGCGCTGGTGTGGCAGTGGACGCCGTTCATGATGCTGATCCTGCTGGCCGGCCTGCAGTCGCAGCCCGGTGACGTCCTCGAGGCGGCCCGCATCGACCGGGCCAGCCCGACGCAGATCTTCCGCCACATCACGCTGCCGCACCTGCGGCGCTACATCGAGCTCTCGACGCTGCTCGGCTCGGTGTACGTCGTGCAGACCTTCGACGCGATCTACACGATCACCCAGGGCGGCCCCGGGTCGGCGACGACCAACCTGCCCTACGAGATCTACCTGACGATGTTCCGCAAGTTCGAGTACGGCGAGGCCGCCGCGGCCGGCGTGGTGGTGGTCGTGGGCACGATCGTCGTGGCCACCTTCGCGCTGCGGACGATCTCCTCGCTGTTCAACGAGGAGGAGATGGCGCGATGAGCCAGACCATGGAGCCGGCGACCGACACCGAGGAGACCAGCGACGTCGGCCGCGCGCTGCCGCCCGCCGAGCGCCGCCGCCGCCGGCGCAAGGCCAAGGACGACTCGTCGGCCCCGGCCGGGATCGGCTGGACCGTGCTGGCGTGGGTGGTGACGCTGCTGTTCTTCGCCCCCGTGGCGTGGATGGTACTGACCTCGCTGCACATCGAGGCCGACGCGGCGACCAACCCGCCGTCGATCCTGGCCCCGCTGACCCTCGAGAACTACGGCGCCCTGTTCGACCGCAACGTCACGCCGTACCTCATCAACTCGGCCATCGCGAGCATCACCTCGACGCTGCTCGTGCTGCTGCTCGCGGTGCCCGCGGCGTACGCCCTGAGCATCAAGCCGGTCGAGAAGTGGACCGACGTGATGTTCTTCTTCCTCTCGACCAAGTTCCTGCCGCCGATCGCCGCGCTGCTGCCGATCTACCTGCTGGTCAGCAAGGCGGGGATGCTGGACAACATCCTCACGCTGGTGGTGCTCTACACCTCGATGAACCTGCCGATCGCGGTGTGGATGATGCGCTCGTTCCTGGCCGAGGTGCCGGTCGAGATCCTCGAGGCCGCCCGGATGGACGGCGCGGGGTTCGTCCGCACGCTGCTCTCCGTGGTGGCGCCGATCGCCGCGCCCGGCCTGGCGGCGACCAGCCTGATCTGCTTCATCTTCAGCTGGAACGAGTTCATGTTCGCGGTCAACCTGACCTCCACCACGGCCGCGACGGCGCCGATCTTCCTGGTCGGCTTCATCTCCAGCCAGGGCCTGTTCCTGGCCAAGCTGTGCGCCGCCGCCACGCTGGTGTCGCTGCCGGTGCTCATCGCCGGCTTCGCGGCGCAGGACAAGCTGGTCCGCGGCCTCTCGCTGGGGGCGGTCAAGTGAGCACGACGGCGCACGACACCACCCGGCTGCACCCCGACGCGCTCGGCGGGCTCGACCCGTCGATCTCGGTGCCCGGCTACGACCGGTCGCGGGTGCGCACCGGCATCGTCCACCTCGGCGTGGGCGGCTTCCACCGCGCGCACCAGGCGATGTACGTCGACCGGCTGCTCGAGCAGGGCGTCCCCGGCGCCGAGGAGTGGGGCATCACCGGCGTCGGGGTGCTCCCCCAGGACGCACGGATGGCCGAGGTGCTGACCGACCAGCAGGGGCTCTACACGCTGGTCGTCAAGCACGCCGACGGCAGCCGCGACCGGCGGGTGGTCGGCTCGATGGTCGACTACCTGCACGCACCCGCCGATCCCGAGGCGGTGCTGGCGCGGATGACCGACCCGGCCACCCGGATCGTGTCGCTGACGGTCACCGAGGGCGGCTACCACGTCAACCCGGTCACCGGCGGCTTCGACGACCGCGACGAGGGCATCCAGGCCGACCTGCGTGGCGAGGGCCTGCCGGTGACCACCTTCGGGTTCCTCACCGAGGCCCTGGCTCGGCGACGCGCCGCCGGCACGGCGCCGTTCACGGTGATGTCGTGCGACAACATCCAGGGCAACGGCCACGTCGCCCAGCGGATGCTGACCGCCTTCGCGTCGCGGCGCGACCCCGAGCTCGGCGCGTGGATCGGGGAGCACGTCGACTTCCCCAGCTGCATGGTCGACCGGATCACCCCCGTCACGACCGACGCCGACCGCGAGGAGCTGACCGAGGCCACCGGCCTGGTCGACGGCTGGCCCGTGGTCTGCGAGGAGTTCACGCAGTGGGCGCTGGAGGACCGCTTCAGCCAGGGTCGTCCGGCGTGGGAGGAGGCGGGCGTCCAGGTCGTCGAGGACGTCGAGCCCTACGAGCTGATGAAGCTGCGGCTGCTCAACGCCAGCCACCAGGCGCTGTGCTACCTGGGTTACCTCAGCGGCTACCGCTACGCCCACGAGGTCTGCCAGGACCCGCTGTTCGCGGGCTTCCTGCTCGACTACATGGAGCGCGAGGGCTCCCCCACGCTGGCGCCGGTGCCGGGCGTCGACCTCGCCGACTACCGCCGCCAGCTCGTGGAGCGGTTCGCCAACCCCGAGATCCGCGACACCCTGGCCCGGCTGTGCGCCGAGAGCTCCGACCGGATCCCGACCTGGCTGGTGCCGGTCGTCCAGCACAACCTCGCCCACGACGGGGAGGTGCGCCGCTCCGCCCTGGTCGTCGCGGCCTGGGCCCGCTACGCCGAGGGCGTCGACGAGGACGGGGCCGCGATCGAGGTGGTCGACCGCCGCCGCGACGACGTCATGGCCCGCGCCGCGCGGCAGCAGCAGGAGCCGCTGGCCTTCCTGGAGGACCGCGACCTGTTCGGCGACCTGGCCGACCAGCCCCGCTTCACCGAGCCCTACCTCGAGGCGCTGGCGTCGCTGCACGACCGCGGTGCCCGCGCGACCCTGGTGCGCTGGCAGGGCTGAGCTCGACGGGGCGTCGGCGGGGGGACCCCTGCCGACCCCCTGACGCACCGACGGGCGGTGCCGACCGGTCTCCCGGTCGGCACCGCCCGTCGGCGTCGTGCGTGGGTGCCCTACGGGGCGCCGGTGACCTCCTCGACCACCACGTCGCCCGAGCCGATCAGGACGCCGGCGTCGGTGCGGACCTGCACCGCGCCGAGCAGCTCGCGACCGGCCCCGGGTGCCGCCAGGGCGGTGACCGTCGCCGGGACCGTCCAGGTGCTGCCCGCCGGCCGGAGCGCGTTGGCGTCCTGCACCGCGACCGAGCCGAACGCCGGGTTGGTGAACACGTCGGTGTAGGAGTACTGCGTCGAGCCCGACGGGACCGAGTAGCCGTCGACGACGACCCGGTAGGTCCCCGCCTTCGGGTTCGCGATCGTCACCGACTCCTCGGAGTCGCCGTCGGCCGAGGTGCCGGCCACGACGCAGGTGCCGGTCGTGCAGTCGAGGACCGTGAGGTCCAGGTCGGCCGCCGTGTCCGACGTCGAGCCGATCGTGGCGCGCAGCGACGTGGCGCCCGCGGTGACCTGCACCGGGAACACCTTCTGCTCGCCGCTGGCGATCGTCTCGGTGCCCCGCTTGGCGCTGCCGAACGTCGTCCCGACCGCTCGCGCCGTCACGTCACCGAACAGGTTCTCGATCGTGTACGTCCGCTGCAGGGGCGTGCCGGCCGCCGCCGACTCGATCACGTCGGGGTTCGGCGAGACCTCCGCGCCGAGGACCGAGGCCGTCAGCGTGTACGGCGCGCGCACCGCGTCCGAGGTGCGTCGCGCCTCGACCGTGACCTCCCAGACACCGGCCTGCGGGTCGCTGACCGTGCGGCTGGACGGACCGCCGCCGGGGCAGCCCGCACCCGCGTCGGGGTTGTAGCAGTACGTCGTGGAGTTGGTGTCCACGCCGACGCCGTACGGGTGGAAGCGCAGGAACCGGATCTGCCCGGCCCCCGGCGTCGCCCCGCCGCCCTGCAGGTCGACCTTGAACGCCGGCGTCCCCTTCGGCACGTCGAAGAAGTAGGAGCGGGTCTGGTTGCGGCCGATCTCGCCCTGCGTCTTGTAGGTGTAGTTGCCGGCCGCGGTGAAGCGCTCGGCGGCGACGACGGTGTTGAGGGTCTGGTACTCGATGCCCGGGGTGCGGGCGTCGTCCAGGTTGAGCACGGCGGAGTGGGCGCCCGAGCTCTTCGGGTTGACCCGCACCGGGACCGTGACGGGCGTGCCGAGCGGCAGCGAGACCGA
The DNA here is from genome assembly GCF_900104965.1 of Nocardioides scoriae. Classification (NCBI taxonomy): domain Bacteria; kingdom Bacillati; phylum Actinomycetota; class Actinomycetes; order Propionibacteriales; family Nocardioidaceae; genus Nocardioides; species Nocardioides scoriae. The sequence goes on along the minus strand of NZ_LT629757.1, from coordinate 3,548,415 downwards.
GCGCGGCGCGGTGAAGGTGCCGTCGTTGCCGACCCAGCCGAGGTCGTAGGTCACCGTGCCCGAGCGGCCCGAGAACCGGGTGAAGGTGTAGGAGCGGGTGTAGCTGTCGCCCGCCTCGACGCCCTCGCGGTCGTAGATGCCGGTGCCCTTGCCGGGCGTGGCCAGGAAGGCCGAGAGCGCGGTGCTCACCGGCACCGAGGAGGTGATCTCGACGGTCTTGAGGTTCTGCTTGAGCAGCTTCCAGGCCTTGACGGTGTCGATGAGGCCGTTGCCCTGCTCGTAGGCGCCGTAGCGGTCGAAGAACCGGGCCGTGGAGGTCATCGCCTCGCGGATCTGGGCCGGCTTGTACTGCGCACCGGACTGCTTGGCCGCCGAGACCAGCAGCGCGGCCGAGCCGGCTGCCTGCGGGGAGGCCATCGAGGTGCCGTTGAACATCGCGTAGCCGGGCGGGCAGGCGTACGGCAGGCAGGCGCCCGTCGGGTTCTGCCACTGCGGCACGGTCGAGACGGCCGAGCCGGGGGCGACGACCTGGGGCTTGAAGCCGCCGTCCTCGCGGGGACCGCGGGAGGAGAAGCCGTGCAGGTTGTCGGCGTACTCCGAGTCGGAGCCGTAGTTGGAGCGCCAGGTGTCGTCGCTGATCGAGGAGCCGACGCTGACGACCTTGGTCGCCACCGAGGGGTCACCAACGGTGTTCATGCCCGACCCGCTGTTGCCGGCCGAGATGAAGATCTGCACCTTGTAGGTGTCGACGAGGCGGTCGTAGAGCACGGCGCGCGCGTTGTTGCCGTCGTTGAGGGCCGGGAGGCCTCCGATCGACATGTTGATGACGTCGGCCTTGCCCTCCTTGGCCAGCCACGACATGCCCTCGATGAGGGCGTGGGCCGTGCAGCCGTCGACGAACAGGCACACGCGGGCCGACTTCAGGGTCGCGCCCGGGGCGGCACCCGACATCGCGCCGCCGAACATCTGGTTGGCCGCGGTGATGCCGGCGACGTGGGAGCCGTGGGCGCCCGAGACGATGCCGATGTTGACGAAGCCCGACTTCTTGTCCGTCTGCACGACGAAGGGCATCGTCTCCTTGACGGCCGTGCCGGGGCGGTCCTGGCCGAAGTGGCCGATGTCGTAGTCGTCGGAGTAGTCCGACATGGCCTGCTCGTCGGAGAAGTCGTCGTCCTGGTCGGTGTCGACGTACACCTCGTCGGCGCGGGTGTCCCACAGCACCGGGAACTTCCCGTCGCTGCCGGCCGGGTTGCCGTCGCGGTCGACGTCGTTGCCGACCTCGCCGCCCAGGCGCGGGTCGCGCTCGTCGAACACGTCGATCCGGTAGGAGCGGTTCTTGGGCGCGGTGTAGGTCGTGCCGTCGAAGACGAACGACGTGCCGCTGACCGAGTCCGTCATGTCGAGCCAGGTCGGGTCGTCGTCGTCGACCGGGTCGGTGAAGGTGCGCCACTCGGTGACCTTGCGCTCGCCGGTGGTGGTCTGCTGCAGCGCCGGGTGGTCGAGGTCGATGCCGCTGTCGACGATGCCGATGGTGACGTCGCGGCCGTCCCACTTCTTGTTGCCGGCGGTCAGCTGCGCGGCCTGGGTCTCCCCGATGGGCATGTAGGGGTTGACCTTGGGCGTCGACCTCCCCGGCGGGGTGTACGCCGTGGGCGGCTGCGAGCCCTCCGGACGCGGGTCCTCCAGCGGGATCACCTGGTCGAGGTCGACCGCCTGCACGCCGGTGACCTTCGCGGCCCGCTTGGCCTCGCCGGTGGGCACCGAGACGCGGAGGTAGCCGAGCTCGGCCTGCTCCTTCTCGACCCGTCCGCCGACGGCCTGCAGCCGGTCGGCCACGGCAGCGGAGTCGCCCTCCGTGGCGGCCACGAGCAGCGTCACGCGCTTCTCGCCGTTGGCGCGCGCCTCGCCGAGGAGGGCGCGGTCCTGCTTGTCGAGCCCGGCGCCGGAGGCGGCGCGGGCGTCGGGCCGGGCGTCCGGCCGGGGGTCGGGGGCGGCCGTGGCCGCCGTGGACGTGAGGGCCAGTCCGGTGGACGCCAACGACGCCACCGCCAGACCCACCAGGCCCCGAGAAAACCTGTGGTTCACGATGTTCCCTTCGCTGCGGACCACCCCCGCCAGGGGACGGCCGGGCCCCGCCCGAGTGCGACGCCCGCGCCAGCACACCTCCGCCCCGCCGTACGACGTAAGGGCCCGACGGCAATCGTTATGCGAGGGAGACCTCGGGACCGGCCCTTCGAGACGGGCGCCAGGGCGCCCTCCTCAGGGACCGAGGTGGTCCGGTCCCTGAGGAAGGACGGAGTCCTGTCTCGAAGGGTCCGAGGTGGTCGGTCCCTGAGGAAGGACGGAGTCCTGTCTCGAAGGGTCCCGTCCTCAGGCGGCGTCGAGCTCCACGGGGAACAGCCGGCGGACGATGTCGGTGAGGGTGACCACGCCGACCGGGACCCCGTCGTCCTCGACCACCGCGAGGTGCTGGCGCAGCTGGCGCATGGTGGTGAGCGCCTCGTGGAGGGTGGTCTCGGTCTCGAGGTGGGCCACGGCGCGCATCACCTCTCCGGCAGCCCGGTCGTCGGGCTCCTGCATGGTGTCGCGGACGTGCACCGCGCCGAGGACGCGGCCGCCCTGGCGCACCAGCACGCGCAGGTGGCCCGAGGTGCGGGTGACCTCGCGGACCGCGGTCATGTCCTGGTCGACGGTGACCGCGGCGGCGCGGTCGCCCGGCCGCACCAGGTCGCCCACGGTCAGGTGCTGCAGCTCCAGGGCCCGGGTCAGCTGGGTGGAGCGGTGGGTGTCGAGCGTGCCGGCGTCGACCGAGTGCTCGACGAGGTGGCGCAGGTCGTCGGCGCTCTGGCCGGTGTGCGGGCTGTCCTGGGGCTCGACGCCGACCCGGCGCAGGCACCAGTTGGCGGCGCTGTTGAGGGCCACCAGCAGCGGCCGGGTCACGAACATGAAGGCCCGCATCGGGAGCGCCAGCGCGGTCGCGGCGGTCTCCGGGTGGGCGATGGCCCACGACTTGGGGGCCATCTCCCCCACCACGAGGTGCAGGAACGTCACCAGCAGCAGCGCCAGCACGAAGCCGAGCGTGCCGGCCAGCCAGCCCGGGGCGCCCCAGCCCTCGAAGACCGGGGTGAGGGTGTGGTCGAGGGCGGGCTTGGTGACCGCACCCAGGCCCAGGGCCGCCGCGGTGATGCCGAGCTGGCAGCCCGCGAGCAGCACGGTCAGCTCGTCGAAGCTGCGCAGCGCGGCCCGGGCGGAGCGGCTCGAGCCGGCGTTGTCCTGCAGCCGGTGGCGCTTGACCGCGAGCAGCGCGAACTCGGCGGCGACGAACAGGGCGCTGAAGACGATCAGCAGGACCGTCACGAGGACGACGACCAGGGGGCTCATCGCTGCTCCTCCGGGATCGGGGCGGCGACCGGGTCGTCACCGTGGGGGTCGGACGAGCGCGGGGGCAGGGTCACCCGCACGGTCGAGGGCACGTGGTGCTCGACCTCGAGCACCTCCAGCACCAGGTGGTCGGCCGGCACGTCGCCCTCCTCGAGGAGGGTCGAGGGGTCCGGGGACAGCTCGACGTGGACCCGCGTCCCGACCTCGGGCAGGTCGCCGTGGGCGGCGGTGACCAGGCCGCCGACGGTCTCGACGTCGCCCGGGGGCAGCTCACGACCGACGGTGCGCTCGAGCTCGTCGACGTGCACGTCGCCGGCCAGGGTCCAGGTGCCGGGCTCGGCCTCGCCGAGGGGGACCTCGCGCGGGTCGTGCTCGTCCTCGATCTCGCCGACGACCTCCTCGGCGAGGTCCTCGCCGGTCAGCACGCCCGCGAAGCCGCCGTACTCGTCGAGCACGCAGACCAGCTGCGCGCGCTCCCGGGCCATGGTGCGCAGCACGTCGGGCAGGCTCATCACGGTCGGCACCAGGACCGGCTCGCGCATCAGGGCCTCCGCCGTGGTCGCACCGTCGCGTCCGGCGGCCAGGACGTCCTGGAGGTGGACCACGCCCACCGCGCGGCCGTCGACGTCGACGACCGGGTAGCGGGAGTGCCCGACGCTCATCAGGTCCCACAGCGTCGCGACGTCGTCGTCGAGGTGGACCACGTCGACGCGTGCCCGCGGCACCATGGCGTGCTCCGCGTCGTCGTCGGGGAAGTCGAGCACCCGGTCGAGCAGCACCGAGAGCTCCTCGGGCAGGTCGCCGCTGTCGCGCGAGTCGGCCACGATGTGCTCGAGGTCGCGGGCGGTGGCGGCGTGCTCGACGTCGTGGACCGGCTCCATGCCGAACAGCCGCAGCAGCCGGTTGGAGGCCTTGTCGAAGAAGGTGATCAGCCAGCCGAAGGCACCGAGGTAGAGGGTCGTCGAGGTGGCCAGCCGGATCGCGACCGGCTCGGGCCGCGCGATGGCGAGGTTCTTGGGGAACAGCTCGCCGAAGATCATCTGCACGAACGTCGAGAACAGCAGGGCCAGCACGGTGCCGATCCCGACACCGACGCCGGTCGGCACGCCGACCCCGCCGAGGGCCTCGCCGAGCGACTCCCCGATGAGGGGCTCGGCGACGTACCCGACGAGCAGGGCCGTGACGGTGATGCCGAGCTGGGCGCCCGACAGCATGAAGGAGGTGCGCCGGGTGACCCCGAGGGCGCGCTCGGCCGCGGCGTCACCGGCCTCGGCGCGGGAGCGCAGCCGGGAGCGGTCGACCGCCATGTAGGAGAACTCCTGGGCCACGAAGTAGCCCGTGGCGGCGGTGATCGCGAGCACGACCAGCACGCCGAGGAGCAGGGACAGCACCCACATCAGCGCACCACCTCGCCGGGCGAGGACCACGCGGTGCAGCAGGTGGTCGGGGGGACGGTCGAGCCGGCGGAACGGCTACGGACTCGTGGGGCACGGGAACGGGGACTGTCGGTCTCCATCGGGTGCGGCGGGTCTCCTCGTGAGGCGGGACGTGGGGCAGGAGTCTGACGCACCCACCTGAGCGGTTGCTGAACACGGGCGGGACCCGCGCCCGGCCGCGACGTAGCCTCGGTCCATGACCGTCGCCCCCGTCCCGACCGTCAGCCTCTCGCACCGCTTCGCCGACGAGCTGCCCGAGCTGGCGCTGCCCTGGCGGGCCGCCGAGGCCCCGGAGCCCGCGCTGCTCGTGCTCAACGAGCCGCTCGCTGCCGAGCTGGGTCTCGACCCCGCCGCGCTGCGCACCGACGCCGGGGTGCGGCTGCTGCTCGGCCTCGAGCTGCCCGAGGGCGCGACCCCCGTCGCCCAGGCGTACGCCGGCCACCAGTTCGGCGGCTACAGCCCGCGCCTCGGCGACGGCCGGGCGCTGCTGCTCGGCGAGCTCCGCGACCGTGGGGGCCGGCTGGTCGACTGGCACCTCAAGGGCTCGGGCCGCACGCCGTTCTCGCGCGGCGGCGACGGCTTCGCCGCCGTCGGGCCGATGCTGCGCGAGCACGTCGTCAGCGAGGCGATGCACGCCCTGGGCATCCCCACGACGCGGTCGCTGGCCGTGGTGGCGACCGGTCGCGGCGTACGACGCGAGACCGTGCTGCCCGGCGCCGTGCTGGACCGCGTGGCCAGCAGCCACCTGCGGGTCGGCAGCTTCCAGTACGCCCGCGCCACCGACGACCCCGCCCTGCTGCGGCGCCTGGCCGACCACGCGATCGCCCGCCACCACCCGGGAGCCACGTCGGCCGAGCAGCCCTACCGGGCGCTGTTCGAGGCGGTCGTGGACGCGCAGGCCGACCTGGTGGCGCGGTGGATGCTGGTGGGCTTCGTCCACGGCGTGATGAACACCGACAACATGACCATCTCCGGCGAGACCATCGACTACGGCCCGTGCGCGTTCATGGAGGCCCACGACCCCGCCACCGTCTACAGCTCCATCGACGAGACCGGTCGCTACGCCTACGGACAGCAGCCGGCGATCGCGCAGTGGGACCTCGCCCGGCTGGCCGAGGCGCTGCTGCCGCTGCTCCACGACGACCAGGAGCAGGCCGTGGCGCTCGCCGTCGAGTCGCTCGGGAGGTTCGCCCCCCGCTACACCGCGGCCTGGACCGACGGCGTGCGGGCCAAGCTCGGGCTCGCGGGCCGCGAGGACGTGGACGACGCGACGCTCACCGCCCTCGCCACCGACCTGCTGGCGTGGATGCAGTCGGGCCGGGTCGACCACACCTCGTGCTTCCGCCACCTCGCCCGGGCGGCGCGCGGCGACGCCGAGCCGCTGCGCGGGCTCGTGCTCGACCTCGAGGCCGTCGACGCCTGGCTCGACCGGTGGCGGGCGCTGTCCCCCGACGCCGACGCCATGGACCGGGTCAACCCGGTCTACGTGCCCCGCAACCACCTCGTCGAGGAGGCGCTCGCCGCCGCCACCGCGGGCGACCTCGACCCGCTGGCGCGGCTGCTGGCCGCCGTCACCGCGCCGTACGACGAGCGGCCGGGCCTGGAGGCGTACGCCGCCCCCGCGCCGGCCGACTTCGGCGACTACCGGACCTTCTGCGGCACCTGAGCCCCGAGCCGCGACCGGCACGGACCCGGCCCGCACACGGGGCGGGACGACAGCAGGCCCCGCCGGGTGGCGGGGCCTGCTGGTCGAGCGGGTGCGGAGGTGGGGACTAGCGGGTCCCGACCACGCGGTACTGGCGGAAGCCGGAGACGACCCGGTCGGGCGTGGCCGCGGTGACGGCCTGCTCCTTGCCCGCGGTGCCGCTGGCGCGGAACTTCAAGGTGGCCTCGACCTCGTTGTTCTTCGGGCCGGCGGCCATGTCCTTCAGCACGCCGGGAAAGGTGTCCTCCGACGGGGCCGGGAACTCGTCGAACGCCTCGTCCTCGTAGAAGAAGAACTCCTCCGAGTCGTAGGAGCCGGCGTTGCCACCGGTGACGGTGAGCCAGCCCGGCCGCGAGACGGCCTTGCTGGGCACGGTCACCGAGGTGGTGAGCGTGCGGGGGTCACCCTCGCGCGAGGTCAGCAGGATCTTCATCGCGACCTTGCCGGCCTTGAGCTTGTTGGTCTTCGAGGACGACAGCGTCCGCCAGGCACCGGACTGGTAGGCCTGGACCTTCGAGACGACGTAGGTCTCGTAGACGTCGCTGAGCTCGGCCGAGGACTCCACCGAGGTGATCTTCACGACCTCGCCGGGGTTCTCCTGGATGGTGAACAGGTCCTCGGCCAGGCCGATCGCGGTGGCGACCGAGATGTCGCCCTGGTCGGCGTACAGGTCCTGGCGGGTGAAGCTGAACGGCGTGCCGTTCTTGCGGGTGCCCCTGATCGTCCAGCCGGCCGTGGCGGTGCCCTGGCCGATCCGGTCGATGGCCTGGTCCTGGGCGGCGATCAGGTTGCTGAAGCCCATCTCGGCGAGCAGCCCCTGCACCGTGACGTCGGTGCTGGCCTGCTTGGTGACGCCGCCGGACGTGGCGGTGGCCGTGAGCGGGTACGCCGTGGGCAGCGCGCCCTTGACGCCGTGCAGCCCGGCCATCCGGTCGCCGTCGATGGTGCCGATGGGCGCACCGAGGTTGGCGACCTTGAAGCCGCTGACGGTCTGGTCGTCCTGGATGTGGGTGGCGCGGGCGCCGTGCAGGCTCATCGTCGAGGGACCCGAGAACGTCATCGGGTGCCCGAAGCCGAGCACCTCGTCGCCGCAGACGGCGGTCGCGGTGCCGACGCCGGCGGCCGTGATGGTGCCGTAGGCCAGCGAGGCGGCCAGGTTGCCGCCGGCCGTGACGTCGATGGGCTCCTGGGAGGTGGGGCCGCCGGCCACGTCGGCCACGTGGACGCCACGGCCGTTGAGGGCCGGTGCGAGCTGCTCGAGGCGGGTCGAGCTGAGGCCCGACAGGCCGACCGGCACGCGGAGCCGCTTCATGGTGGTGCCGGTGGCTCCCGTGGCCGCGACGGCCCGCTCGAGCGAGGCCGGCAGGGCGACCTTGGTGCGGGCGCTGCGCTGGACGGCCGACGAGGTGCGCAGGGCGTACATGCTCTCGGCGGGCGTGATGCCGGCGATGGTCGAGGGGCCGACGCCCAGGCTGTAGGAGACGGCGCCGACCAGGCGACCGTCGGCGGCGTACACCGGCGAGCCGGACATGCCGCTCCAGATGCCCACGCGGTCGATGGTCGAGGAGTCGAGGTCGGCCAGGATCATGTCCGTGCCGGGTGCGATGCCGTCCTCCAGCACGCCGATGACGGTGCCGCCGAAGCCCTCGGGCGCGGTACCGGTGGTGACGGTCTTGCCGACGACCGGGTCGCCAGCGGTGAGCGCGGAGAGCGGCAGCGCCTCCGGACACTCGCTGCTGTCGGCCCCCTGGGCCGCTGGCGTGGAGCCGAGCCCGACGCCGACCAGGACGGCCGAGGCCGTCGTGGCGATGGCGACCCGGCGCCGTGTCCCCGAGATGTGCAGTCTGCTCACGGTGTTCCCCCGTATCCGATCCAGGTCCCGATGACCCGGCGGGAGCAGATCATCACCCCTGCGAGCCCCCCGTGGAGGGCTGATCGGCGTTTCAACCAGAACCGTGCCCCGGGTGGTGTCGGCCACCCGCCACCGCACGGTCAGTGACGCCTTACGGCGTACGTCTCCGGTCTAGACCAATACGGCGCTGGAGCACGTCCGTCGGGAGCCGGTGACAGGAGTCGAACCCGCGACATCCTCATTACAAGTGAGGCGCTCTACCTGCTGAGCTACACCGGCGTGCGCCGCATTGCGGGCGCGACGGACATCGTAGGTGAGCCCGCCGGCGTCCCCGGTGGTCGGCTCGGGCGGCCCGTCGGGTCGTCGGCTCAGGCCCGCCGCACGTCGACGAGGACCGCGACCTTGTCGATGCGGTGCTCGGGGTTGCCGTGCTCGTCGGACCAGTAGTTGCCCGCCGCGTGGTCCTCGGGGGTCGCGCACGTCGACAGCGTCAGGGCCGGTCGGGTCGCCTCGACCCCCGGGCGGCCCGGCACGGGTGCCGCCTGGGCGCGCAGCGACGCGGGCTCGCGGAACGACGTCCGGCGGGTGGCGGTGACGCGGTAGACGAAGACCCGCGTCCCCGACCGCACCTCGACGCGGTCGCCCGCCACCAGGGAGGGGAGCTCGGCGAGCGGGGCGCCGTGGGAGGTCCGGTGACCGGTGACGATGAAGTTGCCGACCTCCCCCGGCCCGACGCCGCCGGCGGGGCCGCGCGGGGAGGCCATCACCCCGGTGTCCTGGATCGCGGTGCCGGGCCCGTCGTCGGGGCGGCCGCGGTAGCGCTCGACCGGCACGTCGACCAGGCCCAGCGCCGGCACCGAGACGAAGGAGCGGCGCGGCTCGGGCACCGGGGCCGGAGTCGGTGCCGGGGTCGGGGTCGGGGCCGGCGTCGTGGTGGCCGCGGGGTCCTCGACGGCCGGGCCGGTGACCCACGGCGGCGCCTGGCCCTGCGGCACGACGCCGGTGTCGTCGGTGACCACCGAGCGGGTCGGCTCCGGGGGCTGGGTCGGCGCCGGTGCGGCCGAGCGGGGCGCGGCGTCCGGCGACTCGATCGCCTCCGACGGGGGCCGGGTCGAACACCCCGCCAGCCCGACGACCAGCGCGAGGACCGGCACGGCCGTCGCGACGGCCGTGCTCAGCATCCGGGCGGGGCTCCCCACGCGACCACGGTAGGCCGCCCCCTCAACGTCAGGGACCCGCGCCGGGCCCCGCGTCAGGGTCCGCGGTGGGACCCGGTGCGGGCTCCGGCGTCGGATCGGGCGACGCACCGGTGGGGGCGCCGCCCCGCAGGTCGAGCGGCACGTAGTCCTGCACGACCAGCTCCCCGGTCGTCCGCACGGTGACGGGCTGCAGGCCGGCGGGGCGGCCGCCGGCGTACGTCACGAGGGTGAACTGGGCGTCGCGGCGCAGCTTGCTCCCGATCGCCAGGGCGTACGCCGCGCCGCCGGTCGTCCCGTTGGTGTAGCTGTAGCCGGCGGAGCCGTCCTCCCCCACCACCCGGTCGGGACCGACCTGCACGTGGAGGTGCCCGGCCAGCACCAGGTCGGTGCAGCCGCGGGCCAGGGCCGGCTTGCCGAGGTTGGCGTCGTGGAGCAGCAGCGTGGCGACCCGCTCGCCCGCGTCGTCGAGCTCGCAGACGTCGTCGGCGATCTGCTCGGCGGTCTCGGCGAAGCTCAGGCCGGTGGCGTCGCGCCAGCTGCCCAGCCCGCTCGAGCGCGGGTCGTCGACGCCGCTGACCCGGACGTCGCCGAACTCCTCGACCGGGGTCCCGTCGAGGTGGGTCCAGCCGTGGTCGGCGAGGTAGCGGCTGACGAAGCTGCCGTTGTCGTGGTTGCCCGCGATGGCGAGCCGGGCGTCGTACCCCTCGAAGGCGGCGTCGAGCGAGTCGAGGCTGAACGCCTCCCAGGTCTCGCCCGTCGAGGTGTCGTCGCCGGCGTCGAGCACCACGGTGGCGCCGGCCTCGTCGGCGACCGCCCGGACCACCTGGTCCATGCCGATGTTGTCGTGCCGGTCGCTGACCAGCACCGCGACCGTCTCGTCCTCGGCGGGCGCGCGCAGCTGCCCCGCCACCTCGGGCACCCCCGCGACCACCTCGTCGTAGAAGACCGTGCTCTTGCGGAAGGTGTCCAGGGCGCTCTCCAGCAGCCGGCGGGTGCCGCTGGTGAACAGTCCGCCCTGCACCTGCCAGGCCGCCAGCTCGGTCGGCACCTGCACGTCGGGGTAGGCGTCCTGCAGCGAGATCCAGGTGCTGTCCTGCACCCGGTCGGGCTCGGCCTCCCAGGGCCGGGCGAGGACCACGACGACGCCGGCGACCAGGGCCAGCACGGCCACCGGCGCGACGGCCGTGCGCGGGTGGCGGACCCGCTCGCGCAGGCCGCGGGCCAGCTCCGAGCGGCGTCGCGGGCCGACGAGCAGCCACGCCCCGACCGGCACCAGCCCGACGGCCGCGCCCCAGCCGGCCGCGCGCCAGGCCAGGCCGGTGACGGCCTCGGTCACGCGGCGCTCCTCGGCCTGCGGCCGGGCGGCGATGGCGGCGTACCGCTGGGCCAGCTCGCCCCCGGTGTCGGCCGTGGTCTTGCCGACCTCGACGTCGACCCCGACCCGTCCCTGGGCGGGGAACCTCAGGTCGGGCAGGTAGGGCCCGAGGTCGAGGTGCACCCGGCCGTCGAGGGTGGGCCGCAGCTCGGCGTCGTGGCTGGCCACGACCGTCTCGACGCTGGTGTGGGTGAAGCACCACACGGTCGCCGGCAGCGCGACGAGCAGCCACACCAGGACGCCCGTGGCGACCTCCAGCAGCCGCCCCGGTGTCGTGCGGGGACGCGTGCGCTCAGCCGCCGGACTGCTCCTGCGCCAACTCCCGGGCCCGCTCCTGGGCGACCGCGTAGAGCGTGATGCTCGCTGCGACACCGGCGTTGAGCGACTCCAGCGAGCTCGCCATCGGGATCGAGACGAGCTGGTCGCAGGTCTCGGCGACCAGGCGCGAGAGGCCCTTGCCCTCCGAGCCGACCACCACGACCAGGGGTCCGCGGGCGAGGTCGAGCGCGGGCAGGGTGACCTCGCCGTCGGCGGCCAGGCCGATCACCATGCAGCCCGCCTCCTGGTAGGCCCGCAGCTGCCGGGTCAGGTTGACGACCTGCGCGACGGGGACCCGCGCGGCCGCCCCGGCCGAGGTCTTCCAGGCGCTGGCGGTCATGCCGGCCGCGCGCCGCTCGGGGATGACCACGCCGTGGGCGCCGAAGCCGGCCGCCGAGCGGACGACCGCGCCGAGGTTGCGGGGGTCGGTCACCGAGTCGAGCGCGACGACCAGCGGCTGCTCGTGGTTGGCGGCCGCGGCGTCGAGGAACTCCATCGGGTCGGCGTACTCGTAGGCGGGGACGCGGGCGGCCAGGCCCTGGTGGACCGCGCCCCGGGTGAGGCGGTCGAGCTCGACGCGCGGCACCTCGAGCAGCGAGAGGCCCTTGTCGGCGGCGATGCCGAAGACCTCCTTGAGCCGACCGTCGCGCTCGGCGCCCTCCGCGACGTAGATCGCGGTGACCGGCAGCTCGGCGCGCAGCGCCTCGACCACCGAGTTGCGACCGGCGATCCACTCCTGGTCGCCGCTGCCCGGCTTGCGCCGCGGCTTACCGGGACCACCGCCGCGGGCGGACTCCTTCTCGGCGCGCTTGGCCTGCTTGTGGGCCTGGTGGTAGGGCCGGTCGGTGGCCTTGGGCGTGGGGCCCTTGCCCTCGAGGCCGCGCCGCACGCGGCCGCCGGAACCGGCGGTGGGGTTGCCCTTGCCGGACTTCTTGATGGCGCCGCGGCGCTGGGAGTTACCTGGCATCGGTGGCGATGCTCCACTTCGGTCCGTCGGGGGTGTCGTCGATCTCGACGCCGGCGGCCTTGATCCGGTCGCGGATCGCGTCGGCCGTGGCGAAGTCCTTGCTCGCCCGCGCCGCGGCCCGCTGCTCCAGCAGGCCGTGGACGAGGGCGTCGACCACGGGGGTGAGGTCGTCGGCCGCGCCCCCGCTGGTCCAGTGGGGGTCGGCCGGGTCGAGCCCGAGCACGTCGAGCATGGCCCGCACCTCGCCCGCGGCCCGGCGCGCCCCGGCGAGGTCGCCCTCGCCGAGCAGCCGGTTGCCCTCGCGCACGGTGTCGTGGATCGCGCCCACGGCGACCGGCGTGGCCAGGTCGTCGTCGAGGGCGTGGGTGAAGCGCTCCGGCAGCGACGCGGCGACCTCGTCGCCGGGGCTCGCCACGGGCACCCGGGCGAGGAAGCCCTCGACGCGCCGGAACGCCGACGCGGCCTCCTCCAGCGCCTCGAAGCTGAACTCGACCGTGGAGCGGTAGTGCGCGGCGACCATGTAGTAGCGCAGCTCGATGCCGCGCACGCGCTGGAGCACGGCCGGCACGAGCAGCGAGTTGCCGAGCGACTTGCTCATCTTCTCGCCGCTGGTGGTGATCCAGGCGTTGTGCATCCAGTACGACGCGAAGCCGTGCCCGGCGGCCCGCGACTGCGCCTGCTCGTTCTCGTGGTGGGGGAAGCGCAGGTCGACGCCGCCGCCGTGGATGTCGAAGGCGTCGCCGAGGTACTTCCCGGCCATGGCCGAGCACTCGACGTGCCAGCCCGGTCGGCCGCGTCCCCACGGGGAGGGCCACGACGCGGTCGGCGGCTCGGAGTCCTTGCGGCCCTTCCACAGGGCGAAGTCGCGCGGGTCGCGCTTGCCGCGCGGGTCGGCGTCGGCGGCGGGCTCCATGTCCTCGACGGACTGGCGGGTCAGCTCGCCGTACGACGGCCAGGAGCGCACGTCGAAGTAGACGTCGCCCGAGCCGTCGGTGGCGGCGTAGGCGTGCCCGCGCTCGACCAGCAGCAGGATCAGCTCGACCATCTCGGGGACGTGGCCGGTCGCGGCCGGCTCGTAGGTCGGCGGCAGGACGTGCAGCGCGTCGTAGGCCCGGTCGAGCTCGCGCTTCATGTCGTAGGCGAGGTTGTACCAGTGGCGGTCCTGCTCGGCCGACCTCGCGAGGATCTTGTCGTCGATGTCGGTGACGTTGCGGATGAAGTCGACCGCGTAGCCGCTGGCCAGCAGCCAGCGCCGCAGCACGTCGAAGTTGACCGCCGATCGGACGTGCCCGACGTGCGGCTCGGACTGCACCGTCAGCCCGCACACGTAGACCCCGACACGGCCCTCGTGCAGGGGGACGAAGTCGCGGACCGCGCGCGTCGCGGTGTCGTAGAGCCGGAGGGTCACCCGGTGATTCTAGAGGTCCGAGGTGGTCGCCCCGACCACCGCCGACCGTCACGAATGTGGCGAAATCGCCCTGGAGTGACGGATGGGACCTACCCTCGGTGGCATGTCTTCTCGGCCAGCTGCTCGTCGGGGCGGTCGTGCGCCCTCCCGCGTGCCCGCCCGTCTCCAGGCGCTCGCCGCGGGAGCCGTGGTCCTCTCGGTGGTGGCCGCGGCCCTCACCGGGCTCGACGGCCGCGGGGTCCCGCCGGTCGAGGCGCGCTGGGCCGCGTCGGCCACCTCCACCGCCGCACCCAGCCACACCTTCCGCCAGCTCACCAGCGACGCCCAGCTCCGGACCGGCACCGCCGAGGCGGTCAGCGTCGCGGGCGGCTCGGCCCGGCTGGTGCCGAGCAGCTCGCGCCCCGCCGGCACCACGACGTACGCCGGCCGCACCTGGTCGTGGGGCCGCTGGACCTCCCCGGTCAGCACGCCGGCCCGCGCCTTCGACGAGCTCGTCCCGTCGTGGTCGGCCGAGACCCCGGCGAACACCTTCGTGCGGGTGCTGGCGCGGGTGACCTCGACGACCGGTCGCACCAGCGGCTGGAAGGTGATGGGCAACTGGTCCCACCGCGACACGACGTTCCGCCGCACCAGCGCGGGCGCGCAGCGCGACGCCGTCGCCTCGGTCGCCACCGACACCCTGCGGGCGGCCCCCGGCACCACGCTGCGCAGCTACCAGCTCCGGGTCACGCTCTTCCGCGCCGCCGGCAGCACCGCGACGCCCGCGCTGCGCTCGGTGCAGGCCGTGGCCAGCCGCGCCGGCGCCACCCAGCCGACCAGCCGGCCGCTGCTGGGCGCGCGGACGCTGGCCGTGCCGGCGTACAGCCAGATGACGCACCGCGGCGAGTACCCCCAGTACGGCGGCGGCGGCCAGGCCTGGTGCTCGCCCACCTCGCTGTCGATGCTGCTCGGCTACTACGGCCGGCTCCCGGCTCCCGGCTCCTACGCCTGGGTGGCGGCCGGCGACACCGACCGCTTCGTCGACCACGTCGCCCGCACCGTCTACGACCACGGCTACCGGGGCGCCGGCAACTGGGCCTTCAACACGGCGTACGCCGCCAACCGCACCGGCGACGCCTTCGTCACCCGCCTCTCGAGCCTGCGCGACGCCGAGCGCTTCGTCGCCGCCGGCGTGCCCCTGGCCGCCTCGATCTCCTTCTCCCGCGGCGGCCTCGCCGGCGCCCCCATCGGCGCCACCGCCGGCCACCTCGTCGTGATCGCGGGCTTCACCAGGACCGGCGACGTGGTCGTCAACGACCCCGCCGCCTCCACGAACGCCGGCGTGCGCCGCACCTACGACCGCGGGCAGTTCGAGCGCGCCTGGCAGTCCGGCTCCCGCGGCACCGTCTACGTCGTCCACGACGCCGACCACCCGTTGCCGGCGGGGTTCTGAGGGTGGCGGCGCCGACCCCGCGCCGACCCCCTCAGCCCACCCGGAACCGCCGCGAGTCCCAGCCGGTGGCGCCGTCGGGGACGACGTCGGTCTCGACGGGGGTCTGGGTGTAGCCGCTCTTGTCCGTGGCGCGCACGACGACCTCGTGGTCGCCCTCGTCGAGGTCGGTGCGCAGCAGCCACTGGACCCAGGTGTCGTCGTCCGGCACGCCGCCCAGCTCGGCCTCCTGCCACGCTCCCCCGTCGACCTGCACCTCGACCTTCGCGATGCCGGTGTGCTGGGCCCAGGCGACGCCGCCCAGGGCGACGCGGCCCGCGGCGAGGCTCTCGCCGTCGCGGGGGACGTCGATGCGCGACTGCGTCTTGACCGGGCCCCTCTCGCCCCAGCCGCGCTCGGTCCAGAAGGCGGTGACGTCGGCGAAGCGGGTGACCTCGAGGTCGACGACCCACTTGGTCGCCGAGACGTAGCCGTAGAGGCCGGGCACCACGACCCGCACCGGGAAGCCGTGCTCCACGGGCAGCGGCTGGCCGTTCATGGCCACGGCCAGCAGGGCGTCGCGGTCGTCGGTGAGGGCCTCGAGCGGGGTGGAGCAGGTCCAGCCGTCGTCGGAGGTCTGGAGCACGCAGTCGGCCGAGGCGTCGACGCCGGCCCGCGCCAGCAGCTCGCGCACCGGCACGCCGGACCAGAAGGCGTTGCCGACGAGGTCGCCGCCCACCTCGTTGGACACGCAGCACAGCGTCACCCAGGCCTCGGTGAGCTCCCGCCCGACGAGGTCCTGGTAGCCGACCCGCACCTCCCGGTCGACGAGCCCGTGGATGCGCAGCTCCCAGTCCTCGGGGCGGATCGTGGGCGAGGCCAGGGCGGTGTGGATCTGGTAGAAGTCGGCGTTCGGGGTCCGCCACGGGCTGATGCCGACCTTGAGGTCGGCGGCCTGCGGCACGTCGCCCGCCCGCACCGGCAGCCGCAGCAGCCGTCGGGACTGCTCGACCTGGCGGCGCGCGCCCCCGGCGAAGCGGCCCGCGGCCGTCACCGCCGCGGCGCCCACGACGACCAGGCCGACCCGGCGCAGGAACTGGCGGCGGGCGTCGGCGTCGGTGCCGTGGCGGTCGTCGAGCAGCGGGCCGGTCAGCAGCCGCAGCGACACCACCCAGGTCATCAGGCCGACCAGGACGGCCAGCGGCGCCCCGACGCCGCCGGGTCGCTGCGACATCACCGCGGCGAGCCCGACGCCGCCGAGCGCGAGGAACACGAGGTCGGGCACCAGCGGGACCCGCCGCACCCAGCTGGCGGCGTACCCGATGACCGCGAGCAGGACCAGCACGGTGCCGCCGAGCAGCAGCGGCTTGTCGAGGGTGCCGACCAGCCCGATGAGGGCCTCGGCGAGGCGGCCCGGCGTCGCGTCGCGCACCACCGCGGCGACCGCGCCGACCGGCGAGGTGTCGAGCCGCAGCGCCCACGCGGTGGCCTGGCTGAGCGCGATGCCGCTGGCGCCGGCGACGACCCCCGCGACCGCGAGCACGCCCCGCGACGGCGGCGTCCGGGCGACGCCGACGTCCGGCTGCTCCACGGTCGTCGTCACCCCGCCATCGTCTCACCCCGACCACGGGACCGGCCCGGGCGCCGACGGCGTGGGCCGTCGCGCGCGATGATCGACCCGTGACCTCCTCCCCGCCCCCCGCCGGAAGCCCGAGCGGGAGCCCCACCCACGGCACCGACGACAGCACCGCCGAGCGCCGAGGCGAAGGCCCCGCCGAGGCTCGACCCACCGGCCTGCGCGTCGGTCTGCGCATCGGTCTGGGCACCGACGTCCACCGCCTCGCCGCCGGGCGCCCGATGCGCATCGCCGGGCTCGACTGGAGCGACGAGGAGGTCGGCCCCGAGGGCCACTCCGACGGCGACGTGGTGCTGCACGCGATCTGCGACGCGCTCTTCTCGGCCAGCGGTCTCGGCGACCTCGGCAGCAACTTCGGCACCTCGGAGCCGCAGTGGGCCGGAGCGGCCGGCCACGACCTGCTCGCCGAGGCGCTGCGCCGGGTCCGGGAGGCCGGCTGGGAGGTCGGCAACGTCGCCTGCCAGCTCGTCGGCAACCGGCCGCGGTTCTCGGCCCGCCGCGCCGAGGCGGAGGCGGGCATCCGCGAGCGGCACGGCATCGACGTCTCCCTGACCGCCACCACCACCGACGGCCTCGGCCTCACCGGCCGGGGCGAGGGTCTCGCGGCGCTGGCGACGGCCCTGCTGGTGCGCGCCGGCTGAGCCCCGGCGGAGCGTCGTCGGGTGTCAGCCGGGCGGGCCCCTGACGCGCCCCCCTCCGGGGTGTCACGATGGACCATGCAGCCCGCCCGCGGATCCCTCCTGATCTCCTCGGCGACCCTGCAGGACCCCCGCTTCGCCCGCACCCTCGTCCTGGTCCTCGACTCCGACGACTCGGGCTCGCTCGGGGTCGTCCTCAACCGGCCCGCCACCACGCCCGTCGGCGAGGTGCTCGCCTCGTGGAGCGACCTCACCAGCGCGCCCCAGGTGCTCTTCGAGGGCGGTCCGGTCGAGGGCAACGCCGCGCTCGCCGTCGCCCGCCTCTCCGGCGCCGGCGTCCCCGAGGCCTGGCAGCCGCTGTCGGCCACGCTGGGCATCCTCGACCTCGACCGGCCGCCGGAGGAGTACGTCGGACTGATCTCGGCGCTGCGCGTCTACGCCGGGTACGCCGGCTGGGGCCCGGGCCAGCTCGACGACGAGATCGACTCCGGCAGCTGGCACCTCGCGCCGGCCGAGGACCACGACCTGTTCAGCGACGATCCCGGCGGCCTGTGGCGCCAGGTGCTGCGCCGCCAGCCCGGACCCGTGGCGATGCTCTCGACCCTGCCCGAGGACGCGAGCCTCAACTAGGCGCTAGAAAGGACCCGTGCGCACCT
The DNA here is from genome assembly GCF_900104965.1 of Nocardioides scoriae. Taxonomy (NCBI): domain Bacteria; kingdom Bacillati; phylum Actinomycetota; class Actinomycetes; order Propionibacteriales; family Nocardioidaceae; genus Nocardioides; species Nocardioides scoriae. Next base: position 3,530,436 of record NZ_LT629757.1, on the reverse strand, counting down.
TCGACGGACTGCGGCTGGCGGTCACGACGTACGGCCCCGACGACGCGCCGCTGACCGTCTTCCTCGCCCACTGCTGGACGCTGAACCAGCAGGACTGGCACTACCAGGTGCGCGACCTGATGCGGGAGTTCGGCCACGACGTCCGGATCGTCACCTGGGACCACCGCGGCCACGGCGAGTCGAGCCCGGTGACCCGCGCCGGCGCGCGCATCGACCTGCTCGCCCGCGACTGGGGTGACCTCGTCGACGCCCTGGCCCCGACCGGTCCGCTGCTGCTCGCGGGCCACTCCATCGGCGGCATGGCCCTGATGGCGCTCGCTGAGCAGCGTCCCGAGCTGTTCGAGCGGGTGGTGGGCGTCGCCCTGGTCTCCACCTCGAGCGGGCAGCTCGACACCGTCACGCTCGGCCTGCCCGACGCCGGCCCGCTGCTGCGGTCGCAGATCCCGCGGGTGCTGGCGCTGCGCTCACGCACCCTGTCGCGCCGCGCCCGGCGCCGGGCGCCGATCGTGGAGCGGCTGCTGCTGCGCACCTTCCTGTTCGGCACCCCGATGCGGCTGGCCGACGCCGCGCTCGCCGTGGAGGGGCTCATCAGCTGCCCCGGCGCCACCGTCGTGGGCTACTACGAGGACTGCCTGCGCCACGACCGGGCCGACGCCCTCGCGGTCCTCGCGGGCATCCCGGTGCGGGTGCTCGTCGGGAGCCGCGACGTCCTCACCCCGCCGAGCCACGCCCGGCGGCTGCTGGAGCGGCTGCCCGACGCCCACCTGACCGTGGCCCCCGGCGCCGGCCACATGCTGCCGCTGGAGCGCGAGCGCGTCGTCTCGGCCGCCCTGGCGACGCTGGCGCGCCCGCACGTGCGCCGGGACGCGGCCGCCAGCCGGGACCGCGCCTCGTGAGCGCCCCGACCCCCCGCACCGCCGCCGTGCTGCTGGCGGCGGGCTCCGGCACCCGCGTCGGCGCCGAGGTCAACAAGGTGCTGCTCCCCCTCGGCGACGTGCCGGTCCTGGTGTGGTCGGTGCGCACGGTGCTCGCGCTCGAGGGCGTGCACCGGGTCGTGCTGGTGGTGCGCCCCGCGGACCAGGACGCGGTGCGCGAGGCCGTCGCCCCGCACCTGGGGTCGCACGACCTGTGGGTGGTGGCGGGCGGCACCCAGCGCCACGACTCCGAGTGGCGGGCGGTGCAGGTGCTGCGACCCGACATCGAGGCGGGCGAGCTCGACGTGGTGGCGATCCACGACGCCGCCCGGCCGCTGGCCCCGGCGTCGCTGTGGCGCCAGGTCGTCGCGGCCGCCGTCGAGCACGGGGGCGCCATCCCCGTCACCCGGGTGCCACCGCTGCTGACCCGTGCCGGGCGGGCCGCGCCGGCCCTGGTGGCGGTGCAGACCCCGCAGGCGTTCCGGGCCGCGGAGCTGCTCGACGCGCACTCCCGCGCCCACGAGGACGGCTTCGTCGGCACCGACACGGCAGCCTGCCTGGAGCGCTACTCCGAGGTCGCCGTGGTGGGGGTGCCCAGCGACGCGGCCAACCTCAAGGTCACCTTCGCCGAGGACGTCGCCCTGGCCGGGGAGCTGCTCAGCCGGGGCCGTCCGGACTGAGCCCACCGTCCGGCAGCCCGTCCGGCAGCCCGTCCGAGTCGACCCCGACGGATCCCGAGGAGGTGGCCGTGGCGGCGCTCAGCGCGGCCAGGACCGCCAGGTCGGACTCGTCGACCACCCGGCGGCCCAGCGCGGGGGCCAGCAGGTGGCGCACCGGGAACCGCTCCGAGAGGGAGGCCACCAGCGCGGCCAGGTCGTCCACCTCGAGCGAGTCCAGGGCGGCCAGCACGGCGGCGGGCAGCACGACGGGCGAGGTCGGGCAGACGAGCGTCTCGCGGTCGACGGTCGCGCCGAGCCGGAGCACGCCGGACGCCTCGGCGGCGTACGCCTTGACGGTGTCGGTCACCGGGCGCACGCCGACCACGACGGCGCCGGTCCGCTGGGCCTCGGTCACGCACTCGGCCAGGAAGGACGCCGGCGTCAGGGGGCACAGCGGGTCGTGGACGACCAGCACCAGCCCCGCCTCGCGGACCTGCTCGAACGGCACGGACAGGTCGTAGAGGTCGATCCCGGCGGTGCTCAGCGCCCACGACGCCGACGCGACCAGGGACTCGCCGTGGACCAGCGCGAAGGGCAGCGAGCCACGCCCCTCGACGGGGACCAGGCCGAGGACGGCCGGCGTCTCGTCGTACGGGTCCCAGCCCTGGCTGCTCATGGCGCCCACCCTAGGGCGCAGACGCGACGAGCCCCCGGGAGTGGTCCCGGGGGCTCGTGGTGACGCAGGTGAGGGTGTCGCCTAGGAGGCGAGGACCTCGTCGAGGATGGTCTCGGCCTTGTCCTCGTTGGTGTGCTCGGCCAGCGCCAGCTCGGAGACGAGGATCTGGCGCGCCTTGGCCAGCATCCGCTTCTCGCCGGCCGACAGGCCACGGTCACGCTCGCGGCGCCACAGGTCGCGCACGACCTCGGCGACCTTCATGACGTCGCCGGAGTGGAGCTTCTCCAGGTTGGCCTTGTAGCGACGCGACCAGTTGGTCGGCTCGTCGGGCACGACCGCCCGGAGCACCTCGAAGACGCGGTCGAGACCGGCCTTGTCGACCACGTCGCGGACCCCGACGAGGTCCAGGTTGCAGGCGGGCACCCGCACGACCAGGTCCTGCTGGGCGACGATGCGGAGCACGAGGTACTGCTTCTCCTCGCCCTTGATGGTGCGCATCTCGATGTTCTCGATGACCGCGGCCCCGTGATTCGGATAGACAACCGTTTCGCCGACAGTGAAAGTCATATTGATGTGTTCCCCTTTCGAGGTGACCAGTCTAACACGGTTGCCAGGGTCGCCTATCCCCTGTTTCCGCAGGTCAGAGCCGTTTTCGGGGCTTGACAACTCCGCATATCGTGTGTTCCTCGCGTGCGGTGGGAACGGTGTGGCCCCGCTCCGCGATCTCTCCCGTCGCGTCGCCGGCACCCCTGGGAGCACCCCCGCGGACCCCCCTCCCGTCGCCCCCGGGGACGCCCGACGGGCCGTCCCGGCGGCGCTTGGCCGAAAGGCTCCTCATCGGCGGCGCGATGGTCGATACTGCGCTGCGTGAGCGCACGATGAGCACGCCCTCGACCGGCACCGACGGCGACACCGACAGCTCCGGCGGGACGCGGCAGCGGACGGTGCGGCCCTCCGACAAGCCCGCGCGGACGCCACCGCCCCGCCCCGGATCGCCGGGCTCGGCGGCGCGCACCCCCGGGGAGCCGCCCCGCACCTCGCTCGTGGGGCAGCTCCGGGCGGTCGTGAGCGCGATGCACCCGCGGCAGGCGCTGGCCTTCGGCGTCGCGGTCGCCGTGCTGGTCGCCCTGATGGGCCGGCCGCCGCGCGAGTGGCTGGTCAGCGGCGCAGCCGTGCTGGTCGTGCAGCTCGCGCTCGGCCTCATCGACGACCTCGTGGACACCGAGGAGGACCGGCAGACCCAGGCGCCCGGCAAGCCGCTGGCGTCGGGGCTGGTGCCGCGCGGCAACGCGACGTACGCCCTGGCCGTGCTGGTGCTGCTCGCCGTCCCGCTGTCGCTGCAGAACGGCCTGGTCGCCGGAGCGCTGCTGCTGGCGAGCCTGGTCGTGGGCGTGGTCCACGACCGCTGGCTGCACCGCGGGCTGCTGTCGTGGGTCGGGTGGGCGGCGACGTTCGCGCTGCTGGCGGGCTTCGTCAGCTTCGGCGGGTGGGGCCGCGAGGCGGAGGGCACCGCGCCCGTGACGTCGTTCGTGGTGCTGGTGGCGGTGCTGGGCGTGCTCGTGCACGTGCTGGTGGCACTGCCCGACCTGGTGACCGACCACCGCGGCACGGTGCGCCACCTGCCGCTGCGGATCGCGCTGCGCACGGGCACCCCGAGGCTGCTGCTGGCGACGGCGGCGCTGACCGCGCTCGTGCTCGCGGGGTGCGCCTACGTGGCCCTCACCGCGGGCATCGCCCGCTGAGCGATAGGCTCGCCCCTGCCTTCCTGACCGCGCGAGAGGACCTCCGCCATGTTGACGCCCGTACGCCGACGTCTTGCCGCCGCCTCGCTCGCCCTGCTGGTGCCCGCACTGGGTGCCTGCGGCTTCGACGCGCAGACCGACCAGGTCTACCAGCCGGGGGTCGGCGCCAACGAGCGCGGCGACTCCGTCGACGTGCTCGGGGCCGTCGTGGTCTCCGAGGAGGAGGGGTCCGGCCGCTTCATCTCCTCGCTGGTCAACACCGAGCTCGACCAGGAGGACCAGCTCGACACCATCACCGGGTCCGACGTCCAGGTCGAGCTGACCAGCCCGGTGGCGCTGGACCCCGACAGCATCGTCAACCTCGCCGACGACTCCGTCGACCAGATCGCCGTGACCGGCGAGGGCATCAAGGCCGGTGGCTACACCCGGCTGACGCTCACCTTCCAGAGCGGGCAGACCACCGAGATCAACGTGCCGGTCGTCGCCGCGGAGGAGGAGTTCTCCAGCGTCGGGCCGAGCCCGTCGGAGTCGGCCTCCCCCTCCGAGTCGCCGTCCGAGTCCCCCTCCGCGTCCCCGTCGGAGTCCCCGTCGGCGTCGCCCTCGGAGTCGGCTGCGCCGTAGCCCGACCGAAGTCTTCCGCACCCGCTGGCCCGACCCGCCCGCGCTCGCCGCGGCGTACGCCTGGCCGGAGCCCGTCTAGGATCCGTGCCATGAGCCAGACCCGGACCCTGATCCTGCTCCGTCACGGCGAGAGCGACTGGAACGCCAAGAACCTGTTCACCGGCTGGGTCGACGTGGCCCTCACCGAGAAGGGCCGCTCCGAGGCCGCCGCCGGTGGCGAGCAGCTCGTCGAGGCCGGCCTGCTCCCCGACGTCGTGCACACCTCGCTGCTGCGCCGCGCCATCACCACCGCCCACCTGGCCCTCGACGCGGCCGACCGCCACTGGATCCCGGTGCGCCGCTCGTGGCGCCTCAACGAGCGCCACTACGGCGCGCTGCAGGGCAAGGACAAGAAGCAGACCCTCGAGCAGTACGGCGAGGAGCAGTTCATGACCTGGCGCCGCAGCTTCGACGTGCCCCCGCCGCCGATCGAGGACGGCGACCAGTGGTCCCAGGCGGGCGACCCGCGCTACGCCGACCTCGGTGCCGAGATGCCCGCCACCGAGTGCCTCGCCGACGTGATCGTGCGGATGCTGCCCTACTGGGAGTCCGCGATCGTGCCCGACCTCGACGCCGGCCACACCGTCCTCGTGGCCGCCCACGGCAACAGCCTCCGCGCCATCGTCAAGCACCTCGACGGCATCAGCGACGAGGACATCGCCGGCCTCAACATCCCCACCGGCATGCCGCTGGTCTACGAGCTCGACGAGGACCACCGACCCGTCACGCCCGGTGGCCGCTACCTCGACCCCGAGGCCGCGGCCGCCGCGGCTGCCGCGGTGGCCAACCAGGGGCGCTGACCGCCGGTCCCGGTGGGGCCGGCCGGTCGGCCCGGGGGACCCGGTCGGCCGGGGCCCCGGGAGCGCTACAGCGTGGCGGCGTTGCCGGCGTACTGCGGGTGCTCGCCGGTGACGAGGAAGACGACCCGGCGGGCGATCGAGACCGCGTGGTCGGCGATGCGCTCGTAGTAGCGGCCGAGCAGGGCGATGTCGACGGCCGGCTCGACGCCGTAGGTCCAGTCGGAGCCCAGGAGCTCGCGGAAGGAGTTGCGGCGCAGCTTGTCCATCTCCTGGTCGACCTGCTCGAGCTCCTCGGCAGCGGCGACGTCGGACTCGGCGATGATGTGCTCGACCTTGGCGATCATCACCTCGGCGACGGCGGCCATCCGCTCGATCATCGGGACCACGGAGGTCGGCACGGCGATCTCGGGGACGCGCAGCCGGGCGATCTTGGCGACGTGGACGGCCAGGTCGCCCATCCGCTCGAACTCGCTGACCATCCGCAGCGACGCGACCAGCATCCGCAGGTCGCCGGCGACGGGGTTCTGCAGGGAGAGCAGCTCGAAGCTGTGCTCCTCGAGCTTCTCGCGCAGCGCGTCGATCTGGGCGTCGCCGGAGATGACCTGCTCGGCCCGCTGGGCGTCGCCCTCGAGCAGCGCGGTCGTGCCCTCGGTGACCGCCTCGCGGACGAGGCGGGCCATGCCCACGAGGTCGTCGCGGATCGAGTCGAGCTGGTCGGTGTAGGCATCGCGCATGGACCCAACCTAAGCCGAGACGGATGAAGTGTTGGCGACGTTGCGTGAACGAGGCGTGAACAGCCCTGGAAAGGGCTCCACGGTGGCGAAACCCCAGGTGAAACTCTGCGTACGATCGAGGACGTGAGCCCGACGGTCCAGGCCCTCCTCTTCGCGCTGCTCGGGGCAGTGCTGGGTGGGGGCACGGTGCTCGCGTTCCGCGTGAGCGAGCGCCAGCGCCGCCCCGCCCCGGTCCTCGAGCCGCCGCTGCCTCCCGGTGTCGCCGCAGTGCTCTCGGTGCTGCGCAGCAGCGCGCTGGTGGTCGACGGCAGCGACGCGGTGCTCAAGGCCTCGGCGCCCGCGATCGCCATGGGGATCGTGCGCGGGCAGGAGATCACCGAGCGCGAGCTCGCCGACCTGGTGAGGCAGGTGCGCCGCGACGGCCAGATCCGCGAGACCGAGCTGCTGATGCAGCGACCGGGGTTCCCCTCGCGCCACGTCACCGCCCGGGTCGCCCCGCTCAGCTCCCAGCTGGTGCTCGCGCTGGTCGAGGACCGGACCCGCGAGCGCCGCGTGGAGTCGATCCGCCGCGACTTCGTCGCCAACGTCAGCCACGAGCTCAAGACGCCCGTGGGCGCCATCAAGCTGCTCTCGGACGCCGTCATCGACGCCGCCGACGACCCCGAGGCGGTGCAGCGCTTCGCCGGGCGGATGCACAAGGAGAGCGACCGGCTGGCGCGGCTGGTGCAGCAGATCATCGAGCTCTCGCGGCTGCAGGGCGACGACCCGCTGGTCGAGCCGCTCGCCGTCGAGGCCGATGCCATCGTGGCCCGGGCCATCGACGAGTCGGCGACCGACGCCCAGGCCCGCCGCATCACCGTGGTCCACCAGGGCACCCGGGGCCTGTGGCTGCTCGGCAACCGCGAGCAGATCTCGGTCGCGCTGGGCAACCTGGTCGCCAACGCCGTCACCTACTCCCCCGAGGGCTCGACCGTCGTCGTCTCGGCCACCGGCCACGACACCACCGTCGACCTCGCGGTCACCGACCAGGGCATCGGCATCCCGTCCTCCGAGATCGACCGGATCTTCGAGCGCTTCTACCGCGTCGACCCCGCCCGCCACCGCTCCACCGGCGGCACCGGCCTGGGCCTGTCGATCGTCAAGCACGTGGCCGCCTCCCACGGCGGCGAGGTCCGGGTCTGGTCCGTGGAGGGCCAGGGCTCGACCTTCACCCTCACCCTGCCCCGCAAGCCGGGCCTGCCCCCTGCGTCCGCCCCGGACGCCACCGAACCGCTCAAGGAGAACGCATGACCCGCGTACTGGTCGTCGAGGACGAGGAGAGCTACAGCGACGCCCTCGCCTACATGCTGCGCAAGGAGGGCTTCGAGGTCGCCATCGCCGCGACCGGGCCCGACGCGCTCACGGAGTTCGACCGCGCCGGCGCCGACATCGTGCTGCTCGACCTGATGCTGCCCGGGCTGCCCGGCACCGAGGTCTGCCGCCAGATCCGCCAGACCTCCAACGTGCCGGTCATCATGGTCAGCGCCAAGGACGACGAGGTCGACAAGGTGGTCGGTCTCGAGCTGGGCGCCGACGACTACGTCACCAAGCCCTACTCGCCGCGCGAGCTGGTCGCCCGGATCCGTGCCGTGCTGCGCCGCGGCGCCGAGCCCGACCTGGCCCCGATGACCCTCGAGGTCGGCGCCGTGCGGATGGACGTCGAGCGCCACCTGGTGACGCTGGCCGGCGACGAGGTGCGGCTGCCGCTCAAGGAGTTCGAGCTGCTCGAGATGTTCCTGCGCAACCCCGGTCGGGTGCTGACCCGCGGGCAGCTCATCGACCGGGTGTGGGGATCGGACTACGTCGGCGACACCAAGACCCTCGACGTGCACGTCAAGCGGCTGCGGGCCAAGCTCGAGGACAACCCCGCCGAGCCCCAGCTGCTGACGACCGTGCGCGGCCTCGGCTACAAGCTCGACCTCTGAGCGGACCCGCGGCGCGACGCGGCCGTCCCCGCAGGGCAGACTCACCCGCGTGGGCGTGCGCAAGGTGGGGGTCGAGGAGGAGCTGCTGCTCGTCGACCCCGCGACCGGCTGCCTGACCGCGGTCTCCCGCCAGGCGGTCCGCGCGCACGACGAGCGGATGTCGACGCCCGGCGAGACCGCAGCCGACGCCCCCGTCGAGGCCGAGCTGTTCCTCCAGCAGATCGAGAGCCAGACGCCGCCGACCACCTCGATGGACGAGCTGGCCGCGCACCTGCGCGAGAGCCGCCGGGCGGTCGGGGAGGCGGCCCGGGCGGCCGGCGCCGCCGCGGTCGCGGTGGCCACGCCCGTGCTGGTCGACGGCGAGGTCACGGTGACGCCGCAGCCGCGCTACCTCCAGATCCGCCAGCAGTACGCCGAGCTGGCCCGCTCCTCGCTCGCCTGCGCGATGCACGTCCACGTCGACATCGACAGCCGCGTGGAGGGCGTCCGGGTCCTCGACGCGATCGCCCCGTGGCTGCCGCTGCTGCTCGCCGCCAGCGCCAACTCGCCGTACGCCGAGGGCCGCGACACCGGCCACGCCAGCTGGCGCTCCCAGATCTGGGGCCGCTGGCCCTCCCACGGCACCGGCGAGCCGTTCGGCGACCCCGCGACGTACGACCGGGTGGTGGAGCAGCTGGTCGGCTGGGGGGCTGCGCTGGACCCCGCCATGGCCTACTTCGACGCGCGGCTGGCCGCCGAGTGGCCGACGGTCGAGGTGCGGGTCGCCGACGTCTGCACCGAGGTGGAGGACGCCGTCCTGGTCACCGCGCTCACCCGTGGGCTGGTCACGACCGCGGCCGGGGCCGAGCCGCAGCCGTCGTGGCGCAGCGACCTGCTGCGCGCCGCGAGCTGGCGCGCCGCGCGCCACGGCCTGGCCGAGCGGCTGGTCGACCCGGCCGTCCAGGAGCTGGTGCCGGCCCGCGCGGCGATGGCCTCGCTGCTGCGCCACGTCGGTCCCGCGCTGGAGGAGGCCGGCGACCTCGCCCTGGTCGAGGACGGCCTCGAGGACCTGCTGGCCCGCGGCACCGGCGCCACCCGGCAGCGCGCCCGCTTCGAGGGCACCGGCTCCCTGGAGGCCGTCGTGGCCGACCTGGTCGAGCGCACCGAGGCGTCCTGGAGATGAGCGACGCCGCTCCTGTGCCCACCGTCCCCCGCTGGCTGCCGCTGGCCGCCATCGGCGTCACGCTGCTCTTCTGGGCCTCGGCCTTCGTGGCCATCCGCCACCTCGCCGCCGACTTCACCCCGGGCGCGCTCTCGCTGGGTCGGCTGCTCGTCGGCTCGCTGTGCCTGGGGGTCGTGGCGCTGGCGCAGGGCCTGCCCACCGGCGAGGCCCGGCCCCGCCGGGCCGACTGGCTCCCGGTGCTCGCCATCGGGGTGCTGTGGTTCGGCGTCTACAACGTCGCGCTCAACGCCGGCGAGCGGCTCGTCGACGCCGGCACGGCGTCGATGCTGATCCAGGTGGCGCCGGTGCTGATCGCGCTGCTGGCGGCGCTGTTCCTCGGCGAGCGGTTCACCACCACCCTGGCGCTCGGCCTGGCCCTGTCCTTCGGCGGCGTCGCGCTGATCGCGGCCTCCAGCCACGGCAGCGGGGCGCCCGGCACCTCCGACGACGCCTCCCCCGTCCTGGGCGTGGCGCTGTGCCTGCTGGCCGCGGTCGTGTACGCCGTCAGCGTGGTCCTCCAGAAGCCGCTGATGGGCCGCCTCAAGGCCGTCCACGTGACCTGGATGGCCTGCACGACCGGTGCCGTGGTCTGCCTGCCCTTCGCCGGCGACCTGGTCCGCCAGGTCGGCGACGCGCCGACGTCGTCGCTGCTGTGGCTGGTCTACCTCGGCGTCTTCCCCACGGCCGTCGCGTTCACGACGTACGCCGTCGCGCTGCGCCACACGAGCGCGTCGAGGCTCGGCGTGACGACCTACCTGGTGCCGCCGATCACCATCGTGCTCGGCCTGGTGTTCCTCGGCGAGGCGCCGCCGGCCCTGGCGTACGTCGGCGGCGTGACCGCGCTGGTCGGCGTGGCCGTCGCGCGGCGGGTGCCACGGCCGCGGGCGTCGGCCGAGGTCGCCGCGCGGCCCCCCTCCTAGGAGGACTCGCCGCTCGGCGTGCCGAGCCGGTCGAGCCCGAGCGGGCCGCGGAAGGCCTCCAGGTTGCGCACCGACTCGCCGCGCGAGATCCGCCACTCCCACTCCTTGCGGATCGAGGTGGCGAACCCGAGCTCGAGCAGGGTGTTGAACGAGCCGTCGGCGTACTCCAGCACCGCGCCGAGCAGCCGGTCGACGGTCTCGGGCGTGGTCGCCTCGAGGGGCAGCTTGGCGTCGAGGTAGACGTCGCCCACCCCGTCGAGCGCGAACGCGAACGCGAACATCTTCATGTTGCGCTCCAGCATCCAGCGGTAGACGCCCTCGAAGTTCTCGTCGGGGCGACGGCACACGAAGGCGTGCACGGCCAGCGCGTGGGTGCCGACGTCGAAGCGGGCCGGGGTCTGCAGCTTCTTCTCCCCGGGCAGCTCGACCATGAGGGAGGTCGGCGAGACCTGCGTCCACTCCAGCCCGGCCTCGCGCAGCACCCGGACCAGCGCGTCGAGGGCGTCGCGGCGGGCCGGGGCGAGGTCGTCGGGCTGCAGGTCGCCGGGGGCCTGCGGGGTCGGGGTGGTCGGGTCGGTCATGGGCCCCAGCCTGGCAGGTGGACCCGCAGGCACCTCAGAGCGCGAGGCCGCTGAGGTCGGCGCGCATCTTCTCGTGCGCCGCGGCGTACACCTCGATCATGGCCTCGGCCGTGCGGTCCCAGCCGAACTGCGCGGCGTGGACGCGGGCCCCCTCGGCCAGCCGGTCGCGCAGTCCGGGCTCGAGCAGCACGCGGGCGAAGGCGGCGGCGTACGACGCGGGCTCGTGGCCCTCGACCAGCAGCCCGGACCGCTCGTGGGCCACCGCGGTCGTCAGCCCGCCGACGGCCGCGGCGACGACCGGGGTGCCGGTGGCCTGCGCCTCGACGGCGACCAGCCCGAAGCTCTCGTTGTAGGACGGCACGCAGACCAGCGAGGAGGCGGCGTACCAGTCGACCAGGCCGGCCTGCGCCACCGGCGGCACGAACCGCACGGAGTCGGTGATGCCGAGCTCGTCGGCCAGCCGGACCAGCACGTCGGGGCGCTCCAGGCCCGAGCCGGACGGGCCGCCGACCACCGCGACGGTCAGGCGCGAGCGCAGCTCGGGCCGCTCGCGCAGCAGCACCGCGACGGCGCGCAGCATCACGTCGGGGGCCTTGAGCGGCTGGATCCGGCCGACGAAGGTGATCAGCTCGCCGTCGACGGGCAGGCCGAGGCGCTCGCGGGCCGCGCGGGTGCCGACGTCGCGGAAGGTGTCGAGGTCGACGCCGGGGTGGACGACCTGCACCCGGCCGGGGTCGGCGCCGTAGAGGTCGACCAGCTGGCGGGCCTCGTCGTCGGTGTTGGCCACCAGCATGTCGGCGGCCTCGACGACCTGCTCCTCCCCGATCAGCCGCGCCATCGGCTCGGGGGTGTCGCCCTCGGCGAGCGCGGCGTTCTTGACCTTGGCCATCGTGTGCATCGTGTGCACCAGCGGCACGCCCCAGCGGTCGCGGGCCAGGGCGCCCACCTGGCCGCTGAGCCAGTAGTGGCTGTGCACGAGGTCGTAGTAGCCGACCGGGTGGTAGGCCTCGGCGCGCAGCACCTCGCGGGCGAAGACGCACAGCTGGGCAGGCAGCTCGTGCTTGGTCAGGCCCTCGTAGGGGCCGGCGGAGACGTGGTGGACGCGGATGCCGTCGGTGACGTCGACGACGGGGTCCAGGGTGCTGTCGGTGCTGCGGGTGAACACGTCGACCTCGACCCCGCGGGCGGCGAGGCGGCGCGAGAGGGCCAGGACGTAGACGTTCATGCCGCCGGCGTCCCCCGTGCCCGGCTGGTCGAGCGGGGAGGTGTGCAGGCTGACCATGGCGACGCGGTGGAGCGTGCTCACCACCCTTGCCCCTCTCGTCCGGGGCCACGTGCGCGCGCGTCCGGCCCGGTGGTCGCGACGTGTGCCGTCCGACCTCGCTGCTGCGCTGCCTATCATGACGCGCGGACCCCACCGGTCCGCAGCCGATCCCCCTGGAGGACTCCGTGAGCACCCCCGCCACGACTTCTGGCACGACTTCTGGCACGACCCGCACCGCCCTGGTGACCGGCGCCAGCAGCGGCATCGGCGCCGCCACCGCGCGCGCCCTGGCCGGCGACGGCTTCCACGTCGTGTGCGCCGCGCGGCGCGCCGAGCGGATCGAGGAGCTCGCCGCCGAGATCGGCGGCACCGCGATCGTCTGCGACGTCACCGACACCGCCGCGGTCCAGGCCCTGGGCCGGCAGGTCGCGGACTCCCACGGCTCCCTCGACGTGCTGGTCAACAACGCCGGCGGTGCCTTCGACGCGGCCACCGTGGAGCAGGCCGACGCCGACACCTGGGCCCGGATGTACGACGTCAACGTGCTCGGGGTGCTGCGCGTCACCCAGGCCCTGCTGCCCGCCCTGCGCGCCGACGGCGGCGGCCTGGTCGTCAACATCGGCTCCACCGCTGGCCGCGTCGCCTACGAGGGCGGGGCGGGCTACGTCGCCGCCAAGCACGGCGTCGCCGCCCTGACCCGCACGCTGCGCCTCGAGCACGTCGCCGAGCCGCTGCGCTTCACCGAGGTCGCCCCCGGCATGGTCGCCACCGACGAGTTCGGGCTGGTGCGCTTCGCCGGCGACGAGGCCAAGCGCGACGCGATCTACGCCGGGGTGGCCGAGCCGCTCACCGCCGGCGACGTCGCCGAGATCGTCCGCTGGGTGGCCTCGCTGCCGCCCCACGTCGACATCGACGAGGTCGTCGTGCGCCCCCGCGCGCAGGCGGCGCAGCACAAGGTGCACCGGGAGGGCTGAGCCCCCGGCGGCCCACCGGGTGGGTCAGCCCCGGTCGAAGACCGTGCCGCGGACCTTGCGCAGCGGGTCCAGGCCGTCGACGGCGAAGCAGCTGGCGACGTAGACGCCCTGGTCGTTGGGCCACTGGTCGACCGCGCCCGGGTAGGCCCGGCCCACGATGTCCTCGCGGCCGGTCGAGACGGTCCGGTAGAGCGTCTGGCAGACCCGGTCGAGGCGGGCGTACTCCGCGTCGCTGAGCGCGACGTACCTCCCGTCGGTGCCGGTGCGCACCGCCCGCTCGCCCTGCACGTCGCCCCGCGCGACCGCGGTGTTGAGGATCATCTCGCCGATCTCCTCGCCCTGGTGGGGCTGGCGGCACGCGACGCTGCGGCCCGGGGTGTCGAGGCAGACGCGCGCGCCGACCGGGGTGCGCCGCGTCGCCAGGTCGGCGAAGGCGAGGGTGCCGGGCTCGTCCTGCTCGAAGGTGCACACGAACTTGCGCTGGCCCTGCTCCCACAGGTCGGCCGGGAACGGGTCCCAGGCCAGGTGCAGGCCGCTGTCGGGGGCCAGGGAGGGGCCGAGCTGGACCGGGAGGTCGCCGGCGCGCCGCTGCGCCCTGCCGTACGTCGAGCCGGCCAGGCAGCGGTCGTTGACCTGGTCGCGGACCCGGTCGTGGAGGGCGGAGTCCTGGTCGAGCAGGTCGGCGTACGACGTGACGCGGCGGTCGAGGGCCGCGGGGAGCTCCACCACGTCGTACAGCTCGAGGGCGTGCGCCCGGTCGCAGTCGACCTCGTCGGTTAAGGCCGCGTCGTCGCGCATCGACTCGGCGAGGTCGGCGTCGCCTCCGGCGTACTTCTCGGACCAGGCGGTGAAGCCCTCCTCGCCGAGCGCCTGCGGGAGCTGCTGGTCGCCCCAGCAGGTGCCGGCGCGCAGCTCCCGGGTGGCCTCGGGCGAGGCCGACGCGCTGCTCCGGGGCGCGGCCGGGGCGTCGTCGCCGGAGCCGCCGCAGGCGGTGGTGAGGACCAGCAGCAGGAGCAGCAGCGGGGTCGCGGGCCGCAGGGCGGAGCGGGCGGCCCGGAGGGAGGCGGGGCGGAGCAGGGGTCGAGCGGGCATGCCGTCCAGCGTCGCACGGCCGCCTGGCGCCCGGCCAAACCGGCTCCTGGTCCTAGGGCGCCAGCGCGGCGACGACGCGGCGGACCGCGGCGTCGATCTCGGCGGCCGCCTCGGCGTGGACCTCGCTGCCGCGGCGGTAGGGGTCGACGACGTCGTAGCGCTCGAGCTGCGCCCGCGACCGCTCCTGCGCGGCCGCCCGCACCAGCGCGGCGGGACCCGCGCCCGGGTCCTCGACCACGTCGAGCAGGGCGGCGAGCTCGCGGAGGGTGAAGGTGCGGCGCAGTGCGGTCGGCGCTTCCTCCAGCGCCCGGGAGCGGATCGCCGTGGTCGCGGTCAGGACCAGGTCGGCCTCGCGCACCATCGCCGGGGTGAGCTGGCGGGCGACGAACCCCTCGGAGGACCCGCCGAGCCGCGCCAGCTGGGCCGCGGCGTCGGGGTCCATGCCCTGGCCGGCCAGGGCGCCGACACCGGCGCTGGAGACCTCGAACGACGAGGGCAGCAGGGCCGCGGCCAGGCGCTCGCCCAGCGGGGAGCGGCAGACGTTGCCGACGCACACGAACAGCACCCGGAAGGGGTCGCCGACGTCGGCCCGGTCGGCTGCTGGGGTCTCGGCCACGCATGCACTGTAGTGAGCCCCACCCTCACCGTGTCCCGAGCACCACCTCGCGGGCGATAAACTGCTCGGGTCGCCTCCTCGTCCCGAGTCGAGCGACCTCCTCGACTTGAAGGTTCAGCCGCATGTCCACGCCCCAGACAGACCCGTCCGCCCGCAGCTCGCGCACCGACCTGCGCAACGTCGCGATCGTCGCGCACGTCGACCACGGCAAGACCACCCTGGTCGACAAGATGCTCTGGCAGGGCGGCGCGTTCGGCGCCCACCAGCACGTCGACGAGCGGGCGATGGACTCCGGTGACCTCGAGCGCGAGAAGGGCATCACGATCCTCGCGAAGAACACCGCGATCCACTACGCCGGCCCCTCGGCCGACGGCAAGCCGATGACGATCAACATCATCGACACCCCCGGTCACGCCGACTTCGGCGGCGAGGTCGAGCGCGGCCTGTCGATGGTCGACGGCATCGTGCTGCTGGTCGACGCCTCCGAGGGCCCGCTCCCCCAGACCCGCTTCGTGCTCCGCAAGGCGCTCAACGCCGACATGCCCGTCGTGCTGGTGGTCAACAAGACCGACCGCGGCGACGCCCGCATCGCCGAGGTCGTGGACGAGACCTACGAGCTCTTCATGGACCTGCTCGACGACTCCCACAGCCAGGACGCCCTCGACTTCCCGGTCGTCTACGCCTCGGCCCGCGCCGGCAAGGCCTCGCTCGAGGCCCCCGAGAACGGCGAGGTGCCCGACTCCGAGGACCTCGAGCCGCTGTTCCGGACGATCCTCGAGACGATCCCCGCGCCGACGTACACCGAGGGCAAGCCGCTGCAGGCCCACGTCACCAATCTCGACGCCAGCCCCTTCCTGGGCCGGCTCGCGCTGGTGCGGGTCCACGAGGGCACGCTGAAGAAGAACCAGACCGTCGCCTGGATGCGCACCGACGGCACCACCAAGAACGTCAAGATCACCGAGCTGCTCGTCACCGAGGCGCTCGAGCGCAAGCCCGGCGAGTCGGCCGGCCCCGGCGACATCGTCGCGATCGCGGGCATCCCCGACATCATGATCGGCGAGACCCTGGCCGACGCCGAGAACCCCGTCGCGCTGCCGCTGATCAAGGTCGACGAGCCCGCCATCTCGATGACGATCGGCACCAACACCTCCCCGCTGGCCGGCCGCGGCCCGACCAAGAACACCAAGGTCACCGCCCGCCTGGTCAAGGACCGGCTCGACGCCGAGCTCGTCGGCAACGTGTCGCTGCGCGTGCTCCCGACCGAGCGTCCCGACGCCTGGGAGGTGCAGGGCCGAGGCGAGCTGGCGCTGGCCATCCTGGTCGAGCAGATGCGCCGCGAGGGCTTCGAGCTGACCGTCGGCAAGCCGCAGGTCGTGACCCGCGAGGTCAACGGCAAGGTCCACGAGCCGACCGAGCGCCTGACGATCGACGCGCCGGAGGAGTACCTCGGCGCGATCACCCAGCTGCTCGCCGTCCGCAAGGGCCGCATGGAGCAGATGACCAACCACGGCACCGGCTGGGTCCGGATGGAGTTCCTGGTGCCGGCGCGCGGCCTCATCGGCTTCCGCACCGAGTTCCTCACCGAGACCCGTGGCACCGGCATCGCCCACCAGGTCTTCGAGGGCTACGAGCCCTGGGCCGGCGAGATCCGCTCGCGCTCCAACGGCTCGCTCGTCGCCGACCGGGCGGGCGCCGCCACGGCGTACGCCATGACGAACCTGCAGGAGCGCGGCGTGATGTTCCTCGAGCCGACCACCGAGGTCTACGAGGGCATGATCGTCGGCGAGAACTCCCGCGCCGACGACATGGACGTCAACATCACCAAGGAGAAGAAGCAGACCAACGTCCGCGCCTCCTCCTCGGACAACTTCGAGAAGCTGGTCCCCGCCAAGAAGCTCTCCCTCGAGCAGTCGCTGGAGTTCTGCCGCGAGGACGAGTGCGTCGAGGTCACTCCCGACGCCGTCCGGATCCGCAAGGTCGACCTCGACGCCAACACCCGCGGTCGCACCGCCGCCCGCGCGCGCCGCGCCTGAGGCCACCCGGCACACCTGCCACGCCCGGGCGTGCGGGACGACGATCAGCTCGGTCGGCGACCCGCACGCTCAGGCGGCGGTGCAGGTGCCGCAGGAGCGAACTGATCGTTCCTGCACACGCGCCGCCGCGGTGACGGTGGCCCGTACGTAGTCCTGGTCGAACATCGCGTGTGCCCAGGCGAAGCGCACGACCCGGTAGCCCTCGCCGACGAAGGCGTTGTAGCGCTCGGTGTCGCGACGCAGTGCAGCCGCATCGGCGTGGAACTCGAACGAGTCGGCCTCCACCGCCAGCCGCAGCCGTCGGTCGAGCAGGTCGGCCCGGCCCAGCGTGCCGATCCACTGCTGCGGCTCGAAGCACGTGCCGGGCACGCCCAGCAGCACGGCCCGCACGACCGACTCGAAGGGGTTGGCCGCGCGGGCGTCCGCGAGCTCGACCACCTCGAGGGCTCGCGACCGCCCCGTGCGCGGCAGCCGGGAGCAGGCCCGCAGCAGATCCCCACGCGGCACTCCGGCGCGCAGCGCCGAGTCCGCCACGGCCAGGGCGTCCTCGAGGGGCAGGTCGCGGGCGCAGTCGAGCACAGTGGCCACCTCGCCCCTGATCCCGGCCACCAGCTCCTGCGGCGTCACCGCGCCCCACCGCAGGCCCACCCCACGCCGTCGGGACTGCGCGACGTTGCGGCCTCGCGGCACCATGACCTGCGGTCGTTCCGGGGGCAGCCTGACCTTCCAACCGTGGGCCAGGGCCGCGGACAGGTGGCTCAGGGGCCCGCCAATCGCGATCGCCGCTGCTCGGTCGGCGTCCAGGCCGGGCAGACCGTAGACCCCACGCCGCATCCGCACCACCTCGCCGCTGACGACCGCCCGCTCGAGGTCGCGCACCGCGACGACGCGCAGCAGCGCCTCCCGGGACGCCAGTCCCCCGAGCTCCCGGACCGCCTGACCGACCTCCACGCGGCCACCCCACCTCCGGTCGCCCGTCGGGGCAACCGGGGATCCACAGGGGCCTCGGAGTCAGCGGTCCCGGAGCAGCACGGTGCGGTCGGAGAACTGGCCCCACTCGGGGAGCCGGACGTGCAGGCGGATCCGCTCCGACCCCTCCTTCACGGAGTCGCGGGCGGTCGGGACGGTGAAGCGGGCCGTGGTGCGGCCGGGGCCGAAGGAGCTGCCGAGCGACCACCCGTGACCCCACAGCGGGGAGCTCGCCCGGGTGCCGCCCACGCCGAGCCGGCGCCTGGCCCAGTCGCGGGGCAGGTCGCCGAGCGTGGCGCGCGGGGCACTGGTGGGCTTGGCGAAGCCGAGGGTCAGGTAGGGCTCGTAGCCGACCGGCGCCGAGAGCGTGACCGTCACCTCGACCGGGTCGCCCTCGCGGACCGAGGCCGGCGCGGAGACCGTGAGGGTGGGCCGCTGCTCGTCGTCGACCACGACGGCCGCCCCGTCGCCGTCGGCGATCCCGACGTTGCGCACGGCGAAGGCCTGCAGGAACGTGCGTCGCGGCGGGCCGGAGTAGACGTCGTCGGCGGTGTAGGGCACCTCGACCGAGCCCGTCGTCTGGCCCGCGGCCACGTCGACGCGCAGCGGTGCCCCGGCTCCCTCGGGGTCCTGCTGGACCACGGTGAAGCGTCCGTCGGCCGGCGCCGGGGCGCTCAGCCGCCACGGCACCGAGACGCTGTGGCGCCCGCTGTCACCGGCCTCGGTGACCCGGGCGGAGCCCAGGGTGAGGGTCGGCAGCCGCCGGGCCGGGACCGCGGGCAGGCCCTGGGCGGGCACCCCCGCGACGTCGAGCACGAAGACGCGGCCCTGGGTGCTGCGACCCACCAGCTCGACCCGGGTGATCCGGGTCAGGTCGAGCACCCCGCTGGTGTCGCGCAGCGAGACCCGCACGTCCTGGGCGACCAGCTTGGCCAGGCCGACCTCGGCGCTGCCCGGCAGCGGAGCCACCAGGCCCGAGTCCTCGACCAGCGGCTCGGCGGTGCGGCCGTTCGCGTCGGTCAGCCGTACGCCGATCCGCGCCGTGCCGCGTGCCGGGTCGGCCACCACGCGCAGGTCGACCGATGCGTCGCGCGACAGGTCGAGCGGCTGGTCGAGCTGCATCCCCGCCTGGGCGCCCGCCTGCGTCCACGACATCACGAAGGCGTCCTGCGTCGGCAGGCCGCGCGGCTCCTCGGGGGCCCAGTGGGGAGCCCGGCCGGGGTCGGTCCGGGCCCCGCAGGCGGTGGCGGACGAGCCGCCGACGTACCCCCGGCACAGCCGTGCGCCCGCCCCGCCCGAGGGCGTGGTCGGCGTCGTGGTGCCGGGCAGCACCAGGCTGCGGCCGCCGCCGACGGCGTGGGTGTGCACGACCGCGTCCCCGGTCGAGGCGACGTGGCCGCGGGTGCCGTCGAACATCGGCAGCGTGGTCGGGGCGGCGCCGCTCGCCCGGGTGAACAGCTGCACCGCGCCCGCGACGTACGCCGTGCCGACCGCGCGCTGCTCGGCCTTGGTCAGCCGGGCGGCGGTGGCCGTGCCGCACGCGGCCTTCGGGGCGCCGAACCAGTCGTCCTGCGACGGCGCCTTCGAGAGCCCCGGGGTCCACTCGGTGTTGAAGAAGTTGTGGTTGGCACCCATCACGAGCACCGAGCTCTTGAGCGCGGTGTCGCCGTCGGCGAGGCCGCGCGAGGCGTCGGTGAACTGCTGGCCCTGGAGGTCGGAGACGTCGCCGTCGCAGTAGGGCAGCACGGTCACGGTCGGGACGTACGCCGCGGTGCGCCGCGCGAAGTCGGTGGGGCCGAGCAGCACCTGGCCGGCGATCCGGTAGGGCGCCGACAGCGGCACCTGCTGCGAGGCGAGGTCGACGCCCTCGCCGCCGCGGCTGTGGCCGACCAGGACGGTGCGCTGCAGGTCGACGGCGTACTTCCCGCTGGAGGCCCACGCCGCCCACTGGTCGAGGTGGCGGCGGACCAGCGCGGCGCGGGCCTTGGCGCCGCCGTCGGAGGCCTCGTAGTCCTGGGCGTTGATGCCGTTGGCGGCGATGCTGACGGTGAGGTAGCCCTGGCTGGCCAGGCGGCGCTGCAGGTAGTCGTAGCCGAGCTGGCTGGGCACGGGCTGGAAGCCCTTGGCGCAGGGCCAGCCGTCGCCGAAGGCGTC
Source organism: Nocardioides scoriae (assembly GCF_900104965.1). Taxonomy (NCBI): domain Bacteria; kingdom Bacillati; phylum Actinomycetota; class Actinomycetes; order Propionibacteriales; family Nocardioidaceae; genus Nocardioides; species Nocardioides scoriae. The sequence continues at coordinate 3,510,483 of NZ_LT629757.1, read as the reverse complement.
GGGCCGCTTCGGCGACCAGCAGGCCTGGTGGCGGCCGTGCAGGAACAGCACCAGGGGCGCCGCGGCCCGGAGCTGGTCGGCCCTCGGCACGACGACGTGGCCGGCCATCTCGAGCTGGCCGGGGAACCCCGGGTAGCTGAAGCCGGGCAGCGAGTAGTCGCTGGTCGTCACGGCGTAGGACCCCGCCCTGCCGGGGTCGAAGCCGAACAGCGGGCCCTCGTCACCGGCGGCCGCGCCGAGCGAGCGGGCCGACGGGGCGGGGGCCGGCCCGTCGAGCGGCTGGCCCGAGAGCGTGACGGCGAGGTCGGCCGGGTCGGTGCCGGGCGGCACGGCGACGCTCAGGCCGCGGCCGTCGGCGGCCAGGGTCACGGGGGCGACCGGCTGCCCGGCGAGCGTGACCTCGGGGCGGGCCGAGGTGACGGGGATCGGCTCGGCGCTGCGCCAGGTGGCGACGGCACCGCCGGCGCCGTCCTCGGCGACGCTCCAGCCGACCGGGGTCGCCGGACCGGCCGAGGGGTCCGCGGTGCCGTCGGGCGCCGGGTCCGCGACCGTCGTCGTCACGACCGGGGCGGGGTCCGGGTCGGCGGCCAGGGCCGCGGTCGAGGCCCCGGGCGCCAGCCCGAGCACCGTCATCGAGAGGGCGGCGCACGCCGCTCCCGCCGTCCACGACCTGCGTGCCGACCTCGTCCGCATCCTGCTCCCCTGACGTCCACGGGCACCGCGCCCCGCGCAGTATCACGCCGCCGGGTGACAGGTGGGTGGCGGCGCACCGGGGCCGCGGCGACGGCTACTCGTCGAGCACGATGCGCGCCAGCGTCCGCAGGTCGTCGTCGAGGGCCTGCTCGGGCAGCTGGGCCTGGGTGGTGGCGTAGCGGAAGGAGTAGACGAAGCGGTCGGGCTGCGGCGGCACCGGCGCCAGCGCGGTGAAGTCGATGCGCTGCACCAGCGAGCGCACCTCGGGGGCGCGCGGGTCGTCGGAGTCGAGGTCGACCTCGCCCTCCTTGACCAGCCCGGCGAAGCCTCCGGAGCGGCGCACCCCCACGGTGGTGGTGGGGGCCGGGGCGGGCGTGCCCGGCACGTCGGTCGCGCCCGGCGTGACGCCGACCGTGGTCCAGGCCTCCCGGACCGCGTCGGCGTGCTCGCCGGCCGCGGCGACGGTGGCGGCCGCGAAGGTGGCGAAGTCGCTGTCGGCGGCCAGGCCGGAGGTGAGGGCGGCGTACCAGATCCGGCCGGCGCCGCTCCACGACTCCCCGCCGACGGCCCTCGCGGCGAGCACGAAGGCGCGGTTGGGGATGCCGGAGTTGAGGTGGACGCCGCCGTTGTCGTCGGTGGTCTCGACGTAGTCGGCCATCGAGCCGACCTGGGGGTCCTTGCCCAGCGCCGGGTCGTCGTACGCCGTCCCGGGCTCGAGCATCGAGCGCAGCGCCCTGCCGTTGATGCCCTCGACGAAGATGCCCTCGCCGACGAGCCAGTCGGCCGAGGCGGCGTCCTGGCCGAGGTGGCGCTGCTTCGTGCAGGCCCCGAACACGTCCGACATCGACTCGTTGAGCGCCCCGGACTGGCCCTGGTAGGTCAGGTTGGCGGTGTACTGCGTGACGGCGTGGGCCAGCTCGTGGCCGAGCACGTCGATCGGCTTGGTGAAGCGGCCGAAGACCTTGCCGTCCCCGTCGCCGAACACCAGCTGGGTGCCGTCCCAGAACGCGTTGTCGTAGTCCTTCTCGTAGTGCACGGTGGCCACCACGGTCGCGCCCGCGCCGTCGTAGGAGTCGCGCCCGTAGTCGGCGAACAGCGCCAGCGTCTCGGTCAGCCCGACCGCTGCCTCGTCGACGGTGACGTCCCCGACCTCCGGCTGGCCCGCGGTGCGCACCAGGTCACCCGGCAGCTCGGTGCCGTTGTGGGCGTCGTGGATCTCCCAGTCGGCCCCCGGCGTCGCCGCCACCGCCCGCGCGACCGGCTGGCTCGGTGGGTCCACGCGCCTCCCGCGCAGCGTCCGGTCGATCTCCCGGGTGCGCTGCGCGACGCCCGTGACGTGCTCGTCCTGGGTGGTGTCGGCGAGCTGGTCCAGCAGGTACGCGGGGATGAAGTGGCATCGCATCGTCCCAACCTCCCTCCTCTCCGGACCTCGCACAAGGCCCTTCGAGACGGTCGCTGCGCGACCACCTCAGGGACCGGGACCCCTCGGTGGCTGGGGCCCTTCGAGACGGTCGCTGCGCGACCTCCTCGGGACCGGGCCCCTCGGTGGCCGAGGAGGGACGGAGTCCCGCCTCGAAGGCCCCCGTCAGCCCGCCGCGGGCCCGGCCGCCAGGACCTCGGCGAACAGCGCGATGGTCTCGGCGGTGGCGGCGTCGGCGGCCGTCGAGAAGGCGCCCATGTCGACGAACCCGTGGATGAGGCCGTCGTAGCGGCGCGAGACGACGTGGACGCCCGCGGCGGTGAGCGCGGCGGCGTACGCCTCGCCCTCGTCGCGGAGCGGGTCGAGCTCGGCGGTGACCACCACCGCGGGCGGCTGGCCCGCGAGCGACGCGGCGCGCAGCGGGGAGAAGCGCGGGTCGACGCCGTCGGTGGGGGCGTAGTGCTCCATGAACCACGCCATCGTCGGCAGGTCCAGGAAGTAGCCCTGGCCGTTGGTGGTGCGCGACTCGTACTCCCCCGGGCCGTCGGTCGCGGGGTAGACGAGCAGCTGGACGGCGATGCCGGGCACCTGCTGGCTGACCACCGCGGCCAGGTTGCCGCCGGCGCTGTCGCCGGCCACGGCGAGGCGGCCGTCGCCGCCGAGCTCCTCGGTGCGGCCCTGCAGGTCGCGGGCCGCGGCGACCGCGTCCTCGACGCCGGCCGGGAAGGGGTGCTCGGGCGCGAGCCGGTAGTCGACCGACACCACCACCGCCGCCGCGTCGCGGCAGATCCGCCGGGCGAGGTTGTCGTGGGTGTCGAGGTCGCCGATGACGAAGCCGCCGCCGTGGAAGAACGCCACGACCGGCCAGGGCCCCTCGCCCTCGGGGCGGTAGATCCGCGCGGCGACGGGGCCGTCACCGCCGGCCACTTCGGTCTCGGTGACCGACGCGACGGGCACGACGTCCTCGGGCTTGCGGAAGTCGACGGTCAGGGTGCGGAAGCCGCGCCGGGCCGTGACCGGGTCGGACTCGTACGTCGGGGTGCCGGCAGCGACGAGCTCGAGCAGGCCGGCCAGCTGGGGGTCGAGGGGCATGGGCGCCAGTGTGCCCGGCAGGTCAACCGGGCGGGTCGACCGAGTTGGATCCGGCCCGTCGTGCTCAGCGGCGGGTGACCGAGGCCAGTGCGGGGCGCACGTCGAGCACGTAGACCAGGGCGGCCACGATGCCGAGGATCGAGAGCAGCCCGAAGACCGAGGGGAAGACCAGCGACGAGACCAGCGCCAGCCCGAGGATGAGGCACCAGGCGGGCTTGGTGAGCTTGCCGGCGGCGACGAAGGCGTCGCTGCGGCGCAGCACCGCGTCGATGAAGGCCCAGGCCTTGAGCGCGAGCAGCACGAAGAACGTGATCTCGCTGATCCCCGCCCGCACGCCCCACAGATCCATGGGGGCAGCCTATCCGGCCGGTGGTCCCGTCGCCCCCGGCCGGCGTCGCCGGGTGAGGGTGCGGGTGAGGGTGCGGGGACGGCAACGGGCCCCCGGACGAGGTCCGGGGGCCCGTCGGCTCACCACCTGGCGAAGGGAGGGATCACCAGAGGGCGAGCTGCCCGTCGTGCGACGGGGGCTCTGTTCACGAGGCGCTGGAAGCGCTCTCGGCGGCCTTCGACGCGGTCGACGACGTGGAGTCGGCGGCCTTCTTCGTCGCGGTGGCGGTCTTCTCGGCGGCCTTGGCGGGCGCCTTCTTGGCGGCGGCCGGGGCCTTCTTGGCGGTGGTCTTCGCGGTGGAGGCGGCCGACGAGGTCTTCTTCGCGGCGGTCTTCTTCGCGGTCGACGCGGTGTCCTCGGCCTTCTTGGCGGTCGACTTCACGGTCGGGGCGTTGGCGCCGGCCTTCTTGGCGGTCTTGGTGGCCGGGGCCTTCTTGCCGGGGGTCTGCTTGGCCTGGGCGACCTTGGCGCGCTCGCGGCGGACCACGGTGGAGGAGGACGGGGCGTCGCGGAGGGCACCGACGGCCTTGTAGCCGTCCTTGCGCACGGCGGCGACGAGCTTCTCGCCCCGCTCGATCAGCTCGGCGTAGGTCTTGGTCAGCTCGGCGATGGCCTCGTCGATCTGGGCCTGCACCTTGCCGGGGAGCGCCTTGACGTCCTTCTGCAGCTCGGCCACGCGGGACTCGAACTTGCGCTGGGCGTCCTTCGCGTCCTTGGTGAGCTCCTCGACGCGGTCGTTGACGACGCCGACGGCCTGGTCGCGCAGGGCCTCGGGGTCCTTCTCGACCTTGCTGACGCGGTTCTGCACGTCGGCGAGGCGCTCCTGGGCGCCCTTCTGGACGTCGGAGGCGGTGGTGCGCGCGATCTCGTAGGCCACCTCGGTGGCGCCGGCGACGGCGTACAGGGGCTTGACGGCCTCGGACGCGAGGGTGTTGATGCTGAGCTTCTTAGCCATGGTGTTCTCCTTCGGTTGGCGTGCTGGCACGGTCGGGGTCGACCGGTGCTTCGTCTGCTTCTGGGGGCGCGACGCGCGGCAGCGCATCGTCGGGCGACACCTGCTGGGGGACCTCGACGGTCCCGCCGGCCTCGGCCATCACCCGGAACGCCTGGTAGACGTCGAGCAGCGACTGCTTCTGCCGCTCGCTGAGCACCGGGTCGCCCAGGATGGCCAGCTCGACCGAGCGCACCTGCCCGTCGTCCGGGCTGAGGATGCCGGCCTGCACGTAGAGCTGCTCGGCCGAGATCCGCAGTGCTTTCGCGAGCTGCTGGAGCACCTCGGCCGAGGGCTTGCGCAGTCCGCGCTCGATCTGGCTGAGGTAGGGGTTGGACACCCCGGTCTGCTCAGCCAGCTGGCGCAACGAGAGCTCGGCCGACACGCGCTGCTCGCGGAGGTAGTCCCCCAACGAGACGACTGCGCTGCCGACCTTGCTCTTCGCCATGCCCTCCATAGTGCTTGCTCTTGCAAGCAACATCAAGCCAGGAGCGGGTGAAGGCGATCACATTCGCCAGTGTCCACGAGGGTTTCCTCGTGCTTGCTCTGCTAGCACCGCCGCGACCTGGGGGCTCAGGGCAGGACGGCGCGAACCTCGCCGACGGGGTGGCCGCCGCCGAGCAGGGGGGTCTCGCCGGTCCGTCGCACGGCGTCCACGTCGACCCCGGGTCCGTCCAGGAGGCCGTGGCGCTCGAGCAGCGCGGCCATCAGCACCGGCCGCGCCCGGGCGCCGCCGTCGTCGGTCTTGGTCGCGACCGCGCGCCCGTCGGGCAGCGCCACGACGTAGCAGGACTCCGCCCCGGCCTTGCCGATCGCGCCGGGGATCGCCGTGAGGAGGGCCAGCTCGTCGCGCGTGGTGCCCGAGACGTACGCCGGGTGGGCGCGCACCGCCTCCGCGATCCGCCGGGCCGGCCCCTCGGTCGCGGTCGCCAGCGAGGCGAACCCGCGGGCCAGCCCGGTCAGCGAGGTGGACAGCAGCGGGGCGCCGCAGCCGTCGGTGGCGAGGACCTGCACCTGCTCGCCGGTCGCGCGGGCGAAGGTGGACAGCACCTGCTGCTGCAGCGGGTGGTCGGGCTGGAGGTACGTCGCGGTGGGCCAGCCGTTGGCCACGCAGGTCGCCAGCATCGCGGCGTGCTTGCCCGAGCAGTTCATCAGCACGCTCGCCTTGCTGCCGCCGGCCCGGATCACCTCGTCGCGGGCGGCGTCGTCCAGCGGCCAGTCGACCGGCGTCTGCAGGTCGGCCTCGCTCAGCCCCGCGTCGGCCAGCACCCGCCGCACGGCCTCGACGTGGAAGGGCTCGCCGGAGTGCGACGCGCACGCCAGCGCGAGCTGCTCGTCGACCAGCCCGAGGCCGGCCTCGACCATGGCCAGCGCCTGCAGCGGCTTGTTGCACGAGCGCGGCAGCACCGGGCCGGTCACGTCGCCGGCCGAGGCCTGCACCGACCCGTCGGCGGCGAGCACCACCCAGGACCCGTGGTGGTGGCCCTCGACGAAGCCCGAGCGCACGACCTCCGCGATCAGGACGTGCCCGGCGGCGGTCGTGGAGTCGAGCGAGGAGGCGGGAGCGGGGGCGTCTGGCATGGCGCGAGGCTACCGACGGCTGCTCTGGCACGATGTCCCGGTGCCCGCCCCCCAGCACTGCCCGACGCCGCGCGAGCTGGACGATCTCGAGGTCCTCCTCTCGGGCGCCCTCGCCCCCCGCACGACCTTCGACGACCAGCTGACGCTGGTCCTCCCGGCCGAGCTGGCCGAGGTCGTCGCGGCCGGCGACGAGGTCGAGCTGGTGGACCCCGAGGGGCTGCCGCTCGCCCGCTACTCCCGCGAGGGGCTGGTGGCGCTGGGCGCCGCGGCGTACGGCCCCTTCCGGCGGCTGCAGCTGACCCCGGCCCAGGCCCGCGAGGCGCACGCCGGCGCGCTGGTCGTGCCCGTCGCCGCCCCGCTCAGCGAGGCCGACCTGGCGTTCGTGGGCGAGCGGGCCGCGGGCCGCGACGTCGTGCTGCTGACCCTGTCGGGCACCGGCACGCCCCAGGACGTCTCCCCGGTCGGGCTGGTCCGCACCTCCCTCGTGGCCGCCCGGCTGCTCACCGCGGCCGACACGCCGGCCCACGTGGTCGTCGTGCCGCTGCCCGCCCACGGCGACGCCGACCTCGACCACGCCCTGGGGCAGCAGGTCGCCGCGGCGTACGGCGAGGACGTGGTGGCGCTGCCGCCCGACGACGACGGCTCCTGGCCCGACGAGATCGCGGCCGCCGTCGCGCAGGACCAGCCCGGCGACGAGGACCGCGGCGTGGTCGTGCTGTTCACCGGCCTCTCCGGGAGCGGCAAGTCGACCCTCGCCCGGGCGCTGCACGACCTGGTGCTCGAGGACGGTCGGCGCACCGTCACCAGCCTCGACGGGGACGTCGTACGACGCCACCTGAGCGCGGGGCTGTCCTTCTCCAAGGCCGACCGCGAGACCAACATCCGCCGCATCGGCTGGGTGGCCGCCGAGATCGCCCGCCACCGCGGCGTCGCGATCTGCTCCCCCATCGCCCCCTTCGACGCCACCCGCCAGCAGGTGCGGGCGATGGTCGAGGACGCCGGCGGCGAGCTGGTGCTCGTCCACGTCGCCACCCCGCTGGAGGAGTGCGAGCGCCGCGACCGCAAGGGGCTGTACGCCAAGGCCCGCCGCGGCGAGATCCCCGAGTTCACCGGCATCTCCAGTCCCTACGAGGTCCCCGCCGACGCCGACGTCGCGATCGACACCACCGGCCGCTCGGTCGAGGACTGCCTCGCCGAGCTCCTCCCCCACCTGCCCTTCGGCCTGGAAGGTCCCGCCTGATGGCCGACCTGCTGACGTACTCCGCGCTCGCCGTCCTGGTCGTCAGCTTCGGCGTCGGCATCGTCGTGGGCCTCACCGGCATGGGCGGCGGCGCGCTGATGACCCCGGCGCTGATGGCCCTCGGCGTCCCCGCGACCGCGGCCGTCGCCAACGACCTGGTGGCGGCCAGCATCAACAAGTCGGTGGGCGCAAGCGTGCACTGGCGCCGCGGCTCCCCCGACCTCCGCCTGGCCGGCTTGCTGATGATCGGGTCCGTGCCGTTCGCCTTCGCCGGCGGCTTCCTGGTCAAGAGCGTCGGCGAGGCCGAGGTGCAGCAGGAGTTCCTCACGACCGCGATCGGGGCCGCGCTGCTGTTCACCGCGTCGACGTACGCCCTGCGGATGTACCTCCAGCTGCGCCACGTCACCGCCGGCAACGAGCTCAGCGAGGAAGCCCCGCGCGTGCGAGCCGTCCCGACCGTGCTCGTCGGCGCCGTCGGCGGCCTGCTGGTCGGCATCACCTCGGTCGGCTCCGGCTCGCTCATCATGGTGGCGCTGCTGCTGATCTACCCCACGCTCTCGGCCGTCAAGCTGGTCGGCACCGACCTCGTCCAGGCGGTGCCGCTCGTGCTCGCCGCCGCCATCGGCCACGTGCTGACCGAGGGCGTCACCTGGGCCGTGCTGGTCCCGCTGGTCCTCGGCGGCACGCCCGGCACCTTCCTCGGCGCCCGCATGGCCGCCTGGGTCAAGCAGTCGGTCATCCGCCGGGGCATCGTGATCGTGCTGACGCTGACCGGCCTGAAGATGCTCGGCGTCCCTCCCGAAGGGGTGGGGATCATCGGCGCGGCCCTGCTGCTCCTCGGCCCCCTCGCGTGGGGCTTCGTCCGCACCCGCCACGGCCTGCCCGCCTTCGACAACGACTCCACCGCCTGGCGGATCCCCGAGCCCACGCGTCCGGACCAGCCCGTCCCCCCTCAGGGGTAGCCGAGGACCTCCTGGCGCCGCTCGGACCACGCCAGCGCCGACGCGATGGCCTCCTCGAGGCCCAGGGTGGCGCGCCACCCGACCAGGTCGTGGATGCGCCCCACCTCGGCGTAGGCGCCCACCGAGTCGCCCTCGCGCGGGGGCGCCTCCCCCACCGGGACCTCCCGGCCGAGCACCCGCTCCACGGCCTCGACCAGCTCACGGACCGTCACGCCCCGACCGGTGCCGACGTTCATCACCACGCTCGACGCGCCGTGGCGCTCCAGCGCCTGGTCGAAGCGCTCGACCGCGGCGACGTGGGCCAGCGCGAGGTCCCACACGTGGACGTAGTCGCGCAGCCCGGTCCCGTCCCGGGTCGGGAGGTCGGTGCCGGTGATGAGGAACCGCTCCTGGAGGCCCTGCGCCGCGCGGACGAGCTGGCCGAGCACGTGGGAGGGCTCGCGGACGTGGACCCCCGTGCGCAGCTCGGGATCCGAGCCCACCGGGTTGAAGTAGCGCAGCACCACGGCCCGCAGGTCCGACGCCGACGCCATGTCCTGCAGGGCCCGCTCCATCATCAGCTTGGTCCAGGCGTACGGCGAGCCCGGCCGCACCGGTGAGTCCTCGTCCACCGCGAAGCCCTCGACCGTGTCGTAGACCGAGGCCGAGGAGGAGAAGAGCACGCGCGGCCTCCCGCACCGGCCGAGCTCGTCGAAGAGCTCGAGCGACTTGGCGACGTTGTCCCGGTAGTACTCGTAGGGCCGCGCCACCGACTCGGGGACGACGATGCGAGCCGCCATGTGGACCGTCACCTCGATGTCCGGGTGCTCCTCCACCACGCGGCGCACCAGGGCACGGTCGGCGATGTCGCCCTCGTAGAAGATCCGGTCCCCGACGAACGCCCGGGGCCCGGTGACGAGCGAGTCGAGCACCACGGGGACGTGGCCGGCCCGCTCCAGGGCCAGCGCCGTCGTCGACCCGATGTAGCCCGCACCGCCCGTGATCAGCACCTTCACGCACTCGACCCTAGGGGACGCCGCACCCCCGGACCGGGCTCGGTATCGATGCGGAGAATGACGGAAGAGTCGCCTAAAGGGCACTATTCGTGGCAGCATCGGCATCTGGGCTAGACCGTGGGCCGATCAGCTTGCACGACGCGGAGGCGGTCGCGGTCCTGGCACCTGCTTCTCTTGGGGGATCCGACATGACCGTGCAGTTGTCCGTGACGGCGCGATCCCCCCGGCTCACGCGCCAAGGTCTCCGCTACCTGCCGCTCGCGGCCGTGGTCACCGACCTGCTGCTCGTGGCGCTGTCCGTCGTGGCGGCGTACGTCGCCCGCAGCCTGGTGCCGACCTCCGTGATCCCCGAGAGCTTCAGCACCAACGACCAGGTGCTGGCCGCGCTGCCGATCATCGTCCTCGCCTGGCTGGCCGCGATCTACGTCCTGGGGGGATACCGCCCGGAGATCTTCGGCGCGGGCGTCGAGGAGTACAAGCGCGTCATCACCCCCTCGCTGGTGACCGCGGCCGGGACCGGCATCGCGGCGTACATGCTGATGCTCGACCTGTCCCGCGGGTTCTTCCTGCTGACCTTCCTCTTCGGCATCCCGATCCTGGTGCTGGGCCGGTGGACCATGCGACGCGCCGTGCAGCGCGCCAGGCGCGCCGGTCGGCTGCAGCAGCGCGTGCTCATCGCCGGCACGGAGGGCCACGTCGACGAGATCGCGTCCGTCCTGGGCCGCGAGACCTGGCTCGGCTACGACGTCGTGGGGGCCCTGACCCCCCAGGCGTCGGTCAAGCGGACCACCGGGCTGGGCGTCCCGCTGCTCGGCGAGTCCGGGTCACTGGCTCAGGCCGCGATCGACCAGCACGTCGACGTCGTCTTCCTCGCCGGTGGCGCCTTCAGCTCGGCCGCGGAGATGCGCCGCCTGGCGTGGGACCTCGAGCACGCGGACATCCAGGTCGTGATCGCGCCGAGCGTGACCGACGTGTCCGCGGAGCGCGTGAGCGTCCGCCCCGTCGGCGGGCTGCCCCTCATCCACCTCGACCGCCCGCGCGGCCAGGACGCCCTGCGCCGGGCCAAGCGCAGCTTCGACGTCGTCGTGTCCGCGCTGCTGCTGCTCGCGCTGTCGCCGGTCTTCGCGTGGGCCGCGTGGCAGGTCCGCCGGGACGACCGGACCGCACCGGTCCTGTTCCGACAGCCGCGTGCGGGTCGCGAGGGCGTGAGCTTCAGCTGCCTGAAGTTCCGGACCATGGTGGTCGACGCCGAGGAGGTGCTGGCCGACCTGCACGCCGAGCACGGCTACTCCAGGGGCCTGTTCAAGCTGGACCACGACCCGCGGGTCACCCGACCCGGGCGCTTCCTCAGGCGGTACTCGCTCGACGAGCTGCCGCAGCTGGTCAACGTGCTGCGCGGGGACATGAGCCTGGTGGGGCCCCGCCCTCCCCTGCAGCACGAGGTGGCGCAGTACGACGACGACATGGCGCGCCGGCTGCACGTGCGACCCGGCATGACCGGGCTGTGGCAGGTGTCGGGGCGATCCGACCTGTCGTGGTCGGAGGCCATCCGCCTGGACCTCTACTACGTCGACAACTGGTCGATGGTCCAGGACCTCGTCATCCTGTTCCGCACCTTCCGCGCGGTCCTGACCTCGCGCGGCGCTCGCTGAGCGTCGGGCGTCAGCGACGCCCCAGCGCCCGGTAGGTCCACCCGGCCGCGCGCCACTTCTCGGCGTCGAGGCAGTTGCGGCCGTCCAGGACGCGGCGGTCCCGCACCAGCCCGGCGACCTCGACGGGGTCGAGGGAGACGTACTCCGGCCACTCGGTGAGCACGAGCACCAGCTCGGCCCCGCGCAGCGTGTCCTCGACGTCGGCCGCGAACCGCAGGTCGGGCCACTTGCGCTGGGCGTTGGCGATCGCCTCGGGGTCGGTGACCACGACGTCGGCGCCCTGCAGGGCCAGCTGGGCCGAGACGCTGAGCGCCGGGGAGTCGCGGACGTCGTCGCTGTCGGGCTTGAACGACGCCCCGAGGACGGCGATGCGGCGACCCTGGATGGAGCCGCCGAGCTCCTCGCGGGCGAGGTCGACCATGCGCACGCGGCGGCGCATGTTGATGGCGTCGACCTCGCGCAGGAAGGTCAGCGCCTGGTCCACGCCGAGCTCGCCGGCGCGGGCCATGAAGGCGCGGATGTCCTTGGGCAGGCAGCCGCCGCCGAAGCCGAGGCCGGCGTTGAGGAAGCGGCGGCCGATGCGGTCATCCATCCCGATCGCGTCGGCCAGGAAGGTGACGTCGGCACCCGAGGCCTCGCACAGCTCGGCCATGGCGTTGATGAAGGAGATCTTGGTCGCGAGGAACGAGTTGGCCGCGACCTTCACCAGCTGGGCGCTCGCGACGTCGCCGACCAGCCGGGGGGTGCCGTCGGCGATGGTGGCGGCGTACACCTCGTCGAGGCGGGCGACGGCGTGCTGCCCCTGCTCCCCGTCGGGCACGCCGTAGACCAGGCGGTCGGGGTGCAGGGTGTCCGCGACCGCCTTGCCCTCCCGCAGGAACTCGGGGTTCCACACCAGCACCGCTCCGGGCTGCGCCCCGTGGACCCGCTGCGCCAGCCGCTCGGCGGTGCCCACCGGCACCGTGGACTTCCCCACCACGACGTCACCGGGGGCCAGCAGCGGCAGCAGCGAGTCCACGGCGGCGTCGACGTAGGTCAGGTCGGCGGCCATCTCGCCCTTGCGCTGCGGGGTGCCGACGCAGACGAAGTGCACCGTGGCCCCCGCGGCCTGCGCCGGGTCGGTGGTGAACCGCAGCCGGCCGGTCCCCAGGGCGGACGTCAGCAGCTCGGGCAGACCCGGCTCGAAGAAGGGAGCGCGCCCCTCCGAGAGCAGCTCGACCTGGTGCTCGACGACGTCCACGCCGACCACCTCGTGACCCAGCTCGGCCATGCACGCGGCGTGGACGGCGCCGAGGTATCCACACCCGATCACGGAGATCTTCACCATCGGGAGTGTAGGGATGTGGGGTGTCCAGGCGGTGTCGCCCGGGTGATGCGAGACAGGTCACAGCACATCCGTTCCGCAACGCTCGGGTGTCCTAGTCCAGTCGCAGCGACGCGTGCCAGTTGGTGGGACGCTAAGCACCGCACTCGGGGTGGAAGGTGTCAGAACCCTTCCGGTGGGGCAGAGTGTGTCCAGAAAGTTATGATTGACGTTTCCACAAAGCCGGGGGGCCTTGAATGTCAGCGACCGTCTCGAGTGAACACTCGACCCAGATCCGCAGCACGCTACCGCGAGTGCCGCAGCAGCGTGACGCACGGTTTCGTCGACGCGCCTCGCTGGTCGAGGCCTCGCGCACCCGGTCGTCCGGCGCCCTGCGCCTGCTGCCGGTCGCGGCGCTCGGCATCGACCTGATCGCGATCTCGCTGGCCCTGGTCGGCGGCGCCGCCGGCCGCAACGCCCTCGGCGCGCTCTTCGTCGACAGCGGCACCGAGTACGTCCCCGCGATCGCCGTCACCGGTCCGCTCCTCGCGCTCGCCTGGCTCGCCAGCATCGCCCTGGCCGGCGGCTACGACCGCTCCGTCTTCGGCGCGGGCGCCTCGGAGTACAGCCGGGTCTTCAACGCCGCGCTCGTCAGCGCCGGCGTCATCGGCGTCGGCTCCTTCCTGCTGCGCTTCGACCTCTCCCGCGGCTGGTTCGTCCTCACCTTCCTCATCGGCGTCCCGCTGCTCATCGGTGGCCGCTTCGCCCTGCGCCACTGGCTCAAGAAGTCCCGCCAGGCCGGCTCGTTCCAGCACCGCGTGCTGATCGTGGGTGACGCCCCGCACGTCGAGAGCGTCAACAACGTGCTGGAGCGCGAGTCGTGGCTCGGCTACCAGGTCATCGGTGCGCTGGCCCCCGAGTCCGACGGGTCGCAGACCCCGAGCGGCATCCCGATCCTGGGCGACACCCGCGACATCGCCGGCACCGCCATGGAGGCCAAGGCCGACATCGTGTTCTTCGCCGGCGGCGGCGTGACCTCGCCCACCCACCTGCGCGAGATCGCCTGGGACCTCGAGGGCTCCTCGACCCAGGTCGTCGTGGCCCCGAGCCTGAGCGACGTCTCCCGCGAGCGCATCCGGGTCCGCCCGGTCGGCGGCCTGCCGCTGATCCACCTCGAGAAGCCGCGCGCCGCCATGGCCGCCCGCCGGGCCAAGCGCGTCTTCGACGTCGTCGGCTCGCTCGGCATCCTGATCCTCAGCAGCCCGTTGTTCGCCTACTCCGCCTTCCGCGTGTGGTTCCACGACCGGGGCCCGGTGTTCTTCCGCCAGGAGCGCATCGGCCGCGACGGCGACCCCTTCAAGTGCTTCAAGTTCCGCACGATGGTCACCGACGCCGAGAAGAAGCTGGCCGAGGCCCACGCAGCGGCCGGCTCGGACTCCAACGCGGTCTTCTACAAGCTCAAGGTCGACCCGCGGATCACGCCTCCCGGCAAGTGGCTGCGCCGCTTCTCCATCGACGAGCTCCCGCAGCTGCTCAACGTCCTCAAGGGCGACATGAGCCTGGTGGGCCCCCGCCCGCAGGTGGCCCACGAGGTCGCGCTCTACGACAACGCGATGGCGCGCCGGCTGCACGTGCGCCCCGGCATGACCGGCCTGTGGCAGGTCTCCGGCCGCTCGGACCTCCCCATGGAGGAGGCCATCCGCCTGGACCTGTACTACGTCGACAACTGGTCGATGATGCAGGACCTGACCATCCTGGCCCGCACCCTCGGCGCCGTGGTGGGCTCGCGCGGCGCCTACTGAGGCACACCGTTCGACAGGGCCGGCACCGCCAGGTGCCGGCCCTGTTGCGCACTATCTCAATCGACTCTGGTCTCATTCGGCTCGGGGCGCGTGGGCACGGACCGGCGCGTGGATACGATGTGGGCTGCCCGCCGCCAACGAGAGGCACCGCACCCCGATGTCCCAGACCCACGCCGACTACCGGCTGAGCCAGCTCGACCAGCTCGAGGCCGAGTCGATCCACATCTTCCGCGAGGTCGCCGCCGAGTTCGAGAAGCCGGTGCTGATGTTCTCCGGCGGCAAGGACTCCATCGTCATGCTGCGGCTGGCGGAGAAGGCCTTCTTCCCGGCGAAGATCCCCTTCCCGATGCTCCAGGTCGACACGGGCTACGACTTCCCGGAGGTCCTCGAGACCCGCGACCACTGGGTCGACCGTCTCGGCGTGAAGATGATCGTCGCCGGCGTCGAGCAGGCGATCGCCGACGGTGTCGTGGTCGACGACGGCAAGACCAGCCGCAACCGGCTCCAGATCGGCACCCTGCTCAACGCCATCGAGGAGAACGGCTTCACGGCCGCGTTCGGCGGCGGCCGACGCGACGAGGAGAAGGCCCGCGCCAAGGAGCGCGTCTACTCCCACCGCGACGACTTCGGCCAGTGGGACCCCAAGATGCAGCGGCCCGAGCTGTGGAGCCTCTACAACGGCCGCATCCACGGCGGCGAGCACATGCGCATCTTCCCGCTGTCCAACTGGACCGAGCTCGACATCTGGCACTACCTGGGCCAGGAGCAGGTCGAGATCCCCTCGATCTACTACTCCCACCAGCGGCGCGTCTTCCAGCGCGACGGCATGTGGCTCTCGGAGAGCGAGCACAACCCCACGAAGCAGGGCGAGGAGGTCGTGGAGAAGACCGTGCGGTTCCGCACCGTCGGCGACCTGACCCTCACCGGCTGCGTGGAGTCCGAGGCCGACACGATCGAGAAGATCATCGAGGAGGTCGCCGTCGCCACGGTGACCGAGCGCGGCGCGACCCGCGGCGACGACCGGTTCTCGGAGGCCGCCATGGAGGACCGCAAGAAGGAGGGCTACTTCTGATGAGCACCGAGACCCCCACCACCCAGCCCACCCTCGAGGACCTCGGCGTCGGCCAGATGGACCTGCTGCGCTTCGCGACGGCCGGGTCGGTCGACGACGGCAAGTCGACGCTGATCGGCCGGCTGCTGCTCGACTCGAAGGCGATCTTCAGCGACCAGCTCGAGGCCGTCGAGGCGACCAGCGCGTCCAAGGGCTACGACTACACCGACCTGGCGCTGCTGACCGACGGGCTCCGCTCGGAGCGCGAGCAGGGCATCACGATCGACGTGGCGTACCGCTACTTCGCGACGCCGCGGCGCAAGTTCATCATCGCCGACACCCCCGGCCACGTGCAGTACACCCGCAACATGGTCACGGGCGCCTCGACCGCCGACCTCGGCCTCGTGCTGGTCGACGCCCGCCAGGGCCTGACCGAGCAGTCGCGCCGCCACGCGGTCATCCTGTCGCTGCTCCGGGTCCCCCACCTGGTGCTGGCCGTCAACAAGATGGACCTCGTCGACTACGACCAGGGCGTCTACGACAAGATCCAGCGCGAGTTCTCCGCCTTCGCCACGAAGCTCTCGATCCCCGACCTCGAGGTCATCCCGATCTCGGCGCTCAAGGGCGACAACGTGGTGACCCGCTCGGAGCACATGCCGTGGTACCAGGGCTCCTCGCTCATGCACCACCTGGAGAACATCCACGTCGCCTCCGACAGGGACCTCATCGACGCGCGCCTGCCGGTGCAGTACGTCGTGCGGCCCAAGTCCGACGAGTACCACGACTACCGCGGGTACGCCGGCCAGGTGGCCGGCGGCGTCCTCAAGCCCGGCGACGAGGTCGTCGTGCTGCCCAGCGGCATGACCTCCAAGATCGCCGGCATCGACCTGTTCGACCGCGAGATCGACGAGGCGTTCCCGCCGATGTCGGTCACGGTGCGCCTCGAGGACGACGTCGACGTCAGCCGCGGCGACATGATCGCCCGCGTCAAGAACGCGCCGACGCCGAGCCAGGACATCGACGCGATGATCTGCTGGATGACCAACGAGCCGCTGCGTCCCCGCCAGAAGCTGGCGATCAAGCACACGACCCGCAACGGTCGGGCCCTGGTCAAGGACATCCAGTACCGCCTCGACATCAACACCCTGCACCGCGACCAGGAGACCAAGGAGCTCGGTCTCAACGAGATCGGTCGCGTCCAGCTGCGCACCACGGTGCCGCTGCTGTGCGACTCCTACTCGAAGAACCGCACCACGGGCTCGTTCATCCTCATCGACGAGGCCACCGGCGTCACCGTCGGCGCCGGCATGATCATCTGATCAACGGGTGCGGACGCGGCCCGAGCGGGCCGCCGAGCCCCAGCCGACGTCGTTGCGGGCCTGCACGGTGATGCGGACCCACGCGCGCCGCGGCAGGCCTCGCACGACGGTGGAGCGGGTGGTCGCGGGGACCACGCGGGTGCGCGACCCGGCGCTCACGCGGTACTCCTGGATCGGCGCACCGCCGGTGGTCGGGGCGTGCCAGGAGACGCGCACCGAGGCACGACCGGCCCGGGCCGACACCTTGGCCGACCGGGCCGGGGCCGCCGTGGTCGTCGGGGCCACGGTCGCGCTGCCGCCCGCGGCGGGTGCGGTCAGCCGGACCACGCTGACGTCGGCCCCGAGGTCGACCGGCACGGAGTCGGTCGCCGTGAAGGACGTCGTGGCACCGCTCGTCGGCGCGACCACGCTGCCGGCGCGGGCCTGGCCGAGCCGGACCTGCACGCGGTAGGGCGCAGGGTTGAGCGCCCGGCGGGCGATCGGGTCCCAGACGCTGACGTCGCGCCACAGCACGAGGTCGAACTCGCCCGTGCTCTTCTGCACCAGCAGCTGCCGCAGGTCGGTGCGACCGCCCTCCACGGCGTACGCCAGGCTCCCCGGGGCGAAGGACGTCGAGGAGTCCTGGAAGACGGCCAGCAGCCGCTGCATCGCGGTGTACGCCGGCTTGGGGGTGAGGTCGCGGCGCAGCAGGCCGAAGTTGGCCTCCGGGTTGGTCCTGCCCGGGTCGGCGAACTCGTCGACCAGCTCGTAGGAGTAGACGCGGGCGGCGCCGCCGCGCAGGTGCTCCATCAGCAGGCGGGGCAGGTAGGTGGCGTGGACGGACTCCGGGACGGGGTGGTGGCCGTCGGTGGTCGCGAGCGCGTTGTGGTAGCCCGCCTCGGTGATGACGATGGGCTTGCTGGCACCGGTGACGGTCCGGAGCTTGGTGAACAGGCCGCTCAGGTCCGCCGACGGCGGCCGCCCGCCGGGGTAGAGGTGGCCGTTGGCCACGTCGGAGATGGCGGAGAGGTCGCCCACCAGCGGGTAGTTCTTGGCGAAGGCCAGGGACGGCGCCAGCACCGGCAGCGACCGGGTCCGGGGGTCGGCCTTGGCCGCGGCGTACAGCGCGGACTGCCGGGCGCGCAGCTGCGAGGGCCAGGCCGGACCACCACCGCTGAAGTGGTCCCACTCGTTGGGTCCCTCCAGCGAGGAGACCACCCCGGGCAGCTGACCGGCGACCGCGGCGACGTAGTCCTTCGCCGGACGGGGGCTGGACGGGCTGCCCATGATGAGGTCGAAGTCGATGCCCTTGGCGGCGACCGTGCGGATCGCGGCGTACTGGGTCGTGTCGCCGACGAAGAGGTCGTCGCGCACGTGGCGGACCCCGAGGGCGGCGAGCGCGTTCGCGACGGCCGTGGTGTTGCGGTACGGCGTGTCCTCGTAGGCCAGGTGCACCCCCACCCCGAAGCCGTCCACCACGCTCGCCGCCGACCGGGCCTGGACGGGTGGCAGCGGCACGGTGGCGGCCGACACCGGGCCGGCCGACTGGCCGACGACGAGCACGGGCGTGGTGGCGACGGCCAGGGCAAGGGCCGCGAGGAAGCGCATGACTCAAGTATTCGTGGCTTTTGCCCGTTTTGTGGGCTTATCCAGGCGCTGCCTGCCCGACCGGGCGAAGTTCACGTCCCCGAAACGCCGGCGCGTGCTCCCGAGGCTCCCCGCGCCCCCGACGAAACACGCGCGTGGCGCTGCCGTCATCCCGGCTGCCTAGGTTCGGGGCACACGTGGTCGCCAGGCCGCCGTCCTCTGCTGGGAGCCGCCGTCATGAGCAGGTCCGCCTCGCGCACCGTCCTCGGGTTCGTCTCCGACTCCGTCTACCCGTGGAACACCGGGGGGAAGGAGAAGCGCCACCACGAGCTGCTGACCCGCCTCACCCGGCGCGGCTACGACGTGCGGGTCTACACGATGAAGTGGTGGGACGGCCCCTCGGTCGTGGTCCGCGAGGGCATCACCTACGTGGCGATCTCGCCCCGGCTCCCGCTCTACTCCGGCACCCGCCGGTCGGTGCGCCAGGCGCTGGTCTTCGCGGTGTGCTGCCTCAGCCTGCTGTGGCGTCGCTTCGACGTCCTCGAGGTCGACTCCATCCCCTTCCTGCCGCTGCTGCCGGCCCGCGTCGTCGCCACGGTGCGCCGGGTCCCGATGGTGACGACCTGGCACGAGTTCTGGGGCCGCGACTACTGGGTGCGCTACCTGGGGCTGCCCGGCCACCTGGCCGCGTGGGTCGAGCGCACCGCCATCCGGCTCCCCCACCGCATCATCGCGGCCTCGGACGGCACCGCCGAGCGGCTGCACCTCGCCGGGGAGGAGGGCGCCGTGGACGTCCACGTCATCCCCAACGGCATCGACCGCACCGCCTCGGTCGAGCCCCGGAGCGCTCGGCGCGACGGCACCGAGCTGATCTCGGTCGGACGGCTGCTGGAGAACAAGAAGATCGACCTCGCCGTCGAGGCCACCCACCTGTCCCGCACGGCCGGCAGCCCGCTCACGCTGCGGGTGATCGGCGAGGGCCCCGAGGAGCCCGCCCTGCGGCGCCTCGTGGACGACCTGGGGGCGCACGAGGCCGTCACGTTCTCCCCCTTCCTCGAGGAGCACGACGACGTCCTGCAGGCCATCTCCGACGCGGACCTGCTGGTCTTCCCCTCGGTGCGGGAGGGCTTCGGGATGGTGGCCCTGGAGGCGATGTCGGTCGGCACGCCCGTCGTCACCAGCGACCACCCCGACAACTTCGCCCGTCACCTGGTGGAGCCCGGTGTCAACGGCGAGCTCTACTCCGGCACCGCCGAGTCCCTCTCGGACGCCATCGGGCGCGCGCTGGAGCGCCGCGACGAGCTCGGGACCCAGGCGCTCGCGACCGCGGCCCGCTTCGACTGGGAGGCGCTCGCCGACAGCGCGGCGCTGGCCTACCGGTTCTGACCGGGTGGCCACGGTCGACCGCCACCCCGGGAGGGCGCTGACCGGCGCCCTGGCGCTGCTCGCGGCAGCGCTGGTGCTCGGCGTCGTGCTCGGCCCCCGCACCGGGACGCCCGTGGGAGCCGACGGATCGGCCCGGGAGCCGGGACTCCCGGTCGGCGTCTCCTTCGGCGAGCGGCTGACCCGGGCCTCCCCCGCGGAGCTGGCGACGGCGCTCGACGACGTGGTGGCCCTCGGCGCCCGCTGGGTGCGCCTCGACGTCTCGTGGCCCACCATCCAGCCGGTCTCGGCCGACCAGCACGACTGGGCAGCGCTCGACCGGGTGGTCGCGGAGGCGCAGCAGCGCGACCTCGACGTCCTGGGCGTGGTGACCTGGAGCGCCCCGTGGGTCCGCGACCCGGGCTGCACGACGTTCACCTGCCCGCCGGCGTCGGCCGCGTCGTACGCCGTCTTCGCCGGTGAGGTCGCCCAGCGCTACCGCGGCCGGATCGCGGCGTACGAGATCTGGAACGAGCCGAACCTGGACCTGTTCTGGGTGGCGCCCGACCCCCGGCGCTACCGCGAGCTGCTCACCGGCGCGACCCTCGCCCTCCAGCAGGGCGACCCCGACGCCCAGGTGCTGATGGGCGGGCTGGCCGCCAACGACCGGCGCGAGGGGGTCGTCGACGCCGGTGACTTCCTCCGGGTGGCCTGCTCCGGGGGCGCCTGCCGCGGGCTCGACGGCGTCGCCTACCACCCCTACACCTACCCGCGCACGCCGACCGACCCGGCGGTGGAGACGCCCTGGCAGCGGATGACGCGCAGCACCCGCCAGGGCCCGGCGCTCGACGGGCTGATGTCCGCGGCCGGGATCGACCCGTCCGCGCTGTGGGTGACGGAGTACGGCGCGCCGACCGGCGGCGCCTCCACCGACGGGTCGCCGACCGGCGCGGTCGACGAGGCCCAGCAGGCCCGCATCCTGGCGGCCGGGGTGCGCGCAGCCGCCGCCGCGCCGCAGGTCCGGGCGCTGATGCTCTACACCTGGCGCGACCTCGAGACGGGCGGGACCGTCGAGGACCACTTCGGGCTGCGTCGGCTCGACGGGAGCCAGAAGCCGGCCTGGGAGGCGGTGCGCCGCGCCGTGGCCGACACCTCGGGCTGAGTCAGACCAGCTGGCGGACCGAACCCCGGACGGCTCGGGCGAGCACCTCGGTCGTCGCGGCCGACTGGTGGCGCCAGTCCCAGCGCTCGACCGCCGCGCGACGGCCCGCCTCGCTCAGCCGCTCGGCCAGGTCCGGGTCGAGCAGCACCCGCTCGACCGCCGCGGCCAGGCTCGCGGCGTCGCCGGGGTCGACGAGCAGGCCGTGCTCGCCGTCCGCCAGGACGAAGGGGATCCCGCCGACGTCGGAGCCCACCAGGGGGCAGCCCGAGGCCATGGCCTCGACCAGCGCCATCCCGAACGACTCCGCCTCGGTCAGCGACGGCAGCACCGTGACGCCGGCGCAGCGGTAGAGGCCGACCAGCTCGGTGTGGGTGAGGGAGCCGTGCCAGGTCACCAGGTCGGCGACGCCCCGCGCCTGGGCGAGGCGCTGCAGCCGGGGCACGTCGTCCCCGTCGCCCACCACGTCGAGCCCGATGCCGGGCACCAGGGGCGCGGCCAGCGCCAGCGCCTCGATCAGGGTGGAGATGCCCTTCCACCGCGAGCTCGCCTCCACGCGGCCCACGAACAGCATCCGACGGCCCCGCACCACGTCCGGGTCCGGCGAGAAGAAGTCGGTGTCGACCCCGGGTGTGATCATGGTGGCGCGGCCCGTCGCGTGCGTCATCGCCACCGGGGAGACCGCGACCAGCTCGGCACAGCGGTCGAAGACGCGCGGCAGCACCCGGCGCTCGTAGGTGCGCAGGACGGCGTCGATCGCCCGCGACTCGCCCTTGACCAGGGAGCCGGCGTGGTAGGTCATCACCACGGGGACGGGGCCGGCCACCGCCACGATGGCGTCGGCGAGGCCGGGGACCGGCGAGTGGACGTTGACGACGTCGGGGCGGAACTCACGGATCAATGCGCGCAGCTGGGCCAGCCAGAGCGGGTTGACCGGGGTGTTCGACAGGGTCACCCACGACCCGAGCCGGGTGACCGGGATGCCGTCCACCTCGCCCTCGAGGCGCCCTCGACCGGAGTGGCTGGTGACCACCCGGACGTCGTGGTCCGGCGAGGCGGCCAGGGTGCGCGCCACCCAGCCGGCGTACGACTCCAGGCCGCCGACGTCGGGCGGGAACCGCGGGGCGGCGAGCAGGACGCGCATCGGGCGATGGGACGGGCTCATCGGGCCACCACCGGGGGGATCGTCTGGGTCACGGGCAGGTCGGGCTCGGTGTCGCGGAGGGGGGCGAAGCGGCGGCTCACGGTGTAGCCGAGCAGGCCGCCCAGCAGGTGGCCGCCGCCCCAGGCGAGGGCCACGAACTCGATGCCGCGCCCCACCAGCAGCGCGGCAGCGCCCACCATCGCGACGGTGGTGACGAGCTGCACCACGACCATGGCGCTCTGGTGCTGGGCGATGCGCAGCCGGATCGCCGACCAGAAGTTGAGGGCGACGCCGACGGTGCCGAGGGTGAGGATGCGCAGCGTGGTGGTGCCGTTCTCGGCGTACTCCGCCCCGAAGACCCGCAGCAGCAGCGGGCTCAGGACGAGCAGGCCGACGATGCCCAGGCCGGAGAAGATCGCGATGTGGCGACCGGCCTGCCGCACGATGGCGGTCACCCGCTCGGGGTGTCGCGAGCTCTCGGCGTACATCGAGTTGGAGATGGCGTAGACGACCGAGTTGAGCAGCGTGACGATCTGGAAGCCCACGAAGTAGTGCGCGCTGCTGGCCGGCCCGACGCCGTTGATGATGAGCAGCGGGAAGACCATCTGGGGCAGCAGGTAGAGGTTGTTGGCGACGTACCCCGCCCGGGCGAAGCCGCGCGAGTGGCGGAACGCCGCGGACGGCAGCTGCCAGGTCCGGTCGGGCAGGAAGCGCAGGATCGAGGCGACGCTGAGCACCGCGGCGACCAGGGTGGCGATGCCGACCGAGTTGTAGAGGCCCAGCGCGCCGCTGCCGACCAGCACGAAGGGCAGCGCGCACTTCACCAGGCCCATCAGGACGCCGCTGATGACCAGGTTGCGCGAGACCCGGTCGATGGCCAGGAACAGGCCGTCGGTGAGCTGGTTGACACCGGCTCCGGCCACCAGGACGGCGAAGAGCAGGGCCGTCCAGGGCCACGAGATCAGCGCGGCCAGGTCGGGGGCGACGCGCGGGAGCAGCGCGACGTACGCCAGCGCGGCGAGCACCCCGGCTGCGCTCACCACCGCGACCGCCATCAGCACGTCGGCCGAGCGCCGGTCGCTGCGCTGCAGGACGCGCACCATCGAGATGTTGAGCCCGAGCTGCGCCAGCACGGCCAGCGCCTCGCCCGCGGTGACCAGCGAGGACGCGAGCCCCACGTCGCGGGGGGTCGCGATCCTCGCCGCGATCACCCAGAAGACGCCGCCGGCCGCCGCCATCAGCACGGTCGTGGCCAGCATCAGCCAGGAGTTCGCCAGCAGCGGGTCCCGGAGCGCGCCGCGGACGAACGCGACGGGGTGGCGCAGCGCGGTCATCGGAACACCTCGGCGTCGGGGTTGCTGTAGACGAGGTCGAGCCGCTGCTCGAGCAGCTCCACCGGGTAGCGGTAGGTGATGAGGTTGCCGGTGTAGAAGATGGTGGCCTGCTCGTGCTCGACCGTCTGGGCGCCGAGGAACACGAAGGTGTCGCGCCGCAGCTGGGTGGGGAAGAACTCCCCGCTCACCTCGATCTCCCCGCCCGTGGCGGAGCGCAGCCGACCCACCGCGACCTTGTCGGTCACCACCTCGGACTGGACCGGGGCGCTGCGGGCCGCTCGCGCGAGCCAGCGGGTGCCGGCGGCCTCCGCGTCGGTGAGGTAGTAGAGGTCGTAGTACTGCCCCGAGTTGGACAGCGCCAGCTGGCCCGGCGCCCCTCCGGTCGTGGTCGAGACGACCCCGGTGAGGACCAGGAAGAGCCCGACGAAGCCGGCTCCCGCGACGGCCATCGGTCCGGTCCGGAGCCGGGCCAGCAGCAGTCCGAGGACGCCGACCGCCCCGACCACGATCACCGGGGCGAAGACCAGCAGGCCCTGCTGGAACGCCCGCAGCACGCCGTACGACGCGGACAGGCCGGGCACGACCACCACCAGCCCGAGGGCGGCGATGGCGCCCAGCACCAGCCACAGGGTCTCGGTCGGGACGGCCCACCGGGCCAGGCCCGGACGTCGGCGGGGGGTCGAGAACCGCGCGAGGGCGAGCAGCGCCACCCCGGCGAGGAGCAGCACCTGGAGCAGCAGCGCGGCGCCGAGACGGAGCAGCGCGTTGCCCCGGGTGACGTCGAGCCCGACGGCGTCGAGCACCCGGCCGACGGGGGTGAGCGCGTCGTCGCGGATGTCGACCGTGGCGGGGGTCAGGGCGGCTGCCTCGGCGTCGTCGAGCAGCCACGCACCGGACTCGGCCCGGCGCTCGTCGAGCGTCTCGGCCGCGAACATCGCGAGCCGCTCGTCGGGACTGGCCTGGCGGCCAGCGAACAGGCCGTAGGACAGGTCCGAGGACCCCGGTCCCGACGACCCGCTGACCACCGCCGACACCGTGCTGGTGACGGTCTCCTCGAGGTGGCCGCCGGACTGCGTGACCGGGCTGACCCAGGTCCAGGTGGCGAGGCCGACCGCGACCACGACCACCGGGGCGAGCAGCACGGGCCGCTCGCGCACCCGCTGCCCCGGCGTACGCCGCGAGGCCAGGTGGCGGGACACGTGGAAGCCGGCCGAGCCCATGACGAGCCCGAGCAGCAGCAGGTAGGTCGTCGAGTAGTGGGAGAGCACCACCCCGACGCCGAAGCCGACGACCAGGGCCAGCTGGAGGCCCCGGCGCAGGTCGTGGCGCGCCGCGGTGAGCAGCGCGAGCGCGAGGAAGAGGAACGCCACCTCCTGGCGCACCAGGTAGGGCATGTCGTTGTGGAAGGTCGGGAAGGTGACGAGCACGAGCGCGCCGAGCAGCGCCACCCGTCGTCCCGCCCAGCCCCTCGAGGCGGCGTAGACGGCGACGGGGACCAGCGCGAAGGCCAGCTGCAGGACGACCTTGAAGACCACCACTCCCCCGAGGCCGGTCAGGTTGGCCACGACCGTGGGCAGGACGCTGACGCTCAGGCAGGCGTTGTAGGCGCTGTCGAGGCTGGACATCTGCCACCTGTCCTGGCCCTGGGCCAGGAGGTAGACGAGGAACTCGCGCTGGATGTCGTGGCCGATGACGTACCAGCCGCGGACGGAGGTGCCGAGCAGCAGCGCGGCTGCCGCGAGGTAGAGCGCCAGCCCGTCGGAGAGCCGGGACCTCGCCGGGCGCAGCAGCAGCGCCACGAAGGTCGCGGCCACCAGCGCGTGGCCCACCACGGCCACGGCACTGCTCGCACCGTTGTTGAGCCGCACCGCGCCGGCGATGCAGATGACCAGCGACGCGAGGGCCAGGGCCTCGGCCGTCCCGGCCCGCCAGAGCACGGCGCTGCGCACCGCGGCCGCCAGCGGGCGCGCGAGGTCGGCCCCCTGGCGCAGCCGCCAGGCCACGAGGCCCAGGTCGAGCAGCACCACCCCCACCACGACGGGGGCGGTCGCCAGCGCCCGGTCGATCCCGACCACGGGCAGCAGGGTGTTGAGGGCGAGGCCGACCAGGAGCAGGAGCAGCACCGACCCTCCGCACGCGGTGACCACCTCCGCCAGGCTGGGGGGCGTGCGCCGCGCGGGCGATCCGAGCAGCGCCGCGACCGGCACCACGACCGCGAGCAGCACGGTCAGCAGGCACCGGACCGCGACGGGGACGTCGAGCAGCAGCACCCCGCCGGCGACGAGGACGGTGGCACCCAGCGCGAGGTCGCCCCGCAGCGGGTCCGTGGCCGGAGCCGGTCCTGCGGGCGCGACGGTGGTGTCCTGGAGCGTCATGGGGTCGCCTCCTGGCGGGTCGCGGGACACGGTCCTGCCGGCGTCGGGTCCAGGGCCTCGGCCACGGCGGCCGCCACGGCGTCGCGCGACCAGACGTGGTCGTAGAAGCAGAGGCTGAGGCTGAGGCGGTCGCCCGTCTCGTGGGCCGACACCGAGACCGACCCGAGGCCGTTCGGCACCGCCGCCAGGCCCACGACCGGCGTCGACGCGGGATCCCACGGGAGCCGCGCGAGCGGGCCGTGGCGGTTCAGGTAGGACAGCGTCAGGTGGGGTCGGTCGCCGGGCGTCAGCACCTGGCGCCCACCGGTCCGGGCGTTGCGGGCACGCAGCCGGCTCGCGGCCGCGGCCACGTGCGGCACCCCGGACTCCCGGATGCGTCGGATCTCGGAGGTCACCGAGACCGGATCGTCGTCGTCCTCGGGCCGCACCGTGATGCCGGCCGCCCAGTTGCCGAAGGCGCGGCGGGTGGACGCCGAGTCCCGGCGCACGTCGAACAGCATCTCGACCCCCGGCTCGGGTGTCGTCAGGTGCCGGCCCAGCGCTGCCCGCACCCGGACCAGGACGACCCCCGCGAGCGAGGCGCCCGGCCACAGCGCGTCGCGCTCGCGGCCCAGGGCCGGCACGAACCCGGGGGCGCTGGTGTGCACGACGGTCGAGGACCGGTGGTGACTGGTGCGCAGCTCCGAGGGTTCGTAGACGCCACCGCTGAAGGCGCGACGGTGGCGGGCCGCGGTGAGCACGGCGCCGGGCCGGCGCACGAGCCCCCCGGTGCTGAGCAGCTGCTGGCGCCGCGGGCCGACCACGTCCCACGGCAGGGGAAGCACCGAGCGGCTGTTGGCCTGGTCCAGCAGGTGGGCGAGCAGCGTGAGGCACGACCAGCCGTCGCCGAAGGCGTGCGAGATCCGGATCGAGCACCAGCCACGCCCCACCACGAGCCGGAAGGGCAGCGCTCCCAGCGGCACCGCCGCCTCGTCGAAGGCGTCCTGGAGCTCGAGACGATCCGCGCGGGAGCGCACCACCATGGCCGCACAGCGGTCGTCCCGCTCGTCGTGCCGAGCCACCCGGTAGCGCAGGTTGTCCATGTCGTAGTGGCGGGCGACGAGGTCGTCGGAGTCGTGGAGCACGCGCACCGACCGGCGCAGCTGCTCGACCGACGGGACGTCGAGCCCGCCCAGGACGCGCACGCTCTCCAGACCGAACCAGCCGGCGTCGAGGGGCGCGAGCGGGACGAAGCGGTCGACCTGGGTCAGGGTGCTCACGACTCGCCCCTCTGGCAGCGCGCGGTGATCTGCGCGCCGGTGTCCGGCAGCGTGACCACGACCTGCTGGTCGCCGGGAGAGGCCGTGGGCACCGAGGTCGACACCGTGGCGGTCTTGCCGGAGGCCACCGCGCGGGTGCCCTCGCGGACCACGTCGGCCGCACCGACGTCAGCCGCCGGACGCACCACCACCCGGTAGTCGACCTCGCGAGCAGCGCCCTCGTGGCTCACCAGGGTGAAGCGGGTGGTCACCTCGCCCGCGGCGACGCTGCACCCGGCCGCTCCGGAGGAAGAGCCGGCCCCGGTGAAGTAGAGGGCGGTCCAGGTCCCGGGCTGCCTCGACAGCGACAGCCCGAGCTGGCGGCCCACGGGAGGCAGCAGGAAGCCGACCAGGGCCACGACGACGGCGACGACGGCTGCCACGACCAGGGTCGGCGGCGGCCGGCGGGCGCGGTGGGCCCGGGTGGGACCGGCGGTGGACGGTGAGGTCACGGGGCGCTCCTGCAGCGGGGAGGACGGGCAGCACGGCGGCAGCGGGGCGGGAGGAGGCGTCAACGTAACGGAGGAAATCGCGCGTCCTGTTACGGCGACGTGTCGGCCGGCTCGACCGCATTAACGACCACCGGGAAACGGCATTTCCGCGGCCATTCCTCGACCTCACCAAAGCCCCCAAGACGGACATTTCTCAGTGGCAGTCGTCATATCCGATGTTTCGCGAAGTGGTGCGGGTGACGATCGGCACACCCGTTTCCGGAGGTGTCGCACGATCCCTCACGGGCCTTGCCAACACCCCTCTCACCTGGCCTTTTGGGGGCCCGCACGCCTGACGACCCGTCGGTGACCGGCGTCACGGACGTGCGTCACAGAGCGGTCCGAAGGCCGTTGAGGAATTAACGACACCGATACGGCCGCGGCGCATTCGCGATTTCTTCGAGGGCCACGCTCGGGGCACCCGGACCCCCACACCCCAGGCGGGAAAAAATGTCTCTGGCCCACCAGTACCGCATCGCTGCGATCGTGCCCTGCTACAACGAGGAGATTGCCGTCTCCAAGGTCGTGCGCGACCTCCAGGCCGCCGTCCCCGGCATGACCGTCTTCGTCTACGACAACAACAGCACCGACGCCACGGCCCGCCGCGCAGCGGACGCCGGCGCCGTCGTGTGCCACGAGCCGCTGAAGGGCAAGGGCAACGTCGTGCGCCGCGCCTTCGCGGACATCGACGCGGACATCTACCTGCTGATCGACGGCGACGACACCTACGACCCGGAGGCGGCCCCACGCCTCATCAAGCGCCTCGTCGACGAGAACCTCGACCACGTCGTCGGCGTCCGTCGCGAGGTCGAGGGCGTGCCCGGCACCAGCGCCTACCGCCCGGCCCACGCCACCGGCAACCGTGCCCTCAACGGCATCGCGTCGTCGATCTTCGGCGACAGCCTCGGGGACATGCTCAGCGGCTACCGCGTGTTCTCGCGCCGGTTCGTCAAGAGCTTCCCCGCCGTCTCGCGGGAGTTCGAGATCGAGACCGAGCTGACCATCCACTCCCTCGCCCTCCGGATCCCAGCGGCCACCGAGGCGGTCGACTTCAAGGACCGGGCGGAGGGCAGCGAGTCCAAGCTGCGCACCTACCGCGACGGCTGGAAGATCCTCAGCGTCATCCTCAACCTGGCCCGCCACGAGCGGCCCCTCGGCTACTACGGGGCGCTGGCGCTGCTCTCGACGCTCCTCGCCACGGGCCTGGCCCTCCCGGTGCTCGTCGAGTACCTCGCCACCAGCTACGTCCCGCGCGTGCCCACGCTGGTCGCAGTCGCGGTGCTCGCGCTGATGTCGTGCCTGGCGGTGATCGCCGGCATGGTCCTGGACGGGATCCGCAAGTCGCGCCACGAGCTCAGCCGGCTCACCTACCTGCGCCAGGCGCCCGTGCGCGACAACCGCCCGGCGCTGCGCCTCAGCCCCACCCCGCTCAACGAGGTGCGGGTGCCGCAGGCCCGCGCCGAGATCGCCTGACCCTCCCCGACTCCCGAGAGGCACCACCATGACCAGCACCACCGACACCACGACGTACGCCGTGCCCGATGCCGCCCTGCTGCCCTCCGAGGTCCGCCCGTGGGGCTCCTGGCACGTGGTGGACGAGCGCGAGGGCTACAAGGTCAAGCGCATCGAGGTCGAGCCCGGCCGTCGCCTGTCCCTGCAGACCCACGAGCACCGCTCCGAGCACTGGGTCGTCGTCCGGGGCGTGGCCACGGCCGTCGTCGGCGACACCACCCGTCAGGTCGCGGCCGGCGGCTCGGTCGACGTGGCCCTCGGCGAGCGGCACCGCCTGGCCAACCAGGGCCAGGAGCTCCTCGTCATCATCGAGGTCCAGCTCGGCAGCTACACGGGCGAGGACGACATCTGCCGCCTGGAGGACGACTTCGGGCGGTAGGCCCGGACGACGACGAGCGCCCGCGGTCCTCGGACCGCGGGCGCTCGTGCACCTGGGGGCAGGGGTCAGCCCACGCGGCCGAAGTCGTCCTCGTGACGGCAGATGTCGTCCTCACCGGTGTAGGCACCGTGCTGGACCTCGACGATCACGAGCTCCTCCTTGCCCTCGTTGCCGAGGCGGTGCTTGGCCCCCAGGGGCACGTCGACCGAGTGGCCCGGGCCCGCGATGACGGTCTCGCCGTCGATCTCGCAGGTCGCGACGCCGAAGACGACCACCCAGTGCTCCGAGCGGTGCTCGTGGGTCTGCAGCGAGAGCCGGTGACCGGGGTTCACGTGGATCCGCTTGATCTTGTAGCCGGGGTTGACGTCGATGACGTGCCAGGACCCCCACGGTCGGTCTTCGGACTCCAACGACACCTTGCTGCTCCGCTCGCTCTCGACTCGCCGCACGCCGGCTCTCGAAAGAGGGTACGACGGGCCGGGACCTCGCGGAGCCGGTACGGGGATGGCGTGTGACGAGGCCGACGAGCCTGGACTAATCCGGCATCGCGGTCGTCTAGGGTGGCGGCTGTTCTGCTCGCCGACGACAGGGACCCTCGTGGAGCTTCGCGACTACCTCCGCATCGCCCGTCGGCGCTGGCTCCTCATCCTGGGGACCCTGCTGGCGACGACCGCCATCGCCGCGGTCATCACCGTCAACACCACGAAGCAGTACTCCTCCACGAGCCGCGTCTTCATCTCGACGAGCCCCAGCAACTCCTCGGACGCCTACCAGGGCGGCCTGTTCTCCCAGCAGCGCGTCGCGTCGTACGCCGACCTCATCACGGGGCTCGAGCTGTCGCAGCGCGTCATCGACGACCTCGACCTCGACCTGAGCGCGGCGGCGCTGGCCGGGAAGATCACGGCGTCCGTGGTGCCGGACACGATCATCCTCAAGATCGACGTGACCGACCCCAGCCCGGTCCAGGCCCAGCGGATCAGCGACGGCGTGGTCTCCCAGCTGCAGGACTTCGTCGCCGAGCTCGAGACGCCTCCGGGCCGCGACAACCCGCTCCTCAAGGCCACGATCGTCGACCCGCCGCGCCTGCCGACCGCGCCGGTGTCGCCGCAGCCCACGCGCAACCTCGGCCTCGGCCTCGTGCTCGGGCTGCTCCTCGGGCTGGGCCTGGCCGTGCTCCGCGAGGTGCTGGACACCTCGGTCAAGCGGATCGAGGACGTGCCCGGGCTGAAGGACACGCCGCTGCTCTCCGTGCTGGCCTTCGACAACGACGTGGCGCGCGACCCGCTGATCAGCTCGCTGCCGTCCCACGCCCCCCGCGCCGAGGCCTTCCGCGTGCTCCGGACCAACCTGTCCTTCGTCGACGTGGACAACCGCTCCAAGTCGTTCGTCATCACCAGCTCGGTCCCCAGCGAGGGCAAGTCCACCACGGCCGTGAACATCGCGATCGCGCTCTCCAGCGCAGGTCAGAACGTGCTGCTCGTCGACGGCGACCTGCGCCGGCCCCAGATCGCCCGGGTGCTGGGACTGGAGCCCAGCGTCGGCCTGACGACCGTCCTGGTGGGCATGGAGGACCTCAAGAACGCCGTCCAGCAGCACGTCCAGTCGGGGCTCGACGTCCTCACGGCCGGGCGGATCCCCCCCAACCCCGCCGAGCTCCTTCAGTCCCACGCCATGCAGGAGCTGCTGGGCGAGGCACGCGACCGCTGGGACACCGTCATCATCGACGCCCCTCCCCTCCTCCCGGTCACCGACGCCGCCCTGATGGCCGCCCAGACGGACGGCGCGGTCCTCATCGTGAGGCACGGATCGACGACCAAGGACCAGGTGGCCGGCGCGGTCGAGCGGCTCCGGTCGGTGGGGTCGCACCCGCTGGGCGTGGTGCTCAACATGGTCCGCAGCAACCGCGGGGGCAGCTACGGCTACGGGTACGGCTACGGCTACGGCTACGGCCCCCAGACCGAGGAGCCCGCCCGACGCGGGTGGCTGCGCCGCCGCAAGGGCGTCACCGTCTCCTGAATGCGAGCCCATGTTTGGGCTTTTAGTACCTTTAGTCCGATTCGTACCGCAGACTGTGGGGACCGAGGGCAGCGACCGCACACCCGGCCGCAGCCCCACCGCACACCCGGCCTGTGACACCGCGAGGGACCCTGATGGCGCTCATCGACACCAAGAGGCGCAAGAAGCGACGCAAGAAGAAGCGCGCCGTCGTCAAGCCCACGCCCACGCCGACCCCCAAGCCGATTCCAGCCCCGACGCCGAGCCCGACGCCGAGCCCGACGCCGAGCCCGGCCCCGTCGACCACCCCGTCGCCCTCACCCTCACCCAGCACCCCCACCCAGCCGACGACGCCGGGCGCCCCCGTCCCGCTGGTCGCGACCCCGGCCATGGGGGCCACGCTCCGGGCCAGCGCCCGGGAGCGACTGTTCCTCAACCGCTTCGGCACCGGCTTCTCACAGCGCGCACTCGCCCAGCTCCGCTCGGTCGGCACCCCCGAGCAGTGGCTCGCCGCCCAGCTCACGCCGGAGCGGTTCGTCGAGAACCCGACGATCGCCACCATCGACGGCTGGTACACCAGCCTCCGCACCGACACCGCGCCCCAGAGGTGGTCCCAGCAGGTCTCCGGCACCAAGGGCAGCTACGACTGGGCGCACGAGCTCGGCTGCTGGACCATCCTGCGTCGCATCTACTCCGAGCGCATGCTCGTGGAGCGGATGACGGGGTTCTGGTCCGACGTCCTGCACGTCCCGGCGTACCACGACAAGGCCTGGATCTGGCGCCACGACTACGACACGACGATCCGCCAGCGCGCCCTCGGGACCTACGAGGAGCTGCTGCTCGCGACCGCGCTGCACCCCGCGATGCGGCTCTACCTCGACAACTGGAAGAACGTCCGCGACAAGCCCAACGAGAACCAGGGCCGCGAGCTCCTCGAGCTCCACACCGTGGGTCACGACGGGGGCTACACCGAGGAGATGGTCAAGGACTCCGCCCGGATCCTGTCGGGCTACACCGTCGACTGGGCGACCACGTTCGCCCCGCGGTACGACGCCGCCACCCATGCCACGGGCGCCGTGACCGTGCTGGGCTTCAGCCACGCCAACTCCGCCGCCGACGGTCGCGCGGTCACCGAGGCCTACCTGCGCTACCTGGCTCGCCACCCCGCGACCGCCCGGAACGTCGCGACCAAGATGGCCGTCCACTTCGTCGGTGACCGACCGTCCGCCGCCCTGGTCGACGCGCTCGCCGCCACCTACCTGGACTCCGGCACGTCGATCCCGGCCATGCTGCGGACGCTGGCCTCGCACGTCGACTTCGCCGCCTCGGGCGGGCAGAAGCTGCGCACGGCCGTCGACGACCTCGTGGCCACGGCCCGGGTCCTGGAGGTGCAGGTCACCGACCCCCCGTCGAACAACCAGAGCTACGCCCACAACTCCAACTTCGTGCACGGGGGCGCGGGCCTCTTCTCCTGGCCGCGACCCGACGGCTCACCGGCCAGCACCGAGGCCTGGGCCTCCGTCTCGCGGATCTTCGGGTCCTTCGGCATGCACTTCTCCCAGGCCGGCGGCTACTGGCCCAAGGGGGCCAGCTACACCCTCGCCACCGGGTGGCTCCCGTCCGCGTCGCTGAGCTTCCGCGACCACGTCGACCACCTGTGCCAGCGCCTGCTCGGCCGGGCCGCGGACGCCCGGCTGCTCCTCGCGGCGTCGCAGGCCACCGACACCGCAGCCGACGCGGTCGTCGACAAGAACCAGGCGGCCGTCAACTCCTACGCCCCGATCCTGCTCGCCACGCTGCTCGACAGCCCCGACCACCTGTCTCCCTGAGGACGCCGCCATGACCCAGTCCCCTGCTCCCGACGCCTCTGCCGACCGCTCCGGCTGCTGCGACGGCTTCCGGACCTCGCGCCGGTCGCTGCTGCGGGGTGCCCTCGGGGTCGGTGCGGGCCTGGCCGGCACGCAGATGTTCGGCGACGCCCTCATGCAGACCAGCCACGCCGGCGTCAGGGGCGGCAACACCCTGGTCGTGCTCTCCCTGCGCGGCGGCATCGACGGCCTCGGCATGGTCGTCCCCCACGGCGACCCCGGCTACTACAAGGTCCGCCCCACCACCGCCGTCGCCAAGGACCAGGTCGTCTGCGCCGACGCCATGTTCGGCCTCCACCCCAAGATGGCCCCGCTGAAGCCCTTCTGGGCCTCCGGCGAGCTCGCCGCCGTCCACGCCGTCGGCCTCCCCGTCGCCAACCGCTCCCACTTCTCCGCCATCGAGGAGGTCGAGGACGCCGCCCCCGGCTCGGCGCTGCGCTCGGGCTGGATCAACCGCACCATCGGGATGGGTCCCTCGGCGTCGCAGGGCGGGTTGCTGGACGGCGTGCAGCTCGGTCAGCCGTACGCCACCACCGCCATGACCGGGGAGCACTCGGTCCTGGCCGCGTCCAGCCTGGACGAGCTCAAGATCCCCGGCATCAGCGGGGGCAACGACGTCCGGCGCTACAGCAGCCTGGGGACGATGTGGGGCCAGGACGACGGGGTGCTGGGTCGGGTCGCGAACGACGCGCTGACCATCTCGCGCACGCTCGGGTCGACCTTCAGCAACCTGCCGGCGTCCACGGTCGAGTACCCGAGCGGGTTCAACGTCGACCCCTTCGCCCTGCCCCTGAAGAGCGCCGCCCGCCTGATCCGCGCCGACCTCGGCACCGACGTGATCGCCATCGACTCGGGCGCCTGGGACTACCACTCCAACTACGGCAACCTCCAGTGGGGCAGCATGCAGGCCAGCGTCGACGGCTTCGCCCGGTCGGTCGCGGCGTTCCTCACCGACCTCGGCCCGCTGCGCAGCCGCGTCACGTTGGTCACCATCTCGGAGTTCGGCCGCCGCGTCGCCGAGAACGGCTCCGGCGGCTTCGACCACGGCTGGGGCAACATGATGCTGCTCGCCGGCGCCGGCGTGAAGGGCGGCAGGTACCACGGCACCTGGCCCGGTCTCGACGCCAACGCCCTGGCGGAGGGAGACCTCAAGGTCACCACCGACTACCGCAACGTCCTCGGCGAGATCCTCGCCAAGCGCTTCCCCGAGCGCTCCCTCGCCACCGTGTTCCCCGGCCTGGGCTACCGCCCCCTCGGCGTGATGGCCTGACCGGTCGTCCGGCCTAGGGTCGGGTGCTGAACCCGAGCGTCTGGCTGATGCTGTTGCCCGCGTTGTCCCCGGCGCGGACGGTGAGCGAGTAGCTACCGGGCGCCATCTGCGAGCGGTCGATGGTGCCGCCGCTCCAGGTGCCGGCGGCGAGCGTCATCCCCGCCGCGCACGAGGTGCCGGCCGTCCAGGCCGAGCCCGACCAGCACCGTCCGGCGTTGGCCCCGGTGGAGGCGGTCAGCGTGTAGGTGACGGTGGTGGCGTTCACCCCGGACTCCGCGTCCGTGACGGAGGCGCAGACCCGCCCCGAGCCGCAGACCTTGGCCCACGAGCCGGTCCCGGAGTTGCCGACCGGGTACGACGCTCCCGCGCTCGGGTCGCTGATCGCCAGGGTCGGTGCCGTGGTGTCGCCGGCGATCGTCACCGAGCGGGTCGTCTCGCCCTCGACGTTGCCGGCCACGTCGGTGGCACGCCAGGTGAGGGTGTGGTTGCCCGGCGCGATGACCGGCGCGGCGGAGCTGCCCGTCACCTGGACGTAGGAGCCCGCATCGACCTTGTAGGCCACCGAGGCGACCCCGCTCGCGGCGTCGGTCGCGGTGAGGGTGACCTGCCCGCCGCCGGACTGCTGGGCGAAGGTGGTGACCGGGGCGACCTGGTCGACCCAGACGCGGGCCGTCTGCGTGGCCTGTCGGTTGCCGGCCACGTCGAGGGCGGAGTACGTGACGGTGTGGGCGCCCTGCCCGAGGGCGGCGGGCGTCACGGGGAGCTGCGCCGCGGGGACCACCACCGCGGCCCCGCCGTCGACGGCGTAGGTCAGTGACGCCACGCCGCTGTCGGCGCCGGCGGTGCCCGAGACGTCCCGGGCGTCCAGGGTGAAGGACTGCGACGCGGCCCGGACCCAGGTGCCCGAGTCGGCCGGCGTGATGGTGGACGTCGGCGCCGAGCGGTCGATGCGCACGGTCACCGAGCGCAGCGGCTCGACGTTGTCCGCGACGTCGTTCGCCCGGAAGGACACCGACGTGGGGCCGGGACCCGTGACCGTCCGCGACGCGGTGCTGCCGGCCGAGGGCACGCCGTCGACGGCGACCGACCTCACGCCCGAGCCACCGCTGTCGGTGGCCGAGAACCCGAGGGTGACGTCCCCGGCGTACCACGCCTTCGGGGAGGTGCTGGTGCCGCTGGCGTCGGTCCAGCTGACACCGGTGACCGGCGCGATCGGGTCGATGCGGATCGTGCGCGAGCGCGTCGCCTCGACGTTGCCCGCCCGGTCGACCGCGTGGAAGGTGAGCGTGTGGTCGCCGGCGCCGCTGACCGGCACGGTGACCGAGGCGCCCGCCGTGGTCACGGGGGCGCCGCCGTCGAGCGAGCGCACCACGCTGGCCACGCCTGCTCCGCTGTCGGCTGCGCTCAGCTGCACGCTGACGTCGGTGTTGCTCCACCCCGCCGCGTTGGGGGCGGGGGTGATCGAGGCGGTGGTCTCGGGGGCGGTGGTGTCGAAGGTGAACGACGTGAGCGGGCTCTCCGCGCCGATCCAGCTCGCGACGGTCGCCACCACGCCGTACGACACGGTCGTGGGCACCGGCGAGGGGTCCTGGCACGTGGTGGCGGGCGCCACGGCCGCACACGCGGTCGTGACCGTGGCGCCGTCGTGCCGCAGCACGCGGTAGCCGGTGACGCCGGCGCCGCTGCTCAGGCGCGTGGCGGGCCAGGTGAGCGTCACCTGCCCGGGGCCGGCCGAGGCCGTGGGGGCAGCAGCACGGTCGACGGTCGTGGCGGACGCGCGCCCGGTGCCGGAGGCGCTCACCGACCAGGCGGCGACGGCCGTGGGGGCCAGGGCTGCGAGCAGCAGCACGAGCAGGAGGGCGGCGGCGCGCTTCACCGCTTCACCGCCGTGGCCGTGACGGTGACGCTGAACGGGACGCGCTGGCACGCGTCCGGAGCGGTGCGCGAGAGCGTCACCGGGACGTACGACGACGCGGTGCCGCGACCCGGGACGGCGACCCGCGGTGCCAGCGGGCTCGCACCCGGGGCGACCGGGCTCGTGGCCGGGCAGGTGCGGGCGTACGCCGCCGGCACGACCGCCCTGACGGTGTAGCCGTCGACGAGGATGTCGAACGGGTGGGGGTTGCTCCAGGTGACCGGGAGGCTGCGGGTCAGGCCGGGGACGAGGCCGGTGGTGCTGCCGACGCTGACGCCGAACACCCCGGCGCAGCTGCCCTGGCCCTGGCTGGGGGCGATGCAGTTGTCGGTCCCGCCGCCGCCCCCCTGCACGCCGGCCTGCCGCGCGGAGTCGTGGTCAGGGGGCGAGGACGCGCCACCGAACCAGAGCGAGGCGAGCGCCGCGCCCAGGACGGCGGGCACGGCCCACCATCCCAGGGCACGTGCCCGGCTCGTCCCGCCCGCGTTCGTCATCCTCGACCCCCGTCGACCCGTTCGTCGGTGCGGTCCGGATCAGCTGCTGGCGCCGGCGGCGGTGTAGGCGAGCGTGAAGCTGGCGCCCTGGCAGGCGTCGTTCGCGGCGTTCGACATCGACACCGTGACGCTCTTGGTGACCGACCCGCCGTTGGCCGCGACCACGTCCGCGAGGTTCGACAGGCTGCCGACGGTGACGCTCGAGGCGTTGCAGCCCGAGTGGGCGCTGTCGGCGGTCGCGCCGGTGAAGGTCAGGCTCGCCAGGGTGACGGCGTAGGGGTTGGGGTTGGTGACCTTGACGGTCGCCGGCACGGACACGGTCGGGTAGAGGCCCGAGACGTCGTTGCCGGCCACGGTCAGCGCGACGGCCGAGCCCGCGGTGGCGGTGCCGGTGCCGGTGCCGGTCGAGGTCCACGCCGCGAAGGCGACGCCCCCGGCGACGAGCGTGGCGACGGTGCCGCCGACGACGGCGATCTTCTGGGACTTGCGCATGGCAAGGCCCCCCTTTCTGGGAGTGCGGGACGAGACCCGGTGAACTGATCGACCCCCCGTCGGGGCGACCGCGGCGGTCATCTGATCACCCGACAGGGGGGCTGGCGTAGGCACGAAGGTGACCATCCGGTGACCAGGTCACAGATGGCCTGGACGGGTCAGTCCGTTTCGGCACCTTCGGTCGAGGGGCGTGCCTCGTCGTGACCATCCAGCCATTCCCGACTGGTCAACGAAAGCGGGACGTACACCAGGAAAAGGGGCTTTACGAGACTGCGGAGGTGATAGTTGACTCGTCACCTATTGTCTAGTCCGGTCAGGCCCTGTCGTGGCCCGCGGGCTCCTCGTCCGGCAGTCAGCGGCGGAAGTGCAGCCCCACCTCGGGGTCGACGAGGACCTCCTGCATGGCGGGCAGACCGTCGACGTCGAGCTGCGCGTCGACCGGCACGTTGCGCTTGAGCAGGCCCAGGGCGATCGGGCCGAGCTCGTGGTGGCGCGCCGACGAACCGACGGTGCCGACCTCCTTGTCGCCGAGCCGCACCACGCCCGCGTGCAGGGGCAGCCGGTTGTCCGAGCCGTCGAGGTGCAGCAGGACCAGCCGGCGCGGGGGACGGCCGAGGTTGTGCACGCGCGCCACGGTCTCCTGGCCGCGGTAGCAGCCCTTGTCGAGGTGGACCGCCGAGTCGATCCAGCCGACCTCGTTGGGGATGGTGCGGTGGTCGGTGTCGAGGCCCAGGCGCGGCTCACCGCGCGCGATGCGCAGCGCCTCGTGGGCCCACATCCCGGCAGCGGGACCGACCGCGGCGGCGTACTTCTCCAGCTCGGCGCGCGGGACGAGGTCGTACTTGCCCGGCCCGTCGCCCGGCGCGGTGTCGTCGGGCTCGACCGGGCGCCAGGCCACCGCGATCTCGTCGGTGACGTCCGCGACCTCGACGCGCATCATGAACCGCATCCGGTCCAGGAAGGCCACGAGCGCGGGCGCGGCACCCGGCTCGACGTGGGCGGTGAAGGCCTCGCCGTCGTCGGTGCCCTGCATCGCGTGCTCGACGTGCCCGTTGGGCGAGAGCACCAGGGCGGTGGTCGGCACGCCCGGCTGCAGCTGCTCGAGGTGCTGCGTGGTGAGCGAGTGCAGCCAGGTCAGGCGGTCGGGGCCGCTGACGCGGACCACGCCGCGGTGGGACAGGTCGACGAAGCCGTCGCCCGAGACCAGGGTGCGCTGCTCGCCGTTGAAGGACCCGTAGTGCGCTGCCACGGGCGCGTCGATCCCGTCGCCCGAGACCGCTCCGGGGAGGGCGAGCAGGGGGCTGCGTCGTGCGGGGGCAGGGGCGTCGGACGGGGCACTCATGGCTCCAGTGTCCCTCGCTCCCCCTGGCGGCAGTCGGCGCAGGTGCCGAAGACGGTGAGGTGGCCGTAGTCGGGCGCGAACCCGTGGCGCGCCGCCAGGCCGGAGAGCGCCTGCTCCATCTCGTCGCGTCCGATGCTGGTGGTGCGCCCGCAGGCGCGGCAGACCAGGTGGGCGTGCTCGTGGCCGGTCGCGGAGTGGTACGTCGGCGCCCGGTCGGTCAGGTGGGCGTGGCGGATCAGGCCGAGGTCGTCGAGCAGCTCGAGGGTGCGGTAGACGGTCGAGAGGTTGACCGAGTCGGAGTGGCGCCTCACCTCGGCGTGCACCTCGTCGGGCGTCGCGTGGCCGAGCTCCTCGACCGCGCGGAGCACCATCTCGCGCTGGGGGGTCAGCCGGTGCCCGCTGGCGCGCAGGCGCTGCTGCCAGGTCCCCGCGGGCTCGGCCGACGACACGACGGCTACTGACGCACGAGCTGGGCGTGGGTGTGCGGCTGGAGCGGCTGGCCCATCGCCGCCATGTCGAAGGCGTAGAGCAGGTCGCCGTTGACGTAGCCGTAGAGGCGCTTGCCGCCGACGTACTCCTTCGCCGTCTGCGTGCGCACGACGGCGTCGGTCGTCATCTCGAAGCGCGGCTGGTCGGGGTGGATCTCGCCGTGCCAGGTCTCGACGAAGCCGGTGTTGTGGCTGAGCAGGAACTCCAGCGAGCCGTCGGCCTGGGGCCGGATGAAGCCCGTCTCCTGGGCGGCCTCGCGCACGTGCTCGCCCTTCTCGTCCACGATCCACGAGCGGCTCATGTAGTGGATGAACGGGCGTCCGTCCTGCTGGAAGATCAGCTCCTGACCGAACTGGAACGGCTCGATCGTGGGGTACTCCCCGTGACCGTTGCCTGCCCACGTCCCGATCAGCCACGCCAGCCGAGCACAGTCGGGGTGGATGTTGTCGGGGATCTGGAACGGCATCGACGGCTACCTTCGGGTCGGCGGGAGGTCGGCCCCGAGTCTAGGCGCGCCGGCGCTCGCCCTAGGGTCTGGCCATGGGAGACCTGCTCATCACCGTGGCCCCGACGGGGGCCGAGACCACCAAGGCCGACTGCCCCCAGCTGCCGACGACGCTCGAGGAGCTGGTCGACACGGCCCGCCGCTGCGAGGCCGCCGGCGCCGCCATGGTGCACGTCCACATCCGCGACGACGAGCACCGGCCCACGCTCGACCCGACCCGGCTGCGCGACACCGTGCAGGCGCTGCACGAGGCCACCGACCTCGTGGTGCAGCTCTCGACCGGAGGATCGGTCCATGACCCCCTCGACGCGCGCCTGGCCGTGCTGGACGCCGAGCCCGACTCCTGCAGCCTCACGATGGGCACCACCAACTTCGGCGACGACGTCTTCCTCAACCCCTGGCCCTTCGTCTGCGACCTCTACCAGCTCAGCCAGGAACGCGGCGTGGTGCCGGAGTTCGAGCTGTTCGACCTGGGCCAGGTCGCCTCGCTGCACCGGCTGCTCGACCGGCACGGCCTCCCGCACGGCGGCCGGGTCCACGTCGACCTGGTCATGGGCGTCCCCGGCGGCATGCCCGGCACCGCCGACGCCCTGGTGGCGGCCGTGGCGGCGCTGCCGGCGGCCACGACGAGCTGGGCCGCGACCGGCATCGGGCGCTCGACCCTGAGCGTCGCGCTGGCCTCGCTCTCCAAGGGCGGCCACCTGCGCGTCGGCATGGAGGACGTGCTGACCCTGGCCAAGGGGGTGCCCGTGGAGCACAACGAGCAGCTCGTCGACCGGGTCGTCGAGCTCGGCCGGATCGCCCAGCGCTCCCCCATGACGCCTGCCGAGGCGCGCACGCTCCTCGGGATGTCCTGAGGTGCGCGCGGTCCTCCAGCGCGTCACCCGCGCCTCGGTCGCGGTCGACGGCGAGGTGGTCGGCCGCATCGACGAGCCCGGCCTGCTCGTCCTGCTGGGCGTCACCCACGACGACGGCCCCGAGGAGGTCGCGTGGATGGTGCGCAAGGTCCGCGACCTGAGGATCCTGCGCGACGAGCGCTCGGTGGCCGACGCCGGGGCGCCCGTCCTGGTCGTCAGCCAGTTCACGCTGTACGGCGACGCCCGGAAGGGCCGGCGGCCCACCTGGCAGGCCGCCGCACCCGGTGAGGTGTCGCAGCCGCTCTACGACGCCGTGTGCGAGGGGCTGCGCGCGCTCGGCACCCACGTGGAGACCGGCGTCTTCGGCGCCGAGATGGCCGTCGAGCTGGTCAACGACGGCCCCTTCACCGTGCCGCTCGAGACCTCGTCCGGCTGAGCGTCCCCACCAGGCCGGCCAGGACGGCGTGGGCCAGGGCGCCCCCGGCCGCCCCGAGGGCGTTGGCCACGACGTCGCTGAACGCCGGCTCGCGGTCGGGCAGCAGCAGGCCCTGGGCCACCTCGACGACCATCGCCCCCAGCAGGCCGTACGCCGTCCAGTCCTGCCAGCGCCACCGCCTCACCGCGATCGACCCCAGGAACGACAGCGGCATGATGATGACGGCGTTCATCACCACCTCCATGCGCGTGTAGGTGACCCACGCGGGCGGCAGCACCGTGGCCAGGCGGTCGGAGAGCCGCACCACGAGGTCGGACTGCAGGGTCGAGGTCGGCGAGAACAGCACGACCAGCAGCAGCGCGGCGTACGCCGTGAGCGCGACCCAGGCGGCCCCCGACCACAGCCGCCGCCGGTCCGGCCCGAGGTCGATCAGCCGGCCTCTCGCAGGTGCCCGACGTGCTCGCGGTACCACGCCACGGTCGAGGCGATGCCCTCCCGCAGGCCGATCTGCGAGGTCCACCCCGCGGCCGCGAGCTTGCTGACGTCGAGCAGCTTCTGCGGGGTGCCGTCGGGCTTGGAGGTGTCCCACTCGGTCAACCCCTCGAAGCCCACGGCCTCGGCGACGTACCCGGCGATCTCGGCGATCGTGGCGTCGCGTCCGGTGCCGACGTTGACCTGCTCGGGGCCGTCGTAGTGCTCCAGCAGGTGCAGGCAGGCCGCCGCCATGTCGTCGACGTGGAGGAACTCGCGCCGCGGCGCCCCGGTCCCCCAGTTGGTCACCGACTCCGCTCCCGACCGGGCCGCCTCGTCGTAGCGGCGGATCAGGGCGGGCAGCACGTGGGAGCCCGTCGGCGAGAAGTTGTCACCGGGGCCGTAGAGGTTGGTCGGCATCGCGGAGATCCAC
Organism: Nocardioides scoriae; assembly: GCF_900104965.1. NCBI lineage: Bacteria > Bacillati > Actinomycetota > Actinomycetes > Propionibacteriales > Nocardioidaceae > Nocardioides > Nocardioides scoriae. The sequence continues at coordinate 3,468,807 of NZ_LT629757.1, read as the reverse complement.
GGCAGGCCGTGCTGGCGACGCACCGACTGCACCTGGAGGATCCCGGCGATCTTGGCGATCGCGTAGGCGTCGTTGGTGGGCTCGAGGTGCCCGGTGAGCAGGCTGTCCTCGGTGATGGGCTGCTCGGCCAGCTTGGGGTAGATGCACGACGACCCCAGGAACAGCAGCCGCTCCACCCCCTGGGCCAGCGCCGCGTCCATGACGTTGACCTGGATCTGCAGGTTCTCCGACAGGAAGTCGGCCGGGTAGGTGCTGTTGGCCAGGATGCCGCCCACCTTCGCCGCCGCGAGGACGACGTGGCGCGGACGGGTCTCCTCGAAGAAGGCGAGGACGGCCGACCGGTCCTTGAGGTCGAGCTCGTCGGAGCCACGACCGACCAGGTCGGTGAAGCCCTCGGCCTCCAGGGTGCGCCAGATCGCCGACCCGACCAGGCCGCGGTGCCCGGCGACGTACGTCGTGGCCGACCGGTCGAGGGGGCCCGGCCGGAAGTCCGGCTGCTCGCTCACCGGACGTCGATCGTGGGCCAGCCGGGCAGCGCCGGGTGGTCGATCCAGGAGCCGCCCTCGTGCCGCAGCGCCTCGATGTCGGCGTCGACCATGATGCGGGCGAGCTGGGCGGTGTCGACCTGCGCCTTCCAGCCCAGCTTGTCCTGGGCCTTGCTCGCGTCGCCGACCAGCGCGTCCACCTCGGAGGGGCGCAGGTAGCGCTCGTCGAACTTCACGTGCGCCTCCCAGTCGAGGCCGGCGTGCTCGAACGCCGTCACGACGAAGTCGCGCACCGTGAAGTTGCCTCCCGTGGCCAGCACGAAGTCCTCCGGCTCGTCGGCCTGGAGCATCCGCCACATGCCCTCGACGTACTCCGGCGCGTAGCCCCAGTCGCGCACGGCGTCCAGGTTGCCGAGGTAGAGGTCCCTCTCGACCCCGGCCTGGATCCGGGCGACGGCCCGGGTGATCTTGCGCGTCACGAAGGTCTCGCCCCGGCGCGGCGACTCGTGGTTGAACAGGATGCCGTTGACGGCGAACAGGCCGTAGGCCTCGCGGTAGTTGCGGGCCACCCAGTAGGCGTAGACCTTCGCGGCGCCGTACGGCGAGCGCGGGTGGAACGGGGTGCCCTCGTGCTGCGGCGGCGGGGTCGCCCCGAACATCTCCGAGCTGGAGGCCTGGTAGTAGCGGCACTTCACGCCGGCGACCCGCACCGCCTCGAGCAGCCGCATGGCGCCGATGCCGGTGGTGTCGCCGGTGTGCTCGGGCTCGTCGAAGCTGACCCGCACGTGCGACTGCGCCGCGAGGTTGTAGACCTCGTCGGGGTCGATCTCGTGCATCAGCGTGACCAGCCGCGCCCCGTCGGACAGGTCGCCGTAGTGCAGGTGCAGCCGGTTGTCGCTGTCGTGCGGGTCGAGGTAGAGGTGGTCGATGCGGTGCGTGTTGAAGGTCGAGGCGCGGCGGATGAGCCCGTGGACCTCGTATCCCTTGCCCAGCAGCAGCTCGGCCAGGTAGGAGCCGTCCTGGCCCGTGATCCCCGTGATGAGGGCCTTGGTCGCCACTGACATGTCCCTTCGCCGACGGGCCGGCGGCACGACCTGCCCCAGCCGAGTCCCATCCTCCCCCACCAGGAGGGTCGGTACGGCACCGACTCACACCATCCCCGGGCGGATACCCTCAGATCGTCACGAAAAAGGAGGACCAGCTGATGCCGGTCGATCTCGCTCCCACCTACACGGTCTGCGGCGTGGAGCTCCACGCCGCGACCCTGGGGCGGGGCGCCGAGATCATCGTGGAGGCGGCGATCGCCGGACGAGGCCTCCAGGTGCACCTGTGCAACGCCTTCACCCTCTCCCTGGTCGAGCGCGACGACCGGCTGCGGTCGTCCCTGGACGCCGGTGACCTCAACCTCCCCGACGGCGCGCCGGCGGCCTGGCTGGGCCGGCACCAGGGGACCCGAGGCCCGGTGCGGGGCCCGGACCTCGTCGGCGAGGTGGTCGACCGCGGCCGCGCCCGCCAGGTGAGCCACTTCTTCTGGGGGGCCGGGCCCGGCGTGGCCGAGCTCATGGCGGAGCGGCTGGTGGAGGCCTACCCGGGAGCGTCCGTCGTCGGCACCGAGAGCCCGCCCTTCGGCCCGGTGGACGACGAGGCCCTCGAGCAGCTCGCCGACCGGGTGCGGGACGCCGGGGCACAGGTCCTGTGGATCGGACTCGGCACCCCGCGACAGGACCACGTCGTGCCGGCCCTGGGCGAGCTGCTGGACGTCCCCGTCGTCCCCGTCGGCGCTGCCTTCGACTTCTGGGCGGGCACCGCTCGGGAGGCGCCGCGGTGGCTGCGCGGGACCGGGCTCGAGTGGGTGTTCCGCCTCGCGCACGAGCCCCGGCGGCTGTGGCACCGCTACAGCGTGGGCCACGTGCGCTTCCTGCTCGGCGTGGCGCGCGACCGGCGGCGCTGATGCGGGTCGCTCTCGTGCACAGCTACTACGGCGAGGACCAGCCCAGCGGCGAGAACACCGCCGTCGACCAGCAGGCGACGCTGCTGCGCCGGTCGGGCCACGAGGTGCTGGTGGTGGCACGGCGCACGGACGACCTGCGCTCCCGGCCCGGGTACGCCGTGCGAGCCGGCGCCAGCACGGCCACCGGCGTCGGGCCGTCTCCCGTCCGGGCCCTGCACGCCTTCGGCCCGGACGTCGTCCACGTGCACAACCTGTTCCCCAACTGGGGCCGGCGGTGGCTGTCCACCTGGACCGGGCCGCTGGTGACCACCCTGCACAACTTCAGGAGCGTCTGTGCCGCCGGCACCCTGACCCGCGACGGCCGGCCGTGCGACGACTGCCCGCGGGGGACGTCGCTGTCGGCCGTGCGGCACGCCTGCTACCGCGGGTCACGGCTCGCCTCCGTCCCGCTGGCGATCGCCACCCGGCGCCCGGCGGAGGACACCGCGCTGGTGCGTCGCAGCACCCGGGTGATCGTGCTCTCCGAGGTGGCGCGCCGAACGTTCTCGGACCTGGGCGTCGCCCCCGAGAAGCTGCGCTGCCTCCCCAACTTCGTCCCGCGGCCCGAGGCCCGCGACCCGCGGGTCCCCCGGGAGGGCTGGGTCTACCTCGGCCGGCTGAGCGCCGAGAAGGGGCTCGACCAGGTGCTGCCCCACTGGCCGGCCGCCCACGCCCTCGACGTCTACGGTGACGGCCCGCTGCGCGACCGCGTGGTGCAGCTGGCTCCCCCGGGCGTGCGCGTGCACGGGTCGGTGCCGACGTCGGCCGTGTCCGGGATCCTGGGCCGGGCCCGCGGGCTGGTGTTCCCCAGCGTGTGGCTGGAGGGCTCGCCCCTGGTGTACGCCGAGGCCCTGGCCCACGGTGTGCCCGTGGTCGCGGCCGCAGGCAGCTCCGTGGCCGACGACGTCGAGCGCCACGGCACGGGGCTGGTCTACCACGAGCCGACGCAGGTCGCCGCGGCGCTCGAGCGGGTCGAGCAGTCGTGGGACGCCTGCTCCGCGTCGGCGACCGCACGCCACCGCGAGGCGTTCTCCCCCGAGGTCTGGCTCCGCGGGCTGCTCGACGTGTACGCCGACGCGATCCGGTCGCACCGGGTGGCCACCCGTGGCTGAGGTGGCCGTGGTCCAGGAGGTCCTCCCCCACTACCGCGTGGCCTTCTTCGACCGGCTGGACCGACGTCTGGCCGGGGTCGGGGTGCGACTGCGCGTGCTGCACTCGGTCGTGACCCCCGAGGTGTCCCGCCAGGTCGAGGGGTCGGCCTGGGCCGAGCGGGTCCCGGTCCGTCACGTGGCGACGCCTGCCGGGAGCCTGGTGTGGCAGCAGGTCCGGCAGCGGACCCGGGCGGCCGACCTCGTCGTGGTGGAGCACGCCAACCGGATGCTCGCGAACTACCCGCTGCTCCTCCGGGCGGCCCGGGGCCGGCAGCGCCTCGCCTTCTGGGGTCACGGGGCCAACCTGCAGACCGCCCACGCGCGCTCCGCAGCCGAGCGGTTCAAGGCCCGGACGGCGCGCGCGCCCCACTGGTGGTTCGCCTACACCGAGGGGTCGGCCGCGCGCGTGCGCGCCACCGGCTTCCCCGCCTCCCGCATCTGCGTCGTCGACAACAGCACCGACACCGACGCCTACCCCGCCGAGCCCGGGAAGCGTCCGACCACGTGCGTCTTCGTCGGCACCCTCCACCGCTACAAGCGCGTCGAGGTGCTCCTCGACGCCGGTGAGGCACTGTCCCGGCGGGTGCCGGGCTTCCACCTCGACGTCGTCGGCGACGGCCCGCTGCGGCCCCTCGTCGAGGAACGCGCGTCGTGGAGCCCGTGGCTGGAGTGCCACGGGCCGCTCACCGGACCGGCCAAGGTCGACGTCGTGGCCCGGGCCTCGCTGATGCTGATGCCAGGCCTGGTCGGGCTGGCGGTCATCGACTCGTTCGCCGCGCGATCACCCCTGGTGACGACGGACTACCCGCACCACAGCCCCGAGATCGAGTACCTCGACGACGGCGTCAACGGCGTCGTGGTCCCGGGCGAGGGCTCACCGGACCAGTTCGCTGCTGCCGTCGAGGAGCTGCTGCTCGACCCCGATCGGGTCGCACGGCTGCGCGAGGGCTGCGTCGTCTCGCACGCGCGCTACTCGCTGGACCACATGGTCGAGCGCTTCGCCGGTGGCATCGAGGCGGCGCTCTCGTGACGGCCGGGGAGCAGGGGACGGTCGTGGTGGCGACCTGCACCTACGCGCGCCCCGAGCAGCTGCGCCGGACGCTGGCCGCCGTGGGCGAGCAGACCGCGGCCGCCGACGTGCGCACGCTGCTCCTGGTGGTCGACAACGACCCGTCCTGCTCGGCCCGCCCGGTGGCGGAGAGCGTCGGGGCCGCCTACGTCGTCGAACCGCGCCGCGGGGTCGGCAACGCACGCAACCGGGCGCTGGGCTTCGCCCGCGAGCTGGGCGGTCCGGTCGTCGCGCTCGTCTTCTTCGACGACGACCAGGCTCCGGCGCCGGGCTGGTACCAGGCGTTCCTGCGGGCCCACGCACGGTGGCCGGAGGCCATCCTCAGCGGTCCGGTGCAGCCCGACCTGGGCTTCGACGTGCCGGACTGGGCTGCCGGCGGCTGGCCGTGGCGACGGCCGGACCACCCCGACGGCGCCCGGGTCCCGATGTCGGGCGACGGCAACGTCCTGCTCCCCGCAGCCGTGCTGGCACGGCCCGAGTGCCGCTACGCGGCGACCTTCGCCCAGGGCATGGGGCAGGACACCGAGCTGTTCACCCGGCTGCGCCGTGCAGGTGCCGACATCCGGCACGTCGCGGGAGCCGCGGCGCAGGAGGACGTGACGCCCGACCGCCGCGAGCTCGGGTGGGTGCTCGACCGCGCCCGTCGGGCCGCGGACGCCTGGGCGAGCGTCACCCGCGAGGAACACCCCTGGGGACGGGCACGGGTCGCGCTCGCGGTCGGAGCCCGCGCCTGGGGGTCGGTGCGGCGCGCGCGACGGGGTGACGCGGAGGCCCGCGCCCGCCAGCAGGTGGTGCGCGCGGAGCTCCGCACCCTCGTGGGCCGGCTGCGCTGACCCGCCGGGGTGCGTCGCCTCAGCGACGCCCGCGGAAGAACTGGCCCAGCGCCTGCAGCTGCCAGCCGGCCACCCGCACCCGCCAGCGCGAGAGCGTCAGGACCCCGAGGACCGCGTGCACGGCCGCCCCCGCCACCACGCTCCACACGAACGCGACCAGGGCCCGCCGGGGCAGGTGCTTCTCGACGAACCAGCCCCGGCGGTGCACCCCGACCGTGACCCGCCGGTGGTGGTCCCACCGGCCGACGTCGGAGACCGTGTGGGTGAGCCCAGCAGCCGGGTTGAGCACCAGGCGCCCCAGACGCGCGGCGCCGTAGGAGAAGTCGACGTCCTCCATCAGGGCGTAGCCCTGCAGCGCCTCGTCGAAGGCGAGCTCGTCGAAGACCCGGCGGCGGTAGGACATCGAGCAGCCCGAGAGCCACTCGACGTCGGTCTCGTCGGCCAGCTCGGTCACCAGGATGTTGACGCCGGAGCTCAGCACGCACCCCTGGCGACGGGAGTCGACCAGGGCGGCCCGCCACCACCACCGCGGTCGTCGCGTCGTGGTGGAGGCGATCAGCCCTCCCACGCCCACGACGTCCGGGCCTCCGGTGACGAAGCTGCGCACCACCTCCCGGAGGTAGTCGTCCGCGAGCACCACGTCGTCGTCGATGAAGTGCACGACGTCGGCGGAGGAGGCGGCGACCCCGACGTTGCGCTGGTGGGTCAGCCCGGGCTCGCTGTGCAGGTAGCGCACCGGGAACGGGAAGGACCGTGCGCCGATCACCCGCTCGGTCGCGGTGTCGTCGCTCGAGTCCACGACCAGCACCTCCGTGGGGGCGAGCGACTGGCCCACGAGCGAGTCCAGGGCGACGCCGATGTCGTCGGGCCGGTTGCGCGTGCACACCACGACGACGTGGGTCGGGTCCTCGACGCGAGGGCCCGGGCTAGTCACGGGGCACCGCCGTCCAGGAGTCGAGGGGCATGTGCTGGTCGGCGGCCCCGGGCTCGGCGAACCACGGCACCGGGTGGAGGACCTCGGCCCCACCCGGGTGCCGGGTGCGGGCCAGGAACGCCGCCCACCAGGACAGCGAGCTGTTCGACATCACGATCGTGCCGCAGCGGCTCATCTCGTCCAGGGTGTCCCAGGCGGTCTGGGTCGGCGAGACCACGTGGCGCCCGGGCAGGGACGCGGCGTACTCCTCCTCGAAGACGTCCGGGGAGTCGGTGAAGACCACGAGCCGGCGCTCGCCGACGTCGGGGACGAGCCCCAGCGCCCGCCTGAACCAGTCCGGCTCGAGCAGGCCGTGGTGGCGTCGCGTGACGGGGTTGGCGTGGTAGTCGCCGAGCCGGACGTGGACGGCGACGTCGTCGGGGCCGCACTGCCCGGCGGCACCGCCCAGGCGAGGTCGGAGCAGCTCGGCCAGCGTCGCCTCGACCTGGACCGGGTAGGTGCCGAACTGGAAGTAGCCCTCCAGCCACGAGTGGCGGTCCACCTCGCTGCTGGCCAGCAGGTCGTGGTGGGGGCCGCGCTCCCGGAGCAACCGGGGGTTGCGGCCGGACCAGGCGAGCCGAGCGGCCCACCGCGACCCGCCGCTCAGCTGACGACGTGGCACGACCCCGTCGAGCTCGAGGTGGCGGTGGGTGTCCCCCGCGGCCGGCTCGCGGAACCACGACCGGTCCCAGCGCACCGGGAGGCCGAGCTCCTGCTGGAGGTGCAGCCCGGCTGCCAGCTGGAACAGCTGGTTGCCCAGGCCCCCCATGAGCCGCACGTGGGTCACCGGCGGACCACCCTCACCGCCGGCCGCACGGCCCGGACCACCGCCGCCCGGACGCGCTGCAGCTGCTGCAGCAGCCGACGGCGGGCGCGCTCGAGGTGCGGCACCTCCCGGAAGTGGTCGTGGTCCTTGTCCAGCGCGACCAGGAGCGTCTCGGGGCCGACCTCCTTCTCGGGGGTGCAGTGGTGGACCGAGAGCAGGGTGTCGGGGGGACGGCGGGCGCAGAAGGCGTTCCAGACGCTCTCGTCGTGCCACGTCGGGACGATCCCCCCGTCGAGGTCGAGCTGCACCTCCTCCGCCATCAGTTCGCAGGCGTCGAGGTAGTCGCCCGCCCGGCCGCCCTGGACGCCGCCGGCGACGTACACGGTGCCGAGCTCGGGCGGGACGAACGCCCGTGAGCGGACATCGGTCTCGTAGGGGAGCTGTGCCCGCGAGGACTCGGCGAATCCGGGGTGGCGGACGGCCACCAGACCGGCCGTCGCGCTGACGTCGAAGGTGCCGACGAACAGCATGTCGACGTCGACGTAGAGCAGGACGTCGGTCTGCTCGAGCACGCGGCGGTACGCCGAGATCGCTCGGTAGCGGAGCAGGGTCGGGTAGGGCCAGGGCAGGTGTCCCCAGGGAAGCCACTGCACCGTCGGGTCGTCGGGTGGCCGGAGGTCGGAGAGCACGAAGACCCGGTCCAGGCCCACGACGTGGCGGCGGGCCGAGACCAGCAGGGGCTCGAGGAAGGACAGGTAGCGGCCGGTGGCGATGACGATGAGCGACACCCGCGGGCCCGCCGTCGTGGCAGCGCTCACGGGCGCAGGTGGCGCGCGATGCGACGGCGGTCGCGCCGCGAGATCACGAGGTCGAGGTCGGCGGCGTCGGTGAGGAAGTGCTCGAGCGCGTGCCGCCGGACGGTGCGCCCGGCCTGGGGGTCGGAGGCGGACAGCGACGCCTGGTTGCCCGACGCGTAGTCCACGAGAGCTTCCTGCACCATCATCCCCTCGCCCAGGGTCAGCAGCTTCAGCCAAGCCACGTAGTCGTCGAAGAATCTCATATCGGGCGCGAGGCCGAACCCACCAACCCGCACGAGCGAGCGGGTTCTCGCAATCACGGAGCTGGTGATCAGCCAGTTGGTGTCGATCTCCTCCCGCAGGCGGACCACGGACGGCGCCGTGCCGTCGAAGTAGGTACCGCGGGGCCCGGACGGCAGCACCACCGTCGCATCGCTCCCGACCAGGACGACCTCGGGCGCAGCGTCCAGGACGGCCAGCTGGGTCTCCGCCTTCGTCGGGGCCCACACGTCGTCGTCGTCGAGGAACCCGACGTACGGCGTGGCGCTGAGCGCGAGGCCGAGGTTGCGCAGGGGACCCGGACGACCCTGGTGGCCGGGCGCGACGACGTGGTGACCCGCTGCGACGAGGTCGCGCAGCGCCTCGTCGTCCACGCTGCTCGTCGCCCTCGTCCCGTCGAGGACGACGACCACGGCCAGGTCGACGCCCTGCCCGAGCACCGAGGCGATCGCCCGGTCGAGACCGCGGCCGTCCGCGCGGGTCGGGATCACGACCGTGAGCCGAGCCGTCACCTCAGCCCCCCGCCCCCAGCCCCACGACGAGCCGGCCCGACTCGAGCCGCACCACCGCCCCGACGCTGTGGGCCGTCTCGTGGCGGTGCGTCACGACGACCACCGCCAGGTCGGGGGTGGAGCGGCGGATGTCCTCGAAGATCGCCGCCTCGGTCGCCGGGGGCAGCCTCGAGGTGGACTCGTCCAGCACGAGCACGGCGGGGCCGGACATCAGCGCCCGGGCGATCGCCAGACGTGTCCGCATGCCACCCGAGATGTCTCGTCCCAGCTCGTCGAGCTTGCTGTCGAAGGTGACCGAGGAGTGGAGGAACATCTCGGTGATGCCGAGGTGGCGGCAGATCTCGTCGAAGCGCTCCGGGGTGGGCAGCCGCCCGCCCCACGTGAGCGCCTCGCGCAGGTTCGCCCCCACGAGGTGGATGTCCTGGGGCACCACCACGACCTGCGAGTGCAGCTCGTCGACGTCGAGGCTGCGCAGGTCGCGACCGCGCAGGAGGACCCGACCGCGCGTCGGCACGAGCAGGCCACCGGCGATGTCGACCAGCGTCGACTTGCCACCCCCCGACGCCCCGACCAGGCACGTCCACTCGCCCTCCCCCACGACGAGGTCGACGTGGTCCAGGACGGGGGTGTCGTGGGAGCGGTAGTGGAACGAGACGTCGCGGAACTCCAGCAGCGGGGCCCCCGGACCACGGGCCGCGCCCGTCCCGTCCGCCTCGGCAGTCGCGCTCGGCAGCGCGTGCCGGCCGACCGCGTCCAGCCGGGCGTCCCAGCGTCGCAGCCACACCTCGCTGTGGAGGGCGTAGGACCGTGCCTGCTGCGCGGCCTGCAGCCGGGGCAGCACGCGCAGGATCATCGCCATCACCACGAGGCCCGGCAGGATGTCGCCGGAGACCGCGCCCTGGACGGCGAGGACGCCGAAGACCATCAGCGCTCCCATCACCTCCACGACGAGCCGGGCCCGGATCGGGATCCACATGTCCTGGTGGCGGGCCGCGGCCTGCGCGTCGTACGCCGCGTCGAGGTCGGCACGCCACGCGTGCAGCACCGGCGAGAGCCGCAGCGACCGCAGCCCGTTGACCAGGATGGCCGTGTGGCGGGTGATGAGCACGGTGCTGTCGGCGAGGCGGTTCTGCGCTTCCCCGAGCCCACGGCTGGCCCGGCCGTAGGCGTACGCGATCGCGATGCCGAAGACGGCGCTCACGGCGGCGGCCGGCACCGAGACCACGAAGGCCGCGACGAACACCACCGCGGCGGACGCCAGCGACGCGACGCTGCGGACGTAGGTGACGGTGGCCGTGGCGACCTGCGGTGACTCCGCGAGCAGGGCGCTCTGGAGCTCGTGCCCGGGCTGGTCGACGAAGTCCTGCCAGTCCGACCCCAGCACCGCGCCCGACAGCCGGTGGCGCAGCTGCCTCTCCAGGTGGATCTGGGTCGAGGCCAGGGCACGCTCGCCCGCGGCCCGGACGACCGCCGAGAGGGCCAGCGACGCACCGATGCCGGCCGCGACCAGCACCAGGCCCGTGTCCGTCATCGAGGTGCGGGTCGCGGCGAAGCCGAGGATCGCCAGTCCGAGCGCCTCCGCGACCGCCGCCCCCACGGTGAGCGCACCGCCCTGCCACAACCGGCGACGCTCGAGCTGCACGAACGGCCGGTAGGCCCTCCTCCACGGGGGGACGCGGGGGCCGGCCACGTCAGGCCCTCCCCTGCAGCTGCGGGACCTGGGCGTCACCGGTGGCGGCCCCGGGAGGCGACTCGGCCGGAGCCCGACGACCTGCGACCCCGGCGGCGATGGCGACCAGGCACGGGATCAGCCCGAACTCGGGTGAGAACAGGCGGACCGGGTTCTCGAAGCTGAAGGTGAGGAGCACGCCGAACACGAGGGCCACCCAGACGTCGGTCCCCCTCGCCCCGGTGCGGGAGCGGACCAGCAGCACCATCGCGCCGCACACGAGCAGCACACCGAGCAGGCCGGTCTCGGTGGCGGTCTGCAGGACCTGGTTGTGGGCGTAGAACCCGGCGCTGTCGACCGGCCCGACCACCGGGAACACGCCGGACCCGAGGGCCGGGGAGCGGGCGATCAGCGCGAAGGCGTCGTCCCAGGTGACCTCCCGGCCGTTGACGACCGCCGACCTCGCCAGACCGCTCAGCGGGAGCGCGACGGCCAGTCCCACCGCAGCCGTCCCGGCGACCGAGCGCCACGCCCCGCTGGCGTGCCGGAACACGGCCATCGCCACGACACCCAGGAGCAGGACGACCGCGCCCCGCGACCCGCTCAGGTAGACCAGGTAGGCGCTGCCCGCCGCGAGCGCCCAGCAGACCAGGGGGCGCTCCCGCCGGGTCCACAGCGCCAGGACCAGCACGCAGGCGAACACCTGACCGGTCACGTTGGGCTGGGGCAGCGTGCCCTGGAACCGCGGGCCGGCGAGGAACCCGCCGCTCCACGCGTCGGTGAACGCCCACGCCGACCCGGCGTGGAGCACGTACAGGTTGCCGACGACCAGCACGGCGCCCAGCGAGAGCAGCACGACGTCGGCGTGACGGGTGGTGATCCCCGTGGCGAGGAGGGCGACGGCGACGAAGCACGCAGCCGCGGCCGCGAAGGCGAGCCACGTCGAGGACGCGACGGAGTCCGTGACGACCACCGTGACCACGACCGTGAGGCCCGCCCAGGCCAGCAGCAGGAGCGCTGCCGGGGTGGTGGCGGCGCGCAGGAACAGGGCGTACGCGGCGGCCAGCAGCCCGCCGGCCAGCACGAGGACCATCAGGCGGTCGCCGTACACGGGGGCGAGCAGCTGGCCCACCACGGGGACGCCGAGGAAGGGCGAGGCGCCGGTCGGTCGGCGCTCCACGGCCCCGACGAGCACCTGCAGCAGGAGCAGACCGAGCATGATCCACCAGGTGAGGGGGCCGTCGGCGCTCGCGAAGGACCGGAAGAACCGGCGGGACGGAGCGCTCACCAGGACGAGGCCGACCACGGCGAGCACGGCCAGTACGGGCAGCAGGGACCACGCGAGCCGCGCCAGGCTGAGGCCCAGGTCCACCACGAACTCCCATGCTCGTCCCGCTCGGCGCCCGCCACCGGTCCCGGTCGTGCACCGAGCGGCACGGCGGTGGCCTGGCCATCCAGATCGCCACCGGAGTCTAGGTCACCGCCACCGGTGGGGAGGGGGACACGACCGGGGTCGCGCGGTCCCGTGGGTCCCACGCCACGCCGCCGCGCCGTGAGAGGTTGGGCCCGCGCGAGGGCGTCCCACCGGCGCCCCTGCGCTCCTCGGGCACGACGGGAGGACCGGTGGACTCGATCACGTTCCGGCCCTCCGGCCGGTCGGGCAACCAGCTGCAGCTGTGGGCGTGCGCGCGGACGCTGTCGCTGCGCTACGGCTGGGACTACCTGCACGTGCCGGTGGACCACTTCCCCATGGACTACTCCCGGGTGCGCACCCGGCTCGGCGACCTGGGGGCCGCGGCGTCCGGGCGCTACCGACGCCTCGCGGGGCACGACTGGGACACCAGCTTCAACGTCACGGGCCACCTGGCACCGGAGACGGGCACGCACCGCAGCCGCTACCGCGTCCTGGACTGGTCGGGCGTGTTCACCCGGGTCGACGAGTTCCGGGACCAGCTGCTCACCGAGCTCCTGGGGTCCGAGCGCGACCGGCCCGCCCGGGTCGACGGGGTCGGGGTGCACGTGCGTCAGGACGACGCGGGGTACCCCCTGCCCCTCGACTTCTACGACGCTGCGCTCGACCGGTTGCTCCCCGCCGGGGACCACCGGCCCCTCACCGTCTTCACCGACGGCGACGTGGACGCACTCGTCGCGCACTTCGGGCGACGCTTCCCCGGCCGCGACGTGCGGCCGGCCCGAGGAACGGTCCGCCAGGACCTGCTGCACCTGGCCGCCCACGACCAGGTCGTGATGTCGTTCTCGTGGTTCAGCTACTGGGCGGCCTTCCTGTCCGAGGCCGACCGCGTGCTGTGCCCCGCCGACTTCTGCTACTACCCGCGATGGGAGCCGGTCTGAGGTAGAGCAGGGCCGCTCCCACGAGTGGGAGCGGCCCTGCGACGGTGCTGGTGGTCGGGTCAGACGCTGACCGCGACCTCCGCGATCGAGCCACGGCGGGCCGTCACCGAGGTGTCGACCGGGTCGACCTTGGGCGCGAGCGTGCGCAGCGTCCAGTCGCCGGGACCGGCGAAGAAGCGGAAGTGCCCGGTCGCCGAGGTCGGGACCTCGGCGGTGAACTCACCGGTGCGGTCCAGCAGGCGCACGTAGGCGTTGCCGACCGGGTCGGAGCCCTTGGTGACCTGGCCCTGGATGATGGCCTCCTTGGCCACGTCGATGCCGTCGAGGGACAGACCGCCCTCGGTCGCGCCGCACATCAGGCGTCACCGGGCTCGTCGCCGAGCGCGATCGGGACGCCCACGAGGGAGCCGTACTCGGTCCACGAGCCGTCGTAGTTCTTGACGCTCGAGTGGCCGAGCAGCTCCTTGAGCACGAACCAGGTCAGCGAGGAGCGCTCGCCGATGCGGCACAGGGCGATGGTGTCCTTCGAGTCGTCGATCCCGACCTCGGCGTAGATCGCCTTGAGGTCCTCGTCGGACTTGAAGGTGCCGTCGTCGTTGCAGTTCTTGCTCCACGGCACGTTGAGCGACGTCGGGACGTGGCCGGCGCGCTGGGCCTGCTCCTGCGGGAGGTGGGCCGGGGCGAGGAGGCGGCCGGCGTACTCGTCGGGGCTGCGGACGTCGATGAGGTTCTGGACGCCGATGGCGGCCACCGCGTCGTCGCGGAAGGCGCGGATCGAGGTGTCCTGGTCCTGCGCGGTGTAGGAGGTCTTCTCGCGGGTGGGGACCTCGTCGGTGAGCTCACGGCTGTCGAGCTCCCACTTCTTGCGGCCGCCGTCCATCAGCTTGACGTCCTGGTGGCCGTAGAGCTTGAAGTACCAGTAGGCGTAGGCGGCGAACCAGTTGTTGTTGCCGCCGTAGAGCACGACGGTGCTGTCGTTGGCGACACCGCGGCTCGAGAGCAGCGCCTCGAACTGCTCCTTGTTGACGAAGTCGCGACGGACCTGGTCCTGCAGGTCGGTCGTCCAGTCGAGCTTGATCGCGTTGCGGATGTGGCCCTTGTCGTAGGCCGTGGTGTCCTCGTCGACCTCGACCAGCACGACCTGCGGGTCGTCGAGGTGCTCCTCGACCCACTCGGCGGTGACCAGTGCGTTCTCGCGGCTCATGTCTGCCTCTTCTTCCTAGGGGGTTCTTCTTAGACGTTCGTGTGGACGGGGGTGGCGCCGGGTCCGGCGGTGCTGCGACCGGTGGCCCGACGGACCAGCAGGTAGAGCTCGCAGCCCAGGCAGAAGCCGAAGACCGCGTTGAGCAGGGCGGCGACCAGGGCGAACCCGGTCGCGACGATCCCGAGCAGGGGGGCGCCCAGCGCGTAGCCGACCAGGCCCACGAGCGCGAAGGCGAGACCGACCGTCTGCGCGAAGCGCGGCGGCTGCGGGTCCTCCAGGTGGTCCGGGGCCGAGAGCCGCGGCCGCACCAGGGTGCGGAACAGCCAGGCGGCCGGCGTGCGCTGCACGCCGAGCAGGGCTCCCACCGCGAAGAGCGCGCCCTGGACCGCCAGCAGCACGACCGCCACGGCAGCAGGCGCCGTGACCAGGCTCAGCGCCAGCACGAGGCTGGTGAGGGCCGCGTTGAACTGCGGACCACGCGGGTCGATCTGGCTCATGGCTCTCCTGGGGTGTGCCGGGGGGACGTCCTGGGGCGCGCGACGGCGCGGACACGAGCTGCGGCTCGGGCACTGACCTGGACGACTCAGGTCGGGTCAGGGCGCGACGGGGTGCAGCAGCTCAGGACGGTCGACACAGCGACGAGCGGACGCGGCAGTGGTCGACTGCGCGTCGGCGGGTCAGCAGTGTGGTGGGCACGAGGACGAGACTAGGCAACGCGGAGTCGCGACCGCCTCTTGCGTCCCAGGATGTGGACTCCATGCTCATATGCTGGACACCTCAGACCGAGACGGCCGCGTCGAGGGCCGACAGGACCTGCTGCCTGCTGGGCGCCCCAGAGGCGCGGGTGACCTCGCGACCGGCGCGGTCGAGCACGATCGTGGTGGGCGTGCGCAGGACGCCCAGGCGTCGTACGACGTCCAGGTGCTCCTCGGCGTCGACCTCGACGTGGGCGACGCCGGGCGTCACGGCCACGACCTCGCCCAGGGTCCGGCGGGTGGCCCGACAGGGAGCGCAGAACGCCGAGCTGAACTGCAGCAGGGTCGCCCGCTGGCCCAGCTCGGACACCCACGGGGTGCCCTCGAGCAGCGACGGCTCCGCCGGCTCCGGCGGGACCGCCGTCCCCTGCGACCCCGACGGCGCGGCGTCGGGTGCCGCGCGACCGTCGCGCGTGGCGGGCACGGCGCGCGCGCCCCGGAAGCGGCCGTCGGTCAGCGCGCGGTAGCCACCGAAGGCCAGCGCGACCACGACGGCCACCACGAGGACCCAGGTTCCTGTGCTCATGGAGTGCTCAACGACCGCGTGGGTCGAGGCATTCCGGCCCCCGCTAGGACCGGGGGACCAGCCGCACGATGTCGTCCCGCACCTCGAAGGCGTAGCCGTTGTCCGCCGCGACCTCACGCAGGGCGTCGATGGCGGGATACCCCTCGGCCGACCCGAACTCCCGGGCGTCGTCGACGAGCACGACGTGCCCCAGGCCCGCCCCGGTGGCCTCGCGCACCTCGTCGACGACGGGGTGGCCGCCTCGTCCGCCCGTGCCCTCGCCGGAGAAGTGCGCGTCGAGCCAGAACAGGGCCGGCCGGTCGAGCTCCGCGACCACGCGTCCGAGCAGCCGCGCGCTGTCGCCGAGGTGGAGGCGGGCGTTGCCCTGGCCTCGACACCGGGCCACGGCTGCCCGGTGGAGGGACTCGTCGATCTCGATCGAGTGGATCTCGTCGAAGTCGCGCCGCAGGGCGCGCACCGTGTCCGCCTTGTAGGTGCCGGTCTCGACCAGCACCCGCAGGCCGTGCCGTCGTGCGTGCTCGAGCAGCACCTGCCGCTTGGCCGCCGACGGGGCCGGCACCGGACGGCCGGACCGCTCCCAGCGACGGCGCTGCCACGTCGCGTAGGCGGGTTCGAGCGCGTCGTACGCACCCACACGACGAGCCAGGTCCCCGAGGTCCACGGGGCGAGGCTAGCGCTACCCGGAGCAGCGCGGCAGTGTCAGCCGCCGGCGAAGGGCGGCAGGAACTCGACGGTCGCGCCGGGCGGCACCAGCACCTCAGCGGGGTCGTCGGTGGTGACGGGGCGGTCGCCCACCATGACCGAGCAGCAGGACAGGACGTCACTGAAGCGACGGCTGTCGTGGTTGCGCCGCGCCTGGGTCAGGAGGTCGGACAACGTTGTCGGACCGGCCACGTCCACGACGTCCGCGTCGGTGCCCGCAGCGTGCCGCGCCGCTGCCCAGTAGCGGAGCGTGACCCGCCCCGCGGTGGACTGGTGGTCCTCGGCAACGGTCACAGTGGGTATCCTGGCCTCTCTGTCGGGATGGTCACATCAGCGTAGATGGCGGCCCAGCTTGCCCGGGATCACTCGGGAACTCACCCAGGAGGTGCCGTGGGCACCGTGCTGCTGCTGACCAAGGCCCTGCAGCCCTCCGCCGAGGTCCTGCCGGGACTGGCGCTGCTGAGCCACCAGGTCAAGATCCTCCCCGCCGAGGGGAGCGCGCTGCTCGAGGCCCCCGACCACGACCTGCTCCTGGTCGACGGCCGTCGCGAGCTGGCCCAGGCCCGCGACCTGTGCCGCCTGATCCGCACGACCGGTTCCGACCAGCCCGTGCTGCTCATCGTGACCGAGGGCGGGCTCGCCGTCGTGGCCCACGACTGGGGCATGGACGACGTGGTCCTCGACAGCGCCGGACCCGCCGAGATCGACGCCCGCATCCGGCTCGGGATCGCCCGGCTCGCGGCCCGCTCCGACGACGGCGACAACGACTCCCACGTCATCCGGTCCGGCGAGGTGGTCGTCGACGAGGCGACCTACACCGCGAAGCTCGGCGGGCGCGTGCTCGACCTGACCTTCAAGGAGTTCGAGCTGCTGAAGTACCTAGTGCAGCACCCCGGCCGCGTCTTCACCCGCGACCAGCTGCTGCAGGAGGTGTGGGGCTACGACTACTTCGGCGGCACCCGCACCGTCGACGTCCACGTGCGACGCCTGCGCGCCAAGCTCGGCACCGACCACGAGGCCCTCATCGGGACCGTGCGCAACGTCGGCTACCGCTTCGTGCTGCCGCCCCGCGAGCCCGCGCGTGACCTGCAGGACTCTCCCTCGCGCTGACGCCCTCGTTAGGGTGCGGCCATGGTGGACATCGAGCACGTCGACGCGGCCCGGTTCGACTGGCTCTCCGAGGACGGTCCGGCCGCCGGCGTGCGTCGCGTGGCCCGCGCCGCCACCGCCCACGACGGCTCCACCACGCTCAACGAGCAGGCGCTGCTGCAGCTGAAGAACCGCGGCCTGCGCGACGCCGAGCTGCTGCTGGCCCACCACGACGGCGAGGTCGTCGGCTTCGCCCTGCGCCACAGCGAGCACTTCCTCGACCTCGCCGTCCACCCGGGCTCCCGTCGCCACGGCGTCGGCCTGGCCCTGGCCAGCGCGGCGCTGCCCGAGGGTCGCCGCGTCGAGGCCTGGTCGCACGCCGACCACCCCGCCGCGGAGCGGCTGGCGCTGCACTTCGGCCTCCCCCGCGAGCGCGAGCTGCGGGTGATGCGGCGGCCGCTGCACGACCTGCCGGCGTACGCCGTGCCCGACGGCGTCGTGGTCCGCGGGTTCCGCCCCGAGGACGAGCCGGCGCTGCTGGAGGTCAACCGGACCGCCTTCGCCCACCACCCCGAGCAGGGCCACATGAGCCACGAGGACTTCCTCGAGCGCACCGGCGAGTCGTGGTTCGACCCCGCCGGCCTGCTGGTCGCGGTGCCCGCCGACGACGCCACCGGCCTGCCGCCGCTGCTCGGCTTCCACTGGACCAAGGAGCACCGCGACGAGGACCCGGCGTACGGCGAGGTCTACGTCGTCGCGGTCAACCCCAAGGCTGCCGGTCGCGGCCTCGGCACCGTGCTGACCGCCGCCGGGCTCGAGCACCTGGCGTCAAGAGGCCTCGGCTCGGTGGTGCTCTACGTCGACGGCGACAACGCCCCGGCGATCGCCGTCTACACCAACCAGGGGTTCACCACCGACCGCGTCGAGGTGCAGTACCGCGGGGTCGTCGCGATCGGCTGAGGCCCGAAGGACGGGTCGCGGTGGCGGCTGCCCTCAGGAGCTCGCCGCGTCCTGCTCCCGGGTGAAGGTGTAGTTGCGACCCTCCACCCGGCGGCAGACGTAGCCCGCCGCTCGCAGGCGACGGAGCCGACCCCAGGTCCGGTGGGGCGCCTCGGGCGCGTCGAGCTCCACGCACAGCACGCGCGGCAGGGGCCCGTGGGCCAGCAGGTCCTCGAGCACCGGCACCTCGGCCCCCTCGATGTCGAGCTTCAGCAGGTCGAGGCGCACGTGGCCCCGGTCGGCCATGACCGACCGGACGGTCCGGCACTCCGCCTCGAAGGACACGGCGGTGCGCTGCATGTTGGTCGCCGAGTGCGAGACGTGGGTGGGGTCGGCGGGGGCGTGGAACCCCAGCGTGGTGTCGCTGCCCCACAGCCCGATGGGCAGCAGGTGGAAGCGCGGCTCGGTGATCGTGGCGACGTGCTCGATCGCCCGTGGCGTGGGGTCGATGGCCCACACCTCGCACCCGAAGCGGTCCACGAGGGCGAGGTCGAAGGTCACGTCCTCCCCCACGCCGGCGAGGTAGCAGGTCGAGTCGCGACCGATCAGGTCGGCAGGCACCCACCAACCGCCGTACTCGCTGCCCAGGCGCACCAGGTCGCCCCGCGGGGTGGTCCGCGTCGACCACCGCACGACCGACCGGCTGGCCTTGACCCCTGCTCGCCGCAGCAGGGCGGCCGCTGTGCTCATGGAGCCAGACCCTAGCCGCGACCGGGCGACCTCAGGCGTGGACGAGGGGCCTCGCCGCGAGGCTCTCGCCGGCTGCGTGACGGGCGCGCTCGAGCACGACGGCCATCCGGGTCGCGAGGGCGTCGAGCGCCTGCGCCTGCCGCAGGTCCAGCTCGCGGGGGCGCACGTCGAAGACGCAGAGGGTCCCGAGGACGACACCGGTGGGGTCCACGATCGGGTGCGAGCCGTAGAACCGGACGCGGGCGCGACGGCCGTCGACGTAGGGGTTGCGCGCCCACCGCTCGTCGAGGGAGGCGTCCGGCACGTGCACGCGGCGCCCCTGGTCGACGACCGCGCCGCACAGCGCGTCGCGACGGGCGATCAGGTTGGTCTCGGCCCCCACGCCGGCGACCGTGTGCTGGGTGGTGGAGGTCATCAGGCCGACGATCACGACCGGCACCTCGGCCACGTGGGCCGCCTCCTCCGCCAGCCGCTGCAGCGAGGAGGTGCGACGGGCGGCGGCGACGTACGACGCGACCAGGGCGTCGCGCTGCGCACGGTCGGTCCCACCCCACGACGTGGTCGGGCTCGGCTCCACTCTCGTCACTGCAGCACCCCCCTCGACGGACAGGCCGCCGGACCTGGCCGGCGGAGTACCGCGAGGCTAGGGCCGCGACCGGCGTTCCGGAAAGGAGCTCGCGACAAAATGGTCAATTAGTACTACTCGGACACCCCTCGGGCGGGGTCAGCGCAGTGCGGCGCCGAGGCGCTCCCCGATCTCGCGCACGTACGCCGGGCACTCGTGGCCGACGCCGACGAAGTGCACGAACCCGTGGACCATCGAGGCGTAGCGGGTGAGGTCGACCTCGACGCCCTGCTTCTCCAGCAGCTCGGCGTACGCCTCTCCCTCGTCGCGCAGCGGGTCGAACCCGGCGGTGACGACCTGCGCCGGCGCCAGCCCCTCGGGGAAGTCGACGCGGCGCAGCGCCGAGGCGTCGGGGTGGTGGGGGTCGGGGTCGGGGCCGAAGAAGTTCTCGCGCGCGCCGTCGAGGAACGCCTGGGTGAGCACCAGCCCCTCGGGACCGAAGAGCTCGCGACTGCGGCTGACCTCGACCCAGTCGGTGCCGGGGTAGATCAGCAGCTGCAGCTTCATCGGCAGCCCCTGCTCGGCGGCGTGCACGGCGGTCGAGGCGGCGAGGGCGCCGCCGGCCGAGTCACCGGCCACGGCGAGCCGCGCGGTGTCGGCGCCGACCTCCTCGGCGTGCTCGACCAGCCAGCGGTACGCCGCCTTGCAGTCGTCGCTCGCGGCGGGGAAGCGGTCCTCGGGGGTGCGGCGGTACTCCACCGACAGCACCTGCACGCCCCCGCTCTCGGCCAGCACCCGGCAGGCCGCGTCGTGGGTGTCGAGGTCGCCGTACATCCAGCCGCCGCCGTGCAGGAACAGCACCGTCGGCGACGCGGCCTCCCCCACGCATGCCGTGGGCGTGTAGAGCCGGGCACGCACCGGTCCGGTGGCCCCCTGCACCCTCAGGTCGCGGTACGCCGCCACCGGCGGCCGACCGCCGACCATCAGCGTCAGCCGGCGGTAGCTCTCACGCGCCTCCTCGAGGGGCAGCGTCGACATGTCCGGGATCCGCCCCAGCTTCTGCACGGCCAGCATCAGCTGCAGCTCGGGGGCCAGCTCGAGGCCGTCGAGGCGGCGGGGACGTCCCCGCAGCCGGCGCTGCACGGCGGGCGGCAGCCCCATCACGGTGCGGAGGAGGAGCTGCTCGGCGCGGAATCGGAGGTCGGTCACAGCGGCAAACTACGACACCCGTCGTTCACCTGGCGGTGGAAGGATGGGGTGCATGTCCACCGACAGCCTCCACCCCGCCACCGGCACCGACGCCGCCGAGGGCCCCCAGGACCCCAACCTGCGGGTCGTGCCCGCCGACAGCTTCGACGTGGACCCTCCGTACGTCCCCGACGAGGTGGGCTTCGACCCCAGCGAGTTCGAGGACCGGTTCCTCGACCGCGAGCTGTCCTGGCTGCGGTTCAACCAGCGCGTCCTGGAGCTGTCGGAGGACCCCGAGCTGCCGCTGCTGGAGCGCGCCCGCTTCCTGGCCATCGTGGCCAGCAACCTCGACGAGTTCTTCATGGTCCGCGTGGCCGGCCTCAAGCGCCGCATCGCCGCGGGCGTGGCCGTCAAGGCCGCCTCGGGCCTGATGCCGCGCGAGGTGCTCGACCAGATCTGGCAGGTCACCGGGCAGCTGGCCGTGCGCCACGCCTCGTGCTTCCGCGACCAGATCGTGCCGGCGCTCGCCGAGCAGGGCATCGAGCTGGTCCGCTGGGACGACCTCGACCGCGACGAGCAGCGCCACTGCAAGAGGCTGTTCAAGGACCGCGTCTTCCCCGTGCTGACGCCGCTGGCCGTCGACCCGGCGCACCCGTTCCCCTACATCTCCGGCCTCTCGCTGAACCTGGCCGTGCTGGTGCGCAACCCCAAGACCGACAAGGAGCACTTCGCGCGGGTCAAGGTGCCGCCGATCTTCAGCCGCTTCGTGCCGCTGGGCAACCAGCGCTTCGTGCCGCTCGAGGACGTCATCGCCGAGCACCTCAAGCGGCTCTTCCCCGGCATGGAGATCCTGGCCGTCAACACCTTCCGGGTCACGCGCAACGAGGACCTCGAGGTCGAGGAGGACGACGCCGAGAACCTCCTCAAGGCGCTCGAGAAGGAGCTGCTGCGCCGCCGCTTCGGCCCGCCCGTGCGCCTCGAGGTCGAGGAGAACATCGACCAGCACGTGCTCGACCTGCTCATCAGCGAGCTCGGCGTCAGCGAGGCCGAGGTCTTCCGGCTCCCCGGCCCGCTGGACCTGCGCGGCCTGCACGGCATCGCCGACCTCGACCGCGAGGACCTGAAGTACCCCAACTTCCTGCCCGCCACCCACGCCCTGCTGGCGCCCGTCGAGTCGGCCTCCCCGGTCGACGTCTTCAAGGCGCTGCAGCGCTCCGACGTGCTGCTGCACCACCCCTACGACTCGTTCTCCACCTCGGTGCAGCGCTTCATCGAGCAGGCCGCCGCCGACCCGCAGGTGCTCGCGATCAAGCAGACGCTCTACCGCACCTCCGGCGACTCCCCGATCATCGACGCCCTCGTCGACGCCGCCGAGTCGGGCAAGCAGGTGCTGGTGATCGTCGAGATCAAGGCCCGCTTCGACGAGTCGGCCAACATCCGCTGGGCCCGCAAGCTCGAGCACGCCGGCTGCCACGTCGTCTACGGCCTGGTCGGCCTCAAGACCCACTGCAAGCTGGCCATGGTGGTGCGCGACGAGCCCGAGGGGATCCGCCGCTACACCCACATCGGCACGGGCAACTACAACCCGAAGACCGCCCGGATGTACGAGGACTTCGGCCTCCTCACCACCGACGAGACCATCGGCGAGGACGTCGCCCACCTGTTCAACAACCTGTCCGGCTACAGCCGCAACGCGTCGTACGCCGAGCTCATGGTGGCCCCCGACTCGGTCCGCAGCGGCCTGGTCGAGCTCATCGAGACCGAGACCGAGCACCACCGCGCCGGCCGCCCGGCCCGGATCCGCATCAAGGCCAACTCGATCGTCGACGAGGCCGTCATCGACGCGCTCTACGTCGCCTCCCGCGCGGGCGTCCCCGTCGAGCTGCTGATCCGCGGGATCTGCGCCGTGCGCCCCGGCGTCCCCGGCCTCTCGGAGACCATCCGGGTCCGCTCGATCCTCGGCCGCTACCTCGAGCACAGCCGGATCATGTGGTTCGAGAACGGCGGCGAGCCCACGACGTACATCGGCTCCGCCGACCTGATGCACCGCAACCTCGACCGCCGCGTCGAGGTGCTCGTGCGGCTCCCCTCGTCGAAGGAGGTCGAGGAGGTCACCGCCCTGCTCGACCTCGCCTTCGACGACCACACCGCCGGCTGGGAGCTCGGCCCCGACGGTGAGTGGACCAAGGTCACCTCCCCCGACGACCAGCCGCTCCGCAACCTCCAGGAGCACCTCATCTCCCTGCACCGGAAGAAGCGCCGGGCGGCGAAGGGGTAGGGGCAGCGGGGGCCGCTGATTACCCGGACGTCCGGGTAATCAGCTACTGGACGTCTGTTGCAACAGCGGTGAAGTAGCTGGAAAGGACGTCCAGTGGGGCATCGCAGTGGTGGGCTGCCCGCGCATCCGGACGTCCCCCCAAGACGGCCGCCCGCACCTCGTGGCCCAGCGGCGGCCGTCGCGTCCGGCGCACGACGCGCGTCCGCGTCGGCCGCCGCCGCTGCGCCCATCCGACAAACCGGGCGCGCTGGTCGGCCAAAACTGCCCGTCTGTGCCCGTTCTGCACCTTTCAGAGGGCAGTTTCCCCGGCCGACCGGGGAAACTGCCCGCCCCTCAGCACGTCGCGAACAACACCGGCCCGTCGTAGAGCGCGGACAGCACGAAGGCGTCGTCCCGCTTGGGGGCGAGGTCGAGGAGCACGTCGGAGCCGACGGCGGTGGAGCGGGTGAGGTCGAAGTCGTCGGAGAAGCGGCCGCTGCGGCCGACGGCCTCGCCGACGGCGAGGCGGGCGCGGGGGCGGAGGTTCGCGCGGGCCTGGTCGGAGCTCTCAAAGTGGGACACGACGTGCAGGGTGCGGTCGGCGGTCATGCCCATGGCGAAGCCGGCGAGCGGGGTGACGCCGCCGGCCTGGCGCACGAGGTCGTCGGCCTGGGCCTGGTCGTCGTCGTCGGCCTGCGACATCGCGAGGTCCTCGCAGGCGAAGTCACCCGGCCAGACCAGGGCGTTGTCGACCGTGCCGAGCCGCCCGGCGAGGTCGTCGACGCCTGCCTTCGCCGTGAGCCCGTCGGCGTCGCCCGAGGCGACCGCGACCGAGGACGCGAGGTACTCCTCGGTGTCGCTGGTGACCACCAGGCCCTGGCCGGGCAGCAGGGCGACGTACTGCAGCTCCGGGGTCAGCGTCGGGTCCAGCCGCGAGACCAGGTCGATGCCGCCCACCCACACGCCGCCGTCGGTCCTCCGCTTCGCGGGGGCGTCGTACCCGGCCGAGCGCAGGTTGTCGGCCAGCACGTCGTAGTCGGTGCCGTCCGGTGGTGCCAGCACCATCACCGCGCCGTCGCGCGACTGGGCGTAGGCCTCCCACCGAGCCGTCGCCGGCCCGAAGCCGTAGAGCTGCTGCAGCGCGCCGGCCGCCTCGTCGACGCTGGAGGCGGCGCTGAGGTCGGCGTCGTACGCCTTCGCCGCGAACGCCTCGACCGCGTCTCGGGACGGGGTGTCGCCCAGGTCGGCCCCCAGCGTGCGACGCACGCCGGACCAGTCGGTGAACGCGACCCGCACGGAGGACGCCGGCACGACGGCCAGCGCCTGCTCCAGCGAGGTGCGGTGGGCCCGCTGCCACGCGAGGGTCCCGACCACGACGGCCCCGGCGACCAGGGCCAGCACCAGCACGCCGACGAGCAGGGTGCGACGACCGGGGCGGGGGGCGTCGGGCACGCGGCGAGGGTAGCGCCGGGGCGTGTGAGGATGGCGCCATGGCCTCGCCGTCACGCCCCGAAGCGGTCGGTCCCGACGTCGTCGCCGCGGGCGCCGTCGTGGTCCGCAAGTCCCCCGGCACACCCCCCGGCACGACCGCCGGCACCTCCCCCGGGTCGTCCGGGTCACCGGGCAAGAAGGACGGCACCGGGCGCGAGGTGCTCCTGGTCCACCGCCCCAAGTACGACGACTGGTCCTTCCCCAAGGGCAAGCAGGACCCCGGCGAGCACGTCACCCGCACGGCGGTCCGCGAGGTCCTCGAGGAGACCGGCGTCGAGATCCGGCTCGGCCGCCCCCTCCTGCCCCAGCTGTACGCCGTGTCCGGCGGCCGCGCGAAGAAGGTCCACTACTGGGTCGGCCACGTGGTCGGCGACGACGACGTGTCGGCGTACGCCCCCAACGACGAGGTCGACCAGCTCGGCTGGTTCTCGCTGGACGCGGCAGCCGAGCGGCTCACCTACCTCGACGACCTCTACCTGCTCGACCAGCTGCGCGAGCACGTCCGGCCGACGTCGGCGCTGGTCGTGGTGCGCCACGCCAAGGCGCTCAAGCGCCGCAAGTGGGACGGCGACGACCAGCGTCGCCCCCTGATCCACGCCGGGGACCACCAGGCGGTGGAGCTGGGGCCGGTGCTGGCGGCGTACGGCGTGGTCCGGGTGCTGACCTCGGCGGCCACCCGGTGCGTCGAGACCGTCAGGCCGTACGCCGAGGAGCACGTCCTCGTCGTCGAGCACCTCGCCGAGCTGACCGAGGAGGGCTTCGACCGGCGCTCCGCGGCCCGGGTCCTCGACGAGCTGATGACCTCGCCCGTCCCCAGCGTGCTGTGCAGCCACCGACCCGTCCTGCCCGAGCTGTTCGAGCTGCTCGGGGTGGAGGAGGAGCCGCTGTCGCCCTCGGAGCTGGTGGTCTGCCACCACCGCCGCGGACGTCTCGTCTCGGCCGAGCGGCACCTGCCCTCGGCGATTCGGCCACTCGCCCCACAAATAGGACAAACGACGCGCTGACCTGCAGCGTTCACGTGATCTGCGTCATGCGAGAGGGCGTCCGACGCGTGTCGTGCGGGCACCGTTCACCCTCCGTTCACCTGCGTCGAGGTGCTGAGTCACCTGCTCTCCCTACGTTCTGCTCGTCCACCCACGTGAACCTCCAGGAGAAGCTGTGAAGCGCTCTGCCCTCCGTCGTGTCGTCGCCCCCGGCGTCGCGGCCCTCACCCTCACCATGGCCATGTCGGCCTGCGGCGCCGCGAACGAGACCGGCTCCAGCAGCGACAGCGGCTCTGGCTCCTCCAGCGACAGCGGCTCGCTGTCCGGCCAGCTGGCCGGCGCCGGCGCGTCCTCGCAGGAGAAGGCCCAGGAGGCGTGGTCCACCGCGTTCCAGGGCAACAACCCCGACGTGACGATCACCTACGACCCCGCCGGTTCCGGTGACGGTCGCACCCAGTTCATCGCCGGCGGCGTGGACTACGCCGGGTCGGACGCCTACCTCACCGACGACGAGGGCGAGCTGACCAAGGCCAAGGAGCGCTGCGGCACGGACGCCATCGAGATCCCGGCGTACGTCTCCCCGATCGCGGTCATCTACAACCTCGACGGCGTCGACGACCTGCAGCTCGACGCGAAGACCACCGCCGAGATCTTCTCCGGCAAGATCACCACGTGGGACGACCCGGCCATCGCGGACCAGAACCCCGACGCCGACCTCCCCAGCAGCAACATCACCGCCGTGCACCGCTCGGACGACTCGGGCACCACCGAGAACTTCACCGACTGGATGAACCAGGCAGGCGACGGCGCCTGGTCGGCCGACGCCGACGGCACCTGGCCCCTCAAGGGCGGCGAGGCGGCCGAGGGCACCTCGGGCGTCGTCTCCGCGGTCACCAACGGCAAGGGCACCATCGGCTACGCCGACGAGAGCCAGGCCGGTGACCTCGGCATCGCGAAGATCAAGGTCGGCGAGGACTACGTCGAGGCCAGCCCCGAGGCTGCCGCCAAGACCGTCGAGGAGTCCGAGCCCGTCTCGGGTCGCCCCGACGTCGACATGGCCATCGAGGTCAACCGCACCTCGACGACCGCGGGCACCTACCCCGTCATCCTGGTGTCCTACCTGATCGCGTGCCAGACCTACGACGACGCGGCCAAGGCCGACGCCGTCAAGGCCTACCTGTCCTACATCGTGTCCGAGGAGGGCCAGCAGGCTGCCGCCGACAACGCCGGCTCCGCTCCCCTCTCGTCCACGGTCGCCGACCAGGCCACGGGCATCGTCGAGAAGATCTCCGCGAAGAACTGATCGGTAACACGCACGATGGCGTGCGGGGGGTGAAGAACTCCCCGCACGCCGTCTGCACGAACAGCCTGATCCACCCTCCCGGCCATCCAGAGGACCACTCGTGACCACGACGCCCGTCGCAGAGCGCACCACCAGCACCCCACGACGCCAGGGCGACCGCATCTTCTCGGGGCTCTCGCGCGGTGCCGGCCTGTTCATCCTCGTCGCCCTCCTGGGCGTCTTCGTCTTCCTCGCCATCGAGGGCATCCCCGGCCTCACCCAGCCGGCCTCCTTCTACGCGCCCAACGCGACCACCTTCCTGGGGTACGTCGGCCCGCTGCTGTTCGGCACGATCCTCGCCGCGGTCATCGCGGTCGTGGTCGCCGCGCCGCTGGCCTTCGGCATCGCCCTGGTGATCAGCCACTACGCGCCGAAGTCGATCGCGGTGCCCGCGGCGTACGTCATCGACCTGCTGGCCGCCGTCCCCAGCGTGGTCTTCGGCCTGTGGGGCATCAACGTGCTCGCGCTCAAGCTGGCGCCGATCTACGGCTGGCTGGCCGAGCACGCGAGCTGGATCCCCTTCTTCGCCGGACCCGCGTCGGTCACCGGCCGCACCATCCTCACCGCCGGCATCGTGCTGGCGATCATGATCCTGCCGATCATCACCGCGATCTCGCGCGAGATCTTCGCCCAGACCCCGCGGCTGCACCAGGAGGCCGCCCTGGCCCTGGGCGCCACCCGCTGGGAGATGATCCGGCTGACGGTCTTCCCCTACGCCCGCTCCGGCATGGTCTCCGCGACCATGCTCGGCCTGGGCCGCGCGCTCGGCGAGACCATGGCCGTGGCGATGGTGCTCTCGGTCGGCGGCGGGGTCACCTTCAACCTGATCTCGTCGTCCAACCCGGCGAGCATCGCCTCCAACATCGCGTCGAACTACAAGGAGGGCACGCCCGGCAAGGTCGCGGTCCTCATCGCCACCGGCCTGGTGCTGTTCCTCGTGACGTTCCTGGTCAACTTCGGCGCCCGCTGGCTGGTGGGTCGCTCCGAGCGGAAGATGAACCGATGAGCGCCACCGTCACCCCCTCGGCCCCCACCCCGGTCAAGGCGCCCGACCTCAAGCGGCCCCGGCTGCCCCGGTGGGCCCCGCTGCTGGTCGCCGCCGGCGCGCTGGCGCTGGGCGCGCTGCTGGGCCTCGCGCTCGGCTGGGGCCCGGTCCCGATGGTGCTCGTCGCCGGGGTGGCGTACGTCGTGCTGCTGCCGCTGTGGTCCCTCGTCGTGGAGAACCGCCGCGCGGCGGTCGACCGGCTGATGACCTCGCTGGTCTGGTCGGCCTTCGCGATCGCGCTGGTCCCGCTCGTCTCGCTCATCTACACCGTCATCGTCAAGGGCGCCCCGCAGGTCTCGGGCACCTTCTTGACCTACTCGATGTTCCGCACCAGCCTCGACCAGCCGGTCGGCATCTACCACGCGCTCATGGGCACGGTCATCATCACCCTGGGCGCCGCGGTCATCTCGGTCCCGATCGGCATCTTCGCCGCGATCTACATCGTCGAGTACGGCGGCAAGGGCAAGCTCGCCCGTGCCATCACCTTCCTCGTCGACGTGATGACCGGCATCCCCTCGATCGTGGCCGGCCTGTTCGCCTTCGCGCTGTGGATCCTGCTCTTCGGTCCGGCCGCCCGCGCCGGCTTCGGCGGCTCGATCGCGCTGTCGCTGCTGATGATCCCGATCGTGGTCCGGGCCACCGAGGAGATGCTCCGGCTGGTGCCCAACGACCTGCGCGAGGCGTCGTACGCCCTGGGGGTGCCGAAGTGGCGCACCATCGCCAAGGTGGTGCTCCCGACCGCCCTGGGTGGCATCGTCACGGGCGTGACCCTCTCGATCGCCCGCGTCGTCGGCGAGACCGCGCCGCTGCTGCTGATCGCGGGGCTCACGACCCGGACCAACCTCAACCCGTTCGACGGCCGCATGACGACCCTGCCGGTGCTGATCTTCACGCAGAACGCCAACCCCGGCATCCCGCCGGCCGGCGGCGGCGACCCGCCCGGCGTGCTCGTCGCGTGGGGCGGCGCGTTCGTGCTGATCGTGATCGTGATGGTGCTCAACCTGGCGGCTCGCCTCATCGGCAAGTACTTCGCTCCCAAGACCGGCCACTGAGCCGGCCGACAAGGAAGACTGACAACCATGGCCAAGAGCATCGACGTCTCTGACCTCGACATCTACTACGGCGACTTCCTCGCGGTCGAGGGGGTGACCATCACCATCCCCGCCCGCTCGGTGACGGCCCTCATCGGGCCCTCGGGCTGCGGCAAGTCGACCTTCCTGCGCTCGCTCAACCGGATGCACGAGGCCATCCCCGGCGCCCACGTCGACGGCAAGATCGTCGTCGACGGCCAGTCCCTCTACGACCCCTCGGTCGACCCGGTGGAGGTGCGCCGGATGATCGGGATGGTCTTCCAGCGGCCCAACCCGTTCCCCACGATGTCGATCTACGACAACGTCCTCGCCGGCCTGCGGCTGAACAACAAGAAGCTCAAGAAGGCCGCCGCCGACGACGTCGTCGAGAAGTCGCTCAAGGGCGCCAACCTGTGGAACGAGGTCAAGGACCGCCTCGGCAAGCCCGGCATGGGCCTCTCCGGCGGTCAGCAGCAGCGACTGTGCATCGCCCGCGCCATCGCGGTCGAGCCCCAGGTCCTGCTCATGGACGAGCCCTGCTCGGCCCTCGACCCGATCTCGACCTCGGCCATCGAGGACCTCATCCACGAGCTCAAGACCGAGTACACGATCGTCATCGTCACCCACAACATGCAGCAGGCCGCCCGCGTCTCCGAGGACACGGCGTTCTTCAACATCGCCGGCGCCGGCAAGCCCGGCAAGCTGATCGAGATGAACCCCACCAAGAAGATCTTCAGCGTCCCCGACGAGCAGGCCACCGAGGCCTACATCTCCGGCCGCTTCGGCTGAGGGGTCCGGGGGTGCTCCGGCTCCGCGACGCCGGGTAGTCCGAGACGTTCGACAGGTCGGATCGGACATCTCGCCTGCCGAACGTCTCGGAGTACGCCGCCCCCGCGCGCGCCCGCCCCACCGCTCCCCCGCAGCCTGTGGACGGACGTTCGCGCCGACGGTCGCCGGGCGCCATCCTCGCCGCGTGGACGAGGACGACCTGGCTGACGCCCGGCGGCGCGCGGTGCGACCGGTGCGCCGCGACCCGACGGGCCGCCTCGGCCCCACCCGCGGCACGACCGCGGGCCCGTCGTGGCGGCGTACGAGCCGAGGGCTGTACGTGCCCGCCTCCGTGGACGCTGCGCCTCCCGAGCAGCGCATCGTCGAGGCTGCCGCCGTCCTCCCGGAGATCGGCGGGGTGACGGGGTGGGCCGGACTGCGCTGGGCGGGCGGTGCCTGGTTCTCCGGGCGGGACGCCTCCGGCTCGCCGGCCGAGGTCGAGCTCGCGACCTGCTACGAGGACGTGCGGTCGCAGCCGGGCTTCGTCGTCCGGCAGGAACGGCTCCCGCCCGCGGAGCTCGTCGACCACGACGGCCTCCGCATGACGCTGCCGGTGCGCTCGCTGTTCTTCTGCCTGCGCCACGCCCGCACCCTCGCCGAGGCCGTCACGATGGCCGACCTGGCGGCGTTCTCGGACCTCGTCTCGACGGCCGAGGCGTGGGAGTACGCCCTCGCCCACCCCGGCTGGACCGGCGTCCCCCAGGCCCGGGCGGCGCTGCTGCTCTCGGACGAGAACTCCTGGTCGCCGCCCGAGACGAGCCTGCGGCTGCTCTGGACACTCGGGGCGGGGCTCCTCGGGCCACTGACCAACTGCCCGGTCTTCGACCTCCACGGACGCCACATCGGCACGCCCGACGTCCTCGACCCGGAGTCGGGGACCGCCGGGGAGTACGACGGCAAGCTGCACCTGCACGGACGCCAGCGCGCCCAGGACGAGCGCCGCGCCGACCGGTTCCGCGACCACGGCCTGGAGCCGGTCGTCGTCACCGCCGCCGACCTGGCCCAGCCCGACCTCGTCGTACGCCGGATCCTCGCGGCCCGGAGCCGTGCCCTCGCCCGCGGGTCGTCGGCACGGTCGTGGACGGTCGAGGCTCCGTCGTGGTGGCGCCCGACCCGGACGGTCGAGCAGCGCCGGCGGCTGGTCCTCGAGGGCGGCGGCCACCTCCTCCGGCACCGCCGTCGTGCGGCCTGACCGACGGCGGGCGGGTCCCTGGGGGGCCTCCAGCCTCGAGGGAGGCGGGTAGTCCGAGACGTTCGGCAGGTCGAGACCGACACATCGGCTGTCGAACGTCTCGGACTACCCGGCACCCGGCATCCGCCACCCGGCACCCGGCACCCGCCATCCACACCCGAGCACCCGACCCCCACCCGGCCGCTCAGGGCAGCTGGAAGGCGTACCGGAGCAGCAGGTAGACCAGCGCGGCGACGGAGCCGGCGGCGGGGAAGGTGAGGACCCAGGCGGTGAGGATGGAGCGGGCGACACCCCAGCGCACGGCGGACAGGCGCTTGGTGGCGCCCACGCCCATGACCGCGCTGGTGATGGTGTGGGTGGTGGAGATCGGGGCCTCGAAGACGTACGCCGTGGTGTAGAGCACGCTGGCCGAGATCGACTCGGCGGCGAAGCCCTGGGGCGGGTCGAGGTGGATGATGCGGCGGCCGAGGGTGCGCATGATGCGCCAGCCGCCGGAGTAGGTGCCGAGCGAGATGGCGCTGGCGGCGGCGATGATGACCCAGACCGGGAGCGGGTCACCGGCCGAGACGTACCCGCCGGCCAGCAGGGCCAGGAAGATGACGCCCATCGTCTTCTGGGCGTCCTGGAGGCCGTGGCCCAGGGCCATCGCGGCGGCCGAGATGGTCTGGGCGAGCCGGAAGCCGGAGCCGACCTTGCGCGGGGAGGCGTTCCGGAAGACCCACATGATCAGCAGCATGAAGGCGAAGCCGAGGGAGAAGGCCACCAGCGGCGAGAGCACCATCGGGATGACGACCTTGTCGACCACCGTCGCCCAGTTGACGAACACCCCGGCCGTCAGCGCCGAGCCCACCAGGCCGCCGATGAGGGCGTGGGAGGAGGACGAGGGCAGGCCGAAGTACCAGGTCACGAGGTTCCAGGTGATCGCGCCGACCAGGCCCGCCATCACGATGACCAGCCCGTGGCTGCCGGTGCCGGGCCGGATCACGTCGCTGACGGTGGTGGCGACCTTCTGGCCCAGGAAGGCGCCCACGAAGTTCATGATCGCGGCCATCACCAGGGCGACCCGCGGGGTCAGCGCCCGCGTCGAGACCGAGGTCGCGATCGCGTTCGCGGCGTCGTGGAAGCCGTTGGTGTAGTCGAAGACCAGCGCGACCAGGACGACCGCGACGATGATCGCGAGCTCCACGCTCAGGACTCCTTGGCGTGGATCTGCTCCACCGTGTGGGCGACCTTCTCGAAGGCGTCGACGGCGCTCTCGAGGGCCTCGACGATGTCCTTGAGCTTGAGCACCTCGAGGGCGTCGTACGCCCCGCCGAACAGCAGCGCGAGGATCCGCCGGAAGCTCTGGTCGCCGGCGTTCTCGAGGCGGTTGATCTCGATCCAGTACTCCTCGAGGCCCTTCATCGAGCGCAGCTTGGGCATCGTCTCCGCCGTCAGCTCGGCGCAGCGCTGCAGCACCTCGACCTGCTCGGCGATCTCCGCCGGCAGCGTGCCGACCTCGTAGAGGACGGTCAGGTCGACCGCCTCCTCCATGAAGTCCATGACGTCGTCGAGGCCCGAGGCGAGGGCGTAGATGTCCTCGCGGTCGAAGGGCGTCACGAAGGTGTTGTTGACCCGCGACGCGATCTCGTGGGTGGTCTCGTCGGCGCGATGCTCCGCGTCGCGCATCCGCGAGGCGATCTCCGAGCGGTCGGCGCCCTCCGCGAGCATCTCGGCGAGGATGTCGGCTCCCTGGACCAGGTGGCCGGCCGCCGTCTGGAACAGGACGTAGAACTCGTTGTCGACTGGCTTGAAGCGCAGCGCCACTGGTGAACTCCAGGTGAGCGGGATCAGAACGCACACATGCTAGGCGGTGTCGGCTCCGTCGCTGCAACTCGGTGGCTTGAAGTACCCCCAGGGGGTATGTAGGGTGGTCGCATGTCCGAGCACCCCGGCTACCACGACCACAGGGACGACTACCTCAAGCGACTGCGCCGCATCGAGGGCCAGGTCCGTGGCCTGCAGCGCATGGTGACCGACGACGTCTACTGCATCGACATCCTCACCCAGGTCTCGGCCGTCAAGAGCGCCCTGCAGAGCGTCTCCGTCGGTCTGGTCCAGGACCACCTCGGCCACTGCGTCCAGGACGCCGTGACCGGGGCGGCCGAGGGCGACGAGGCAGGTCGGGCCCGGGCCGAGGCCAAGGTCGCCGAGGCCAGCGCCGCCATCACCCGGCTCCTCAAGAGCTGAACCCACCCACCACCACCACGAGAGGCACCCCCATGAGCACGACGTACGACGTCAGCGGCATGACCTGCGGCCACTGCGCCCAGGCCGTCACCACCGAGGTCTCGGGCATCACCGGCGTCACCGGCGTCCAGGTCGACGTCGAGACCGGCAAGGTCACCGTCGAGGGCGAGGGCTTCACCGACGCCCAGGTCGCCGAGGCGGTCGACGAGGCCGGCTACGCGCTGGCCTGATCCACCCCCACCACCAGGAGCACCCCATGACCCTCACCCCGGCGTACGACGCCCCGCGCAGCGACCAGCCCGACAGCGAGCAGCAGTCGGTCGACCTGCTCGTGGGCGGGATGACCTGCGCCTCGTGCGTGGGCCGGGTGGAGAAGAAGCTCAACCGGCTCGACGGGGTGACGGCGACGGTCAACCTCGCCACGGCCTCGGCGCACGTCGAGTTCGACCCGGCCCTGGCCGACACCGACCTGCTGGTGGCCACCGTCGAGCGCACCGGCTACAGCGCCTCGCTGCCCGGCCCCGACGACGACCCCGCGGCCGAGGAGGACGCCCACGCCCGGGTGCTGCTCCGCCGGCTGCTCGTGGCGGCCCCGCTGACCCTGGTCGTCGTGGTGCTGGCGATGGCGCCGGGCGGGCCCCGGTTGCCGTGGGTGCAGCTGCTGCTCGCCCTGCCCGTCGTGGCGTACGCCGGCTGGCCGTTCCACCGCGCGGCCGCTGTCAACGCCCGTCACCTGGCCTCCACGATGGACACGCTGGTCTCGATCGGCACGCTCACCGCCACGGCGTGGTCGGTGGTGGAGCTGCTGCGGGGCGAGCGGCACCTCTACCTCGAGGTGGCCGCCACCGTGACCACCTTCCTGCTGCTCGGCCGGTGGCTCGAGGCCCGGGCCAAGTCGCGGGCCGGGTCGGCGCTGCACGCGCTCCTCGAGCTCGGCGCCACCCGTGCGGTGCTCCTGGAGGAGGACCCGTCGGGGAGCAGCGGCGAGCGCGAGGTCGACGTCGCGGTGCTGCGCCCCGGCATGCGGGTGCTGGTCCGGCCCGGCGCCCAGGTGCCGACCGACGGCCGCGTCAGCGAGGGCCGCAGCGCGGTCGACGAGTCGATGGTGACCGGCGAGAGCCTGCCCGTGGAGAAGACGGTCGGCGACGAGGTCGTCGGAGGCACCCTCAACACCGAGGGCCGGCTGGTCGTCGAGGTGACCCGGATCGGGCGCGACACCCTGCTGGCCCGCATCCGCCAGTCGGTGGTCGACGCCCAGACCGGCAAGGCCCCGATCCAGCGGCTCGCCGACCGCGTCTCGGCGGTCTTCGTGCCCGTCGTGCTGGCCGTGGCGGTCGTGACCGCCGCCGCCTGGCTGCTGGCCGGCCAGGGCGCCGACGCCGCGGTCACCGCCGCCGTCGCCGTGCTGGTGATCGCGTGCCCGTGCGCGCTCGGCCTGGCCACGCCCACCGCGATCCTGGTCGGCACGGGCCGCGCGGCCCAGCTCGGCGTGGTGATCCGCAGCGCCGAGACCCTGGAGCGGTCGCGCACGGTCACCACCGTGGTCCTCGACAAGACCGGCACCCTGACCACGGGCCGGATGCAGGTCCACGCCGCGGTGGGCGATCCCGAGGCGCTGGTCCTGGCCGCCGCGCTGGAGCGGCTCAGCGAGCACCCCGTCGCGCGCGCCGTCGTGGAGCACGTCACCGCGACCACGCCCGAGCTGCCGCGGGCGACCGACTTCACCAACCGCCCCGGGCTGGGCGTGCACGGCACCGTGGCCGGCCACGAGGTCCGGGTCGGCGCCGCCCCCGAGCCCGCGACGCTGCCGGGCGAGCTCGCCGAGGCCGTCACCACCGCCCGCACCCAGGGCCGCACCACGATCCTCGTCACCGTCGACGACCAGCCGGCTGCCGTGCTCGCGGTCGGCGACACCGTCAAGCCGGAGAGCCGCGAGGCCGTCGAGGCGATGCACCGGCTCGGGCTGCGCACCGTGCTGCTCACGGGCGACCACGAGACCGCGGCCCGTCACGTGGCGGCCGAGCTCGGCATCCAGACCGTCGTGGCCGGCGTGCGCCCCGAGGACAAGCTGGGCGAGGTCGAGCGGCTGCAGCAGGCCGGCGAGACCGTCGCGATGGTCGGCGACGGGGTCAACGACGCGGCGGCGCTGGTGCAGGCCGACCTCGGCATCGCCATCGGTACCGGCACCGACGCGGCCATCGAGGCGGGCGACCTGACGCTGGTCAGCGGCGACCCCCGCCTGGTGGTCACCTCGCTGCTGCTCTCCCGCGCCACCCTGCGCACGATCCGGCAGAACCTGTTCTGGGCGTTCGCCTACAACGTGGTCGGGATCCCGGTGGCGGCGGCGGGCCTGCTCAACCCGATGGTCGCCGGGGCGGCCATGGCGGCCTCGAGCGTGTGCGTGGTGGGCAACTCGCTGCGGCTCCGGCGCTTCGCGCCTGCCGGCGGCCGCGGCGGGCGGGGAGCTCGCTAGCTCCCGGCCGACTCGCGGCGCGGCCTCGGCACGACGCCGAGGACCTGGTCGATCTCGTGGGGACTGAGCTGCTGCTCGGACTGGTTGGCGGCCACGATCAGGTTGGCCGTCAGCTCGACCTCGGCCAGCAGCTCGTCGTCCTCGAGCCGGACGTCGTACGGATCCATCGGACGTTCCCCCTACATATCCCCCGGAGGTGATTCTCTACCCGATCGGTGTGGGCGAGAAACAAACCTTCGGTATGTGTCCGAGATGCCCGTCGGACATCTCCCCGGACAGCACGAAGGGCCCCGACCTTGCGGTCGGAGCCCTTCGCTGCGTCAGTCGATCAGACCGCGCGGACGTTCTCCGCCTGGGGACCCTTGGGGCCCTGCGTGACGTCGAACTCGACCTTCTGGTTCTCGTCGAGGGACTTGTAGCCCTGCGACTGGATCGCGGAGTAGTGGACGAACACGTCGTCACCACCGTTCTCCTGAGCGATGAAGCCGAAACCCTTTTCGGCGTTGAACCACTTGACGGTGCCCTGAGCCATGCTGGTGTTCTCCTGTTACTGAGGCCTGAGACCGCCACTTCAGCGGCCTCTGCAAGGTGCGGGTGATACGCCGTCCCACCTCGCAAGCCTTGTAGCAAAGAGAAGAAACGCCGTTGGATCACAAACTCCAACGAGCGTTGTCGTAACCGCTGGAACTTGCACCCTGCACTCACGACAGTAGCAACTCCACCGAGGGCTTGTCGCATGGGTCCGCCACCGGGGCGTCGCGAGCCCCCGCCACGACCCCGCCAGGACCCTGCCGTGAGCCCGGCGCGAGCCTGCCGGGGCGCCCGGCGCGGCCCGCCGGCAGGACGCAGGTCACACGTCCGGGACCGAGGGTGACCGGCTCGCGGTCACCCGGTCGACCCGGCGGCGGCGGTGCGCGATGCTCTCCTCGGCGGCCCCGTGCCCGGCGGCCGCCAGGGCCGTCACCGCGCGCGGTGACCGAGTGGGAGGAACCCGATGACCGACACCGAGGACCGCACGGGATCCGGGGGCGCCTCGGGGGTCAGGCGGCTGCTCGGCCGGTGGCGCCGCGACGAGGGCCACCCCCCGACCCACGCCGCCGACAAGCACCACCCCGCGCCCGGCGCGCCCGGGGCGTCCGGGGCGTCCGGCACGGCCGGCGACGCGGCCACGCCGACCGAGGAGCGCTGGGTCTTCCACCGCGCCGAGGACGGGCTCGGCCACACCGGGTGGCTCTACCACTACGCCGACGGCACCTTCGCGACCGAGGACGGCACCGTCTACGAGTACGACGACCCGGCCCCCGCGCCCTCCCCTGCACCCCACCCCGAGCCCGCTGCTGCCGAGCCGAAGCCCGAGCCGGAGCCCGAGCCGGAGCCCGAGCCGGAGCCCGAGCCGGAGCCCGAGCCCGAGCCCGAGCCGGAGCCCGAGCCCGAGCCCGAGCCGGAGCCGGAGCCCGAGCCCGAGCCGGAGCCGGAGCCGGAGCCCGAGCCGGAGCCGGAGCCCACGCCGGAACCGGAGCCGGAGCCCGAACCGGCCGCGAAGCACGAACCCGAGCCCACCCCACCCCCGACCCCGGAGCGCGACGCCAGCCCGGTGCCGGCGTTCGTGCAGTGGACGCCGAACCAGCTGACGCCGTACGTCCTGGGCGCCCTGCTGCTCGTGGGCGGGGTGGCGTCGGTGTTCGCGGCCATCCACGCGATCGAGGTGCAGACCTCCGCGAGCGTGCTGCTGCTGGTGCTGTGCGTGGCCGTGCTGGCGGCGGCGTCGTGGCTGCTGCAGCGCTCCGACGGCACCGTGGTGACCGTGCGGGACGGCGTCGTCGAGCTCGAGGGCCGCGGCGGGACCGAGCGCTACGACCTGGGCTCCGACGACGTGCGCGCCGAGGTCGACCAGGGCGGCTCCCGCGGCTGGCAGGCCCGGCTGCACGAGGGCGACCGGTCCAGCGTGGTGCGCCGCCACCACGTCGACCCGAAGCTCTTCACCCGGATCGTCGAGCACCACCAGGGCGGCCGCTCGGCCTCCTAGCCCGCCTCGCCCCCTGACGCGTCACCACCCCCAGGACCCCGGTCTAGTCGGCCGGGGTCCTGCCACGTCCGGACGCTGACATGACCTTTACGTGACTGTCAGGTCATCGTTACCCTCACGTCAAGGTGAGGTTGCTCGGAGCGCACCGACCTCCCGGACCACGAGCAGGACCGCGACGACACCGGGAGCGCCACGACATGACCGCCACGGCCCGGACCAGCCCGCCGGACCCCGCCGCGCGCCCGACGCTGGCGTCGACCTTCGACCCGCGCGCCAACAGCCTGGCGGTGCTGCGGCTGCTCCTGGCCACGACGGTGGCGCTCGTCCACGCGACCGAGCTGGCGCGCGGCTGGCGCCCGGAGATCGCCTCCACCGAGATCGGAGCGGTCGCGGTCGACGGCTTCTTCGTGGTGAGCGGCTTCCTGGTGACCGCGAGCTTCGTGCGCCTGGGGTCCCTGCGCCGCTACGCCTGGCACCGGGCGCTGCGGATCCTGCCCGCCTTCTACGTGTGCCTGGTGCTCACGACCTTCGTCCTCGCACCGGCGATCTCGGCGCTCCAGGGAGCAGGACCGCTCGCGGTCTACCGCGGCGAGGGCTCCGCGCTGGACTACCTGGTCCACAACGCGGGGCTGATGATCCGCCAGTTCACGATCGACACCCTGCCGCCCACCACCCCGGGCGGCGGCAACGTCAACGGCGCGCTGTGGACGCTGTTCTACGAGGCGCTCTGCTACGGCCTGGTCGCCGTGCTCGGCCTGCTCGCCGTGCTGCGCCGGCGGCGGTGGCTCGTCCTGGCGGCGCTCGCGGTCCTGCAGGCGGCCCTGCTCGCCCAGGAGCTGGGCCTCTTTACCCTGCCCGTGGAGAACCTGCCCCGCCTCGTCTTCGTCTTCCTGCTCGGAGCGGCCGCCCACCTCTGGGCCGACCGCATCCGGATCAGCCGGCCGCTGCTCCTGCTCGCGCTCGCGACGTTCGTGGCGAGCGTGCTGCTGCTCGAGGACTACCGGGCCGTAGGCGGGGTCGCCTTCGGCTACGTCGTGGTCCACGCGGTGGTGCGGCTGCCGCTGCGCCAGGAGCCGGCGTACGACCTGTCCTACGGCACCTACATCTTCCACTGGCCGCTCAGCGTGCTCGCCCTGTCGGCCGGGGTCGGGGTGCTGCCGCTGCCGCTCGTGCTCCTGGTCTGCCTCGGCACGACCGGGGTGGCGGCGCTGCTGTCGTGGCGACTCGTCGAGGCGCCGGCACTGCGCCTGAAGTCGGCGACCTGGGTCACCCGGCCGCTGCCCGGGCGCGAGCGCCAGCGCGCCTGAGGCCCCGATCGGGAGGGCTCGACGGCCGAGATCCCACCCCCGCGGGCGCGGCGGCCCGGGTCCGCGTCGGGTTAGGGTGCGCGGATGAGCTCGCCGGACGCCGCCTCGTCCCCCGACGTCGCGTCGGCGGACCGCGACGAGCCGACCCTCAAGGTCGGCGAGGTCGCCGAGCGGGTCCGGCTCTCGCACCGCACCGTGCGCTACTACGACGACGAGGGCCTGCTGACGGCCGCCCGCAGCGCCGGCAACTACCGGCTCTACGCCGAGCGCGACGTGGAGCGGCTGCTCCTCATCCGCGTCCTCAAGCCGCTGGGCTACACGCTCGAGGAGATGCGCGAGCTGCTCCACCTCGTCGCCAGCCTCGAGGACCCCGACCACCGGCCCACCGACCGGGAGCGCGAGGAGCTCGAGACCTTCACCGTGGACGTCAAGCGCCGCCGCGACCGCCTGGCCGAGCAGCTCGCCGCCGCCGACGACTTCTACGCCTCGCTCGAGGGTCGCCTCGGCTGATTGGCCCCGGGCCGGCCGCCAGCAGCTCCAGGCGCCGGCGGCTCTCGGCCGACAGGTCCGGCCGGCTGCTCGCGTAGTAGTCGAGCCCGGCCAGCGCCGGCGCCAGCACCCACCCCGCGGCGCGCGACCAGGTCGGCGCGTCGTACCCCACCCCGAGGCGGTACGCCGCCCGCGCCCGCGCCCCGGGCAGCGTCCAGGCCGGCGCCAGGTCGGCCGCCGGGTCGCCCACTCCGAGACCTCCCCAGTCGATGACGGCGGCGAGCCGGCCGTCGCGGACCAGCAGGTTGCCGGCCTGCAGGTCGCCGTGGAGCCACACCGGCGCGGCCTCCCATGCGGGAGCCGTGACCGCGCGCTCCCACACCTCGCGCAGGGCGGTGACGTCGAGGCCCGGAAGCGGCCCCGCCAGCCGGGCGCGCACCTCGGCGTCGAGGACCCCGAGCGGCCCTCCCCGCTCGCCCGGACCGCGCGCCGGTCCGTCGGCCGGCGCGATCCGCTGGAGCGCGACCACGAGCTCGGCGAGGTCGCGGCCCAGCAGGTCGTCGTCGTCGTGCGCCGTCGGGACGACCCCCTCGATCCACGGCACCACCGACCACGGGTGGGCGTACCCCTCCCCCGGCGCGCCCAGCGCCACCGGCGCCGGGACCTCGCAGCCCCGGTCCCCCGGCAGCCGCTCGCGCAGCCCCTGCCCGAGCACCGGCAGCCAGCGGGCGTCGCGCGCCGCCTGGCCGGCCGCCCACCCGATGACGGGCAGCCGCACCAGCAGGTCGTGGCCGAGTCGGTAGAGGTCGTGGTCGGTCCCCGCCTCGACCACCGGCTCGACCGGCAGGTCGGCCCAGCGGGGGTGCTGGGCGGCCAGCAGGCGCCGCACGAGGTCGACCGAGGTGTCGACCTGGTCGGGGTGCATCCGTCGGCGCGTCATCGCGAGCATCCTGGTGGGCGGCCCCCCGGGTCTCAACCGGTTTCCCGCGCCCGGCCGTGCGGGGAGGGATCCGCCCCTGCGGCATGATGGCCCCCGTCCCGGGCCGGCGCCGGCCCGGCGCACACGGGCCTCTAGCTCAACTGGCAGAGCAGCGGACTTTTAATCCGCGGGTTGTGGGTTCGATCCCCACGGG
Source organism: Nocardioides scoriae (assembly GCF_900104965.1). NCBI lineage: Bacteria > Bacillati > Actinomycetota > Actinomycetes > Propionibacteriales > Nocardioidaceae > Nocardioides > Nocardioides scoriae. The sequence goes on along the minus strand of NZ_LT629757.1, from coordinate 3,428,348 downwards.
GCCCACCCGGGCACTGGTGAGCAGGTCGGGTAGTCGGGGTAGTCGGGGTAGTCGGGTAGTCCGCGACGTTCGGCAGCTCGTCGGGGCCTCCTGGCCTGCCGAACGTCTCGGACTACCGACTCTCGGCGGCGCCATCCACCGTCGGCTCGGTGGCGGCCAGGAGGCGCTCGCCGGTGGCGCGGGCGCAGTGGAGGAGCTCGGGCCCGCCGAGGATGCGGTACGCCGCGGGCAGGACCACCAGCTGCTCGGCGTACCACCACGGGTTGGAGGTGCTGCCGACCAGCCGGGTGGTGTGCTCGTCGACGGCCTCGAGCCGGCCGAGGCCGGGGCGCAGCCGGCGGGCGACGGTCTCGAGCGGGGCGTCCACGACCACCTCCGCGGCGTACTCCCAGCCGGAGGCGAGGTGCTGCTCCAGCAGGGCGACGGGGTCGAGTTCGGGCGGCGGCACGAAGCTGCCCTCACGCGGCTCGACGGCCTCGATCCGGTCGACGCGGTAGGCACGGACGGCGTCGCGGGAGGGCGAGCGGCACAGCAGGTACCACCGCGCGTGGCGCACCACGACCGCCCACGGCTCGACCTCGGCGGTCCAGCGGTTGCCGGCCTCGGAGCAGTAGTCCAGCGCGACCACCCGGCGCTGCGCGGCCGCGGCCACCAGGGCCGCCGCGGTCGCCGGGTCGGGGCGGGCGGCCGCGCGGTCGGGGGCGGCCGAGGCGCCGCGGCGCAGCACGTCGGCCTGCGCGGCGACCGGCTGCGGCAGCGCCCGCAGCAGCTTGCCGAGCGCGCTGCCGACCGGGTCGGTGGGGTCGTCGGGGTCGTGGTGGCCGTCGAGCACCGCCATCACCAGCCCCAGCGCCTCGGCCGGGTCGAACAGCAGCGGCGGCAGGCGTACGCCGCGTCCCAGGCGGTAGCCGCCGTACGGCCCGCGCGCGGACTCGACCGGCACCCCGGCCTCGCGCAGCACCGCGACGTAGCGCCGCGCCGCCCGCTCCGACACCTCGAGCCCCGCCGCGAGCCGGGAGGCCGAGATCCCCGGCTGCTCCTGGAGCAGGGCCAGGCACCGCAGCGCCCGGGCCGTCGGGTTGGTGTCGTCCACCCGCCCAGGATCGCAGCAGATCCGGACGCGATCCGTCCGCAACCGGTCTTACGGTGCGGTCATGACCACCTCCCACGACACCAGCACCGACTCCCCCGAGCCTGCCGAGAGCGCCACCAGCGCCGCCCTCGCCTCCGTCGAACCACCCCTGGCCGGCACCGAGGTCGAGCACCTCGTCGCCTCCCTGGAGCGGCTGCGCGCGACCTTCCGCTGGAAGGCCGGGGGCCTCGACGCCGACGGCCTGGCGCTGCGGATCGGGGCCTCGTCGCTGACGCTGGGCAACCTGCTCAAGCACCTCGCACTGGTCGAGGACGTCAGCTTCGCCTGGAAGCTCGCGGGCCGCTCGCCGGGCACCGGTCCGGGCGAGGCGTGGGCCGAGGCCGACTTCGAGGCGGGCGACTGGGAGTTCACCTCGGCCGCGCAGGACACGCCCGAGCAGCTCTACGCCCTGTGGGACGGCGCCGTGCGCCGCTCCCGCGAGCGCTTGCGGGACGCGCTGGCCCAGGGCGGGCTCGACCTGCCCACCCACCAGCAGGACGGGGACGGCCACCACCCGAGCCTGCGGCGGCTGCTGTTCGACCTGCTCGAGGAGTACGGCCGCCACACCGGCCACGCCGACCTGCTCCGCGAGGCGGTCGACGGCGTGGTCGGCGAGGACCCGCCGCAGGGCTGAGCGGCCTCAGCCGAGCACGCGGACCCGCACCTGGTCGGTCGGGTAGCGGACGTCGGCGGCGTAGTAGCGGTGGAACCGGCGGGTCAGCGCGGCCAGGTCACCCGGCGCCATCTTGATGCAGCCGGCGGAGCGGTAGTCGTTCCACCGCGGCACCTCCCAGCGGCAGCGCTGGTCACCGGGGAGGTCGGCGCACTGGCCGTTGTCCACGGTCTGCTCGGAGTGGATGAAGAGCATCTCGCGCAGGGTGCCGTCGCGGCACGGCTTGGCGGCCAGCTCGAAGACCCGGCCGTCGATGTAGGTGCCGTCGCGGCGGTCGTGCTGCACGAACGAGTAGACGCCGTTCGGCAGCCAGCCCTCGCCCTTGGCGCAGGAGTCCTTGGCCCGGGGACCGGTGCCCGAGCCCGCCCGCCAGGCGGCCTCCTCGGTCAGCTTCCACGGCGACCCGGCACCCGACCGCTTCCAGGAGCGCCACACCACGCGCGAGCGGAACGGGCTGCCGTCGACGTTCTTCTCGAACCGGATGGTCGCCTTGCGGCGCAGCACGGGGGCCGCCCGCAGCAGCTGTCCGGACACGACGGGCACGCCGTGCGGCGCGGCCGCGGCGACTCCGGTCGTGGACGGCGCGGTCGCGCCCGACGGGGAGGGGACGGCGACGCCGGTGCCGGCGAGCACGAGGGCGGCCAGGAGCACCACGGTGCGCCGGGCCGCTCGGGGGAAGGAGCTCATCGGGGCAGTCAAGCCCAGGTGGGCGCCTCGCCGCGGGTGCTGCCCCGGCGCGGCGCGGACCGGTGTGTCGGCCGAGCCGTCAGCTGGCGCGACCCCGGGCGCCGGCGTCGGTGAGCCGGGACTCCTCCTCGGCCTGGGCCTCGAGCTGGGCGCGACGGTCCTCGGCCGCGAAGGTGCCGGGCTCGCTGACCAGCTCGGTGGCGCCCTTGGGCAGCCGGCTCAGCGCCGTGCGGGCGAAGATCTGCTGCTCGGTCGCCGTGCGCTGGGAGCGGTCGTTGGACAGGAAGGTCACCGTCCAGTGGATCAGCGCGGTGAACTGGTTCTTGAACCCGGTCAGGTAGATCAGGTGCACGCCCAGCCACATCAGCCACGCGAGCAGCCCGCTCAGCTTGACCTTGCCGATGAGCGCGACGGCGTCGAAGCGCGAGATGGTCGCCATCGAGCCCTTGTCGAAGTACTTGAAGGGCTCCTGGGCGGGCTTGTCCTCGAGCCGGCCCTTGATCTCCTTGGCGGCGTACTTCGCCCCCTGGATGGCCACCTGCGCCACGCCCGGGAGGTTGTTGAGGGCGATCATGTCGCCGACCACGAACACCTCCGGGTGCCCGGGCAGGGTCAGGTCGGGGTTGACGCCGATCCGGCCGGCGCGGTCGAGCGAGGCGCCCGACTGCTCCGCGAGCATCGCGCCCAGGGGGCTGGCCTGCACGCCCGCGGCCCAGATCTTGGTGACGGCCTCGATGCGGCGGCGCTCGCCGCTCTTGTCCTGCACCTCGAGGCCGCGCTCGTCGACGTCGGTCACCATCGCGCCGAGCTGGACCTCGACGCCGAGGTCCTCGAGCGCCTTCTTGCTCTTGGCGCCGAGGTGGGCACCGAAGGGCGGCAGCACCTGCGAGGCGGCGTCGAGGAGGATGACGCGGGCCTCCTTGGTGTTGATGGCCCGGAAGTCGCGCTTGAGGGTCTTGCGGGACAGCTCGGCGATCTGGCCGGCCATCTCGACGCCCGTGGGCCCGGCGCCGACGACCACGAAGGTCAGCAGGTGGTCGACGGGTTCGCCCTTGGAGGCCATGTTCTCGGCCAGCTCGAAGGCACCGAAGATGCGGCCGCGCAGCTCGAGCGCGTCGTCGACGCTCTTCATGCCGGGCGCGAACTCCGCGAAGTGGTCGTTGCCGAAGTAGGACTGCCCCGCACCGGCGGCGACCAGCAGGGTGTCGTACGACGTGACGGTGCGCCGCCCCAGCACCTGGTGGGTGACGGTGCGCGCCTCGAGGTCGACGTCGACGACCTCGCCGAGCAGCACGGTGGCGTTGTCCTGCTTGGCCAGGACCTCGCGGGTCGCGGGGGCGATCTCGCCCTCGGAGAGGATGCCGGTGGCCACCTGGTAGAGCAGCGGCTGGAACAGGTGGTGGGTGGTCTTCGCGATCATCGTGACGTCGACGTCGGCGCGCTTGAGCGCCTTGGTGCCGAAGAGCCCGCCGAAGCCGGAGCCGATGACGACGACCTGGTGCCGATCGGTGTTGCGCTTGTTCACGTCAGCCATAACTCTCATGTTCCCCGTTGTCGTCCCGGGGTGCCAATCCTGCGCGGTTGTCTCCGTCACAGGCCGGCCCACCCCCGCTGGGTCCCTCGGGCACGATGGCGGGGTGACCCACTACGACCTCGCCGTGATCGGCACGGGATCCGGCAACTCCATCGTCGACGAGCGGTTCGCCGGGCGGCGCGTGGCCATCTTCGAGGAGAACCGCTTCGGCGGCACCTGCCTCAACGTCGGGTGCATCCCGACCAAGATGTTCGTCTACCCCGCCGACGTCGCCCGGTCGGCCCGCGAGAGCGACCACCTCGGCCTCGACACGTCGTACGCCGGGGCGCGCTGGCCCGAGATCCGCGACCGGGTCTTCGGCCGGGTCGACGCCATCGAGCGCGGGGGCCGCGACTACCGCAAGGGCCTCGACGGGGTGGACGTCTTCGAGTCGCACGTGAGCTTCGTCGACGACCACACGCTGGTCACCTCGACCGAGGACGGCGGGACCGGCGAGCAGGTGACGGCCGACCAGGTCGTGATCGCCGCGGGCAGCCGGGTGCTGGTCGCCGACATCCCCGGCCTCGAGGACGTCCCCTTCCACACCAGCGACACCGTGATGCGGCTCGAGGAGCTGCCCCGGCGGATGGTGGTCGTGGGCGGCGGCTACGTCGCGGCGGAGTTCGCCCACGTCTTCAGCTCGCTCGGCACCCACGTCACCCAGGTGCAGCGCGGGCCCCGGCTGCTGATGGCCCACGACCAGGACGTGTCCCGCGCCTTCACCGAGGCCGCGACCCGGCAGTGGGACGTGCGCCTCGACGCCACCACCACGGGCGTCGCCCGGCGCGGCGACGGCGTCGTCGTCACCCTCTCCGACGGCACCGAGGTCGCCGCCGACGTGCTGCTCGTGGCCACCGGCCGGGTGCCCAACGCCGACCGGCTCGGGCTGGAGCACACGGGCATCGAGGTGCGCGACGGGATCGTCGTGGTCGACGAGCACCAGCGCACCACCGTCGAGGGCGTCTGGGCCCTCGGTGACGTCAGCAACACCCACCAGCTCAAGCACGTCGCCAACCACGAGGCGCGGATCGTGCAGCACAACCTGCTGCACCCCGACGACCTGCGCGCCAACACCCTCGGACCGGTGCCGAGCGCGGTCTTCACCCACCCGCAGATCGCCAGCGTCGGGCTGCGCGAGGAGGACGCCGTCGACCAGGGCCTCGCGCACCGCGTGGTGCGCCAGGACTACGGCGACGTCGCCTACGGCTGGGCCATGGACAGCCAGCCCGGCGAGGCCTTCCTCAAGCTCGTGGTCTCGGCCGACGGGCAGACCATCCTCGGGGCCCACGCCCTCGGTGCCCAGGCGAGCATCCTGCTCCAGCCGCTGGTGCAGGCGATGAGCCTGGGGCTGTCCCCCGAGCAGGTCGCGCGGGGGCAGTACTGGATCCACCCGTCGCTCGCCGAGGTGGTCGAGAACGCGCTGCTGGGCGTCGTGTCGTGATTCGAGACGCGGCGGTCCGACTTCCCCTACTCTGAGGCAATCGTGCAGGGAGCCGCGGTTCCACGTGCGTGTCGTGTCCGCACACAGGAGCGAGGACGGGTTGCCGCTGACCAAGCGTTCCCTGGTGCTTCCCGCGAGCCCGCCGTCGGTCAAGCTGGCGCGCTCGTGGGTCTCGCGCGTGCTCACCGAGATCGGTCGTCACGACCTCGTGGACTCCGCGGCGCTGGGGGTCTCCGAGCTGGTCACCAACGCCCTCATCCACTCCCAGCCGCCGCTGTCGATCCGCATCCGCGGGACCGTCGACCACCCCCGCATCGAGGTGGTCGACTCCTCCCCCGTGCCGCCCCAGCGCGCGCCCATCGCGCCGGACCCCGAGGACGTCGACGACTTCAACGTGACCACCTTCGGGCGCGGGCTCGACCTGGTCGCCATGATGTCGGCGCGGTGGGGCTCCGACCTCGCCCACGACGGCCGCGGCAAGTCGGTCTGGTTCGAGCCCGGCGGCCCCGACCGCGAGGACCAGCCCAGCGGCGAGATCTTCGCCTTCGACCCCGACCTCGAGCAGGACCCCGGCCTCGACGAGGTGGAGCGCATCGGCATCCGGCTGCTCGGCGTGCCCCCGCGGCTGTTCGAGATGATGCGCCGCTTCCACTTCGAGACCCGGCGCGAGCTGCGGCTGCTGGCGATGACCGCGCCCGAGGACTACCCGATCGCCTCCGAGATCACCGAGGTCTTCACCCAGGCCGACCGCGAGCGCCGCGCGGCGCTCGGGGTCGAGGCGCTCGACCGCGCCATCGAGGACCGGCTCACCAGCATCGACCTCGAGTACGTCGTGCCGGCCACGGCCCCGACCACGATGGCGCGCGTCCGCGACCTGCTGCAGGAGGTCTACCGGGCCTTCTCCCAGGAGCACCTGCTGGCGCTGCGCCCGCCCGAGGTCATCGTGCGGCTCCAGGACTGGTACTTCACCGAGTTCGAGCGGCAGGGCGACGAGGAGGCCCCCACCCGCTGGGACGGCCCCACCACCATGCCGCCTGCGTGAGCGTCACCGCAGGCGCGCGCCCCGCCCCCTCCCCGCGCCCGCCCCTCGCCGGCCTGGTCGCAGCCTCGGCCGGTGGCGCGATCGGGGCCCTGGCCCGGTGGCTGCTGACCCTGGCCGCGCCCACCCCGACCGGCCACTTCCCGACCACCGTGCTGCTGGTCAACGTCGTGGGCGCCGGTCTGCTGGCCGCCGTGCCGCTCGTCCCGGCCGCCCGACACCGACCCTGGGTCGCGGTCTTCCTCGGCACCGGCGTGCTCGGTGGCTTCACCACGATGTCGACCGCCTCGACCGACACGCTGGTGCTCCTCGACGGCGGTCACCCGGGCCTCGCCGCGGCGTACTGCCTCGGGACGCTGGGCGGCGCGCTGCTCGCGGTGCTCGCGGTGCGCCGCCTGGTCACGGCGGCCGACGACGCCCGGGCGCGCGACGAGGGCGGCGACCCGTGACGCCCGCGCTCGCGCTGCTGGTCGCGCTGGGCGCCGCCGTCGGCGCCCCCGTCAGGTACGCCGTCGGCCACCGCCTCGACCGCGACCTGCCCCACCGGCTGCCGTGGGGCACCCTGCTGGTCAACCTGGTCGGCTCGCTGGTCCTCGGCACCCTCGTCGGGGCGGCCGTCGACGGCCACGCGATGGCGCTGCTGGGCGTCGGGTTCTGCGGCGGGCTGACCACCTACTCGTCGTTCGCGGTCCAGGCGGTGGCGGCCGGGGGCCGTCGCGGGGCGGCGTACGCCGTGCTGTCGGTGGGGGGCTGCCTGCTCTGCGCGACCCTGGGGCTCAGCCTCGTCCGCGCCCTGTCCTAGCGTGGTCCCCGTGCCCGCGACCCAGCCCGACCTCGTCCTGCGCCGGACCCGGCTGGTGCCGATCGGGCCGGGCGCCGCCGCCCCGTCCGGTCCCGTCGACGTCCGCCTCTCCGGGGGCCGCGTGGCCGAGGTCGGCGAGCACCTGGACCGCCCCCGGGGCACCGAGGAGCTCGACGCCGACGGCCGCTGGCTGACCCCCGGCCTGTGGGACCAGCACGTCCACCTGGGCCAGTGGGCGCTCGCCTCCCAGCGGCTCGACCTGACCCTGACCCGGTCGCGCCAGCAGGTGCTCGACCAGGTCACCCAGCACCTCCACGACATCGACGAGCTGCCGATCGTCGGGTGGGGCCACCGGCCCGCGACCTGGAGCGAGCCGCCGACGACCGAGGTCCTCGACGAGCTGGCCGGCGACCGGCCGGTCGTGCTGATCGCCGGCGACGGCCACCACGCCTGGCTCAACCGGGCCGCGATGCGGGCGCTGTCGCTGCCCGAGCGCGAGGGCATGGTGAGCGAGAGCGAGTGGTTCGCGACGTACCCCCGCCTGGTCGACCTCGTCGGCACCGACGGCACCGCGCCCGAGGCCTACGTGCACGTGATGCACGAGGCGGCCAAGCGCGGCGTCACCGGCCTGGTCGACCTGGAGTTCGACCAGGCGTTCAGCGCCTGGCCCGGGCGCGTCTCGAGCGGCGCGGGGCTGCTGCGGGTGCGGGTGGGGGCCTACGTCGACACGCTCGACGAGTTCGCCGCCGCCGGCATGCGCACCGGCCAGCTGCTGCCCGACTGCGGTGACCTGGTGACGATGGGGCCGCTGAAGATCATCTCCGACGGGTCGCTCAACACCCGCACGGCCTGGTGCTGCTCGGCGTACGCCGGGGGCGGTCACGGGGCCGCCAACATCTCGGCCGAGGGCCTGCGCGCCGCGCTCGACCACGCGCGTCGCAGCGAGCTCGAGGTCGCGGTCCACGCCATCGGCGACGCGGCGGTCGGTCAGGCGCTGGACGCCTTCGCCGCGACCGGCGTCCGCGGCTCGGTCGAGCACGCCCAGCTGGTCCGCCGCGAGGACTCGCGCCGGATGGCGGCGCTCGGCGTGCGCGCCAGCGTGCAGCCCGCCCACCTGCTCGACGACCGCGCGCTCACCGAGGTGCTGTGGCCCGACCGCACCGAGCGCTGCTTCGCGCTGCGCTGGTTCGTCGACGACGGCGTGGAGGTCGTGCTCGGCAGCGACGCCCCCGTGGCCCCGCTCGACCCGTGGCTGGCGATCGCGGCCGCGGTGCACCGCGGCGCCGGCGACGACGACCCCTGGCACCCCGAGCAGTCGCTCACCGCGGCCGAGGCGCTGGCGGCCAGCACCGACGGCCGCGGCACGGTCGCGGTCGGCGACCTCGCCGACCTCGCCCTGCTCGACACCGACCCGCTGCCCAGCGGCACCCCGCGGGACCAGGCTGCGCAGCTGACCGGCATCCGCTCCGACGCCACCTGGGTCGCGGGCCGGCTGGTGCACGGCTCGCTCTAGCCGGCCGTGCCCGCCTCGGGGGCCGCGTCGTCGTCGGTCGCCCGGCCCGCGACGTCGAGGGTGCCGAGCGCCACCGTCAGCTCGAGCACCGCGCGCGGGTCGTCGAGCCGCTCCCCGTAGGCCTCGCGCAGCTGCGACATCCGGTAGCGCACGGTCTGGGGGTGGACGAACAGGTCGGCGGCCACGGCGTCGCGGCGGCCGTGGTGCAGCAGCCACGAGCGCAGCGTCTCGACGAGCTTCTCGGTGCTGCTGGCGCCCCGGTCGGCGAGCGGCGCCAGGGCCTGCGCGCGCAGGTCGGCCAGGGCGTCGGGGTCGGCCCCCAGCACCAGCTCGGTCAGGTGGGCCTCGGTGTCGGGGCCGAGCTCCAGCGCGCGCACGCGCAGCGCCCGCTCCAGCGAGGCGCGCACGGCGGTGGTCGGGCGCGCCGGGCCCACCACGGCCGCCCGGTGCTCGAGCGCCCGCAGCAGCGAGGTGCGGCGGTGGCCGTGCACGTCGGGCACCAGCAGCGCCGCCAGGTCGCTCTCGCCGCCCGCGGACAGCGGCTCGCCCGAGTGGACCGTCTCGGCGGGCAGCGACGGCAGCACCGCCCGGACCTGCGACTCGGGCACCAGCACCACCGTCAGCGTCTCGGGCCACGGCCAGTCGGCCTGGGCGGCGGTCGCCGCCACCACCTCGTCGTCGGCGCCGGAGAGCAGCTGGGCGGCGAGCCGCTCCAGGAGCCGCTGCCGCACCCGACCGGTGGTCTCGAGCTCGTCGTTGTGGCCCGCCACGCTCGCCGCCGACAGCTCGTCGATGTAGGCGAAGACCAGCTCGGCGAAGCGCCCCACGGTCTCGGCGTCGACGCCCGAGCGGACCGCCGCCGTCGACAGCTCGCGCCACGAGACCCGCGCCCCGATCCGGTAGGCCTGCAGCAGCGCGTCGACCGAGCGGCCGCTGCGGGCCTCGCCCCGGCCGAGCTGGTAGGCCCCGTCGACCGCCGTGGCCGTCGGCGACTGCTCCGCGCCGCGCGAGCGCTCGGCCAGCGAGAGGAAGCCGCCCAGCGCGAGCTCGACCGCGGTGCTGATGGTCTGCCCCATCGACCCGGTGAGAGCATCGGAGTAGCTCGGCACCTCCTCCGTGATCGCGGCGATGGTGCGCTCCGCGACGTCGGGCAGCGTCCTGCGCAGCTCGGTGACGGTGCGCTTGCCGAGGTGCAACGAGGCTTTTCGGGCCATCTTTTGTTCCTCACGAACAAGACAGGGCCTGGGATTCACGCCCGCTGGTCATGACTTTAGCCCCCCGATGGCGAACAGTAGAAGCATGGCCACCACGACCTCCTCCCCTCGACCCACCGGGTCGGCACGCGGGACCAGCCGTGACTGGACGCGCACGCTGCGACGTGGCGCGCTCCGCGTCGCCGAGCTGGCAGCGACCCCGCTGGTGCCCGACGACTACCTCGACGTCTTCAACCCGCTGCGCGCGGGCGCGGCCCTGCGCGGCCGGGTCGAGGAGGTCCACCCCGAGACCGCCGACGCCGCCACCATCGTCATCAGGCCCGGCGCCGACTGGGCCGGCCACGTGCCGGGCCAGTACGTCCGCATCGGCATCGACGTCGACGGCGTCCGCCAGTGGCGCGCCTACTCCCTGACCCACGGCCCCCGCGCCGACGGCCGCATCTCGATCACCGTCAAGGCGGTGCCGGACGGCAAGGTCAGCCACCACCTCGTCCACCGCGCCCCCGTCGGCGCGCTGGTCCACCTCGAGCAGGCCACCGGCGACTTCGTGCTGCCGACCGAGGGCGGCAAGCTGCTGTTCGTCACCGCCGGCTCGGGCATCACCCCGGTCATCGGGATGCTGCGCAACCTCTTCCCCGTGACCGACTCCGGCGCCCTGGAGCTCGAGCGCAGCGCGGCGTACGACATCACGGTCGTGCACGTCGCGCCGACCGAGCCCGACTCGATCTTCCTCGACCAGCTGCGCGTGCTCGACCGCGCCGGCCTGATCCACCTCGTGGCCCGCTACGACGACGAGCACGGCGTCCTCGACGTGGGCGACCTGGCCACGCTGGTCCCCGACCTCGACGCCCGCACCACGCTGGCCTGCGGCCCCGCCGGCCTGCTGGCCGCGCTCGAGGAGCACCACACCGCCCGCGGGCTCGAGCTGCTCACCGAGCAGTTCCGCGCCACCACGCTGGTCACCGGCGAGGGCGGCACCGTCGACTTCACCGAGAGCGGCATCTCGCTCGAGGCCAGCGGCGACCGCCCGATCCTGGACCAGGCCGAGGAGGCCGGGGTGCTGATGCCCAGCGGCTGCCGCATGGGCGTCTGCTTCGGGTGCGTGCTCCCGCTGCGCGAAGGGGTCGTCCGCGACCTGCGCAGCGGCGACATCACCTCCGCCGTCGAGGGCGACGGCGTCAACATCCAGACCTGCATCTCCGCCGCCGCCGGCCCCTGCCGCATCGGCCACTGAGCTCACCGACCACCTGCCCGATCCACGCTCGACCTGATCACCCGACACGAAGGAGATCACCATGACCGTCCTGCAGAAGCAGACCGAGAACCCCATCGCCCACCTCACCGCCGAGGACATCGAGCAGATCGGGCGCGAGCTCGACGCCATCCGCGCCGAGGTCGTCGCCCAGCGCGGCGAGAGCGACGCGGCGTACATCCGCAAGGTGATCGACGTGCAGCGCAAGCTCGAGCTCGGCTCGCGCGCCGTGCTGCTCTTCTCGCTGTTCCCGCCGGCCTGGGTCGCGGGCACCGCCGGCCTCACCGTGGCGAAGATCCTCGAGAACATGGAGATCGGCCACAACGTCATGCACGGCCAGTGGGACTGGATGCGCGACCCGAAGATCCACTCGACCACCTGGGAGTGGGACAACGCCTCCCCGGCCGAGCAGTGGAAGCACTCCCACAACGAGCTGCACCACACCTACACGAACGTCGTCGGCAAGGACAACGACCTCGGCTACGGCATCATGCGCGTCGACGAGGACCAGCGCTGGCACCCCTTCTACCTCGCGCAGCCGCTGTGGAACTTCATCAACGCCTGCTTCTTCGAGTACGGCATCGCGGCCTACGACCTCGAGCTCGGCAAGAACATCAAGAAGAAGCGCACCAAGAGCCCCGAGTTCAAGGCCAAGCTGAAGCAGACCCTCGGCAAGATCAAGAAGCAGGCCACCAAGGACTACGTGGTGCACCCGCTGCTGTCGGGCCCCTCGGCGCTCAACACGCTGGCCGCCAACTTCGTGGCGAACCTGGGCCGCAACCTGTGGACCCACTCGGTCATCATGTGCGGCCACTTCCCCGAGGGCGTGTCCACCTTCGAGAAGAAGTCGATCGAGGGCGAGACCAAGGGCGAGTGGTACGTCCGCCAGATGCTCGGCTCGGCCAACATCACCGGCTCGCGCGCCATGCACATCGCCACCGGCAACCTGAGCTACCAGATCGAGCACCACCTCTTCCCCGACCTCCCCAGCAACCGCTACCAGGAGATCGCCCCCAAGGTGGAGGCGCTGTTCGAGCGCTACGGCCTGACCTACACGACCGGCTCGCTGCCCAAGCAGGTCGCCTCCGCGTGGCACAAGGTCATCCGGCTCTCGCTGCCCAACGACTTCATGGCCCGCAAGGTCAACCCCACCCCCATTGCCCCCCGCCGCGAGGCCGAGGAGCGCGTGGCCGCCTGACCGCCCCGCACGTCGTACGCCGTGCCGACGCCCCACTGGTGCTCCAGCGGGGCGTCGGTGCGTCCGGGGGGGTGCGGTGGCTCCTCCGACCGTTGGGGGGATAGTCCGAGACGTTCGGCAGCACGATTCGGGCACAACGGGTGCCGAACGTCTCGGACTATCCCGCTCGGTCGGCCCCACGGTCGGTCCCCACGGGTACGCCGCACGACCGACCGCCACCACCCGGCTCCTACCGTGAGCACATGGAGATCGGCGAGCAGGAGTTCGAGGGGCTGGTGTCCGAGGCGCTCGACGGGGTGCCGGCGGAGCTGGCCGCGCTGATGGACAACGTCGTGGTGCTGGTGGAGGACGAGCCGCCGGCCGAGGAGCCGGACCTGCTGGGGCTCTACGAGGGCATCCCGCTGACCCAGCGCGACTCGGCGTACACCTTCGCCCAGCCCGACCGGATCCTCGTCTTCCGGGGGCCGCTGACGCGGATGTGCGAGACGCCCGAGGAGCTGGTCGAGGAGGTCCGGATCACGGTCGTGCACGAGATCGCGCACCACTTCGGCATCGGCGACCACGCGCTCCACGACCTCGGCTACGCCTGAGCGGCACCTCGCCGGGGCGTCCCCTAGACTGCTGCGCGTCGTCCTCCGGGGCGGCGGGCCCCCATCGTCTAGTGGCCCAGGACCCCGCCCTTTCACGGCGGTAGCACGGGTTCGAATCCCGTTGGGGGTGCCGATTTCAGAGTCGGAGCAGGTGTGAGTTAGAGTTCCGTCGCTTCGCAAAACACCGCGAAGCCCCAGCACGACCAGCACCACACGCAGCACCATCGAGGCCCCGTAGCGCAGTTGGTTAGCGCGCCGCCCTGTCACGGCGGAGGCCGCGGGTTCGAGTCCCGTCGGGGTCGCCACCACGAGGGCGAGGTCACCATGACCTCGCCCTCGTCGCACGTCCGGGGTCGGACGGCACGCCCGTGTGACGTACGCCGCCCGGGCCGCCCGGGGGTGTGCTCCGCGCTCGTCGGGTACAGGTCGGCCATGGCAGTCGTCGAACGTCTCGTCCAGTCCCCCTCCGACACGATCTGGGAGGTCCTCGGCGACGGCTGGCTCTACCCCGTCTGGGTCGTCGGCGCCTCGCGGATGCGCGAGGTCGACGACTCCTGGCCCGCGGTGGGTGCCGAGCTGCACCACTCCGTCGGCGCCTGGCCCGCGCTGCTCGACGACACCACCCAGGTGCTCGAGTGCGAGCCGGGCACGCACCTGCTGCTCACCGCGAGGGGGTGGCCCATGGGGGAGGCGCGGGTCGACATCCGGCTCGCCCCCGAGGGCACCGCGACCCGGGTGAGGCTGGAGGAGGACGCCGTGTCGGGGCCGGGCGCGCTGGTGCCCCGTCCGCTGCGCTCGCCGGGCATCGCCTGGCGCAACACCGAGACCCTGCGGCGGCTGGCCTTCCTCGCCGAGCGACGCCGATGAGCGGCACCGGTCCGCTGCACGGCGTCGGGGAGAGCGTCGACGCGGTCGTCGTCGGCGCCGGACCCAACGGCCTGGTCGCGGCCAACCTGCTCGTCGACGCCGGCTGGTCGGTCGTCGTGCTCGAGGCCCAGGACACGCTCGGCGGTGCGGTGCGAAGCGACCGCGAGCTGCACCCCGACTACGTCCAGGACACCTTCTCGGCGTTCTACCCCCTGGCTGCGGCTTCCGGGGCGATCCGCTCGCTCCACCTCGAGGACCACGGGCTCGCGTGGTCCCACGCCCCGGCGGTCCTCGGCCACGCGTTCGCCGACGGCGGCTGGGCGCTGCAGGACCGCGACCGCGAGCTCACCGCCCGCTGGATGGAGGACGAGCAGCCCGGCGACGGCGAGGCCTGGCTGCGGCTGTGCGAGCAGTGGGACCGCGTCGGCGGCTCGGTCGTGGACGCGCTGCTGAGCCCGTTCCCCCCGGTGCGCGCCGGCCTGCGCGGGCTGACCCAGCTGCCGTCGGCCGGCCCCGGCCTGGTGGCCGACCTGCTGCGCTCGGTGATCGGCCTGGGCGACCACCGCTTCCGCGGGCGGGCGCCGAAGGTCCTGCTCGCCGGCAACGCCGGGCACGCCGACCTGCCGCTCGACGGCATCGGCTCGGGCGTCTTCGCGCTGATGCTCACCATGACCGGCCAGCAGCACGGCTTCCCGGTGCCGGTCGGCGGCGCGGGCGAGCTGACGCAGGCGCTCGCGCGGCGCTTCGAGGCGGCCGGCGGCGAGATCCGCCTGGGCACCCCCGTCGTCGGCCTGGACCTCCGCGACGGCCGGGTGCGCACCGTGCGCACCGCCGGCGGCCCGACGTACGACGCCCGCCGCGCGGTCGTGGCCTCCGTCGTCGCCACCGAGCTGTACGGCGACCTCGTCCAGCAGGGCGACCTGCCCGCCCGGGTGCGGTGGGGCATGAAGCGGTTCCGCCTCGACCCGAGCACCGTCAAGGTCGACTGGGCGCTCTCGGGGCCGGTGCCGTGGGCCAGCCGTCCCGCCAAGGCCCCGGGGACCGTGCACGTCGCCGACGACCGCGACCAGCTCGTCGAGGCCACCGCTCAGGTCGCCGCCGGGATGGTCCCCGACAAGCCCTTCCTGCTGACCGGCCAGATGACCACCAGCGACCCCACCCGCTCGCCCGCGGGCACGGAGTCGCTGTGGGCCTACACCCACGTGCCGCAGCCGGCCGAGCACCGCGGTGACGTCGCGGGCGAGCTCACCGGCCGCTGGGACCACGACGACCTCGAGCGGTTCGGCGACCGGGTGCAGCAGCGCCTGGAGCGGCTCGCGCCGGGCTTCGGCAGCCGCGTCGTGGCCCGCCGCGTGCTCGGCCCCCACCAGCTGGAGGAGCGCGACGCCAACCTGGTCGGTGGCGCCATCAACGGCGGCACCTCTCGGATCGGCCAGGAGCTGGTGCTGCGCCCGGTGCCGGGACTGGGCCGGGCCGAGAGCGGCGTGCCCGGCCTCTACCTCGCCTCCGCGTCGGCCCACCCGGGCGGGGGCGTCCACGGCGCGCCCGGCGCCAACGCCGCCAGGGCGGCGCTGGCGCACCACCGGGTGCGGCGCGCGGTGCCCTGGATCAGCTGAAGACCATGCCGCCGTCGACCAGCACGGACTGCCCGGTCATGTAGTCGGAGTCGGGGCCGGCGAGGAAGCTGACCAGCTTGGCCACGTCCTCGCCGGTCGAGACCCGGCCGAGCGCGATCCCGGCCGCCATCGCCTGCATCGACTCGCCCTTGCCGACGTGGTTGATCTCGCCGAGGTCGTGGTCGATCTCCTCCCACATCGTGGTGTCCACGATGCCGGGGCAGTAGGCGTTGACCGTGATGCCGTGCGAGGCCCACTCCTGGGCGGCGCTCTGGGTCAGCGACCGGACGGCGAACTTGGAGGAGCAGTAGACCCCGAGCAGCGCGAAGCCCTTGTGGGCCGCGATCGAGGCGGCGCCGATGATCTTGCCGCCGCCGCCCTGCGCGATCATCTGGCGGGCGGCCTCGGTGTAGCAGAGGAAGACGCCGCGGCCGTTCACCGCGTGCACCGCGTCGTACTCCTCGGGCGTCACGTCGAGCAGCGCCTTGGTCTGCGCGATGCCGGCGTTGGCGACCATGACGTCGAGCGAGCCGAGCTCGGCCACGGTGTCGGCCACCAGGGCCCGCACCGACCCGGGGTCGGAGACGTCGCCGGTCAGCGCCACCACCCGCGTGGCAGCCCCGTCGGCCAGCTCCCGGGCGGTGGTCTCCAGCTCGTCGCGCATCGACGGCAGGTCCGAGACGGCGACGTCGTGGCCGTCGGCGACCAGGCGCGTGGCGATGGCCTTCCCGATCCCGCGGGCGGCTCCGGTGACGTGGGCGACGGTCATGGGGTCCTCCGAGGGACGGCGACGGGTGGGTGTCGCGCCACCGTAGGAGCGCCCCGCCCGCAGCCCCAGGGTTGCAGCGCGTTGCACGGCCGGTTTCAGTGCGCCCGAGGCGTCCGGTACAGTTTCGCCTCGGTTCCCCCGGGAGCCTGGTGAGGGCAGGTAGCTCAGTTGGTACGAGCGTCCGCCTGAAAAGTGGAAGGTCGGCGGTTCGACCCCGCCCCTGCCCACCACCACAGAGCCGCAAGCCAGCCTCGTGCCGGCTTGCGGCTCTGCCGTTCCCGGTCGGTCCGGGGGCCGCCACGCGGGATAGACCACGTCCGTCGCTGCCGTCGCGGGGGTTGAGCCCACGCGCCGGCAGGAGAAGAGTCGGGTGGGCCATGACCGCCGAGGCGGCGTCACGGCTCCGGGTGCCGGACGGCGCCTCCCCACCGGAGGACCCGCCATGCTCGAGCACGCCACCGTCACCGCCAACATCCCCGCCGCCGACCTCGCCCGGGCCCGCGGCTTCTGGGCCGACAAGCTCGGCCTCACCCCCGTCCAGGAGATCGAGGGCGTGGTGCTCCTCTACCGCACGGGCGGCGGCTCGGTGTTCACCGTCTACCAGACCGAGCACGCCGGCACCTCGGGCCCGACCGTCGCGCAGCTCCACGTCGCCGACGTGGCGGGGACGGCCCGCGAGCTCCGCGACCGCGGCGTGGTGTTCGAGCACTACGACGACATGCCCGGCGTCACCTGGGACGGCGACGTCGCCTCGAGCGAGGGCCTCGGTCAGGCGGCCTGGTTCAAGGACAGCGAGCAGAACGTGCTCTGCCTCGACAGCGGCTTCCCCGCCGAGGTGCTCGGCGGGTGAGGGCTCCGGTCCGTCCGGCGACGCGGCCGACCGGGAGGGGCGCTCAGGGCGTGCGGACGAGGAGCGCGTCGTGCTCGATGACGCGCAGCGTGGGCCGGTCGAAGGAGACGGGGTAGAGCCCGGCCAGCGCCCAGCCCGCGGCGGCGTACTCCGCGAGGTGCTCGTCCATCGGCGGCACGCCGTCGTAGATCGGCAGGCAGGCCACCTCCGAGAGCAGCGCCACGACCGGGCCACCGGCCGCCACCAGGCGACCGGCGCCGCGGAACGCCGCGAGGTCGAAGCCCTGCGTGTCCAGCTTGAGCAGCACCCGGGTCGCGTCGCCGCCGACGGTCTCCCACGCCCCGTCGAGACGGCGCACGTCGACGGTCTCCTCGCGCGTCCGCGTCATCGCGTCCTTCCAGGCCCGCCCGAACTCCGAGCTCTCCCGCAGCGAGCCCAGCTCGGACTCCTCGTCGACCGCGTGCAGCACGGCCGACCCGTCGGCCTCGCCCAGGGCCCACCCGTGGACCTGCCAGGCGGGGTCGGCCGCGGACACCTGCTCCAGCTCGGCCCGGGGCGCCGGGGCGGGCTCGAAGGACACGATGCGCCCGGCGTACCCGCTGGTGCGCAGGCCGGTCCCGAACTGCCCGCGGTTGGCCCCGACGTCGAGCACCAGGTCGACCCCGAGCGCCTCGATCAGCCAGTGCAGGTGGGCGTCGCGGGCCTGCTCGCACAGGCGCCTCTGGTGCACGAGGGGATCCGTCACGCCCCGACCCAACCACGCGGTGGGCGGGCTCGCGACCGACCTCACGGCTCGACCACGAACCCGACCAGGTCGTCGGGGTCGGTGTCGACGACCGCGAGGTGGTGGACCCGCGCGCTGGGCGACCCGCGTCGCAGCCAGGCGAGCATCGACTCCACCGCCTCCTCCTCGCCCTCCACCAAGGCGTGCACGGTGCCGTCGCTGCGGTTGCGCACCCAGCCGGCGACCCCGAGCCGGTCGGCCTCGCGGGCGGCGTACGCGCGGAACGCGACGCCCTGGACCTTGCCGGTCACCAGCACCTCGACGGCTCGCATGCCCCCAGGATGCCCGACCCGCGTGAGGACCCCTCGGCCACACTGGCGCGGTGCCGGAGCTTCCCGAGGTCGAGTCCGCCCGCCAGGTCATCGAGGCCTCCGGGCTGGGCCGACGCATCGTCGAGGTGGACGACCACGACACCTACGAGTGCCGCCCGCACCGTCCCGGCGAGATCCGCGCGGCCCTGCTCGACCGCCACCTCACCGCAGCCCACCGCCGCGGCAAGCTGATGTGGTGCGAGACCTCCGCGCCCGCGTCGGCCGTCGCCTCGCGCGGCGGTCCCGGCCCCCTGCTCGGGCTGCACCTGGGCATGAGCGGCCGGATCCTGGTGGAGGAGCCCGACGAGGACGGCTCGCGCGAGGGCGGTGACGCCCCGGGGCCCTCCGGGGCGACGCGTCCTCGCAAGGAGGAGTGGTACCGCTTCACGCTCACCTTCGACGACGGCGGCCGGCTGCGGCTCCTCGACAAGCGCCGGCTCGGCCGGGTGCGGCTCGACCCCGACCTCGACGCCCTGGGGCCCGACGCCGGCGAGATCGGCCGCGAGGAGTTCCGCGCCCGGGTCGGACGGGGCACCGCCCCGCTCAAGGCCCGGCTGCTCGACCAGGCGACGCTCGCCGGCGTCGGCAACCTGCTCGCCGACGAGGTCCTCTGGCAGGCGCGGCTCTCGCCGCTGCGCCCCGTCGGCGAGCTGGGCACCGACGAGCTCGACGCGCTGCGGCGGGCGCTGCGCCAGGGCATCCGCTCGGCCATCCGCCAGGGCGGGGTGCACACCGGCGAGGTCGTCCCCCACCGGGGACGCGGCCGGCACTGCCCCCGGTGCGGTGCGGAGATGACCCGGGCCACGGTCGGGAGCCGCACCACGTGGTGGTGCCCGGCCGAGCAGCACTGACCCGGCGGTCGCCGGCCGTCCACCGGTCGTGGTCCGGACACGTCGCCGAAACACGACTTCGCTACACAGGGGCCGGCACCGGGCGTGAGGTCGGGCCCTTGGGGTACGAACCCCATCAGGACGACACGCACTTCCCAAACCTTGACATTTGCCCGTTTTGCTGCAAAGCGGACTCGTCGCTCGCCATCATGAGGAGCACACCCCACCCCCGTCCGAGGCAGGTCCCCCCGCACCACGCACCGATCCCCCGAGGAGGCGACATGAACGGCACCGGTCACGACCACGGCAGCGAGCCGCACGCGCCGGCCCTCCCCGCCACCCGGGTCGGCGAGCACCGCAACGTCTTCGTGCTCTCCGGGGGGGCCGCCCGCGGGGCCGTCCAGGTGGGCATGCTCGAGGTCCTGCTCGACGCCGGCATCGTGCCCCACGCGCTGGTGGGGACCTCGGTCGGCGCCCTCAACGCGGCCTTCATGGGCGTGCGCCCCGACCGGGCCCGGGTGCGCGAGCTGCGCGGCAAGTGGCTGCAGATGACGACCCGCGACATCTTCCCGGGCGGCACCCTGACCCGGGTCGGCCACCTGGTGCGGCAGCGGCCCTACCTGTTCTCGTCGGCCGCCCTGGCCCGGCTGATCGACGACTGGAAGCCCGTCGACCGCCTCGAGGACCTGCCCACCCCGGTGCGCGTGGTGACGACCCCGCTGGCCGGCGACTCCGCCGTCTACCACCGCCACGGCGACCTGGCCCGGCTGCTGCTCGCCTCGGCGGCCGTGCCCGCCGTCTTCGCCCCGGTCGACCTGCCCGCCGGCTGCGGCCACCCCGGCCTCCACGTCGACGGCGGCGTCGCCGACAACGTTCCGATCCGGGGCGCGGCCGACCTCGCCCCGACGCGCGTCTTCGTCCTCGACGCCAGCCTGCCGCCCCGGCTCCCGCGCGGCCGCACCCCCATCGACGTGCTCGTGGCCTCGCTGGGCGTCGCGATGCGCTCGGCCCCCGCTCCGGACCTCGGCCCCGGCGTCACCGTCCACCGGATGACCACCCCCGACCTCGGCATCCGGATGACCGACTTCACCCACACCCGCCAGCACATGGACGACGGCCGCGCGGCCGCCGAGCAGGTGCTCGAGGACCTGCGCGAGATGGAGCTCTCGAGCGCGCTGGCCGCCGAGCTGGCCGCCCAGGACGCGGCGGCCCAGGAGCAGGCGAGCCGGGAGCAGGCAGCCCGGGACGACGTCGCCCCGGCCGAGGTGCCCTCCGGCACGCTGCACCATCGCCGGGTGCTGCGGCTGTGGGACCGCCGCTCCCGGGTGGCCTGAGCGTCCGCGGCCCGCCTCCCCCCTTCTCAGGCTCGGCACAGGCACTTCACGGGGCGCCTTCACGGCTGCGACCTACGCTCGGAGCATGGCCGTCGCACCCCCCACCCAGTCCGTCTCCGTGGTCCTCAACGCCGGGTCGCGACGCGGGGTCCAGGCCGTCGCCGACGTGCGCCGCCTGCTCGACGCCGCCGGGCTGGGCCACGCCCGGGTGCACGCCGCACCCGCGGGCGGTGGCCTGCTGGCCGCCCTCGACGGGGCGCTGGCCGAGGCCCCGGACCTGCTGGTCGTCGGGGGCGGCGACGGCAGCCTCTCGGCCGCGGCCGGGATGGTCGCCGGCACCGGGACCGTCCTGGGGGTGCTCCCGCTCGGGACCGCCAACGACTTCGCCCGCACCCTGACCATCCCCACCGACCTGGCCGAGGCCACCCGCACGCTGGCGGTCGGCAAGGTCGTCGACGTCGACCTCGGCCGGGCGCGCGCCTACGGCCCCGGCACGGCGTCGGTCTGCCGGTCCTTCCTCAACGTCGCCTCGACCGGCCTGTCGATCGGCGTCACCGAGCGGCTGCGCCCGGTGCTCAAGCGCCGCCTCGGCCCGCTGGCCTACCCGGTGGCCACGCTCTCGGCGTACCGCCACCACGAGCCGTTCTCGGCACGCCTGGAGTTCCCCGACGGCGACCACGAGACGCTCGAGCTCGAGGACCTGCTGCAGCTGGCGGTGGGCAACGGGCGCCACTACGGCGGCGGCAACGCGGTGTCGCCCACCGCCTCGCTCGACGACCACCGGCTCGACGTCTACGCCATCCGCCGCGGCCGGCTGCGCGACCACGTCTCGATCGCGCGGTTCCTCAAGGACGGCAGCTTCGTCGAGCACGACCAGGTCGACCACCTGCTCACCCGCCGCGTGCGCGTGCACACCGACGCGCCCCGGCCGTTCAACCTCGACGGCGAGCTGGCGCTGGCCACCCCCGTCGACTTCCGCGTCGAGCGCAACGCGCTGCGGGTCGTCGTGCCGCGGGCGGCGACCGCGGCGGCGTACGACGGTCCGGGGCTGGTCGCCGGGGACGCGCCCGCCGCCTGACGCGGGCCCCGGCGACGGGCGTCCCCGCACTACGGTGAGATCGCCGGAACCGGATGGCCCCGCGCGGACTCTCACCTGGTGCAGGCACCGAGCGCCAGGAGGGCCCATGAACCGCACCACCGTCGTCGCCGTCGCGGCGGCCGCAGTCGTGGGCACCGTCGGCGGCTCCCTGGCCGCGACCGTGCGCGGTGACGCCCCGGCCTCCGCCCCGGCCGCAGCACGCAGCGCCGGGTCCACCCCGGACAGCACCCGGTCCGCGGCCCCCGGGTCGCTGCTCTACCTCACCGACGGCGTCATCCACGACGGAGGCACGACGGTCCCCTTCGACCGCCCCGGCGTGCCCGACCAGCTGGCACGCACCGCCAACGGGTGGGTGGTCTCGATGCGGGCCGACCCACCGGCGCGCGGCGCCGGGTCGCTGTGGGTCGTGCTGCGCAGCGGCACCTCCTACCGACTGGGTCAGATGCCGCGCTGGGACCTCGACACCGCCGCCGAGCGCGTCGTGGGGTACGACGTGCAGGCCGACCACCTCTCGGTCTGGGACGTGTCCAACGGCGACGTCACGGCGGGCCTGGCCCAGCCGGACACCTCGCTGCCGCCCACGCCGCAGTTCGTCGGCCCCGACGTGCTGGTGCAGGAGGACGTCGACGGCCAGCCCGCGACCAGCCTCTGGACGCCGGGCGAGAGCCGCAGCCGGCTCGTGGGCGTGGGCATGGCGGACCTGGTAGCCAGCCCCGACGGGCAGTGGCTGGTGGGGTCGGTCGGCCCCGACGGGTCCGCCTCGGCCGAGGGCGGCAACAGCTGCCTGCAGGTGCTGCCGACCCCGCGCCAGCGCGAGGTCGCGGAGAGCGACGACGAGACCTCGTGGTGGCGCACCTGCGACTGGCGCACCGCCCAGCAGCGCGGCGCCTTCAGCCCCGACAGCAGCCGGGTGCTGGCGATCCCGAGCGACAGCGACGGCTACGGGCCCGGCGAGGTGGCGGTCTTCGAGACCGAGTCGCGGCGCCGGATGGTCGCGTCGTTCCTGCTGCCGCAGTTCACCGTCCGCATCGACTGGGCCGACGCGGACCACCTCTACCTCACCGGCACGGCGACCGCCGATCCCGAGTCGAGCCGCTGGTGGGTCAAGCGCTGCGACCTCGCGGGTGAGTGCGAGGACGTGGTCACCTCCACCTCCCGGGTGGTGGTGGGGTCGGGCAGCTGAGCGATCCGCGGGGGGTGCTCAGCTGCCCGACCGGGGCTCAGCGACGGTAGGTCGTCTGCGCCTGCGGGTTCAGCACGCTCATCCGCACCTTGCGGGCCGAGTCGGTGCGCTTGTCACGCAGCTCGAGCACGTCGAGGCCCTTCTGGATGTCGTTGGAGTAGATGAACCCGTTGTAGTAGTACGCCGACCACGAGCCGCCCAGCTGCAGCTCGCGGCTCGACAGCGGACCACGGTCGAACCAGCCGATCTCCTTGGGCTTGGAGGAGGTGGTGAAGTCGTAGACCGAGATGCCGCCCTGGTACCACGCCTGGACCATCACGTCCTTGCCCTTGACGGGGATCAGCGAGCCGTTGTGGGCCACGCAGTTCTCGGTGTCGGACTGGGTGCGCGGCATCTTGTAGTAGCTCTTGAACTGCAGCTTGCCGGCGACGATGTCGTAGATGCCGTTGGCTCCCTTGGTGCTGCCCACCCGCGGGTTGCACGTGGCTGCGCCGCCGCCCCCGAGCTCGTCGGTGAACACGACCTTGGTGCCGCGGTCGTTGAAGGTCGCGGAGTGCCAGAACGCGAAGTTCTCGGTGTCCTGGACCCGCTCGGTCACCACGGGGTTCTCGCGGTCGCTGATGTCGATCAGCACGCCGTCGCCCATGCAGGCGCCGGCCGCGACGTCCTTGCGGGGGTACGTCGTGATGTCGTGGCAGCCGGTCGTGGCGCTGTTGCGCACCCCGTCGCCGCGGACGCCGCCGGCGTAGCCGCCGTCGGGGAACAGCACCGGCTCGTTGACCACGGCCGCGTCGCGCGGGGCCGAGGCCGGGATCTTGACGACGCTGATCTTGTCGTGCGCCGGCTGGCAGTCGGGGAAGTCCGCGCTCGGGGAGTACGACGAGACGTAGACGTAGACGTCCTTGCCGTCCTTGCTGGGGGCCAGCGAGTTGGTGTGCGAGCCGCAGTCGGTCTCGATGGCCTTGACGTACTGCGGGTTGCGCGGGTTGCTGATGTCGAAGATGCGCAGGCCCTCCCACGCGGTCTTCTCGCTCGCCGGCGTCGGGGTGCTGTCGCTGCACGAGCTGCTGCTGCGGCTCGAGTCGACGCTGAAGACCAGGATGTCGCCCGAGACCGAGACGTCGCCCTGGCCGCCGGGGCAGACGTACTGCGTGACCGCCTTGGGCTTGCGCGGCTTGCTGATGTCGTAGACCGTGAAGCCGTAGTAGTTGCCGGCGAAGGCGTACCTGCCCTTGAACGCCAGGTCGCTGTTGTAGGCGCCCGACTCCGCGAAGGCGCCCTGCTTGGGCACGTTGGCCAGCAGCTTCATGTTCTTGCTGGACGCCCGCTGGCCGGCCTCGAGGGCGGCGGCCGACGGCCGGCCCTGGCGGAAGTCCTCGCCCGGCAGGCAGGCGAGCGCGAAGTTGTCGCCGGCCCTCGCGAGCTTCTTCTTCTCGGCCGCCGTGTCGCAGCGGGGGTCGGAGGTGGACTCGCTCGCCTCGCCCTGCGAGGCCACGACCGGCCCGGCGGTGGCCAGGAGACCGAGGCTGGCGAGCGAGGCGGTGACGAGCGCCGCGCGGCGCAGCGGCGTGTGCGCACGCCGTCGTTGGAGGTGCATTCCCGAGACCTTTCGTGACGACCCGGCGGGTTCTCCGCCGGTGTCACCCCCGTCGTACCGTGTGGTGAACTGAGGTGTAAAGGGCGGGACGCACCCCTACCGCTGGGATCGTTCCGGTTTCGTTACCGACGCGAAGGGACCGACCGTGGCTGTCTCGGGGACCACCACCGGCCGACGGGTGCCGACCGCACGCACGCGCGGCGCGTGGCTGCTGGCCGGCGCCGTGCTGCTCACGGGGTGCGCCGGCACCGACGACGAGGCGGGGACTGCGGGCAGGGCGGCGAGCGCTCCGGCCTCCGCGTCGCCCTCGCCCCGGACCTCGGGGGGCGAGGAGGGCCCCCGCGTGGTGCAGGGCGGGGAGCCCGGCGAGGACGCCACCTTGCTGCCGGAGGGCGAGGACGTCGTCGAGCGCGAGTGGAGCCACGACGACGAGATGTTCATGCAGATGATGGTCCCGCACCACGGCCAGGCGCTGGAGATGACCGAGCTCGCCGCCCGCCGCGCCCAGGACCCGCGCGTGCGTCGTCTGGCCGGGCGCATCGAGGCCTCCCAGGGCCCCGAGATCTCGATGATGGCCGCCTGGCTGGCCGAGCGCGGCCTCCCGGTGCCGAGCGCTGCCGACGCGTCGGCGGCCGACCACGGCTCGCACGGCCACCTGGAGATGCAGGGCATGCTGACCCGCCCGCAGCTCGACGCGCTCGCCGAGGCCCGGGGCGCACGCTTCGACCGGCTCTTCCTCACCTCGATGATCGGCCACCACGAGGGCGCGGTCGCGATGGCCCAGGAGACCGCGCTCGGCGGCACCGACGCCCGCGTCGGCGAGCTGCGCGACGACGTCAGCGCCAGCCAGACCGTCGAGATCGGCCGCATGCAGGACCTGCTCGCCGACCTCTGAGGGGTGGGGCCCGGGGATCGGCCGGGAATCGGCCGGCGCTAGGTCGGCTCGGCGGCGGCCAGCAGAGGCCGCAGCGCCGTGCGGGCGTGGTGGATGCGCGACTTGACGGTCCCGAGCGGCAGGTCGAGGACCCGGGCGATCTCGGCGTAGTCGAGCTCGTGCACGTCGCGCAGCACCACCGGCTCGACGAGCTCGGGGCGGGTGCGCCCGAGGGTCTCGAGGGCCTCGAGGAGGTCGAGCCGGCTGCCGGCGATCACGCTGGTGGTGCGCGGGTCGGGCCGCTCGGGCAGCTGGTCGACGGCGTGCTCGGCGCTGCGCCGCTTCAGGGTGCGGTACGTCGAGCGGGCGCTGTTGCCGGCGACCGTGTGCAGCCAGGTGCTGAAGCGGCTGCGGCCCTCGAACCCGGTGATGTGGCGGGCCACGGCGAGCAGCGCGTCCTGGGTCGCCTCCTCGGCGTCCTGGGGGTGCACCAGCATCCGGCCGACCAGGCGGCGCACGCCCGGCTGGACCGCGACGAGCAGGTCCTCCAGGGCCACGGCGTCACCGCCCGCGGCACGGCGGGCGAGCTCCTCCAGCTCCTCGCGGTCGGGCGTGGTGCTCACCGTGGACCTCCGGGTGCTCCCCCGGGTGGTGCTCCGGGTGGTGGGGACGGGTTCGTGCACACTACCGACATGTCACTCCCGCAGCGGCTCGGTCGGCTGCGCCAGGTCGAGCGCCTCGGGGCGGGCGGCTTCGCCACCGTGTGGCGCTACCACGACGAGGAGCTCGACTCCGACGTCGCGGTCAAGGCGCTGGCCGACAACTGGGCCCAGCGGCTCGACGTCCGCGAGCGGTTCCTGGAGGAGGCGCGGATCCTGCGCCGGGCCGACGCCGACCACGTGGTCCGGGTCCACGACAGCGGCGAGACGGAGTCCGGCACGCCGTACTTCGTGATGACGTACGCCGACCGCGGCACCGTCGCGGACCTGCTCGCCCGCCCCGAGCGGCCCGACGTCGCGCACTGCCTCGACCTGGTCCGACAGGCGGGGTTGGGGCTCGCGGTGCTGCACGGCCAGGGGATCCTGCACCGCGACGTGAAGCCGCAGAACCTGCTGCTGCGCTCGCGTCCCGACGGCGGCACGGAGCTGCTGGTGGCCGACCTCGGGGTGGCCAAGGCGACCGCGCACGCGTCGGGGCTGACCCAGGTCGTGGGCACACCGGCCTACATCGCGCCGGAGCAGGCCCGTGGGGGCCGCCTGGACGAGCGGGCCGACGTGCACGCGCTGGGCGCGGTGACCTACGTGCTGCTGACCGGCCGGCTGGTGCGCGAGGACGGCCTGGCCGGGCTCGTCGACCCGCAGCTGCCGCCCGCGCCGTCGACGGTCGCGGACGTGCCGGCCCACCTGGACGCGCCCGTGCTGCGGGCGCTCGCGGTCGACCCCGACGACCGGTGGCCCGACGTGACCAGCTTCACCGCGGCACTGCTGGCCCCACCGGGGTCGGACGTCCCCGCACGGCGCCAGGTGGACGCCCAGGTGGACGCCGGGGGCGCCACGCGTCGGCGGGTGGTGCTCGTGCTCGCCCTGGTGGCGCTGGTGCTCACCTTCGTCGCGTCGTACGCCGTGACGACGCTGGTGCGCTGAGCCCGCGGTCGACCCGCGGGGACGCACGAAGACCCTCCGCTGAGCAGGCAGAGGGTCCAGGTGCGTCAGCCGACCTCCCGTGCCACTGGGCATGGCGCGGGGCGGTCGGGGTGGTGCTGGCGCGCGCCCATGGGCGCGCGGTGGATCAGTCCCGGGCGCTGCGCTGGGTGGGCAGTGCGCCGCCGCCACCGAGGAGCTCGCGCACCTCGGACTCGCGGTAGCGGCGGTGGCCGCCCAGCGTGCGGATGGCGGACAGCCGGCCGGCCTTGGCCCAGCGCGTGACCGTCTTCGGGTCCACGCGGAACATGGCGGCCACCTCAGCGGGCGTGAGGAGGGATTCGGTCTCAGTCGGTCGCGTTACCACGGCGCTCCCCTTTTCTTGCGGTCTCAGAGCTCCTTGCTCTGGATGGGAGTCTGCCACCGAGGCCGATGACCCGAAACCTGAAATGTCCGGATTCTCAGAAGCGGTGGAAAAACGGCCATCAGCGTCTAGACCAGCACAGGCCCACCCTTGCCTGAGCAGTGAATCCGTGCAATCAGCCCACGCTGGGCCAAATCCCCCCAAAGCCTACGTGCTGCAGGCGTAACCCACACAGCCGGCCACCACGCGTCCGACCCCCCGCCCGGGGCAGCCGACAGCATCCGGACCGGTCGCAGGACGACGTGCGACGACCCGCCGTCATCCGCTGACGAGCGCGCGTCGGCACCTCGGGGAGGCTGACCACCGGGGTGGTCAGGGACCCCCGCCGAGGTGGGTCAGTCGCGCTGGGAGGGGCCGCTGTAGTCGGCCCACTTGTCGTACTCGTCGGGCTCCTCGACTCGCTCGGTGCGGTCGACCGGGGCCGACTCACCACCGTGGAGCTCCTGAGCCAGCGATGCGAAGTCCGTCTCGTGAGTGCGGTACTTCAGATCGCGAGCAACCTTGGTCTGCTTCGCCTTTGCACGGCCGCGCCCCATGGGTGGCCCCCTCGCACGTTTGGCCGGCGCTCATCGGCTGCCGGTCGGAGTCAACTGTTCGTGGCACAACCCTAGCCGCCCGCCGGTCATTCCCGCACGTCGGCCCGCAAACTCGCCGGGAGGGGGCGGCGAGGCGTCGCGAAGGGCCAGGTCAGGGACCCCTCAGCGGTGGTCGCCGCGCAGCGTCACCCGGCCGCCCGAGCCGGCCGACACCTCGTCGACGGTGCCGACGACCCACGCGTCGACCTGGTGGCCGGCGAGCAGCGAGATCGCCCGGTCGGCGTCCTCCGGGGCGGTCAGGGAGACCATCCCCACGCCGCAGTTGAGGGTGCGCTCGAGGTCCTCGCGGGCCACCCCGCCGGTGCGGGCGACCAGGTCGAAGACCGGCGGCAGCGACCAGGTGGTGCGGTCCAGCGTGGCGCCGAGCTCGACCGGCATCACCCGCTCGAGGTTGGCGGCCAGCCCACCGCCGGTGATGTGGGACATCGCGTGGGTCTCGGTCTCGCGGGCCAGGTCGAGGCAGGCCTTGGCGTAGATCCGGGTCGGCTCGAGCAGCTCCTCGCCGAGGGTGCGGCCGAGGTCGTCGACGTGCTCCTCGAGGCGGCGACCGCCCTGCTCGAGCAGGACGTGGCGCACCAGGGAGTAGCCGTTGGAGTGCAGCCCGCTGGAGGCCATCGCGATGACCGCGTCACCGGGCCGGACCCGGCCGGGCCCGAGCAGCTGGCCGGCCTCGACCACGCCGGTCGTGGAGCCGGCGACGTCGTACTCGTCGGGGCCGAGCAGCCCGGGGTGCTCCGCCGTCTCGCCGCCGATGAGGGCGCAGCCCGCGGCCACGCAGGCCTCGGCGATGCCCTTGACGATGGCGGCGATGCGCTCGGGCACCACCCGGCCGGTGGCGATGTAGTCGGTGAGGAACAGCGGCTCGGCGCCGCAGACGACGAGGTCGTCGACGAGCATGCCGACGAGGTCGAACCCGATGGTGTCGTGCTTGTCGAGCGCCTGGGCGATGGCGACCTTGGTGCCGACGCCGTCGGCCGAGCTGGCCAGCAGCGGCCGCTCGAAGGCCTTGAGGGCGCTGGCGTCGAAGAGCCCGGCGAAGCCGCCGATGCCACCGATCATCTCGGGGCGGCGGGCCTGCTCGATCCAGACCTTCATCAGCTCGACGGCGCGGTCACCGGCCTCGATGGACACGCCGGCGGACTCGTACGTCGTGCCGACCTGGGTCGGGGTCACGGGGGTGCTCATGGGCGCTCCAGGGCGTCGTGGGCGCCGCCGCCGGCCAGCGAGGCGGTGAGCCCGTCGGCGTCGAGCAACGGGGCCATCTCCAGCAGGTGCTTGCCGAGGTGCTCGGGCTCGGGCAGCTTGACCGGGTAGACCCCGTCGAAGCAGGCGCGGCACAGGTCGTCGGCCGGCACGGTGGTGGCCTCGATGAGCTGGTCGAGGGCGATGTAGCCCAGCGAGTCGGCGCCGATCGAGGAGCAGATCTCGTCGCTGGACAGGCCGTTGGCGATCAGCTCGGCGCGGGTGGCGAAGTCGATGCCGTAGAAGCACGGCCACTTCACCGGCGGGCTGGCGATCCGCACGTGGACCTCGCGGGCACCGGCCTCGCGGAGCATCCGGACCAGGGCGCGCTGGGTGTTGCCGCGCACGATCGAGTCGTCGACCACGACCAGGCGCTTGCCCTCGATGACGTCGCGCAGCGGGTTGAGCTTGAGGCGGATGCCGAGCTGGCGGATGGTCTGGCTGGGCTGGATGAAGGTGCGACCGACGTAGGAGTTCTTCACCAGGCCGGTGCCGTAGGGGATGCCGCTCTCCTCGGCGTACCCGATGGCCGCGGGGGTGCCGGACTCCGGCACGGGGATCACCAGGTCGGCGTCGGTCGGGAAGTCGCGGGCCAGCCGGCGGCCGATCTCGACGCGCACGCTGTGGATGCGCTGGCCGGAGATGAGGGTGTCGGGGCGGGCGAGGTAGACGAACTCGAACAGGCAGCCCTTGGGGGCGGCCTCGGCGAAGCGACGGGTGCGCAGGCCCTGCTCGTCGACGGCGACCATCTCGCCCGGCTCGATCTCGCGGATGTACGACGCCCCGACGATGTCGAGCGCCGCGGTCTCGCTGGCCACGACCCAGCCGCGCTCGAGGCGACCGAGGACCAGCGGGCGGATGCCCTGGGGGTCGCGGGCGGCGTACAGGGTGCCCTCGTCCATCCACACGAAGGAGTAGGCGCCCTTGAGCTTGGGGAGCAGCTCGGCGGCCCGCTCCTCGAGGCTGGTGTCGGGGTGGTGGGCCAGCAGCGCGGTCACCAGCGAGGTGTCGTTGGTGCTGGTCTCGAGGCGGCGCGAGCCGATCTCGAGCTCGCCGCGGTCGCCGGGCAGCTCGGAGACCAGCTGCTGGAGCTCGCGGGTGTTGGTCAGGTTGCCGTTGTGGGCCAGCGCGATGGAGCCGTCCTCGGTGGGGCGGAAGGTCGGCTGTGCGTTGTGCCAGGTGCTGGCGCCGGTCGTGGAGTAGCGCGAGTGGCCGACCGCGAGATGCCCCTTGAGGGCCTCGAGCGTGGACTCGTCGAAGACCTGGGAGACCAGGCCCATGTCCTTGTAGACCAGGATCTGGCGGCTGTTGCTCACCGCGATGCCGGCCGACTCCTGGCCGCGGTGCTGCAGCGCGTAGAGACCGAAATAGGTCAGCTTGGCGACGTCCTCCCCCGGGGCCCACACGCCGAAGACGCCGCACGCGTCCTGCGGTCCGCGGTCCTGGGGGTCGAGGTCGTGAGTCAGGCGGCCGTCACCAGGACGGCTGGGATTGCTGGCCACGTGGCCGAGTGTACGGGCTCGGCCGGGGGTGCTCGCACCCCGCGCGTCAGCGCGGGCGGGGCCAGAGGGGCTCGCACGCCGCGATGGCCCGCTCCAGCGTGGCGGGGTCGGCGGCGACGACCAGGCCCGAGCCCCGGGAGCGCGCGGTGTACGGCGTGCCGTCGCGGTGGGCGACGGCGCCGCCGGCCTCGGTGACCATGAGGGTGCCGGGCAGGTGGTCCCACGGGTTGGTGTGGCCGTAGAGCAGGTAGTCGGCCTCGCCCTCGAGCAGCCGGGGGTAGTCGACCCCGCAGCACACCCACGAACCGCGCAACGGCGGCAGGCCGAGCGGGTCGCGACCGCGGCGCGACCAGATCGAGGTGGCTCCCTGCGGCTGGTCGCCGGCGGGGGCGCGGTGGACCGGCTCGCCGTTGCGGCGCACGCCGGCGCCGCGCTCGGCCACCCAGGCCTGCCGGTGCTCGGGCTGCCAGATCCAGCCGCGGACCGTCTCGCCGTCGACCACCTCGGAGAGCATCACCGCGTGGTCGGGCGAGCCGTGCACGAAGTTCTTGGTGCCGTCCACGGGGTCGACCGTGAACCCGTGGTCGGCGGACCGGAAGCGCTCGATGAGGTCCGGGTCGCCGGCGTACGCCTCCTCGCCCAGGACGACGGCGTCGGGGTAGGCCTCCAGGAGCGCCCGCGTGAGCAGCTCCTCGGCCTCGCGGTCGGCCACGGTGACGAGGTCGCCGGGTCGCTTCTCGTCGATGTCGGACTCCGAGAGGGAGCGGAACCGGGGGGTGACCACCTCGGCGGCCACCTGCTGCACGAGCTCGAGGACGGCATCGGTGGTCAGCGGCACCTCGTCAGGCTATCGGCCCGGGCCGCGGGCACCGGCCGCGACCGGGAGGGAGAAGGTGAACCTGGCCCCCTCGCCCTCGGTGCTCTCCACCCAGACCCGGCCGCCGTGCTGCTGCACGATCGCGCGGGTGATGGTGAGGCCGAGCCCGGTCCCGCCCCGGTCCGTGGCGTCGCCGCCGGTCGCCTGGTGGAAGCGCTCGAAGACGTGCTCGAGCTGGTCGGCGGGCAGGCCCGGCCCCTGGTCGCGCACGCTCACCAGCACCACGTCGGGTGTGGTCTCGACCTCGACGCCCACCACGCCGTCGGGGGGCGAGAACTTCACGGCGTTGCCCACCAGGTTGACCAGCGCCTGCTCGATCCGGTCCGCGTCGCCCCAGACCTCGACGTCGGCGACCGGGCCGAGCTCGATGCGCGCCTGCGCGCCCGTCGCGAGCGGCTCCAGCGCGGTGACGGTCTGGCGCAGCACCTCGCCCAGCGAGATCCGGGAGCGCTGCATCCGGAACTCGCCCGTGGCGAGCTTCTCGGCGTCGATGATGTCGTCGACCAGCCGGCTCAGCCGCTCCACGCCGCGGCTGGCGTTGGCGACCAGCGTGTGGCCCTCGGGGCTCAGCGCGCCCGCGTCGCCGTCGACGAACATCTCGAGCACCCCCCTCACCGAGGTCAGCGGGGTCCGCAGCTCGTGGCTGACCGAGGAGACGAACTGGCGCTTGACCTGCTCGACGGCCAGCCGCGCCGAGACGTCGCGGAAGGCGATGACCACGCCGGGCTCGTCGGACCCCGAGGCGACGTCGAAGGCGTGCGGCGAGGCGTGCAGCTCGACGGGCACCACGGCCCCGTCGCCGCGGCGGAGCTCGGCGTCGACGCCGACGACCTCGACCCCGCGGAGCGCCTCGTCGAAGGGGCAGGCCGCCCCGTGCACGGTGCACAGCGCGTCGCAGGCCTCGCGACCGACCAGCTCCGAGGACGTCCGGCCGAGCAGGCTGCGGGCCGAGGCGTTGGCGAAGGTGATGCGGCCCTGTGCGTCGGTGCTGACGATGCCGTCGCCGACGGTGTCGAGGATGGTGGCGTAGCGCTCGGTCCAGTCGCGCAGGTCGGCGGTGCGGTCGGCCACCTCGTGCTGCAGCCGCCAGTGGAAGCGGCGGGCGTCGGCGCTCACCACGAGGTGGCGCACCACCACGGCCAGCGCGGTGACGGCGGCGAGCACCCGCTGCGGCCAGTGCTCGAGCCCGGTGAGCACGGCCGTGACGGCCGCGACCACGACCACCACCTCGGGGGCGGCCAGCACCACGCGGGAGACCCGCGAGCCGAGCTGCACGCTCTCGGGCCGGCGGCCGACGACGCGGTGCGCCGACAGCGCCAGCAACGTCGTCCCGACCCCGACCGCCCACGAGATCCAGGCCGGTGCCACGAGGGCGTCCGGGGTCAGGGTGTACGCCGCCGCGCCGACCAGCCAGGCGGCGAAGGAGGCCGAGAGCAGGGCCAGCTCGGGGCGGGGCGGGTAGACGTGGCGCCGGCTGAGCTCGTAGGCCAGCCCGACCATGGCCAGCGTGGCCGCCGGGTAGGCGAGCGCGAAGACGCGGACCAGTCCCGTGGAGCCCTCGACGGCCTGCCCGACCAGCGACACCGAGCCCAGCAGCCCCAGGCCGGCGACCAGGACGACGACGTCGAGCCAGGCCCGGGCCGCCTCCCCCCGGCTGAAGCGCGGCCGCGGGAGCACCAGCAGCGTGGCCAGGACCAGCAGCATCGCGGCGCCCTGCAGCGGGTAGATGAACGCGTTGATCCCGCGCCCGGGCAGTCCCACGGACACCACGGTGACCAGGTTGCCGGCGCCCCACAGGCCCGCCGCCCCGGCGAGCATCCACCAGCCGGCCGACCAGCGCGCCCGGGTCACCCGGCCGGCCCGGGCGCAGAGCACGGCCGCCGGGACGCAGAGCGCGACCCCGACCAGCTGGGCCACCACGGCGACCGCGAGGGTGTCGGGGGCGAGCAGGGCCAGGGCGCCGACGAGCACGAACCCCGTCGCGACCACGAGCGCCGTGCGACGTCCGGCCCGGTCCGGGGCCAGCAGCAGGAGCTGCTGCGCGCTGGGTCCACCCGCTCGCACCGCGGCCACCTCCCCCTGCGGACCCGTGCCTCCGGACGTCACGGGCGCCGCGCGGTCACCCTAGTCCGCGGACCGGCCCGGGTCAGCCGTCGGCGAGCAGGTCGAGCAGCAGCGTCTCGGCCAGGCAGACCCGCTCGAACTCGGCGAGGTGCAGGCCCTCGTTGGCGCCGTGGGCCCGGGTGTCGGGGTCCTCGACGCCGGTGACGAGCACGCTGGCGTCGGGGAAGGTGCGCAGGAACTCCGCGATGAACGGGATCGACCCGCCGACGCCCATGTCGATCGGCTCGGTGCCGTCCCAGGCCTCGGTGAAGGCGCGGCGGGCGGCGTCGTACGCCGGTCCGGTGGCGTCGATGCTGGTGGCCTCGCCGGTGTCGACGACGTCGACGCTCAGCTCCGCGCCCCACGCGACGTGCTCCTCGAGGTGGCGCCGCAGGCAGGCCAGGGCGTTGGCGGTGGTGTCGCCGGGGGCGATCCGCAGCGAGAGCTTGGCCCGGGCCACGGCCGTGAGGGTGTTGCTCGCGCCGTCGACCTGCGGGGCGTCGAGCCCGGTGACCGTCAGGGCGGGCTTGGTCCACAGCCGCTCCACGGCGGTGCCGGTGCCGATGAGGTCGACGCCGGGCGCGATGCCCGACTCCGCACGCAGGCGGTCCTCCGGGTAGTCGACGTCGGCGGCCGGACCCGCGTGCAGGCCCGCGACCGTCACGTCGCCGGCGTCGTCGTGCAGCGTCGCGACCAGCCGCGCCAGGGTCATCAGCGCGTCGGGCACCAGGCCGCCCCACATGCCGGAGTGGACGGCGTGGGTCAGGGTGCGCACGGTGACGTCGACGCGGACCAGGCCGCGCAGGCTGGTCGTCAGCGCGGGCACGCCGATGTCCCAGTTGCTGCTGTCGGCGATCACGATGACGTCGGCGCGCAGGAACTCGGCGTGCTGCTCGAGCAGGGCCGGGAGGGTGTCGCTGCCGACCTCCTCCTCGCCCTCGACGAACATCGTCACGCCGACCCCGAGGTCGTCGCCCAGCGCCCGGACGGCGGCGAGGTGGGCGGCGATGCCGGCCTTGTCGTCGGCTGCGCCACGGGCGTGCAGGCGGCCGTCGCGCTCGGTGGGCTCGAAGGGCGGGGAGTCCCACTCGGCGTGGTCGTTCTCGGGCTGCACGTCGTGGTGGGCGTAGAGCAGCACCGTCGGGCGACCCTCCGGCGCCGGCTTGCGCGCCAGCACGGCGGGTGCGCCGCCGTCCTCGCGGGCGCTCACCACCGCGACGTCCTCGAAGGCCTCGGCGCGGAACAGCTCGGCCACCGCCTCGGCGCTGCGCCGCACCTCCGCCGCGCGGGCCGGGTCGGCGCTGACCGACTCGATCCGGACCAGGTCCTCGAGGTCCTGGCGCACGCGGGGCAGCTCGGCGGTGACGCGGGTCCTCAGCTCGTCGACGTCCATGCGCCGAGCCTAGGAGGTCGTCGGTGCGTCCCCGAGCGGGAGGTGGGGCGAGAGGTCCGCCCGCTCCCCCGACGCCCGGACCCGGCCCTCGGCCATGGCCTGCGACCACGCCAGCCGACCGGTGGCCAGGTCGATCCAGGTCGTGGCGTCGAGCTCGACGACGGCCGGCGGGGTGCCGCGGGTGTGGCGCACGCCCGGGATCACCTGCGCCGCGGCGTACGGCGGGACGCGGACCTCGACCGAGGCGCCCGGCGCCCGCTCCGAGAGCACCGCCAGGAAGTGCTTGACCAGCAGCTTCAGCTCCGCGCGCGAGCGGTCGTCGTGGGCGAGGGCGGCCGCGACGGCGGCGGGGTCGGCTGGCTGGAGTCGGGCGGGCACCGCGCCACGCTAGCCCGCGGCACCCGCGGGTCGCGCCCGGCCAGGTGGTCCCGCCTAGGGTCGGCAGGTGAGAGTTCTCGTGACCGGAGCGACCGGCTACATCGGATCCCGACTCGTCCCCGAGCTGGTGGCTCGCGGACACGACGTGGTGGCCGCCGTGCGCCGCGACGGCGCGGCCGACCCCTATCCCTGGGCTGACGACGTCACCACCCGGCACTTCGACATCACCGACCCCG
This sequence comes from Nocardioides scoriae, assembly GCF_900104965.1. Lineage (NCBI taxonomy): Bacteria > Bacillati > Actinomycetota > Actinomycetes > Propionibacteriales > Nocardioidaceae > Nocardioides > Nocardioides scoriae. Next base: position 3,392,729 of record NZ_LT629757.1, on the reverse strand, counting down.
AGCTCGTCCGGAGCGCGGTCGAGGGCGTGGACGCCGTGGTCTACCTCGTGCACTCGATGGAGTCCGAGGACTTCGTCAGCAAGGACCGCGAGGCCGCGGAGACCACCGCGCGGGCCTGCGCGGACGCCGGCGTCTCCCGCCTCGTCTACCTCTCGGGCCTGGTGCCCGACGAGGACGAGCTCTCCGACCACCTGCGCTCGCGCCTGGAGGTGGAGCAGGTCTTCCTCGACGGCCCGGTGCCGGCGACGGTGCTGCGCGCCGCCATGGTGGTGGGGTCGGGCTCGACCTCGTTCGAGATCGTGCGCCGGCTCACCCGACGGGTCCCGATCGCCCCGATCCCGGCCTGGATGCGCAGCAGCCTGCAGCCCGTCGCCGTCGAGGACGTGGTGCGGCTGGTCGGCGGGGCCCTGGAGGGCGAGCCGCGCAACCGCCACTACGACCTCGGGGGCAGCGACGTCGTCACCTACCCCGAGCTGCTGCACGTCGTCGCCGGGCTGATGGACCTCCGGCGGCCCCAGGTGGTGCTGCCGTGGGCGCCCAAGGGCCTCGCCGGCCGCATCGTGGCGCTGGTGACCCGGATGGACCGTCCGACGGTGGTCTCGCTGGTCGACAGCCTCAGCTACGACATGGTCTGCCACGACGACGACGTCTGGCGCGACCTGGCCCGGCCGGGCCACCGGCCGATGGGCCTGCGGGAGGCGTTCGCCCGCTCCCTCGACGACGTGGGCCAGCAGGGCACCCGCGCGCGGGACGACGTTCAGGCCGGCGCGGACACCGACCCGGCCTGAGCCAGCCGCCGGGCCGCGTCGCGGTCCGAGGCCGGCGGCGCCGCCGCCGGCAGCGTGAAGCGGAAGGTCGACCCGGCCCCGAGCACGCTGGTGAGCCAGATCTTGCCCCCGTGGCGCTGCACGATCGACTTGGTGATGGTCAGGCCGAGGCCGGTGCCGCCGAGGTCGCGGCTCTCCGGCACGTGCACCTGGTGGAAGCGGTCGAAAACCCGGTCGAGGTCCTCCTCCGGGATGCCGCGTCCCTCGTCGCGCACGGTCACCATCACCTCGGCGCCGCGGGTCTCGGCGCTGACGTGCACGGCGGCGCCGGGCGGGGTGAACTTCACCGCGTTGCCGACCAGGTTGACCAGCGCCTGCACCACCCGGTCGGCGTCGCACAGGGCGTCGCCCGCGACCTCGCCGACCTCGATGCGCACACCGTGCTGCTCGGCCAGGGGACGCATCGTGGCGACGGTGCTGCGCAGCAGCGGCTCCAGCGGCTCGGGCCGGGCGACCACGTCGAACTCGCCCGTCGAGAGCCGCTCCACGTCGATGATGTCGTCGACCAGGCGACCCAGCCGCTGCGCGCCGCGCTCGCCCATGCTGACCAGCTCCAGGGCCGGGGGCGGGAGCGCACCGGCGTCGCCGTCGGCCAGCATCTCCAGCGATCCGCGGATCGCCGACAGCGGCGTGCGGAGCTCGTGGCTCACGGCGCTGATGAAGTGACGCTTCATCTCCTCGACCAGGGCCCGCTCGGCCACGTCGCGGAAGCAGACGACCGCGCCCTGGCCGCCGTCGCCCACCAGCGGGGTGGCGGTGATCTCGACGGGCAGCAGCGCGCCGTCGGCGCGGCGGTAGACGGTCTCGGTCCGGGGCAGCGCGCGACCCTGCCCCAGCACGGCGTCGAGCAGGCAGTCGTCGTGGTCCTCGGCGCAGACGCGCTCGCAGGCCGGGCGGCCGAGCAGCACGGTCGAGCGCCAGCCGAGGAGTCGCTCCGCGGCCGCGTTGACGAAGGTGATGCGCCCGGCGCCGTCGACGCCGAAGATGCCCTCCACCACGGAGCCGAGGATCTGCTGGTGACGGTCGGCGAGCTCCTGGAGCTCACCGGTCCGCGCGGCGACCCGCTCCTCGAGCGTGGAGCGCAGCTCGTGGCCGTCGACGGCGAGCAGCACCTGGCGCACGACCGCGAGGCCGGCGCCGAGGCCGACCAGGGTCCACTCGTGCCAGGTCTCGGGCTGGCGGACCAGGGCGACCAGGCCGGCGACCAGGACGACGATCTCCGGCAGCGGGGCCAGCACCCGGGACGCGGCGTGCCGCGCCATGGCGCCACCGGTCGCGTCGGTGTCCCGGTCGCGCAGCGCGCAGAGGGCGGCGAGGGCCAGCAGCAGCGGCGCGACGACGTACCCCACGCCCACCGGGGTGACGAAGTAGTCGGCCCGCGCGACGGTGACCCGGGCGAAGGCCAGGTCGGTCACCGTCCAGACCAGGAAGGCGGCGGCGAGCAGCAGCAGGTCCGCCCGCGGCGGGCCGTGGCGACGACGGCCCAGGGTGAGGGCGAGGCTGACCACCACGAGGTCGGTCACCGGGTAGAGGACCGCGACGACGTCGCCGCCCCCGGGCGAGGACGGCAGCAGGTCGCGCAGCACCAGGGCATCGGCCACCAGGACGCCGGCGGTGGCCAGGACGAGCGCGTCGAGCGCCAGCCGGACGCGGGCACCGCGCTCCCAGCGACCCACCGGGACGACCAGGACGCCGACCACGCAGGGCAGCGCGCCGAGGAGGTAGAGCACCCGGGCGGCGTCGCCCAGCCCGGCGCCGGCGACCCACTGCTGGTCCACGCTCCAGAGCAGGTCGGCGAGCAGCCAGGTCAAGGCGGTGGCCGCGAAGCAGGACCAGGTCAGCGCCGTGCGGCCCGAGGTCCCCCGGGCCGCCGCCAGGCAGGCCACCACGGCGACCAGGCTGGCGAGGTTGCCCAGGTGGTCGACCGCCCGGAGCCCGGCGGGGCCGGCCGGCACCAGCGCCAGGGCCAGCACGGTCAGGCCCGCGGCCAGCACGGCCACCCGGCGGGTCAGCTGGGCGGCTCGCGGGCACCGGCGCACGGTCCCCGGGTCGTGGTCCGGACCCCCACGGGGGACGGTCGGCCTCGCTGACGACATCGCGCGCCTCCGTGACCTCGTGAGCTCGTGGCCGGGCGTTCCGGCTGGCCACAGAATCTCACAAAAGGGACAACACGGCGCGGTTTTCGGGGCGTCCCGGACCTCTCGCGTGCCGGGTGACCTAGGAGCCGAACGTCTCCTTCAGGTAGTCCGCCACGGGCGTGCCGAGGGACTTGTCGCCCTTCACCGCGATGTCGCTGGCGCCCTGGGGCACCAGGCTGGAGACGACCTCGCCGCCCTTGCAGGCACCGTCGAGCAGCACCACGCCCGACGCCTCACCGGCGCCGGTGAAGGTGAGGGCGATGTCCTGCTTGCTGTCCTGGATGCAGATGGACTTGGTCTTCGCGTCGAAGATCCCGACCGAGACGCCGGCGGGGAACTTCGCCTGGCGGTTGAAGTCCTTGGCCGACGTGGCGTTCTGCACCGTGCCCTGCTGGTCGAACAGGGTCGTGATGAGGGTGCGGTAGCGCAGGCCGGCCGCCGACCCGGAGGCCTCGGCCGAGGGCGAGGCGGAGGCCGACGGGGACGCGGACCCGCTGGGCGACGCCGACGCCGAGGCGCTGGTCGACTCGCTGGCCGAGCTGGACGCGTCGCCGGAGGCCGAGCCGTCGCCGCCACCGCAGGCGGTGAGGGTCAGGGCCAGTGCGGCGGCGGGCAGGAGGGCTGCGGTGCGGAGGGCGGGACGGGGTGCGGGGCGCTTCACAGGACTGCTCCAGACGGTCGGGGAACGACGGGTCGCGCCCCAGCCTGTCAGGCCAGGGCCAGCGGGAGGGTGGCCACCCACGCGCGGTGCAGCTCGTCGAGGGGCACGTCGAGCCCGTCGGCCAGCGCCAGCGACGCGCCCCCGGTCTCCCCGAGCGTGGTCACCGGGACGCCGTGGTCGGCGGCCAGCTGCACCAGCCGGTCCTCGTCGCCCGCGGCGACGGTGACGACCACCCGCGCGGTCGACTCGCTGAACAGCGCCACGAACGGGTCGGCGTGGACCCCGTCGAGCGCGACGGTCGCACCGACGTGGTGGCGCAGGCCCGACTCGACGAGCGTCTGGGCCAGCCCGCCGTCGGAGACGTCGTGGGCCGAGGTGAGCAGGCCGACGGACGCGACCAGCAGCTCGCTCAGCGACCGCTCCGCGGCCAGGTCGACGCGCGGCGGCAGGCCGCCGAGGTGGTCGTGGACGACCGAGGCCCACTCCGAGCCCGACAGCTCCTCGCGGGTCTCGCCCAGCAGGAGCACTCGCTCGCCGGCCCGCTGGAAGCCCGTGGGTGTGCGCCGGGTGACGTCCTCGATGACCCCGAGCACCGCCACCACGGGAGTGGGCAGGATCGCGGTCTCGCCGGTCTGGTTGTAGAGGCTGACGTTGCCGCCGGTCACGGGGACGCCCAGCTCGAGGCAGGCGTCCTTCAGACCGCGGCAGGCCTCGGCGAACTGCCACATCACGGCCGGGTCCTCGGGCGACCCGAAGTTGAGGCAGTCGGAGATCGCGACCGGCACGGCACCGCCCGTCGAGACGTTGCGGTAGCTCTCGGCGAGCGCCAGCTGGGCACCGGCGTACGGGTCGAGGCGGGTGTAGCGGCCGTTGGCGTCGGTCGAGATCGCGACCCCGAGGTTGGTCTCGTCGTCGACCCGGACCATGCCGCTGTCGCTGGGCTGCGCCAGGACGGTGTTGCCCTGGACGTAGCGGTCGTACTGGTCGGTGATCCACGACTTGTCGCACAGGTTGGGGCTGGCCACCAGGCGCAGCAGCGTCTCGCGCAGCTCGTCGGGCGTGCCGGGGCGGGGCAGCGCCTCCGCGGTGTCGGCCTGGAGGGCGTCCTGGGAGTCGGGCCGGGCGAACGGGCGGTGGTACGTCGGTCCGTCGTGGGCCACCGAGCGCGGCGGCACGTCGACGACCCGCTCGCCGTGCCAGTCGATCTGCAGCCGGGTGCCGTCGGTGACCTCGCCGACGACCGTGGCCTCGACGTCCCACCGGGCGCAGATCTCCAGGAAGCGCTCGACGTCGGCGGGCTCGACGACCGCCATCATCCGCTCCTGGCTCTCGCTCATGAGGATCTCCTCCGGGGCCAGCGAGGAGTCGCGCAGCGGGACCCGGTCGAGCTCGACGTGCATGCCGCCGTCGCCGGCGCTGGCGAGCTCGCTCCACGCGCAGGACAGCCCGGCGCCGCCGAGGTCCTGGATGCCGGCGACCACGCCGGCGTGGAAGAGCTCGAGGGTGCACTCGATGAGCAGCTTCTCCTGGAACGGGTCGCCCACCTGGACGCTGGGCCGCTTGGCCGGGCCGGTGCTCTCGAAGGTCTCGCTGGCCAGGACGCTGACGCCGCCGATGCCGTCGCCGCCGGTGCGGGCGCCGTACAGCACCACCTGGTTGCCGGCGCCGCTCGCCTTGGCGAGGTGGAGGTCCTCGTGGCGCAGCACGCCGACGCACAGCGCGTTGACCAGCGGGTTGCCCAGGTAGGTGGCGTCGAAGACGGCCTCGCCGCCGATGTTGGGCAGGCCCAGGCAGTTGCCGTAGCCACCCACGCCCGCGACGATCCCCGGCAGCACCCGGTGGGTGTCGGGCTCGTGCAGCGGGCCGAAGCGCAGCGGGTCCATCACGGCGACCGGCCGGGCGCCCATGGCGAGGATGTCGCGCACGATGCCGCCGACGCCGGTGGCCGCACCCTGGTAGGGCTCGACGTAGGACGGGTGGTTGTGGCTCTCGACCTTGAAGGTCACGGCGTAGCCCTGGCCGATGTCGATGACGCCGGCGTTCTCGCCGATGCCGGCGAGCATCGCGCCGGCGCGGGTCTCCTGCGGGATCTCGGAGAATTGCTGGAGGTGCACCTTGGAGGACTTGTAGGAGCAGTGCTCGCTCCACATCACGCTGTACATCGCCAGCTCCGAGCTCGTCGGCCGGCGGCCCAGGATCTCGCGGATGCGGGCGTACTCGTCGGGCTTGAGCCCGAGCTCGGCCCACGGCTGCTCCCGCTGCGGGTCCCCGGACGCCACCGCCACGGTGTCGAGGCCGGTCACGGTCGGGCTGCTGGAGGGCTGGCTGGACTGGGGCTCGGTCGTCTCGGGCACGGGGTCAATCTACCGGCGCCCGGACCCCCTCCCGCCCACGCCCGGCGACAGCAGGACTCCCCGACCAGGACCTCCGGCCCTTCGAGACACGACTCCGTCGCTCCTCGGGGACCGAGCGGGAGCGGCCGGGGCGGTCAGGCGGCGGGTGGGGGCTGGTCGGGCGGGGGCTGGGCCTCGGCGAGGCGCTCGTGGAGGCGGTCGCGGACCTGCTCCGGGGACATCTGGGCCCGCTGGCGCTGGTCGCGCGCGATGATGGCGCCCGTCGCGGCCACCCCACCGACGCCGGCCACGCCGAGCACCTTCCACCACGACAGCTTCACGAGAGGACCTCCTGCGATGACCGGCCAGAACGCCCTCAGTCTGGACGACGCGGTCGACCTCACCCGCACCGGCGACCTGTGGCTCTTCCGGGGACGGTCGCCGGCGGACCAGGCGATCCGGGTGCTGACCAACGCACCGGTCAACCACGTGGGCATGGCGGTGGTGCTCGACGACATGCCGCCGCTGATGTGGCACGCCGAGCTCGGCAAGGGGCTGCGCGACGTCTGGACGAACAGCCACCACCGGGGCGTGCAGCTGCACGACCTGCGGGAGGCGGTGGCGCGGTGGTGCGGGCGCTACGAGCAGCGGGCGTGGCTGCGCCAGCTCGACGCCCCGGTCACGCGGCAGCAGGAGGACGCCGTGCTGGCGACGATCGCGCAGCTCGACGGCACGCCGTTCCCGGCCACGGCGGCGCTGGCGGCGCGGTGGGCGCGGGGCCGGTTCCACCACGACGCCGGGGTCGAGACGACGTACTGCGCGGAGGTGGTGGCCCGCACCTACACCGCCATGGGGCTGCTCGACCCCGACCGGCCGACGAACTACTACGACCCGGGCAACTTCTGGTCGGGCGACGGGCTGGAGCTGCTCGACGGCGCGCGGCTGGGCGAGGAGATCGCGGTGTCCCCGCCCGTCTGAGGCCCTCGAATTACAAGATTGTCATTACAAAGACTCATGTGGCGGCTGTGAAGAGTGGGGTTAGGGTGACGGCCAAATCCCACGATTTCGGAGTATTCACATGCGCTTCTCTGCCCGGAGGCTGCTCGCCCCCCTGGCCGCCGGGCTGCTGACCGCCGGGCTCCTCGGCGGCGTCCCCGCGACGTCGTACGCCGCGACCAACCCGGTGACGCCCGGCACCTTCACCGGCCTCGGCTTCGACCAGTGCGAGGCGCCCTCCGGGTCGGCGATGCGCACCTGGATGGACCGCTCGCCCTTCCGCGCGGCGGGCATCTACATCTCCGGGGCCTCGCGGGCCTGCCAGCGCCAGGCGAACCTCACCGCCACGTGGGTCAGCGACCAGCTCGCCGACGGCTGGCACCTGATGCCGATCACCCTCGGCCCGCAGGCGTCGTGCTCGAGCCGCTACCCGCGCTACGGCCGCACCATCGACCCGACCATCGACGCCACCACCACCAACGGGTACGCCGCCGCGCGCGCCCAGGGGGCCGCCGAGGCCCGCAGCGCCGTGGCCCGCGCGACCGCGCTGGGCATCGTCCGGGGCAGCACGATCTTCTACGACCTCGAGGCCTTCGACACCTCCCGGTCGCAGGCCTGCACCTCCTCGGCGCTGTGGTTCCTCGACGCCTGGACAGACGAGCTGCACCGGCTGCGCTACGCGTCCGGCTTCTACTCCAGCGCCGCGTCGGGCATCAAGCTGATCGACGACCAGCGGGTGAAGGTGGGCAACCCGATCTCCATGCCCGACCAGATCTGGATCGCCGACTGGGACGGCAGGGCGAACACCTCCTCGACGTACGTCCGCAGCGACGGGTGGCAGTCGGGCGGCCGCGCCAAGCAGTTCCAGGGCGGGCACGACGAGACCTGGGGCGGCGTGCGGATCAACATCGACCGCAACTACCTCTCGCTGCGCACGCCCGTCCTGCCCGCGGTCCCCACGCCCACGCCCACCCCGACACCGGTTCCCGCACCGGCCCCGACCCCGGCTCCCGCCCCCGCGACCGGCAACCCGGCGTACACCGGCAGCAACCTGAGCGACCCGCGGTGCTCGCCCTCGACCATCAACCAGCCGACCTACCGCCGCACCGGGTCGATCCGCACCGCGGGCCTGGTGCCGCTGCAGTGCCTGCTCAAGCAGCAGCGCCTCTACCCGTACGCCGTGACGGGGTCGTGGAACCCGGCCACCGAGAAGGCCCTCGCCGCGTTCCAGAAGCGCGCCGGCCACCCGGTCCGCACCTACGCCACCCGCAACGACTGGATCAGCCTGGTCGTCACCGGCAACGGCCGCACCACCCTGCGGGCCGGCACCAGCGGGTCCGACGTGACCCGGGTGCAGCGTGCCCTGAACGCCGCCACCGACGCGCAGCTGAGCGTCACCGGTCGCTGGAACAGCGCCACGGCCGACGCGGTCGGCGACTATCAGCGCGGCGTCAGCCTGAAGGCGACCGAGGTCGTGGGCCGCCTCACCTGGGGCGCGCTCGAGAAGGGCCGGTTCTAGTCCTCAGCGCACCAGCGCGGCGGTCAGCACACTGGTGAAGAACGGCAGGCCGTCGGTGCCGGGTCCGCACAGCGCCTCGACGGCGTGCTCGGGGTGCGGCATCAGGCCCACGACGTTGCCCGCCTCGTTGGTGACGCCGGCGATCGAGCGCTGCGAGCCGTTGGGGTTCTCCCCGACGTAGCGCGCGACGACGCGGCCCTCATCCTCGAGCTGGTCCAGGGTGCGCTCGTCGGCGACGAAGGAGCCCTCGCCGTTCTTGAGCACGATCGTCACCTCCTGGCCGTCCTCGTAGTCGCTGGTCCAGGCGGTGCGGGCGTTCTCGACCACGATGCGCTGGTCGAGGCAGCCGAACTTGCGGTGGTCGTTGCGGATCAGCGCACCCGGCAGCAGGTGGGACTCGCACAGGATCTGGAAGCCGTTGCAGATGCCGAGCACCGGCATGCCGCCCCGGGCCGCGTCCACGAGCTCGGTCATGACCGGCGCGAACCGGGCGATGGCCCCGGCGCGCAGGTAGTCGCCGTAGGAGAACCCGCCCGGCAGCACCACGGCGTCGACGCCGCGCAGGTCGTGGTCGCCGTGCCACAGCGTGACCGGCTCGGCGCCCGCGATCCGCAGGGCGCGACGGGCGTCGACGTCGTCGAGCGAGCCCGGGAAGGTGACGACCCCGACCCTCACGAGACGACCCGCACGGCGTAGTCCTCGATCACCGGGTTCGACAGCAGCAGCTCGGCCATCTGGTGGACCTCGGCGAGGACCTCCTCGGTGGCCTCGCCCTCCACCTCGAGCTCGAAGCGCTTGCCCTGGCGGACGTCGACCACGCCGGAGAAGCCGAGGCGCGGCAGGGCTCCCTGCACGGCCTTGCCCTGGGGGTCGAGGATCTCGGGCTTGGGCATGACGTCGACGACGACTCGGGCCACGGGGCGGTCCTTTGCGGTGGGTGGTGCGGGACGGACGCGCAGGAGTCTATCGGCGTGCGCGGGCGACCAGCGGCCGGAGCACCAGCGCGAGGGCCGCGAGACCGCCGCCGCCGATGAGCCACCACAGCACCTCGCGGCGCGCCGGGTCCAGCGGGTCCGTCGTGGCCCGCATCGGACGGGCGCCGGTCGGGCGGCTGGCCACGGCCTGCGCCTGGTCGGCGTCGGGCGCGGCCGGCCCGGCACGACGCTCGTCCAGGGTGGTGCTGAGCGCCTCGAAGGGCCGGATCAGCCCCCAGCCCTGGTCGTCGTCGCGCTGCCCCGCCACGGGCCGCTCGGCCGTCGAGGTGATCCGGTAGGCGATCTGCTCGGCCGACTCCTTCGGATAGCGCTCGCGGAGCTGGGCGGCCAGCCCGGCGACGTACGGCGCGGCCCAGCTCGTCAGCGGCGTCTCGCCGGTGAGGCAGTCGCCGTTGCCGTGGAAGGTGACCAGCACCGCCGCCCCGGGGGCGGAGACGTCGACCGACTCCCCGTGCACGGAGTAGTCGTCGACGACGCCCTCGGCGTTGGTCGCCGCGACGCCGATCACGCCGCGGCCGGCGGCCGGGTAGCGCTTCTCGGTCGTGTCCTGGCCGGTGGTGTCGCCCGACGAGGCCACGACCACCACGTCGCGGCGCTGGGCCAGCGCCAGCGCCGACTCGATCTCGGGCACCGCGGTGTTGGTCGTGGGCGCGCTGAGCGAGACGTTGATGACGTCGGCGCCGTTCTCCACCGCCCAGCGGATGCCCTGCGCGATGCTGCTGCCGCTCAGCACGAGGTCGCCGGGCTGGGCCTCCTCGGCGGTGCGGCTGAAGACGCGGACCGGCAGGATCCTGGCCTCGGGCGCGACGCCGATCATCCCCGAGCCCTGCAGGCCGCGGGCGGCGATGATGCCCGCGACGGCCGTGCCGTGGCCGGTGACGTCGGTGCGGCCGGCGGTGGTGTCGCCGGGCACGAACGACGTGCCGTCGAGGACCACCCCGTCGGGGAAGTGGGCGTTGTCGGTGTTCACGCCGGAGTCGACGACCGCGACCGTGACGCCGCGGCCCTTGGCCAGGGTCCACGCCTGGGGCACCCCGAGCTGGACCAGGGTGGGCGAGACGTCGGGGTAGTACTGCGTGGTGCCGACCTGGCACTGCGCGGCAGCGGCAGGGGTGGCGGTGGCGAGGACCGCCGCCGGGGCGGCGACCAGGAGCGCGGCCACGGCGGCCGCGGCGCGCCGGGAGCCGGGGCGGGTCACGACTCGTCCGCGGCGACCGGCTGCTTCGACGCAGCGCTGTCGCTCAGCTGCGGGCCGGGCGAGAACAGGTCCATCCACGCGGCGGGCACGGGCCGCGGCGTGTAGTCGGAGTAGCCGAGCAGGCCCAGGCCGGTGCCGTCGGACTTGCTGCCCACGGCGTACTTCGTGCCGGTGCCGTCGACGAGGAAGACCGGGCCGACGTCGAGGATGCCGCCGGTGGTGGCCCGCACGACCGCGCCACCGCGCAGGGCGACCTCGCGGGTCAGGCCGCTGCTCGTGGGCTGGGCGGAGTCGTCGGCGACGGTCGCCAGCTGGACGACGGGCGCCTCGCCGTCGGCGGTGTCCATCCGCACGCACGGAGAGGTGGGCTGCTCGTACGCCGTGACGGCGTCCGCGGGCCAGTCGCGCGGGTAGCCGAGCGCGCCCTGGGCGGTGTCGAGCTGCTGGATCTCGGTCAGCGTCTTCTCGACCGGCTGGCGCTCGGAGCGGTAGACCAGGTCGGCGAACTCCGAGGTGTCGAGCAGCCGCCCGTCGGCGCTCAGCACGAAGTGGCGACCGTCGACGTCCACCGGCGTGCCGGCCTCGTCGAGCCCGGGGATCCCCGTGCGGACCGGCTTGCCGATGCCCGGCAGCACGTCGGTGCTCAGCCGCTCGCCCTCGGGGACGAGGTCCAGCCACAGGCCCGAGACCTCGACCGGCTCGACCCCGTCGAGGCCGAGGGCGCGGAGCACGTTCTGCCCGGCCCGGTCGCCCGCGACCGGGTAGCGGTGGTCGCCCGCGACCAGGTAGCGCTTGCCGTCGGCCTGCACGAGCAGGGCGGCGTCGGTGGCCGGCGTGGAGACGGGCTCGGAGGCGAGGGTGGCCTTGATGTCGCCGGCGCTGTTGGTGCAGGCGGTCCAGCCCTGCTCGACGAGGCTGCCCTTGCTGGGCAGCACCTCGGGCGCGCCGGCGATCCCGATGGTCGGGCCCGGCTTCTTGCCCGCGATGACGTCGTCGGCGATGGAGACCGGCTTGGTCCCCTCCTCGAGGAGCAGCCGCGCCGAGGTGATGTTGATGATCGGGTAGAGCGTGCCCTGGAAGGCGTAGAAGCGCGAGCCGCTGTCCTTGCCGATGACCAGGCCCGCCTGGTCCCAGTCCTTGGGCGGCGGCTTCTGGAGGAAGCCGCTCACCGCGGCGCCGGCCACGATCATCAGGGCCAGGACGATGCCGCCGATGATGGTGCGGCCGTAGCGCACGGGCTCGACCTCGCGACCGCCCGGGGCACCGCTGACGAAGGCGGTGACGAGGCGTCGTCGGTTGTAGCCGTGTGCCTCCACGAGGTCACGCTTGCTGGACACGGAGCTCCCGCCCTCCCCTCGGTGCTGGTCGTGCTGCCGGTGCTGCTCGGTGGTGCCGGGACCTGGGTCCCGGCACCACCGGGTGGTGCTGGGTCAGGCGCTCACGAGGCGGTGACGACCGCCGCGACGCCGGGGCCGGGACACGTACGCGCCAGCGGCCAGCAGGCCGAGACCGAGGACCAGCAGGCCCTGGGCGTCGGCCGGGGCGCCCGTGTCGGGCAGCCCGTCCGTCGAGGACGTGGTGGTCGCCGCGGCCGGGGCCGACTGGCAGATCACGGTGTCGGCGCAGGCCGAGACCGGGGCTGCCGCCTCGCCGCCGGGGACGGTGCCCTCGGGGGTCGCCGACACGGTGCCGAGGCCGCCGCCGGAGCTCGGGGAGCCGGTCGTGCCGCCCCCGGTCGAGCCGCCACCCGTCGAGCCGCCACCCGTGCCGCCACCGGTCGAACCGCCACCGGTGCCACCGCCCGTGCCGCCGCCGCCCGTGCCGCCGCCGGTGCCGCCGCCGCCCGTGCCACCGCCGCCGGTGCCACCGCCCGTGCCACCGCCGCCGGTGCCACCGCCGTTGTCGGGGGCCTGGCCGCAGCCGTCCTGGGTCGGGCCGTTGTAGTCGACGCCGCTCGTGCAGGGCACGACCGTGGGAGGCGTCGGGTCCGTGCCGCCCCCGTTGTCGGGGGCCTCGCCGCAGCCGTCCTGGTCCGCGCCGTTGTAGTCGACCCCGTCGGTGCAGGGCTCGACCACGTCGGGGCAGTTGGTCGCGTTGGGGTTGTCGCAGGGCAGCGGCTGGCAGCCGTCGATGCCCGGCTCCTTGTCGACGCCGAGGTCGAGGATGGTGCAGGGGTCGTCGAGGCCACCACCGCCGCCACCGCCGCCACCGCCCGGGTCACCCGGGTCGCCCGGGGTGTCGGCGGGCGGGTCGGCGACCGGGTCGGCGAGCGTCGACACCTGGTCGACGGCGTCGCCCTCGGCCGCGAGCGCCGGGACCGCGAAGGCCCCGGCCACCAGGCCGAGGACCATCAGCGTGACGGCGACGCCCTGGCGGACGCGGTGGGCGGCCGCGCGGGGCGGCCGGACGGCCGCCTGCGGCCGTCCCCTGGTCAGTGGCTTCATCTCGAGATCTCCCCCAGATCATGTGGTGCGTGCGGATCCAAAACGTGACAGAGCGTAGGGACGGGTCGCGGGCCCGTCGAGCGAGCCGCCCTCGATGTGGGACGGCGGCCCGGGCGGGTCACGAGGTGACCGCCGCGACGACGCCCACGGCGACGACCGCGAGCGGCACCATGGCCACGAGCGCGGTCAGCTCGGCGACGTCGCCGAGCCGGCCCCAGCGCACGGAGGCGGGGCGGGGCACCAGCGTGGTGACCAGCAGCACGACGGCCGTCACGGCGAGCACCACGGCCAGCACCGGGAGCCACTCGCGCTGGAGCAGCACGATGCCGACGCACAGCGAGGCGAAGCTGGCGACCGCGCAGCCGAGGCCGGTCACGACCTCGGGACCGACGCGGTACTGGCGGGTGCGGAGCAGCAGCACCAGGCACGCGCACACGGCGACCAGGGCGCCGGTGAGGCCGAGGGAGACCGCCATGGGAGCGACCAGGACGAGCAGCAGGCCGACCGTCGCGGTGACCGCGAGCAGGACCTCGTGGCCGATGCGCGCGTCGCGGCGCACCGCCCCGGCGTCCACGGGTGCGGCCTCGGCGGTGAGCTGGGCGTGGTCCTGCGCCTGGGGGACCCGGGTCGTGGTGGCCGAGAGCGCCACCCACGGCAGCGCGCTGCCGGCGAGCACGACCACGACGAGCAGCACGGTGTGCACCGCCTGCGGGTCGAGCGAGGTGGCGGCGACGATGCCGTTGGCGACCCCGAGGCCCGCGCCGACGGCCGCGGCGGGCACCAGCGCCGCGCGGTGCTCGGCGAGGCCGAAGACGGCCACGAGCCCGACGGCGAGGGCACCACCCGCGCCGATCGCCGCGGGGAGCCCGAGGACGGCACCAGCGGGGGCGGCGGTGACGCCGGCGACCGCCGCGAACACGACACCGGCCCACGAGAGCGTCACGGCCGTCTCGTGCTCGGCGCGGGTGCGCGAGAGCACCACCCCGGCGACCACGAGGACCAGGGCCGAGACCCCGGCGGCCGCACCGGCGACGACGTCGGGACGCTGCAGCCCGAGCGCGAGCGCGCCCAGCGCCAGGACCAGCCCGGCGGCTGCCAGCGCCGTGCGGCGTCCGGTCGCCGGGTCCCACGCCGCCAGGTCGGACTCGACCGCGTCGGCCATGGCCTCGACGACGTCGTCGTAGACCCGGGGCGAGGGCTGGTCGACACCGGCGGCCAGGGTCAGCACGGACCCGGGGTCGACGCCCTGGGCCACCAGCCCGAGGTCGCCGTCGAGGCGTCGCCCGTCGGAGGCGACCAGCGTGTAGCCGGCGTACACCGTCTCGGCGTCGAGGAGGTTGAGGGTGCGGGCGAGCTCGGGCACGAGCTCGGCCACCGGGAGCTGGCCCGGGAGGGCGAGGTCGTGGCGACGGTCGCCGACGACGACGGTGACGCGCAGCAGGCCACCGGCCTCGCTGCCTGCTTCGGGCGCAGCGACCTGCGTCATGGAGCTCCCCCGGATCGGTGTGGACCAGCGGGACGGCGAGCCGGCGGCTGGTGCAGGACGTGTCGACGATATCGGTACAAACGTGCTCGCTCGCCCGGAAGGCGGAAACTCCCGCAACCCGTGACGGAGACCCGCCGTCGTCGGCGGCGGGCCCCCTCGGTGGGCCTACTGGAGCACGTCGGGCGCGACGTCGTCGTCGTCGAGCCAGTCCTCGGCCATCACCATCGCCTGGCGCTGGTCGGGCTTCTCGTCACGACCCCGCTGGGCGCCGCGCGCGCCCTGACCGGACTGCCCGGTGGAGCCCGGCGTGGCGCCGCGCCCGCCACCGGCGGCCGCCTTCTGGCCGGCCGCGCTCCCGGACGAGCCCCGGGCCGAGCTGCCGGACGCCCCGGACGCCCCGGGCCGCCCCGACGCGCTGCTACCCGGCGCGGCCTTCGCGGCACCGCCGGAGGAGCCCGTCGACGTGCTGCGGCCCCCGGCCTGCATCCCGGACCCGCCGGGACGACCGCCGCCGGTGGCGGAGCGACCCGTCGCCCCGCCGGAGCGGGCCGCCTGGCCGGACTGGCCGCCCGTCGTGGCACCGCGGGCGGTCGTGCCGCGCGCTGCCGTGCCGCTCTGGGCGGCACCGGACTGTCCCGCCGCCCCGGAGCTGCGGCCCCCGAGCACGCCCTGGGCGGGGCTGCCGGCCCGACCGCCGATCGCGCCGGCGCGTCCCGCCGCGGCGCTCCCGGCCGCCCGGCCCGACGCCGGGGCCGTGGAGGCCTTGGCTGCGGCGGCCCCACCGGCCGTGCCGGCCCGGGCCGCGCCCGCACCGGCGCTGCCGACCTTGCCGAGCAGTCCCTTGCCCCCGCCGAGGATGGCAGCCGCGCCGCCGGCGCCCATGGCCGTCCCGGTGCCGCCGCCGAGGGCCCCGCTGCCGCCGAGGACCGAGCCGCTGGCGCCACCGGACGCCCCGCTGCTGCCGGCACCTCCCTCGGGCACCGACCCGCTCAGCACGCCGTCGGCGGTCGCGCCGGTGTCGCCGGTGCCGTCGGTGCTGCCCGAGGTGCCGCCGGAGGTGCCGCCCGGGTGGCGGATCGTGCCGCCGAGGACCGGCCCGCGCCCGCCGATGGCCACCGCCCCGACGGAGCCGGCGAAGGTGCCCGACGTGCTGGTCGAGTAGCCGCCGTTGCTGCTCGAGGAGGGGCTCGAGTAGGAGCCGCCACCGTTGCCGGAGTACCCCTGGCTCCTCGGCCCCGTCTCACCGCCGGTGACGCCGGAGTCGAAGGGCGCCGCCTCCTTCATCTGCCCCTGCGCCTGGTCGAAACCGCGGTTCATCTGCTGGAGGTACTCCCCCGCCTGGCGCTCGCGCTCGGCCTGGCCGGCGTCGCGGGCGGCGTCGGCGTGCTCGACCTGGCGGGGCGTGGCCCCGTCGCCGAGCGCGGCGCTGCCGGCCGGGGGCTCGGGCAGGGCGTTGTAGTGGGTGCGGGCGTCGCTGACCGCCTCGGCGGCGGTCCGGTAGGACTGCGCGCCCTCATCGAGCCGCGCCGCCTGGCTGTCGACGTGGGCGGCGAGCGCCTCGAAGGCGGCCGTGGCGGCCTCGCCGTCCTCTCCGGAGGGCCAGGCGTCCTTGAGCTGGGCCTGCTTGGCGCGCAGCCGCTCCGACACCGTGCGGAGGTCGGTCGCGGCCTGCTCCCAGGCCGTGGCCTGCCGGCGCATCGCGCCGGGCTCGGCCTCGAGCGCCTTCTTCAGCGCGGCTTCGTTGGGTCCCATGTCAGCTCCCCCTCGGTGCTGTGCGGTCGTACGTCGTGCCGGTCGGGCCGGTCGGGCCGGTGGTCGTCATGCGCTGCCTCCCGCTGAGCGGCGTCGCAGCAGCAGGGCGCCGCCGCCGAGTGCCGCGAGCACGACGACGCCGAGGCCCACGGCCCACACGGGGACCGACGATCCGTCGTCGGCGGTCGAGACGGGCTCCTGGTCGGCGGCCGCACCGGCGTCCGCGGCGGTCCCGTCGCCGGAGTCCTCGCCCGCCTGGTCGCCCGACTGGTCGCCCGACTGGTCGCCCGGGGCCTCGTAGCTGCTGGCGGGGTAGGCCTCGGCGGCCTCGCTCGGCGTCTTGAGCAGCGGGTTCTCGTCGGGGTAGCCCGTCGGGTCGACCTCGAGGGTGCCCTTGAGGCTGAGGATGCCGTAGCCGGAGCGCTTGTCGAAGACGAGCCCGCCGGTGTCGTTGCGCCCGGTGTGGTGGATGACGGCCTGGATCAGCTGGTTGCCCGTGGCCTCGGGCCAGCGCGACTTGAGCACCGCGAAGGCGCCGGCCGTGATCGCGGTCGCTCCCGAGGTGCCGGTGCGGGTCGCGCCCGACGTCCATCCCCGGCCCTCGGGGAAGCCGCCGATCTGGGTCTCCACGCCCGGAGCGGCGACGGTGAGGTACTGGTCGGCGAAGTCGGCGGACTCGGGGTTCTGGCTCCACACGCGGGCGCTCGAGTCGGCGGCGGCCACGGCGACCACGCCCGGCATCGCCGCGGGGTTCTCGAAGGAGACCTCCCCCCGCTTCTCGCCCTCGCCCACGGCTCCGCTGGCCGCGACCACGACGGCGCCGGCGTCCCAGGCCCTCCTGATCGAGTCCTCGAGCCCGCCGCCGGTGCCGATGGACATGCTGATGACGTCGGCGCCCCACGCGACGGCCTTGTCGACCTGCTTGGCGATGAGGACGGCGTCGCACTCGACCAGCGACTGGTCGGGGTCGGTGTCGAAGGAGAAGAAGCGCAGCTGGGCGTCGGGGGCGACGCCGACGACGCCGGTGCCCCCGGCGGCGTTGCCCGTGCCCTGGCCCACGATGGCGGTCGTCATCGCGGTGCCGTGGTCGGCGACGTCGCCGCTCAGGTAGGGAGTGGCGGCCCCGCGGCACCCGGTGCCCTTGCTGATCTGCGCACCGCGCAGGTCGGGCACCTCGGGGTCGAGGTAGCCGTCGATCACGGCGACCTTGACGCCCTTGCCCGTAGCCACGTCGTGCACGTCGTCGAGGGACATCGCGTCGTACCACCACACGCCGGGCATGGAGGTGCGCGCCTCGGCGCGGGGCGTCGCGGCGACGCCGGGCGTGCTGGCGGCAGCCGCCCCCGACCCGACAAGCAGCAGCGCGCCCACGGTCGCGGCGGCGGCGTGCGCGGCGCGGGAGCGCCTCATCCGCTGTACGCGCCGTCGGGCGTGTCGTCCCCGGTCGGTGCGGCGGGTGCGGACGGGGTCTCGGGAGCGCCGGCGCCCGAGTCGGTGGTCGCACCACCGGCGTCCTGCTCGACCTCGACGTCGAGCGCCTCGTTGTCCTGGCGCTCCTCGTCGTAGGCCTGCTCGGCCTGGTAGCTGTCGTCGCCGGAGGCGGGGTACTGCTCGTTGACCTGGGCCATCGCGGCGGCGGCGGCCTGCTCGTCGGCCTGGCGGGCCTCCATCGCGGTCAGCGTGTCGGCGTTGGACTCGTCGACGGCGCGGTGGCTGGCGGCGTTGGCGGCCAGCGTCTCGCCGAACTGCTCGAGGTCGGCAACGACGCCGTTGATGGTCTCGACGAACACCTGGTGGGCGGCCTGCTGCTGGGCGTGGAACTCCAGGCCCGGCGGGATGCCGGCGAAGGCGTCGGCGCCGAGCGTCGCGTTGGCGAAGGTGGTGGCACCCTGCTCGGCATCGGTGCGGATGTAGCCCCGCGTCTGCTGCGCGATGGCCTCGATCTCCTCGATGAGGACGTTGATCTCGCCGCTCATGCCCCTGCTCCTGACGTCACGTGCTGCTGGCTCATCGCGCCCGGCCCCCTGGTCTGCGTGTCTGGAACTCACCGGGTGGGCCGGGCGACGTGCGCCCGACCCACCCAGGTGGTGCTGCTGCTGCGGCTCAGCCCCAGCGAGAGGCGTTGGCGCTCTCGGTGGACTGGTAGTCGCTGTTGGACTGCGTGACCGCGTTGCCGATGTCGGCCAGCAGCTGCTTCATGTCGGCCATGCCGGAGTCCCACTTGGCCTTGGCGGCCTGGTAGGACTCGGACGCCGCGCCGGTCCAGTCGGCGCGCAGCGGCGCCAGCTCGGACTCGAGGGTGTCGAGACGACCCTCGATCTGGTTGGCGGACCCCATGATGTCGGCGGCGGCCGTGTCGAGGCCGCCGAAGTTGACCTTGAGCTCTCCTGCGTTCATGTCTCTGCTCCTGTGATCGTGTCTGGGTCAGCCGAGACGGCCGGACAGGTTGCTGAAGGTGGACGACTGCTGCTCGTCGCTGGCGTTGTACGTCTGCTCCGACGACTTCAGGTTGGCCTCGAACTCGTCGAGCGCCGAGGTGATCTTGCGGGCGCTCTCGTCCCAGCGCTGCATCGTCTGCTGGAAGGCGGACGACCCTGATCCACGCCACTGGGCGCCGATCCCCGACAGCTTGCCGCGCAGGGCGGTGAGCTGCTGGTCGAGGTCGCCCTTGGCCGAGGCCACCATCTGGGCCCCGCGGTTGAGCGACTGATCCTGCTTGGTTACCTCGCCGGCCATGTCAGCCAGCCCCCTTTCGTTCGTCCCTCCGGGTTTCCGAGCCCTTCCCGGCCCCGAATGCTGCGCACCCCCCGATGGAGCACGGTGGGACGGATCACAGCGAAGATATCCCCCAGCGGTGGTGGTCAAACCGGATTCAGGCAATCAGTCTCACCGTTGGCGGACATCCGACTTGTCCGGATACGCCCGGCCGTCGAGCGCGGCCGGGCGGGGTCAGCCGACGCTGGTGCGGACCAGGTCGAACAGCCCGCACGCGAGCGGCACCAGGGCCACCACGAGCACGCCCGTCGTGGTCTCCAGGACCTCGCCGACGCGGGCCCACCAGACCGAGCGCCAGCCGCCTCCGAGCCGCACGGCGGAGACCACGACCAGCGGGGCGACCAGGACCGCGGCCGCGAAGGAGTACCACAGCGCGTCGTGCCCGAGCCGGCCGGCGACCGCGGTCCCGGTGAGCGCGACCAGCCACAGCGCGGTCACCCCGAGCAGCGTCCGCAGCACGGGCGAGCGGAAGCTGCGCGAGACCAGCGCCAGGGACGAGGCGCCCAGGACGACCAGCGCGAACCCGCCCCAGCGGGCCCAGGTCGTGGGATCGCCCCCGAGGCCCAGGACGACGAACAGACCGGTGACCGAGGCCGTCACGGCGCTCACGACCACGCCGGTGCCGACGGTGCGCTGGCTGCGACGGGCGACCTCGTGCACGAGGCGGGGCCGCACCTGGTGCCGGCGGCGACCGCCGCGCGGCTGCTCGCGCGCCGACCACGCGGTGACGGCCAGCCGGTCGAGGTCGAGCAGCACGTCGTCGTCCACGTCGACGGCGAAGGCGGGCAGCACCCGGGTGGCGACCACCGCGGCGGCGAACCCCACCGCGGCGAGCGCGAGCGGGCTGGCGCCGAGCAGCAGCCACGCCACGGCGAGGACGCACACGAGGCCCCCGGTGACCAGCCACATCCGGGCGAGGTGCTCGTCGGCACCCTCCAGGCCGGTGCGGGCGAGGGCCGCGACGACCAGGGCCGCCAGGCCGCCGACCGCGAGGGCGAGCAGCAGGCCGCCGGCGTCGGGGGACGCCGCGAGCGTGAAGCCGGCGGCACCGGCCAGACCGGGGCCGGCCAGGAAGGACCAGTCGTCCCCGGCGGTCGGGGCGGCGTCGGGCTCCTCGCCGTCGGGTCGGGGCGCCGCGACGAGCAGCGCGCCGAGCAGCAGCACGGCCGCCGCGACGGGGCGCACCCACACGGGCGCGTCGTCGGCGAAGGACAGCCCGGCCCCCACGGCGGCGGCGGCGAAGCCGGCAACGCCCGCGAGGACCAGCAGGGCGGCGGCGGCCCGGCCCGTGACCCGGCCCGTGACCCGGCGCGGGCCGCGGGCGGCCGCGGCAGCCGGCTCCGACGGGTCGGCGGTGCGTCCGGTCGCGGCGACGACCACGAGGTCGCCCTGCTCGAGCACCTGCTCCAGCGTGGCGTCCGGCGGCAGCGCCCGACCACCGGCGCGGGCGAGCGCGGGGGCGGCGGACAGGCCGACGAGGTCGGCGTACTCCCGGGCGAGGCTGGCGACGTCGAGGCCCATCGGGACGGCGAGGTCGACCCGGCCCGAGGCGCCCAGCACCGTCAGGCGGAGCGCGGTCTCGGCGCCGTGGGTGGGCCGCACGGAGGCCGGCGAGGGCTCGTCGGTCCCCGGCCCTGCCTGCTGCGTCGTCGTCATCGCGCCCCCCCCGTGGCCGAGTCCTCTGGTGGTCCTGGGATCCCCGTCCCGGCGCGGTGGCGCGTGTCCGCCAGAGGGGTTCCCACCATGGTCGTTCTGGCCCGTCACGCCGGAGAGGGCCCCTATCATCATGCCGCACGGGGGCCGTCACGTACGTCGAACGACGTCACCCCCGCTCGCACCACTTCTCGACGCGGAGGGCAGCTGTGACCGCCACCTTGGGCTCCGACCGCACGCTCGACGTGCCCCAGATGCCCCAGGGGCAGCTGCACCTCGAGCCCCCGCCGGAGCTCGAGCCCCACGAGGGCGCGAGCGGCGCGCTCATGATGGCGCTGCCGATGCTCGGCAGCGTCGGCGCGATCGTGTTCGTGGCCGCCGGCCAGGGCGGGCCGACCCGCTACATCGCGGCGGCGATGTTCCTCGTCGCCACGCTGGGCTTCGTCTTCGTCCAGGTCGACCGGCAGCGCAAGCAGCGCAGCTCCAAGGTCGCGGGAGGACGCCGGGAGTACCTGCGCTACCTCGCCGGCGTCCGCGCCCAGGTCCGCGAGGCGGCCGACCAGCAGCGGCGCAGCCTCGCCTGGCGCTTCCCCGAGCCCACCGCCCTGCCGGCCCTGGCCGAGGAGCGGTCGCGGCTGTGGGAGCGCGGCAAGGACGACGAGGAGTTCCTCCAGGTCCGCTTCGGCGTGACCTCGCAGGCGCTGGCGCTGGAGCTGGTGGCCCCGGAGTCGGCCCCGATCGACCAGCTCGACCCCGTCTCGGCCTCCGCCCTGCACCGGCTGATCGCGGTCCACCGGGTGCAGCCCGACCTGCCCGCCGCGCTGCGGCTCGGCGCCTTCAGCCGGGTCGAGCTGACGGGCGAGGCCGAGCAGTCGCGGGCCCTGGCCCGGGCCCTGGTGACCTCGGCGACCGCCGCCCACGCGCCGCAGGACCTGCTCGTGGCCGTGCTGGCCTCGCAGGACAACCTCGCCGCCTGGGACTGGGTCAAGTGGCTGCCCCACGCCCACAGCCCCGAGCAGAACGACGCACTCGGCCGCAGCCGGATGGTGAGCGACTCCCTCGAGGACGTCTTCTCGATGCTCCCGCCCGAGCTGCGCGACCGGCCCCGCTTCACCGGCGAGGGCCAGGAGGCGCGTCCGCACCTGCTGCTCGTGGTGGACGGCGGCGCGCTGCCCCCCGGCAACAGCCTGCTGCCCGAGGAGGGCCTGGAGGGGATCACCGTCCTCGACCTGCCCGCCTCGTGGGGCGACCTGGAGGACCCCAGCCGGCTGCGCCTGCACCTCGAGCCCGCGGCCCTGCCCGACGGTCGCGTGCCGCTGACGGCGCTGCGGCTGCGCGAGGCGCCGACGAAGGCCGCCGGCGACCAGATGGCCCTGGCCACCGCCGAGGCGTTCGCCCGCCGCCTGGCGCCCCTGGAGATGCAGGACGGCCCGGTGCGGGAGGACCCCAGCGCCGCCACCCCCGAGCTGCTCGACCTGCTCGGCCTGGGCGACGTGCACGACCTCGACCTCACCAAGGCCTGGAGCAAGCGCCCCGCCCGCGACCGGCTCCGGGTGCCCATCGGCACCGGCGAGGCCGGCTCGCCGATCCACCTCGACATCAAGGAGTCCGCCCAGCAGGGCATGGGCCCGCACGGCCTGGTCATCGGCGCCACCGGCTCGGGCAAGTCGGAGTTCCTGCGCACCCTGGTGCTCGGCCTGCTCGCCACCCACTCCAGCGAGACGCTCAACATGGTGCTCGTCGACTTCAAGGGCGGCGCGACCTTCGCCGGTCTCGCGGACGCGCCCCACGTGTCCGCGGTGATCACCAACCTCGAGGGCGAGCTCACCCTGGTCGACCGCATGCAGGACGCGCTGTCGGGCGAGATGGTCCGGCGCCAGGAGCTGCTCCGCGCGGCCGGCAACTACGCCTCGGTCCGCGACTACGAGAAGGCCCGCGCCGAGGGCGCCGACCTCGAGCCGCTGCCCAGCCTGTTCATCTGCGTCGACGAGTTCTCCGAGATGCTCTCGGCCAAGCCCGACTTCATCGAGCTCTTCGTCGCCATCGGCCGCCTCGGCCGCTCGCTCGGCCTGCACCTGCTGCTCGCCTCGCAGCGCCTGGAGGAGGGCCGCCTGCGCGGCCTCGAGAGCCACCTGTCCTACCGCGTCGGCCTGCGGACCTTCTCGGGCGCCGAGTCGCGGGCCGTCCTCGGCGTGCCGGACGCCTACGAGCTGCCGCCCGTGCCGGGCCTGGGCTACCTCAAGCCCGACCAGTCCACGCTGCTGCGCTTCAAGGCGTCGTACGTCTCCGGACCACCGCCCCGCCGCAGCCGTCGCGGGCGCGCCGCCGGCAGCACGACCACCACGATCCTGCCCTTCACCACCGCCCACGTGCTGCCCCCGCGGGTCGACTCCGACGAGCACCAGGAGGTCGCGCCCGTCGCCGCGGCTCCCGCCGACTCGCGCTCGGTCCTCGACATCGCCGTCGACCTGATGGTCGGCCAGGGCCCCGAGGCCCACCAGGTCTGGCTGCCCCCGCTGGAGCTGCCCGACAGCCTCGACCAGCTGATGGGCGACCTGGCCGAGACCCCCGAGCACGGCCTGCACTCCCCCGGGTGGCGCTCGCGCGGCGGCCTGGTCGTCCCCCTCGGCATCGTCGACCGGCCGCGCGAGCAGCGCCGCGACGTCCTCGAGGCCGACCTGTCGGGCGCTGGTGGCCACGTCGCCGTCGTCGGCGGACCCCGGTCGGGCAAGAGCACGCTGCTGCGCACCATCGTGGCCAGCGTCGCGCTGACCACGACCCCCCAGGAGTCGCAGTTCTACGTCCTCGACTTCGGCGGCGGCACCTTCGCGCCCATGGTCGCCTCGCCCCACGTCGCCGGCGTGGCCACGCGCTCGGAGCCCGACGTCGTGCGCCGCACCTTCGCCGAGGTCACCGGCATCGTCGACCGGCGCGAGAAGTACTTCCGCAGCCAGGGCATCGACTCCATCGAGACCTACCGCCAGCGCCGCGCGGCCGGCACCGCCGACGACGGCTACGGCGACGTCTTCCTCGTCGTCGACGGCTGGGGCACGCTGCGCTCGGACTTCGACGACCTCGAGATGCAGATCCAGGTGCTGGCCCAGCGCGGCCTCACCTTCGGCCTGCACGTGATCACCGCCGCCAGCCGGTGGGCCGACTACCGCGCAGCGATCCGCGACCTGTTCGGCAACCGCTTCGAGCTGCGGCTCGGCGACCCGCTCGACTCCGAGATCGACCGCAAGGTCGCCCAGCTGGTGCCGTCGGGTCGTCCCGGTCGCGGCATCGTGCAGCGGTGGGGCAGCAAGCTGCACTTCCTCGCGGCGCTGCCCCGGGTCGACGACAGCTCCGACCCGCGCACGGTCGGCCAGGGCGTCGAGGACTTCGTCGAGCGCAGCCGCAAGGCGTGGACCGGCCCGCAGGGCCCCAAGCTCCGGCTGCTGCCCGAGCGCGTGGACCTCACCGACGTGCTGGCCCAGGCCGAGCGTCGCCACGGGCTGACCGACGGGCTGGTCTACCTCGCGATCGACGAGCGCGACCTCGCGCCGGTCGGCCTCGACGTCGACCGCGAGCCCCACCTGCTGGTCTTCGGCGACTCCCGCTCGGGCAAGAGCGCGCTGCTGCGCACCTACCTGCGGGAGGTCATGCGCACGCGCACGACGGCCCAGGCCCAGGTGTTCACCGTCGACTACCGGCGCTCGCTGCTCGGCGAGGTGCCCGAGGACTACCAGGTCGAGTACCTCACCAACGCCTCGCAGGCGGACCCGGTGATCAAGGAGCTCGCGGCGTACCTGCAGACCCGGCTCCCGGGCGGCGACGTCACGCCGCAGCAGCTGCGCGACCGCTCCTGGTGGACCGGCGCGGAGGTGTTCGTCGTGGTCGACGACTACGACCTCGTCGTCACCGGCTCCAGCTCGCCGCTGGCCCCGCTCGTGCCGCTGCTCGGCCAGGCCCGCGACGTCGGCCTGCACCTGGTGGTAGCGCGGCGCTCCGGTGGCGCGGCCCGGGCGATGTACGAGCCCGTCATCCAGTCGCTGCGCGAGCTCGCCATGCCGGGCCTGCTGCTCTCGGGCGACCCGCAGGAGGGCCAGCTCGTCGGCACCACCAAGCCGCGCAAGTCCGTGGCCGGCCGTGGCCAGCTCGTCACCCGCGACCGCGGGGTCGACGTGGTGCAGGTGGCCTGGCGCGACCCGGAGCTCTGAGCCCCGGGCCGGTCCGGTGGGGTCGGGCCGGGCCTGGTCCGGTGCCTACTGCCTACTGCCTACTGCCGGGGGCCGCGCAGGGCGACCAGGCCCAGCGCCACCCCGAAGCCCGCGACGACCGGGCCGATCAGCGACCACAGCCGCACGCCCGACATGAAGCTGCCCTGCACGTAGCCCAGGCCCTGGAGCGTCCACAGCAGCCCGACCAGGACCATCAGGCCGGACAGCGTCATCAGCACGACGCGCCTCACGGGTGGTGCCTCTCGGAGAGGATCCGACCGGCCGTGGCGAGGTCGGCCCGCACGGCGGGCAGGCCGACCGTGGTGGCGGCGACGCCGATCGCCGACCAGGCCCCGCGGCCGTGGACGGAGAACTCCGCGTGGACACGGCAGCCGGAGCCGTGCGGCTCGAAGCGCAGCGTCAGGTCGGCGGCGATGCCGCGCCAGGTGCCGGTCTCGGACCACTCCGTGGCGGGGGCGTACGCCGTGGTGCGCATCGCCGCGACCAGCCCGACGGCCGTGTGGTCGAGCCACCGCTGGCCGTCGTGGGCCGGGCCGGGGTCGAGCACCTCGACGCGGCGCAGCGAGGACTGCCACTCCGGCCGGTGGGTCGGGTCGCTGAGGTAGTCGAAGGCCACCTCGGCGGGGACGTCGTAGAGCAGCGTGGTGGAGCGTCGCATCAGAACCGCTCCCCCGTCAGGCGCTCGTAGGCCTCGACGTAGCGCGAGCGGGTGCGCTCGACCACCTCGTCGGGCAGCGGCGGCGGGGGCTGGCCGGTGCTGCGGTCCCAGCCGCTCTCGCCGGTGAGCCAGTTGCGCACGACCTGCTTGTCGAAGGAGCTCTGCACGCGGCCGGGCTCCCAGTCGTCGGCGGGCCAGTAGCGGCTGGAGTCGGGGGTGAGCACCTCGTCGCCCAGCACGATGGTGCCGACCTCGCCGCGCGACGCGTCGCGGCGCGTGCCGAACTCGAGCTTGGTGTCGGCCAGCAGGATGCCGCGCTCGCGGGCGACCTGCTCGGCCCGGGCGTAGACGGCCAGGGTCAGGTCGCGCAGCTCGGCGGCGGGCCCGGCGCCGATGTCGCCGGCGACCGCCTCGAAGGAGACGTTCTCGTCGTGGTCGCCGAGCGCCGCCTTGGTCGCGGGCGTGAAGATCGGTTCGGGGAGCCGGCTCGCCTCGGTCAGGCCGCCGGGCAGGCGTACGCCGCACACCTCGCCCGTCGCTTGGTAGTCGAGCAGGCCCGAGCCGGTCAGGTAGCCGCGGGCCACGCACTCGACGGGGTACATCGCGAGCTCCTCGCACACGACGGCCCGGCCGCGCACGGGCTCGGGGACCTCGGTGGAGACGACGTGGTGCGGCACCAGGTCGGCCAGCTGGTCGAACCACCACAGCGACATCCGGGTGAGGATCTCGCCCTTGTCGGGGATGGGGGTGTCGAGCACGTAGTCGTAGGCCGAGATCCGGTCGCTGGCCACCATCAGCAGCCGACCGTCGTCGAGGCGGTAGAGGTCGCGGACCTTGCCGGAGTGGAGGTGCGCGGCACCCGCGATCACGGGGGCGGGCGGGATGTTGTGCACGCGCGCAGCCTACGGGGAGGCCGGATCCGGCCGTCCCGACCCCGGACGCGACGAAGGGACGCACCGGGTGTCCGGTGCGTCCCTAAGTCGGTCTCGGGCGTTCGTGACTCGGGTCAGAGGATCGCCTTGAGGATCGCCTTGTTGGGGGCCTTGGGAGCGGCGTCCGCTGCGCCACCGGCGGCCGGCACGGCCGACACGGCGATCGCGACGGTGACGGCGAGAAGCGCTCCACGGATCCCGCGGCTCTTCATGTTCATGGTGGTGTCCCCTCCGTAGTGCTGGGCCCCGGCGGCCCGAGTCATGCACTCATCCTAGGGATGACGGAGGGTCGCGGGGGCAAAACGGACATTCAGGTGAGAAAAAACTTTCACGACACGCGGCGACGGTGCTGGCGGAGCCGCTCCGGGAGGGAGCGGCCCCGCCTCACGCGTCCTGGTCGGCCCCCCGTGGGGGGCCCGGCCGGGCCTTAGCGCAGGGCGCCGTGACCCTGCACGCGGGCGCCCGCGGCCCGGGCGGACCGGGACTTGAACTGCCCCTGGCTGGTGAGCGACTTGCCGCTCCTGGCCAGCGTGTAGACCGAGTGGGCGACGGCGTCGGACATCTGGTCGAGCGCCTGGCGGTTGATGTTGTCGCGGTCGTCGCAGGCCTGGTGGTAGCAGGCGTCGTACGCCTCGCCGGCGGTGCCGCCGTAGATCCGGGCCTGGCGCGCGGTCTTGACCTCCTCGGCGCCGGTGAACAGCCCACCGGCGGCGATGCCGTTCTCGATGAACGGGCCGTAGTCGCTGCGGCCGTCGAAGGCGGTCGGCTCGGTGGCGAGCTTCTGGGACCTGAAGTAGTTCACGAACAGGTCCTCGATCTGGGCCGAGCCCTCCGGACCGTCGACGCCGGTGCCGAGCGAGTTGTCGCCGTCGTAGACGAAGCGCACGAAGTTGGGCGAGCCGACCATGTCGAAGTTGAGGTAGGCCTCGATGTCCTCCAGCGCACCGGGGTTGTCGGCCTTGAGGCCGTCGACGTAGTCGTAGGAGCCGAGCAGGCCGAGCTCCTCGGCGCCCCACCAGGCGAAGCGGACCTTCTTCTTGAGGGTCTTCTGCTTGGCCAGCTGCTCGGCGACCTCGAGGATCGTGGCCGAGCCGGAGCCGTTGTCGTTGATGCCGGGGCCCTCGGGGACGCTGTCGAGGTGGGCGCCGGCCATGACGACCCGGCCCGGGTCGCCCTTGGCGGTCTCGGCCACGACGTTGTAGGTCTTGCGGACCTCGCTGGTGGTCTCGGTGACGACGCGGGCGGTGGTGCCCTGGGCGCCGAGCTCGACGCCGGCGTCGTAGCTGATGCCGAGCACCGGGATGGTGATGCCCGGCTCGCCGAGCGTGCCGGCGACGGGGCCGGTCTCGTCGGTGGTGCCGCGGTTGAGCACGAGCACCGCGCTGGCGCCGGCCTCGCTGGCGTTGAGCGCCTTGTCGTAGAAGCTGCAGGTGCCACGCTGGATGAGGGCGATGCTGCCCGCGGTGAAGCCGGCGAAGTCGGAGTCCTCGCAGCCGCTCGTCGAGGTCTCGGTGCGCTCGAAGGTGGTGTCGACGACCTGGACCGCGGCCGTGACGTCGCCGCTCCCGGAGTAGGTCATCGTGGCGAAGTCGGCGGGCTCGGCGTACGTCTTGGCGCTGGGCGAGACCCGCGCGAGCTGGGCGGCGCCGTCCTCGGAGAAGAACGGGAAGTCGAAGGACTGGACCTGGGGCTTGTAGCCCGCGGCACGCAGCTTCTTCACGACGTAGTCGCGCGAGGCGGCGTAGCCGGGGGTGCCGCTGGCGCGGGTGCCGTCGTGGTCGTCGGCGATGCCCTGGAAGGCGTCCAGGTGCTGCTCGATGCCCTTCACGGTGACGGCCTTGCGGAACTGCTTCGACGCCTGGCTGACGGTCGGCTTCTTGGCCGGCTTGGCCTCGGCGACGCCGCCGCTGGTGGCGACGAGCGCGGCGGTGGTGACGGCGGCGGTCGCCGTCAGCAGGCCGCGCCGGGTGCGGGACAGGTTCATGTTGCTCCTCGAGACGAGCCTCGCCCCGTGGATCTCACGGAGGCGGGTCAGAACCCGTCGAACCTATGCGGCCCCCGCCGACGACCGCCAGGGTCGCCGACCGGTCCGTGACCGCTTCGTGACCTGCGTGTCCGCGGCCGCCGCGCCGCTGCGCGCGAGGGTCAGAGGATGGCGCCGGGGGCGTATGCCGCGCCCTCCGGGTCGGCGTCGACGACCTCGGCGACCCGCCGCACGACCGCCTGGACCTGGTCGCGCGCGGCCCCGGTGAACTCGATGGGCTCGGCCACGAGGGTGTCGATCTGGGCGCGCGTGAGCCCCAGCCGCTCGTCGCCGGCGAGCCGGGCGAACAGGTCGTTCTCGGCCAGCCCCTGGCGCATCTCCAGCGCCACCCCGACCGCGTGCTCCTTGACGACCTCGTGGGCCTGCTCGCGGCCCACGCCGTTGCGCACCGCCGCCATCAGCACCTTGGTGGTGGTGAGGAACGGCAGGTAGCGATCGAGCTCGCGCTGCACGACGGCCGGGAACACGCCGAACTCGTCGAGCACGGTGAGGAAGGTCTGGAACAGACCGTCGAGGGCGAAGAACGCGTCGGGCAGGGCCACCCGGCGCACGACGGAGCACGAGACGTCGCCCTCGTTCCACTGGTCGCCCGCCAGCTCGCCGACCATCGAGAGGTGCCCGCGGAGCACCACGGCGAGGCCGTTGACCCGCTCGCAGGAGCGGGTGTTCATCTTGTGGGGCATCGCCGACGAGCCGACCTGGCCCTCCTTGAAGCCCTCGGTCACCAGCTCGATGCCGGCCATCAGCCGGATCGTGGTGGCGAGGTTGGAGGGGCCGGCGCTCAGCTGCACGAGCGCGGAGACCACGTCGAAGTCGAGGGAGCGCGGGTAGACCTGGCCGACGCTGGTCAGCACGCGGGCGAACCCGAGGTGGTCGGCGACGCGCTGCTCGAGGTCGGCGAGGCCGGCGGTCGAGCCGTCGAGCAGGTCGAGCATGTCCTGGGAGGTGCCCATCGGACCCTTGATGCCGCGCAGCGGGTAGCGGCCCACCAGGTCGTCGAGGCGCTCGAGGCCGACCAGCACCTCGTCGGCGACGGTGGCGAAGCGCTTGCCCAGGGTGGTGGCCTGGGCGGCGACGTTGTGGGAGCGGCCCGCCATCACGAGGCTCTCGTGCTCGGTGGCCAGGCGGGCCAGCCGGGCGAGCGTGGCGACCACCCGCTGGCGCACCAGCCGCAGGCTCGAGAGCACCTGGAGCTGCTCGACGTTCTCGGTCAGGTCGCGCGAGGTCATGCCCTTGTGGACGTGCTCGTGGCCGGCCAGCGCGCAGAACTCCTCGATGCGCGCCTTGACGTCGTGGCGGGTGACCCGCTCGCGGGCCGCGATGCTGGCCAGGTCGACCTGGTCGACGACGGCCTCGTAGTCCTCGACGACGCCGTCGGGGACGTCGACGCCCAGGTCGCGCTGGGCGCGGAGCACGGCGATCCACAGCTGCCGCTCGAGCACGATCTTGTGCTCGGGCGACCAGATCGCGGCGAGGTCGGCCGCGGCGTACCGGGTGGCGAGGACGTTGGGGACGCTCATGCGGACTCCTCCTGGGCCGCCTTCGCGGCGATGTCGGTGCGCCACTGGGCGCCCGTGAAGCTGATCTCGGCGACGCCGCGGTAGGCGCGGTCGCGGGCGTCGGCGACGTCGTCGCCGACCGCGGTGACGGCCAGGACGCGCCCCCCTGCGGTCACCAGGTCGCCGTCGCGCAGGGCCGTGCCGGCGTGGACGACGTCGGCGTGGGCCTGCGCCTGCTCGGTGCCGGTGATGACGTCGCCGGAGCTCGAGCCCTCGGGGTAGCCGCGGCTGGCCATGACGACGGCGACCGCCGCGCCGCTGCGCCACCGCGGCGGGTCGACCTCGTGGAGGGCGGCGTCGGCGCTGGCCTTGAGCAGCACGCCCAGCGGGGAGTCGAGCAGCGCGAGCAGCGGCTGCGTCTCCGGGTCGCCGAAGCGGGCGTTGAACTCCACCACCCGGGTGCCGCGCGAGGTGAGCGCGAGGCCGGCGTACAGCAGGCCGGCGAAGGGGGTGTCGCGGCGGGCCAGCTCGTCGACGGTCGGCTGCAGCACCGAGTCGAGCACCTCGGCGACCAGGCCGGGCGGCGCCCACGGCAGCGGCGTGTAGGCGCCCATGCCGCCGGTGTTGGGGCCGGCGTCGCCGTCGCCGATGCGCTTGAAGTCCTGGGCGGGCTGCAGCGGGTAGACGGTGTAGCCGTCGGTCAGCGCGAACAGCGAGACCTCGGGGCCGTCGAGGAACTCCTCGACCAGCACCTGCTCGCAGGCCAGCGCGTGCGCCAGCGCGACCTCGCGGTCCTCGGTGACGACCACGCCCTTGCCGGCGGCGAGGCCGTCCTCCTTGACGACGTACGGCGGGCCGAACGCGTCGAGCGCCTCCTCGGCCTGCTCGGGCGTGGTGCACACCCGGGCCATGGCCGTCGGCACCCCGGCCGAGGCCATGACGTCCTTGGCGAAGGCCTTGGAGCCCTCCAGGCGGGCCGCCTCCTGCGAGGGCCCGAAGCAGCTGATCCCGCGGGCGCGCACCGCGTCGGCCACCCCCGCGACCAGCGGCGCCTCGGGCCCGACCACGACCAGGTCGATGCCGAGCGCGACGGCGAGGTCGCCGACCGCGCGGCCGTCCAGCGGGTCGACGTCGTGGAGGGTGGCGACGGCGGCGATGCCCGGGTTGCCCGGGGCCGCGTGGACCTCGCTGACGCCCGGGTCGCGGGACAGGGCGAGCGCGAGGGCGTGCTCGCGGCCGCCGGTGCCGATGACGAGGGTCTTCACGGGCGGTGATCCTATCGGCGCCGCGCTCAGGCCCACGGGTCGGTGATCTCGCGCAGCTTCTCCAGCGCCGAGCGCAGCTGCGCGGCGGCCCGCGGACCGAGGTGGGCCTCCCACTCCTCGCGCACCTCCTCCTCGGCGCGACGCGCGACCGCGCACGCCTCGGTCCCCCGCGGGGCGAAGCGGACCAGCCGGGCCCGCTGGTCGGCCGGGTCGGCCACGCGCTCGACGTAGGCCCGGCGCTCGAGCTGGTCGACGAGCGCCGTGGCGGTCTGCTTGGTCACCTGGGCCTGCTCGGCGAGGTCGCCCACGCGGGTGCCCTCGGGCCCGAGGCGGGCGAAGACGCGGGCCTGGGTGACGGTCAGGTCGTCGTACCCCGCCGCGTGCAGCCGCTCCATCACCCGGGTCTCCGCCGCCCGGTGCGCGATCAGGCACAGCACCCCGAGGTGGAGCTCGGGGTCTTGACCTCGGTCAGACGATCGAACCATCATGGTTCGACCATCGTACTAGTTGTTCGGAGGTCGGCATGGACGTCGACACGATCTGGGCCCACGTCGACCAGCAGCGCCTCGAGGTGGCCGACCTGCTCGACGACCTCGATGCGCAGGAGTGGGAGCACCCGTCGCTGTGCACCGACTGGCGGGTGCGCGACGTCGCGGCCCACCTGGCGCTGGCCCACACCGGGGCGGCGCAGGCCCTGGTCGACGTGGTGCGCTCCGGCGGCCGCTTCGACGTCATGATCCGCGACACCGCCCGGCGCCAGGCGCGGCGCCCCGTCGGCGAGCACGCCGCACGGCTGCGCGCGATGGTGGGGTCGCGCCGGCGCGCCCCGCTGGTCTCGCCGCTGGAGCCGCTGATCGACGTGCTCGTCCACGCCCAGGACGTCGTGCGACCGCTGGGCCGCACCCGCGCCGTCCCGCCCGACGCCGCCGCGGCGGCCGCCGAGCGCGCCTGGTCGATGGGCTTCCCGTTCCGGGCCCAGCGGCGGCTGGGTCCGGTGCGCCTGGTCGCGACCGACCACGCCTGGACGGCCGGCGAGGGCGAGGAGGTGCGAGCCCCGGTGGGCGACCTGCTGCTCCTGGTCACCGGGCGCGACGTGGTGCTGCCCGACCTCGGGGGACCGGGCGCCGACCGGCTGCGGACGCGGCTCCTCAGCCGTTGACGACGATGGTCTGCTCGCGGCCCGGGCCCACGCCGACGGCCCAGAACTTCGCGCCCGACATCTCCTCCAGCGCCTGCACGTAGCGCTGGGCGTTCTTCGGCAGGTCCTCGAAGCTGCGGCAGCCCGAGAGGTCCTCGGCCCAGCCGTCGAGGTGCTCGTAGATCGGCTTCGCGCGGTGGAACTCGCTCTGGGTCAGCGGCATCTCGTCGTGGCGGACCCCGTCGACGTCGTACGCCACGCAGACCGGGACCTTCTCCCAGCTCGACAGCACGTCGAGCTTGGTCATGAACAGCTCGGTGAGGCCGTTGACGCGGGTGGCGTAGCGGGCCACGACGGCGTCGTACCAGCCGCAGCGCCGGTCGCGACCGGTCGAGACGCCGACCTCGCCGCCGACGCGCCACAGCTTCTCGCCGTCGGCGTCGAACAGCTCGGTCGGGAACGGGCCCGAGCCGACGCGGGTGGTGTAGGCCTTGATGACGCCGATAACGCGGTCGATCCGGGTGGGCCCGACGCCCGAGCCGGTCGAGACGCCGCCGGCGACGGGGCTGCTGCTCGTCACGAACGGGTAGGTGCCGTGGTCGACGTCGAGCATGGTGGCCTGGGCGCCCTCGAAGAGCACGGTGCGGCCGTCGTCGAGCGCGCGGTTGAGCAGCAGCGAGGTGTCCTCGACCATCGGCTGCAGGCGGTCGGCGTAGGACCGGAGGTCCTCGACGACCTCCTCGACCGTGATGGCGCGACGGTTGTAGACCTTCGTCAGCAGGTGGTTCTTGACCTCGAGGGCCGCCTCGACCTTCTGCTCGAGGATGTCCTCGTCGAACAGGTCGGCGACCCGGATGCCGACGCGGTTGATCTTGTCGGCGTACGCCGGTCCGATGCCGCGGCCGGTCGTGCCGATCTTGTTCTTGCCGAGGAAGCGCTCGGTGACCTTGTCGATCGTCGAGTGGTAGGACGCGATCACGTGGGCGTTGGAGCTGACCACCAGCCGGCCGAGCTCGACGTCGCGCTCCAGCAGGGCGTCGAGCTCGCGGAACAGGGCCTCGGGCGAGATCACCACGCCGTTGGCGATCACCGAGGTGCACCCGGGGGTGAGGATGCCGCTGGGCAGCAGGTGGGTGGCGAACTTCTGGCCGTCCACGACGATGGTGTGGCCGGCGTTGTGGCCACCGCTGGTGCGGACGCAGAAGTCGATGGCGTCCTCGGTGGTGAGCAGGTCGGTGGCCTTGCCCTTGCCCTCGTCACCCCACTGGGCTCCGAGCACGACGATCGCAGGCATGTGCACCCCTCCATCAGGGTGTCGAACCGGCCCCTCGAGGGGCCCTGGACACAGCACGAGCCCGGTGGGCACCGGGCTCAGTGCGGCCTCACGCTACCACCGGGACGGCCTGCGCCGGATTCGTCCGCGTCCGGGGTGGGACCACTACCCTGACCCGGTGGACCCCTTTCTCGTCATCGCCAACGCCGAGGCGGGCGGTGGCGAGCGCGACGACCTCGACGCCGCCCTGAAGGTGCTGCGGGAGCGCGCCGACGTGGAGGTGGCCCGCACGAGCAACCCCGGGGAGCTCGACGGGGTCCTGCAGCGGGCCGGCTGCCGCACCCTGGTGGTCGCTGGTGGCGACGGCAGCCTGCACGCGGTCGTGGCGGCGCTCCACAAGCGCCACGAGCTCGGCAAGCACACCCTGGGGCTGCTGCCCCTCGGCACCGGCAACGACTTCGCCCGCACCCTCGGGATCCCGCTCGACCCCGCCGAGGCCGCCACCGCCCTGCTCGAGGGCAGCCCCCACCCGATGGACCTCGTCGTCGACGAGACCGGCGAGGTGGTGGTCAACAACGTGCACGTCGGCGCCAGCGCGCAGGCCAGCCGTCGCGGCGCCCGCTGGAAGAAGCGCCTGGGGCCCTTCGGCATCGGGATCCTGGGCTACCCGATCGGCGCCGTGCTGGCGGCCTTCCAGCCGCCGTACGTCCGGCTGCGGATCGAGGCCGACGGCGAGATCCTCGTCGACGTCGACCGTCCCGTCCTGATGGTGGCGATCGGCAACGGCGCCAGCGTCGGCGGCGGCACCGAGCTGACGCCCGACGCCGACCCCGAGGACGGCCGCCTCGACGTGATGGTCTCGCTGGCCACCGGGCCGCTGCAGCGCTTCACCTACGTCGCGGAGCTGGTGCGCGGCAAGCACGAGGAGCGCGACGACGTGCTCAGCCACCGGGCGAAGGCCGTCACCATCAGCGGGGAGGACTTCTACCTCTCCGCCGACGGCGAGATCAGCGGCCCCGAGCGCCGCCGCTCCTGGCACGTCGAGCACGGCGCCTACACGATGATCGTGCCGGGCGCGTAGCTCCGGGGCTGCCGTCGGGCGGCTCCCGTGGGCCAGCCCGTCAGAGCAGCTGCTCGGCTGCCTCCGGGCTCGAGTCGCGCAGGAAGTCGGCGCAGCGCTGCTGCTCGTGGTCCTCGCCGATGCGTCCCGCCGCGGTGGTGAGCGCGGCCAGCGCCCGCAGGAACCCGCGGTTCGGCACGTGCGACCACGGCACCGGCCCGTGGCCCTTCCACCCGTTGCGGCGCAGCGAGTCGAGGCTGCGGTGGTACCCCACCCGCGCGTAGGCGTACGCCGTCACGTCGTCGACCGCGTCGTCCCCCAGCGCGAGCTCGGCCAGCGTCGCCCACGCCAGCGGCGACTCCGGGTGGCGCCGCACGACCTCGGCGGGCACGTCACCGGCCTCCAGCTCCGCCCCCGCCGGGTCCACCGGCAGCTGCGTGGGGGGCGGCCCCGCGATCAGGTCACGTCCGAGCATCGAGTCACTCATGTCCCGATGCTCCCACGGGGGTGGCGGGCCGGGTGGGTGGGGCGGGCAGGGCAGGGCCGGCGACCGGCCCGCATGTAACGCTCCGTTCCTGTGCGTGAGTGCCCCTGGCGACGGATGTACGCCGCTGGTAACGGAGCGTTACATGCGACGGGCGGGCCGCCGACGCGCCCCGCTGTCACGACCGGCGGCGGGGGTGGTGCCGCCGGAGGTACGCCGCCCGCTCGGCCAGGTGGGTCGGCAGCTCGGACCCGTGGCGCTGCTCGGTGAGGCGGATGTCGCGGGTGAGCCAGTCGCGGGTGTGCTCGCGGGCGCGGCCGAAGAGGTCGTCCCAGCCGACGTACGACAGGCCGAGGCCCGCGGCGCGGATGAGCCGCCCGCGCTCCTCCCGGGCGCGGAGGAGCTCACGGGTGGACCTCGTCGCGAGGCCACCGTCACCCACCGGCACCAGCTTGGCCACGCCCTCGACCTCGATCACGTGGCAGCCGACCCGCAGGTCGGCCCAGAAGACGGTGCCGCGGCACTCGACCGGGAACTGGGTCTCGACCGGCCCGACCCCGAGCGACCCGACGAACAGCCGGGCCAGGCTCTCGGCCGGCGACTCGGCGCCGGGGTCCGCGAGCGCAAGCGCCTCGCGCGCCGTCCTGACCTGCGGCCACGACCACATCACCGCCAGCTCGGCCTCGACCTCGCGCCTCGCGGTGCCGGAGGCCAGCACGTGGTCGAGGGCGACCACGCCGGCGGCGAGGCCGTGCTCGCGAGCGAGGTCGAGCGCTGTCCTCGCGGGTCCGGTGACGACCAGGCCGTCGACGTCGCGGAGCCCCGCGAGCTCGATGCGGGTCAGGTGGTGCTTGACCCCGGCCTTCGTGCGCGAGCCGCCCACCCCCGGCCGGGTGACGTGCACCAGCGGCGCCCGGGGTCGCAGCATCGGGACGGCCAGCGCCCGCGCAGCCGAGTCGTGGCTCATCACGTGCGCGGTCTCCATGACGAGGTCGGCGGCCCGGTCACGCAGCAGCACCCGCTCCCACGGGTCGGTGACGGCCTCCCACCGCTCACGCGGGAGGTACGCGCCCCGACGCACCACTGCCCACGGACCACCAGGACGCAGCATCGCCCGCAGGTCCTCGTCGGTCATGCCGACCGCGTAGCACTGCCGACGCGCGACCAGCCCGCCCTGGCGAGCGGCGAGCAGGGCGAGAGCAGGCAGCACGACGCCACCCTGAGCCGCGCCGAGGCTCCGTGCGGTCCGTGGACCGTGGCCTGTGGACGACCAGCACCGACGGCGGCCTTGTGGACGACGATCGAGCGGCTCGGCCCGGCCCGGCTCGGCCGGCTCGGCCGGCTCGGCTCGGCTCGGCGCATGTAACGCTCCGTTACGGGCGACGTACACCCGTTGCAGGGGGCACTCACGCACAGGAACGGAGCGTTACATGCCCGCCCGCTCGTACGCCGCCGCCGCCCGCTGCCCGCCGCGCCACCTACCCCAGGGAGCGACCGGAGGCGCGGAGGTGCTCGCAGGCCTCGACGACCCGGGCGGCCATGCCGGCCTCGCCGGCCTTGCCCCAGGCGCGGGGGTCGTAGAGCTTCTTGCTGCCGACCTCGCCGTCGATCTTGAGGACGCCGTCGTAGTTGGCCAGCATGTGCCCGGCGACGGGGCGGGTGAAGGCGTACTGGGTGTCGGTGTCGATGTTCATCTTGACCACGCCGTAGGACACCGCCTCGGCGATCTCCTCCGCGCTCGAGCCGGAGCCGCCGTGGAAGACGAGGTGGAAGGGCTTGGACCCGGCCTCGAGGCCGAACTCCCGCACCACCGCCTCCTGGGCGTCCTTGAGGACCGAGGGGCGCAGCTTGACGTTGCCGGGCTTGTAGACGCCGTGCACGTTGCCGAAGGTGAGCGCGGTCATGAAGTAGCCGTCGTCGCCGTGGCCGAGGGCCTTGGCGGTCGCGATGGCGTCCTCGGGGGTGGAGTAGAGCTTGTCGTTGATCTCGTTGTCGACGCCGTCCTCCTCGCCACCGACGACGCCGACCTCGATCTCCAGCACGATCTTGGCGGCCTGGCAGGCGGCGTGGAGCTCGCGCGCGATCTCGAGGTTCTCCTCCAGCGGCACCGCGGAGCCGTCCCACATGTGGCTCTGGAACAGCGGCTCCTCGCCGTTCCTGACCCGCTCGGCGGACAGCGCGAGCAGCGGCCGGACGAAGCCGTCGAGCTTGTCCTGGGGGCAGTGGTCGGTGTGGAGCGCGACGTTGACGGGGTACTTCTTCGCCACCTCGCGGGCGTACGCCGCGAACGCCACCGAGCCGGTCACCATGTCCTTGACGGTCGGGCCCGAGAGGTACTCCGCGCCGCCGGTCGAGATCTGGATGATGCCGTCGGACCCCGCCTCGGCGAAGCCGGCCAGCGCCGCGTTGAGCGTCTGCGAGGACGACACGTTGATCGCCGGGAAGGCGAACTCCTGCGCCTTCGCGGTGTCGAGCATCTCGGCGTACTTCTCGGGCGTGGCGATGGGCATCGGCGGGCTCCTCGGCAGCGTTGGCAAGCAGGGTGACGACTGTTTTTCCACCCTAGTGGACGGGCCCGTGCCCCGACCGGCCGTAGGGTCGCGGCCATGCCGCCGCTCAGCCGGGAGTCCCGCGCCCTCGTCGCCTTCGTGCTCGCCGTCGCCCTGGTGCTCAGCGGGTTGTCGAACCTCGGGATCGCGGTCTACCGCGCGCTGGAGTCGCTGCTGCCGTCGTTCGGCTCGCCCGACCTGCTCGCCGCGCTCATCGGCCTGGCGCTGTCGGTGCTGGTGCTGCTCGTCGGCCGCGGCGCCGCCCGCGGCCCGGCCCGAGACGTGTGGCACCACCTCGCGGTGGCCGCCGCGTGGCTCGGGCTGCTGCTGGTGATCATGGGCGTGCTGACGCTGGTCGCCGCCGTGCTGACCTGACCGGTCGCGTCGGGCCGTCTCAGCCGTGGAGCCGCACCGGCGGCACGACCTCGCCGCGGCGGACCCGGCGGTCGTAGACGCGCTGCATCCGGGCCTCGCGGCGGCGCCGGGAGGCCCGGCCCCGCCGGCTGTCGACGTACGCCGAGAGCGGCCGGCGACGCGTCGGCCACCAGCTCTCCTGGGCGCCGATGACCTGGCGCATCAGCC
This sequence comes from Nocardioides scoriae, assembly GCF_900104965.1. Classification (NCBI taxonomy): domain Bacteria; kingdom Bacillati; phylum Actinomycetota; class Actinomycetes; order Propionibacteriales; family Nocardioidaceae; genus Nocardioides; species Nocardioides scoriae. Next base: position 3,354,248 of record NZ_LT629757.1, on the reverse strand, counting down.
ACCGCACGACCGCCCCGGAGACCCGGCCGGGCTCACTGGTGCGGTGCACCTCGCGGACCCGTGGAGGCATCAGCAGCAGCGCCTGGGCGCGGGCGAACCAGTGCATCGGCGGCGGGAAGAACCGGTCGGCGTACTGCTGGACCATGCCGGCCACCAGCTCGCGGCCCTCGTCGGTGGCCGGCCAGGGCCGCGCCTCGAAGTCCTCGGCGAAGCGGCGCATGCCGGCGAGGTCCTCGGGGAAACCGGTGACCGGGCCGTGCTCGCCGCGGAAGAGCCCGGCCAGGTCGCGCAGGAAGTGGTGCCAGGCGACGTCGAGGGTGGGGCTCTGCGGCGGCAGCCCGAGGGTCTCGCGCATCCGGGGCACGAAGCTGCCGATGGCGCACAGCGTGTAGAGGTACTCGTCGTTGTCGCCGAAGGCGCCGGGGAAGCTGCGGGCCAGGCCGAGGTGGTAGCGGTTGAGCCGCTCCACCGAGGCGCGGGTCTCGGGGCTGCGGGCGCCGTGGCGGAACCACGTGACGAGGTAGCCGCTGCCGTCGGCGAAGCGCTGCTCGCCGCGGTGCAGCAGCTTGCCGGTGCCGACCAGCGTCGCCGACGCCGACGGCGGCAGCGCCGTCTGGGCGGTGGTGACGAGCAGGGTGAGGTTGATGATCGGCAGGTTGAGCTGGTGCTCGGCCAGCAGCCGCATCACCTCGTCGCTGTCGGTCTCGGGGTCGAGCGCCTCGATGCGCCGCCCCAGCCAGGTCCACCGAGCCGCCACCGTCGCTCAGCCCCGCCAGGCCACGTCGAGGTCGGCGTGCCGGACCACCCAGGCGTGCATCGCGATCGCGGCGGCGGCCGAGGCGTTGATCGAGCGGGTCGAGCCGAACTGCGCGATCGAGAAGGTGCCGTCGCAGGCCTTCCGCGCGGCCTCCGACAGCCCGGGTCCCTCCTGGCCGAACAGGAAGCACACCCGCCGCGGCAGCTCCCACGTCTCGAGGTGGGCCGAGCCCGGCAGGTTGTCGACCCCCACGAGGGCGACGTCCTGGTCGGCGAGGTGGCGGGCCAGGTCGGCTGGCGTCTCGTGGTGGCGCACGTGCTGGTAGCGGTCGGTCACCATCGCGCCGCGACGGTTCCACCGCTTCCTGCCGACGATGTGGACCTCGGCGGCCAGGAACGCGTTGGCGGTGCGCACGACGGTGCCGATGTTGAAGTCGTGCTGCCAGTTCTCGATGGCCACGTGGAAGTCGTGCCGGTGCTCGTCGAGGTCGGCCACGATCGCCTCGAGCGTCCAGTAGCGGTAGCGGTCGACGACGTTGCGCCGGTCGCCCTGCGCCAGCAGCTCGGGGTCCCACTGCGGCCCGGTCGGCCACTCGCCCTGCCAGGGCCCCAGCCCGACCTCGTCGGGGCCGTGCGGCATCGGGTCGTACGGCGCCCGCTGCTCCTGGCGCGGGTCGTTCACGCCGTCGGGCCGCCCGCGCGCTTCTCGGCCCGGATGCCGCGCACGCGCGTCACCACGAAGAAGCCGATCGCGGCGACCACCAGCGCGATCACGACGTTCTGGAAGGTGCCGACGTAGGGGCCGACGGTGTCCCACTGCTCGCCCAGGCCGTAGCCCGCGAGCACGAAGACGCTGTTCCAGATCAGGCTGCCGGCGACGGTGTAGAGGGTGAACAGGCCGAACGACATCCGCTCCAGGCCGGCCGGCACCGAGATCAGGCTGCGGAAGATCGGGACCATCCGGCCCAGGAAGACCGCCTTCCCGCCGTGGCGGGCGAACCACGCCTCCGTCTTCTCCAGGTCCTCGGTCTTGACCAGCGGGACGCGCGCCCACACGGCGTACATCCGACGGCGGCCGAGGCCCGCGCCGATGCCGTACATCGCCCAGGCGCCGACCAGCGAGCCCAGCGTCGTCCAGAAGATGGCGCCGACGAGGGTGAAGTCGCCGCGGCTGGCCGCGAAGCCGGCGAAGGGCAGGATCACCTCGCTGGGGATCGGCGGGAAGAGGTTCTCCAGCGCGACGGCGAGGCCCGCGCCGGGCCCGCCGAGCTTCTCCATCAGGTCGACCGCGAAGCCGGCCAGGCCGCCGAGGTCCTCCGAGCCCGACGTCGCCAGCGGGAGCAGCGCGGTCGCGGCGCTCACGCGTGGACCGCGTCGAGCTGGGCCTTGGTCAGCACCGGGCGGACCTCGAGGCCGACGTCGGCCAGGGGGTTCTCGCCCTCGGGGCTGCGGTCGATCGCGCACACGACCGTCTCGACGACCGCGCCCGCCTCCCGCAGCGCACGCGTCGCGTCGCGCACGGCGCCGCCCGTGGTGATGACGTCCTCGACCAGGGTCACGCGGCGACCGGCCACGTCGGGTCCCTCGGCCAGCTTGCAGGTGCCGTACTCCTTGGCCTGCTTGCGCACGAACAGCGCCGGCAGCAGGGTGCGGGCGGAGAGCACGGTGGCGATCGGGACGCCGCCGAGCTCGAGGCCGCCGAGCAGCTCGGTGTCGGCGGGCAGCAGCGGCCGCATCTGCTCGACCACACGGGCCAGCAGGGCGGGCTCGGCCTCGAAGAGGTACTTGTCGAAGTACTCGCTCGCCACCTGCCCCGAGCGCAGCGTGAACTCGCCGGTCAGGCGGCAGATGGCGTCGACGTCCCGGGCGAGGTCGGGGTCGGGCACGGCGTCGTCGTGGGGCGCTGGCATGGGGCGAAGGCTACCGGGGCCCGCCGGCGCGACCCGCGAGCCGGCCTCAGGCGCCGGTCTTGGGCTCGGTCCGGACCAGGTGGCCGAACGCGATCATCCGGTCGTCGGTGTGGAACAGCTCGGAGCAGGTGGTGAGCGTGATCAGCTTCTGGCCGGCCCGCTGCGCCGGCTGCACGCCGCCGGCCTGGGGGTTCTTCGGCACCCGGTCGAGCACCCAGACCCCCGTGAAGGGGATCACCAGCGCGTTGGGGTCGGTGTCGAGGCGGTAGGTGTAGGTCGCGTCGACCGTCTCCACCACCACCTGGTCCCCCGGCCGCAGCTCGGGCATCCGCCGCAGCGGCTCGCCGTGGGTGACGCGGTGCGCCGCGAGGGCGTAGTTGCCGACCTCGCCGGGGTCGGCCGTGTCGGCGAAGTGGCCGTAGCCCTTGGCCAGCACCTCGTCGGTGGTGCCCTCGAGCACCGGCACCACGTAGTCGTCGCCGAAGCGCGGGATCCGGATCAGCGCCGAGGCCTTGCCCTGGGGGACGTACGCCGGCCGCAGGTTCTGGCCGGGCTGCTCCCACTGCTGCTTCAGGCTGGTCCGCACCTGCTCCTGCGCTCGCTGGGAGGTCCAGTTGGTGCCCCAGAACTGCCAGCCGACGTACCCCAGCAGCACGACGCCGGTGAGCATCATCGCCACGCCCAGCCAGGTCGTGAGGCGACGCACCAGGCTCGGTCGCCCGACCCGGCGGCCCGGGGCAGGCGGCGGGTCCGTGGGGTCGGCGCGGCGTCGACGCAGAGGCATGCGGCCATTGTGACCGGTCGGGACCCGTGCGTCCGACGGAACCGCCAGGCGGCGGCCCGCGGCGCTAGGTTCGGGTCGTGACCAGCTCGCCGACCGTCCCGTCCCGCCCCTCCCGCGGATCGCGGCCGTCGCGCACCGCCCGCCGGCTCGAGGGGGTCGGGTCAACGATCTTCGCGGAGATGTCGGCGCTCGCCGTGCGCACCGGGTCGGTCAACCTCGGCCAGGGGTTCCCCGACCTGTCCGGACCGGCCAGCGTGGTGGAGGCGGCGTACGACGCGATGCGGGCGGGCCGCAACCAGTACCCGCCCGGCCACGGCTCCCCCGAGCTGGTCGCCGCGGTCGTCTCGCACCAGCGGCGCCACTACGGGCTGGAGCTGACCCCCGACCAGGTCGTGGTCACCACGGGCGCCACCGAGGCCGTCGCCGCGGCGGTCCTGGGACTGGTGGACCCGGGCGACGAGGTCGTGGTGCTGGAGCCGTACTACGACAGCTACCGCGCGATGGTGCAGTTCGCGGGCGGCGTGCGGCGCCCGGTGACGCTGCGCGCGCCCGACTACCGCCTCGACGTCGCCGAGCTCGAGGCGGCGGTGACGCCGCGCACCAAGCTGGTGCTGCTCAACACGCCGCACAACCCGACCGGCCACGTGCTCTCCCGGGCCGAGCTCGAAGGGGTGGCCGACGTCGCCCGGCGCCACGACCTGGTCGTGGTGACCGACGAGGTCTACGAGCACCTCGTCTTCGATGACCACCGCCACGTGCCGCTGGCCACCCTGCCCGGCATGTTCGAGCGCACGGTGACGATCTCGAGCTCGGGCAAGACCTTCTCCTTCACCGGCTGGAAGATCGGCTGGGCCAGCGGTCCCGCCGAGCTCGTCGCCGCGGTCGAGGGCGCCAAGAACTGGCTGTCCTACTCCTCGGGGGCGCCCTTCCAGCCGGCCGTGGCGCACGCGCTGGAGCACGAGGACGCCTTCCACGAGGCCCTGCGCGACGACCTGCTCGCCAAGCGCGACCACCTCTGCGCGGGCCTGGCCGAGCTCGGCCTGGAGGTGCACGTGCCGCAGGGCACCTACTTCGTCACCACCGACGTCTCATCCCTCGGCTGGGAGGACTCCATGGCGTTCTGCCTCGGCCTCGCCGAGCGCGCGCGGGTGGTGGCGATCCCCTCGCAGGTCTTCTACGAGGACGGCTCCGAGGAGGGCCGCCACCTGGTGCGGTGGGCGTTCTGCAAGGAGCGAGAGGTCATCGACGAGGGCCTGCGCCGGCTGCGGGGCGCGCGGCTGACCGCCTGAGCCCGAGCCTCACCCGGGCTCACCAGGGGCTCACAGGGGCTCACCAGGGGCCGCGGTGACCGCCCTGCTGCGGCGGCGGGGGGCCTTGCTGGCCGTGCTCTCCGTGCTGCCCGTCGTGCGGCGGGGCGTGGGGCGGGGCGGGCGGGCCGGAGGGGGGACCTGAGGGCGGCGGCGGCAGCGTCGGCCGGTGGGCGAACCAGGCGCGGGTCTCGGCGTGGAAGAGCAGGCCGATCGTCACCGCGGCCGCGAGCTGCACGACCAGCCCGACCGGGAAGGCCGCCAGCGCGAACAGGAAGGTGACCCCCGCGCTGACGATGAGCAGGATCCGGGCCCAGTCGTGGCGCCGCCGGGTGAACCACGCGAGCAGGCAGGCGCCCAGCGCCCAACCGCCGCCGATCACGCAGCTGGCGACCAGGGCCGGCACGAGCAGGTCCTCGGACAGGCCGGCCTGCTGGGTCGCCTCCTGCCACTGCGGGGAGCTGCGCAGCGCCTCGGTCACCGAGTCGGGCGCGACCAGCAGCGCCACCACCGAGATGGCGTAGAGCACGGCCGCGCCGCCGGCGAAGACCCAGGTCAGCAGACACGCGACCGTGACCGGGCGGGGCACCCCGAGGCGCGCCGGAGCAGCACCCTGGCCACCGGGAGCGCCGGGGGCGCCCGGCGCGACCTCGCCGCGGGGAGCACCCCAGCCCGGGGTGGCGCCGGGGGCGTCGGAGGTGGTGGCGGTGGAGATCCGCGGCGCCTCCGCCTCGGGCCGCAGGGCCGGCGAGGCGCCGGGGGCGCTGGGGGGCGTGCCGCCGACCGACCCCCGGGAGTCGTCGGGCCCGGTGGAGCGGCGGGCGGGCCAGGCGGGGGTCTCGCGCACCGGCCGTCCGGCGTACCAGTCCCGGGCGGGGCCGCTCCACATCAGACCGATCGAGGCGGCCACCACGGCACCGAAGATGCCGCCGGTGAGCGGGGCGGTCAGCAGCAGCGGGACCGCCACCACCGACAGCGCGATCCGGGCCCCGCGGTGGCGCTGCAGCACGAAGCCGCCCGCGGCCAGGGCGACGGCCGCGCAGACCGCCGCCACCGTCAGGCCGACCCGCATCAGGCCCAGCACCGTCGAGACGTCGGCGCCCAGGCCCTCCCCGGCCGGCGAGGCCAGCCACTCCGACACCGCGTCACGGGTGTCGACCGAGCTGAGCCGCCCCACGGTGTCGAAGATCTGCAGCAGCAGGAACAGCGAGCCGCCGATCACGAAGCCCACCGCCAGCGTCAGCTGGCGGGGTCGGTCCTTGGCGGGGGTGTCGCTCATGGGGTCATCCTGCCAAGGAGGCGGGCAGCGCGCGGCGGCGCGGGCAGGGGCGGGGCCGCCGCGGGGCCGGCACGGGGCCGGCACGGGGCCGGCGCGACGGCGGCACGGCGGCGGCGCGGGGCCGGCACGGCGGCGGCGCGGCGCATGTAACGCTCCGTTACCCGCGGCGTACACCCGTCGCCGGGGGCACTCAGATGCAGTAACGGAGCGTTACATGGGTCCGGCCCGGCCCGGCCCGGCTCGGCCCGGACCCCCGGCTCAGACGACCGTGAGGGTGAGGTCCTCGGCGCCCTCGGGGTGGTCGACCTCGACGTGCTGGCCGTCCACGACCTGGCCGCCGATGAGCAGCCGCGCGAGCGGGTCGCCGATCGCGGTCTGCACGAGGCGGCGCAGCGGGCGGGCGCCGTACGCCGGGTCGTAGCCGTGGTCGGTGAGCCAGGTGCGGGCGGCCGCGGTCACGCCGACCGAGATCCGGCGCGGCGCCAGCCGCGAGTCGAAGGCCGCCAGCTGCAGGTCGACGATGTGGGCCAGCTCGTCCTTGCCGAGCGCGTCGAACATGACGACCTCGTCGAGCCGGTTGAGGAACTCCGGCTTGAACGCCTGCCGCACCACCGCCATCACCGCCTCGTGCTTGGACTCCGTGGCCAGCACCGGGTCCACGAGGTAGGTCGAGCCGAGGTTGCTGGTGAGGATCAGCAGGGTGTTGCGGAAGTCGACGGTGCGGCCCTGGCCGTCGGTGAGGCGACCGTCGTCGAGCACCTGGAGCAGCACGTCGAAGACCTCGGGGTGGGCCTTCTCCACCTCGTCGAGCAGCACGACCGAGTAGGGCCGGCGCCGCACGGCCTCGGTCAGCTGGCCGCCCTCGTCGTAGCCGACGTAGCCGGGAGGGGCGCCGACCAGGCGCGAGACGGAGTGCTTCTCGCCGTACTCGCTCATGTCGATGCGCACGATCGCGCGCTCGTCGTCGTAGAGGAAGTCGGCCAGCGACTTGGCCAGCTCGGTCTTGCCGACGCCGGTGGGGCCGAGGAACAGGAACGAGCCGGTCGGGCGGTCGGGGTCGGAGATGCCGGCGCGGCTGCGTCGCACCGCGTCGGACACGGCGCTGACCGCGGCCCGCTGGCCGACCAGCCGCTCGCCGATGATGTCCTCCATCCGCAGCAGCTTGGCGGTCTCGCCCTCGAGCAGGCGGCCGGTCGGGATGCCGGTCCAGGCCTCCACGACGTCGGCGATCTCGGCGGGGCCGACCTCCTCGTTGACCATCCGCTCATCGGCGGGCACCTCGACGCGGTCGGCCTCCTCGATCTGCTTCTCCAGCACCGGGATCCGGCCGTAGAGGATCTCCGAGGCGGCCCCGAGGTCGCCCCCGCGCTGCAGGCGCTCGGCCTCGACCCGCAGCTCGTCGATCTGCTTGCGCAGCTCGCCCGAGCCCTCCAGGGCGGCCTTCTCCCGCTCCCAGCGCGCCTCGAGCTCGCGGAGCTCCTCCTCGCGGTCGGCCAGGTCGGCCCGCAGCCGCTCCAGCCGGTCCTGCGACGCGGCGTCGGTCTCGCGCTCCAGCGCCAGCTGCTCCATCTTCATCCGGTCGACCGAGCGCCGCAGCTGGTCGATCTCCACCGGGGAGCTCTCGATCTCCATGCGCAGCCGCGAGGCCGACTCGTCGATCAGGTCGATGGCCTTGTCGGGCAGCTGGCGCCCGGGGATGTAGCGGTCCGACAGCATCGCCGCGGCGACCAGGGCGGCGTCGGTGATCTTCACGCCGTGGTGAGCCTCGTACTTCTCCTGCAGCCCGCGCAGGATCGCCACCGTGTCCTCGACGCTCGGCTCGCCCACGAAGACCTGCTGGAAGCGCCGCTCCAGGGCGGGGTCCTTCTCGATGCGCTCGCGGTATTCGTCGAGCGTGGTCGCGCCGATCAGGTGCAGCTCGCCGCGGGCCAGCATCGGCTTGAGCATGTTGCCGGCGTCCATCGCGGAGTCGCCGCCGGCGCCCGCACCGACGACCGTGTGCAGCTCGTCGATGAAGGTGATGATCTGGCCGCCCGAGGAGGTGATCTCCTCCAGCACGGCCTTGAGCCGCTCCTCGAACTCCCCGCGGTACTTCGCGCCGGCCACCATCGCGGCCAGGTCGAGGCTCATCACGCGGCGCCCCTTGAGCGAGTCGGGCACGTCGCCCGCGACCACGCGCTGGGCCAGCCCCTCGACGACGGCGGTCTTGCCGACGCCGGGCTCGCCGATGAGCACCGGGTTGTTCTTGGTGCGCCGCGAGAGCACCTGCACGACGCGGCGGATCTCGGCGTCCCGGCCGATCACCGGGTCGAGCCGGCCCTCCTCGGCGCGGGCGGTGAGGTCGACGGCGTACTTCTCCAGGGCGTCGTACGTCGCCTCCGCGTCCTGGCTGGTGACCCGGCGGCTGCCGCGGGTGGCGGTGATCGCCTCGCGCACGGCCTGCTCGGTGACGCCGGCGCCGGCCAGCAGCGAGCGCACCGGGGTGTCGACGACCGTCAGCGCGAGCAGCAGGTGCTCGGTCGCGACGTAGTCGTCCTTCATCTCCTTGATCAGGTCCAGCGACCTGGCCAGCACCCGCGTCAGGGCGGCGGAGGCCGTCGGCGAGGCCACGGTCGACCCGGAGGCCGACGGCAGCTGCCACAGCGCCTGGTCGACGGCGTGGCTCACGGCCGCGACGTCGGCGCCGGCCTTGGCCAGCAGGGACGGGGTGACGCCGCGCTCCTGCCGGAGCAGGGCGGCGGCGAGGTGCACGGGGTCGACCTGCGGGTGACCCTCGTTGACGGCCAGGGTGCTGGCGGCGTTGACGACCTCGACGCTGCGTGAGGTCAGCTTGGATGCGTCCACTCGAACTCCTCGTGACGACCGGGACGGACCGGGGTGGGATGCGGCTCGGACGGCGAGCGCGACACCGGGTCAACGCCGCCAGAGTTGAGTCTGTTCCCCTCAACTTTGGGGTTTGGGGGTGGGGGTGGTCAAGGGGCGCTGATCACCCGGACGTCCGGGTGATCGGTGACTGGACGTCTGTTGCAACAGACGTCCAGTCACCAGGAACGACGTCCAGTGGGACGCGTGGTGTGTCCGACCCCGAGGGCGGCGGGTCAGTCCTCGGGGATCTGGTGGGCCGGGAGCGAGGCCGCCTCGGAGTCGTCGACCAGGCAGGCGGTGCAGAAGCCGGTGCCGAAGGGCGTCAGGTGGATGCTGCGGCGCACCACCTTGGGGAAGCGCACGGAGTGCATCGCGGCCAGCACGTCGGGCTGGGCCTCGACGACCTGGTACTCCATCGGGTCCTCGAGCTGCTCGCGGCTGAACCAGATCAGGCCGAGCCGGAACAGGTTGTTGAGGTACGCCGGCACCTCGTCGGTGTGGCGGCAGCCGGCCCGGGCGCCGATCATCGACATGCCGGGGGCGACCAGCGCGCTGCTGACCATCCCGACGGGGCCGCCGGTGCGCACGTCGACCGAGGGCTGCGGGCCCCCGCGCAGCAGGAGCAGCAGGATCCGGGCCTCGTCGGGGGCGAGCTCGTCGAGGATCCGGCCGTACGCCGGGTGCACGCCCTCCTCGTCCCACACGTCGCGCGACCGCTCCAGCAGGTCCTCGCCGCGCTCGCGCAGCGACCGCTCGCGCTCGGGCTCGCGGGGCTGCGGCGTGACGTCGGCTAGCACCACGTCGGCCAGGGAGGCGGACGCGTCGCGCAGGGCGCGGGTGACCGGCACGCCCGCGGAGACGGCGCGGGCCACCTCGCTGACGGTGCGCGAGGCCTCGGCCACGTCGTGGGCGACGCCCTGGACGAGGTCGCCGGCGGTGTCGGGATCGGTGAGCGCGCGCACCAGGAGCCGGCCCGAGCGCAGGCCGGCGCCGACCGACCAGGCCGTCGAGCGGGCCGCGGCGGTGGCGGCGATCCGGGCCACGCCCGGCAGCGCCTCGGTCGCCTCGCGCAGCACGGGCTGGCGGCCGGGTCGTGCCGGCGGCTCGTCGTCGGTGCGCCACGGCGCGGGGCCCTGCGGGTCCTGCGCGCCGGGCAGGGCACCGGTGGCGCGCTCGGGCGTGCGGTCGGGACGGTCGTTCACGCCGGCCCCCCGACCCCGAAGAGCGCGAGGTGGAGCAACCCACCGCCGAAGCCCATGATCGCGCCGTGGGCGTAGAGCATCCACTCGTCCTCCTTGATGGCGGAGCGCATCATCTCCACGAAGTCGCGCGGGGGCAGCTCCTTGGTCCGCTGCGCGATGAGCGCGTTGATCTTGTCGGCCTGGCGGCGGCTGAAATCCGGGTCGCGGAAGGGCTCGATGGTCCGGTCGACCGCCTCCAGCGCCATCGCGTCGCGGATGTTGTCGAACTGCCGCGACCCCACGGCCACGCGCACCGCGCCGCGCACCGGGCCGGCGGCGTTGTCGATGGCCGGGCGCATCGCCGAGGCCAGCATCTGCCGGGTGCGGTCGCCCCGGGGGCCGTCGAGCAGGAAGTCGCCGATGTTCTCCAGCGTGATGACGTCGTCGGCGATGATCCGCGCGTAGACCTCGGCCGCCTGGTCCTGGCGACGCAGGAACAGGCCGTGCACCTTGATGCCCAGGACCCGGCGCGGCTCCGGCGGCTCGAAGATCAGCCACATGCCGAGCGCGTTGGTGGCCCAGCCGACGACCACGCCGAGCACGGGCAGCAGCCACCACTGGGCGAACCAGTGGTCGAGGACCGCGACCGGGATGCCGAGCCCGAAGCCGAAGATGAACCCGAAGGCCACCATCAGGTTGAGCTCGCGCTGGCCGAAGTCGCGGAAGATCCGGACCACCAGCGCGGGGTGCCGCTGGAAGTGGTTGATGACCATGATCTTCGGGTCGAGCAGCTGGTCGATGTGCTCGCCGATCTCGTCGGTCACGGTGCGCACCACGCCGGGCAGCTGCGCCTGGACGCGACGTACGACGGCCGCCCGTGCCCGTGGGGGCAGGTCACGCCACAGGGCGGGGTGCTCGCGCCGCATGATCTGGTCGATCATCTGTGGCAGCTCGGGCTCGAAGACCTGCACGATGTGCTCGGCGATCTGGTCGGGCTCGAGCTGCTGGTAGAACTCCGCGGGCGTGCCGAGCTTGGCGATCGCCTTGTCGACGGCGATGCTGCCCATCTTGGCCGCCCGGGCCGGCACGATGCCCTGCCAGCCGATGCCGCCCTGCAGGATGCCGGGCACCTCCTGCACCTTGCGGGGCAGCACCCGCGAGAGCTGGCGCATGCCCGGCACCGTGACGCCGTGGAAGCGCACCGGGGAGAAGAGCATCCACAGCCCGCTCCAGTTGATGAGGAACCCCACGACGCCGGTGAACACCGGGATCGTCAGCACGTGGAGCCAGTCGGCGCGCTGGAAGAACCAGTCGATCTCCGCCGGCATGGCGGCCTCCTGTCCCGGCCTCGCGGTGGGCCCGGCGGGCGGGTCCCCCGGGCGTGCGCGCGTGTGTCGCGAAGGTTAACGACTCCGCCGCGACCCGGTCACCGGGATCGGCAAGCCCGTGCCCGTGACGAGACGCACGGAGCGTCCCGACGGGCGGCTAGTGGGGCGACTGCAGGAACGGCGTGATGGCGCCGCCCGGGGGGCGCAGCGCCGGCAGGTTGGGCCGGTGGCCGCGCAGGGTGGCGAGCGTGGCCTCGAGGGCCGACTGCAGCTCGGCGACCTGGCCCCGCAGCTCGGCGTTGCGGGCGCGCAGGGCTGCGACCTGGTGCTCGAGCTCCAGGATGCGGCGCACCCCCTCGAGGCCGATGCCGGAGGCGGTCAGCTCGGCCACCTCGCGCAGCAGCTCGATGTCGCGCAGCGAGTAGCGCCGACCGCCGCCACCGGTGCGGCCCGGGGAGACCAGGCCGGCACGGTCGTACTGGCGCAGGGTCTGCGGGTGCAGGCCGGTCAGCTCCGCGGCGACGCTGATGACGTAGACCGGCACGGTCGGGCCGGGCACCTGGTTGCGACGCGGCTGGCGGGAGGTGGGCATCTCACGCGCCTCCCTCGAGCAGGCCGGCCCGCGGGTCGTGGCCCGCGCGCGCCGCGCGGTAGGCCTCCACGGCCGAGCGCGCGTCGTCGCCCAGCGTCGGCGGCACCTCCACGAGCACCGTCACCAGCAGGTCGCCCGGGGAGCCGTCCTTGCGCGGCGCCCCGCGGCCCCGCACCCGGAACACCCGGCCGCTCGGCGTGCCGGCCGGGACGCGCAGCGTCACCGGGGCGCCACCCAGCGTGGGCACCTTGATCTCGGCCCCGAGCGCGGCCTCGTCGAAGCCGACGGGCACCTCGAGGGTGAGGTGGTCGCCCTTGCGGCCGAAGAGCCGGTGGGAGCCGACCTTGACCGTCACGAGCAGGTCGCCGGCCGGGCCGCCGTTCTCGCCGGAGGCCCCCTTGCCCTTGAGGCGGATCCGCTGGCCGTCCTTGACCCCGGCGGGGATCCGCGCCGAGATGGTGCGGCTCGAGACGCCTCGACCGGAGCCGTGGCAGGTGGGGCACGACTCGTCGTAGACGAGCTGGCGACCGTGGCACTCGGGGCAGGTCTCGTTCATCGAGAACCCGCCGCCCACGGTGCTGGCCACCATGCCGGCGCCGTCGCAGGTGCCGCAGACGTGCGGCCGGGTGCCGGGCTTGCCGCCCGTGCCCGAGCAGGTCGGGCACGGCGCGTCCGAGCGCAGCCGCAGGCTGATGGTGGTGCCGGCGAGCGCGTCGGCGAAGGCGATCGTGGCCTCCGCCTCGACGTCGGCGCCCTTGGCCGGCCGCGGGCCGCGGGAGCCGCCGAAGCCGCCACCGCCCCCCTGGCCGCCCTGGCGGAAGAGGTCGCCGAACAGGTCACCGACGTCGAAGCCGCCGGCACCGCCCGGGCGGGTCCCGGTGCCGGGGCGACCACCGCCGAAGCCGCCGGGGAAGCCCCCGCCGCCCCCGCCCCGGCCGAAGCCGGCGCCGGCGCCGTAGAGCGAGCGCATCTCGTCGTACTGCGCCCGCTTGTCCTGGTCGCCCACGACGTCGTAGGCCTCCGCGACCGACTTGAAGCGGTCCTCGGCGGCCTTGTCACCCGGCTTGGAGTCGGGATGGTTCTCCCGCGCCAGCTTGCGGTAGGCCTTCTTGATGGCGGCCTGGTCGGCGTCCTTGGCCACGCCGAGGACCTGGTAGAAGTCCTTGGTGGCCCAGTCGGCGTTGTTCGCCACGGGTCGTCCCTCCTCTCGTCGGATCGGTCGGGGGCTCTCAGCCCTCAGGGTCCAGCACGGTCACCTTCGCCGCGCGCACGACGCGCTCGCCGATGCGGTAGCCCGCCTGCGCGACCACGTCGACGGTGGTCGTGGTGACCTCCGGCGACAGGCCGTGCATGAGCGCCTCGTGGAGCGTGGGGTCGAAGGCGTCGCCCGTGGCGGCGTACTTCGTCAGGCCCAGCTGCGCCACGGTGCGGTCCAGCGCGTCGGCGACGGCCTTGAAGCCGCCCTCGACCTCGCCGTGCTCACGGGCCCGGTCGATGTCGTCGAGCACCGGCAGCAGGCCGGTGAGCACCGTGAAGGTGGCGTTCTGCTGGACCAGCTCGCGGTCGCGCTCGACGCGCCGCTTGTAGTTGAGGAACTCCGCCTGCAGCCGCTGCAGGTCGAGCAGCCGCTCGGCCGCCTCGGCCCGCGCCACCGCGAGCTCGTCGGACGCCGCCTGGGCGGCGGGGTCGAACGGCTCCCCGTCGGCCTCGGGCCCGGTCGAGGCGTCGCCCGCCTCGACCTCGGTGTCCTCGCCGGTCTCGCCGGCGACGTCGCCGAAGCTGCCGGCGGGCCGGCCCTGGCCAGCGGGCCCCCCGGGCCGGGGAGCAGCGGAGTGCTCCCCGGCCGGGGTCTCGACGGAGTCGTCCTGGGGACGGTCGTCGGGAGCGGTCACTGGTCGTCCTTCTTGGGCTGCTCGTCCTCGTCCACGATCTCGGCGTCGACGACGTCGTCGTCACCGTCGGTCGTGGCCTCGGCCTGGTCGCCCTCGGCGGCACCGCTCTCGGCGGCGGAGGCCTCGTACATCGCCGCCCCCATCTTCTGGCTGGACTCGCCCAGCTTGGTGATGGCCGCGGTGAAGGCGTCCTTGTCGGTCTCGGTGTCCTCGAGGAGCTTCTTGAGCGCGTCGACGTCGGCCTGGACCTCGGTCTTCACGTCCTCGGGCAGCTTCTCGTCGTTCTCGGAGAGGAACTTCTCGGTCGAGTAGACGAGGGAGTCGGCCTGGTTGCGGGACTCGACGGTCTCGCGGCGGCGGGCGTCCTCCTCGGCGTACTGCTCGGCGTCCTGGACCATCCGGTTGATGTCGTCCTTCGACAGCGCGCTGCCGCCGGAGATCGTCATCGACTGCTCCTTGCCGGTGCCCTGGTCCTTCGCCGACACGTGCACGATGCCGTTGGCGTCGATGTCGAAGGTCACCTCGATCTTGGGCACGCCGCGCGGGGCCGGGGGCAGGCCGGTCAGCTCGAAGTTGCCGAGCGGCTGGTTCTGCGCCCACATCTGGCGCTCGCCCTGGGCGACCTTGATCTCGACCGAGGGCTGGTTGTCGTCGGCGGTGGTGAAGATCTCCGAGCGCTTGGTGGGGATCGTGGTGTTGCGCTCGATGAGGTTGGTCATGACGCCGCCCTTGGTCTCGATGCCGAGGCTCAGCGGGGTGACGTCGAGGAGCAGCACGTCCTTGACCTCGCCCTTGAGGACGCCGGCCTGGAGCGCGGCGCCGATCGCGACGACCTCGTCGGGGTTGACGCCCTTGTTGGGCTCCTTGCCGCCGAGCAGGCTCTTGACGACGTCGGTCACGGCGGGCATCCGGGTGGAGCCGCCGACGAGCACGACGTGGTCGATCTTGCTGACGTCGACGCCGCCGTCCTTGAGGACGTTCTGGAAGGGCGTCTTGGTCCGCTCGAGCAGGTCCGCGGTGAGCTTCTGGAACTCGCTGCGGGTGAGCTTCTCCTCGAAGTGCAGCGGGCCGGACTCGCCGTGGGTGATGTAGGGCAGGTGGATCGTGGTCTCGCTGGAGGAGGACAGCTCGATCTTGGCCTTCTCGGCCGACTCCTGCAGGCGCTGCAGCGCGATCTTGTCCTTGCTCAGGTCGACGCCGTTGTTGCCCTGGAACTTCTTGACCATCCAGTCGACGACCTTCTGGTCCCAGTCGTCGCCACCGAGGTGGTTGTCGCCGCTGGTCGCCTTGACCTCGACCACGCCCTCGCCGATCTCGAGGAGGGACACGTCGAAGGTGCCGCCGCCGAGGTCGAAGACGAGGATGGTCTGGTCGGCGTCGCCCTTGTCGAGACCGTAGGCCAGCGCGGCCGCGGTGGGCTCGTTGACGATCCGGCTCACGTTGAGGCCCGCGATCTCGCCGGCCTCCTTGGTGGCCTGGCGCTGCGCGTCGGAGAAGTACGCCGGGACGGTGATGACCGCGTCGGTCACCGGCTCGCCGAGGTAGGCCTCCGCGTCGCGCTTGAGCTTCTGCAGCACGAACGCGCTGATCTGCTGGGAGGTGAAGTCCTTCTCGTCGATCTTCTGCTTCCAGTCGGTGCCCATGTGGCGCTTGACCGAGCGGATGGTGCGGTCGACGTTGGTGACGGCCTGCCGCTTGGCGACCTCACCGACGAGCACCTCGCCGGACTTGGCGAAGGCCACGACCGACGGGGTCGTCCGGGCGCCTTCGGCGTTTGCGATGACGGTGGGTTCGCCACCCTCGAGGACCGCCACGACGGAGTTCGTCGTGCCGAGGTCAATGCCAACCGCTCGTGCCATGTGTGTGTTACCTCCGTGTGACTGTGGAACAGGATGATGAGGGGTGTGAAGATCGGGTGGTCAGACAACTTGAGTCCGACTGGCTCAACTCTAGACACCTGCTCCAACCCCCGGCAAACCCGGGGTGTTCCCCTCGGGCAGGGAAATTCGTGATGTCCGGTCCGGGCGAACCAGACAGTCGGCTTTGCAACCGGGCCGCGGCGGAGAATGCTGGTCCTCATGCCGACACCCACGACCGTCGTGCTCTTCGGAGCGACCGGCGACCTCGCGCAGCGCAAGCTCCTCCCCGGGCTGCTCCACCTCTTCCAGTCCGGCCTGCTCACCGAGGTGCAGGTCGTCGGGACCTCGCTCGACGACCACACCCGTGACAGCTTCGTCGACTTCACGAGGATGGCGATCGCCGAGCACGGCGGCGAGGGCGCCGACCCCGAGGGCTGGGAGGAGTTCAGCAAGCGGCTGCACTGGGCGCCCGGGGCGGGCGGTCCGGCCGCGCTGCGCGAGACGGTGGCCACCGCGGAGTCCCACTTCCCCGCCGACACCGAGCCCCGCCGGCTGGCGTACCTCTCGGTGCCCCCGAAGGCCGCGCTGCCCGTCGTGCACCAGCTGCGCGACGCCGGCCTGGTCGAGCGCTGCCGGATCATCATGGAGAAGCCGTTCGGCACCGACCTCGAGTCGGCCAAGAAGCTCAACAACGCGCTGCACGAGGTCTTCGACGAGGAGAACATCTTCCGCATCGACCACTTCCTCGGCAAGGAGGCGGCGCAGAACATCCTCGCGTTCCGCTTCGCCAACGGCCTGTTCGAGCCGATCTGGCACCGCAACAACATCGACCACGTGCAGATCGACGTGCCCGAGGAGCTGGGCCTGGCGCAGCGCGCCGACTTCTACGAGTCGACCGGCGCCTACCGCGACATGGTGGTGACCCACCTGTTCCAGGTGCTGGCGTTCACGGCCATGGAGCCGCCCACGGCGCTGGAGCCGTTCGCGATCTCGGAGGAGAAGAACAAGGTCTTCCGCTCGATGCTGCCGATCCAGCCGAGCGACGTCGTCCGGGGCCAGTACGTCGGCTACCGCGACATCACGGGCGTGCGTCCCGACTCCGAGACCGAGACCTTCATCGCGCTCAAGTGCTACGTCGACAACTGGCGCTGGGCCGGCGTGCCGTTCTACCTGCGCACCGGCAAGCGGCTGGCCGAGGGGGCGCGCATCATCTCGATCGCCTTCCGCGAGCCGCCCCGCTCGATGTTCCCCGCCGGCTCCGGCGTCGGCGACAACGGCCCCGACCACCTCACCTTCGACCTCGCGGACCAGTCGAAGATGTCGCTGTCCTTCTACGGCAAGCGTCCCGGCCCGGGCATGAAGCTCGACAAGCTCTCGATGCAGTTCTCCATGCACGAGACCGGCTGGGCCGGCGCCGTCCTCGAGGCCTACGAGCGGCTCATCTACGACGCCGCCCGCGGCGACCGCACGCTGTTCACCAGCGCGGAGGGCATCGAGCGGCTGTGGGAGGTCTCCCAGCCGCTGCTCGACAACCCGCCGCCGGTGCGGCCGTACGCCCAGGGCTCGTGGGGCCCCAACCGGATCCACCAGCTGATCACGCCCCACCTGTGGCGGCTGCCCTTCGAGCGCACCTGGCGCGACCCCAACTCGCTGGGCTGAGGTGCCGGCCCTGGGGGCCCCGACGGCGCACGTCGGAATAGCCGCGGGCCCCAGGGGTATTGGGTCAGGTATGGCTACTGTCCCGAACCTCACCCTCAACGACGGCAACACCATCCCCCAGCTCGGCTTCGGGGTCTTCCAGGTCCCGCCGGAGGACACCGCGAAGATCACCGGCCTGGCGCTGGACGCCGGCTACCGCCACATCGACACCGCGCAGATGTACGGCAACGAGAAGGGGGTCGGCGAGGCGATCGCCGCCTCCGACCTGTCGCGCGACGACGTCTTCATCACCAGCAAGCTCAACAACGGCTTCCACGAGCCCGACGTGGCCCGCAAGGCCTTCGACCAGACCCTGGCCGACCTCCAGGTCGAGCAGGTCGACCTGTTCCTCATCCACTGGCCGCTGCCCACCCGCTACGACGGCGACTTCGTCTCCACCTGGAAGACGCTCATCGAGTTCCAGCAGCAGGGTCGTGCGAAGTCGATCGGCGTCTCCAACTTCCAGCCCGCGCACCTGGCCCGGCTCGCGGAGGAGACCGACGTGGTCCCTGCCGTCAACCAGATCGAGGTCCACCCGTTCTGGACCAACGAGGCCGCCCGCGCGGCCAGCCACGACGCCGGCATCCTCGTCGAGGCGTGGTCGCCCATCGCCCAGGGCGGCGTCCTCGACGACCCGACCATCTCCGAGATCGCCCGCTCGGTCGGCCGCTCCACCGCCCAGGTGACGCTGCGCTGGCACGTGCAGCGCGGCGACATCATCTTCCCCAAGTCGTCCTCGCCGGAGCGGATGGCCGAGAACTTCGCCATCTTCGACTTCGAGCTCAGCGACGAGCAGGTCGACGCCATCTCGGCGCTCGACAAGGGCGAGGAGGGTCGCACCGGCCCCAACCCGGACGAGTTCGACTACATCCCGGACTGAGCCACCCCGCACGACAGCACGGGCCGGTCCCCCCTCGCGGGGGGCCGGCCCGTGCGGCGTACGACGGGGGTCAGCCGATCGTCACCGTGACGACGTTGCTGGCGACGCTGGCCTGCGGGTCCCACATCCGCAGCCGGTTCTCGCCGGTGCGGCCGCTCATGATCCAGGTCTGGTACGTGCCCGCGCTGACCGTGGCGTCGACGCCGAAGTCGGTCCAGGTGCCGCCGTCGTAGCGCTGCACCTGCAGCTGCCCGGCGTCGGCGCCCCGGTAGGTGCCCGTCAGGTTGATCCGCTGCATCGCCGAGACCTGCGGCGGGCTGACCTCGAGCTGCAATCGGCCTCCGTTGGGGCTCGCGCTCTGGCTCGGCGTCGCGGTCGCGCTGGGCGACCCCTCGTCCTCGGGCACCGGCAGCGCCGTGCTCGGCAGCGGCTCGGACGGCGACGACGCGGCCGCCTCCCCCGCCCCCGCGCCCTCGTCGACCCCCTGGTCCAGGCCCAGCGCCCGCACCGACAGCAGCGTGCCCACCGCGATCACCAGGCCGATCGCCACCAGGGCGACCAGGCCCTTGACCAGGGCTCCGCGCACCTGCTCGTCTCGCTCGTCGTCGGGTCGCTCGTCGTCCACGTCGTCCTCCGGTGGCCGTCCCCGGCCGTCGCTGGTCGTTTGCTGGTCGTTGCCCCGCTCCCCCGACGAGGGTGCCACAGGCCCAGCTGGGCGGCCGGCGGGTGGGGGCGGGGGGCGTTGCGCACGTCACGGAATCACCGGGTACCCGGTGGTCCATGGACTCCGGGGGCACTGCAACCCCCCGGGAAGTCCATGGAACCCCTGGGAGGTCGGGCCGGCGCGGACACCGCGACCGGTCCCGCCGTACGACGCCGAACGCCGTCCACAGGGTCGGCTCGGCAGCGCGCCGTCCACAGCCCGCCGAGTGCGCCTGGCGGCGGGGGCTGCGACGACCTTGACTCCCCGCATGGACGAGCTCGCGAGGATCAGCCAGGAGCAGGGGGTGTTCCTGCGGCGCGAGGCCATCGCCGCGGGGGCCGACGACGCGTGGTTGGCCCGCGCCCGACGCTCAGGCGTCATCCACCGCGTGCGCCGGGGCGCCTACGTCCCCGCCGAGGACTGGACCCCGCTCGACGAGGCGGCGCGGCACCGGCTGCTCGTCCGGGCGGTGCTGCGGACCGCGGGTGCCGCAGCCGTCGTGTCCCACGTCTCCGCGGCCGCGGTCTGGGGGACGCCGCTGTGGGACCTGCCGCTCACCGAGGTCCACCTGACGCGCCTCGACGGTCGGGCGGGGCGACGCGAGGCCGGCGTGGTGCAGCACTGCGGGCGGCTCGGCGAGGAGGAGACGGTGCAGGTGGGTCCCTACACCGTGACCACCCCCGCCCGCACGGCGCTCGACCTCTTCACCCTCACCGACGTCGAGCACGCCCTGTGCGTGACCGACCACCTGCTGCACAGCGGGCGCACCACGGCGGCCGAGCTCCGGCGCGCGCGGACCCTGATGCGGCGTACGCCCGGCATGCTCGCGGCCGACCTGTTGGTCGCCCTGGCCGACGCCCGGAGCGAGTCGGTCGGCGAGACGCGCAGCCGTCACATGTTCTGGCGGCAGGGCCTGCCGGCGCCGATCCCCCAGTTCGAGGTGCGCGACGGCCGGGGACGGGTGGTCGCGGTGGTGGACTTCGCGTGGCCGGCATACGCCTTGTTCGTGGAGTTCGACGGGTTCGTGAAGTACGAGAAGCTGCTGGCGCCCGGCCAGAGCGCCTCGCAGGTCGTGGTGGCCGAGAAGCAGCGCGAGAGCCTCGTGTGCCGGCTCACCGGCTGGCGCTGCCACCGGCTGGTGTGGGCCGACCTCCACCGTCCAGCGGAGACCTGCCGACTGCTCAGGTCGCTGATGACGGTCGCCGCCTGACCCTCACGAAGCGGACGAAGCAGTCGTCCTCCCAGGCTCTTCATGGACCTCGGGGGCATTGCAGTGCCCCCGGAGTCCATGGATCACCGGGTACCCGGGGGTTCCGTGGCAGGCGCGCCCGCCCCCACCTGCTCCCCCGCGACGTTCTCGGGGAAGTGGCAGGCCACCTGGTGGGAGCTGGTGCCGATCTGCAGGAGCGGGGGCTCCTGCGTCGAGCAGATCTCCTGGGCCTTCCAGCAGCGGGTGTGGAAGCGACAGGCGGGGGGCGGGTTGATGGGGCTGGGGACGTCGCCCTCGAGGCGGATCCGCTCCCGCGTGTGGCGGCGCTTCACGTCGGCCACGGGCACGGCGGAGAGCATCGCGACCGTGTAGGGGTGGTGGGGCCGGTCGTAGAGGTCGTCGCGGTCGGCGATCTCGACGATCTTGCCGAGGTACATCACCGCGATCCGGTCGGAGACGTGACGCACGACCGACAGGTCGTGGGCGATCATCACGTAGGTCAGGCCGAGCTCCTCCTGGAGGTCCTCGAGGAGGTTGACGACCTGGGCCTGGATCGAGACGTCGAGGGCGGAGACCGGCTCGTCGGCGACGATCAGCTTGGGCTTGAGGGCGAGCGTGCGGGCGATCCCGATGCGCTGGCGCTGGCCGCCGGAGAACTCGTGGGGGTAGCGGTTGTAGTGCTCCGGGCTGAGTCCGACCAGCTCGAGCAGGTCCTGCACGGCCTTCTTGCGGCCGCCCTCGGGCGTGACGCCCTGGAGGTGGAACGGCGCCCCGACGATCTTGCCGACCGTGTGGCGAGGGTTCAGCGAGGAGTAGGGGTCCTGGAAGATCATCTGGATGTCGCGGCGCATCGGCCGCAGCTTGCCCTCGGACAGGTGGGTGATGTCCTGGCCGTCGAAGCGCACGGTGCCGCCGGTGGGCTCGAGCAGCCGGGTGACCAGCCGTGCCGTGGTGCTCTTGCCGCAGCCGGACTCGCCCACGATCGAGAACGTCTCGCCCCGGCGCACCGCGAAGTCGACGCCGTCGACGGCCTGGACGGCGCTGGCGCCGCGGCCGAACAGGCCGCCCTTGATCGGGAAGTGCTTGACCAGGCCCTCGACCTCGAGGAGGAGGTCCGGGGAGCCGTCGTCGGACGCGGGCCCGGTGGGGGCGGGGGCAGGGGTGGTGGTCATCAGGCGAGCCTCGGGGAGATCTCCTGCGCCCAGATCTGCTGGCGCTGGTCGGTCGGGATGTGGCAGGCGACGTCGTGGCCGCCGGCGCCGGCGAGCGGGCCGCCGGCCAGGAGGTCGGGCCGCTCGGTCGTGCACCGGTCGCCGGTGACGCGGTCGGAGAACTCGCAGCGCGGGTTGAACGCGCACCCCGACGGCACCCGGATCAGGCTGGGCGGCGTGCCCTTGATCGGCAGCAGCCGCTCGGTCGGCGGCTTGTCGAAGCGCGGCATCGAGCCGAGCAGGCCCCAGGCGTAGGGGTGCTCGGGGGCCTCGAAGAGCTGCTGGGCGGTGCCGTACTCCGCGGCGCGGCCGGCGTACATCACCAGGATGTCGTCGGCGAGCTCGGCGACGACGCCGAGGTCGTGGGTGATGATGACGACCGCGGAGTTGAACTCCTGCTGCAGGTCGCGGATCAGGTCGAGGATCTGGGCCTGCACCGTCACGTCGAGGGCGGTGGTCGGCTCGTCGGCGATCAGCAGGCTGGGGTCGCACGAGAGCGCCATCGCGATCATGGCGCGCTGCCGCATGCCCCCGGAGAACTGGTGGGGGTAGGCGTCGACGCGGCTGCGGGGCTCGGGGATGCCGACCCGGTCGAGCATGTCGATGGCGTGGGCGCGGGCGGCCTTCTTGGAGACGTCGTTGTGGATCCGGTAGGCCTCCACGATCTGGTTGCCCACCGTGTAGAAGGGGTGCATCGCCGAGAGCGGGTCCTGGAAGATCATGGCCATCTTCTTGCCGCGCAGCCGGCGCACGTCGTCGAGCGGCCGCCCGACGAGCTCCTCGCCGTCGAGCCGGATCGAGCCGCTCAGCCGCGCCGTCCGGCCGGTGTGCAGGCCCATCACGGCCATCGAGGTCACCGACTTGCCCGACCCCGACTCGCCCACGATGCCGAGCGTCTTGCCGCGGTCGACGTGGAAGGACAGGCCGTCGACGGACTTGACCAGCCCGTCGTCGGTGGAGAAGTGCACCCGCAGGTCTTCGACCTGGAGGTAGTGCTCGGCCGCGTCGGGACCGGCGGCGGTCCGGTCGGCGTGGCTCTGGAGCCCGCCGGACCGCATGCCCGGCTGCTGGGTGGACTGCTGGGAGGACTGGCTCATCGGGTGCGCACCCTCGGGTCGATGACGGCGTAGAGCAGGTCCACGACGAGGTTGGCGACCGCCACGAAGACGGCGATCAGGAGGACGACCCCGAGGACCTGGGGCAGGTCGTTGGCCTTGGTGCCGTCGATGGCGAGCTGGCCCAGGCCCGGGAGGCCGAAGACGGTCTCGGTCAGCACCGCGGTGCCGATGAGGAGGCCGAAGTCGAGGCCGAAGATCGTGACGATGGGGGTCAGCGCCGCCCGCAGGCCGTGCTTGACCACCACCGTGCGCTCCGGCAGGCCCTTGGCCCGGGCGGTGCGGATGTAGTCCTCGCTCATCGTCTCGAGCATGCCGGCGCGGGTCAGCCGGGCGTACTGCGCGGAGAAGAGCAGCGCGAGCGTGATCCAGGGCAGCAGCAGGCCGTAGGCCCACTGCGCGGGGTTCTGCGTGAAGGGCGTGTACGTCGCGCCCGGTGGCGTCCAGCCGAGCTGGTAGCTGAACACCGACAGCGCGATCAGGCCGGTCCAGAAGACCGGCATGGACACGCCGGCCAGCGCCACGGTCATCGCGGCGCGGTCGAAGAAGGAGCCGCGGCGCAGCGCGGAGAGGATGCCGATGCTCAGGCCCAGCAGCAGCCAGAGCACGGCCGCGCCGATCGCCAGGGAGAACGACACCGGCAGGCGGCGCAGGATCTCGGGCGTCACCGGCGCCTGGGTGCGGAAGGAGTAGCCCAGGCACGGGGCCGGGCAGCTCACCTGCTGGGCGCCGGTGTCGATGGTGGTGCCGAACAGCACGCCCTGCAGCCAGTGCCAGTACTGCACGACGATGGGGTCGTAGAAGCCGAGCCGCTCGGCGGTCAGCTTGACCGTGTCGGCGGTGGCCGCGCGCCCGACGTAGCGGGTCGCGAGCGTCTCAGGGGTCGCCCCGGCGAGACGGGGCATCAGGTAGAAGATCGCGAACGTGATCATGCTGACGATGACCACGAGCCCGACGGCGGCGATGAGTCGCCGGATGATGTAGCTGATCACGTGCCTCGGCAGGGGGGCCGACCCGGACCGGACCTCGCGGTCCGGACCGGGTCGACCTCCTACGCCTTCACCTGCTCTCGGTGTGCCCCGGGGGGCATGGTGGCGGAGTTGCGACGGTGGTGCGGGTCGGGCTCGGGACTACTTCTTCACGCCCATGGCCGTGTAGTCGTAGTAGCCGAAGGACTCGTTGACGAACACGTTGGTCGCGTTCTTCGAGCGCAGCAGGACCGCCTTGGCGTACACGCCCGGGTAGATCACTGCCTCCTCCATGACGCGCTTGTCGACGGCGCCCCACAGCTCGTTGCGCTTGGTCTCGTCCTGCTCGGTGATGGCCTCGTCGACCATCTGGTCGACCTCGGGGATGCGGACCGAGGTGTTCGAGGAGCCACCGGTCTCCCGGATCACGCGGCTGTCGACGATCTGGGACAGGAAGCCGTAGCCGTCGGGCCAGTCGGCACCCCAGCCGTTGACGCAGATGCCGAGGTTGTTCTTCACGACGTACGGCGGCAGGCCGCAGGTGCCGGAGAAGTAGTCGTTCTCGGGCAGGGGGCGCGGGGTCGCGGTGATGCCGACCTTCTCCAGCGACTGCTGGAACGCCTCGGCCGTGGCCTTCTCCTTCGGGCGCTCGGCGCGGTAGCCGATGTTGAACTCGAAGCCGTCGGGCTGGCCGCAGGCCTCGAGCGCGGACTTGGCCTTGTCGGGCTGGCCGTTGGGGTTGTCCTTCTGGCCGTAGAGGTCGAAGTCCTGGTAGCCCGGGATCTGCGGGGGCAGCAGGGTGGTGGCGATGTCGCCGCCGGCGTACTGGCCGCCGTAGGCGTTCTGGTAGCTGACCGGGCTCATGGCGTACATGACGGCCTTGCGGCAGTCGATGTTGTCCAGGGGCTTCACGGTCGGGTTGATCGAGGAGTACCACAGCCGCGCGTTGACGGGGTTGTCCGCGCGCTCGCGCAGGTCGGCCGACTGCAGCACCTTGGGCAGCGCCGCCGCCTGGATGCCGGTGCCGGCGATGTCGACGTCGATGGTGCCCGCGATCAGCTGGTTGTCGAGGTCGTTGGCGTCGAGGCCGAGCTTGACGTCCATCTCGTCGGGCAGCGCCTTGCGGTTGGGGTCGGTCGAGGCGTCCCAGTTGGGGTTGCGCACGAGCGTGAACCCGGTGGTGGGGCTGTACTTGCCGTCGAACATGTAGGGACCCGAGGAGATGACGTGGTCCTTGTACTTCGTCCCGGTGTCCTCCGCCTCGGGCACGGGGGCCGTCTGCGGGAGCTGGGCGAGGTAGTCGAAGCCGGCGAACGGCGTGGTGAGGTGGAAGACGATGGTCTTGTCGTCGGGCGTCTCGATGGCCGAGTCGGTGTTGACGTCGGGCGTCTTGTAGGGGCCCTTGTAGTTCTTCGGCAGGTCGAGCATGCCCTCGAAGTAGGCCGGCCCGTTGGGGAAGGTCTGCTTGTCGGTGGAGCGGAGCACGGCGTACTTGACGTCCTGCGCCGTGATCGGGGAGCCGTCCTCGAACTTCACGCCGTCGCGCAGCGTGTAGGTCCAGGTCTTGCCGCCGTCGCTCGACTTGCCGAGGTCGGTGGCCAGGTCGGGGGTCAGCTCGAGGCCGGCCTTGCCGGGCTCGGTCTTGAACATCACCAGGGTGCGCGCGTAGTTGCGCAGCATGTCCCAGGAGTAGCCGTAGTAGGTCTCGCCGGGGTCGACGGTGTCGCCCCACTCGCCGGCCAGGCCGAAGGTGAGGGTGCCACCCTTCTCGTCCGACTCGTCCACGACCTTGCCGATCGCGGCGTTGGACAGCTCGGGCTCGTCGCCGTTGCCGCTGCTGCTGCCGCCCCCTCCGGAGCCACAGGCGCTGAGCCCGAGGGCCGCGACCGCGACCATGGCCGCGGCTGCTCTCTTACGCGTGATGCGCATCTTCCTCACCTTTCTCTCCTCCGGCCCTGGCAGGCGCAGGGTCGCGGGCTGTGCGAGCGCAGTGGTCCGAGGACTCACCGGCTGCTCTTGGGGTCGAACGCGTCGCGCAGCCCGTCCCCGAAGAGGTTGAAGGCCATGACCGTGGCGAAGATCGCCAGGCCGGGCCAGAACATGAAGTGCGGGACGGTGTAGAAGTTCACCGCGTCCGCGAGCATCCCGCCCCAGCTGGCGGTCGGCGGGGGCACGCCGACGCCGAGGAAGGACAGCGCCGCCTCGAAGAGGATGTTGGTCGGGATGATGAGCGTCGCGTAGACCAGGATCGGCGCGATCAGGTTGGGCAGCAGCTCGGTGAACAGGATGTAGGGCCGCCGGGCACCCAGGCTGCGGGCGGCCTCGACGTACTCCCGCTCGCGCAGGGAGATCGTCTGGCCGCGCACGATGCGCCCGATGTAGGGCCAGTTGAAGAAGCCGATCACGAAGACCAGCAGCGAGAGCCGCAGCGGCAGGCCCGAGAGGCCGAACGCCTTGTCGGGGATGACGCCCGAGAGCGCGATCGCGAACACCAGCAGCGGGAACGCCAGGAAGATGTCCATGATCCGCGACAGGACCGCGTCGACCCAGCCGCCGAAGAACCCCGCGACGATGCCGATCGTGGTGCCGATGACGACCGAGACGAAGGTGGCGAGGATCGCGATCAGCAGCGAGATCCGGGCGCCGTAGAGGACCCGGCTGAAGATGTCGCGGCCGTTGACCGTCTCCAGGCCCATCGGGTGGGCCCAGCTCATCCCGCCGAAGGTGCCGTAGGGGATGCCGCCGAGGCCCATGTTGAGCAGGTCCTCGTGGTACTCGTCGGGCGGGCCGCCGGTGATCTTGACCAGCAGCGGGGCGAACAGCGCCACCAGCACCAGGAAGACGATGAAGCCGGCGCCCGCGAGCGCCACCTTGTCGCGGCGCAGCCGTCCCCACGCGATCTGGGAGAGCGAGCGACCCTCGATGCGCTGCTCGCCCGCGGCGATGGCCTCGGGGTCCGCCATGGCGGACGAGGGGTCCTCCAGCGTGCTCAACTCGGGGGCCTCCCAGGCTGGTCGGACGATCTCCTCGGCCCCTCGGTGGCCGGGGTCCGGACCACGTCGGGCGGCGCGGTCGACTCACCTTGGTCCGCGGCCCCACCCCGGTCAAGCAGGCGGGTCCCCCGTTGCCCAATCGTGACCGACCGGCGCCCGGGGGCGGGAACTCCTGCGGCCGGTGCGGCGTACGGCCTCAGGGTGTGGCGAATCCGGCCTCGATGTCCGCACGATGACCGTGCAGCAGCCACCACACGCCGGCGCCGATGGCGATCCCGCCGACGCCGGAGACCACGAAGACGGCCGGCAGCCCCGCCACCGACGCGAGCGCGCCGCCCCCGAGGGTGCCGAGCGGGATGCCACCCCAGATCACGGTGCGGTAGGCGCCCTGCACCCGGCCGAAGAGCACCTCGGGCACCAGCGCCTGGCGCACCGACATCACCTGCACGTTGAACGCCGAGACCGCTGCCGCGCTGGTGGCGAAGCCGGCCACCGCGACGACGGGGTGCGGCGCCAGGCCCATGGCGAGCAGGGCGGCGGCCGACAGCACGCCGGTGACGCCCATGGCGTGGGTGCGGCCCAGCGTGCGCGTGACGTACGGCGAGGCCAGCGCGCCGACCACCGCCCCGATCCCCCCGGCGGCCAGCATCACGCCGAACCCGCGCTCCCCCAGGCCGACCGCCTCGAGGGCGTAGAGCACCAGCACGCCCTGCACCAGCGAGTGGCACATGGCCTGGACCGAGGTCAGCACCATCAGCGAGCGCAGCAGCCGGTGGTGGAGCAGCCAGCGCAGCCCCTCGGCCGTCGCGGCGCGCAGGGTGGGCCGCGCGGCGGTCGTGGCACCGGCGTCGGTCGCGCGGGCCGGTGCGGCCGGGCGGCGCACGGCCACGCCCAGGACGAGCAGCGCCGCCACGGCGTACCCCCCGGCACCGGACCACAGCGGCAGGCTGGCCGCGGCCGCGAAGAGCCACGCCCCCACCGGAGCGCCGGCGAACTGGTTGCCGACGCTCTCGGCGGTGGCGAGCAGGCTGTTGCCCCGCTCCAGCTGGTGGCGCTCGACCACGGCCGGGAGCAGCGCGCGTGCCGCGTTGTCGTGGACCGTCTCGGCGCAGCCGAGCACGAACGCCGCCGCCCCCAGCACCGGGAGCGTGGCGACGCCCGCGACCACCGCGGCGGCCAGCAGCCCCAGCGCCGCCGCGCGCCCGATGTTGGCCGCCGCCATCGCGGCCCGGCGGTCGACCCGGTCCACCAGGGTGCCGGCCGGCAGCGAGAACAGCAGCCACGGCACGAAGGCCAGCGCGGAGACGGTCGCGACGGCGACCGGGTCGCGGGTCAGGCTGGCGGCCAGGAGCGGCAGCGCCGCCTGCAGCACCCCGTCGGAGAGGTTGCTGGTCGCGCTGGCGCCGAACAGCCGGCGGAAGCCGCGGCCGAGCCCCGGGCGGGGACCCGGGGCGGCGGGCTCAGCGGCTGGCACGCAGCGCGCGCAGGCCCCACCGGCCCAGCACCACGGCGATCACCAGGTTGACCACGATCAGCACGCCGTGGGCCACGAAGTAGCCGGTCGGGCGGTCCTCCTCGGTCTGCACCAGCGCCTTGGTGAACTGCGCGTAGGTGACGACGTTCCACACCGCGACGGCGACCAGGACCAGGGCGTGCTTGCGCTCGAGCTTCACCCCGCCAGGGTAGGTCGACCCCGACTGGCGTCCCGAGCCGGCATGGGGACGAACCGACGAGCCGGGGGAGGTGGGGTCGACCCCGGCACCGATCCCCGACCTCGCGCCCAGGAGCCGAGGGCCTCGAGCACGACGGCCAGGTCGGGGCCCTGCTCCTGCGCCCCGGTGCTGTGGTGGCACACGTCGAGCACCTGCTCGACGGCGGCGCTCAAGCGCAGGCTGTTCACGGACACCCGTCGCAGCATCGACGCCTGGGCCTCGCTGAGCGGCCCCACCTCGCCGTCGAGCAGCAGCTCGACCAGTCCCACGACGCTCGTCGACGGAGTGCGGAGCTCGTGGTCCAGCAGCTCCACGAGGTCGTGACGGACGGCGTCCCGACCGGACGGGACGGCGACGGCGACCGGGATCGCCGTCTCGCCCGCACCGGCAGGACGGTTCACAGGATCGCGGTGTCGCGGGGCGGAGGGGTGCTCATCCATCCAGGGTGGCACCGCGACGCAGCCGTCCGACAGGCGCGCAGGTGGGGTCCTGACTAGTGCGATGGCGCTGGTGCGTCGCCGGTGGACGGGACCCACAGTCGTACGACGGTGCCCGCGCCCGGGACGCTCTCGACGTCCAGGTGCCCCCCCACGAGTGCCGCCCGGTCGTGCATGTTGCCCAGGCCGCGGTGGCCGGCCCCTCGGTCCGCGGTGGGGTCGAACCCGACACCGTCGTCGGTCAGGGTGACCGCCATCCCGCCCCCGACCGTGGTGGCGGCCAGCACGACGTGACGGGCCCCGGCGTGGTGGCGCACGTTCCACAGCGCCTCCTTGAGGATGCGCAGCGCTTGGACCCGGACCGCATCGGGCAGGGTGGGCGCGGGCCCGTCGTCCAGCCGGACGTCCACCACGACCTCGACCCCCGCGTCCCCGAGCACCTGCTCGACGGCGTCGCGCAGCAGGGCCTCGGAGGGGACCTCGTGACCGACCGGCTCCAGCTCGAAGAGCAGGTCCCGCAGCCCGGTCACGACGTGGCGCAGCGTGGCCCCCACCGACCCGACCTGCGCGGCGAGGTCGGGGTCGTGGGCCGCGACCTGCCCCTCGAGCATCCCCAGCCGCAGCTCGAGGGCGGCGAGCGACTGCAGGGAGTCGTCGTGGATGCCGGCGGCGATCCGGGACCGCTCCCGCTCCTGCGCGTCCGCCAGCCGCTCGGACAGCTCGTGGCGCTCGAGCGCCAGCTGCTCGAGCTGGCGCCGCACGGCGAATCCGTCCAGGGCGAAGGAGACGTTCTCCCCCAGCGAGCGCAGCAGCGCGCCGGTCTCGCCGCCGAAGGCACCCGGGTGCTCGGAGTAGAGGCACAGCACCGCGGCGGGGACGCCCCCCTGGACGAGCGGCACCGTGGCCGAGGAGCCGATGCCGTACGGCGCGGCGAGGTCTCGGAACGGCCGCACGATCTCGTCGTTGCCGAAGTCGGAGGTGAACCACGGGCGCCCCTCGCGCAGCGCCAGCGCAGTGGGGCCGTTGCCCCGGGGGTGCGCCGGATCGATGCTGATGTCCAGCGCGGCGACGTAGCCGTCCAGTGCGCCGGCAGAGGCGGCGGAGTGGACCCGCCCCGCATCGTCCGCGCGACCCACCCAGGCGCCCAGGTAGCCACCCCGCTCGACCGCGACCCGGCAGGTCTCGGCGAACAGCGCCTGCTCGTCGCCCGCTCGGACCACGACCTCGTTCAGCTCCGCCAGCGTCTGGTAGGACCGACCCAGCTCGCGCAGCCGCTCCTCGGTGGCCAACCGGCCGCTGACGTCGACCACGGACGCGATGGTCCAGAGCCCGTCGCCGCTGCGCAGCGGGATGAGGCTGATCTCGACCGGGAAGGTGCTGCCGTCGCGCCGTCGCGCAGCCAGGTGCAGACCCGCTCCGAGATCGCGGGCGCGCGGGTGCGCGGCGTACCCCGCGCGGAGCTGGACGTGACGATCCCGGGCGGACTCCGGGACCAGCTCCTCCACCCGACGGCCGAGGAGGTCGTCCAGCTCGTACCCGAACGCCGCGAGGGCCGCGCTGTTGGCGAAGTCGACCAGACCGGTGTCGTCGACGGCGATCACGGGGGTGGGCGCGGCGTGCAGCACCGCGAAGACGCTGTCGGCGTCCTCCAGACGACGCAGGTGTCGGATCACCGCCGCCGCCGGTGTCGCCGCGGCGTCACGTCAGCACGTGCCCGTCCCGGACCAGTGTTCGCAGCGCCTCGGCGCCCGACGGGCCGGCCACGACGACCTCGCCACGGGCGCACCTCTTGACCAGGGACCCCAGGTCCCCCCCGAGGTGGCCCTTGACGAGGTAGCCCACGGCTCCCTCGCGCAGCAGGGACACGACGGTGTGGGTCGCGGCCTGCGCCGAGATCGCGACGACCGCGACCTCGTGGAGGCGTCCGTCCTCGCACGCCTCGCGCACCGACCGGGCGGCGTGGACGCCACCGTCGGGCATCCGGACGTCGACCAGGGCGACGTCGGCGTGGGTGCGGGCCAGGGTCTCGACGAGCCCCGCGCCCGAGGACAGCGACGCCACCACCTCGATGCCCGGGTCGACGCCCAGGACGTCGACCAGCGCGCTCCGGAAGGTGCTGTCGTCGTCCGCCACCACTACGCGGGTGCTGGTCATCGTCTGGCTCCCTGGCTGGGGGCCTCCAGTCTCCGCCGAAGTCGCGGCCGGCGAAACGCGTGCAGGCACCAGTCGGTCTAGTACCTTGGCACCAGATCGAGCGGCCCCCGGCCGCTCGGCTCGGGGGAGGGGTGCGACCACGCACCCCGGGTGGGGGACCCATGAACGCCACGGACGACGTCCAGGAGAGCGACACCTCACCCACGCGCGTGCTCGTGGTCGACGACCACGAGGTGCTGGCCACCAGCCTGTCGATGGTGCTCGACGCCGAGCCGGACCTCACCTCCGTCGGCGTCGCCCGGAGCCTGGAGCAGGCCCGCACCCTCGTGCGGAGCACGCAGCCCGACGTGCTGCTCCTCGACCACCGCCTGCCCGACGGCGACGGCGTCAGCGCGATCCCCGAGCTGCGGGCGCTGCGCGAGCAGATGCACGTCGTGGTCCTCACGGCCACGGCGGCCGACCACGTGCTCGTCGCCGCCATCGAGGCCGGCGCGTCCGGGTTCGTGTCGAAGACCCGCGGTCTGGCGGAGGTCACCGCCGCGGTGCGGGCCGCCGCCTCCGGGGAGGCCCTGATCTCCCCCGAGATGCTCGCCCGGCTGCTGCCGCGGCTCACGCGGAGCTCGGGTGCACGGCACCAGGAGCTGACCGACCGCGAGCACGAGGTCCTGGGGCTGCTCGCACGCGGCATGACCAACGCCGCGATCGCGGCGCAGCTGGTGGTCAGCGTCCACACCGTGCGCAACCACATCGCCAACCTGTCGGCCAAGCTGGGCGCGCACTCCAAGCTCGAGGCGCTCTCGATCGCCGTCCGCGAGGGCCTGCTCCCCGACCGCTGAGGGCGGCCGGGTGCGTGCCGCCACGTGGTGCATCGGGGCCAGTCCGGGTGGGGCCCGTCGGCTCAGGCGTGCACGCGTACGGCGCGGCAGACTCGACCCAGGTGGGCACGACCCCCTGTGGCCCACCCGGCACCACCGGACGCGGAGGGCCCCTCCCCCCAGGGGCACCTCCGCGTCGCGGGTGGTCCTCAGCCGAGCAGCTGGGCGGCCTTGACCAGGGTCTGCCACAGGCCGTAGGCCAGCGGCACCGAGACGAGCAGCCACGCGAGCGTGACGAGCAGCGGGCTGGTGGGGCGGTCGTGCGCGTCGTGCTGGCTCATCGGGTGCCTCCTGAGGTGGCGGGCTCACCGGAGCGGCCGGCTCCGGAGCTGCGCTCGGCGTGGGTGGACAGGGCGTCCTGGTCGAAGTGCTTCTCGTCGACCGGCTTGACGAGCAGGTTGGCGACGAAGCCCACCGCGAGCACGACGACCATCGTGATCAGCGCGGGGTGGTAGTCCGAGGCCACCAGCGAGCCGGGCTCGCCGGCCGCGTCGAGGAAGCCGTTGACGATGAGCGGCCCCATCACGCCGGCTGCCGCCCACGCGGTCAGCAGGCGACCGTGGATGGCCCCGACCTCGAGGGTGCCGAACAGGTCCTTGAGGTACGCCGGGACGGTCGCGAAGCCACCGCCGTAGTAGCTGATGATCACCAGCGCCAGCACGACGAACACGGCCGTCGACTGCTGGCCGATCGTCGCCAGCAGGACGTAGAGGACCAGTCCCACCCCGAGGTACATCATGTAGATCGGCTTGCGTCCGATGCGGTCCGACAGGCTCGACCACACGAAGCGTCCGGCCATGTTGGCCAGGCTCAGCATGCCGACGAAGCCAGCGGCCTCGGCGGCCGAGACGCTGGAGTCCTGGCCGTCGCGGAAGAAGTCCTGGATCATCGGCGCGGCCTGCTCGAGGATGCCGATGCCCGCGGTGACGTTGCAGAACAGCACCACCCACAGCAGCGCGAACTGCGGCGTGCGGATGGCCTGCTTGGCGCGGACGAGCGCGCCGTTGCGACCGGGCTGGTGCGCGGCGGTGGCGTCGTCCTCGAAGCCGGGTGGCAGGCGGATCAGCGCGGCGCCGATCATCATGAAGACGAGGTAGACCAGGCCGAGGGTCAGGAAGGTGCTGGCCAGGGCCGAGGCGCTGGCGCCGTTGTCGGTGTTGGCCGGGTCGAAGCCCGGGTCGAACGTGCCGAGCAGCAGCGTGGACAGCGGCGAGGCGATGAGCGCGCCACCACCGAAGCCCATGATGGCCATGCCGGTGGCCAGGCCCGGCTTGTCGGGGAACCACTTGATCAGCGTGGAGACCGGCGAGATGTAGCCGATGCCCAGGCCGATGCCGCCGATGACGCCGTAGCCGAGGTAGAGCAGCGGCAGGCTGCCGATCGCGATGCCGAGCGAGCCGACGAGGAAGCCGGTGCTCCAGCACAGGCCGGCGGCGACCATCGCCTTGCGGGGGCCGTTGCGCTCCACCCAGGTGCCGAGCACGGCGGCCGAGAGGCCGAGCATGACGATGGCGATGGAGAAGATCCACGCCACCGCGGTCTGCGAGGACTCGAAGCGCTGCACCAGCGAGGCCTTGAACACCGAGAAGGCGTAGACCTGGCCGATGCTGAGGTGGACGCAGAGCGCGGCCGGGGGGATGAGCCACTTGCTGTAGCCCGGTCGGGCCACGGTGTTCTTCTTCTCGAGGAAGGCCAAGCCTGCCATGCGCACCTCCTGGTGTCGGTGTGTGACGTACCCCACCCGGAGTGGTGGAAACCTGGACGACCTTCGCACGCCGGACGGCGGTCGGGTCAGGCGCCCCCGGCCTCGGAGGTGTCGGGGTCGAGCCGGACGAGGGAGGTGACCGCGAACGTCGGGACCCGCGAGAGCCCGGCCGCCCCGCAGGTCAGCCGGGCGGGCTCACCGGTGCGCCGCTCGACGCGCACCTCCCAGCGACCGCTCTCGTGGGCGAACACCGCCCGCTCGGCGTCGAGGGCGACGAGCCGCACGGAGGTGAGGCGGTCGTCGTCGAGGTGGCGGCGCAGCGCGACCTCGGCGTGCTGGACCGACATCGGCCGGCTGGACCGGCCGCGCAGGTGGTCGAGGTCGAGGCGGCCCGCCTCGTGGTGGTGCGCCAGGCCGGTGACGCCCTCGGGGGTGACCTGGCCGTAGTAGAGACCCTCGGGCAGCACCAGCACGTTGGCGGCGAAGCGGTCGCCGCCGACGTGGGAGACCTCCCACGTCTGCTCGGGCCGCACCCCGGTCAGCGCGGCCACCACCGGGCGACCGCGCTCGGCGCAGCAGGCGTCGTGGCGGCCGTGGGTGCACACGGCGTACACCGGTCCGGGCGCGGGGTCCCAGCCCTCGGGGGCCTCGCCGCGGGCGATCGCCGCGACGTCGACGTCGAGCAGCTCGCGGTGGTCCTCGACCGTGCGGACGAGGAGCTGGCGACGGCCGGGGAAGCAGGCCATCACGGCGTACGACGAGCCGCGGTGCGCGCGGTGGTGCCGCCGGGCGAGGAGCACCTTGAGGTGCTGGTGGCCGCCGAGGTGGCGGCGCACGTCCTCGGGCAGCCGGCTGTCGCGCAGCACCGACTGCCCCCACGGGCCGTGGTGCTCGACCAGCAGGAACGCCGCGAGGTGCGGAGCGCTGCCGGCCGGGTCGTCGCCCCGCTCCAGGGCGGCGCCGGAGCAGCGGACGGGCGCGGCGCTCAGCGCCGGACCTCCAGCAGGCCCTCGCGGACCAGTCGACGGCACAGCACGAGGCTCGAGGCGGGGTCGAGGTCGAGGTCGTCGGGCGTGAGCTCCAGCAGCCCGCGCAGCTGCTCGACCGCGGTCGTGATGCGGGCGGGCACCGTGACCCGGCGGTCGCCGAGCAGCAGGTGGAGCCGGTCGCCGTCCGGCTGCAGCACGCAGGCGCGGCCGGGGCGCCGCCGCAGCGGGGTGTCCCCGGCCAGGTCGGCCAGCGCCATCCGGTCGAGCAGGCTGCCGCCGAGGGGGCTCGTGACGCGGCCCTGGAGGAAGGAGCTGGCCTGCGCGTCGGCCACCGCCTGGGGGTCCAGGGCGCCCAGGGCGTCGGACAGCCGGCCGAGCCGCTCGGCCAGGCCCTGCGCCAGCACACCGGGCCGGTCGAGGTGACCGGCAGGCAGGTGGGTGTCGAGGTCGCCGAGCCCGGCGAGCGCCTGCTCGACGGCACGGTCGACCAGGCTGCGCCAGGTCAGCTGGTTGATCCCGACGGTCACGTGCAGGGAGACGGTGTCCTGGGCGCGCGCGGCGTGGGGCGTGCCGGTCGGGAGGTACATCGACAGGCCGGGCTCGAGCAGCACCTCGCGGGCGTCCTCGTGGTCCTCCAGCGGCGCGGGGTGCACATCCCACAGCTTCGAGCCGTGGGTCTGGAAGACGAAGACGTCGTGGCTGTCGCTGTGGACCGCGAAGCCCTGCGAACCGGGCGGGGTCAGGTAGGCGTTGGCCTGGCACGGGTGGCCCAGCGCGAGCTCGAGCTCGGCGACCAGCCTCGTCAGGGGTGCCCAGTAGCGGTGCAGCCCCTGCAGCACGACGGTGGCGCCGTCCTCGAACAGGTCGGCGACCTTGCGGGCGTCGACCAGGCCGGTGAGGGGCTGGCCGGCCAGGGTCGACCCGCTGCGGGTGAACGCGGAGGCCGGCAGCACGGCGCCGTCACGGGCGACGCGGACCGCGGGGGTGCGGATGGCGGTGCTGGTGAGCAGGTGGTCGACGTCCGCGAACGACAACAGGCCGACGAGCTCGTCGGGCTCGGCGCGGTGGACGTGGACGTGCGACGCCCAGACCTTCTCCACGAAGGTCTGGGCGTCGCCGCTGAGCAGGTCGAGAGCGTCCACCTACGAGTCGGAGGCGTCGCTGTCGGAGCCGTCGGTGCCGTCGTGGGCGGCGGTGTCGCTGCCGGGAGCGTCGGCCGGGCCGTGCGAGCTGCCGTCGGAGGCGTCGCTGTCCGAGCCGTCGGTGCCGTCGTGGCCGGCGGTGTCGCTGCCGGGCGCGTCGGCCGGGCCGTGGCCGCTGTCGCCGCCGGTCGCGGGAGTGGTCTCGATCTCGTCGTCGCCGAGCGGCTGGTTCGGGGTCTCGCTCATGTCGCCTCCTGGGATGGGTGGGCGCTGCGGTGCGCCGCCACCTCCGTGCCCGTTCTCGCCGGATCGAATCAGGCGATCACCTCGGCGACCAGCGGCACGCCGGGGCGGTAGGCGAGGTGCAGGTGGGAGGGGGCGTCGAGCACCGTCAGGTGGGCGCGGCGGCCCGGGGCGAGGACGCCGACGTCGTCGCGGTCCAGGGCCCGGGCCCCGCCCGCGGTCGCCGCCCACACCGCCTCCGCGGGCGTCATCCGCATCTCGCGCACCGCCAGCGCCACGCACAGCGGCAGCGAGGAGGTGTAGCAGGACCCGGGGTTGCAGTCGCTGGCGAGCGCGACGGTGACGCCGGCGTCGAGCAACCCGCGGGCGTCGGGGTACGGCGAGCGGGTGCTGAACTCCACGCCGGGCAGCAGCGTCGCCACCGTGCCCGACCCGACCAGCGCCTCGACGTCGGCGTCGGCGAGGAAGGTGCAGTGGTCGACCGCCGTGAGCCCGAGCTCGCACGCCAGGCGCACGCCGGGCCCGGGCCCGAGCTGGTTGGCGTGCAACCGGCCCCGCAGGCCGGCCGCGGCGCCCGCCTCCAGGACGGCACGCGCCTGGTCGGCGTCGAAGGCGCCCCGCTCGCAGAAGGCGTCGATCCACCGCGCGTGGGGGGCGGCCGCCTCCAGCATCGGGCCCGTCACCAGCTCGACGTACGCCGCGGGGTCGTCCGCGTGCTCCGGCGGCACCACGTGGGCGCCGAGGAAGGTCGTCTCCGAGGTCCAGCGACGCGCGATCGCCAGCGCCCGGGCCTCGTCGTGGACGCTGAGGCCGTAGCCGCTCTTGACCTCGACGGTGGTGGTGCCCTGGCGGCGCATCTCGGCCAGGTGGCGGGCCAGGTTGGCCTCGAGCTGCTCGTCGGTGGCGGCCCGGGTCGCGGCCACCGTGGTGCGGATGCCGCCGCCGGTGTAGGACTCCCCCGCCATCCGGGCCGCGAACTCGCCCGCCCGGTCGCCCGCGAAGAGCAGGTGGGAGTGGGAGTCCACGAACCCCGGCAGCACCGCGCGGCCGCCCAGGTCCCGCGCGTCGTCGGTCGCCGGCGCCTCGTGGCGACGGCCCACCCAGGCGACGCGGTGGTCCTCGACGACGACCGCGGCGTCGGTGAGCAGGCCCAGCGGCGTGCCGTCGTGGGTGGGGTCGTTGGTGACCAGCTCGCCGATGCCGGTCAGCAGGACGGAGCTCATCGGGCCTCCTCCGGGAGTCGTGCGGGTGGGAGGGCGCCCTGGCGCCCGCTGGCACCCACGACTCCCCCCGGGAACGGGCGCACGTCGGCGCCGCCCGCCGCGAAGACCAGGGTCTCCGGGGCGGCGCCGGCGCCGCGGGTGCGGACGGTGGTGAGGTCGACGGTGACCAGGTCGGCGCGGCGGCCGACCTCGATCGCGCCGGCGTCGTCGAGGCCGAGCGCCGCGTGGCCGTCGCGGGTGGCGGCCGCCAGCAGCTCCAGCGCCGACCAGTGGCCGCGCTCCTGGGTGGCGAGCCGCTCGTGGAGCTCGACGGCGCGCATCTCCTCGAACAGGTCGATGACCGCGTGGCTGTCCGAGCCCAGCGTCAGCACCGCCCCGGCGTCGTGCAGCCGCCGCGAGGGGCCGATGCCGTCGGCGAGGTCGCGCTCGGTCGTCGGGCAGAAGCAGACCCGGGTGCGGCTCTCCCCCAGCAGCCGCACGTCGGCGTCGGTGAGGTGGGTGGCGTGCACGGCGGTGGTGAGCGGGCCGAGCGCCCCGTGGTCGGCGAGCAGCTGGGTGGGCGTGCGGCCGGTGGCGGCCAGGCAGGCGTCGTTCTCGGCGACCTGCTCCGACAGGTGCACGTGCAGCGGGCGGCCCGCGGCGGCCTCGACCACGGTCGCGAGCTGGTCGGCCGGCACCGCGCGCACGGAGTGGATCGCCACCCCGACCCGGTCGTCGTCGAGCAGCGCCACCCGCTCGGCCCAGGCGTGGGCGTCGCCGTCGGAGTAGCGCCGCTGCACCCCCTCCGGGGGTCGCCCGAACCCGGCCGCGAGGTAGCAGGTGTCGAGCAGCCGGATCCGGATCCCCGCGTCGTCGGCCGCGGCCAGCAGCGCCCGCCCCATCTCGTTGGGGTCGTCGTACGCCGTGCCGTCGGGCTGGTGGTGCAGGTAGTGGAACTCCCCGACCGCGGTGATCCCGGTGGCGACCATCTCGGCGTACGTCTCGCGGGCCAGCTCGAAGTAGGAGTCCGGCGTGAGGTCGGCCGCGACGGCGTACATCTGCTCGCGCCAGGTCCAGAACGACCCCCGCTCGGTCTGCGTGCGCCCCCTCAGCGCCCGGTGGAACGCGTGGCTGTGGCCGTTCGCCAGGCCGGGGAGGGTGAGGCCGGGGACCGGGATCGGGGCCGCTGATTCCCCGGACGTCCGGGTGATCGGTGACCTGACGTCTGTTGCAACAGACGTCAGGTCACTGGAAAGGACGTCCAGCACTCCCGCGATCACCCCGTCGGCGACCTCGACGCGTACGTCGGAGGCGACGCCGTCGGGGAGCAGCGCGTGCTCGAGCAGGTACGCCGTCACGCGACCAGCGCCTCGAGGGCGTCGGCGAGCGCGTGCACGCCGAGCAGGCAGTCGGCCGTCTCGGCGTGCTCGGCCGGCGAGTGCGAGACGCCGGTGGGGTTGCGCACGAAGAGCATGGCGGTGGGGATGCCGGAGGCCGCCAGGACGCCGGCGTCGTGGCCGGCCAGGGACGGGAGCACCGGCACCTCCCCGAAGCGGTCGGCCAGCGCGGCGCCGACCCGGGCGGTGAGGCCGGTGTCGAAGCGGACCGCCCCGGAGACCGACTCGGCGGTCACGGCCAGGCCGGTGCCGTCGCGGTCGGCCCGCTGCGACCCCTGCCGCTCGACCTCGCCCACGAGCGCGGCCAGGGCCTCGTCGGAGTCGCCCCGGGCGTCGAGCCAGGCGGTGACCCGCGAGGGCACGGCGTTGGTGCCGTTGGGGGCGACGTCGACGCGACCGAAGGTGGCGCGCTGACCCGCGAGCCGGGCCTGCTTGTTGGCCGCGAGGACGGTCATGGCGTAGGTCAGCATCGGGTCGCGGCGGTCCTCCATCCGGGTCGCCCCGGCGTGGTTGGCCTCGCCCGTGAAGTCGAAGCGCCAGCGGCCGTGGGGCCAGATCTCCCCGGCGAGCCCGACCGGGAGGTCGCGGTGCACCAGGTCGCGGCCCTGCTCGACGTGGAGCTCCAGGAAGCAGCCGACCCGGTCCAGCCAGGCGGCCGGGCCGGGGGCCGGCTCGTGGCCGGCGGCGGCCATCGCGTCGAGGAAGGGCACGCCGTCGCGGTCGCGCAGCGCGGCGGCGGCCTCGGGCGAGGTCGCCCCGGTCAGCAACCGGGAGCCGAGGCAGGCCACGCCGAAGCGCGACCCCTCCTCCTCGACGAAGGCGCCCACCAGCACCGGCCGGCGCGGCACCACGCCGCGCTCGCGCAGCAGGTCGACGGCGGCCAGCGAGGAGACCACGCCGAGCGGCCCGTCGTACGCCCCGCCGTCGAGGACCGAGTCGAGGTGGGAGCCCACGAGGACCGCCGGCCCGGCCGCGTCGCCCGCCGGGGGCGCCCAGGTCGCCACCAGGTTGCCGTTGCCGTCGGCCTCGAGGGCCAGGTCGCGGGCGGCGCACTGCTCGGCGAACCAGCCGCGCAGCTCGGTCTCGGCCGCGGTGAACGGCTGGCGGAAGTAGCCGCCGCTCGCGGACGAGCGCCCCACCGGCGCGAGGTCGCGCCACATCTGCTCGAAGTCCTCAGCCATGCTGGCCCCCATGGAGTTCCGCGAGGTCGTGCGACGACGCCGGATGGTCCGCAGCTACACCGACGAGGCCGTCGACCCGGCCGTCGTGGACCGCGCCCTCGCCCACGCGACCCGGGCGCCGAGCGCGGGGTTCACCCAGGGGTGGGGCTTCCTGGTGCTCGACGCCCCCGAGGACGTCGGCCGCTTCTGGGCGGCCACCTCCGACGGCGTCGCGGCCCCCGACCGCTGGCTGGCCGGGATGGTGCGGGCCCCGGTGGTGGTGCTGCCGTGCTCGAGCCGGGCGGCGTACGTCGAGCGGTACGCCGCGCCCGACAAGGGCCGTGCCGTCGCCCAGGAGGGCACCGAGGGGTCCCCGTGGTCGGTGCCCTACTGGCACATGGACGCCGCGATGGCCTCGCTGCTGGTGCTGCAGACGCTGGTCGACGAGGGCCTCGGCGGCTGCTTCTTCGGCGTGCCGCCCGACCGCGTCGAGGCGGTGACGACGGCCTTCGGGATCCCGGCGGAGTTCACCCCGGTCGGGGCGATCACCATCGGCCACCCGGCCCCGGGCGGGGCGGCCGGCTCGCGCACGCGGCGCCCGCGACGCGACCTCGACGAGGTCGTGCACCGGGGACGCTGGGGTCGCCACGGGATTGCCGGCGGGGCGGGTTGAGGCGAGGGGGCTCGTCACGGCACCAGTCCACCGGACGCCGCGCGAGGTCCGCCACCCGGGCGGCCCACCCCCGTCTCGGATCCGAGACCACACGCCTGTTGTTTGTGGCCTCTGCTAAGGGGGTACGTCTGTCCCATCGGGGGGAATTCCAACGAAGGGAGCAGGACATGGTCGTCCTGGGTTTGATTCTGCTGATCATCGGACTGGTGTTGCCCCAGTCCATCCTGGTCACGATCGGTGCGATTCTGCTGATCGTCGGCCTGGTGCTCAACCTGGTGCCGATCGGCGGCACGCGACGGCGCGTGTTCTAGGGGCACAGCCCTAGACGCACCACCCCGGACCTCGGTCCGGTCAAGCCCACGGCACGTCTTGCCCACGGCTCCGGAGGCCCCGACCCACGTGGTCGGGGCCTTCGGCACGTCCCGGTCGGTCGCGACACCGACGATCCGACCAGCCGCCCCGACGGCGCGGCGACGCGGCGCACGGCGGTCCGCGATCGCCTAGCCTCACCCGCGTGGACGTCGACGTCGAGAAGCTGCGCCGCCTCGTGCGGGTCCCGACGGTCTCCTCGACGGTCGAGGACGAGATCGACCACGGCGCGTTCGACGACTTCCTGGCTGCGCTGGCCGAGGAGTTCCCGCTGGTCCACGAGCGCCTCGAGGTGACCCGGGTGCGGCAGCACTCGCTGCTGCTGCGCTGGCCGGGCCGGGACGCGTCGTCCGCGCCGGTGGTGCTGATGGCGCACCTCGACGTGGTGCCCGTCGACCCCGACGCGCCGTGGCAGCACCCGCCGTTCGGGGCCGAGGTGCACGACGGCAAGGTCTGGGGCCGCGGCACCCTCGACGACAAGGGGTCGCTGGTGGCGCTGTGCGTGGCGGTCGAGCGGGCCCTGGAGCAGGACGTCGTCCCGGCCCGCGACGTGTGGCTCTCCTTCGGCGCCCGCGAGGAGGTCTCGGGGGCCGACGCCGCCGAGGCCGTCGAGGTGCTGCGCGGGCGCGGCGTGGAGCCGTGGTTCGTGCTCGACGAGGGCGGGGCGGTCGCGGCCGAGGCGTTCCCCGGCGTGCGCCCGCCGCTCGGGGTGGTCGGCGTCTCGGAGAAGGGGACCACCACGCTCGAGCTGCGGGCCGAGGGCCGGGGCGGCCACTCCTCGACGCCGGCGCCGGGTGGGCCGACCGCGCGGATCGCCCGGGCCGTCGTACGGCTGGAGCGGCGGCCGTTCGCGACCCGGCTGCCCGAGCCGACGCTGGAGCTCTTCGCCCGGATCGCGCCCCACGCGCCGCGGCCGCTGCGCCCGCTGCTGGCCTCCGCCCGCCGGCTGCAGCCGCTGGTCGCCCGCGCCCTGGTCGCCGCCGGTCCCGAACCGGCGGCGCTGGCGCGGACCACGATGGCCGTCACCCAGCTCTCCGGGTCGCCCGCGCACAACGTGATCGCCTCGAGCGCTACGGCCGTGCTCAACCTGCGGATCCTGGTGGGCGACACCGTGGCCTCGGCGACCGCCCACGTGCGCCGCGCGGTCGCCGACGACTCCGTGGCCGTGACCGTCCTGGAGGCCAACGAGCCGAGTCCCGTCTCCCCGGTCGACGACGACGCGTTCCGGCTGCTGGAGCAGGTCGTGGGCGACCACTTCCCCGAGGCGGTCGTGACGCCGTACGTGATGATGGCGGCCACCGACTCCCGGTTCTTCGCCGCGATCTGCCCCCGGGTCTACCGCTTCACGCCGTTCCGGATGAGCCGGGCGCAGCGGGAGAGCATCCACTCCTACGACGAGCACGTCGGCGTGCAGGACTGGCTCGACGGCGTGGAGTGGTACGCCGACCTGCTGCGCCGCCTCGACGAGCCCGCCGCCACGACCGGGACCCCGGCGTGAGCGCCACCCGGCCGGCCCCCACGACCAGCCCGGTCGTCCCGGGCCTGGTGGCGGTCGTCGGCTTCCTGGTCGCCGTCGAGGTCGCCAGCGGGATCCTGCAGGGCTACTACACGCCGGTCTTCAGCGACATCGCCCGCCACCTCGGGATCCGCGACGCCGACGTCAACTGGTTCGAGGCCGCGCAGCTGGTCGTCTCGGCGCTGGTGGTGCCGCTGCTGGCGCGCCTGGGCGACCTGTGGGGCCACCGGCAGGTGCTGCTGCTCTCGACCGGCGTCACGGCCCTCGCGTCGTGGGGCGTCGCGCTCGCCCCGGGCTTCACGACCTTCCTGGTCGCCTGGGCGCTCCAGGGGTTCTACGTGGTGTGGCTGCCGCTCGAGGTCGCGATCATCTACCGCCGCACCGCGGGCTCCGGCGCCCAGGGTCGCCTGACCCGGCGCTCGGCGGCCCTGCTCGTCGCCGCCCTCGAGCTCGGCGTCATCGCCGGGGCCCTCACCAGCGGCGCCCTGGTCACCTCGATGGGGGTGCCGCTGCTCCTCACGCTGCCGGCGGTCGCGGTGTCGATCTGCTTCGTGGTGGTCGGCATCGGCGTCGCACCGACCCCGCCGGTGGCCACCGGCCGGGTCGACCTGCGGGGCTTCGCGCTGGTGACGCTCTCGATCGGCCTCGTCATGGCCGGCCTCATCCTGGTGCGGCTCCAGGGCCCGGGGTCGCCGCTCCCGTGGCTGGTGCTGGTGCTCGGGCTGGCCTCGCTGTGGCCGTTCGTGCGCGTGCAGCTGCGCACGCCGGACCCGCTGATCGACGTGCGCCTGCTCGCGACGCCGGCCCAGTGGCCGGTGCAGCTGACCGCCTTCCTGTTCGGGATGTCGGTGCTGGGCGCGCAGATCCCGCTGTCGACCTTCGCCCGCACCGACCCGGCCGTGACCGGCTACGGCCTCGGCGCGTCGGCGAGCTTCGTCTCCACGCTCATCGGGGTGTACGTCGTGGCGCTGGTCGCCGGCGCCCTCAGCCTGCCCCTCACCTCGCGCCTGCTCGGCACCCGCGGGGCGATGCTCGTCGCCTGCCTGCTGGTGGCGCTGGGCTACGGCCTGTTCCTGCCGCTGCACGGCTCGACCGCCCAGACGCTGCTCAACATGGCGATCGCCGGCGTCGGCTCCGGCGCCCTGGTCGCCGCGCTGCCCGCCGCCGCGGCCGCCGCCGCCCCGCCGGACCGCACCGGCTTCGTCACGGGGATGACCAACACCACCAAGACCATCGGCGGCGCGATCGCCTCCAGCGTCTTCGCCATCGCCCTGGCCGCCACCGGCTCGATCGAGGGCGCCGAGGTCGGCGCCGCCCCGCTCTCGGGCTACCTCACGGTCTGGGCCGTCTGCTCCGCCACCGCGCTCGTCGCCGCGGCCTGCCTGCTCGTGGTGCCCCGGGACGCGTTCGCGGACTGACGCGGCGGCTGCTGGACGTCCTTTTCAGCCACTGGACGTCTGTTGCAACACCCGTCCAGTGACTGATCACCCGGACGTCCGGGTGATCAGTCAGCCCCAGAGCCCCAGCACCTCGCCCCCCAGCCGGACCACGAACCCGCCGACCACGAGCAGGAAGAACACCCGCACGAACGCCGTGCCACGACGCACGGCCGTGCGGGCGCCGACGTACGCGCCGACGAGGTTGCCCAGGCCGATGAGCAGCCCGACCTGCCACAGCACCGCGCCCTGCGGGACGAACACGACCAGCGCCGCGACGTTGGTCGCCCAGTTGGCGATCTTGGCCTTGGCCGAGGCCTGGAGGAAGTCGTAGCCGAGCAGGCCGACCAGCGAGATCACGAAGAAGCTGCCCGTGCCGGGGCCGAGCACGCCGTCGTAGAACCCGATCACCAGGCCGGTGCCCATGGCGGCCGCGACGTGCTGGCGGCCGGTGAAGCGCAGTGCGGTCACCTCGCCCATCGAGGGCCGGAACAGCACGTAGCCGCCGACCAGCACCAGCGCGACCAGCACGATCGGCGTGAAGGCGTCGCGCGGCAGGT
Source organism: Nocardioides scoriae (assembly GCF_900104965.1). Classification (NCBI taxonomy): domain Bacteria; kingdom Bacillati; phylum Actinomycetota; class Actinomycetes; order Propionibacteriales; family Nocardioidaceae; genus Nocardioides; species Nocardioides scoriae. The sequence continues at coordinate 3,310,147 of NZ_LT629757.1, read as the reverse complement.
GGCTGGCCACGAGCGCACCGCCGATGGAGCCGGCGAAGGCGGTGGCCATGAGGGGCAGGAAGGTGCGGGGGTCGGGCCGGACGCGGCGCAGGTACGTCGCGCTGCTGGCCGAGGTCGAGCACACCGAGCCGAGCTTGTTGGTGGCCAGCACCTGCAGGGGCGTCGCGCCGGGCAGCCCCACGAGCAGCGCAGGCAGCTGGACCAGGCCGCCGCCACCGACCACCGCGTCGACGAAGCCGGCCACCAGTCCGGCGAGCGTGAGCAGCGCCAGCACGGTCAGCGAGAGGTCGTCGGGCACCCCGGGATGCTAGGTGGTGGCCCTCCTCGTCGGCCGGACGGGACTTCTCCCCGCCCGTAGGCTGGTCGCACCGATCACCTCTCGGAGACCCACCATGACCGACTCCCCGGCCTCGCGATCCCCGGACCCCGGGCGGTCGCGCCCCGACGTCGACCGCCGCCACCGGGGTCGTGACGACCAGGAGCGCGACGCGCGCACCGGGTCCTCGGCCGCCGCCACCCGGATCCAGCACCAGGCGCGGTGGGTAGACCTGCAGATCGAGCGGGCGATGGCGCGGGGCGACTTCGACAACCTGCCGGGACAGGGCAAGCCGCTGGGCGACCTCGGCTCGCCGTACGACCGCGACTGGTGGCTCAAGAAGCTCATCGAGCGCGAGCAGATCACCGGCGTGCTGCCCGAGGCGCTGCAGCTGCGCAAGGACGACGCCGAGCTCGACGCGCTGCTCGACCGCGAGTCGCTGGAGAAGCGGGTGCGCGAGCTCGTCGAGGGCTTCAACCGCCGCATCGTGGTGGCCCGGCGCCAGCTCCAGGGCGGGCCGCCGGTGGTGACGCCGACGCGCGACGTGGAGCAGGAGGTACGCCGCTGGCGCGAGCGCCTCGACGAGCGCCGGCGCGCCAACGCCGAGGCCGCCCGGCGCACGGCCGAGGAGGAGACGACCCGTCGGGGCCGCCGCGAGCGCCGGGAGCGGCGCTGGTGGCGGCGCGCGTGAGCCGCACCGCACGCCTCGCGCTGGTCCTCGCGGCGGTGCTGGTCGTCGTGGCCGGCGGCACCTGGGCCGGCCTCGCCCTCACCCGTGGCTCGACCCCGGCGCCCAGCAGCGCGTCCTCGGGTGCGGAGCCCGCCTCGCCCTCCGGGCAGCCGGTCGAGCCGGCCGCGACGCTCGCCCCGCCCGCGTGCCCCAGCCGGGTGACGCGGCCCTTCGAGCCGACCACGGTCACGGTCGCCGGCGTGGTGCGCGACGCCGCCGTGGTCACCCCGCCGCGCCCCAGCCCCGAGGTCCCCGGCACGCCCCCCACGACGACCGCCGGCAAGACGGTCTTCGCCTTCGACCGCGCGCAGGGCGTCCGGCCCGGCGACGGCCGCGGCAACGTGCTGCTCAACGCCCACACCTGGCCCGACGGCTCGGCGCTGGGCAACCGGCTGCTCGAGGGCCTGCGGGAGGGCGGGCGCGTCGTCCTGGCCGACGGCGACCGCCGGCTCTGCTACCGCGTGACCGACCGGGTCGAGGTGCCGGCGGACGCGCCGTACTTCCGCTACTACGACCGCCGCGGCCCTGCCCAGGTCGCGATCGTCGTCTGCTCGGGCCAGCGGCTCGGCCCCGGGATCTGGACCGAGCGCACCGTGTGGTTCGCCCGGCCGTCGGCCTGACCCCGGCGCGCACCACGGGCTGCGCCGCAGAGCATGTCGCTGCGCCGGGGCTGCAGCTGCGGCCCAGCGGCGGTCTCCCGGGCGACCTCGGGAGACCGCGGCCCCCTACGGCACCACCACCACCGGCACCGGCGAGGACCGGACGATCTTGGTGGCGTTGGAGCCGAGGAACAGCCGCGACATCAGGCTGGCCGAGGAGGAGCCGACGACGAGCAGGTCGCCGGGCTGCCACGCCAGGCGCTCGAGCGCCTCGGCCCAGGTCGCGCCGGTGGCGACGGCCGTCTCGACGTGGGCGGGCCTGAGCTCCCCGAGGGCGGCGACGGCGGCTTCCTGGGCGGCCGAGGTGCGCGAGAGGTACGCCGCGAGGACGTCGCCCTCGCCGAGCACCTCGGGCGGGTACATCACCTTGCCGCGGACCCCGAAGGTCGCGACCCGCAGGTCGGCGCCGATGCCGCGGCAGATCCGGGCCGCCCGGCGCAGGGCCGTGCGCGAGGAGTCGTCGCCGCGGAAGGCGCAGGTGGCGCGGCGCACGCGCAGGTCGGGGTCGCTGCGGTGGCCGCGGGGGGCGAGCGCCACGGGGACCGGCGAGGAGTGCAGCAGCCGGTCGGCGGTGGAGCCGAGGACGACGGTGCCCCAGGCGCCCTCGACGCCGGAGCCGACCACCACCATCGGCGCGGCCAGCCGCTCGGCCTCGGCGACCAGGGCTCCGGCCACGGAGCTGCCGGCCACGGCGACGGCGTCGGCCGCGACGTCGGGGCAGGTCGCGGCGAGGGCCTCGCGGGCCGAGGCGACCGCGCGGTCGCCGTACTCCTCGGCCCAGCGGGCGAAGTCGCGGTCGACGTGGGAGGCGACCGGGGTGGGCCAGGCGCGGGGCACCACGGAGACCAGCAGCAGGTCCTCCCCCGCCGAGCGGGCGAGGGTGGCCGCGAGGTGGAGCGCCGCGGGGTCGTCGCGGTGGGGCGGCCAGCCGACGACGAGGGTCACCGCTGGCCCCCGTCGGGCACGTCGGTCGTGGCGACCTCGCCGCGGTTCAGGGCCGCGTGCCGGCGGCCCCACAGCAGGTAGAAGCCGAGCACGACCGAGAGCCAGACCAGGAAGATCACCCAGGTCACGGCGGCCAGGCCGGACAGGATGTAGACGCAGACCGCGATGGTGAGCAGCGGCGTCACGGGGTAGCCCGGCACCCGGAACGGCCGCTCCAGGTCGGCGGCCGTGCGGCGCAGCACCAGCACCGCCAGCGCGACCACGACGAAGGCGATCAGGGTGCCGATCGAGACGGTGTCCCACAGGTAGTCGGCCGGCACGAAGCCCGCCACCAGCGCCACCACGACCGAGACCACCACGGTGTTGAAGGTGGGGGTCAGGGTGCGGGGGTTCACCGAGGAGAACCGGTCGGGCAGCATCCCGTCGCGGCCCATGGCGAACAGGATCCGGGTCTGGCCGTAGAGCGTCACCAGCGTGACCGAGAAGATCGAGATGACGGCGCCGGCGGCCAGGACCGTGGCGGGGATGCTGCTGCCGGTGATGTTCTCGAGGATGACCGAGAGGCCGGCGCTCTGCTGCTCGGGGTCGGAGAACTTCTCCACCGGCTGGGCGCCGACGCCGGCCAGGGCGACCAGCACGTAGATCGTCACCACCACCGCGAGCGCGCCCATGATGGCCCGGGGCAGCGCGCGCTGCGGGTCGCGGACCTCCTCCCCCGCGGTCGACACCGCGTCGAGGCCGATGAAGGAGAAGAAGATCGTGGCCGCCGCCGCGCTGATGCCGGTCGCACCGGCGTCCCAGAAGCCGCTGAAGTTGTCGGTGTCGAAGGCGGTGATGCCGATGACGACGAACATCACCAGCACGCCCAGCTTGACCAGCACCATGATCGTGTTGACCCGGGCCGACTCGCTGGCACCGCGGACCAGCAGCACCATGCACATCAGCACCAGCACGATCGCCGGCAGGTTGACCAGGCCGGTCGTGTTGTCCTCGTAGGGCACCGGCGAGTAGGACAGCGCGTCGGGCAGCGAGAAGCCGAAGAGGTTGTCGAGCAGCTCGTTGAAGTAGCCGCTCCAGCCGACGGCGACGGCGGCCGAGCTGACGCCGTACTCCAGCAGCACGCAGGCGGCCACGACCATCGCGACCAGCTCGCCCATCGCGTGGTAGGCGTAGGAGTACGTCGAGCCGCTGACCGGGATCGCGCCCGCGACCTCGGCGTAGCACAGCGCGGAGAGACCGGCCCCGAGCCCGGCGACCAGGAACGAGATGATCACCGCCGGTCCCGCGTCGGGCACCGCCTCCTGGAGCACGAAGAAGATGCCGGTGCCGACGGTGGCGCCGACGCCGAACATCATCAGCTGGAAGGTGCCGAAGCTGCGCTCCAGCTCCGCGCCGTTGCCGGAGCGGGCGGCCCCGATCGGCTTGCGCCGCCGCAGCTGGTCCGCGAACCCGGTGGTGCCTCGTTCGGCCAGGTTGGTCATGCCGGCTCCCTCTCGTCGCCGGCCCCTCGCCGGGAGGCCGTCCGAGAAAACTAGACCCCGCGGCAGTCCCCGCGACAGTTCTCCGGCTGGCGAACCACCGCCGGAGACGGAAGTTTCACCTGGCCGACACACGCGCGCGGGTCGTGGGGGCCAGCGGGCGCCCGGGCGCCCGCTGGCCCCCACGACACCGGGGTGGTCAGCCCTCGGTCATCGGCACGCGTACGCCGCGCTCCGCGGCCACCTCGACGGCCCGGTCGTACCCCGCGTCGACGTGGCGGATGACGCCCATCGCCGGGTCGTTGGTCAGCACCCGCTCGATCTTCTGCGCCGCCAGCTCCGTGCCGTCGGCCACGCAGACCTGGCCGGCGTGGATGGAGCGGCCCATGCCGACGCCGCCGCCGTGGTGGATCGAGACCCAGGTGGCACCCGAGGCCGTGTTGACCAGCGCGTTGAGCAGGGCCCAGTCGGCGATGGCGTCGGACCCGTCGAGCATCGCCTCGGTCTCGCGGTAGGGCGAGGCCACCGAGCCGGCGTCGAGGTGGTCGCGCCCGATCACGACCGGGGCCGAGAGCTCGCCGCTGGCCACCATCTCGTTGAACTTCAGGCCGGCGCGGTGGCGCTCGCCGTAGCCCAGCCAGCAGATCCGCGCCGGCAGGCCCTGGAAGGCGACCCGCTCGCCGGCCATCTCGATCCACCGGTGGAGACGGGCGTACTCCGGCTTCTCGTCGGCCGGGAACAGCTCGAGGATCGCCCGGTCGGTCGCGGCGATGTCGGCGGGGTCGCCGGACAGCGCGGCCCACCGGAAGGGGCCCTTGCCCTCGCAGAACAGCGGCCGGATGTAGGCCGGCACGAACCCGGGGAACTCGAAGGCCCGGTCGTAGCCGCCCTTGCGGGCCTCGTCGCGGATCGAGTTGCCGTAGTCGAAGACCTCCGCGCCGGCGTCCTGGAACTCCACCATCGCCCGCACGTGGGCCGCCATCGAGGCCTGCGCGTCCTTGGTGAAGCCGTCGGGGTCGCGGCGGGCGGCGTCGTGCCAGTCCTCGAACGGCACGCCGACCGGGAGGTAGGACAACGGGTCGTGCGCCGAGGTCTGGTCGGTGACGACGTCGATCGGGGCGCCGACCGCGAGCAGGTGGGGGAACACCTCGGCGGCGTTGCCCAGGACCCCGATGCTGAGGGGCCGGCGGGCGTCGCGGGCCTCGACGGCCAGCTGCACCGCGTGGTCGACCGAGTCGGCCCGGACGTCGAGGTAGCGGTGCTCGATGCGGCGCTCGATCCGGCTGGCGTCGACGTCGACGCAGATCGCCACGCCGTCGTTCATGGTGACCGCGAGCGGCTGGGCGCCGCCCATGCCGCCGAGGCCGGCGGTCAGCGTGATGGTGCCGGCCAGGGTGCCGCCGAACTTCTTGTCCGCGACGGCGGCGAAGGTCTCGAAGGTGCCCTGGAGGATGCCCTGGGTGCCGATGTAGATCCACGAGCCGGCCGTCATCTGGCCGTACATCGTCAGGCCGAGGTCCTCGAGCCGGCGGAACTCCTCCCAGTTGGCCCAGTCGCCGACCAGGTTGGAGTTGGCGATGAGCACGCGCGGGGCCCACTCGTGGGTGCGCACCACGCCGACCGGCTTGCCGCTCTGGACGAGCATGGTCTCGTCGTCGCGCAGGTCGCGCAGGGTGCGCACGAGGGCGTCGTACGCCTCCCAGGAGCGCGCGGCCCTGCCGGTGCCGCCGTAGACCACGAGGTCCTCCGGCCGCTCGGCGTTGGCCGGGTCGAGGTTGTTCATCAGCATCCGCAGCGGCGCCTCGGTCTGCCACGACCGGGCGGACAACTCGGTGCCGTGGGCGGCGTGGATCGGCAGGCGGGGGTTGTCGGTCACTTCAGTTCTCCGATCACTGCTTCGGCGGCGGCCACGACGGCCCCGCTGCGGACGAGATCGACACAGGCCTCGATCTCGGGGGCCAGGTGGCGGTCGGGGCCGGGGCCCTGGACGCCGTGGGAGCGGAGCAGGTCGACGACCGCCCCGGTGGCGGGCGACGGCTCGAGCGGCCGGCGCAGGTCGAGCGCCCGGGCGGCCGCCATCACCTCGACGGCGAGCACGCGGGTGAGCCCGTCGACGGAGCGGCGCAGCTTGCGGGCTGCCGCCCACCCCATCGAGACGTGGTCCTCCTGCATCGCCGAGGAGGGGATGGAGTCGACGCTGGCGGGGTGGGCCAGCCGCTTGAGCTCCGAGACGATCCCGGCCTGGGTGTACTGCGCGATCATCAGGCCGCTGTCGACGCCCGGGTCGTCGGCCAGGAACGGCGGCAGCCCGTGGTTGCGGGCCTTGTCGAGGAAGCGGTCGGTGCGCCGCTCGCTGATCGAGGCGAGGTCGGCGGCCACGATCGCGGCGAAGTCGAGCACGTACGCCACCGGCGCCCCGTGGAAGTTGCCGTTGGACTCCACCCGCGCCGGGCCGTCGTCGCCCGCCGAGACCACCACCGGGTTGTCGACCGCGCTCGCCAGCTCCCAGCCGGCCACCCGGGCGCAGTGGTCGAGGGTGTCGCGGGCGGCACCGTGCACCTGCGGCGAGCAGCGCAGCGAGTAGGCGTCCTGCACGCGGGTGCAGTCGGGGCCGCGGTGGGAGGCCACGACGCCGGAGTCGCGGAGCAGCGCCCGCAGGTTGGCGGCCGAGGCGGCTTGCCCGGGGTGGGGCCGCAGCGCCTGCAGCTCCTCGGCGAAGACCCGGTCGGTGCCGAGCTGGCCCTCGACCGACATGGCGGCGGCGACGTCGGCGGTGCGCAGCAGCACCTCGAGGTCGGCCAGCGCCATCACCAGCATGCCGAGCATGCCGTCGGTGCCGTTGATCAGCGCCAGCCCCTCCTTGGCCGCCAGCTCGACGGGCTCCAGGCCCGCGGCGGCCAGGGCCTCGGCGGCCGGGCGCAGGACGCCGTCGGCGTCGCGCACCTCGCCCTCGCCGATGAGCGCCAGCGCGCAGTGCGACAGCGGCGCCAGGTCGCCCGAGCAGCCGAGCGAGCCGAACTCGTGGACCACCGGGGTGATCCCCGCGTCGAGCACGTCCGCGAGCAGCTGCACGGTGGCGCGGCGCACGCCGGTCCGCCCGGTCGCCAGCGTCGAGAGGCGCAGCAGCATCAGCGCCCGCACCACCTCGCGCTCGACCTCGGGGCCGGACCCCGCGGCGTGCGAGCGGACCAGCGAGCGCTGCAGCCGGGCACGCTTCTCGGTCGGGATGTGCCGCGTCGCCAGCGCGCCGAACCCGGTCGAGATGCCGTAGACGGGCGTGGCCGACGCGGCCAGCTCGTCCACGGCGGCGCGGGCGCGGTCGACGGCCTCGAGCGCGTCGGCCGTCAGCTCGATCCGCGCCCCGTCGCGAGCGACCGCGAGGACGTCGGCCGGCGCCACGGCCCCGACGCCCACCTCGACGACGGTGCGGGCGGACGGAGGCACGAGCGCGGTGGTCATGGACCCAGTACACGGCCGCGAGCCGGTCGCGGCCACGGCCCCGACCTCCTGCGCGTCTCGGATCCGAGACATCCCGGCGACCCGGCCCGCTCCGAACCGCCCGCCCGGCGGGGCCGGGGGTGGCACCATGCGACGACGGGCCCGGCCGGGCGCGCACGAGCGACGAGGGGGTGCTGCGGATGTCTCGTCGACCCCCCGGACGCGGTCTCGTGGGCGCGCTGGCCGCTGCCGCGCTGCTGGCGGCCGCGGGGTGCCAGGCGCCGCTCGAGCCCGAGTCGCGGCGCACCGCCTCCGAGGCGGCCGACCCGACCTCCTCCCCGACCTCCTCCCCGACCTCGACCCCGACGTCGGTGCCGACCGGTCGCGCGAGCGCCGGCCCGACCGCCGCCCCGCCGCGCGCGGGCCGCCAGCAGGGCGAGGTGACGGTGCCGGAGGGGCTGCGCGAGAGCGTGGAGGCCGGACGGCAGCAGCCCCCGGTGCTGGGCGGCGACGTCGGGTGGCCGCAGTGCCCGACCGGGATGGGGATCCCCCAGCGGCGCACGCTGGGGCTGCCGATGCCGCTGCCCGAGGCCAGGTTCGTGGTGCTGGGCCTGACCAACGGACCCGGCTTCACGCCCAACCCGTGCCTGGCCGACCAGGTCGGCTGGGTCCGGGAGCGCGGCCTGCTCGCCGCGGCGTACGTCGTGCTGTCGACGCCGGTGGGCGACCAGCTGGCCCGCTACGGCGACGCGGGTCCCTTCGACGGGGGCTCGCGGCTCGACGGCTACGCCAACGTCGGCTACGCGCAGGCGGCGTACGCCCGCCAGGTGATGCGGCGGGCCGGACTGCGCAGCCCGGTGGTGTGGCTCGACGTCGAGCCGGTGCCGGACTTCGACTGGGGCCCGGACCTCGCCGCCAACGCCGCGGTGGTGCGGGGCGCGGCGCGGGGCTGGACCGACGCGGGCCACCGGGTCGGCGTCTACTCCACGGCCGCGCTGTGGGACCGGGTCGTGGGCGACCTCGAGCTCGGGCTGCCCGAGTGGCGGGCCGCGGGTGAGACCTCGCAGGCCGAGGCGGTGCGGCGCTGCGGTCGCGGCAGCGCCATCCAGGGCGGCCCCGCCGTGATGGCGCAGTGGGTGGCCTCGGGACGCGACCTCGACATCACCTGCCCGGGCACGTCCTCGCGGATGGCGCTGTGGTTCGACGACACCACGGGGTGACGCGGCCGAGGCACCGCGGGCGGGCGCTCAGACCAGCAGGTTGCCGTAGTTCGGCAGCCGGTAGGCCCGGTCGTACCCACCGCCGGTGAAGTCGGTGCTGCGGTTGCCGACGTTGACCGCGATCCGGTAGCCCTGGTCGGCGAACTCGGCGCGACAGCGCTGCTTGCCCTCGGCCAGGCTCTCGCCGGACCTGCGTCCGCAGATGCCGTCGACCGGGAACCCGGCCTTCTCGAGCGAGGCCACCGCACCGGCGACCTTGCCCTCGGGACGGGCGGTGTTGAAGAAGACCTTCACCCCGTGGTTGCGGGCGTACGTCGCGAGCTTGAGCACCGCGACCACCGGCTTGCCCGGGTCGTAGTGGCTGGCCAGCGAGGTGTTGTCGATGTCGAGGGTGATGGCGAGCGGGTCGTCGCCCTCCTCGAGGGCGTCGAGCCGCTGCTGGAGGTAGGTGCGCGAGCCGGACGCGGCGGCCACGGTGTCGCTGACCCACTTCTTCTTGCTGGGCAGCGACGCGGCCGACGCCGGGGCGGTCGCCGCCAGCGGCAGGAGCAGCAGGCCCACCAGGGCGAGCAGCAGCAGGCGGACGGCGGGGTGGCGCGAGGGCATGGGGTCTCCGAGCGATCGAGGTGCCGGCAGGTGTCGGCGTCCCCATTGTGCGTCCGGCCGACCGCCGACGGGCGAGGTTCGCCAGGTTAGGTTCGCGCCATGGGCGGCAGCACGGGCGGGGGCACGACGGGCGACGGGGGCGGGCGGTGAGCCAGGTCCCGGCAGCCACGCGGGCGCTGCGGGTGCTGCGGTTCCTGGCCTCCCAGCCCGACCCGGTGCCGCTGGAGCGGATCGCCGCGGCCCTGGAGCTGCCGCGCTCCACGGCGTACCACCTGGTCAACGCGATGATCGCGGAGGGCTTCGTGGCGCACGTGGAGGAGGACCACCGCTACTGCCTGGGGGTGGCGGCCTTCGAGGTCGGCACCGGCTACACCCGGCAGGCGCCGCTCCAGCGCCTGGCCCACCGCCCGCTGGCCTCGCTGGTCGACCGCACCGGCCGCTCGGCCCACCTCGCGGTCCCCCACGGGCGCGACGTGCTCTACGTGCTGGAGGAGCGGGCGCCGGGTCGTCCGCCGCTGGTGACCGACGTCGGCGTGCGCCTGCCCGCGCACCTCACCGCCAGCGGGCGGGCCATCCTGGCGACCCTCCCCGACGCCCAGGTGCGGGCGCTCTACCCCGATCGCAGCGCCTTCGTGGACCGCCACGGTCGCGGGCCGCGGACGCTGACCGCGCTGCGCTCCGTGCTGGGCCAGACCCGGCGCCAGGGGTTCGCCAGCGAGGACGGCGAGGTGACGCCCGGGTTCGCCTCGGTCGCGGTCGCGGTGCTCGACCACAACGGCACGCCCGTGGCCGGGATCGCGGTCACCTGGGACTCGCGCGAGGTCGTCGACCGCGACGCGCTCGTGGCGGCGGTGTCCACGACCGCGCGCACCGTCAGCCGACGGGTGGGGGGCCACCTAGCGTGAGCGGGTGACCGCCGCGCTCGACCCCGCCACCATCGGCACCGCCCGCCGCTGGTCGATGCTGGGCGCCAGCGTGGCCGCCCAGGCCGGCGCCTCGGTCGCGATCAACGGCCCGGCGTTCCTGATCCCGACCTGGCAGTCCGAGCGCGGCCTGTCGCTGGCCGCCGCCGGGACCCTGGCCACGATGCCGGTCGCGGGCGTCATGCTCAGCCTGTTCGCGTGGGGCCTGCTGGTCGACCGGTGGGGCGAGCGGCGCGTGATGCTGCTCGGGCTGGCCGGCACCACCGTCGCCGGGGTGGCCGCCACCCGCGCCACCTCGGTGTGGGCGCTGGGCGCGGCGCTGCTCGTCGTCGGCCTCTTCGCGGCCAGCACCAGCTCGGCCAGCGGCCGGATCGTGGTGGGGTGGTTCGCCCCCGAGCGGCGCGGCCTGGCCATGGGCGTCCGGCAGATGGCCCAGCCGCTCGGCGTGGCGATGGCCGCTGCGTCGATGGCGCTCACGGCCTCGCGGGCCGGCGTGGAGGCCGCCACCTGGATCCCGGTCGGCGCGACGGCCGTCGCGCTGCTGGTGGTGGCCGTGCTGGTCCTCGACCCGCCGCGGCCCCGGCGCACACCCGAGCTGAGCGCCAACCCCTACCGCGTCGACTCCTTCCTGGCGCGGGTGCACGGCGTCTCGGTGCTGCTCGTGGTGCCGCAGTTCCTGGTGTGGACCTACTCCCTGACCTGGCTGGTGACCGAGCGCGGCTGGTCGCCGGGGGCCGCCGGCGCGCTGGTCGCCTCGACCCACGTGCTGGGCGCGCTGGGCCGGATCGCGGTCGGCCACCTCTCCGACGTGGTCGGCTCGCGGGTGCGGCCGCTGCGCTGGGTGTCGGTGGCCGCCGGCCTCTCGATGGGCGCGCTCGCCCTGGTCGAGCCGCTGGGGGTCGCCGTGGTGGTGCTGGTGCTGGCCTCGATGGTCACCGTCGCGGACAACGGCCTGGCCTTCACCGGCGTCGCCGAGCGGGCCGGTGCCTACTGGTCGGGCCGGGCGCTCGGCGTGCAGAACACCGCGCAGTACGTCGCGGCCGCCGCCGTCGCCCCGGTCGCCGGGCTCGCGCTGACCCACGTCGGGTACGCCGCGACCTTCGCCGTCGCCGCCCTCTTCCCGCTGGCCGCCATCCCGCTGGTCCCGGGCTCGGACGCGCGCCAAGTTACCGCCAGGTAGCGTTGCTCACATCGACCACCGGGCTCGCGCCTCGGGGTCTAGGCTCGCGCCGAGCCGTCTCGTGGTCGAGGTGCGCCCGAACCGAATGGGAGTCTCCATGCAGCTGTTCGCCCAGATCGTCTCGATCGCGATCGCGGTCGTCGGCATCGCGCTGTTCGTCAAGGCGATCCGACAGATCATCGCGACGATCAAGATCGGCCAGCCGGCCCGGCGCACGGACAACCCCGTCGGGCGCAGCATCACCCTGGTCAAGGAGTCGCTCGGCCACACCCGGATGCTGCAGTGGCACTGGGTGGGCGCCGGTCACTGGTTCATCATGACCGGCTTCGGGCTGCTGTTCTTCACGCTGCTGACGGCCTTCGGTCAGCTCTTCGACGCCCACTTCGCGCTCCCGCTGATCGGCCACTTCTTCCTCTTCGAGTGGCTCAGCGAGCTGTTCACGGTCGTGATGCTGGTGGCGATCGTCGCCTTCGTCTACTACCGCGCCACCCGCCCGAAGGAGCGCGTGCGCGGGCCGAAGGGCCGCTTCTGGGGCTCCACGATGTGGCAGGGCTACTTCGTCGAGATGGTCATCCTCGGCGTGGGCCTGTGCATCGTGGTGCTGCGCGGCCTGGAGTACGCCCTGCTCAGCAAGGGCGGCGAGCACTCCGAGAACGCCACGGCGTTCCACTTCCCGTTCTCCTTCTGGCTGGGCGAGCTGTTCTCCGGGCTGTCGACCGGCACCATCGAGAACCTCGTCTACCTCGTCGCGATGCTGAAGATCCTCATCTCCTTCACCTGGATGATCGTGATCTCGCTGCGGCCCACGATGGGCGTCGCCTGGCACCGCTTCCTGGCCTTCTTCAACATCTACTTCAAGCGCCACGCCACCGGCCGCACCGCGCTGGGCGGCCTGGCCCCCATGACCTCCGGCGGCAAGACCATCGACTTCGAGGACCTCGAGGAGATGGACGAGGACACCAAGCTGGGCGTCGGCGCGGTCGAGGACTTCGCCTGGAAGGGCATCCTCGACTTCTCGACCTGCACCGAGTGCGGCCGTTGCCAGAGCCAGTGCCCCGCCTGGAACACCGAGAAGCCGCTGTCCCCCAAGCTGCTCATCACCGCGCTGCGCGACCACGCGTACGCCAAGGCGCCGTACCTCAACGCCGCCGAGGGCGACCGCGCCGCGCTCCTCGAGGGCGACACCGCCCTCGCCCGCGAGGTCGAGCGTCCGCTGGTCGGCGACACCGGCGACGACTGGTTCTACATGCCCGACAGCGGCGCCGCGGTCATCGACTCCGACGTGCTGTGGAACTGCACCTCCTGCGGCGCCTGCGTGCAGCAGTGCCCCGTCGACATCGAGCACGTCGACCACATCGTCGACATGCGGCGCTACGCCGTGCTGGTGGAGTCCAACTTCCCCAGCGAGCTCAACGGGCTCTTCAAGGGCCTGGAGAACAAGGGCAACCCCTGGAACATGTCGCCCAACGCCCGCCTCGACTGGGCCAAGGACCTGCCCTTCGAGGTCAAGGTCGTCGGTGAGGACGTCGAGTCGCTCGACGAGGTCGAGTGGCTGTTCTGGGTCGGCTGCGCCGGCGCCTACGAGGACCGCGCCAAGAAGACCACCCGCGCCGTCGCCGAGCTGCTCGACATGGCCGGCGTCGACTTCGCGGTGCTCGGCAACGGCGAGACCTGCACGGGCGACCCCGCCCGCCGCGCCGGCAACGAGTTCGTCTTCCAGGGCCTGGCCGCGCAGAACGCCGAGACCCTCAAGGACGCCAAGGCCAAGAAGGTCGTCTCGACCTGTGCCCACTGCTTCAACACCCTCAAGAACGAGTACGCCGCCTTCGGGGTCGAGCTCGAGGTCGTCCACCACACCCAGCTGCTCAACCGCCTGGTCCGCGAGAAGCGCCTGACGCCGGTGGCCAGCAACGGCACCGCCGACAAGCGCCAGGTCACCTACCACGACCCCTGCTACATCGGTCGCCACAACGGCGTCTACTCCCCGCCGCGCGAGCTGCTGCAGGTCATCCCCGACGCCACCCTCGTCGAGATGCCCCGCAACTCCGAGCGGTCGTTCTGCTGCGGCGCCGGTGGCGCTCGCATGTGGATGGAGGAGAACACCGGCGAGCGGATCAACCTCAACCGCACCAAGGAGGCCGTCGAGACCGGCGCCGACCAGATCGCGGTCGGCTGCCCCTTCTGCCGCGTGATGCTCTCCGACGGGCTGACCAACCAGCAGTCCAAGGGCGAGGCGCGCGAGGAGGTCGAGGTCCTCGACGTGGCCCAGATGCTGCTGGCCTCGGTCAAGGGCGAGACCAGGCCGGTCGCGCGGTCCACCGCCGGGGCGGGTGCGGCTGCGTCCGGTGCGGCTGCGGCCGGTGGCGGCACGGCCACCCTCACGCGCGAGCAGGAGGAGGCCGTCGAGGAGGACACGCACGCCGAGCCGTCGGCCGGCGACGCGACCCAGACCGCCGACACCGTCACCGCGACCGAGGACGCCGGCCCGCTGGCCAAGGCGTCCGGCGGCAGCTCGCTCTTCGACGAGCCCGAGATGAAGGACGCCGAGCCGGCCTCCACCGGCGGTGGCGCCGCGTCCGCCGCCGCGAGCAGCTCGCTGTTCGACCTGGGTGACGACTCGTCGTCCTCGTCGGCGTCGGCAGCTCCGGCGGAGGCTGCTCCGGCGGAGGCTGCTCCGGCGGAGAAGGCGCCGTCCGGGGGCGGGTCGCTGTTCGACCTGGGTGACGACGACACCGACACCGGCACCGACTCGGGCGCCGGCTCGGGCTCGGGTCCCGCTCCGACCGCGAAGGCGGACGCGGGCGCGGCCTCCACGCCGGCGACCGAGATCCCGCAGGGCGGGTCGCTGTTCGACCTCGCCGAGCCCGACGACTCGGCCTCCCCTGCAGCGGAACCTGCCTCCGAGCCGGCCTCGGAGCCGGCCGGGGAGGACCCTTCCGGTGACTCCACCACCGACGGCCACCTCGACCGCAGCCAGGACGACGCCGACACCTCGGCCCGCGAGCCCGGCGTCGGCACCCCCGAGGAGACCGCCCCGGCGGCCGCGTCGTCGCGCACCGCGGTCACCCCCGCCACGGAGATCCCCGAGGGCGGATCGCTGTTCGACCTGGCCGAGCCCGAGGAGGAGACGGTGGCCGCGGCCCCGCAGCTCCCCGCCGGCGAGGCGACGTCGGCCACCGAGGAGCCCGCCGCCCCGGTGGGCGACGAGCCGGCCGGCGAGGACCCGGCCGGCGACTCCACCACCGACGGCCACCTCGACCGCAGCCAGGACGACGCCGACACCTCGGCGCGCGAGCCCGGCGTCGGCACCCCCGAGGACACCGCCCCGGCCGCCACCGCCCCCGCGGCCGGCGCCACGTCGGGCAGCCGGACCGCGATCACCCCGGCGAGCGCGATCCCCGAGGGCGGGTCGCTGTTCGACCTGGCCGAGCCCGAGGAGGAGACGGTGGCCGGCAGCTCGGCCGCCCCCGCCAGCGAGGTGCCCACCGAGGCGGCGCCCGCGCAGGACGAGGCCGCCGACGCCCAGGAGACGGTCGTCGAGGAGTCGGACACCCCGGCCTCCGGCGACCAGGTCTCGAGCGAGGCCGAGCCGGCGGCCACCGAGCCGGCGCCGGAGCCTTCGGGGGCGACCGCGGCAGCCACGGCGTCCGCGAGTGCCTCGACGAGCGGGTCCTCGCCGGCGGTGAGCGGCAAGTACGCCAAGGGCAGGTCGATGTTCGACCTCCCGGCTGCGTCGGCCCCGGCTGCGACCGCCGCCACGGCGGCCCCCGCTGCGGCCCCGGAGACCGCCCCGGTCGCCGAGGCTTCGACGGAGGCGACGACGACGGAGGCACCGGGCGAGACACCGGCGGAGTCACCGGCGGACGCCCACGAGCCCGCGGCCGAGGCTGCCCCGGTCCGCTCGCTGCGCGACATCAAGGCGAAGTTCGCCGGTGGCGGGTCCGCGTCGGAGGCCACCGCGGCCACGCCGCACGACCCCGACGTCGCGACCGACACCTCCGAGGCCGTCCAGGCGGAGCCCCGCGACGAGGTCGCGCCGGCACCGGAGGCTCCCGAGGACGGCACCGCCGGTGCGGACGACCCGACCGACGTGACCGGCCCCGCGGAGGCCGACACGACGACCGACGACCAGCCGGCCCGTCCGGCCGGCTCCGGCGAGGCGCACCAGCCCCGCACGGACGCCGACGTCCACGACGCCGGATCGCTCTTCGACCTGTAGGCCCCGCGGCCCGTCGTACGACATCGGGGAGGACCACTGCCACCAGCTGGCAGCGATCCTCCCCGTTGGCGTTCCCGCCGGCAGACCCGAGCGGCGGGCGGCGTACGCGCGCGGCGTACCGGACGGATCGGACGCGCTCGACGGGCAGAACTGCCCGTTCGTGCCCGACATGTCCGACCCCGCGGGCAGTTTCCCCGGTCGACCGGGGAAACTGCCCCCCGCCTACGACTGCATCGCCACCCCCCGCCGCCAGTACCCCATGAAGGCGACCTGGCGGCGGTCGACGCCGACTTCGCGGACGAGGGCGCGGCGCAGGCGGGTGACCATGGTGGACTCGCCGGCGATCCAGGCGAAGACGCCGTCGAGGGGGCCCGACGCGGGGTTGTGGGCCTGGGTCGCGACCTCCTCGCCGGAGCTCGAGAACGCCGGGGTCTCCCACAGGTCGGGGTCGACCTCGACGTGGTCGTCGCCGGGCGCGGAGGCGGGCAGGCCGAGGCACTCGCGGACGGCGGGCACCAGCCGGGCGCCGACGTCGCGGTGGCCACGGACCAGCCAGCGGACCTCGACTCCGGGCGGCGCGGGCAGGTCCTGGATGTCCAGGGCGTCGGGGACCTCGAGGAACGCCGTGCCCGTCACTGCGCAGCCGAGGCCGGCGAGGATGCCGGCGACGGCGGGCACGGCCGTCTCGTCGCCGACCAGCAGCAGCGAGGTCGCCGCGCCGGGGGTGAACTCGATGCCGCCGAACGGCACGCCGCGGCGCGGGGCCACCAGCACGATCCTCATCCCCGGGCGGGCGCGCAGCGCCCAGCCGCCGCCGGGCCCGGCCAGGCCGTCCTCGTGGACCACGAAGTCGACGACGAGGCGGGTGTCGGCGCCGTACCCCTGCACGTCGCGGACGGTGTAGGTGCGCATGTGGCCGCGCTGCTCGGGCGGGAGCGCACGCCAGCCGGCGTACCAGTCGGCGCCGACCCCCTCGACCGACGGCACGACGCCGTGCTCCTCGGGGAGCACCAGCTTGATGCGCTGGTCGAGCCAGGGGCCGTCCACGCCGAGGTCGGCGAGGTCGCCGGCGAAGCAGACCCGGACGTACGACGGCGACAGGCGCGTGACCTCGACCGCCTCGACCGTGGTCAGCACCATCGGCAGCGCGGCCTCCCCGGCCGCCCCGGAGGTGGTCGGGGAGGCCGGCTGGGAGTCGGTCCGGTCGGTGGTGGTGGTGTCGGCGGGTGCGGTGCTCATGCGGGGACCTCCTGGGTCCGGTGGCGGGCGGCGCGTCCCAGCGGGACGACCATGGGCGTGCCGGTGACGGGGTCGTCGACGACGCGGCAGCCCATGCCGAAGACCTCGCTGACGCAGGCCTCGGTGATGACCTCGGCGGGGGGCCCGGCCGCGACCACGCGGCCCTCGCGCATCGCGACGAGGTGGTCGGCGTACCGCGCGGCGAGGTTGAGGTCGTGCAGCACCATCACGACGGTCGTTCCGCGGACCTCGTTGAGCTCGGCGAGCAGGTCGAGGACCTCGACCTGGTGGGCGACGTCGAGGTACGTCGTGGGCTCGTCGAGCAGCAGCAGCTCGGTCTGCTGGGCCAGCGCCATCGCGATCCAGACCCGCTGGCGCTGGCCCCCCGAGAGCTCGTCGACCAGGCGCTCGGCCAGGTCGAGCGTGTCGGTCAGCCGCAGCGCCTCGGCGACGGCCGCCTCGTCGGCCGACGACCAGCGCCGCAGCGCACCCTGGTGGGGGTGGCGCCCGCGACCGACGAGGTCGACGACGCTGACCCCCTCGGGCGTGACCGGGTCCTGCGGCAGCAGGCCGAGGGCGCGGGCCACCTGGCGCGAGGGCAGCGAGGCGATCGCCTGGCCGTCGAGCAGCACCGCGCCGGAGCTGGGCCGCAGCAGCCGGGCCATCCCGCGCAGCAGCGTCGACTTGCCGCAGGCGTTGGCGCCGACGATGACGGTGACCCGCCCGTCGGGGACGGCGGTGGTGAGGCCGGAGACGACCGGGCGGTCGCCGTACCCCAGCGTCACGTCCTCGGTGCGCAGCCGCGACCCGGAGGGGCGGGCGTCGTGGAGGGGCAGGGCGTCCATCAGGACCTCCGGGAGGTGCGGCCGGTGGCCAGCAGCCACAGCAGGAAGGGGGCACCGACGGCGCCGGTGACGACGCCGACGGGGAAGTTCACGTCCGGCACGGCGTACGCCGCGACGTGGTCGGCCGCGACGACGATGATCGCGCCGACCAGCCCGGCGCCGACCAGCGTGGTGCGGCCGCCGTTGAGCGCCCGCGCGATCGGCCCGGCGAGGAAGGCCACGAACGAGACCGGTCCGGCCGCCGCGACCCCGAGACCGACGAGCAGCACGGCCACGAGCAGCAGCAGGTCGGCCCGCCGCGGGGGCACGCCGAGCCCGGCGGCGGCGTCGTCCCCGAGCTCGGAGACCCGGGCCGAGCGCGCGAGCACCACCAGCACCGGCACCACCAGCAGGAGCAGAAGCGACAGCACGCGGATGGTGGGCCAGTCGACGCGGTTGAGGCTGCCGATCAGCCACTGCAGCACGATCTGGGTGTCCCACTCGTCGGCGCGGGTGAACAGGTACTGCACCACCGAGTAGAGCCCGGCGCTCAGCGCGACCCCGACGAGCACCAGCCGGGTGCCGGCGTGCGCGCCGACCAGCAGCCGCACCCCCACCGAGACGCCCACGGCGCCGAGCACCGCGGCGACGGCCAGCCACGCGCCCCGCTGGTCGAGCACCACGATGGTGAACACCGCGGTCGTGCTGGCCCCGACGCTCACGCCGACGACGTCGGGGCTGGCCAGCGGGTTGCGCAGCGTGGTCTGGAAGATGGCGCCGCCGACCCCGAACGCCGCCCCGACGAGCACGCCGAGCACCGCCCGGGGCAGCTTGCTCTCCATGAGGATGTACGACGCCCCGGGGATCTCGGTGCCGGTGACGATCCGGACCACGTCGGGCAGCGTGACGATGAAGTCGCCGAGCGTGATCCGCACCAGGAAGACCGTGACCAGCAGCGCGGAGAGGAACGCCACGACCAGGCGCGTGCGCCGCTGCGGCCGGCGTCGCGCCCGGCGCACCACCTCCCGCGGGTCGGCGGCAGGAGGGGCGGAGGGGCTCGCGACGGCCGCGCGGGGGCTCAGCACGGTGCTCACAGCGCCCCGATCCGGCCGCGACGCACGAGGTGGAGGAAGACGGGGACGCCCACGACGGCGCTCATGATCCCGACCTGGACCTCGCCCGGCGGCAGCACCAGGCGGCCGACCGTGTCGGCGGCGACGACCAGCACCGCGCCGAAGCCCAGGCTCAGCGGCAGCACCAGGCGGTAGTCGGGCCCGACCAGGGCGCGGACGCCGTGCGGGACGATCAGCCCGACGAAGGCGATCGGTCCGGCCAGCGCGACGGCGGCCCCCGAGAGCAGCACTGCCGCCACGCCCACCACGAGCCGGTCGCGCACCAGGTGGCGACCCAGCCCGCGGGCGAGGTCGTCGCCGAGGGCCAGGGCGTTGAGGGTCCGGGCGCAGGCGAGCCCGAGCACGGCCCCCACGACGAGGAAGGGCAGCCCGATGAGCAGCACCTCGTCACCGCGGCCGGCCACGGTGCCGACCTGCCAGAGCCGGAACGACTCGATGGTCTTGCGGTCGACGAGGAGCAGCCCCGAGACCCAGCTGGTGACGGCCGCCGTGAGCGCGGCCCCGGCGATGGCGACCTTGACGGGGGTGGCGCCGCCGCGGCCTGCCGAGGCGATGGCGTGGACCAGCACGAGGGCGGTCGCCGCCCCCGCGAAGGCGGCCCAGACGTAGACGCGGATGTCGGAGACGCCCAGGACCGAGATCGCCACCACCATGGCCAGGGAGGCCCCGGCGTTGACGCCGAGGACGCCGGGGTCGGCGAGCGGGTTGCGGGTCAGGCCCTGCATCAGCGCGCCGACCAGGCCCAGGGCGCCGCCGACGGTGAGCCCGAGCAGGGTCCGGTCGAGCCGCACGGCGGCGATCTCGTGGGTCGGGCTGGAGGGGTCGAGCAGCGAGCCGGGCCCGATCCAGCGGGCGCCGAGCAGCACCGAGGCCACCGAGACGACGACCAGGCCCACCACCAGCACGGCCACGGCGACGGCCGGCGAGGTGCGCAGCCGCCCCTCCGGGCGCGCGGGGCTCCCGGAGGGGGCGACCGGCGTCGCCGTGCGGACGCTCACGAGCCCTGGACGGCCTTGCTGACCTCGGGCACGAACTCGTCGATGATGAACGGGATCGACAGCGGGGTCGGGTTGGTGACCGCCATCGCCACCTGCTTGTCGGCCTCGGCGTAGGCGTGGCCGCCGGCGATGGCCGGGACCTGGCCGACCAGCTTGTCCCGGGCGAACTTCTCCATGTCCGCGGGCGACTCGGCCCAGGTCAGGAAGACGTCGGACTCCAGCTCGGGGGCCTTCTCGGCCGAGACGGTGGAGTAGAACTCGCCGGGCTTGATCGCGTCGCCGACCGCCGGGGCGTCCTCGAGGCCGAGGTCGTGCATGAAGGAGACCCGCGGGTCCTGCGGGGCGTAGATGCCGATCGTCGACAGGTCGGTGGTGGCGACGTAGCCGAAGATCATCGACGCGCCCTGGAGGTCGGGGTTGTCCTCCTTGGCCTGGTCGATCTCCTCCCCGACCTGCGCGGCGACCTCCTCGGCCTGCGAGGTGCGTCCGAGCGCCTCGCCGACGGTCTCGAGCGAGGTCTGCCACGGCGTCGTCCACGGGGCCTCGGGGTAGGCCACGACCGGGGCGATCTTGGAGAGCTTCTCGTACTCCTGCTCGGTGATCCCGGAGTTCGTGGCCAGGATCAGGTCGGGCCGCGTCTGGGCGACCTCCTCGATCGGGGCACCGTCGGCGTCGTCGTAGCGCACCGGGGCCTCGCCGCCGAGCTCCTCGACGGCCGCGTCGAACCAGTCCGAGCTCCCGGTGTCGTTGCCGCCCCAGGTCAGCTTGGTCGCGCCGACCGGCACCACCCCGAGCGACACGGCGACGTCCTGGTCGGCCCAGCCGAGGGTGGCCACGCGCTCGGGCTCCTCGGTGAGGGTGGTCTCGCCGAACGCGTGCTGGATCGTCACGGGGTAGGCGTCGGCGTCGGTCTCGGTGGTGGCGCTGGAGGCCGCGGCGTCGCCGCCGTCCTCGGTCGAGCCGGTCGAGCAGCCGCTGAGGGCGAGCGCTCCGAGACCGGCGGCCAGGGCGAGGTGCCGCAGTCGCTTCATCAGGGTGTTCCTTCGGGAAGGGGGTCGGGGTCAGGTAAGCCTTGGCTTACTTAGGGCACCCTAATCTGCCCCCACGGCCCGGACGCAAGGGGTGCCCCCGACCCGGCTGGGTTAGGTTGGCGCCCGTGCTGCTCTCCGACCGCGACATCCTCGCCGAGATCGACCAGGGACGGATCGCGCTCGACCCGTACGACGCGGCGATGATCCAGCCCTCCAGCATCGACTTCCGGCTCGACCGCTACTTCCGGGTCTTCGAGAACCACCGCTACCCCCACATCGACCCGGCGGCCGACCAGTCCGACCTCACCCGCGAGGTGGTGGCCGAGGGCGAGGAGCCGTTCATCCTGCACCCGGGCGAGTTCGTGCTCGGCTCGACGTACGAGACCGTCACGCTGCCCGACGACGTCGCCGCCCGCGTCGAGGGCAAGTCGTCGCTGGGCCGCCTCGGCCTGCTCACCCACGCGACCGCCGGCTTCGTCGACCCCGGGTTCAGCGGCCACGTCACCCTCGAGCTGGCCAACGTCGCGACGCTGCCGATCAAGCTCTACCCCGGCATGAAGATCGGTCAGCTGTGCTTCTTCCGGCTCTCCTCCCCGGCGCAGCACCCCTACGGCTCGGCGAAGTACGGCTCGCGCTACCAGGGCCAGCGCGGCCCCACGCCGTCGAAGTCGTTCGCGAACTTCCACCGCACCCAGATCTGAGCGGATGACCCTGCAGCGCTACGTCGCCCTGGGCGACTCCTTCACCGAGGGCGTGGGCGACCACGACCCGGCGCGGCCCCACGGCCTGCGCGGCTGGGCCGACCGGGTCGCCGAGGTGCTCGAGGCCGAGGCGCGCTCCGAGGGGCTCGACTTCGGCCACGCCAACCTCGCGATCCGCGGCCGCAAGCTGCTGCCGATCCTGGCCGAGCAGCTCGAGCCGGCCCTGGCGATGGCGCCCGACCTGGTGACGATCCACGCCGGCGCCAACGACGTGCTGCGGCCCCGGGTGGACCTCGACGGTCTCGCTGCGGCGTACGACGAGGGCGTCGGCCGGCTCGCCGCGACCGGCGCCCGGGTGGTCGTCTTCACCATCTGGGACCCGGGCGGCTCGGGCATCTACGGCCCCCTGCGCGGCCGGATGGCGGTCTTCAACGAGCACGTCCGCGAGATCAGCGACCGCCACGGCACCGCGCTGGTCGACATGTGGCGGATGCGCGACCAGCCGGTCTCCGAGCTCATGGACACCGACCGGATGCACCTCAACGCCCGCGGCCACGACGCCATCGCCCGGGCCGTGCTCGCGGCCCTCGGCGTGGGCCACGCGATGCCGCCGCCGGAGCCGTTCGTGGCACCGTCGCTGTCGCGGCGCGAGCAGCTGCGCGCGGACGCCGCGTGGACGCGGGAGTTCCTGGTGCCGTGGGTGCACCGACGCCTGACCGGCCGCTCCTCGGGCGACGGCCTGGCCCCGCGCCGGCCCACCCTCGCACCGGTGCTGACCCCGGCCGACCGGGTCGGGTAGCCTTCCCTGCGGCGGCTCCCCTCGCGTGCGAGGACCGCCACGCGGATGTAGCTCAGTTGGTAGAGCGCGACCTTCCCAAGGTCGATGTCGCGAGTTCGAGTCTCGTCATCCGCTCCATGTCACCCTCACCCGCCCCCGCCGCTGCGTCCGGGCCGGTCCCGGTCGGCTTCCCCGAGGCCGCGCTCGACTTCTACGACGACCTCGAGCTCGACAACACGCGCTCCTACTGGGAGGCGCACCGCCACGTGTACGACGCCGCGGTCCGGGCGCCGATGCTGGCCCTCACCGAGGCGCTCGCGCCGGAGTTCGGCGCCGCGAAGGTCTACCGGCCCCACCGCGACGTGCGCTTCTCCAAGGACAAGACGCCCTACAAGGACCACCAGGGCGCCTTCGTCGCGGCCGGTCCCTCCACCGGCTTCTACGTCCAGGTCGGCGCGCCCGGCGTGCGCGTCGGGGCGGGTTTCTACCACGCCTCCAGCCCCGACCTGGCCCGGATCCGCACCGCCATCGACGTCGACCACTCCGGCCGCGAGCTGGAGCGGATCGTCGGGGGCCTGGTCGCCGAGGGCTTCGAGGTGCACGGCGAGAAGCTCAAGACCACCCCCCGCGGCTACGACCGCGACCACCCCCGCCTGGAGCTGCTGCGCCACAAGTCGCTCGCCCTGGGTCGCCCCTACGGCTTCGAGCCGTGGATCCACACCCCGGACCTGCTCGAGCACGTCCGCGACGACTGGCGCCGCCTGCGCCCCCTCATCGATTGGCTCACCACCCGCCTGGGAGCCCTCGGCAGCTGAGCCCGACCCTCCGGGCCCTGAGGTAGGACGAGGTCCTGTCTCGAAGGGGCCCCCGGTCCCTGAGGAAGGACGGAGTCCTGTCTCGAAGGGCCCCTCGGTCCCTGAGGAAGGACGAAGTCCTGTCTCGAAGGGCCCCTCGGTCCCTGAGGAAGGACGAAGTCCTGTCTCGAAGGGCCCCTCGAGACGGTCGCCAGGGCGACCTCCTCGGGGACCGAGCCGTCCGCGCCCCTCGCGGGGGCGACCTCCTCGGAGACCGAGCGTCAGGCGGTGGCCCGGGCGGCGCGCTTCCACTTGCGGCGCTTGCGGTCGAGGCGGTCGTTGTCGGCCTCGAGCTCGGCGACGCGCAGGCGCAGGGCGGAGTTGTCGGCGAGGGCCTCCCCGAGGGCGTCGACGGTGACGCCCAGCTGGTCGCGGGGACCCGGCAGCGGGGTGGGGTCGGCGTCGTCGAGCAGCGCCGACAGGTCGCCGCGGACGTCGTGGCCGGCGGCGGCGAGCCCGGTGCGCCAGCGGGCCACGAGCGGGGCCAGGGCCGACGTGGCGACCGTGGGCATCATCGCCCGCTCGGGGTCGGCGGCCGTCCCGGGGCGCACGGGGGCGGCGAGCAGGTCGGAGGTCGCGCGGGCCAGCGGGGCCTCGAGCTGGCGGTTGACGGTGCGCAGGACGGCCACGCCCGCGGGATCGGCGTACGCCGGGACGTGCGCGGGCAGCGCCGCCCGCAGCTGCGGCGTGGCGCGGGCGACGTCGAGGAAGGCCTCCCACTGGACGGCCGGGTCGGGGTCGACGACGACGTGCAGCCGGTCGGCGTGGAAGGTCCAGCCCCAGCGGGCGAGCAGCGAGGCCAGCTCGTGACCGGCCCAGAACGCCTCGGCCTGGCGGTGGCTGCGCTCGCCGCCGGTGGCGTGGTCGAGGACGCGGGCGGCGTACTTCTGCCAGCTGGTGGTGCGCCCGGCGCGGAGCTCGGCCAGCCAGGCGCCGTACAGCTGGGACGAGAAGGTGTCGAGCGAGACGACGAGGTGGACCTCGATGCCGATCAGCGGGTCGAGCGCGAGCCGCAGCTGGTCCTTGTCGGCCACCCCGAGGTCGGGGGTGGACAGCAGCGAGACGCCACGGTGGGCCCAGACCCGGTCGCAGATCCGCGCCCAGCGGCCCTCGACGTCGCGGCGACGCAGGTCGGCGTCGCGGTGGGTGCGCAGCAGCTCGTGGGTGGCGTGCGCCGCCTCCTCGGCGTCCGCGACCACCGGCAGGCCGGCCGCGGCGAGCGCGTCGGCGTGGTGGTCGAGGTTGGCCGGCAGCACGAGCCGGGCGGCCTGCGGGAGCCCGATGTGCCAGATCAGGGTGCGTCGAGACATGCACCCAGGGTGGACGGGCGCGACGACCCCCGCGTGAACACGGGGTGAAGCCGCGTCAGCGGCCCGCCCGCAGGTCTGCGAGCCGGCTCAGTGCGGCTGCCAGGCGTCCTCGTCGCGGGTGCGGACCTCGACCTCGTCGGGCAGCGACCGCGCGGCGAGCGCCTCGATGGTGACGTTCTCGAACACGTCGCGCAGCGCGCTGCGGGCCGCGATCCAGACGTGCTGGAGGATCTGCGCCGACTCGTTGTAGGAGACCGCCTCGGGCCGCAGGCCGTAGACGCTGACCAGCGGGCCGTCGACGGCCCGGATCACGTCGGCCACGGTGATGTCGGCGGACCGGCCGGCGAGCCGCCAGCCACCCGACTGGCCCCGCTGGCTGACGACCAGGCCGGCCCGGCGCATGTCGGCGAGGATGGCCTGCAGGAACCCGTGGGGGATCTCCTGCAGCTTGCCCAGCTCCTCCGCGCTGACGGGCCGGCTGTCGTCACGGTGGGCGATCTCGATGAGCGCCCGGAGGGCGTAGTCGGCTTTGGCGGAGACGCGCATGGCCCAAGTTTGGCAGATCGATCGTCTTGGCCGAGCTGATCGAGTTGGTCGTCCTTGTCCGCGGACGCTTCCGGACCCCTCCGCGGGCGGGTTTCGCCCTGCGGGCAGGGCGAAAGTCCGCCACGCGCCATCTGGGCGGTTCGCTTGCGCGGAGCGTCGGCGCGGCGGATACTTATGTTACTGGCTGGTAGAACCGGTCGGTAGCACCTCCCGACGACGGGTCCCCAGAACGAGAAGGTGGGTCAGTGAGCCACTACAAGACCAACATGCGCGACATCGAGTTCAACCTCTTCGAGGTGCTCGGCCGGGACGAGGTCCTGGGCCAGGGCCCGTTCGAGGCGATCGACGGCGAGACCGCGCGCTCCATCCTGGGCGAGGTCGAGCGGCTGGCGCGCGAGGACCTCGCGGCGTCGTACGAGGACAGCGACCGCAACCCGCCCGTCTTCGACCCCGAGACCCACACCGCCCCCGTGCCCGCGAGCTTCAAGAAGAGCTACGAGGCGTGGCGCGACGCGGAGTACTGGCGGCTGCAGCTCAGCGAGGAGCTCGGCGGCACCCCCGCGCCGGCCAGCCTGATCTGGGCCCTGGGCGAGATGGTGCTCGGCGCCAACGCCCCCATCTGGATGTACGGCGCCGGCCCGGCCTTCGCGGGCATCGTGCACCGCAACGGCAACGACCGCGACAAGCAGATCGCCCAGCACATCGTGGACCGCCAGTGGCACACCACGATGGTGCTCACCGAGCCCGATGCGGGCTCCGACGTGGGCGCCGGTCGCACCAAGGCCACCCCCAACGACGACGGCACCTGGAACATCACCGGCGTCAAGCGCTTCATCACCTCGGCCGAGAGCGACCTGACCGAGAACATCATCCACCTCGTGCTGGCCCGCCCCGCGGGCGTCGAGGGCGTCGGTGGTCCCGGCACCAAGGGCCTGAGCCTGTTCATCGTGCCGAAGACCCACTTCGACGTGGAGTCCGGCGAGCTGACCGGCGAGCGCAACGGCGTCTACGTCACCAACGTCGAGCACAAGATGGGCATCAAGGTCTCCAACACCTGCGAGGTCACCTTCGGCGACCCGTCGGTCGGCGGCGGCGAGCCCGCCCGCGGCTGGCTGCTCGGCGAGGTGCACGACGGCATCGCGCAGATGTTCCAGGTGATCGAGAACGCCCGCATGATGGTCGGCTCCAAGGCGATCGCGACGCTCTCGACCGGCTACCTCAACGCGCTGGAGTTCGCCAAGACCCGCGTCCAGGGCGCCGACCTGACCCGCGCGGCCGACAAGACGGCCCCCCGCGTCACCATCACCCACCACCCCGACGTGCGCCGCTCGCTGATGGTGCAGAAGTCCTTCTCCGAGGCGATGCGCTCGCTGGTGCTCTACACCGCCTCCTGGCAGGACCGGGTCCAGCTGGCCGAGCACCGCGGCGAGACCGACGAGCTGGCGATGCGGGTCAACGACCTGCTGCTGCCGATCGTCAAGGGCTACGGCTCGGAGCGCTCGTGGACCCTGCTCGGCACGGAGTCGCTGCAGACCTTCGGCGGGTCCGGCTTCCTCGCGGAGTACCCCCTCGAGCAGTACGTCCGCGACGCCAAGATCGACACCCTCTACGAGGGCACCACCGCGATCCAGGGCCAGGACTTCTTCTTCCGCAAGATCGTCAAGGACCAGGCCGTCGCGCTGGGCCACCTCGCCGGCGAGATCGAGGCGTTCCTCACCAGCGAGGCCGGCAACGGCCGGCTCAAGAACGAGCGCGGGCTGCTGGGCCAGGCGCTGCAGGACGCCCAGGCGCTGGTCGGCCTCATGATCAACACCCTGATGAGCGCCGACGAGTCGGCCGAGGGCGGCGACATCCGCAACATCTACAAGGTGGGGCTCAACACCTCCCGCCTGCTGATGGCGCTGGGCGACGTGGTGTGCGCGTGGCTGCTGCTGCGCGGCGCCGAGGTGGCGCTGCACGCGCTCGACGCGGGCGGCCACGGCCCGAAGGACACGGCGTTCTACGAGGGCAAGATCGCGGCCGCGCAGTTCTTCGCGCAGCACAACCTGCCGCGGCTGAGCGCCGAGCTCGCCATCGCCGAGGCGACCGACCTGTCGCTGATGGACCTCGACGAGGCGGCCTTCTAGCCCGCGGCTCCCACCCGCACCGGGCCCGTCCTCCTCCGGGAGAGCGGGCCCGCGGCCGTCGTACGCCCGGTTTCGGCGCATGGCGGGGGTCGCGATGGGGCACACTCCGAGCAGCCCCTGCTCCAGGCGGGCACACACACGAAGGAGATCGTCATGGGAATCGGACTCGGAATCGTCCTGCTGCTGGTGGGCCTGATCTTCGCGTTCGGCGTCATCGACCTGCCGGCCAGCGTCGACAACGCCATCGCCACCGAGACGCTCGGCTGGATCCTCATCGTCGTGGGCGCCCTGGCCATCGTGCTGGCCCTGGTGATGAACGCCCAGCGCAGCCGCACCACCACCCGCGTCGAGCACGACCGCACCGACGGCCCGCGCTACTGACGCCCTGCACCTGACGACCCGCTCCGCCTGCCCGGCGGGGCGGGTCGCCTCGTATCTTGGGCCCATGACCTCCCCCCGGACCCCTGCGGACGTCCCGGCAGACCCGCCGTCCGGCACCCCCGCCGGGGCCGACCCCGACCTGTGGCAGCTGGTGGAGACCTGGCGCGGCGCCTGTGCCGACCTCGTGGCGCTGGTCCGCGACCTCGACCCCGCGGTGGCCGACCTGCCGACCGACCTGCCCGGCTGGTCGGTGCGCGACAACGTCGCCCACACCGCCCACCTCGAGGCGGTCCTGGCCGGGACGCCCGAGGAGACGATCGAGGTCGCGCCCGCGCCGCACCTGCGCGGCGCGATGGGCCTCTACACCGAGGCCGGGGTGCTGGCCCGTCGTGACCGGAGCCTGGCCGAGCTGGCCGACGAGCTCGAGACCGCCGTCGCGACCCGGCACGCCGCCCTGGTCGCCGACCCGCCCCGCGACCCCGCCGCTCCCGCCCCCAAGGCACCCGCCGACGCCGGGTGGCCCCACGGCCTGCTGCTGCGCAACCGGCCCTTCGACGTCTGGCTCCACGACCAGGACGTGCGCCGCGCCGTCGGCCGCCCGGGCGGCTACGACACCCCGGCGGCCGCGCTCGCCCTGCACGTCCTGGGCCTGGGCCTGCCCATGGTCGTCGGCAAGCGGGTCGCACCGCCGCCGGGCACCACCGTGCGCGTGGTCGTCCCCGAGGCGGGCCGCACCTGGACGGTCGCGGTCGGGCAGGACGGCCGGGCCGCGCCGGGGGCCGACGACGTGCCCGCCACCACGACCGTGACGCTCAGCCCCGAGGACTTCGTGGTGCTGGGGGCCGGCCGACGACCGCCCGCGGCCACCCGCCCGGTCGTCGAGGGCGACGCCGAGGTCGCCGAGCGGCTGCTCGCCTCGATGGCGATCACCCCGTGAGCGACGAGCTCGGCTCGGGTCCGGACGGTCGGGGCGGTGGCGGCCGGCGCGGCTGGTCGCCCGACGAGGTCCCCGACCTGGCGGGTCGTCGCGCCCTGGTCACCGGCGCGACCGGCCCCACCGGCCGCGAGGTGGTGCTCACCCTGGCCCGTCACGGCGCCGAGGTCGTGGTGGCCGACCGCGACCTCGACCAGCTGGCGGCCCTGGTCCGCACCGTCGACGCCGACGAGCAGGTGCAGCGCCGCGGCACCGCCCGCCCGGTCGCGCTGCGGCTCGACCTGGCCGACCTCGACTCGGTCCGCGACGGGGCCGAGGAGGTGGGCCGGCAGGTGTCCGACCAGGTCGGTGGGGCCGCGCTCGACCTGCTGGTGCTCGACGAGGGCCACCGCGACCGCTCGGCCAGCACCACGGCCGACGGCTTCGACGCCGCGCTGGCGGCCCGCTTCCTGGGCCCGTTCGCGCTGGTCGGCCGGCTGCTCCCGCTGCTGACGGCCGCGCGGTCGGGCCGCGTGGTCACCGTCGTCAGCCCGACGCACAAGCTGGCCCGCGAGCTGTCCGCCGACGACCTGGCCGGCGGCGCCCACGGCGCGCTGGAGCGGCGCACCGCCTGGGCGGCCCCGGCCGAGGCCGCCCTGGCCGGCCTGCTGCTGGCCCTGGAGCTGGACCGCCGCGCCCGCGACCAGCGCGTCGGGTCGCTGCGCAGCGTGGCCGCGCTCGCCGGGCTCGACGCCTCCTCGGCGCTCGACCAGGCCGACGGCCTGCGGCAGCGCGTCCGCCGCGGCCCGAGCATCCTGCAGGCCGCCCTGGGCGCGGTCGAGCAGCGCAGCGCGCTGGCGCCCTGGCCGGTGCTGATGGCCGCCACGGCCGACCTGCCCGGCGGCACCGTCGTGGGACCGGGCGGACCGCTCGGCCTCAACGGCGGTGCCCGCATCGTGAACCCCCCGCGCACCGCGCGCGACCGCGAGCTGCGCGCGCAGCTGTGGACCCAGGCCGAGGAGGCCACCGACGTGAGGTACCTGTCGTGAGCGACCTGCGGCTGCGGCCGATCACCCCCGCCGACCACGCCGACGTGCTCGCGCTCAACGAGCGCCACGTCGAGCTGCTCGCCCCGCTCGACGAGCCCCGGCTGGTGCAGCTGCTCGGCTGGGCCGACCGGGCGCTGGTGCTCGACGTCGACGGCCGGTTCGCCGGCTTCGTGCTCACCTTCACCGACGGGTCGGCGTACGACGGGGAGAACTTCGGGTGGTTCTCCGAGCGCCACGACCACCTGGCCTACCTCGACCGGGTCGTGATCCACGACGACTTCCGGCGACGGGGCCTCGCGACCGCGCTGTACGACGACCTCGAGGCCGCCACCGACCGCCCGGTGCTGGCCCTGGAGGTCAACCTCGACCCGCCCAACGAGCCGTCGCTGGCCTTCCACCGCGCCCGCGGCTACGTCGAGGTCGGGCATCGCGAGTCCGGCGGCCACCTGGTCTCGATGATGGTCAAGGACCTGTCGGCGCCGACCGACGACCCGGCCTGAGACGCAGCGGGAGGTTGTGCCCGACGCCCTGACCAGGAAGGTTGTCCCCATGAAGCTGCTGGTGCTGGGAGGGACGCTGTTCCTGTCGCGGGCCGTGGCGGCCGAGGCCGTCGCCCGGGGCCACGAGGTCACGTGCGCGGCGCGCGGGCGCTCGGGCGAGGTCCCGGAGGGCGCGAGTCTGGTCTGCCTCGACCGCGACCGGCCCGACTGGGCGGGTCTCGACGACGACTGGGACGCCGTCGTCGACGTCGCGCGCTCGCCCCGCTGGGTCCGCGAGGCGCTCGAGCAGCTGGCCGGCCGCGCGCCGCACTGGACCTTCGTCTCGACCATCAGCGTGTACGCCGACACCACCACCCGCCACGGCACCCCCGACACCCTGCCGCTGCTCGAGGCGGCCCACGACGAGGCCGAGCAGGACACCCCGGAGGCGTACGGCGCGGCCAAGGTCGCCTGCGAGGAGCTCGTCCGCGAGCGGGCCGAGGAGGCGCTCGTGGTGCGCCCCGGGCTCATCGTCGGGCCCGGTGACCCGACCGGGCGCTTCAGCTACTGGCCCGAGCGGC
Source organism: Nocardioides scoriae (assembly GCF_900104965.1). Classification (NCBI taxonomy): domain Bacteria; kingdom Bacillati; phylum Actinomycetota; class Actinomycetes; order Propionibacteriales; family Nocardioidaceae; genus Nocardioides; species Nocardioides scoriae. Next base: position 3,279,490 of record NZ_LT629757.1, on the reverse strand, counting down.
TGGCCGAGGGCGGCGACGTCCTGGCCCCCGACTCCCCCGACCGCGACACCCAGCTGATCGACGTGCGCGACCTGGCGGCCTGGCTGGTCGGCTGCGCCGAGCAGCGGCGCACCGGCACCTACGACGCCACCGGCTACGTCACCACCCTGGGCGAGCTGCTCGAGGACGTGCAGCGCGGCGTCGAGGACGTCGGCACCCGCGGGCCGGCCACGCTCTACTGGGCCGCGCCCGCCTTCCTGCGCCGCCACCACGTCGAGCCGTGGGCCGGTCCACGCTCGCTGCCGCTGTGGCTGCCCGAGGAGGCCGCCGGCCTGGTCACCCACGACGTGGGCGCCGCCCACGAGGCCGGTCTCACCACCCGACCGATCGCCGAGACCGCCGCGGACACCCTGCGCTGGCTGCGCTCGGAGCAGGGCCGCGCCACCGTGACCGGCATGACCCGTGCCGAGGAGCAGGACCTGCTCGACGACTGGCACACGATCACCGGCTGACCGCCCGCCCACCGGTCCACCTGCGGCTCCCACCTGACCGCCGCCTGACTCCCCGCTCGGGCCCCGGCCGTGGTCTGGTCCAGGCGGTTTCCGGACTGCCCGGTCCCGCACGCGTGCGCCATGATCCGGTGGGCTCCCCCGTGGCCCACCCGGCCGTCCCGTCCGACGTCGAAGGAGCCCCGTGCCGTGCTGAAGCGTGTGCTGCGCCGCCTGCTGTCACCGCTGCTGGCGCTGGTCGTCGGACGGGCGGGTCGGGCCTACGTCACCGGCCGCACCCGCGACAGCGCGCTGCTGGTCGCGATGCGCCTGCTCGGGGCGGGGTACGCCGTGACGCTGGCCTACTGGGACTCCGGTGAGAGCCCTCGGCAGATCGAGGCCGAGGTGGCCGGGTGCATCGCCGCCCTCGCCGGCTGCGGGCGCGCCCCGCGGGTGGCGGTCAAGGCCCCGCAGCTCGGCTTCGACGCCGACGCGCTCGGCCGGCTCGCGACCCAGGCCCGCGAGGCCGGCGTCGGGCTGGTGCTCGACTCGCACGGCCCCGACGAGGCGACCCGCACCCTCGAGCTCGCCCGGGTGGTCCGCGACCACGGGGCCGACACCGGCGTGGCCGTCGCCGCCCGGTGGGACCGCAGCCCGGACGACGCGCGTGCCGCGGCGGCCGACGGGCTCGGCGTACGCGTCGTGAAGGGGCAGTGGGCCCAGCCCGGGCGGCGCGAGGACGACCCCCGGCTGCGGGAGGCCTGCGACCGGGTCCTGGCCGCCCTGCCCGCCGGGGCCGCCAGCATCGCCACTCACGACACCCGGCTGCTGGAGCGGGCCGTGGGCGACCACCGGCCCGCGGGCGTCGAGCTGCTCTTCGGCCTGCCCGCGCGCCGGGCCCTGGCGCTCGCCCGGCGGCACGACCTGCCGGTGCGCTTCTACGTGGCGTACGGCGCGCCCACGACCGGCTTCAGCCCCAGCGAGGTGCTGCGACGCCCCCGCCTGGGCCGCGACCTGGCTGGCGGGGCGGTGACCGCCGGCCTCAACCCGCGACGCCGCCTCGCCGAGGCGCTGCGCGGGGCGCGGGTCAGCTGACGTCGCGCCGGGTGGTCAGCAGCGACCCGATCCCGGCCAGCACCAGCGCCCACGCCGCGAGCGCGAGCGCGCCGGCCCACCACGACAGCCGCACGTCGTCGGGCGAGTTCTGGACGGCGTTCACGATCGCGCTGGTCGCCTGGCTGGGCAGGTACGGCGCCACGTGCTCGCGGCCGAAGTCCCAGGTGCCGAGCAGCAGCCCCAGCAGCGGCTCGACGATCCACGCGACCCCGACGCCGATGAGCAGCGCGGCCACCTGGTTGGGGATGAGGATGCCGACGCCGAGGCCGATCAGCGCCCACAGGCCCAGCACGAGCAGGCTGAGCGCGATGGTGCGCACCACCTCCGAGGACGGGAAGGCGTCCTGACCCCGGGCACCGAGCACCACCGCCCCCACGGAGACCGACCCCACCAGGCTGACCAGCCCGTAGCCGACGCCGATCACCAGCAGCGCCAGCACCTTGGCGACCATCGCCCGCCAGCGACGCGGCTGGGCCAGGAAGGTCGAGGTGATGGTGTGGTGGCGGTACTCCGCGCCGATCTGGATGACGCCGATCGTCAGCATCAGCAGGTAGCCGATGCTCAGGCCCCCGGTGTAGACGCTGTTGGCGACCTGGGTGGCGTCGCCCGTGGGGATGCCACCCGGACCGCCCTGGCCGGCCGCGTCGCCGGTCAGGACGATGCCGAACAGCAGCGCGAAGGCGGCGCCGGAGACCAGCACGCCCAGGGCCATCCCCCACCACAGCCGGGTGGTGAACAGCTTGAGCAGCTCGGCACGGACGCTGCGCGCGATCATGCGATCCCCCGTCCGGTCGTCGGGACGGCGTCCGGGGCGGGTGGTGCCCCCGCCTGGTTGCGGTTGGTGCCCTCGGTGAGCGAGAAGAACAGCTGCTCGAGGTCGGCACGCTGCGGGGTCAGCTCCCAGACCGGGAGGCCGGCGGCCAGCGCGGTGTCCCCGACCAGCCGCGGGTCGGCCGTGGTCGCCGAGAGGGCACCGTCGGGACCGGGCGTGGTGGCCACGCCCGCCGCCCCGAGAGCCCGGGCGAGGGCGTCGGGGTCGGAGGTGCGGACCAGCACGCTCGGCTCGCCCTGGAGCTCGGCCATGGTGCCCTGCCGGACCAGCCGTCCGTTGGCGATGATGACCACGTCGTCGGCGGTCTGGGCGACCTCCTGGAGCAGGTGGCTCGAGACCAGGACGGTCTTGCCCTGGTCGCGGCTCAGCATCCGCAGGAAGCCCCGCAGCCACCGGATCCCCTCGGGGTCGAGGCCGTTGGCCGGCTCGTCGAGCACCAGCACCGACGGGTCGCCCAGCAGCGCCGCAGCCAGCGCGAGCCGCTGCCGCATGCCCATCGAGTAGGCGCCGGCCCGGCGGCGCGCGAAGGCCGGGATGCCGGTCAGCTCGAGCAGCTCGTCGACCCGGGTGGTCGCGATCCCCGCCGTGGCGGCCAGCACCCGCAGGTGGTCCCGGCCCGAGCGGCCGGGGTGGAAGCTCGTCGCCTCGAGGGCCGCACCGACGGTGCCGAGGGGATCGGCGAGGTCGACGTACGCCTGGCCGTCGATGGTGACCCGGCCCGCCGTCGGCCGCACCAGACCCAGCGCCATCCGCAGCGTGGTCGTCTTGCCGGCGCCGTTGGGGCCCAGGAAGCCCGTGATGCGTCCGGGCTCCACCACGAAGCTCAGGTCGTCCACCGCGGTGAACCCACCGAACCTCTTGGTCAGCCCGCTGACCTCGACCCGTGCTCCTCGTCCCTCCACGTGCCCCTCCCCAGGTCCGCCCCGGCGTCCTCCCCGCCCGAGGTCTCCACACGGAGACCCTGGCACGAAGGCCGGGCGGGGCGCCAACCGGTGGCGTCCGTGCGGGTCGTCGTGGGCTAGCCGGTCCGGCGGCGGCTCGTGCGGGTGCCGGGCACCCAGCCGGGGCGTCGGCGACGGGCGGGCAGGTCCTCGGGCACCAGCCGCCGGGTCGGCCCGCCGGTCTCGAACATCGCCATGCTCATGCCGTCACCTGCTCGAGCCGGATGTCGCCGCTGACGGTGGTGGCCCGCACCTCGAGGTGGCCCTGGCCGGGCTCGGGGCGGCCGACGCTGTCGAGGGCGGAGCTGACGCGGCCGCTGACGGCCTGCAGGTCGGTCCACACCGGGGTGCCGGGAGGTACGCCGACCCGCAGGCCGCCCGAGACGGCGGTCGAGGTGATCGTCACGACGGTGGCGACCGCGTCGTCCCGGGGGCCGGCGTGGTCGACCCACTGCCGGCCGCTGGCGCTACTCAGCACGACGTCGGACTCGGCGCGCTCGACCCGCAGGTCGCCCGAGCCCGACTTGAGCGAGACGCGGCCGCGGGCGAGACCGAGGTGGACGTCGCCGGAGCCGGTCGTGACGGCGCTGGTGCCCTCGACCTCGCCGACCGAGACGTCGCCCGAGCCGCTCTTGACGCGCAGGTCGCCGCCCACGCGGTGCAGCCGCACGTCGCCGGACCCGCTGTCCACGGCGGCCGGGCCGTCCACCTGCTCGACCTCGACGTCGCCGGAGCCCGAGCGGAGCCGGACGAGCGCGTAGTCGCCCCGTGCCGTGGTGTCGGCCGACCCGGTCCTGGTCGAGAGCGAGCTGCCGGGCGGCAGGCCGACGCGGACGCGGTGGGCGTGGCTGGGCCCGAAGACGCCGCGACCGTGGGGGGCCACGACCGTGACCTGGTCGCCTGACTGCTCGACGACGAACTCCTCGGCGCGGGGGCCGGTCACCTCGACGGTGGTGGTCGCGGTGGTGCCGGTCGTCTCGGTGCGGAGGTCACCGCTGCCGAGCTCGACGTGCAGCTCGACCGGGTGGGGGGTCTCGAAGGTGTGGTGCATGGCGGTGCTCCCGTCGTGAGGGTGTGCTCGTCCGCGGCACCGCGTGGCGTGGGGCCGTGCCGTGTCGTGACAGGGGTGGGGGGGTGGGACCGGACGGACCCGGGGGGTCAGGTCCAGCCGGTCATGCGGCGCTGGCCGCGGGCGCGCCGCGATCCCGGGAAGCCGTCGAGGAACGGCACCTCGGGCAGGTCGACGTCGATGTGCAGGCCGGTGTCGCTGGTGGCCCGGCGCAGGGCCTGGACGATCCAGGTGTTGAGCGACTGGCCGGACCCGGCGGCGAGCTCCTCGGCGCGGGTCTTGACCGACTCGGGCAGCCGGAGCGTGATCCGGGCGGTGCCGCCGTCCACGTCGTCGTCGACCGCCGGGGGCGGCGGGGGCGCGGGCGGTGCCGGCGCGCTCGGCGGGACCGGCAGGTCCTGGTCGACCACGAAGTCGAGGTCACGGCCGACGAGCCGCACCTCGACCGAGCCCTCGCGCATCTCGGTGGTGATCTCGGAGGTCGCCTGCGACAGCGCCTCCATCAGGGTCAGGCGCACCGCCGGGTCCAGGGCCGAGGCGAGCCGCTCGGCGGCCGCCCGGGTCTGCTCGTCGGTGGCGGCGGCCGACCGCGCGAGGTCCTCGCGCAACCGGTCGACGAACGGGGTGATCTCCATGCGCACCACTGTGACACCACTGTGGTGTCACGTCAAGGGTCAGTGGTGTCACGGTGGTGTCGCGCGCGGCGAGGAATCGGTAGTCCGCGACGTTCGGCACCCCCCAGCGGGCTTCTGACATGCCGAACGTCGCGGACTACCCGTCTCTCGGGGGCAGGCGGACCCGGTGCCCGCGAGACCTAGAGGAGCAGGGCGTTGGCGGGGTCCTCCATGACCGAGGCGACGTCGGCGAGGAAGCGCGAGCCGGCCTGGCCGTCGACGTGGCGGTGGTCGAAGGACAGCGCCAGCGTGCACACGTCGCGGATCTCCAGCCGCTCGTCGGCGCCGGTGCCGACCACCCAGGGCTGCCGCCTGGTCGCGCCGAAGCACAGGATCGCGGACTCGCCCGGGTTGATGATGGGCGTGCCCGCGTCGACGCCGAAGACGCCGACGTTGGTGATGGTGAAGGTGCCGCCGCTCATCTCGGCCGGCTGGGTGCGGCCCTCGCGGGCGGTCGCGGTGAGCGCGGCCAGCGCCTCGGCGAGCTCGCGCAGCGAGAGCCGGTCGGCGTCCTTGACGTTGGGCACGACGAGCCCGCGCGGGGTGGCGGCGGCGATGCCGAGGTTGACGTAGGACTTGTAGACCACCTCCTGCGCCTGCTCGTCCCAGGTCGAGTTGATCTCGGGCGTGCGCCGCACGGCCAGCACGGCCGCCCGGGCCAGCATTAGCAGCGGGCTGACCTTGACGTCGCGGAACTCGCGGTGGCCACGCAGCCGCTCGACCAGCTCCGTGGTGCGCGTGACGTCGACGGTGATCCACTCGGTCACGTGGGGGGCGCTGAACGCCGACCGGACCATCGCCTGGCCCATCATCCTGCGCACGCCCCTGATCGGCTCGCGGACCTCGCGACCGGCCGGGACGTCGTGCGGACCGGCCGCCCCCGCGACCGGTTCGTACGACGTCCGCACGGCCGGCTCGCCGTCCGCACCCGCGCTGGCACGCGACGCCGCGGCCTGCACGTCGTCGCGGCTGACGGTGCCGTGGGGGCCGGTGGGCGCCAGCGAGGCCAGGTCGACGCCGAGGTCCCGGGCGAGCTTGCGCACGGGCGGCTTGGCCAGGGTCCGGGCGCGCTCCCCGGTCAGCGCCTGCGCCGGCACGAACGCGTCGGGCACCACCGGGGCGGGCGCCTCGCGGGCCGGCACGGCCGGCTCGTCGGACTCCACGACGTCGTCGGACTGGGCGCCGCCCTGCGAGAAGGCGCCCTGGAGCTGCATCTGGGTGGCCGCCGCGGACTCCGTGGCGGGCGAGGCGGAGCCCTTGCGGGGGCGGCGCACGGGGCCGCGGTCGGCCTTGTTGCGCCCGACCAGGCTCTCGCCCTCCCCGCCGCCGCTGGCGGCCGGGTTGGACAGGTCCATGTCGCTGAGGTCGACCCCTCGAGACGGTTGCCGAGGAGCCGACGAACGAGGCGTCTCGGAGGACGGTTGCTGCGCGACCTCCTCGGGGGCCGCGGTGACGGGACGCGCCCCGACCGGGTCGCCGATCGCGATGATCGGCACGCCGACGGGCACGGTGTCGCCCTCGGCGACGAGCAGGGCGGTGACCGTGCCGGCGTACGGCGAGGGCAGCTCGACCAGCGACTTCGCGGTCTCGATCTCCACCACGATGTCGTTGATGGCGACGGTGTCGCCCTCCTGGACCCGCCAGCTCACGATCTCGGCCTCGGTGAGGCCCTCGCCGACGTCGGGCAGCTTGAACTCGGACATGTCTCTCCTGTCGGGGGCTGGTCGGCTCAGAAGGCCAGCGAGCGGTCGACGGCGTCGAGGACGCGGTCGAGGTCGGGGAGGAAGTCCTCCTCGATGCGGCTCGCGGGGTACGGCGTGTCGAAGCCGCCGACCCGCAGCACCGGCGCCTCGAGCGAGTAGAAGCACTCCTCGGTGACGCGCGCGGCCACCTCGGCACCGAGGCCGAGGTTGACGTGGGCCTCGTGGCACACGACCAGCCGGCCGGTGCGGCGCACGGACTCCATCACCGGGCCCATGTCGAGCGGCGAGAGCGTGCGCAGGTCGATCACCTCGAGCGAGGTGCCGTCGTCCTCGGCGGCCGTCGCCGCGGCCATCGCGGTCTTGACCGTGGGTCCGTAGGCCACGACCGTCGCGTCGGTCCCGCGCCGCACCACCCGGCTGCTGAACAGCGGCTCGGGGGCCAGCGACTCGTCGAGCTCGGCCTTGTCGGCGTGGTACTGCCGCTTGGGCTCGAGGAAGATCACCGGGTCGTCGGAGGCGATCGCCTGCTGGATCATCCAGTAGCCGTCGACCGGGTTGGAGCACGCCACCACCTTGAGCCCGGGGGTGTGCGCGAACTGCGCCTCCGGGCTCTCGGAGTGGTGCTCGACCGCGCCGATGCCGCCGCCGAAGGGGATCCGGATGACCATCGGCATCGGGGAGCGGCCCTTGGAGCGGTAGTGCATCTTCGCGACCTGGCACACGATCTGGTCGTACGCCGGGTAGACGAACCCGTCGAACTGGATCTCCACGACCGGCCGGTAGCCCCGCAGCGCGAGCCCCACGGCCGTGCCGACGATGCCCGACTCGGCCAGCGGCGAGTCGATGACGCGGTCCTCCCCGAAGTCCTTCTGGAGGCCGTCGGTGATCCGGAAGACGCCGCCGAGCTTGCCGACGTCCTCGCCCATGACCAGGACCTTGGGGTCGTCCTCCATGGCCTTGCGCAGCCCGGCGTTGAGACCCTTGGCCAGGGTGATCTTCGTGCTCACGAGTGGCTCCCCTCGAAGGACTCGAGGTAGGCGGCGTAGCCCTCGCGCTGGCGGCGCAGCTCGTCGGTCTCCTCGGCGTAGACGTGGGCGAACAGGTCGAGCGGCTTCGGGTCGGGCAGCGCCTTGCAGCCCTCGCGGAGCCGGTGGCCGAGGTCGTCGGCCTCGGCCTTGAGGTCGGCCACGAACGCGTCGTCGACCAGGCCGTTGCGCCGCAGGTAGACCTCCAGGCGCGCGATCGGGTCCTTGAGCTTCCAGTGCTCGACGTCGTCGGAGAGCCGGTAGCGGGTGGGGTCGTCGGTCGTGGTGTGCGCGCCCATCCGGTAGGTGTAGGCCTCCACCAGGGTCGGGCCGCTGCCCTCGCGGGCGCGCTGCAGGGCGGCCTGCGTGACGGCGTACGTCGCCAGCACGTCGTTGCCGTCGACGCGCACGCCGGGGAACCCGAAGCCGAGCGCCCGCTGGTAGAGCGGGATCCGCGACTGCCGCTCGATCGGCTCCGAGATCGCCCACTGGTTGTTCTGGCAGAAGAACACGACGGGGGCGTTGTAGGACGCCGCGAAGATGAAGGCCTCGTTGACGTCGCCCTGGCTGCTGGCGCCGTCACCGAAGTGCGCCACCACGGCGGCGTCGCGGTCGGGGTCGCCGGTGCCGACCGCGCCGTCGCGCTGGATGCCCATGGCGTAGCCGGTCGCGTGCAGCGCCTGCGCGCCGATGACGATCGTGTAGAGCCCGAAGTTGTTCTCGCGCGGGTCCCACGCGCCGTGGTCGACGCCGCGGAAGAGCCCGAGCAGGTCGAGCGGGTCGACCCCGCGGCACCAGGCGACGCCGTGCTCGCGGTAGGTCGGGAAGACGTAGTCCTGGGGGCGCAGCGCCCGGCCGGCGCCGATCTGCGCGGCCTCCTGGCCCAGCAGCTGCGCCCAGATCCCGAGCTCGCCGTGTCGCTGCAGGGCGGTGGCCTCGGTGTCGATGCGGCGGGTCAGCACCATGTCGCGGTACATGCCGCGCAGCTGGTCGGCCGGGAAGTCGAGGTCGAACTCGGGGTGGTGCACGCGCTCCCCCTCGGGGGTCAGCAGCTGCACCAGGTCGGGGCCGCCGTCGCGCTGCGAGGGGCCGAAGACCTCGACGAGATCGGGTCCGAAGGCGGAGGGTTGACTCAACGCTTCACTCCTGTCTGGTGGAGACCGCGCGGGGTTGCCGCGGCGGCGTCGTGCTCGTCGCCGGCGGAGGGGTGGCCCGACGTGCGACGCAACAGTGACGCTCGTGTGACCGGGGCCACACGAGCAGCGTCAACGTACCGTGCCGCCCGTCGCGCCCGCCAACCGGACGCACCCGTGCGGCGCCGACCCGGCACGCGGCTCCGGTGCGCCGCGCCGGACGCACGACGGCCGCAGCCCGGGGTGCGGGCTGCGGCCGTCGAGGCGAGCGTGGGGCGGGGTGGCTCAGAGGGCGCGGTCCACGCGGCGGTGGTAGCGCTGGCCGACCTTGCCGCCGGCCATGGCGGCCAGCAGGGTGCCGACGAGCAGCACGACGGCGCCGACCACGCCCGCGGTGGTGACGTCGCCACCGGGCAGGCCGAGGCGGGGCACGTCGACGCGGTCGAGCACGTTGTACTGGTCGCCGGCGAGGACGCCGAGCACGGCCGCCACGACGGTGACGACGAGGGCGATCACCCACACGAGCAGGCCCTGGCGGCCGCCGTCGAAGCGCGACATCCGGCCGGCGACGTAGCCGCCGGAGTAGTAGGCCAGCAGCAGCACGACGAACAGCGCGATGGCCACGCCGAGGCCGACGCTCTCGGCGTTGTCCTGCGCCTGGTTGAGCGAGACGGTGCCGGAGTAGCCGACGGCCGTGGCGACGGCGGCCAGGATGCCGGTCAGCAGCACGGTCATGCCGACCGCGACCAGCCAGCCGAAGAAGGCCGCCCCGATGTTGGCGCCCCCGAACTTGTCGCGGGCCAGGCGGTCGTCGCCGCGGCGCAGCTCGCCGTCGCGCGGGCCCTCCCCGGGGACGTGGGTGCGGTCCTGCTGGTCAACGACCGGTTCCTGCTTGCGTCCGAACGCCATGGGGTCCTCCTCGATCCGTGGGCACGACGGGTGTCCGCCACTTGGGGTGTGCCCCCTGGGGCGCGTGTGAAACCCGAGGCTGACCTCGGGGGACCTCAGACGACGGCGGTGATGCCCCCGTCGACGACGACGTTCTGGCCGCAGACGAAGCTCGACGCGTCCGAGCAGAGGTAGACCAGCGTGCCCACCAGCTCCTCGGCGCGGCCCCAGCGCCCGGCCGGCGTGCGCGCCCGGACCCAGGCGTCGAACTCGGGGTCGGCGACCAGCGCCTGGTTCATCTCGGTGGCGAAGTAGCCCGGCGAGAGCGCGTTGACCTGCACGCCGTGCGGCGCGAGGTCGGCGGCCATCCCCTGGGCCAGCAGCACCAGCCCACCCTTGGCCGCGGCGTACGGCGCGATGGTGCGCCGCGCCAGCCGCGACTGCACCGAGGCGACGTGCACGATCTTGCCCGAGCCCCGCTCGACCATGCCGCCCGCCAGGGCCCGCGAGACGTGGAACGCGCTCGACAGGTTGGTGGCGATGACGTCGTCCCAGGCCTCGGCGGTCACCTCGGGGAAGGGGGCGCGGCTCTGGGTGCCGGCGTTGTTGACCAGCACGTCCGGCACGCCGTGGGCGGCGACCAGCTCGTCGAGCCGGGAGCGCACCTGATCCGGGTCGGTGACGTCGAAGACGACGGTGAGGGGCGCGCGGCCGGTCGCGGCCTCGTGGCGCTCGGCCGCGGCGGCCAGGGTCGCCGGGTCGCGCCCGTGCAGCACGACCTGCGCCCCGGCCTCCCCCAGCCCGCGCGCGAAGGTCTCCCCCAGCCCGCGGGAGGAGCCGGTGACGAGCGCGAGGCGCCCGGTCAGGTCGAACAGGGTCATCGGGGTGCCTCCGTCGGTCGGGTGCCGGGCTCGGGTGGGACGGGCGCGACCGGCGTGCCCGAGCGGGTGGCGGCGGCGACCGCCACGATGGTGACGACCAGGCCGAGCACCTCGCGCACCCCCAGCGTCTCGCCCAGCGCCAGCCAGGCCATCACGGCGGTGACGGGCGGCATCAGGAAGAACACGCTCCCGGCCGCCCCTGCCCCCCGCGCCCGGACCAGGACGCCGAGCAGGAACAGCCCGACGAGCGAGTTGACCACCACCAGGAGGGCCAGGGACGCGCCCGCCTGCAGCGGGTCGCGCACCACGTCGGTGCCCTCGACGAGCAGGGCCAGCACGACCAGGGGCGGCGCCGAGACCCCGAACTGGATGGCCGCCGACCACAGCGGGTCGGGCGCGTGGCCGATCCAGCGCTGGCCGAGCGTGCCGAGGCTCAGCCCCAGCACGCTGACCACGCCGAGACCCACCGCGACCGGGCCGCCCGCCTCCTGCAGGTCGGGACCGAGCACGAGCAGCACCCCGGCGACGCCGACCGCGAACCCGAGGACCTGCACCGGGCGCAGCCGCTCGCGCAGCAGCGCGGCGGCCAGCACGGCCGTCAGCACCGGGCTCAGCGAGTGCATCAGCGACCCGAGGGTGGCGCCCATGCCCCGGTCGAAGGCGAGGTACATCGCGGCGAACTGCACGCCGTTGAGCACGAAGCCGCTCAGCCCGATCCGCAGCACGTCGCCGCGCGAGACGCGCAGCGGTCCCCGCAGCACCCGGGCCACCACGGCGGCCAGCACCGCGGCGAGGACGAAGCGTGCGGCGACCAGCGCCAGCGGCGACATCGCCTCGACGCCCCAGGGTCCGACGATGTAGCCCGAGGACCAGATCAGCACGAACCCGACCGCGGGCACGAGCGGGAGCCGGGCGCCCGGACGGACAGCCGCCGAGGGCGGTGCCGAGGGGGGCGCGGGCGGGGTCCGGTTCGTCATCGCCCGTCACGCTATGCCTGCTTGACTCGGCCCATGACCTCCCCGTCCGGCCGGTCCACGCCCGGCCAGTCCCCGTCCGACCAGTCCCCGTCCCCGCGCGTCGTCAGCGACTCGGTCGTCGTGGCCGCCCCGCCCTCGGTGGTCTTCGACATCCTGGCCGACCCGCGCCAGCACCAGCGCATCGACGGCTCGGGCTCGCTGCGGGGCTCGGTGACCGGTCCGGTCCGCCTGGTGAAGGGCTCGCGCTTCGGGATGGACATGAAGATGTTCGGCCTGCCCTACAAGATCCGCAACACGGTCGTGGAGCTCGAGGCGGACCGCCGGATCGCGTGGCGGCACTTCGGTGGCCACCGCTGGCGCTACGTGCTGGAACCGGTCGAGGGGGGTACGAAGGTCACCGAGTCGTTCGACTACAGCCGCTACGGGCGCCTGCCCCGGCTGGTCGTCGAGCTGGCCGGGTTCCCCGAGCGCAACCGGCGCGGCATCGCGGGGACCCTGACCAAGCTGCGACAGGCCGCCGAGCACGACGCCCCGACCCAGGGAGACACCGCATGAGCATCCGCACGGGCAGCACCGTCACGTGGAAGTGGGGCGACAACGAGGCCGAGGGCAAGGTCACCGAGGTCCACCACGAGAAGGTGACCCGGAAGTCCAAGGGCAAGGAGATCACCCGCAACGGGTCGGACGACGACCCGGCGTACGTGATCGAGCAGGAGGACGGCACCACGGTGCTGAAGCTCCAGAGCGAGGTCGAGAAGGGCTAGCCGCGCTCGGCTCAGGGCGCGGTGACCAGCCGCTGCAGCAGCGACACCACCCGGGACACCTCGGCCGGCGACAGCGTCGCGAGCACCTGCTCGACCTGGGCCCGGACGACGCGGCCGGCCTCGTCGAGGACGTCCTCGGCACCGGGCTGCAGGTGGAGCACCTGGACCCGACGGTCGGCCGGGGGACGGCGGCGCTCGACGAGCCCGCGCTGCTCGAGCTCGTCGGCGATCTGCACCATGCTGGCGCCGCTGAGGCCCAGGCGGCGGGCCAGCTCGGCCTGCGGCACCGGCCCGGTCGCGGTGAGCGCGGTCAGGGTGGCGTAGTGGCGCGGCTCGACGCCGACCGGCTCGAGCGCCCCGAGGGCCTCGCGGTGGGTGCGGGCGTGGACGCGGGTGACGAGGAAGCCGATGCTCTCGCGCAGCGGCGCGGGCACCTCCGGGGACAGCTCGTCCTGCGCCACCCGGCCGAGCAGCGCCCGCAGCTCGTCGCGCTCCGCGTCGCTGAACCCCGCGGTCACCTGGGCCTCGACGGCGTCGGCGTGGCGACGCCAGCGCCGGGCCGCCGCGGCGCCGGCCGGCGTGCGGGTCAGGGCGTAGGACCGGCGGTCCTCGGGGCTGCGGACCCGCTCGACGAGCCCGTCCTCGGCCAGCGCCGAGGCCACCTTGACCATGGTGGTGCGGCTGACGGAGATGGTCTGCGCCAGCTCCTGCTGCGACCGGGTGGCCCCGCCGCCGAGGGCGAGCAGCGCGGCGTACGCGTGCAGGTCGACCCCGGGGGGCAGCACCTCGGCGAGGGCGGCGTGGACGCGCGCGGCCGAGCGCCACAGCAGGTGGCCGGGCAGGACCGCGAGCTCGGGCAGCAGCTCACGGCTGTCGGTCGCCCCGCTGCCCATCCCGCACCTCCTCGTCGGCCGGGGCGTCCCCGCTTGACGACCGGCCCGGTCGGCGTATCGTACACAGGGTCATCGTTAACCTCTTGACGATTACGTCCCTGACGATCGAAGGACCCATGAGCCACGACACCGCCGCCGAGCCCACCGCCGGGCGCCACGCCGCGACGCCGGCCCGCGACCCCAAGTGGTGGACGCTGGTCGCCGTCTGCACCGGCGTGTTCATGCTGCTGCTCGACATCACCATCGTGAACGTCGCGCTGCCCGACATCCAGCGCGAGCTCGACGCCTCGCTCTCGGACCTGCAGTGGGTGATCGACGCCTACGCGCTCAGCCTGGCGGCGCTGCTGCTGACGGCCGGGTCGCTGGCCGACCTCTTCGGGCGCCGCCGGGTCTTCGTGATCGGCGTCGTGCTGTTCACCCTCGGCTCGATCGCCTGCGGGGCCGCACAGGACATCACCCTGCTGACGGTGTCGCGGGCGTTCCAGGGCATCGGCGGCGCGGCGATGTTCGCCACCGCGCTCGCCCTGCTCGCGGGCGCCTTCCACGGCAAGGACCGCGGCACCGCCTTCGGCGTCTTCGGCGCGGTGACCGGCGTCGCGGTCGCCATCGGCCCGGTGCTGGGCGGCGTGCTCACCAGCGGGCTGTCGTGGCGCTGGATCTTCTTCGTCAACATCCCGATCTGCCTGGTCGCCATCGCCGTCACGGTGCTGAAGGTGCAGGAGTCGAAGAACCCGCGGGCCGGCCGACCCGACTGGATCGGGTTCGTCACGTTCTCGATCGCCCTGGGCGCCCTGGTCTACGGCCTCATCGAGGCCGGCCAGAAGAGCTGGGGCGACACGGTCGTGGTGACCTCGCTGGTCGTCTCGGCCGTGCTGCTGGCGGCGTTCGTGGTCAGCCAGCTGCGGCAGAGCAGCCCGATGTTCGACCTCGGCCTGCTCCGCAAGCCGACCTTCGTCGGCGGCCTGGTGGCGGCGTTCGGCGTCTCGGCGTCGATCTTCTCGCTGCTGACGTTCCTGGTGATCTACGTCCAGAACGTCCTGGACTACTCGGCCGTGGGCACCGGCGTCCGCTTCCTGTTCCTCTCCGGCGCCTCCTTCGTGGCTGCCGCGATCGCCGGCCGGCTCACCGAGCGGATGCCGGTCAAGTGGCTCATCGGCCCGGGCTTCCTCGTGCTCGGCGTCGGCCTGCTGCTGATCCTGGGCATCCAGGACGACTCGTCCTGGACCCACCTGATCCCCGGGCTGACCGTCGCCGGCGTGGGCATCGGCATGATCAACCCGCCGCTGGCCTCCACCGCGGTCGGCGTCGTCGAGGTCGAGCGCTCGGGCATGGCCAGCGGCGTCAACTCGACCTTCCGCCAGGTCGGCATCGCCACCGGCATCGCGGCGCTGGGCTCGATCTTCGGCCAGCAGGTCGCGGACGCCGTGCGGCCCGCGCTGCGGGGCGAGGTCCCGACGGCCGCGCTGGAGCCGCTCACCGCGGCCCTGTCCGGCGGCCAGGTCAACGCCGCCGCCCAGGGGGCCCAGGCAGCGGCCACGCAGGGCGGCGGCGCGTCGGCCGGCCAGCAGGCCTTCGACCTCGTCACCCGGGTCGGCACGTCGGGCGTGGTCGACGCGCTCAACCACATCACCGCGATCGCCGCCGGCATCGCCTTCGTGGCCGGCGTGCTGTGCCTGGTCCTGATCCGGCAGCGCGACTTCGTGGTGCGCGGGGGCCCGCGACCGCCTGCGGAGTGAGGCGCCGACGGGCCGCTCGCGCGGCCCGTCGGGCGCGGCTCAGCCCAGCTGCTCGCGACCGTGGGGCGTGGTCCAGCCGGACAGGTCCGGACCCTGGGGCACGACCTGGCTGGGGTTCACGTCGGTCTGCACGACGTAGTAGTGCTGCTTGATCTGCTCGAAGTCGGTGTTGGAGCCGAACCCGGGCGTCTGGAACAGGTCGCGGGCGTAGCCCCACAGGTGCGGCAGCTCGACCAGCTTCTGCCGGTTGCACTTGAAGTGGCCGTGGTAGACGGCGTCGAAGCGCGCGAGAGTCGTGAACAGGCGCACGTCGGCCTCGGTGATCGTCGACCCCATCAGGTAGCGACGGTCGGCCAGCCGCTCCTCCAGCCAGTCCAGCGCGGTCCAGAGCCGGTCGTAGGCCTCGTCGTACGCCTCCTGCGAGCCGGCGAACCCGCAGCGGTAGACACCGTTGTTGACCTCGGTGAACACGCGCTGCATCACCTCGTCCATCTCCTCGCGGACGTCGGCCGGCCACAGGTCGGGCGCCCCCGGCTTGTGGTGCTCGCGCCACTCGAAGAACAGGTCGTGGGTGATCCACGGGAAGTCGTTGGTCACGACCTGCCCCGTCGGCACGTCGACCATCGCCGGCACCGTGATGCCGCGGGGGTAGTCGGGGTAGCGCGCGAAGTAGGACTGCTGCAGCCGCTCGACGCCGAGCACCGGGTCGACGCCGTCGGGGTCGAGGTCGAAGGTCCAGCTGCGCTTGTCGTGCACCGGCCCGGCCAGCCCGAGCGAGATGACCTCCTCGAGGCCGAGCAGCTCGCGCACGATGATGGCGCGGTTGGCCCACGGGCACGCCTTGGCGGCGACCAGGCGGTAGCGGCCCGGCTCGACCGGCCACTGCGGCGGGTCGGCCCCCTCCTCCGGCTCGCGCACGATGCGGTCCGGGATGTAGTTCATGTCGCGGTCGAAGGACTTGCCCTCCTCCACGTAGCTCCCGCTCGTGTCGGTGCCGCTGTCGTCCGCGCCGTCGTTCGCGCTGTCGTTCGCGCTGTCCTCGCTCATGACGCCCATGTTCCCGGATGGGACAACGTTCAACGGGTGGGGGCGGTGGTCGGGGCAGTTTCCCCGGTCGACCGGGGAAACTGCCCGCGGGTGGGCGACATGTCGGGTTCAGCGGGCAGTTTCGCCGGACCAGAGCGCCCGTTTCGTCCGCTCAGGCCGTGCCCTCGCCGTCGCCGCCACCCCGGACCCAGGAGGCGGCCACCTCGAGGAAGACGTCGTTGCCCTCGGGCTCGCCGATGCTGACCCGGACGCCGTCGCCGGCGAAGGGGCGCACCGAGATGCCGGCGCGGTCCGCCTCCGCGGCGAAGTCGAGCGCCCGGTCGCCCAGCGGCAACCAGACGAAGTTGCCCTGGGCCTCGGGCACCTGCCAGCCCAGGTCGGTCAGGGTCGCGACGACCCGGTCGCGCTCCTCGACCAGCGCGTCGACGCGCTCCAGCAGTGCGGCCTCCGCGTCGAGGGAGGCGACCGCCGCGGCCTGGGCGACGGTGGAGACGCCGAAGGGCAGGGCGCACGCGCGCACGGCGCCCGCGACGACCGGGTCGGCCACGAGGTAGCCCACCCGGAAGCCGGCCAGGCCGTAGGCCTTGGCGAAGGTCCGCATCACCGCGACGTTGGGGTGGGCGGCCGCCAGGGCGAGGGCGTCGACCGGGTCCTCGGCGCGGACGAACTCGCGGTAGGCCTCGTCGACCACCACCAGCACGTGCGCCGGCACCCGGTCGACGAAGGCCCGCAGCTCGGCGTCGCTGACGGCCGTGCCGGTGGGGTTGTTGGGCGTGCACACGACCACCACCCGGGTCCGGTCGGTGATCGCGGAGGCCATCGCGTCGAGGTCGTGGCGGCCGTCGGGCCCGACCGGCACGCGCACCGAGGTGGCGCCGTTGGCCGAGACCGCGATCGGGTAGGCCTCGAAGGAGCGCCAGGCGTAGACGACCTCGTCGCCGGGCTCGCAGAAGGCCTGCAGCAGGTGGTAGAGCACGGCCACCGACCCGGTCCCGGCGGCCAGCTGCTCGGGGCGCACGCCGAGCCGCTCGGCGAGCGCGGCGTACAGCTCGCCGTTGCCCATGTCGGGGTAGCGGTTCATCCGCTGCACGGCGGCCTCGGCGGCCTCGACCACGCCGGGCAGCGGCGGGTAGGGGTTCTCGTTGGAGGAGAGCTTGAAGACCTGCTGGCCGGGTCGCGGCACGGGCGGCTTGCCGGCGACGTACGCCGGGATGGCGGCGATCGTCGCGCGGGGGCGGGGGGCCGAGGAGGGCGTGTCGGTGCTCACGCGAGGACTCTAGGACGCCCCGCCGCACGCGGCGGGCCAGCAGGAGTCGAACGGGGTCCGCTGGGGTCGGCCGGGCCTCAGGCCAGGGTGACCCGGCCGCCGGGGACCAGGTCGAGGTCGCGGCCGAGGCGGACGTCGAGCGGGTTGGTGAGGCACCGGATCGCGCCGCCCCCCTTGAGGAACTCGCCGACCTCGACGACCACGACCTCGAAGCCCCACTCCTCGAGCCGGGCGCGGACCCGGTCGGGGCAGGCGGGCATCACGACGGTGCGGCCCACGACCACGGAGTTGGCGCAGAACGTCATCGCCTCCTCCTCGCTCAGCACGAGCGGCTCGGGCACGAGGTCGAGCAGCGCGGCGGCCGAGGCGTCGTCGTACGCCGCGGGGCAGACCATCGCGCGGGTCTCGTCGAGGGGGCAGAAGCCGAGGTCCATGTGGTACATCCCCGGGTGCACGATCCGGAAGCCCCGGACGCTGACGCCGAGCTCGGTGGCGAGGTGCTTGAGGGCCAGCTCCTCGGTGCGGGGGCCGTAGCCGACGACCAGCTCGCCGCCGAACGCGAAGGCGTCCCCGGCCTCGAGGTGGGCACCGACGCCGTCGCGGCCGGTGCGCTGCACCGACGCCCCGTGGTCGGCGAACCAGCGCTCGGCGACGGGGGTCTCCATGCGGCGCTCGGCGTACCTCATGTGGGACAGCACCACGTGGGCCTCACCGGTCGGGCGCTCCAGCGCGAGGCCGAGGTTCATCGCGTAGACCATGTCGGGCGCCTCGGCGAGCTGCGGCAGCACCTCGACGGTGGCACCGGCCGCCTCGATCGCGGCGAGCATGGCGTCCCACTGCTCGCGGGTGCGGACCGGGTCGGGCTGGTCGTCAAGGTGCATGAACGGGTTGATGGCGTAGTCGACGCGGAAGTGGTCGGGCGAGACCGCCAGGTAGCGGCGGCCCCACGCGAGGGGGGCGGGTCGGGTGCTCATGCGAACCTCCTCGGTCAGCTCTGGTCCTCCATCTCTCGGGAGGAGCCGTCAGGGCGTGGTGACGGACGACGACGTGTCGTGCGTCACGATTGCCCGATTGTCGGACAATCTGTGGCCAGTGTGCCGCACGCGGCTGTCTTTCGCCAACGAACTGTCGGACAATCAGGGGTCATGTCCGCCACACCGCCCTTCGCCGGCCTCTCCATCGAGCCGATGACCACGGTGGAGCGGGTCGCCGAGGAGCTGCGCCGCTCGCTCTTCGAGGGTGAGATCGAGCCGGGCACCCCGCTGCGCGAGGTGGCGCTGGCCGCCGCCCTCGGGGTCTCGCGCTCGACGGTCCGCGAGGCGTTCGGCGTGCTGGTGGCCGAGGGCCTGGCCGACCGGCTGCCCAACCGCGGCACCCAGGTGCGCCGGCTCGACGCCGCCCAGGTCGCCGACGTGTGCCGCGCCCGGCTGGTCGTCGAGACCGCGGGCGTGCGCCGCTGGGCGGTCGCCGACGAGGAGGCCCGGGACGAGCTGCGGTCCGCCCTGGCGGCGTACGCCGAGCTCCGCGGGTCGGACTGCACCACCGCCCAGTTCGTCGCCGCCCACTTGCGGATCCACCGGGCGCTCGCCGGGCTGGCGGGCTCGGCCCGGTTGCTGGCCTTCGTCGACGGGCTGCACGCCGAGGTGCGCCTGGCCCTGGCCGAGGTCGACCGCGCCCGGGGCAACGCCGCCGAGCAGGTGCACTCCCACTCCCACCTGCTCGACCTGCTCGAGGCCGGCGACACCGAGGCGGCCGTGGCCGAGCTCGCCGCCCACCTCGAGGACGCCCAGACCTCGATGAGCGACGAGGTCGCGCGCCGGGCGACCTGAGGCGGGCTCACTAGGCTGCCGCCATGAGGATCCTCGTCTTCCTGGTCGGCAACGCCCTGGCCCTGGGCGCGGCGGTGTGGCTGCTCGACGGCATCACCCTCGCCTCCTCCTCCGACAGCGAACTGGCGCTGGAGCTGGTCGTGGTCGGGGCGATCTTCGGGCTGGTCAACGCCGTGGTCCGCCCGGTGGTGCGGCTGCTGTCGCTGCCGCTCATCATCCTGACTCTGGGGCTGTTCTGGGTCGTGGTCAACGCCGCGATGCTGCTGCTGACCAGCGCGATCGCCGACGGCGTGGGGCTGGGGTTCCGGGTCGACGGCTTCGTCACCGCGCTGCTCGGCTCGGTGGTCATCTCGGTCGCGCTGCTGCTGCTCGACGTCGTGCTGCCCGACCCCGACCGACGCCGGTGAGCGCCTCCGAGGCCGGTTCGCCGAGCGGGTCCACCGCGGGCCCGCCACGGCTGCCGGCGCCGCGGGGCGCGCCGTACCGGATCTCGTTCGTGTGCCTGGGCAACATCTGCCGCTCCCCCATGGCCGACGTGGTGATGACCCGGCTGGTCGACGACGCGGGCCTGGCCGGGCGGGTCGCCGTCCGCTCCAGCGGCACCGGCGGCTGGCACGTGGGCGAGCCGATGGACCCGCGGGCGGCGGCCGAGCTGGCGGCGGAGGACTACGACCCCTCGGCCCACCGCGCCCAGCAGTTCGACGCCTCGTGGCTCGAGGACGACCTCGTGCTGGCCATGGACGCCGCCAACCTCGACGCGGTCAGCGACGGCCGCGGCGCGAGCGAGCGGGTGCGGCTGCTGCGGTCCTTCGACCCGCTCGCGAAGACGGGCGACCTCGACGTGCCCGACCCGTACTACGGCGGCCCCGACGGGTTCACCGACGTCCTCCGCATGGTCGAGCGCTCCTGCGCCCGCCTCCTCGCCGGTCTGGAGGCCCTCGACCTGCCTGACCGATGACTTCGGGGGTGCCGCGGGGTCTCCTCCTCCGCCTAGAGTGAGCAACCCTCGCGAGGAGGACCCATGACCCAGACCGACGCACCCGAGATCCCCGCGCCGCGCGCGGCCGCGGAGGGCAGCCCGGCGGCCCCCGAGGGGGCGGAGTTCCCCGAGGTGGCCGACCGCTACCGCCGCGAGCTGACCGCGCACTGCTACCGGATGACCGGGTCGGTGTACGACGCCGAGGACATGGTCCAGGAGACCTACCTGCGGGCCTGGAAGGCCTTCGACGACTTCGAGGGTCGCTCCAGCGTGCGGACCTGGCTCTACCGGATCGCCACCAACGTCTGCCTGACCAACCTCGAGAGCAAGGGCCGGCGGCCGCTCCCGACCGGCCTGGGGATGCCCGACGCCCAGGCCCGCGACGAGCTCGTCGAGGCGACCGAGGTGCCGTGGCTGCAGCCGGTGCCGGACGTGATGGTCGACGTGGCCAACGTCGACCCGGCCCAGGTCGTCGGCAACCGCGACGCGATCCGGCTGGCCTTTGTCGCCGCGCTGCAGCACCTGCCCCCGCGCCAGCGCGCGGTGCTGGTGCTGCGCGACGTGCTGCGGTGGAGCGCCAAGGAGACCGCGACCGCCCTCGACACCACGGCCGCCGCGGTCAACAGCGCCCTGCAGCGGGCCCACGCCCAGCTGGCGGAGAAGCAGCTGAGCGAGGGCACCGTCGAGGACGACCTGAGCCCCGAGCACGAGGCGATGCTGGAGCGCTACGTGCGGGCCTTCTGGGCCAAGGACATGGACGCCCTGGTGACGATGCTGGCGCACGACGCCGTGTGGGAGATGCCGCCGTTCACCGCGTGGTACCAGGGCTCGCAGACCATCGCCGAGCTGATCGAGCACAACTGCCCCGGCCAGCGCCACGACATGCCGATGGTGCGCACGTCGGCCAACGGCCAGCCGGCGTACGGCCTCTACATGCGGGTGCCCGACGGCTCCTTCGTGCCCTTCCAGCTGCAGGTGCTGCAGATCGTCGACGGACGGGTGCAGCACGTGGTGGCGTTCTTCGAGGAGGGCCTGTTCGAGCTGTTCGGGCTGCCGTCCTCGCTGCCGGCCTCGCACCAGGCCGGGTAGTCCCGTGCTCGCGCCACCCGTCGCGGTGGCTGCGTTCGACGCTGCCCTGGACTGGACCCACGGCCGGCTCGAGCGCGCCCGGGACACCTCCCCGACCGCGCCCACTCCCTGTCCCGGCTGGGACCTGCGGGCGCTGCTCGTCCACATGGACGACTCCCTGGCCGCGCTGGCCGAGGCGGCCTCGCTGGGCCGCGTCGGCGTCGACCCCGGGGCCGCGCCGCCCGCGGCGACCACCTCCGAGCTGGTCGACCGCGTGGTGCGCCGCGCCTGCGCCACCCGCGCGGCCTGGTCGGCCCGACCCGGTGGCGGCCCCGTCGAGGTCGGGACGCTTGCGCTCGACCGCGACACCGTCGCCCTGGTCGGGGCCGTGGAGGTGACCGCCCACGGGTGGGACGTGGGCGTGGCCGTCGGCGACGCGACGCCCCTGCCGGAGCCGCTCGCCGCCCGGCTGCTCCCGGTGGCGCTGAGCCTGGTCGGCCCCGAGGACCGACCGCGGCGCTTCGGTCCGGCGCTCCCGGTCACGCCCGGGGCCGGGCCGGCGGAGCGGCTGCTCGCGCACCTCGGACGGGGTCCGGTGCGGCCCGAGGAGCTCCGCACCTGACGGTGATCCGCCACCGCTCCGCTGGTCTGGACGGCACGGCGACGGCAGGCTGGGGTGATGGCACGCATGCGCGGCACCGCCGAGCGGGTCGAGCAGCTGCTCGGCAGGCCCGTCGTGGCCACCAGCCCGGTCGCCGGCGGCGACATCTGCGTGGCGACCCGCGTCCGCCTCGCCGACGGCAGCTCCGCCCTGGTCAAGTCGCGCCCCGGCGCCCCCGCCGGCTTCTTCGAGGCCGAGGCCCGAGGGCTGCGCTGGCTGGCCGAGCCCGGCGTGGTGCCGGTCGCCGAGGTGCTCGCCGTCGAGGCCGACTGCCTGGTGATCGGCTGGATCGAGCCCACCCGCCCCTCCCCCGAGGCGGCGGCCGACCTCGGGCGCGGGCTGGCCCGGCTGCACGCCGGCGGAGCGGCGGCGTACGGCGCGGAGCAGGACGGCTTCGTGGGCTCCCTCCCGCTGCCCAACCGGACCGCGCCGAGCTGGCCGGAGTTCTACGCCACCCGCCGGGTGCTGCCCTACCTCAAGCTCGCCGTCGACCGGGGCCACGTCGACCGGGAGGACGCGACCGCGGTGGAGGACGTCGTGCGCCGCCTCACCTCGCTCGCCGGCCCCGACGAGCCACCCGCCCGGCTCCACGGCGACCTCTGGTCGGGCAACGTCGTGTGGGGCCACGACGGCGCCGTCCTGGTCGACCCGGCGGCCCACGGCGGCCACCGCGAGACCGACCTCGCGATGCTGGCGCTCTTCGGGCTGCCTCACCTGCAGCGGCTCGTCGACGCCTACGACGAGGAGCGCCCCCTCGCCGACGGCTGGCAGGACCGCCAGCCGCTCCACCAGCTCTTCCCCGTGCTCGTCCACGCCGCGATGTTCGGGTCGGCGTACGGCCGGCGGGCGGGGGAGCTGGCGCGGCGGTTGCGGTGACGGTTTCCCAGGGGCCCTTGGGAAACCGCTGCTCCCCGGCCGACGCGAACCCGGGGGAGTGACGGTTTCCCAAGGGCCCTTGGGAAACCGGGAGCCACACGCCCGCCATCTCAGCCATCCCTCAGGCCGTGGTGGCAACCTGGGGCGGTGAGCTCGGATCCCAGCGCCCAGGGTGGCCGTCAGCACGTGCTCGTCGTCGAGGACGACCGAGCGGTCCGCGAGTCGCTGCGGCGCTCGCTGGAGTTCAACGGCTACCAGGTCTCGACGGCCTCCGACGGGGCCGAGGCCCTGGCCGGGATCAGCGGGGTCAACCCCGACGCCGTCGTGATGGACGTGATGATGCCGCGGCTCGACGGGCTCGAGACGACCCGGGCGCTGCGCAAGGTCGGCAACAGCGTGCCGATCCTGGTCCTCACCGCGCGCGACGCCGTGGGCGACCGGGTGGAGGGGCTCGACGCGGGGGCCGACGACTACCTCACCAAGCCGTTCGCGCTCGAGGAGCTGCTGGCCCGGCTCCGGGCGCTGCTGCGCCGCGTCACGCCCGTCGAGGGCGACCCCGACGAGCAGCTGGCGTTCTCCGACCTGCGGATGGACCTCGCCTCCCGGGAGGTACGCCGCGGCGACCGCCTCATCGAGCTGACCCGCACCGAGTTCGCCCTGCTCGAGCTGTTCATGCGCCGCCCGCGGCGCGTCCTGGAGCGGTCGTTCATCCTCGAGGAGGTCTGGGGCTTCGACTTCCCCACGACCGCCAACAGCCTCGAGGTGTACGTCGGCTACCTGCGCCGCAAGACCGAGGCCGACGACGAGCCGCGGCTGCTGCACACCGTGCGCGGCGTCGGCTACGTCCTGCGCGAGTCGTGAGCTCCGGGCCGCGATGAGCTTCCTCGTCCCGCTGCGCTACCGACGGTCGCTGGCCAGCCGGGTCACCCTGCTGACCACGATCGCGGTCGGCCTCGCGGTGACCGGGGTGGCCTTCGCGGCGTACGCCACGGTGCGGATGCAGAGCCTGGACAGCCTCGACGAGTCGCTGCGGCAGCGGGCCGCCGGCGTCGCCCACATCGACACCCTGCAGGCGCTGCAGCAGCAGCAGGTCCCGACCTGGGCGCTGGGCGCGGCCGACGTCAAGATCCTGTTCCTCAACACGACCAGCGGCAGCGTCTCGGAGAACGGCGGGCAGAGCAACACCGCCGACCGCTACACCCCCGAGGCGCAGGTCGCGCTGGGCAAGGCGTCGTGGTCGGCGCGCACGGTGATGATCGAGAAGCAGCGCTACCGCGTGGTCGCCGTCCCCGCGCAGCCCGGCCAGGCGCTGATCCTGGCGCAGTCGCTGCAGCCCACCGACCGGATGCTCGACCGGCTCGGCCTGGTGATGCTGCTGTTCGGGTTCGCCGGCATGGTCACCGCCGGTCTCGCCGGCTGGGCCGTGGCCCGCAACGGCCTGCGCCCCGTGCGTCGCCTCACCACCGCCGTGGAGCAGATCGCGCGCACCGAGCGGCTCAACCCGATCAGCATCGAGGGCAACGACGAGGTCGCTCGGCTCGCGGTCGCGTTCAACTCGATGCTGACCGCGCTCTCGGCCTCCCAGACCCGGCAGCGCCAGCTCGTCGCCGACGCCGGCCACGAGCTGCGCACCCCGCTGACCTCGCTGCGCACCAACCTCGACCTGCTCGCCCAGGCCGACACCTCGGCCCACCTCAGCCCCGAGATGCGCCAGGAGCTGCTGAGCGACGTCCGCGCCCAGATCGCCGAGATGACGACCCTCATCGGCGACCTCACCGAGCTGGCCCGCGAGGACCCCGCCACCCCGGCCGTCGAGGCCGTGGAGCTGGCCGCCGTGGTGTCCCAGGCCGTCACGCGGGTACGCCGCCGCACCACCACCGTGGGCTTCGAGGTCCGCACCCAGCCCTGGTGGGTCACCGGCGACGCCGCCGCCCTGGAGCGGGCCGTGACCAACCTGCTCGACAACGCGGCCAAGTGGAGCCCCGAGGGCGGCACCGTCACCGTCGAGATGGACCACGGCACCGTCATCGTCACCGACGATGGTCCCGGCATCTCGGCCGCCGACCTGCCCCACGTGTTCGAGCGGTTCTACCGCTCGGCCGAGTCGCGCACCATGCCCGGCTCGGGCCTCGGCCTGTCCATCGTGCGCGCGGTGGCCGACCGCCACGGCGGCACGGTCACGGCCGGCAGCGGTCCCGACGGTGGCGCGGCGTTCTGGCTGAGCGTCCCCGGCACGATGGCGCCCCCCGAGTCCGCCGCCCAGGTCTTGGCCAGGCCGTAGCCCGCTCCAAGCGCGCTCTCAGGTCCCGCCCACAGACTCGTGGCATGACCGAGAACGACCGCGACCCGCACGACCCCGCCTCCTGGCAGGGTCCGACCCAGGGTGCCCAGCCGGGTGCTCAGCCGTCTTTCCAGCCGGGCCCGTCGACGGGCTCCGGCGAGGAGACCCGCCCGCTCCCGCCGTACCCCGCCCCCTGGCAGCAGTCCTACGGCGACCCCGGTGCGCAGCAGCCCCCGATCTGGCAGGGCCAGCACGCCCCCGTCGCGACCACCACCGCCCCCCGCAACCGCCGCTTCGCCGCGGCGGTCATGGTCGGGGCGCTGCTGGTCGGCGGCGGCGCGGGCGTGGGCGGCGCGGCGCTGTACGGCGCGCTCGCCGACGACGGCGGCACCGGCACGACGTCCTCGGCCGGCGACTTCGAGGCCACCAAGACCGCGGCCGTCGAGGACGGGACGGTCGAGAAGGTCGCCTCCACGGTGCTGCCCTCGGTCGTCAAGGTCAACGTCGCCGGCCAGGACGGCGCGGGCTCCGGCTCGGGCATCGTGCTGAGCAAGGACGGCGAGATCCTCACCAACAACCACGTCGTCTCCGGCGTGGGCGGCGACGAGTCGATCAGCGTCAGCTTCAACGACGGCACCACCAAGCGCGCGACCGTGGTCGGCACCGACCCGCTCGTCGACATCGCCGTCATCAAGGTCGAGGGCGTCAGCGACCTGACCCCCGCCTCGATCGGCAGGTCCGGGGCGCTCGACGTCGGCCAGACCGTGGTCGCGATCGGCTCGCCCTTCGGCCTCAACGCCACCGTCACCTCGGGCATCGTGAGCGCGCTCAACCGGCCGGTCTCGGTCGGCACGACCGAGGGCGACCAGGGCCAGGCGCTGTCCACGACGTACCCCGCGGTCCAGACCGACGCCGCCATCAACCCCGGCAACTCGGGCGGCCCGCTGGTCGACATGTCGGGCCGCGTGGTCGGCATCAACTCCTCGATCCGCACGGCCAGCAGCCAGAGCCAGAGCAGCCAGGGCGGCTCCATCGGCCTGGGCTTCGCGATCCCGATCGACGAGGTGCTGCCGATCGTCAACCAGATCGTCGACGGCCAGACGCCGACCCACGCCCGGCTGGGCGTCTCGGTCGGCGACGCCACCCAGAACACCACCAGCCCCGCCCAGGGCGCCCTGGTCAGCCAGGTCGAGAGCGGCGGAGCCGGGGCGTCGGCCGGCCTGCGCGACGGCGACGTCATCACCAAGGTCGACGACCAGGTGATCGAGGGCTCCGAGGCGCTGGTGGCCACCATCCGCGGCCACCGGCCCGGTGACGAGGTCACCCTGACCTACACCCGCGACGGCCAGACCTCCACCACCCGGGCCACCCTCGGCTCCGACGCCGGGACGCCCACCAGCTAGCCCCCGCACCACCCCGACCCGGGCCCGCGCCCCCTGCGGGCCCGCCGGTGGCGCCGCCCCCCGGTCCCGGACCGACCGGGTCGGCGGCGCCACCACCCGTCCCGCCCGCGGCGGGTCGGCCACCGAGAACCCGAGAGCTCGGTGCGTCGGCCCGTCGTGGGCGGGACCCCTGCGTGGGGCCGGTCCGCGCCTCAGGCCAGGTGGTCGGCCAGGCGGACCAGGCAGTCGGTCCACCCCTGGCGGTAGCCCTCGCCCGCCTCCGGGGCGGCCAGGTGGTGGCGCACCACGACGCGCGTGCCCCCGTCGTGCGCCGCGAACAGCACCTCCACCCGCTCCGGCGGCCCGTCGACGTAGCCGTCCTCCCAGACCCACGTCAGCTCCAGCCGGTCCGGTGGGTCGACGGCCACGAACCGGCCGTGCACCCCGAACCCCGCCTGGTCGGCGCGGATCCGGTAGTCGCCGCCCTCGCGCGCGTCCACGTCGTACGTCGTCCCGGGCAGCTGCGGCCACCACCACCGGGCCAGCTCGGCGGGGTCGGTCCACGCGGCGTGCACCCGGGCGGGCCCGGCTGCGACCTCCTGGCGCACCTCCAGCACGTCGGGGTCGGGGGCTCCTGGCTCGGTCGTGTCGGTCGTGTCGGTCGGCATGCTCCCGATGGTCCACGACGATCGGCACCACCGCAGCCCCTGACGAACTGCCGGACGTCGCGGACTACCGCCCCCGCACGCTGGCCAGCAGCCGCTCGGCCTTCCACCGGGTCTCGGCCCACTCCTCGGCGACCTCCGAGCGCACGGTGATGCCGCCGCCGGTGCCCAGCAGCCAGGGGGTGCCGGGGGCGGCGTACAGCGAGCGGATCACGACGCCGAGGTCGGCGCGGCCGTCGGCGCTGATCCAGCCCAGGGCGCCGGCGTAGAGCCCCCGCGGCTCGGCCTCGACCGCGTCGACGACCTCCATCGTGCGGCGCTTCGGCGCACCGGTCATCGATCCGGCCGGGAACAGCGCGCGCAGGGCGGCGACCGTGCCGACGTCGTGGCGCAGCCGCCCGGTGACCGTCGAGACCAGCTGGTGCACGCTGGCGTAGGTCTCCACCGCCATCAGGCTCGGCACCGCCACGCTGCCGACCTCGCAGACCTGGGCCAGGTCGTGGCGCAGCAGGTCGACGATCATGAGGTTCTCGGAGCGGAACTTGGCGTCGGTGGCCAGCCGCTCGCGGGCCGCCTCGTCCTCGCCCCGGTCGGCGGCCCGCGCGGTGGTGCCCTTGATCGGGCGGGTCTCGACGGTGCGGTCGCGCCCGATCGTGGCGTAGCGCTCGGGCGAGCTGCTGAGCAGGTGGGTGCCGCGGTGGCTCAGCAGGCCGGCGTACGGCGCGGGGTTGCGACGGCGCAGCCGGAGGTACGTCGCGAGCGGGTCCGTCGCGTCGCGCTCGACGCGCTCGCGGTAGGTCAGGTTGACCTCGTAGGAGTCGCCGGCGTGCAGCCGCTCCTGGACCTCGGCGAAGGCGGCGGCGTACCACCCGGGGGGCGTGCCCGTGTCGCCCTGGACGGGCCCGGTCGTGGCCGTGACGCCGTCGCCGGGCGCACGGGGGTGGTCGAAGAACGAGATCCGGCGGGTGCGCATCCACACCGCGTCGGGGCCCAGGCCCCAGGGGCGGGCGGGCAGGTCGGGCCGGGCGGCGTACCCCAGCACGCCGACCCAGTGCACGTCCGGGTCGCCGGCGTCGCGCGCCACCTCGGCCTCGAGCACGGCGAAGACGTCGTCGCCCACCACCTGCGAGCGCGCGCCCCGGTGGCGGACCACCTCGCGCCGGCCCGCGTCGTAGGTCAGGGAGACGTCGTCGGCGTCCAGCACGCCGACCAGCGACCGCCGACCGGACCAGTCGCGGGCGCCGCCGCCGTCGAGCCAGAACACCCGGTCGTTGCGACGCAGGCCCGCTCGGACCACCTCCACGACGTCGTCGGTGACCATTTCGTCCGTTCTGCTCCCTCTGCCCGGTCCGGTTGGGCACCATCGGACGGTGCACCCCAGCCCCGCCCTCGTCCCGGCGCAGCGTCTCACGCGCCCGCGACCGCGACGGCGGGTGCAGGTGGTCCGGGCGGTGTCGGTGCTGGTCGTCGTGGCCGCGCTCGCGGGTCGGTGCTCGGACCGGCTCGAGCCGCTGCCCGACCGGCCCACGTTCTACGAGGACGGCAGCTACTCCTTCCTCAGCACCCAGACCTACGACGCGGGCGTCCCGGTCACCTGGGACCACTGCCGTCCGATCGAGGTGGTGCTCAACCCCTACGACGCGCCGCCCGGCGCCGAGGCCCTGGTGCGCGACGCGCTGCGCGACCTCGAGCAGGTCTCGGCGTTCCGCTTCGCCTGGGGCGGGCTCCGGTCGCAGCGGCCCGCTCCCGGACGTCGGACCGGTCCCGTCCTGGTGTCGTTCTCCACGGCCGACGAGACCACCCGCATGACCGAGGGGGTGGCCGGCCTGGGCGGCAGCAGCTGGTCGGAGCTGGAGGGCACGCGGGCGTGGTTCCGCACCGGCGAGGTGACGCTGAGCGCGTCGTACTTCGCCCTGCTGCACGACCGGGGCGAGACCGGGCTGATGCGGGCCGTGGTGCTCCACGAGCTCGGCCACGTGCTGGGGCTGGACCACGTCGCGAGCACCGAGGAGATCATGAACGGCGAGGCCGGCGGCACCCTGCAGCTCGGCCACGGCGACCTGACCGGGCTGGCCAAGCTCGGCTCGCAGCCCTGCCGGACCTGAGGCTCAGCCCGCGAGGAAGTTCCGGACCAGCTGCTCGCCGTGCGTCGAGAGCACCGACTCCGGGTGGAACTGCACGCCCACGAGCGGCAGGTCGGGATGGGCCACGGCCATGACGACGCCGCTCGGCCCGTCGTGGGCCGTGCGCACCAGCACCGGCCCGAGGTCGACCGCCGCCAGCGAGTGGTAGCGCACCGCCTCGAACGGGTCCGGCACCCCGGCGAACAGACCGGTGCCGTCGTGGTGCACCACCGCCAGCTCGCCGTGGGCGGGCTCGACGCGCGCGACCGTGCCGCCGTGCGCCGTGACCAGCGCCTGCATGCCCAGGCACACCCCGAGCACCGGCCGGCCGAGCGCGAACACGTCGCGGCCGAGCGCGAAGTCGTGCGCGTCCGCGGGGTGGCCGGGGCCGGGCGAGAGCACCACGTGGTCGGCGGCGGCCGCGCGCTCCAGCGTGCCCGGGGCGTCGTGCTCCACGACCGTGGGCAGCACGCCCGTCACGGCGGCGACGAGGTGGACGAGGTTCCAGGTGTAGGAGTCGTAGTGGTCCACGACGAGCACGTCGGGCGCGGCCACGGGCTCCTACTCCCCCAGCAGGTCCAGCAGCAGGGTGCGCAGCAGCGCGAAGCCGTTCTCGGTGAGGATCGACTCGGCGTGGAACTGCACGCCGCGGAAGTGCGCCCCCTCGACCTGGTGGACGTCGCCGGTGGCCGGGTCGGCCTGG
The DNA here is from genome assembly GCF_900104965.1 of Nocardioides scoriae. Taxonomy (NCBI): domain Bacteria; kingdom Bacillati; phylum Actinomycetota; class Actinomycetes; order Propionibacteriales; family Nocardioidaceae; genus Nocardioides; species Nocardioides scoriae. The sequence goes on along the minus strand of NZ_LT629757.1, from coordinate 3,249,510 downwards.
ACGCGCACGCCGTCGGGCAGCTGCTCGCCGGGACGCGCGACGAAGGTGTTGTAGAAGCCCACCGGCTCCACCCGGCCGTCGATCTCGACCGAGGACTGGGTGCCCTGGAAGACGATGTCCTTGAACCCGAGCGGCAGCCCGAGCACGTCGCACAGCACCTGGTGGCCCAGGCACACCGCGAGGAACGGCTGCTCGGTCTCGAGCAGGTCGCCGACGGCCCGGCGGTAGGCCGCGATCTTCGGGTGCCCGTGGTCGCGGGGGTCACCCGGTCCGGGACCCACCACGACCAGGTCGGCGCCGTCGAAGGCACCGCGGCGGTAGTCCTCGTGGCGGACCACGGTCGAGGTCATCCCCAGCACCGAGAAGACGTGGGCCAGCATGTTCACGAAGTCGTCCTCGCCGTGGAGGATGACGATCCGCTTGCCCCGCAGCGACGGGGCCGCGGCGGCACCCGACTGGTCGGTCAGCCAGAACTTCGCGAGCCGCTGGTTGCGCGAGCCGAGGGCGATCAGCACGTCCTCGTCGGCGATCAGGTCGGCGACGTCGGTCGGCGTGGCCGTCGCGCCCGGGACCAGCCCGAAGGCCGACAGGATGCCGCCGGCCTTGGCCACCGTCTCGGCGACCTCGTAGTGGGGGTCGGAGTCGCGCACCAGCGTGGCGCCGGCCGTCACCTTGAGGTGGCCCTCGGGGCTGACGTCGGCGGTGCGGATCACGATCGGCGAGTCGGCGGTCGGGGCGCCGTCGGGGTCGCGGCCGATGAGCGCCAGCGCGCCGGCGTAGTAGCCGCGGCCCTCGGACTCGTAGCGGTGGATCAGCCGGCAGGCGTTCTCGACGGGGGCGCCGGTCACGGTCGCGGCGAACATGGTGTCGCGCAGCACGTCGCGGACGTCGGCGCGGGTGCGGCCGGCCAGGAGGTACTCGGTGTGGACGAGGTGGGTCATCGGCTTGAGGAAGGGCCCGAGCACCTGGCCGCCCTCGTGGCAGATGTCGCACATCATCTTCAGCTCCTCGTCGACGACCATGAAGAGCTCGAAGATCTCCTTCTCGTCGGCCAGGAACTCCAGCAGCCGCGGCTTGAGCTCTGCCAGCCCGGACGGCTGGCCGGGCGTGCCCGTGGCGGCCCCGCCCAGCCGGAAGGTGCCGGAGATGGGGTTCATCCGGACGTCGCCGCCGTGGACGCTCACGTGGCGCTCGGGCGAGGCCCCGATGAGGAAGCGGTCGCCGGTCCAGAACGCGTAGGTCCAGTAGGCGCCCCGCTCCTGGGTGAGCAGCCGGCGCAGCACGCTCAGCGCCCGGGTGTGGTCCCAGTCGCGCAGCGTCGCCCGGTAGTGGCGGCCGACGACCAGGTTGGCGCCCTCCCCCTGGCCGATCTCGTCGCGGATGATCGCGTCCACCATCTCGGCGTACGCCTCGTCGGAGGTCTCGAACCCGCCCTCGTCCTCGAAGTCGAGTGCGACGTCGGGCAGGGCGGCGACCAGGTCGTCGTACGGCACCTCGCGCTCGGTGACCACCTCGACCACGGCCAGCGGGGTCCCGTCGTCGTGCGCGGTGAACCCGCGCTCGGCGACCTGGCGGAACGGCACCGCCACCAGCCGGTCGAAGCGGCGCCCCGGCTCCGGCGGCCCCTCCTCGAGCGGGACGTCGCGCAGCGTCGCCAGGTGGCTCACCGGCCCGCCGACCAGCGTGACCGTGCTGCTCTCCCGGATCCGGACCACCGCCCACGCCTCGTGCCCCAGCAGCTCCTCGAGAGCGGCACGGGCGTCGATCGGCGCAGACATGGGCCGAACGCTACCTGCGCCCGACCCCGCCCCCGCCGACCGGGCGATCGCGGCACGCCCCGGGCCGCCGAGCGGGCGATCGCAGCACGCCGTGCGCCGCCGAGCGGGCGATCGCAGCACGCCCCGGGCCGCCGAGCGGGCGATCGCAGCACGCCCCGGGCCGCCGACCGGGCGATCGCAGCACGCCGTGCGTCGCCGACCGGGCGACTGCAGCACGGGCCGGGCTGCCGAGGCGTGCGACAAGTGCCCGCTCGGTGTTCCCCGGCGTACGACGAACGCCCGCTCGGCGTTCCCCGGCGTACGACGATCGCCCGCTCGGGGATCGCTCGGGCACCTACCGGGCCGTGAGGGTGACCATCCGCTGGGTGGCACGGGTGTAGACGACGTAGAGGGTGGCGCGGCCGGTGGAGGCCTCGTCCTCGATCTCCTGGGGCTGCACGACGACGATGCCGTCGAACTCCAGCCCCTTGGTGTCGAGGCCGGGGAGGACGACGATGCGGCTGTCGGGGCTGCCGGACTCGCCGGCGAACTCCGGCCAGGACGCCAGCCAGCGGCGGACCTCGCCGAGCCGGGCGGCGGGCACTACGACCCCGACGGTGCCCTCCAGGGAGCCGGCCAGGTCGGCCAGCTGCTCGTGGACGGCGGTCTCGAGGTCGTCGACGGCCAGCTCCAGCGGGGGTACGCCGGTCGACCGGACCGCGTCGGGCAGGTCGGCGTCGAGGCCGACCCGCTCGGCGTACGCCGCGGCGAAGTCGTAGATCTCCGAGGAGTTGCGGTAGTTGGTCGACAGGTGGAAATCGTGGACCTGCTTGTCGCCGAGCGCCTCGGCGCGGGCGCGACGGGCCTCCTCGGGCACCGGCCACGACGACTGGGCGGCGTCGCCGACGATCGTCCAGGTGGCGGTGCGGCCGCGGCGACCGACCATGCGCCACTGCATCGGGGTGAGGTCCTGGGCCTCGTCGACGAGCACGTGGGCGAAGCCGTCGTCCTCGACCCGGTTGGTGGGCGGGGTCCAGCTGCGGTGGCCGGCGTACTCCCGCTCGGAGGCGGTGGTGACCTCGACCAGCGAGGAGTCGGCGGCGCTGAGCCACTCGTCGTCGACCGAGCCGGTGTTGACGATCGGCGGGTCGCCGAGCAGGTAGCGCAGCTCGTCGACCAGCGGCACGTCGTCGACCGAGAGCGCGGGGGCCTCGACGCCGGGGTCGGTGGAGCCCCACGACTTGGAGAGCACCCGCACGGCCTCGTCGTCGAGGACGCCCTCGCCGACCCGGGCCAGCAGCTCGGGGTCGCGCAGCCAGCCGAGCACGGTCGGGGCGTCGAGCACCGGCCACCAGGCGGAGGCGAAGGCCAGGAAGTCGTCGCGGCCCCGCATCTCCTCGACGAAGTCCTCCTTGGTGCGCTCGCGCGCCCGCTCGCTGCGGACGCGGCGCCACAGGGCGTCGATGAGCGTCGAGGCCACCTTGGTGGTGGAGCGGTTGCGGTGGCCCATGCCGAGGAGCTGGCGGCGGATCTGGGCCAGCTCGCGACGCCCGAGGACGAGGTTGTCGTCGCGGTAGAACACGCGGAACTCGGTCGGGGCGTCGGGCACCGCCTGGCGCGCCAGGCGCCGCAGCACCTCGGCCATCGCGGCCGAGCCCTTCACCTCGGCCACGGACGGCTCCTCGCGACGGGTGGCCCGCAGCCCGTCGACGACCTCGCCGAGGGAGCGCAGCGCGACCGCGGTCTCGCCCAGCGAGGGCAGCACCCGCTCGATGTAGCGCATGAAGACGCCCGACGGGCCGACCACGAGCACGCCGCCGCGCTCGTAGCGGCGCCGGTCGCCGTAGAGGAGGTACGCCGCGCGGTGCAGCGCCACGACCGTCTTGCCGGTGCCGGGGCCGCCGGAGATCGACACGACGCCCTTCTGCGGGGCCCGGATGGCCTTGTCCTGCTCGGCCTGGATGGTCGCGACGATGGAGTGCATGGAGCGGTCGCGGGCGCGCGAGAGCTGCGCCAGCAGGGCGCCCTCCCCGACGATCGGCAGGTCGGTCTCGGCCTCGGCGTCGAGCAGGTCGTCCTCGACGCCGAGCACCTTCACGCCCTTGGACCGCAGGATCCGGCGGCGCACGACGCCCTGGGGGTCGTGCTGGGTGGCCTGGTAGAACACCGCGGCGGCCGGGGCGCGCCAGTCGATGAGCAGCGTGTCGTAGGCGTCGTCGCGCAGGCCGATGCGCCCGATGTAGCGCGGCGGGGCGTCGAGCTCGGTGCGCAGGTCGAGCCGGCCGAAGACCAGGCCCTCGTGGGCGGCGTCGAGCGTGGCCATCCGGCGGGCCGCCTGGAAGACCATCGCGTCGCGCTCGACGAGGCCGCCCTCGTTGCCGATCCGACCGCGTTCGAGGCCCTCCTGGGCCAGCTGCTGCGCGGACGCCGCGGCCTTCTCCATCTGGGCGTAGACGGTGTCGACGTATGCCTGCTCGCGCGCGACCTCGCGCGCGGCCACGTCACTGTTCAACGCGGTGCCTCCAGGGGAGATGACCGAAAAGGGGGAGTCGCAACTCTACTCGCGCGGCGCCCGGCCCGTGGACGTCGGCCCGAACTGCGGAGGGCGCCGCGAGACCGCCGTCACGCCAGGTCGTGGACGAACTCCCCCAGCTGGGTCAGGTTGCGGCACTCGACCATCGGCGCGATCCGGCCGTAGTCGCCCGCCGCCGAGTCGCCGGTGTCCCAGTTGCGCACGTGCTCGGGGTTGAGCCACCAGGTGTGGCGGGCCGCGTGGACCAGGTCGCGGAAGACCGGCAGCGCCAGGTCGCCGTGGTTGGAGCGGGCGTCGCCGAGGACGAGGAAGTGGGTCTTCGGCGTCAGCGCGTCGGCGTGCTGCTCGGCGAAGCGGGTGAAGGCGCGGCCGTAGCTGGTGCGGCCCCACAGGCTCGCGTGGCGCGCGCTGGCCGCCAGCTCGGCCATCGTCGTGGCGGGGTCGGCGCCCGGCCGGAAGCGGTCGGTGACCTCGTGGACCTCGTCGACGAAGGTGAACGCCCGCACCCGGTCGAACTGCTCGCGCAGCGCGAAGACGAGCATCAGCGTGAAGCTGGCGAACCCCGCGACCGAGCCGCTCACGTCGCACAGCACGACCAGGTCGGGCCGGGCCGGGCGTCGCGGCCGGTGGTGGGTCTCCAGGGGCACGCCACCGCTGCCCATCGAGGCCCGCACCGTGCGGCGGAAGTCGAGCGGCCCGCGGCGACGGCTGTGCTGCTCGCGCGCCAGCCGCGTCGCCAGCCGGCGCGCCAGCGGGGCGATCTCGCGGCGCATCAGCTCCAGGTCGGCGCGGCGGGCGGAGCCGAAGTCGATCTGCTCGACGGCCTGCCGCACGGTGTGGCGGGCGACGTGCTGGGGCCCGCGGACCTCGGCGGCGCGGCGGCGTACGTCGGTCTCCACGAGGTCCTCGAAGCGCCGCGCCTGGGCCTCGACCAGCCGGCGCAGCGAGGGGTCCTCGTCGGGCGAGGCCACCCCGAGGCCGGCCAGCGCGCGGGCGACCAGCTCGTCGGGGCTGACACGGTTCATCACGTTGTACGCCGACCACCGCTGCTCGCCGGGACCCCTCCCCCGGATCCGGCCGAACCGCTGCACGGCGTCGCGGGCCAGCGCCGTCAGCGCGTCGGGGTCGCCCAGCGCCATCGCGGTCGCCAGCGCCTCGCGGAAGTCGGCCAGCGCCTGCGGACCGTCGGCCAGCGGGCCGGGGTCGTCGGCGGGGCCGGGTAGTCCGAGACGTTCGGCAGCCGATTCGTCCCGATCCGGCCTGTCGAACGTCTCGGAGTACCCCTCCCGGTCGGCCCCGTCCCCCACCAGCGCCGGCCAGTAGAGGTCGAAGACCTGGTCGAAGCCGGGGCGGTGGGACTGGCGGGTCAGCAGGGTCGCGGCGTACGCCGCCCGGAGCGTCTCGCGCTCGCCCAGCCCGAGGGCGTCGATGGCGCGCACCGCGTCGAGGCCCTCCGACAGCGCCACCGGGAGGCCGGCGTCGCGCAGCGCCCGGAGGAACGCGAGGTGCCGGTCGAGGAGCGTCATCGCGGGGTCACCGGGTCCGGAGCCGGAGCTCCTCGACCGCCCGCTCGTGGTCGGAGTGGTGCTTGAGCACGACCCCCAGCGTCGCCGCGATCGCGTCCTCGTCGAGGGTGCCGGTGCCGAGCGCGACCAGCGTGCGGGCCCAGTCGACGCTCTCCGCGATCGACGGCGACTTGCGCAGGTCGAGGCCCCGCAGCCGGGCGACGACCTCGACCAGCTCGCCGGCCAGCCGCTCCTCGACCTCGGGGACCTGGGAGAGCACGATCTCGCGCTCCCGCTCGGAGTCGGGGTAGTCGATGTGGAGGAACAGGCAGCGGCGCTTGATCGCCTCGGAGAGCTCACGGGTGGCGTTGGAGGTCAGCACGACCAGCGGCCGGCGGACCGCCTCGACGGTGCCGAGCTCGGGGATGGTGACCTGGAAGTCGCTGAGCACCTCGAGCAGCAGGCCCTCGACCTCGACGTCGGTCTTGTCGACCTCGTCGACGAGCAGCACGGTCGGCTCGTCGCGCCGGATGGCGGTGAGCAGCGGCCGGGTGAGCAGGAACTCCTCGCTGAAGATGTCGTCGTGGGTCTCGTCCCAGGCCTGGTCGCCCGCGGCCTGGATGCGCAGCAGCTGCTTCTTGTAGTTCCACTCGTAGAGCGCCCGGGCCTCGTCGAGCCCCTCGTAGCACTGCAGCCGCACCAGCCCGGCGCCCGTCGCACGGGCCACCGCCTTGGCCAGCTCGGTCTTGCCGACGCCGGCGGGACCCTCGACGAGCAGCGGCTTCTCGAGCGCACCGGCGAGGTACGTCGTGGTGGCGGTCGCCGTGTCGGCGAGGTAGCCGACCGCGGCCAGCTGCTTCTCGGCGTCGGCCGGGGACTCGAACCACGGGGAGGTCACCTCGACATCGTGCCAGCCGCGGTGGCAGCGCGGGCGGGGTGCCAGCAGCCGACCCCGCCCACGGGCGGTGGCGCGAGCAGCCCGGCGGCGTCGAGGTGGCCCTGGCCAGCGGCGACGAGGGCGATGCGACCGCCCCGGGTCAGGAGTGCGTGCGCGACTCGCTGAGCCGGCGCCACCAGGACGGCGCGACCAGGAAGGCCTCGGCCCGCAGCGCCGCCACCGAGACCTGCGGCAGCTCGGCGCTGGAGCGGAAGCAGGCGAACCGCGGCACCCACTCGGGCGCGAACTTGGCGTTGGCGCGGTAGAGCGACTCGATCTGCCAGAACCGCGACGCCTGGAGCAGCACCCCGCGCCACAGCCGCAGCACCGGTCCGGCGCCGAGCCGCTCGCCGCGGGCGAAGACGTTGCGGAAGACCGCGAAGTTGAGCGAGACGCGGCGCACGCCGAGCGCGCCGGACTGCGCCATCAGGGTCGTGACCATCAGCTCGATGACGCCGTTCTCGCCGGCGCGGTCGCGGCGCATCACGTCGAGGGACAGGCCGTCCTCACCCCACGGCACCAGCTGGAGCAGCCCCCGCAGCCGCCCCGCCTCGTCGCGGCAGGTGACCATGACGGCGCGGGCGTCGGCCGGGTCGCAGAGCCGGCCCAGGGCCATCGAGAAGCCGCGCTCGACCTCGCCGTCGCGCCACGCGTCGGCGCTGGCGAGGATCTCGGCGCGCTCGGCCTCCCCCAGGTCCTCGACCCGGTGGCAGTCGGCGGTGAGCCCGGCCCGCCGGCAGCGGGAGACGGCCTGGCGCACCACCCGCATGCTGCGGCCCTCGGTGGTGAACTCGGAGGCGTGCAGGACCGCCTCGTCGCCCAGCTCGAGGGCGTCGAAGCCGGCGCGGTGGTAGGCCTCCGCGCCCTGCTCGCTCGAGCCGAGCACGCCCGGCACCCAGCCGTAGGAGGTGGCCTCCTCCAGCCAGCTCGCGATCGCGCCGGGCCACGCCTCGGGGTCGCCGAGCGGGTCGCCCGCGGCGAGCGAGACGCCGCCGACGACGCGGTAGCTCACCGCCGCCTTGCCGGTCGGCGAGAGCATCACCGCCCGGTCGTCGCGCAGTGCGAACCAGGACAGCGAGTCGACCGCGCCCCACCGGCCGAGCAGCTCCTCGACGCGACCGCGCTCGCCGGGCTCGAGGCGGTGCGGGCCGGTCGCCGGCTGCAGCGCCACCACCACGAGCAGCAGCACCAGCGCCGCGCCCAGCACGACCAGGCCGACCGCGGACCGGGTCGCCACGTCGGGCTCCACGAAGTCGACCGGGCCGGGCACGCCCACCAGCCCCAGCAGCGCCTGCAGGAACCGGTCGAGGAGCGTGGTGCCGGGGGCCAGCCCGTCGACGTCGACGCTGATCCAGACCATGCCGAGCAGTGTCGCGAGCGGCACGCCCAGCACCACCACCGCCAGCAGCCGGCGCCGGGAGCGCGGGTCGGGCCGCGCGGTGAAGCGCGCGCGGGCGGCGAGCAGCAGCACCAGCACGACGCCGGTCAGCACGGCCTCCTCGACGTCGAGGCCCTTGAGCAGGTGGCTGAGCACGGCGAAGCCCGAGAGCACCACGGCCAGCAGCCAGGCCCGGAACTTGCCGCGCCGCAGTCCCCCGCCCAGCAGCACCAGCACCACGCCGGCCGCGAGCGTCCCGGTCGTCGCGGCGGCCGGGAAGACCGGCGGCACCACGCCCGCGACGATCCGCGCCCGGTCGTGGACGGCCGGGAACAGCGCGCTCGCGACGGCCACCAGGCCCACGAGGCTGACCAGCCGCGCGAGCGTCCGCGGGGAGGTCAGTCGCGACCACCGCCCCCGTGGGTCGGTGCTCACCAGCGGTCGTGGACCAGCGCGCGCACCCGGGCGTCGTAGATCTCGCGCACCCCGGTGAAGAACCCGCCGTCCAGCGGCGGCACCCGTCCGGCCGCGGCGTTGGAGACCGCCTGGCCGCGGTTGCGCGCCCCCGGGATGACGGTGCTGACGCCCGGCTGCTGCCAGATCCAGGCGATCGCCGCCTGGGCGGAGCTGATCGTCCCGTCCGGGCCCGGCGGCAGGTCGCGCACCAGGGCGGCGAAGTCGGCGGCGGCGGCCAGGCCGACGTCGTACGGCACGCCGGAGAAGGTCTCGCCGACGTCGAAGGCGCTGCCGTCGCGGTTGTAGCTGCGGTGGTCGTCGGCGGCGAAGGTCGTCGAGGCGTCGTACTTCCCCGAGAGCAGCCCGGAGGCGAGCGGCACCCGCGCGATGATCCCGACGCCGGCCTCCTGCGCGGCGGGCAGCACCTGCTCGAGCGGCTTGAGGCGCAGCGCGTTGAGGATGATCTGGACGCTCGCGAGGTGGGGCCGGGCGATGGCGGCGAGGGCCTGGTCGACGGTCTCGACGCTGACGCCGTACGCCGCGATGGTGCCGTCCTCGACCAGCGCGTCCAGCGCGTCGTAGGTCCGGTCGTCCTCGATGGTGGCCGACGGCGGGCAGTGCAGCTGGACGAGGTCGAGGGTGTCGACGCCGAGGTTGCTCCGGGAGCGGTCGGTCCAGGCGCGGAAGTTCTCGGCCGTGTAGTTCTCGGGCTGCTGGTCGACCCGGCGGCCCATCTTGGTGGCGACCGTGAAGCCCTCGCCGGCGTGGTCGGCCAGGAAGCGGCCCACGACCTTCTCCGAGCGGCCGTCGCCGTAGACGTCGGCCGTGTCGTAGAACGTCACGCCCTCGGCGGCCGAGGCCTCCAGCACCTCGCGCGCGTCGGCCTCCGACACCTCGCCCCAGTCGGCGCCGAGCTGCCAGGTGCCCAGGCCGACGACCGAGACCTCTCGTCCGGTGCGGCCGAGCGGGCGCTGCTCCATGTCGTTCCTCTTCTCCTCGGGACGGACCGGCTCCGCTGCCGGTCCTGCCCCTGTTTCTACAGGGCATCGGGGCGGGGTCCGGTCCGCCGCCCACCACCGAGTCAGGTTCTCGGCAGGTCTCGCGCGCCACGGTGGTGGGGTGAGCAACCGGGTGTCGTCAGCCGTGTCCTACCTCGGGCGCGCGCTGCTCGTGGCGGTCGTCGCGGGCGGCGGCCTGTGGACGGCCACCCACGGGGTGGCGGGGGTGGCCTGGGGCGCGGTCGTGCAGGTGCTGGCCGGGGTCACGCCCGGCAACCTGGCGGTGCTGGCGCTGGTGTGGGTCGCCGGGCTGCTGGTGTACTCCACCGTCCTGGCCCACGCCCTGCCCGGCCTCGGCATGCGCCGCGGGCTGCTGCTCAACCTCACCGGCAGCGCCGTGTCCAACGTGATGCCGCTCGGCGGGGCCGCCGGGAGCGCGCTCAACTGGCGGATGCTCCGCTCCTGGGGGCACAGCCACCAGGCCTTCGCCCGCTACTTCGTGGTCACCAACGCCCTCGACGTGCTGACCAAGCTGGTGCTGCCGCCGGTCGCGGTGGTCGCGTTGCTGGTGCTGTCGGTGCACGTGCCGACCACGGTCTGGGCGGTCGTCACCGGGTGCGTGCTGGCGCTGCTGCTCGCCGCGGCCGTGCCGGCCTGGGTGGGCCGGCTGGCCCCCGCTCCCGAGGCGACGGGAGCGTCGGGGAGCAGCCGCCTGGCCCGGCTGCGGGCCCAGACCGTCGAGGTGGTGGCCGGGGTCCGCGAGGTGATGGCCCGCGACTGGCAGTGGCTGGTGCCTGCGAGCTTCGCCTACCTGGCCGCCCAGGTGCTGCTGCTCTCGCTGAGCCTGCACGCCGTCGGGCTGGCGGCGCCGCTGGCGCTGGTCGTGATGGCCGCGGCGATCGAGCGGGTCGCCTCGCTGGCCCCGATCACCCCCGCGGGCACCGGCATCGCGGAGCTGGGCGCCGTGACCTGGCTGGTCGTCAACGGGCTCGACCCGGTCGCGGTGGTGGCCGGGGTGCTGCTCTACCGCGTGTTCCTGGTCGCCTTGGAGATCCCCGTCGGCGGGCTGATGCTCACCGGCTGGGCGGCGTGGCGGCGCAGCGCGGCCCGCACCGTCGGGGCGCACGCCCGGGCGGCCGCGCCGGCCCGGGTGGCGTGATGCGGGTCGTGCACCTGAGCGACCACTACCTGCCCACGCTCGGCGGGATCGAGACGCACGTCGGGGCGCTGGCGCAGCGGCAGGCCCACGCGGGTGATGATGTGACCGTGCTGACCTCGACCCCGACGACCGCCGACGGTCGCTGGGACCGCGGCCGGCCGGGCCCGCGGGGCGACCGGCCGGGCGTCCGCTGGGACGACCGGGAGCGCGTCGAGCCGGGCCCGGTGCGGGTGGTGCGCCGCCGCTCGGCGCTCGACGGCCCGACGCTGCACCCCGACCGGGTCGACCTGGTCCACGCCCACGTGTCGGTGGTCTCCACCTTCGCGGCGCCGCTGGCGGCCGCGGCGGCGCACGACGGGATCCCGACGGTCGTCACCGTCCACTCGCTGTGGGACGGCACCGGCCCGACCGCCCGCCTGGCCGCCGCCCTCACCGGCCTGCGACGCGCGCCGGTCACCTGGACCGCGGTGAGCGAGGTCGCGGCCGAGCAGGTGCGCCGCCGGCTCCCCGCCGGCACCGAGGTCGCCGTGCTGCCCAACGCCGTCTCGGTGGCCCCGCGGGCCGCCACGCCGGTGCGCGGGGACGACGAGCCGGTCCGGCTCGTCAGCACCATGCGGCTCGCCCGCCGCAAGCGGCCCGAGGCGCTGCTCGACGTGGTGGCGCAGGTGTGCGAGCGCAGCACCCGTCCGGTCACCCTCACCCTGGTCGGCGACGGCCCGCTGCGCCGACGGGTCGAGGCCCGCGCCACCCGGCTGGGGCTCGACGACGTCGTCACCGTGACCGGCCGGCTCGCGCCGGGCGAGGTGCAGCGGCGGCTCGCCGAGGCGGACGTGTACGTCGCCCCCGCCGTCCTCGAGTCCTTCGGCCTGGCCCCGCTCGAGGCCCGCTGCGTCGGCCTGCCCGTGGTGGGCCGCACCGGCACCGGGCTGGCGGAGTTCGTCGTCGACGGCCGCCACGGCCTGCTGGTGCCCAGCGACGCCGCGATGGTCGACGCGCTGGTGCGGCTGGTGGAGGACCCCGCGCTGCGCCACCGGATGGCCGAGCACGACCGCACCACGCCCTCGGCGCACACCTGGGAGGCCGCCCTGGCCCGCCACGAGGCGACGTACGCCGCGACCCGCGCGCGCCGCGCCACCCGAGCTGCCGGTCGGAGCGGTGAGGAAGCCCGCTCCGACCGGCGTACGACGCGCGCCCCCGGCCGCCGGGCGGGCACGCCGTGAGCGCGGACCGGACCGCGGGGCCGCGCACGGTCGTGTCCTTCCACGCCCACCCCGACGACGAGTCGCTGCTCACCGGCGGGACCCTGGCCCGGCTCTCCGCCGAGGGCCACCGGGTGGTGCTGGTGACCGCCACGCTCGGCGAGGCCGGCCTGGCCGGCGAGCAGGACGGTCGGGGCGGCGTGCTGGGCCGCACCCGCGCCGTCGAGCTGCAGCAGGCCGCGCGGGCGCTGGGCGTGCACCGCGTGGAGACCCTGGCGTACGCCGACTCCGGCCTCGCCCCGGGCACCGCCCGGCCCGCCCACGCCTTCGCCGACGCCGACGTCGAGGAGGCCGCCACCCGGCTCGCCGCGCTGCTCGTGGAGGAGGGCGCCGACGTGCTGACGGTCTACGACCGCCACGGCGGCTACGGCCACCCCGACCACGTGCAGGTGCACCGCGTCGGCACCCGCGCCGCGCAGCTGGCCGGCACGCCCGTGGTGCTCGAGGCGACCGTGCCGGACCGGGCGTTCCGCGCCGTGCTGGCGGTGCTGCGGCTCGCCCGGCAGCGGCTCGGCAGCTCCGCTCCCCTGGGCACCGACGCCGTCTTCACGCCCTCGCGCCAGGTCACCCACCGGGTCCGGGTGGGCCACCACCTCGACGCCAAGCGCGCCGGGATGCGGGCCCACGCCTCCCAGCAGCGGGGCGGCTGGCGCTCGCTCGACGTGCTGGTGCGGCTGCCGCGGCCGGTGTTCGCCCTGGCCCTGGGGCACGAGTGGTTCGTCGAGCAGGGCCGCACGCCCCGGCGCCGTCGCGAGGGGGACGTCCTTGCGTCGCTCCGAGGCTGAGCCTGCCGCCGGTCCCGACGTGGCCGCGGCCGGTGCGGGCGGGCGGCGACGGGTGCCGGCGTACGTCTGGCGCACCTGGGCCGTCGTGGTCGTCTTCGCCGCGGTCACCCTGTGGCGCTCCCACGTCGTCGGGATCGGGCTGCGCGACCCCCACCTGGCGATCGTCGGGCGCCGGCTGCCCGCGGCGGTGGGGATGTGGGCCCTGCTGGTCGCGGGCCACGCGCTGTGGCGCACGCGGCACGGCGAGGGTCCCCGCCTGCGACGGGCGGTGGCGGCGGTGCGCGAGCGGTGGACGCCGGGGCGGCTCGGGCTCGCGGCGAGCGCGCTGCTGGCCTACCACGTGACCTACTTCTGCTACCGCAACCTCAAGAGCTGGGACGTGCTCAACGCCCCCCGCGACCGGATGCTGCTCGGCTGGGACCGCTGGCTGTTCGCCGGCCACGACCCCGCCGCGCTGCTGCACGCGGCGCTGGGCGAGCACGTGTCGGCGTACGTCCTGATCGTGGTCTACGAGTCGTTCTCCACCGTGGTGGCCGTCTCGTTCGTGGCGGCGGTGGCCCTGCCGCGCCGGATGCGGGAGACGTACGCCGCGACGCTGTCGGGGATGCTCATCTGGATCCTCGGGGTCGCCAGCTACTACGCCATCCCGTCGCTGGGGCCGTTCTGGTCGGCGCCGCAGCTGTTCTCCGGGCTGCCCGACACCATCGTCACCGAGACGCAGGCGCTCTTCCTCGAGCAGCGGGCCCAGCTGCTCGCCCACCCCGAGCTGCCGAGCTCGGTCGCGCAGGTCTCGGCCTTCGCGAGCCTGCACGTCGGGGTGCTGACCGTCCTGGTGCTGATGGCCCGCCACCTCGGCCTGCGGCTGCTGACCCGGCTGCTGGCCCTCGACCTGGCGCTCACGCTGGTGGCCACGGTCTACCTCGGCTGGCACTTCGCGGTCGACGACGTCGCCGGGCTGGCGATCGGCGCGCTCGCGGTGGCGCTCGGCACCCGGATCGCGGGCTCCCCGCCCGCGCGGCGCCGCTCGCGCCACCACGACAGCCCCGCCGGCACCAGCGACAGCGCGACCAGCACCAGGCTGACGACCTCGATGTGGTCGGCCACCAGCGGCACCCCGCCCAGGAAGTAGCCGCCCAGCACCATCAGCACCGTCCACGCCACCGCGCCGACGACGTTGTACGCCGTGAACCGCCGCCGCGACATCCGCCCGATCCCCGCGACCGTCGGCGTGAAGGTGCGCACCACCGGCACGAACCGCGCCAGGATCACCGCCTTGGGCCCGTGGCGCTCGAAGAAGGCCTCCGCCCGGTCGGCGTGCCGCGGGTCGAGCACCCGGCTCCCCGACCGCGAGAACACCCGCGGCCCGAACCGGCGCCCCAGCAGGTAGCCCACCTGGTCGCCCAGCACCGCCGCCACCGCGGCCAGGAGCAGCACCAGCCACAGCGGGTACGCCAGCGCGCCCGCGGCCACCAGCACCCCCACCGCGAACAGCAGGCTGTCGCCCGGCAGGAAGAACCCCACCAGCAGCCCGGTCTCGGCGAACACCAGGCCCACGAGCACCACGAGCGCCACCGGCCCCAGGTCGGTCAACCAGCTCGTCAGGACGGACATCACGGGCGATCAGCTCCAGGGGGTGGGGCCGCGGGGTGCGGCGGGGTCCGGCGAGGGGCCGGGCGGGAGGGGCGGCCGGCGGACCGGCCTGCGCCCAGGGTGGCGGGCCCGACCTGCCGCTGGCCTGACCACCCGGTGTGACCCACCGGTGAGCCGAGCCGCATGCAACGCTCCGTCACCAGCGGCGTACACCCGTCCTGGGGGGGCACTCACCGACAGGGACGGAGCGTCACGTGCGCGCCGGTGCCGACGCCGGCGCCGCCGCCGGGAGCGTCACGGTGAAGGTGGTCGGGGCGGAGGGCGAGGTGACGGCCAGGGTGCCGCCGAGGCCGTCGGCGACCCGGCGGGCCAGGGAGAGGCCGAGCCCGGCGCCGTCGTGGGCGGTGTCGGTGACCCCCGAGGCGAAGATGTCGTCGACGTCGTCCAGGTCGGCGAGGTCGATGCCGGGGCCGTCGTCGCGCACGTCGATCCGCACCACGCCCGGCCCGCCCACCACGCCCGGCCCGCCCGCCACGCCGGGCCCGCTCGCCACGACGACCACGCCGACCCGGGCCGCGGCGTACCGCGCGGCGTTGTCGAGCACCGGGGCCAGCACCCGCTCGACGAGGTCGGCCGAGGCGGCGACCCAGACCGGGCCACGGGGCAGCTCGAGGTCCCACTCCGGCGGTCGGCGGCGGTCGGCGACCTGGCGGCCGACCACCTCGACGAGGTCGCTGCGGTGGCCGGGACCGTGCTCGTGGCGGGCCAGGGCGATCAGGGTGGTGATGGTGGCGTCGAGGCGGTCGACCTGCTCGACCACGGTGCGCAGCGGCGCGCCGAGCTCGGCGGCGGCCGGGTGGGTCATGGCCAGCTCGGCCTCCATCCGGATGGTCGTCAGCGGCGTGCGCAGCTCGTGGGCGAGCTCGGCGGTGAGCCGCTGCTCGCCGCGCAGCGCGGTCGCCACCTTGGCCAGCAGGCCGTCGAGGGTGCGGGCGAGCTCGCTGAGCTCGTCGTCGCCCTCGTCGAGGTCGAAGCGCCGGTCGAGGTCGCGCTCGGACCACTCGGCGGCCGAGACCGTCATCTCGTGGACCGGCCGCAGCGTGCGGCGCACCGTCCACGCCGTGCCGAGCGCGGCACCCACCGCCAGCAGCAGCCCGACCGTGCCGAGGCCGATCAGCAGGGCGTCGCGGGAGGTGCGGTACGGCGCCAGGCTCGCCGACGCGACCGCCACCCCCACCGCGTCACCGCCGCGGGAGAGCACCAGCGGCCGCGCGAGGTACGCCGTCCCGCCGGCCACCTCGCCCCGCTCGGTGCCCGTGCGGGACAGCGCGCGCACGGGGTCGGGCGGTTCGGTCGTGCCCGAGCCGGCCACCAGCGAGCCGCCGCGGTCGAAGACCCAGACGTCGCCGACCAGCTGGGCGCTGCCACCGCCGACGACCACGTCGCCCGAGGAGTCCAGGGCCAGGGCCGTCTGCACCGCGGAGAGCCGCGAGGCCAGCTCGGCGTCGACGACGTCGCGGGTCTGGTGGGTGACCACGAGCGAGACCACGCCGAGCATCACCAGCACGGCGACGGCGGTCGCCACGGTCGCGCTGCGGACCAGCCGGGCCTGCACCGTGCGGGCACCCCCGGAGGTGGAGCGGGGCCCGGACGCACGCAGCACCCGCCCATTGTGGGCCCGCCGACCCGTGGCACCGGACACCGCTCAGAGGGTGACCTGGCGGCCGATCACCACGGTCCGCTCCGACGGCAGCCGGAACAGGTCGACCGCGTCGGGCGTCACCCGGTCGAGGGCGAGGTAGACCCGCTGCCGCCAGCGGGCCATCGACGCGCCGCGGTCGAAGACCACGACGGGGTCGGAGACGAAGAACGTCGTGGTCGCGGGGTCGAGCCCGTCGAGCTCGCCGTCGGAGAGCTCGACGGCGCGGGCGAGCAGGCCGGCCAGGTCGACGTGGTCGGCGTACCCGTAGGTCGCGGTCGCCTGGCAGACCCCGTCGTGCTCGTCGCCGAGCCGGTCGAGCTGCAGGCGGTCCTCGTCGGTCACCGAGGGCCGGTCGACGGTGGCGATGGTCAGCAGCAGCACCACCCGCTGCAGGGTGTGGACCTGCTCGACCATGGTGCTGAGCGCGCCGGGCGTGACGTCGGGGTGGCGGCTGAAGAAGACTGCCGACCCGGGCACCCGCTCCACCGCCGACCCGGGCGCGGCCACCTCGGCCAGCAGCTCCAGCAGCGGGGGCGAGTCGGCCCGGCGGCGCTGGTCGATGGTCGCCCGTCCGCGCGCCCAGGTCGTCATCACCACCACCAGCACGAGGCCGATGCCGATCGGCAGCCAGCCGCCGCTGGCGATCTTGGGCAGGTTGGCGGCCAGGAAGACCAGCACCAGGGCCAGCACCAGCCCGGCCGCGGCACGGCTGGCGCGGCTCGCCGTCCCCGTGACCTCGCCGATCGCGGCCTGGCGGGTGCGCAGCGCGAGGAACATCGTGGCCGTGACGGTCACCGTCACCGTCACCGCGAGGCCGTACGCCGACGCCAGCGCGGCCGAGCTGCCGAAGAGCACCACCAGCGCCAGCACGGCCGCCGCGACCAGCCAGTTGACGGCCGGCACGTAGATCTGGCCCGCCTGCTCCTCGGAGGTGTGGCGCACGTGCACGGTCGGCAGCAGCCCCAGCCGCGAGGCCTGCTGCACCACCGTGAAGGCGCCGGAGATGACCGCCTGCGAGGCGATGATCGTGGCCAGCGTCGCCAGCACGACCATCGGCAGCGTCAGCCAGCCGGGCACCAGCGCGTAGAACGGGTTCGCCGCGGCCGCGGGGTCGGCCGCGACGGCGGCCGCCTGGCCGAGGTAGGCCACGACCAGCGCCGGCAGCACCACGAACGACCACGCCCGGGCGATGGCCTCGCGCCCGAAGTGGCCGAGGTCGGCGTACAGCGCCTCGGCGCCGGTGAAGGCCAGCACCACCGCCCCGAGCGAGAGGAACGCCGTCAGCGGCTCGGTGGCGACGTAGCGCACGATCCAGTGCGGCGAGAGCGCCTGCAGCACCCCGGGGTGGTGCGCGATCGAGACGGCGCCGAGCACCGTGAGCGAGGCGAACCACACCACCATCACCGGGCCGAAGAAGCGCCCGATGCTGCCCGTGCCGAACTGCTGCACGACGAAGAGCACCGCCAGCACGACCAGCGCCATCGGCACCACGAACCGCCCCAGGCCCGGGTCGCTGACCTCGAGGCCCTCCGCGGCCGAGAGCACCGAGATGGCCGGGGTGATGACGCTGTCGCCCAGGAACATCGCCGCCCCCAGCGCCGCCACCACCGACAGCACCGCCAGGCTGCGGGCCCGGCCGCCGTCGGCGGTGCGCCGCAGCAGCGCGAGCAGGGCCAGCAGGCCGCCCTCGCCGTCGTTGTCGGCGCGCAGCAGCAGCCGGACGTAGAGCAGCGAGACCACCAGCACCATCGACCAGATCACCGTCGAGGTCATGCCGTAGACCAGCTCGGGGGTGAGCCGCGCCGGGCCCCTGGCGCCGTCGGCCAGCACCGTGGTGAAGGCGTACAGCGGGCTGGTGCCGATGTCGCCGAAGACGACGCCGAGCGCCCCGAGCAGCAGCACCGGCCCGCCGGCACGTGCGGGGCCGGAGCTCATGCGGCTCACCCTAGGGGCGCCCGGCCCCGCCGGGTCCGGACGCCGCGATGCTCCCGAGGGGCGGGACGGCGTCCTCACCCCGCCGCGGCGACCGGGGTCGGGACGGTCGCGTCGACCAGCCTGTAGCCCACCCCGCGCAGCGTCTCGATGCTGCGGACACCGAAGGGCAGGTCGACCTTGGTGCGCAGGTAGCGCACGTAGACCTCGACGGTGTTGGGGTCCGGCTCCGCCGCCGGGTCCCAGACCTCGGCGAGCAGCTGGGCCTTGCTCAGCACCTGGCCGCGGTGGCGCATCAGGTGCTCCAGCAGCGCGAACTCCCGCGCCGTCAGGGCGACGTCGACCCCGGCGCGCGCCACCCGGTGGGTGCCGGGGTCGAGCGTCAGGTCGCCGGCGGCCAGCACGGCCGGGAGCGAGGCGGGCCCGCGGCGCACGACGGCCCGGATCCGCGCGAGCAGCAGCACGAACGAGAACGGCTTGGTCACGTAGTCGTCGGCCCCCAGGTCCAGCGCGTCGGCCTGGTCGAGCTCGCCGTCCTTGGCGCTCAGCATCACCACGGGCGTGGCGATCCCGCGCCGACGCAGCTCGCGCAGCACCTCGTAGCCGTGCAGCCGCGGGAGCACCACGTCGAGCAGCACCACGTCGTGCTCCCGCTCGACCGCGCGCGAGAGCCCCGCCAGCCCGTGCCGGGCGAGGTCGACGCTCCATCCCTGCTGCCGCAGCCCCCGGGCCAGGGTGTCCCCCAGCGTCCGCTCGTCCTCGACCAGCAGCACCCGCACCGGGCTCGCCCCCTCGTCCTCCGGTCGTCCTCCGGGCCCGCTCGCCGGGGCCCTCCTCCAGCGTGCTCCGCCCCGCGCGCGGGCGCGAGGCCGCCGGCCCCCGTGGTCAGGTGGCGGTCAGGATCGCGGCTCAGCGGGCTCCAAGGTGGGCGGCGCACGGTGGGGCCATGACCGACCACCAGCCCTCGGACCCCGTCCCCACCGCCGCCACGACGCCCTCGGGCGCCCCCGCCCCCACGGCGTACGCCGCTCCCGCCCCGCCGCGCCACCGCTGGCGCGGGGTGGCCGCGCTCGCCGTCGTCGGCCTCGTCGCCGGCGGCGCCGGTGGTGCCCTCGGCGCCGGCCTGACCAACGCCGCGGCCGCCCCCGCCCCCGCCTCGGCACCGGTCAGCCACGCCGCGGCCTCGGCGGCCTCCGCCGGCGCGCAGGACGTCGAGCAGGTGGCCCGCGCCGTGACCCCGAGCGTGGTGCTGCTCAAGGTGCAGGGCGCCGCCTCCTCCTCCGAGGGTGCGCTCGGCTGCTCCGGCGCCACGCAGGAGGACGAGGGCAGCGGCATCGTGCTCTCCGCCGACGGCACCGTGCTGACCAACGACCACGTCGTGGCGGCCGGCGCGCAGGGCGGCCGGATCGAGGCGGTGCTGAGCGACGGCTCCACCCACCGCGCCCGGATCGTGGGGGCCGACCCCGTGACCGACCTCGCCGTGGTGCGGATCTCGGGCGTCAGCGGCCTCACCCCCGCCACCATCGGCTCCTCCTCCCACCTGGTCGTGGGCCAGCCCGTCGTGGCCGTCGGCGCCCCGCTCGGCCTCCAGGGCACCGTCACCACCGGCATCGTCAGCGCGCTCGACCGCCCGGTCAGCACCTCGGGCGAGTCGGGCTCGCAGGGCACCGTCATCGACGCCGTCCAGACCGACGCCCCCATCAACCCCGGCAACTCCGGCGGCCCGCTCGTCGACGCGGCGGGCCGCGTGATCGGCATCAACTCCGCGATCGCCTCGCTCGGCTCGTCCTCCCCCGCGGGCGGCCAGTCCGGCAGCATCGGCCTCGGCTTCGCGATCCCGGTCGACCAGGCGATGCGCGTGGTCCACCAGCTCGAGGCCGGCCGCACCGCCACCCACGCCCAGCTCGGCGTCAGCGTCGGCGACTCCACCGACCCGGCCGGCGCCGCCCTCGAGGACGTCACCGCCGGCTCCGCCGCCGCCCGCGCGGGCCTGCGCACCGGCGACGTCGTCACGGCCGTGGACCACCAGCCCGTCGGCGACAGCACCTCGCTCGTCGCCGCGATCCGCTCCCAGGCCCCCGGCGACCGGGTGGCCGTCACCTACGTCCGCCACGGCTCCACCCACACCGTCGAGGTCACGCTCGGGAGCGACGCCGCGACCACCTGAGCGGCGTACGGGCGGGGCGGGCGGGGCGGGGCGGGGCGGCGCATGTAACGCTCCGTTGCTGTGTCCGAGTGCCCGCCGCGACGGGTGTACGCCGCTGGTAACGGAGCGTTGCATGCGCCGCCGGGTCCCGCCCCGCCCGCCTGCCCCGCCCGCCTGCCCCGCCCGCCTGCCCTCAGAGACCCCGGGCGAGCCGGTGGTACGCCGCGTTCCAGCGCAGCTCCTTCTGGAACCGCCGGGTGGTGGTGTCCTCGTCGATGACGAGCAGCTCGGTGCGGCTCATCTCGGCGAAGTCCTCGAGGACCTCGGTGTCGAGGGCCGTCGAGAGGACGGTGTGGTGGGGGCCGCCGGCCATCAGCCACGACTCCGCGGAGGTGGACAGCGAGGGGTGGGGCTCCCACACCGCGCAGGCGACGGGGAGCTTCGGCAGCGCCTCGTCGGGCTCGACCACGTCGACCTCGTTGAGGGTGAGGCGGAAGCGGTCGCCGAGGTCCGAGATGCCGACCACGACGGCGGGGCCGGGGTCGGCGGTGAAGCGCAGCCGCACCGGGTCCTCGCGGTCACCGATGGAGAGCGGGTGGATCTCGAGGGTCGCCCGGGCGGTGCTGATGCTGGGGCAGACCTCGAGCATGTGGGCGCCGAGGATCTTCTCCTCGCCCGGGACCAGGTGGTAGGTGTAGTCCTCCATGAACGACGTGCCGCCCGGCATCCCGGTGGCCATCGTCTTCATGCCGCGCAGCAGCACCGAGGTCTTCCAGTCGCCCTCGCCGCCGAAGCCGAAGCCGTCGCCCATGAGGCGCTGCACGGCCAGGCCGGGGAGCTGGCGCAGGCCGCCGAGGTCCTCGAAGTTGGTGGTGAAGGCCCCGAAGCCGCCGTCGGTGAGGAAGCGACGCAGGCCGAGCTCGACGCGGGCGCCGTAGCGCAGCGACTCGTGGCGCTCGCCGCCCGGGAGCAGCTCGGGGGCGACGCGGTAGAGGTCGGCGTACTCCGTGACCAGCTTGTCGACGTCGTCGTCGCCCTGGGCGTCGACCACGGCCACCAGCTCGCTGACGCCGTAGGTGTTGACCGAGACCCCGAAGCGGTGCTGTGCCTCCACCTTGTCGCCCTCGGTGACCGCGACGTCGCGCATGTTGTCGCCGAACCGGGCCAGGCGCAGCTGGCGCAGCTCGTGGCGTCCGAGGGCCGCGCGGGCCCACGCCTCGACGCGGTGGCGCACCGACGGCGAGTCGACGTGGCCCGCGACCGTCTTGCGGGCCACGCCGAGGCGCGACTGCATGTAGCCGAACTCCCGGTCGCCGTGGGCGGCCTGGTTGAGGTTCATGAAGTCCATGTCGATGGACGACCACGGCAGCGCCATGCCGGCCTGGGTGTGCAGGTGGAGCATCGGCTTGGCCAGCGCGTCGAGGCCCGCGATCCACATCTTGGCCGGCGAGAAGGTGTGCATCCACACCACGACGCCGACGCAGTCGGGGTCGGCGTTCGCGTCCAGCACCTGGCGGTGGATGGCGACCGCGTCGAGCAGCACCGGCTTCCAGACCACCTCGACCGGGAGCTCGGAGCCGGCGAGCCGGGCCGCGATCCCCTGCGACTGGGCGGCGACCTGGTCGAGGGTCTCGGGACCGTAGAGGGACTGGCTGCCGGTGAGGAACCACACCTGCGGCGTGGAGGGGACGGACGTCATGGGGGACCTCGTTCTGGTGGTGACGGGAGCGGGGGCGTGCGGGACGGGGTGGGGCGGGAGCCGGCGCTCAGCGCTGGCCGTAGACGTTCTGGTAGCGGTCGAAGAGCGCGTCGACCTGCGGCTGCGAGATCGGCACCGGGGCGCCGAGCTGCCGCGAGACGTGCACCGTGCGGGCGACGTCCTCGCACATCACGGCCGCCTTGACGGCCGCCCGGGCGGTGGGCCCGATGGAGAAGACGCCGTGGTTCTGCATCAGCACGGCCGGCGAGCGGCTGCCGCGCAGGGTGTCGACGATGCCGCGGCCGATCGAGTCGTCGCCGATGACCGCGAACGGCCCGACGGGGATCTCCCCGCCGAACTCGTCGGCGCCCATCGTGAGCACGCACGGCACCGGCTCGGCGCGCGCCGCCCACGCCGTGGCGTACGTCGAGTGGGTGTGCACCACGCCGCCCACCTGGGGCATCTCGCGGTAGACGTAGGCCTGCGCCTCGGTGTCCGACGACGGCGCGTGCTGGCCGTCGACGACCCGGCCCTCGAGGTCGCACACGACCATGTTCTCGGGCGTGAGGTCGTCGTAGGACACCCCGCTGGGCTTGATGACGAGCAGGTCGTGGCCCGGCACCCGGGCCGAGACGTTGCCGGCCGTCCAGACCACGAGCTGGTAGCGGGTCAGCTCGGCGTGCAGCGCGCACACCTCGCGGCGCAGCGTGCCGATCGTCGACTGGACCTCGGTGACCGCGGTCATGCCAGCGCCCCCTCGGTCTCGCGAGCCGCCTCGGGAACCCCGGCGCCCGACCCGGCGCCCGACCCGTCGTCCGACCCCGCACCCGATCCGGGGGCGGAGCCACGGGACGCCACCGCCTCGCGGCGCAGCGCCCGGAGCCGGCGCATCAGGCCGTCGCCGCGGCCGAAGTGGTCGTGCAGCGCGACGTACTCCGCGTAGAGCCGGTCGTAGCGCAGCGCTGCAGCCTCGTCGGGCAGGAACGCGCCGCGGCGCACCCGGCCCATCCGCTCGGCGGCCGCGGTGACGTCGGCGTACGCCCCGGCCGCGACCGCGGCGTGGATGGCGGACCCCAGTGCCGGGCCCTGGGCCGAGCCGATCACCGACAGCGGCAGCCGCAGCACGTCGGCGTAGACCTGCATGAGCAGGTGGTTCTTGGCCAGGCCGCCCGCCACCACGAACTCCTCGACCGGCACGCCGGCGTGGCGGAAGGTCTCCACGATCACCCGGGCGCCGAAGGCGGTGGCCTCCAGCAGCGCGCGGTAGACGTCCTCGGGCCGGGTGCTGAGCGTCAGCCCCACGACGGTGCCCGAGAGCTCGTGGTCGACCAGCACCGAGCGGTTGCCGCTGTGCCAGTCGAGGGCCACCAGCCCGTGCTCGCCCACCTGCTGCGCCGACGCCAGGCGCGTCAGCAGCTCGTGGACGGTCTCCCCCGCCGCACGCGCCTGCTGCGCGTACGACGGGGGGACGCCGTGGTCGACGAACCACCCGAAGATGTCGCCGACGCCGCTCTGCCCGGCCTCGTAGCCGTAGCGGCCCGCCACGATGCCGCCGTCGACGACCCCGCACATGCCGGGGACCTCCCGCAGCACGTCGGCGTTCATCACGTGGCACGTCGAGGTGCCCATGATCGCGACCATCTGGCCCGGCTCGGTGGCGCGGGCCGCGGGAGCGGTCACGTGGGCGTCGACGTTGCCGACGGCGACCGCGATGCCCTCGGGCAGGCCGGTCCAGGCGGCGGCCTCGGCCGTGAGACCGCCCGCGCGCTCGCCCAGCTCGCCGATCGGGTGCTCGACCTTGTCGACGACGAAGTCGGCGAAGCCGGGATCGAGCGCGGCCAGGAAGTCGCGCGAGGGGTAGGCGCCGTCCTGCAGCATCCCCTTGTAGCCCGCGGTGCAGGCGTTGCGGACGTAGCGGCCGCACAGCTGCCACACGATCCAGTCGGCGGCCTCGACCCAGCGCTCGGTGCGGGCGTAGAGCTCGGGGTCCTCCTCGAGCAGCTGCAGCCCCTTGGCGAACTCCCACTCCGAGGAGATCAGCCCGCCGTAGCGCGCCAGCCAGGTCTCGCCCCGCTCGGCCGCCAGGGCGGTGATGCGGTCGGCCTGCGGCTGCGCGGCGTGGTGCTTCCACAGCTTGGTGTAGGCGTGCGGACGGCCCTCCAGGCCCGGCACCTCGTCGAGCGGGGTGCCGTCGGCGAGCGTCGGGACCATGGTGCAGGCGGTGAAGTCGGTGGCGATGCCGACCACGTGCGCCGGGTCGACGCCGGCCTCGGCCAGGGCCGCCGGGACGGCGGTGCGCAGCACGTGGCGGTAGTCCTCGGGCACCTGCAGCGCCCAGTCCGGGGGCAGGCGCACCTCGGACCCGGGGAGCGTGGTCTCCAGGACCGCGTGGGGGTACTCCGTGGTGGCCGTGCCCAGCTCGGCGCCGTCGCTGACCCGCACGACGAGGGCACGGCCCGAGAGGGTGCCGTAGTCGACGCCGACGACGTAGGTCTCGTGCTCCCCGGGGGCGCCGCTCGGCGGCGGCTGGGGGGTGTGGCTGGTCATCGGGTCCTCTTCCTGGTGGTGGGTCGGGGGGTACGCCGCGCAGCGGTGCTGCGGCGCACGACGAGCTCGGGTCGGACCAGCCGGTCGTGGCGTCGCGACAGGGAGCCGTCGACGCCCTCGAGGCGCTTGGCCGCCTCGAGCTCGATGGCGCGCTGGAGCACCTGGATGGCGCGGCGCCCGACGGTGACGAAGTCCTGCCGCACGGTCGTCAGCGGTGGGATCAGGAACTCCGACTCGGGCAGGTCGTCGAAGCCGACGACGCTGACGTCGCCCGGGACCGAGCGGCCGGCCTCGTGCAGGGCGTGCAGCACGCCGATGGCCATGTGGTCGTTGGCGACGAAGACGGCGGTGACCTCGGGGTCGCGCGCCAGCCGGGTGCCGGCGTCGTACCCGCTCGCGACGGTCCAGTCGCCCTCGAGCGGGGTGGGCGGCCGCAGGCCGTGGGCGTGCATGGCCGTGCGCCAGCCGGTGAGCCGCTCGCGGGCCTCGGTCCAGTGCTGGGGGCCGGCGACGTGCTGGATGCGGGTGTGGCCCAGGCCCAGCAGGTGCTCGGTGGCGAGCAGCGCGCCGCGCAGCTGGTCGACGCCCGCGGTCAGCGCGGCCCGGGTCAGGTCGCCCTCCACCACCACGACGGGCGTGCCGGTGCTGGCCTGCGCCTGGACCACCTCGAGGGCCTCGTCGTTGGCCGCGACCAGGACGATGCCCTCGACGTGCTGGTCGCGCAGGTGCTCGACGGCCTCGGCGACCGCCCGCCGGGTGACCTCGACCAGCTCGACCGAGCTGACGAAGTAGCCCGCGTCGCGCGCCGCGCCCTGCACCGTGCGGTGGATCGTCGAGGGCCCCCAGAACTCGCTCTTGGTGCCGATCAGGCCGATGGTCCCGGACCGCTTGGTCACCAGCGCGCGGGCCGCGACGTTGGGCCGGTAGCCGAGCTGGCGGATCGCCTCCTCCACCCGCTCCCGGGTGCTGGGCCGCAGCTGCGGCGCCCCGTTGACCACCCGCGAGACGGTCTGGAGCGACACCCCGGCCAGGCGGGCGACGTCGGCCATCACCGGCGCCCGCTCCGGGAGGGTGCCGGTCACGGCTGGCGCCGCGTGATCAGCCGCTGCACCACCACGAAGAGCAGCAGCAGCGCGCCGATGGTGATCTTGGTCCACCACGAGCTGAGGGTGCCGTCGAAGGAGATGAAGGTCTGGATGGCGCCGAGCACCAGCACGCCGAGCAGGGAGCCGAGGACCAGGCCGCGCCCACCGGTGAGCAGGGTGCCGCCGATGACGACCGCGGCGATGGCGTCGAGCTCCATGCCCACGGCGTGCAGGCTGTAGCCCGAGAGCATGTAGAGCGAGAACAGCAGCCCGGCCAGCGAGGCGCAGAAGCCGCTGATGGCGTAGACCGCGACCTTGGTGCGGGCCACGCGCAGGCCCATCAGCAAAGCGGAGCTCTCGCTGCCGCCGAGGGCGTAGACGGTGCGGCCGAAGCGGGTGCGGTGCAGCACCCAGGCCGCGATCGCCACGACCACCAGCGCCACCACCGCCGTCGGGGTGGTCGAGAGACCGCCCGGCAGCGGGATCGACGCAGCCGCGATGCTGTAGAAGGTCTCGTCGCGGATCGGGATCGACTCGACGCTGATGAGGTAGCACAGCCCGCGGGCCAGGAACATGCCGGCGAGGGTGGCGATGAACGGCTGGATGTCGAAGTAGTGGATGACCAGGCCCATCAGCAGGCCCAGCACCGTGCCCGTCAGCAGCACGACCAGCACCGCCAGTCCCGGCGACCAGCCCGCCTCCAGCGTGCGGGCGGCGACCATCGTCGAGAGCGCCACCACCGAGCCGACCGAGAGGTCGATGCCGCCGGTGAGGATGACGAAGGTCATCCCGACCGCGAGCACGATGAGGAACGCGTTGTCGACGAGCAGGTCGAGCACGACGTCGGGCGTCGCGAAGCCCTCGTAGCGCACGCCGCCGATCGTGAACAGGCTGACGAACACGACCGCGGTGGCGATCACGGGCAGGTACTGCGACGGCGGCGACCAGGTCCGCACCCGCTCCCAGGTGGAGGGCGCACCGGGCCCGCCGGACGTGCGGGGCGCGGTGGTCGTGGGGGCGCTCATGCCGCACCTGCCTTCGCGTCGGTGGGGCCGGTCGTCGTGCCGGTCGTGGGGCCGGGCGTGGAGCCGGGCGGGGAGCCGGGTGCGGGGCGGCGGCGCACGCGCAGGGCGTGGCGCACGCGCGGCGACTGCAGCAGGCACACGAGGATCACCACGACGGCCTTGAACAGGTAGTTGGTCTGGGCCGGGATCCCGAGGTTGGGGATGGTCGTGGCCAGGGTCTGGATGAACAGCGCGCCCAGCAGGGTGCCGGCCAGGGAGAACCGGCCGCCGGCCAGCGAGGTGCCGCCGATGACGACGGCCAGGATCGCGTCGAGCTCGATCCACAGTCCGGCGTTGTTGGCGTCGGCGGCGCTGGTGTTGCCGGCGATCATCAGGCCGGCCAGCCCGGCGCAGAGGGCGGCGAAGACGTAGACGGTCCAGATGATGGTGCGGGAGCGGACCCCGGCGAGCCGGCTGGCCTCGGGGTTGATGCCGACGGCCTCGATGAGCATGCCGAGCGCGGTGCGCCGCACCAGCAGCGCGGTGAGCCCGAAGACGCCCAGCGCCACCAGCACCGCGATCGGCAGCGTGGCGACGAACCCGACCCCGAGCCCGGCGAAGGTGTCGTTGTTGACGGTGGTGATCTGGCCGTCGGTGACCAGCATCGCCAGGCCGCGGCCGGCGGTCATCAGCACCAGCGTCGCGATGATCGGCTGGATGCCCAGCACCGAGACGAGGAAGCCGTTCCACAGGCCGAGCGCGACGCAGGCGGCCAGGGCCAGCGAGCAGGCGACGATCGCGGTCGCGGCCCCGCCCTCGTCGGGGGCACCGGCGATGTAGACGCAGGCCACGGCGCCGGCGATGGCGGCGACCGCCCCGACCGAGAGGTCGATGCCGCGGGTCGCGATCACCAGGGTCATGCCGAGCGCCACCAGCATCACGGGGGCGCCGTTGCGGGCGATGTCGACGAGGTTGCCGTAGAGGTGGCCGTCCTGCATCCGCAGCGAGAGGAAGCCGGGGTTGGCCACGGTGTTGAGGACGAGCAGCGCCAGCAGCGCGAGCGCGGGCCACAGCAGCGGGTGGCGGCGCAGCAGCGCCATCCGGCTGGGGGCCGCCGGGCCGGCGGGCGGCGGCTCCGCGGGCGGGGCGACGGGCGTCAGCGTGGTGGTCTCAGGCACGGGTCGCTCCCTGCGGCTCGGTGGTCGGGCCGTCTGTCTGGCCGGCGGTCTGGCCGGTGGTCTGGCCGGCGATCAGCTCGAGGACGTCGGCGATGCTGACGTCGTCGTTGGGCCGCTCGGCGATCTTGCGGCGCTCGCGCATCACCACCAGGCGGTCGGACAGGCGCAGCACCTCCTCGAGCTCGGCGGAGATGAAGACCACCGCCATGCCCTTCCGGGCGAGCTCGGCCACCAGCTGCTGGATCTGCGCCTTGGCGCCCACGTCGATGCCGCGGGTGGGCTCGTCGAGGATCAGCAGGTCGGGCTCGGTGAGCAGCCAGCGGGCGAGCAGCACCTTCTGCTGGTTGCCGCCCGAGAGGTGGCGCATCGTGGCGTTCGGGTCGGCGGGGCGGATGTCGAGCGCCTCGACGTACCTGCTGACCAGGGCGGTGCGCTGGGCCTGCGGGATCGGGCGCAGCCAGCCGCGGGAGGCCTGCACCGCCAGCAGCATGTTGTCGGCGACGCTGAGGTCCTCGATGACGCCCTCGGCGCGGCGGTTCTCGCTGGAGAAGGCGAGCTTGCGGTCGATGCCGTGGCGCGGGCTGCGCAGCCGGGCGGCCCGGCCGCGCACCCGGACCTCGCCGGTGTCGGCGGTGTCGGCGCCGAAGAGCAGCCGGGCCAGCTCGGTGCGGCCCGACCCGAGCAGGCCCGCGACCCCGATCACCTCGCCCTCGTGCACGTCGAGGTCGGTGGCCTCGAGCGACCCCTGCCGCCCGAGCCCGAGCACCTGCAGGACCGGGGTGGCGTCCCGGACGACCGTGTCGGTCGCGGCCACCTCGCGGTCGAGCTGCTCGAGGGTCTCCAGCTCGCGGCCCAGCATCAGCCGGACCAGCTCGAGCTGGGTGGTGTCGCGGACCAGGCGCTCGCCCACCAGGCGGCCGTTGCGCAGCACGGTGAGGCGGTCGCTGATCTCGAAGACCTGGTCGAGGAAGTGGGAGACGAACACGATCGCGGTGCCCTGGTCGCGCAGCGTGCGGACCACCTCGAACAGCCGGGCCACCTCGTCGGTGTCGAGGCTGGAGGTCGGCTCGTCGAGGATCAGCACCTTGGCCTCGACGTCGACGGCGCGGGCGATGGCGACCAGCTGCTGGACCGCGATCGGGTGCTCCCCCAGGACCGAGGCGGGGTCGATGTCGAGCCCGAGGCGGTCGAGGGTGGCGCGGGCCTGGCGGCGCATCGCGCGGGTGTGGATGCCGCCGAGGCGGCGGGGCTCGCGGCCGAGCAGCATGTTCTCCGCGACCGTGAGGTTCGTGCAGAGGTTGACCTCCTGGTAGACCGTGCTGATCCCGGCCGCCTGCGACTCGGCCGGCGAGGCGAAGGAGACCTCGCGCCCCTCGACCAGGACGGTGCCGGCGTCGGGGGTGTAGACGCCGGTCAGGGTCTTGATGAGGGTGGACTTGCCGGCGCCGTTCTCCCCCATGAGGGCGTGGACCTCGCCCGGGAACAGCCGCAGGGCGACGTCCTGGAGGGCCGGGACGCCACCGAAGGCGATGCTGGTGCCGCTCAGCTCGACGACGGGGGCGGGAGCCGGCCGGTCGGGCGCGGCGGCCGCGTCGTCGTACGGCTGGGGCAGCCGTGGCGCAGGGGTCTGGGTCTGGGTCATCGTGGTGCGTTCCGTCCGTGGGGCGAGCGTCGGTCGGGATCCGCGAGGGCCCGGCCCGGTCGGGGCCGGACCCTCGCGGGGAGCGGTCAGTACTGGCGGTCCGCCAGGACCTCCTTGGCCTGCGCCTGGTCGAAGGCGGACTCCTCGGTGACGACGCGCTTGGGCACCTCGTCGCCGGCGACGACCTTCTTGGCGAGGTCCATCAGCTGGGGGCCGAGCAGCGGGTTGCACTCGACGATGTAGTTGATCTCGCCCTTCGACAGGGCGGTCATGCCGTCCTTGACCGCGTCGATGGTGATGATCTTGACGTCGGTGCCCGGCTTGAGACCGGCCGCCTTGATGGCCTCGATGGCACCCAGGCCCATGTCGTCGTTGTGGGCGAAGACGACGTCGATGTCCTTCTGGGACTTCAGGAAGGTCTCCATCACCTTCTTGCCGCCGTCGCGGGTGAAGTCACCGGTCTGCGAGGCGACCACCTCGATGGAGCTGTCGGCTGCGATCTTCTCGTCGAAGCCCTCCTTGCGGTCGATCGCCGGGGCGGCGCCCGTGGTGCCCTCGAGCTCGACGACGTTGATCGTGCCGTCGCCGTTGACGTCGGAGTCGTCGGCGTTGTCGACCAGCCACTGGCCGGCCTTCTGGCCCTCCTCGACGAAGTCCGAGCCGAGGAAGGTCTCGTAGAGGGAGTCGTCCTTGGAGTCGACCGAGCGGTCGGTGAGGATCACGGGGATCTTCGCGCGCTTGGCCTCGAGGAGCACGGTGTCCCAGCCGGTCTCCACGACCGGGCTGAAGGCGATGACGTCGACCTTCTGCTGGATGTAGGACCGGATCGCCTTGATCTGGTTCTCCTGCTTCTGCTGCGCGTCCGAGAACTTCAGGTCCACGCCGTCGGCCTTGGCGGTGTCCTGGATGGACTTGGTGTTGGCGCTGCGCCAGCCGCTCTCGGCACCGACCTGGGCGAAGCCCATCGTCAGCGCGCCGTCACCCCCACCGCTGCTGCTGCCGCTCCCGGAGTCGGAGCTGCCGCAGGCGGTGAGAGAGGCGGCGCTCAGGGTGATCGCACAGGCGGCGACCAGGCTCTTCTTCAGCACTGCATTCCCTCTCGTTCTCGGGGCCGCGTCGCCCCTGTGACCCTCGTCACTGAGGTGAGTGTGAGCGTTCACATAACGGCGAGTCAAGCATCTCGACCCGACTTTCTGACCAGCGGCGACGGCGCGTGGCCAGGAAATGTGAACGCTCACTCTCGGAGCGGGACAAACCGGACCTGGACGGAGGGGACCGCCGGTGCGGCCCGACCGGCTACGGCCCCAGCGCCTCGAACCGCCAGCCGACGTGGCAGCGGTAGGTCTGGCCGGGGCGCAGGGTGGCGTCGCCGAAGTCGGGGCGGTTGGGGGTGTCGGGGAACAGCTGGGGCTCGAGCGCGAGGCCGTCGCCCTGGCGGTGCCAGCCGCCGGTCGACGACTGCTCGGTGCCGTCGAGCCCGTTGCCCGTGTAGACCTGCAGTCCGGGCTGGTCGGTCGAGAGCACCAGCCGGGTGCGGGTGCGCGGCGAGTCGAGGGTGGCGACCGGGCGGACGGTGCCGTCACCGGGAGCCAGCACGTAGTTGTGGTCGATGCCGCCGGCGCCGCGCAGCTGCGGGTGGTCGAGGCGTACGACGTCCCCGAGCCGGCGGGGCTGCCGCAGGTCGAAGGGCGTCCCGTCGACGGGGGTCGGCGGGCCGGGCAGGGGGATGCCGGTCGCGTCGATCCCGACGTACGCCGGGGCGTCGACCTCGAGGACCTGGTCGTCGATCGTGCCCGAGCCCTCGCCGTCGAGGTTGAGGTAGACGTGGCTGGTCAGGTTGACCGGGGTCGGCGCGTCGGTGGTCGCCTCCAGCGTCAGCCGGACCTCGTCGTCGCCGACGTCGAAGCGCGCGCTCACCGTGACCTCGCCCGGGAAGCCCTGGTCGCCGTCGGGGCTGGTCAGGGTGAGCACGGCGTGGTGGTCGTCGTGCTCGACGAGCGTCCAGATCCGCCGGTCGAAGCCGTCGGGACCCCCGTGCAGGTGCTGCCCGCGGTCGTGGGTGCCGACCTCGACCGGCCGGCCGTCGAGCTCGAAGCGGCCGGCCGCGACCCGGTTGGCGTAGCGACCGATGGTGCCGCCGAGGTAGGACGTCGAGGCCAGCATCGCCGCCGGGTCGGGGTGGCCCAGCACGACGTCGCGGCGGGTGCCGTCACCGCCGGTCACCCACAGCCGGTGGACGGTGGCGCCGAGGTCGAGCAGCTCGAGCACCGGGCCGGGGGCGTGGCCCAGGACGATCGCGGTGACGTCGCCGAGGGGCGAGGGGCCGAAGGGCTGCGTGGGCATGACGGCACCGTAGTCGGGGCGGGGCTCAGCCGGGGACGCTGGAGGTCCGGACCACGAGCTCGGGCGCCACCAGGTCGAGGGTGGCGTCGCGCTCGCCGTCGAGCGCCTGCAGCGCGAGCGCGACCGCCCGGCGACCCAGGGCAGCGAAGTCCTGGCGCACGGTCGTCAGCGGCGGCCAGTAGCAGGCCGAGTCGGGGGCGTCGTCGAAGCCCACGACGGCGACGTCGGAGGGCACCCGGCGGCCGGTCTCGTGCAGGGCGCGGAGCACGCCCAGCGCCATGGCGTCGTTGCCGGCGAAGACGGCCTCGACCTGGGGGTCGGCGGCCAGCTCGAGGCCGGCGGCGTACCCGCTTGAGGACGACCAGTCGCCCACCACCTCGCGGCCCGGCACCACGCCACGCTCCTGGTGGGCCTGCAGCCAGCCCTCGCGCCGCATCACCGCCTCGATCCAGTCGAGCGGGCCGGTCACGTGGGCCACGCCCCCCGGCGCGCCCCCCGACACACCCCCGGCCTCGCGCAGGTCGAGCAGGTGGCGCGTCGCCAGCAGCCCGCCGGCGGTCTGGTCGACCCCGGCGGCCATCGACTGGCCGGGCCGCACGCCCTGCACCAGCACGACCGGCACGGGCAGGTCGAGCGAGGCCACGACGTCGAGCGCCTGGCGCTGCGCGACCGCGACCACGACCGCCTCGACGGCCTGGTCGAGGAGCCGGTCGACGGTGCTGCGCAGGGCGTCCGCGCTCAGGTCGGGCAGGCCGACCTGGGCCACGGAGTAGCCCGCGTCGTGGGCGGCCTCCTGCACCGCGCCGGCGATCATGCCCGGCCCGTGCAGCCCCAGGTGCGCCCCCACCAGCCCGATCAGCCCCGAGCGGTTGGTGACCAGCGCCCGGGCCGCGTTGTTGCGGCGGTAGCCGAGCTGCTCGATCGAGGCCTGCACCCGGTCGCGGGTCTCCTGCTTGACCATCGGGTGGTCGTTGAGCACCCGGGAGACGGTCTGGTGCGAGACCCCCGCCAGGGCCGCGACGTCGGCCATCGAGGGCGCCCTGCGCGCCCGGGGCGGGCGCGCAGAGCCGGTCATGGCGTCATCGTAGGGGTGGGGGTGCCCGGTCTCAGTCGATCGGGCGCAGCTCGTCGGCGTACGACACCGAGACCCGGCGCAGCACCCCGCTGTCGCTGACGGCGTACTGCCCCATCCGCCACAGCGGCGGGCTGTAGGCGTGCACGCTCACCGAGCCGTGCCGGGCGCCGTTGAGGCGGTGGATGTGGTCGGGCCCGAACGAGAACACCGACCCCGACGGCACGTGGGTCTCCCGCGCGCCGTGCGTCAGGGTGAGGTTGTTCTCGACCAGCTCGCCCGCCACCACTGCGACCGCCCCCGAGGAGACGTCGTGGTCGTGCCAGCCGGTGTCGTTCTCGGGCGTCCAGCACAGCAGCCACACGTCGACGTGGCTGTCGCGGTGCAGCGACGCGTAGACCCGCTCCTGCCCGTCGAAGGCCACCAGGTGACCCCACGTCTGCGGCTGCTGGGCGACGCTGGCGGCCAGCTCCTCCAGCTCGGCCGGCGTCAGGTCGCGGTCGGGCAGGTCGCTGACCAGCAGGTCGTCGGCGTACGACGCCAGCGCGGCCGGGTGCTCGGCCGGCACGCCGGCACCGCTGGCCGGCCCGTCGCCGGCCACCTCGGGGTGGACCTCGGGGCTCAGCTCGCTGCGCGCCACGACGCCACCCCCGTCCCGTCGGTCCCGTCGGAGGCGGTCGGGCCGTCCCCGAGCAGGCGCCGCGGGTTGGTGACCCGCACCGCCCGCGTGGCGGCCTCGCCGAGCAGCTCGGCGAGCGGCTCGCCGTAGGGCCGGTCGCTGCCGAGCACGAGCGCGTCGACGCCGAGCACGCGCACGACCGACTCGAGCGCGCGGGCGCCGATGCCGGAGGTGTCGACGAAGACGTCGGGGTCGACCCCGGTGCGCTCGCCGCCGCGCAGCACGTGGCGCTCGGTCAGCAGCGGCGCCAGCCCGGCGCCGGCCACGAACAGCAGCCGCAGCCGCGGGAGCACCGCGCGGCCGCCGAAGGCCTGCCAGGCCCACCACGCGGCCTGGAGCTGCGCGGTGTAGCCGACGACCGGTGCCCACCAGGCGGGCAGCCGACCGGGCAGCAGAGGGGCCGGCTCCGGGCCGGGGTGGACCAGGACGGGCGCGTCGGCCTGCTCGGCGGCGCGCAGCAGCGGGGCGGCGGCCTCCCACCCGTGGGGGGTGACGAGGTCGCTGGCCGCGAGCTGGAGCCCGACGAACCGGTCCTCGGCGAGCAGCGCGGCCAGCCCGGTCACGTCAGGGTCGTCGACCCCCGGCGCCGGCACGGAGGCCCAGGCGCGGAAGTGGTCGGGCAGCTCGCGCACGCCGCGGTGCCAGGCGTCGAGCAGCGGTCGCGACGAGGAGGGCCGCAGGCGCTCGATGCCGAGGGGTGCGGAGAGGCTGAGGCAGGCCGAGGTCACCCCCGCGTCCGTGTCGGCCGCGATCCTGGTCGCGACGTCGTGTGCTGCCGGGTCCACGTCGTAGGGCGGTTCGCCGTCGGTGTGCAGGGTCCAGTCGCGCAGGTACGGCGCGCGGGACCGGGCGCGCAGCCGGTCGACGAGCTCGTCCGGCCACAGGTGCTGGTGCACGTCGATCGCGCCCGGGACGGGGGCGACCGCGGCGCTCGTGCGGGGGGTGTCGTGGTGCTCGGTCATGTTGCTCAGCCTCCTTCCAAAGGTAGTAAGTGACTCGACATTATCCGATAACTTCGTCGGCGGTGAGGGATCTCGCACGCCGGATCGCCGCGGCGGCGGAACAGCGCGGGCGCGCGGTCGGTTGGGCCCGACGTACGACGTCCGGTCCTTCCCCCGATCCCCTCCAGGAGCCCCACGTGTCCGCCCTCTTCGAGCCCGTCACCCTGCGCGAGCTGACCGTGCGCAACCGGGTGTGGCTGGCCCCGATGTGCCAGTACTCCTCCACCGACGGCATGCCCGGCGACTGGCACCTGGTCAACCTGGGCGCCCGCGCGTCCGGCGGTTTCGGGCTGGTGCTGACCGAGGCGGCCGCCGTGGTCCCCGAGGGCCGGATCACCCCCGAGGACGCCGGGCTGTGGAACGACGAGCAGGCGCAGGCCTGGGGCCGGGTCGTCGACTTCGTGCACACCCAGGGCGCGGCGATCGGCGTCCAGCTGGCGCACGCCGGCCGCAAGGCCTCGACGTACCGCCCCTGGGCCGGCGCCGAGGGCACCGTCCCCGCCGACCGGGGCGGCTGGACCACGCAGGGTCCGTCGCCCGTGGCCTTCGAGGGGTACGCCGCCCCCGAGGCCATGGAGGTCGAGGACGTCGCCGCCGTGGTCGAGGCCTTCGCGGTCGCCGCCCGGCGCGCCGTCGCGGTCGGCTTCGACACCGTCGAGGTCCACGCGGCCCACGGCTACCTGCTCCACGAGTTCCTCTCGCCGCTGTCCAACCACCGCACCGACGGCTACGGCGGCACCTTCGAGGGGCGCGCCCGGTTCGTGCTCGAGACCGTCGACGCGGTCCGCGCCGCGATCCCCGAGGGCATGCCGCTGCTGGTCCGCATCTCGGCCACCGACTGGCTCGAGGGTGGCTGGGACCTCGAGCAGAGCACCCGGCTCGCGGGCGAGCTGCGCGAGCACGGCGTCGACCTCGTCGACGTGTCGTCCGGCGGCAACGCGCAGGCCTCGATCCCGGTGGAGCCGGGCTACCAGGTGCCGCTCGCGGCCGGGGTCCGCACCGCGGGCGTGCCCACTGGCGCGGTCGGCCTCATCACCGAGCCCGCCCAGGCCGAGAAGGTCCTGGCCAACGGCGAGGCCGACGTCGTGCTGCTCGCCCGGGCCGCCCTGCGCGAGCCCAGCTGGCCGCTCCGCGCCGCCCACGAGCTCGGCGTGCCCGACGCCGACGCCCCCTGGCCCGTCCAGCACGCCCGGGGCGCCTGGCGCTGAGGGAGCCGGCCGCCCCCTCACACCACCCCGCCCGGGGGCACCCGGCCACCGGGGGCGACGTCGCCGCTGACCTGCGCGTCGCGGCCGAGGATGGTGATGGCGTCGGGGTCGTCGAGGGCGGTGTCGGGCCCACCGACGTGCGCCCCGCCGCCGATGTCGCAGGCGGTGTCGACGATGGTGCGGGTGACGGTGGCGCCGGAGCGGACCACCGTGCCGGCCGAGACCACGCTCTCGACCACCTCGGCGCCGGCCTCGACGACGACGTCGGGGCCCAGGACGCTGCGGGTGACGGTGCCCGACACGTGGCTCCCGGCGCTGAGCAGGCTGTCGGCGACCTGCGCGCCGGCCGCGACGTACGCCGGGCGCCGCTCGGGCTGCTGGGTCCGCACCGGCCAGTCGCCCTCGAAGAGGTCGGTCTCGTCGGCCAGCAGCTCGAGGTGGGCGTTGAGGTAGTGGTGGGGCTGGCCGAGGTCGCGCCAGTACCCCTCCAGCCGGTGGGAGTACGCCGCCCCGCGCTCCACCAGGCGGGGCACCAGCAGGTCACCGAAGTCGCCCAGCCCGGAGTCGCCGGCCTCGCGCTCGGAGTCGGCGCCGGAGACCGAGCGGTGCAGCTCCTCGAGGAGCTCCACCAGCACCCCGGTCCGGTAGGCGAACACCTCGGTGGCGACCAGCGAGCCCGACGGCGACTCGGGCTTGTAGGCGAAGCCGGTCACGCGACCGAGCCGGTTCACCTCGACCACGGCGTGGTCGGCCGGGTCCTCGCCGTGCACCCCGGCGAGGTCGGTGACCAGCATCGTCACCTCGGCGTCCTTCTCCAGGTGGGTGGCGACCAGCTCGCGGTAGTCGAAGCGGTAGACGTGGTCGGCGCTCATCACCAGCACCACGTCGGGGGCGGCCCGGCGCAGGTCGTCGCGCAGCCGGTAGAGCTCGTCGGCGTTGCCCTGGGCGAAGCCCTCCTCGTCGAGCGACCCGCTGCCCTGGCGCGGCACCAGCAGCCGCAGCCCGCCGCGGGTGCGGTCGAGGTCCCACGGCCGGCCGTTGCGGACCTGCTCCTCGAGCGACTCGGCCTGGTACTGCACCGAGAGCCACACGTCGCTGATGCCGGAGTTGACGATGTTGGACAGCGGGAAGTCGAGCAGCTGGTAGGACCCGGCGAAGGGCAGCGCGGGCTTGGCCCGCTCCGCGGTGAGCACGTCCATGCGGCCGCCCGCTCCGCCGGCCTGGATGATCGCGAGGACGCGGGGGGTGGTGGTGAGCTCCATGGGTCAGGGTCTCACCGTCCCGGTGCGCCGGACGCCACCCGGGCCCTAGCCTGCGGCCATGGAACGCAACGACGCGGCACGGGACCGGCACGAGGGCGACGGCCGCTCGGGCTTCGAGAAGTTCGTGGAGGCGACGTACGCCCAGGTCAGCCGGGCGCCGTTCTTCGGCGTCTGCCTCGTCGTCGTGGTCGCCTGGGGCGCCAGCGCGCCGCTGTGGCCCGACCTGAAGCAGTGGCAGGTCGCGATCCACACGGTGGCCAGCGTGGTCTCGCTGCTGCTGCTCGTGCTGCTGGAGAACGCCGGCCGGCGCTCCGAGGAGGCCGCGCAGGAGAAGCTCAACGTGCTGGCGGAGGCGCTGGCCGCGCTGATGGACTCGTCGTCGGCGCACGACCGCGACCTGCAGGACGCCACCCGGAGGCTGCGCGAGGCCGTGGGGCTCGAGGAGCGCCACTGACCGGCCGGGCCAGGCCCGGGCGGCTCACCAGCCGAGCGTGCCCGGCGCGCCCTTGAAGGGGCCGACGACGTCGTCGGTGATCCAGCCGCCGTAGAAGCCGCCGTCCTGCGGGCGGACCCGCTCGTCGTCGACGAAGCACTCCAGGCGGCCGGGCGAGAAGGCGAGGTAGCCGCGCAGGTCGGTGAACCCCGGCGTCGGGTCCTCGTAGGACCACGCACCGGAGGACAGGCCCAGGACGTCCCAGTAGGTCGCCGCACCCTTCCACTCGCACCACGTCGACCGGGCGTCGGAGCGGGCGATCGCGCCCGGGACGACGTCGGCGGGGTCGACGTACCAGGTCGGCGGGTGGCTGGTCTCCAGCACCCGGAAGGCGTGCGTGGTCTCGGCGACCAGCTCCCCCTCGCGTCGTACGACGACCCGGCGGTCCGAGCGCACCAGCGCCGGTGGGCGGGGGTAGTCCCACACCGACTCCTGGCCGGGCCCGGGCACCTCACGTCGCAGCTCACGCCTCATGGCCCCAGTCTGTCCGGGCCCTGGTGAGGGCTCCCTAGGCTCGGTCGCGTGACGGATCCCGCGACCGAGCCGCTCGCGCCCCTGGCCGTCACCTGGTGGGGCCACGCGACGACCACGGTCGAGCTCGGCGGCACCCGGCTGCTGCTCGACCCGGTGCTGTGCGACGACCTCGCGCACCTGCACCGGCGGGCGCCCACGCCGGGGCCCGAGGCCGCGGCGGCCGACGTCGTGCTGGTCAGCCACCAGCACCTCGACCACCTCCACCTGCCCAGCCTGCGGCGGGTGCCGACGGACGCCGTGCTCGTGGTGCCGCCCGGGGCCGAGCCGGTGGTGCGCGACCTGCCCCACCGCACCCGGGTGGCCCGGCCCGGGGAGGTGCTCGAGGTGGGCGGCCTGCACGTCGAGGTGCACCCGGCCGAGCACGACGGGCGCCGGCTGCCGTGGTCGCGACGGGCCGGCACCGCGGTCGGCTACCGGGTGGCGGCGGCCGGGCGCTCGGTGTGGTTCCCGGGCGACACCGGTCCGGGCGCCGACACCGCCCAGGTGGCGCCGGTCGACCTCGCGCTGCCGCCCGTCGGTGGCTGGGGTCCGACGCTGGGCGAGGACCACCTCGACCCGGTGCAGGCGGCCGAGGTCGTGGGGCGCGTCGGCGCGCGCTGGGCGCTGCCCGTCCACTGGGGCACCTTCTGGCCCCGGCTGCTCGACCGCGTCGCCCCGGACAACCACCGCCGGCTGTTCGTCGAGCCGGGGTCCCGCTTCGCAGCCGCGGTCGCCGACCTCCCCGGGACCACCACCGCGCTGCTGTCCGGCCACGGCCGGCGCGTGGTGCTCCGGGCCTAGGCGCGGCCGAGGGCGGCCACGACCTCCGCCGCGGTGTCGCGGGCCGAGCGGCCGACGCCGACGAGGGTGGCCGACGCGGGGCCGCACCAGTCGCCGTACCCGACCAGCCACAGCCGCGGCTCGACCTCGCTGCGGGTGCCCGCGGGGCCGCCGACCGCGACCCGGCCCCCCGAGCCACGCACCCCGAGCGGGGCGAGGTGGCGCAGCGCGGGCCGGAAGCCGGTGCACCACACGATGGTGTCGACCGCCTCCTCGCGCCCGTCGTCCCAGGCCAGCCCGGTCGGGGTCAGCCGATGCGCCATCGGGTGGGCCACCAGCGCCCCGCGCTCGCGGGCCTCGCGCACCGAGGCCACGGCCACGACGTCGCCGAGCCCGCCCACGCCCGGGTGCTCCCGGCCCGCGCGCGCCGCCCGCACCCGCGCCGTCGCGGTCTCGAAGAGCACCCGCCCGTCCACGTCGTCGGGCAGCAGCCGCGGCTCGTCCCGGGTCAGCCACAGCGTGTCGGCGACCCGCGAGACCTCCGCCAGGACCTGCGCGCCGGTGTTGCCGCCGCCGACGACGGCGACCCGGCCGACGAGGTCCTCGGGCCGGCGGTACGCCGCGGCGTGCAGCTGCAGGCCGTCGAAGCGGCCGGGGCTCGCCGGCCAGAACGGCTGCTCCCAGGTGCCCGTCGCCGAGACGGCGCACGACGCCTCCAGCCGCAGGCCGGGGCCCTCGAGGAGCAGCCCGTCACCGGCGCGCGACACGGAGGTGACCCGGCACGGGCGCCGCACCCGCAGGTCGTAGCGCTGCTCGTAGTCGGTCAGGTAGTCCACGACGTGGTCGCGCGGCGGGAAGCCGTCGGTCCACGGCGGCATCATCCGCCCCGGCAGCGAGGAGTAGCCCGCCGGCGAGAACAGCCGCAGCCCGTCCCACGCCCGCGGCCACGAGCCGCCCGGGCGGTCGGCCGCGTCGAGGACCACGACGTCCTCGCCGGGCACGAGGCCGAGCCGGCGCAGGTGGTACGCCGTCGCCAGCCCCGCCTGCCCGCCGCCGACGACGACCACCGGCACGCGCTCGACCACCCTGCTCCTCACTGATACCCTGGGGGGTATCCAGTCCACCCCTCCACCACCCTGACCGAGGCGGCCCGATGTCCGGATCGACCCTGACCACCACTGTGCACCAGCCGTACGCCGAGGCGCTGGTCGCGGTCCGCGCCGCCCTGGCCGAGGTCGGCTTCGGCATCCTCACCGAGGTCGACCTGCAGGCCACCATGAGGGCCGAGCTGGGCGAGGACATCGCCCCGCAGGTGATCCTCGGCGCCTGCCGCCCGCCGCTGGCGTTCCGGGCGCTGCAGGCCGACCCGTCGGTGGCCACGATGCTGCCGTGCAACGTCGTGGTGCGGGCGGTGGACGCCACCACGACCCAGGTCGAGGCGCTCGACCCCGACGCGATGCTGACCTTCTCCGACAGCGAGGCCGTCTCGGAGGTCGCCGCCGACGCCAAGGAGCGCCTCAGCGAGGCCCTCGACGCCCTCGACGCGCTCGCCACCCTCCCGTCCTGAGGCCGGGCCACCCGTCGTGCGGCCGAGGCGGGGGCCGTCCTGCCCGCGGAGCCGGGACCTCCGACCGGTCCCACGGGTGGTCCCGCCCTCCTACGCTGGAGCCATGACCACGCCCCGGCGCCGCCGCCGTCGGGCCCGCCCCTGGGCCGCCCGGCTGCTGCTGCTCGGTGCGCTCGAGGGGCTGTTCGCGATGCACGGCCTCGGCGGCCACGGGACCGCGATGTCCGAGGACGCGATGGCCGCGATGTCGACCACCGCGCCGGCCACCACCGCGTCGCCCGGTCACCACGCCGCCGGCGAGGCAGTGGCGGACGGGTCGGCCGGGTCCGCCGTCCTCGTCGCGGTCTCCGCGGCGGTGCTGTCGGCGGCCGACCCCCTGGGCGGCACGCTCCTCGACCACGCCTCGATGGTGATGTGCCTGGCGATCCTGCTGCTGGCCGCGGCGCTCGCCCTGGCCCGCGCGGCACCGGCCCTCGCCCCGGCCGCCCACCTGCGACCGGCCGCGAGCGTGCTGCCGCGCCGCACCCGCTCCTCCGACCCGCCCGACCTGTCGCGCCTCTGCGTGCTGCGCTGCTGAGCAGCCCGGCGCCCGGTCCACGCCCCCGGCGTGGGACCGGTGCGCCCGCCTGCCCACCTCCCCGCACGCACCCACAGATCGGACCACCCCATGCACAAGCTCGCCCTCGCCACCGCCTCCCTGCTCCTCCTGGCGGGCTGCGGCACCAGCACCGGCTCCACCACCTCGGGCAGCGACCACAACCAGGCCGACGTCGCCTTCGCGCAGCAGATGATCCCCCACCACGCCCAGGCCGTGCAGATGGCCGAGATGGCCCTCGACCGCACCTCGGACCCCGCGCTCGAGCGGCTGGCCCAGGAGGTGGAGGACGCCCAGGACCCCGAGATCGAGACCATGACCGGCTGGCTCGAGGACTGGGACGCCGAGGTGCCCTCGACCCGCGGCACGATGTCCGGCTCGGGCGACGGCGGCACGACGTCCGGCGACCCGTCCTCGGGCGGGTCGATGGCCGGGATGATGAGCGGGGCCGACATGCGCCGCCTCGACGACGCCACCGGCTCCGGCTTCGACCGGATGTGGCTGCAGATGATGGTGCAGCACCACGAGGGGGCCGTGGAGATGGCGAAGGCCGAGCAGGCCGACGGGGAGAACCGCGCGGCCAAGCGCCTGGCCGCCTCCATCGAGGAGTCGCAGACCGGGGAGATCGCCCGGATGCAGGAGATGCTGGGCTGAGCCGGCGTCAGCCCCGGAGCGGGTACCGCCCCGGGGTGGCCCGCGTCAGTAGACGATCCCGTTCCACCGCGTGCCGCAGGCGTGGCAGGTGTCGGGGCTGAGCAGCTGCTCCGGCGCGCAGTGGCTGCGGCAGTAGCGGCACCAGCGGAAGGTGCGGTGCCGGCTGCGCAGCAGCACCGCGATCACGGCCCCGGCTGCCTGGTCGTGGTCGGGGCCGTCGGGCACGTGGTGGCGGTCGCGGACCTCCCACTCCAGCGAGCCCGCGCCGGTCCACCCACCCACCGGCACGCCGAGCTCGACGCCGTCGGCCACGGGACGCAGGGCCAGCTGGAACGGCTCGCCCGCGACGTACCACCCGCCCTCGTCCCAGGTCGGGGCGGCGAGCACGTCGTGCAGCGCGTCCAGCCCGGCCCGCAGGTCGGGGTCGGTCGGGCGCCGGGGCAGCTCGCGCCACCCCGCGCCGTACACCTCGACGAGGCGCTGCACGCCCACCCCGCGCGCGGCCGCCAGCAGGTCGAGGACCGCGGGGTCGCCGGCGCCGTCGTACGCCGTGCGGCCGTCGTCCGGCCCGGACCAGTCCTCCAGCGCCGCCCCCAGGTCGATCGACCGCTGCCCGTCGTCGCTCACGACGCCACCTCCTCCTCGCCGGGCGTGGGCCACCCGTCGGCGCCCGACCCTGTCCCCTCCCCGGGGCCGGGTCAAACCGGGGCCGCCGGCGGGCCGGTGGGGGCGCCGGGACGCAGATCAGCCCCCGACCCGGCGTCGTCGCAGGTCAGGGGCTGATCCGGTGTGGCGGTGGCGGAGGGATTTGAACCCTCGGTTGGCTTGCACCAACAAACGCTTTCGAGGCGTTCTCCTTAGGCCGCTCGGACACGCCACCGCGGGAGAGGCTACCGGACACCGGGCTCGGCCCTCAAAACGCCCCCGGAGCACCGGTCGTGGGGGTGAGGGGGCGCCCTGGCGCCCGATCACCCGCACGACCCTGGAGGGCGGGTCAGCCGACGACGAGGACGTGCAGGGTGCGGGGACCGTGGACGCCCTCGACCCGGTCGAGCTCGATGTCGCTGGTGGCCGAGGGGCCGCTGATCCAGGTGTGGGGGCGGGCCGGGTCGAGCCGGGCCACGGCGTCCTGGACGTCGGCGACCACCTGGTCGGTGCGCACCACGCACACGTGCAGGTCCGGCACCAGGCTGAGGGCCCGACGTCCCTGGCCGGGCCCGTGGTCGAGCACGATGGTGCCGGTCTCGGCGATGCCGACCCCGGCCAGCGTGACCACCGCGTCGAGGTCGTCGAGCTGGAGCGCGCTCAGCCCGTCGTCGGGCACCGAGCCGGGCACCTCGAACCCCAGGCCGTCCGGCACGACGGCCCGCCGGCCGTCGAGCACGGCCGCGACCCGGGCGGCCAGGTCGGCGGGGTCGAGGGGGCCGAGCCGCTCGACGACCGCCCGGTAGTCGGCCACCCGCTCCACGAACAGGTCGAGGTCGCCGGGGCGCGGGTCGACCACCACGGGCTCGGGCGGCGGCGCGGTGTACCCGGCCGTCGCCTCGCGCACGCGCCGCAGGATCTCCTCGCGGGCGCCGCTCACCGCCGGCCCCCGTCGGTGCGCTTCCACCAGGCCCGGAAGGACTCGGCCGGGGCGGTGGGCAGGTCGCGGGCGCCGGACCACGCCGTGGCCAGGCCGAGCCTGCGGGCCAGCGTCGTGCCGAGGCCCGTGAAGCGCTCGGCCAGGCGCAGCCGGCCCGAGGACGCGAAGGTCGCCGCCGCCCCCTTCATCGCCACGGCCTCCAGGGAGGGCCGACCGCCGCGGTGGGCGTCGACGACCTGGGACCGGAGGTCGACCAGGATCGAGGGGATGTCGATCTTGACGGGGCAGACCTCGTAGCAGGCGCCGCACAGCGAGGAGGCGTACGGCAGCGAGTCGACCTGCTCGTCGACCCCGACGCCCTTCATCAGCGGGTTGAGGATCGCCCCGATCGGGCCCGGGTAGACCGAGCCGTAGGCGTGGCCCCCGGTGCGCTCGTAGACCGGGCAGTTGTTGAGGCACGCCGAGCAGCGGATGCACCGCAGCGCCGAGCGCCCGACCTCGTCGGCGAGCGCCCGGGTGCGGCCGTTGTCGAGCAGCACGACGTGCAGCTCCTGGGGGCCGTCGCCGGGCGTGACGCCGGTCCACGTCGAGGTGTAGGGGTTCATCCGCTCGCCCGTCGACGAGCGCGGCAGCAGCCGGAGGAACACGTCGAGGTCGGCGAAGGTCGGCACCACCTTCTCGATGCCGACCACGCTCACCAGCACGTCGGGCAGGGTCAGGCACATCCGGCCGTTGCCCTCCGACTCGACCACGACCAGGGTGCCGGTCTCGGCGACCGCGAAGTTGGCGCCGGAGACGGCCATCTTGGCCCGCAGGAACTTCTCGCGCAGGTGCAGCCGGGCCGCCCCGGCGAGCTCGGCCGGCTGCTGGGAGAGGTCGTCGGGCGCCGGGCGACCGGCCGAGGCCATCTTGTCGAGGAAGATCTGGCGGATCTCGGCCCGGTTGCGGTGGATGGCCGGCACCAGGATGTGGCTGGGCAGGTCGTCGCCGAGCTGGACGATCAGCTCGGCCAGGTCGGTCTCCCAGGCGGCGATGCCCTCCTCGGCGAGCGCCTCGTTGAGACCGATCTCCGCGGTCGCCATCGACTTGACCTTGACCACCTCGTCGAGGCCGTGGCGGTGGGCCACCTGTGCCACGACGGCGTTGGCCTCGGCGGCGTCGCGGGCCCAGTGGACGGTCGCGCCGGCCTCGGTCAGGCGCTGCTCGAGGGTGAGCAGGTGCTGCTCCAGGTCGGCCAGGGCGGCGTCCTTGAGGGCCGCGCCGCGGGTGCGCAGGTCCTCCCAGTCGGGCACCTCGGCGACCACGCGGTTGCGCTTGTCGCGGATGGTGTGGGTGGCGTGCTCGAGGTTGTGGCGCAGCTGGCTGTCGGCCAGGGCGGCGCGCGCGGCGACGGGGAAGGCCGGCATCCCCACGAAGGTGGCGGCGGTGGCGATCGGGTCGGGGGCGAGCGTCA
This sequence comes from Nocardioides scoriae, assembly GCF_900104965.1. Classification (NCBI taxonomy): domain Bacteria; kingdom Bacillati; phylum Actinomycetota; class Actinomycetes; order Propionibacteriales; family Nocardioidaceae; genus Nocardioides; species Nocardioides scoriae. Next base: position 3,205,013 of record NZ_LT629757.1, on the reverse strand, counting down.
TGCGGGCTCCTCGCTGTGCTTCGTGGCGGCGCCCGGACCGGTGTCGGCCCCCAGGCCCTCGGTCGAGGCCAGCACCTCGGCCAGGTGCATCGTGCGCACGCCGGAGCGCTGGCGACCGAGCAGGCCCCCGACGTGCATGAGGCACGACGCGTCGCCCGCCACCAGCACCTGGGCGCCGGTCGCGCGGACGTGGCGCGCCTTGTCGGAGCCCATGGCGATCGAGGTGTCGGCGTTCTTGACCGCGAAGGTGCCGCCGAAGCCGCAGCACTGCGTCGCCTCCGGCAGCTCGCGCAGGTCGATGTCGCGGACCTCGCGCAGCAGCCGCAGCGGCTTGTCGGCCACCCCCAGCATCCGCAGCGAGTGGCAGGTGGGGTGGTAGGTCACGGCGTGGGGGAACGACGCCCCCACGTCGGTCACGCCCAGCACGTCGACGAGGAACTCGCTGAGCTCGTGGACCCGCGGGGCGGTCTGCTCGACCGCCCGCTGCAGGCCCGGGTCGCCCGAGCGCCGCGCCACGATGGCGTGCTGGTGGCGGGCCGCCCCGGCACAGGAGCCCGAGGGCGTGACGACCGCGTCGTACCCCTCGAAGGCGCTGACGAAGGACCGCAGCGCCGGCACCGCCTCGTCGAGGTAGCCGGAGTTGATCATCGGCTGGCCGCAGCAGGTCTGCTCGGGCGGGAAGTCGACCTCCACCCCGAGCCGCCTCAGCAACCGCACCGTGGCCTGCCCGACGCCCGGGAACAGCGCGTCCCCCAGGCACGTGGCCTGCAGTGCGACCCTCATCCGCGACTCCCCTCGTCGGCGACGCCCGACGTGACGGACGACACCTCCCAATCTGTCACGGATGCGGCGACGCGCCGAGGGCCCCGCCCCCTGCGGGCCGGGACCGATCGCCGCCGCCGTCGCGGTGGGCGGCGAAGAACTCGTCGAGCAGGCGGCCGCTCTCCTCGGCGAGGACGCCGCCGACGACCTCGGGCCGGTGGTTGAGACGGCGGTCGCGCACCACGTCCCACAGCGATCCCGCGGCGCCCGCCCGGTCGTCGTAGGCCCCGAAGACGACGCGGGTCACCCGGGCGAGGACGGCCGCCCCGGCGCACATGGTGCAGGGCTCGAGGGTGACCACGAGGGTGCAGCCGTCGAGCCGCCACTCCCCGCGGGCGCGGGCCGCGTCGCGCAGGGCCACGACCTCGGCGTGCCCGGTCGGGTCGGCGTCGCGCTCGCGCAGGTTGGCGCCGCGTCCGACCACCGTGCCGTCCCCGTCGAGCACGACGGCACCGATCGGGACGTCGCCGTGCCCGGCAGCGCCGGAGGCCAGCGCCAGGGCGTCGCGCATCGGCCCCACCCAGGCCCGGGCGGCAGGAGGCCCCAGGGGGTCGCCCACGGGTCGCTCAGTCCTCCAGGCCGGCCAGCAGGTCGAAGCGCGGCCCGAAGCCCGCGGCGTCGGCCACCTCGCTGAGCACCTCGTCGGGGAACAGCTCGTCATCGTCGAGCAGCTCGCCCATCTCGGTGGCGTCGACGCCGAGGTCCGAGACGATGCCGAGGTCGCCCGCGGGTCCGACCTCGTCCTCGTCGTCCTCCTCGACCTCGAGGCCGAGGTGGTCGGTGGCCGAGCGGGCGAGGTGCCAGTCGGTCGCGGCCGAGGCGTCGCTCAGCAGCACCCGCACGCCGGCGCCGGCGCCGCGCGAGCGCACCAGCAGCGAGAAGTCCTCCGCCACCGAGATCAGCGCCAGGGCGCCGTCGCGGTCGGGGTAGCGACGCAGCTCCTGGCCGATGCTCTCGACGCTGCCCAGGGCCTCGTCCGGCAGCTCGGCAAGGTGCCAGGTGCCCTCGTCGCGGTAGGCCACGACGGCCACGTCGATCTCCTGGACCTCCGCGTCGGTGATCTCCACCATGGCCGCGCCTCCCTGCCTCCTGACGATGGTGACAGACCCGGGCGGCGAGGACCACCGGCGGGGCTCGCTGACCTGCCGGACGACTACCGTGTGCGCATGCGCCTGCACGTCGTGGACCACCCGCTGGTCTCCCACAAGCTGACCACGCTCCGCGACCGCGACACGGCCTCCCCGGAGTTCCGGCGGCTGACCGAGGAGCTGGTGACGCTGCTGGCCTACGAGGCGACCCGCGACGTGCGCGTCGAGCCGACCCGCATCCAGACGCCGGTCTCTCCCGCCGAGGGCATCGTGCTGAGCCGGCCCCGACCGCTGGTGGTGCCGATCCTGCGGGCCGGTCTCGGCATGCTCGAGGGGATGATGCGGCTGGTCCCGACCGCCGAGGTCGGCTTCCTCGGCATGGTGCGCAACGAGGAGACGCTCGAGGCCTCGACGTACGCCGAGCGCCTCCCGGCGGACCTGTCGGGCCGGCAGTGCTACGTCCTCGACCCGATGCTGGCCACCGGCGGCACCCTCGCCGCGGCGATCCGCTTCCTCACCGACCGCGGCGCCGACCACATCACCTGCATCTGCCTGCTGGTCGCGCCCGAGGGCGTGGCCAACCTGGAGCAGGGCCTGGAGGGCCTCGAGGTGCCGGTCACCGTGGTGACGGCGGCCCAGGACGAGCGGCTCGACGAGCGCGGCTACATCGTGCCCGGGCTCGGCGACGCGGGCGACCGCCTCTACGGCCTGGCCCACTAGCTCAGGCGGGCTCCAGCCAGCGGCCCGCGTGGGGCCCCGGGGCGTCGTCGCCGCCGTCCAGGACGGCCAGGCCCGGCGCGTGCGCCGTGCCCGGCGCCGCGGAGGAGTCGCTGCGGGGCAGCAGCACCGTCACCGTGGTGCCGCGGTCGACCTCGGAGTCGATGGTGACCTCGCCGCCGTGCAACGCCACGATGGCCCGGATGATGGTGAGGCCGAGCCCGGTGCCCTGGGCCTCGTCCTCGGTCGCCCGGCGGCCCCGGGCGAAGCGCTCGAACACGCCGGCCTGCTCGGTCGGCTCGATGCCGATGCCGGTGTCGCGCACCACCACCTCGCAGCCGCTGGACCACCCCGTCAGCAGGACCTCGACGGCCCCACCGTCGGGGGTGAACTTGACCGCGTTGGAGACCAGCCCGGTCACCATCCGCTCGAGGTGGCGGGGGTCGACGGCCTGCACCAGCGGCTCCTCCGGCAGCGAGACCTCGACGCTGAGCTGGCGCCCGGCCACGACCTCGTCGAGCGAGGCGAGGGCCCGGCGGACCACGGCACCGACGTCGACCGCCTCCAGCCGGATCGTCAGCCGCGACGACTCGATCTCCGAGAGCGTCAGCAGGTCCTCGACCAGGTTCTGCATCCGGCGGCCGTTGCGGTCGATCTTGGCGACCACGGCGAGCTGGTCGTGGCTGAGCGGGCCGATGAGGCCGTCCTCGAGCACCTCGGTGTAGCCCACGATGCTGGTGACGGGGGTGCGGAGCTCGTGGCTGACGGTGGCCACGAAGTTGCCCTTGACCCGCTCGAGCTCGGCGCCCCTCTCGAGGGCGTCGCGCTCGCGAGCGAGCGAGATCTCCAGCGCGAGCCGGGCCTCTTCGCGCTCGGTGACGTCCTCGGCGGTCGCCAGGTAGCCCGAGAGCGCGCCGTTCTCGTCGCTCACGGCCGAGAGCGTCATCCGCAGGGTGCGCTCCTGGCCGTCGCTGCGCCGGCAGTGCCACAGCCGGGCCTGGTCGTCGTCGCGGGCCGTCGAGGCGTTGCAGATGCTCGCGAAGGTGGCCAGGGTGCCGAGCTCGGCGGAGTGGCGCCGCAGCTCCGACTCGGGCAGGAACAGGTCGGGGGTGCCGCCGAGCACGTCGGCGGCCCGGTGGCCCAGCATCTCCTCGGCGCCGGGGTTGAACACGGTGATCTGGCCGTCGGGACCGGTCGCGATGATCGCGGTACCGCGGGCGGCGTCGACCAGGCGGCGCAGCGTCTCGCGCTCGGCGGAGACCAGGGCCGCCGACATCCGCTGCTGGGTCAGCATCACCGACAGGGGCAGCAGGATCAGCGCGCAGTCGACGACGAACAGCTGGAGCACGCCGTGCACCAGCTCCGGGGGCAGGTCGTAGCGCTGGCCCAGGCCCCAGATCGGGCCGGTGTCGAGGGCAGTGACCCCCACGCCGACGGCCGAGACCAGGGTGAGCAGCAGCGTCGCCTCCCGCAGGGTGCCGCGGAAGGCGTACCAGGCGAACATCGGCATCACGGCGAACACGACGGGCGGGATGTCGGTGGCGGTGAAGATCGCCAGCGTGGTGCCGACGGTCAGCAGGGCCTGCACGACCCGCTCGCGCGGCCCGGACACCGGGGCGAAGTGCGGCACCGGCAGGAACAGCGGCAGCAGCACCATCAGGGCCGCGGCGTGCGCGCCGAAGCCCGGGGCGAGCGCCAGCCAGGGGTTGCCCAGACCGGTGAGCGCGACGGTCGCCGCACTGCCGAGGCCGGCGACCAGGCTGCCCGCGGCGACGGCCCCGATGAGCCGGGAGACGTCTCCCTGGTCGCGCAGCGCGACCCGTTCGGAGCGGCCGGCGACCAGCGAGCGCCGCACGACCCAGGCGGCCACCAGGTAGGTCAGGGTGAGCCCGAGGGTGGCAGCCGGGGAGAACCCGATCAGCAGGTGCGCCAGCGCGACCAGCAACCCGCTGACGAGCAGCAGCCAGGGGCGGGCCTGGCGGGGCGAGGTCAGCAGCAGCCCGGCGAGCAGGCCGCCCGCGGGCCAGATGGTCGGCAGGGCGCTCTCGCCGGCCGGGTCGGGCACCCCCGCGAGAGCCGCGAGGGCGAGCAACGCCATGAGCAGCGTGATGCGGACCAGCTGTGCGCGCGTCAGACTCTTCGTCGGTGCCGTGTGGATCCGGTGGAGGGACGAAGAGTGTCCGGGCTGCACTGCCCCCTCGAGAGACGGTCGGTGGTTGACCGCTCCAGTATGTGCAAACCGTTGTCCGTTGTGGGCGTTTTCGAAGGAAAAGGGCGATCGTCGGGCGCTACAGGGCCTTGACGGCGTTGAGGAGCTTGGACATCGAGTCCTTGGCGTCGCCGAAGAGCAGCGTGGTGTTGTCCTCGAAGAGCAGCTCGTTCTCGATGCCGGCGAAGCCGGGCCGCATCGAGCGCTTCATGAACACCACCTGGCGGGCCTCGTCGGCGTTGAGGATCGGCATGCCGTAGATCGGCGCGCCGGGCGTCGTCTTGGCCGCCGGGTTGACGACGTCGTTGGCACCGACCACCAGGACGACGTCGGCGTCCTTGAAGTCGCCGTTGATCTCGTCCATCTCCTTGAGCTGCTCGTAGGGCACCTGGGCCTCGGCGAGCAGGACGTTCATGTGGCCGGGCATCCGGCCGGCGACGGGGTGGATGGCGTAGTCGATCTCGACCCCGCGGCCGGCGAGCACGTCGACCAGCTCGCGCAGGGTGTGCTGGGCCTGGGCGACCGCGAGGCCGTAGCCCGGCACGATGATGACGCGCTCGGCGTACGCCAGCATGATCGCGACGTCCTCCGGGCCGGCCGAGCGGACCGGCCGGTCGGACGCCACGCCGCTGCCCAGCGTCGAGCCGCCCTTGAGCGCCCCGAAGAGGATGTTGGCCACCGAGCGGCCCATCGCCCGGGCCATGAGCAGCGTGAGGAAGGTGCCCGAGGCCCCGACCAGGGTGCCGGCGACGAGCAGCACGACGTTGTCGAGGACGTAGCCCCCGGCCGCGACCGTGAGGCCGGTGAAGGCGTTGAGCAGCGAGATCACGATCGGCACGTCCGCGCCGCCGACCGGCAGCACCAGCAGGGTGCCGAAGACCAGTCCGACCAGCGCCAGCACGATGCCGACCCACAGCAGCGGGCTGATCGTGAGCTGGGTGGCCAGCCCGACGCCGGCGACCAGCGAGACGCCGAAGGCCAGGGCGAGCCCGGGGAAGACCACCGGCGCCGAGGTCATCAGCTCCTGGAGCTTGGCGAAGGTGACGACCGAGCCCGCGAAGGAGACCGAGCCGACGAAGACGGTGAACGCCGTGGCGAGCAGCACGAACCACTCGACCAGGTCGCCGCCGCCGGGGACGGCCAGGATCTCGTGGAGCTCGAGCAGCGCCACCAGGGCGGCAGCGCCGCCGCCGACGCCGTTGAACAGCGCCACCATCTGCGGCATCTGGGTCATCTGCACCCGGCGGGCGCCGACGACGCCGCCCACGGAGCCGATCAGCACGGCGCCCAGGATGAGCGGCACGTGGCGCAGGTCGAGGTAGAGGAAGGGGACGACGCAGGCGACCACCGCGGCGCCGGCGCCCACCAGGTTGCCCGTGCGGGCGGTGCGCGGCCCCGAGAGGCCCTTGAGGGCGAGGATGAAGCAGACGGCGCAGGCCAGGTAGACCAGCTGCACCCAGACCGGGGTGGCGCTCACCGGGTGCCCCCCGTCGGGCCGGAGGCGTCGGTCGGGGCGGCCGGGACCCGCTTGCGCCGGGTGAACATCTGCAGCATCCGGTCGGTGACCACGAAGCCGCCGACCATGTTGACGGCCGCGAGCACGATCGCCACCAGCCCGACGACCAGGGCGACGGTGCTGTCGGTCGAGCCGGTCACCAGGATGGCCCCCAGCAGGATGATCCCGTGGATGGCGTTGGCGCCCGACATCAGCGGGGTGTGCAGCGTCGAGGAGACCTTGGCGATCACCTCGATGCCCACGAACACGCTCAGCACGAAGATCGTGAGCCAGACGACGGCGTCGTTCACTGCTGCTCCTCGGGGTCGTGGGAGGGCTGGGCGACCGGGGGCCCGTCGGCCAGGTGCTCGTCGCGGACCGGGGCCGGGGCGACGTCGACGTCGGGCGCCGGCGCCGGTCCCTCGATCGCCTCGCGGGTCGGCTCGTGCAGGATCCGGCCCTGGTGGGTCACGCAGGCGCCGGCCACGACCTCGTCGTCCAGGTCGGGGGCGAAGGCGCCCTCGTGGGTCATCAGGGTCAGCAGGTTGACCACGTTGGTGGCGTAGAGCCGCGAGGCGGGCCCGGGCATCTGGGAGGGGACGTTGTCGCCGCCCCAGACCTGGGCGTGGCCGATGCGCACGACCTTGCCGGGCACCGACCCCTCGACGTTGCCGCCGGTCTCGGCGGCGAGGTCGACCACGACGGAGCCGGGCGGCATCGCCTCGACCATCTCGCGGGTGACCAGCAGCGGCGCCCGGCGGCCGGGCACGGCGGCGGTGGTGATGAGCGCGTCGGCCGCCGCGATGTAGGGCGCCAGGGCCTGCTTCTGCTGGGTGGCGCGGTCCTCGGTCATCTCGCGGGCGTAGCCGCCGGTGCCCTCGAGCGTCTCCAGCTGCAGGTCGATGGCCTTGGCGCCGACCGAGCGGATCTCCTCCGCGGCGGCGGCACGCACGTCGTAGGCCTGGACCACGGCGCCGAGGCGCTTGCAGGTCGCGATCGCCTGGAGGCCCGCGACCCCCGCGCCCAGGACCACGACCTGGGCGGGCTGGACGGTGCCGGCGGCGGTCATGTTGAGCGGGAAGAACCGGCGCAGCAGCCCGGCGGCCACGACCGCGCCGCGGTAGCCCGAGACCAGGGCCTGGGAGGACAGCGCGTCCATCGACTGGGCCCGCGAGATCCGCGGCACCAGCTCCATGGCGAAGGAGGTGACCCCGAGGTCGCGCAGGTCGCCGACGAGGTCGTGGGAGGCGGCCACGGGCAGGAACGACACGGTCGCCGCGCCGCTGCGCAGCTGGCGGAGCCGGTCGGGCGCGAGCGGGTTGACGCTCACCACCACGTCGGCCCCCGGGAGCAGGCCGTCGACGAGGGCGGCCCCCGCCTCGGCGTACTCCTCGTCGGCGAAGCCGGCCTGGGCGCCGGCGCCCGGCTCGACCCCGACCTCGTAGCCGAGCCCCGTCAGCTTCGCGACGAGGTCGGGCACCAGGGCGACGCGGGTCTCCCCCGGCCTGGACTCCTGTACGACGGCGATCCTCACGTGGCGAACCTAAGGGACGTCACCGACAGGATCGGGGATTGTGACGGTCGCCTCACCGGCCGACCGGCCGGAGGCGGGCTCAGGCCATCCCGGTGCCGATGAGCGCCCCGATGACGTAGGTCACCGCCATCGCCAGCAGCCCGCCCGCCACCACCCGGGTGATCGCCGGCCGCACCGGCGAGTCGCCGGCCCGCGCGGAGAGGTAGCCCGCACCGGCCAGCGCGAGCGCCACGGCCGCCACCGTCACGACCACGCGCAGCCCGGGCGCGAAGACCAGGATGGTCAGCAGCGGCAGCAGCGCGCCCGCCGTGAAGGCGAGCATCGAGGCCCAGGCGGCGTGCCAGGGGTTGGTCAGCTCGTCGGGGTCGATGCCGAGCTCGATGTCGAGGTGGGCCCGCAGCGCGTCCTTCTCGGTCAGCTGCACCGCGACCTGGCGGGCCAGGTCGTCGTCGAGGCCCTTGCCCCGGTAGAGCTCGATCAGCTCGGCCAGCTCGTCCTCGGGCTCCTCGCGCAGCTCGCGGGTCTCCTTGGCGACCAGGGCCTTCTCGGTGTCGCGCTGGGTGCTGACCGAGACGTACTCCCCGGCAGCCATGCTCAGCGCCCCCGAGACCAGCCCGGCGACGCCGGCCACCGCGATCGTGTGCCGGTCGGTCGTCGCGCCCGCGACGCCCATCACCAGGCCCGCGACCGAGACGATGCCGTCGTTGGCCCCCAGCACCGCGGCGCGCAGCGCGTTGAGGCGGCTGTTGAGGCCCTCGCCGTGGGGCTCGTCGGCGTGCTGACCCGGCTCGGGAAGGTCGGACGGCGAGGGGGCGCCGGAGGCGACGGGGGTGCTCATGGGGCCATGGTCGCCGCCCGCAGCCGGACATTTCAACGAAGGGGAGGCTGCCCTACCGGGCGTGCGGCGCGGGGCCGTGGCGGCTCAGTAGTACCAGGGGAAGGGCGACCAGTCGGGCTCGCGCTTCTCGAGGAACTGGTCGCGGCCCTCGGCGGCCTCGTCGGTCATGTACGCCAGCCGGGTGGTCTCGCCGGCGAAGAGCTGCTGGCCGACCAGGCCGTCGTCGATGGCGTTGAAGGAGTACTTCAGCATCCGCTGCGCGGTGGGGCTCTTGCCGTTGACCAGCCGGCCCCACTCCAGGGCCGCCAGCTCCAGCTCGGTGTGGGGGACGGCGCGGTTGACCGTGCCCATCCGGACGCCCTCGGCGGCGTCGTACTCCTGGCCGAGGAAGAAGATCTCGCGGGCGATCTTCTGGCCCACCTGGCGCGCGAGGTACGCCGACCCGAACCCGCCGTCGAAGCTGCCGACGTCGGCGTCGGTCTGCTTGAAGCGCGCCTCCTCGGCGCTGGCGAGGGTCAGGTCGCACACCACGTGCAGGGAGTGGCCGCCACCGGCCGTCCAGCCGGGGACCACGCAGATGACGACCTTGGGCATGAAGCGGATCAGCCGCTGCACCTCGAGGATGTGCAGCCGCCCGAGCCGGGCCTGGTCGGCGGGGGTGCGGGCGTCGCTGGTCGCGCCGGCCGTGCCGTCCTCGTACTGGTAGCCCGCCCGGCCCCGGATCCGCTGGTCGCCGCCCGTGCAGAAGGCCCACTTGCCGTGGCGCTCGCCCGGCCCGTTGCCCGTGAGCAGCACGCAGCCGACGTCGCTGGTCGTGCGGGCGTGCTCCAGGACGCGGAGCAGCTCGTCGACGGTGTGGGGCCGGAACGCGTTGAGCACGTCTGGCCGGTCGAAGGCGACGCGCACCGTGCCGTGGGCACGGGCCCGGTGGTAGGTCAGGTCGGTCAGGTCCTCGAAGCCGGGGACGGCGTCCCACAGCTCCGGGTCGAAGATCTCGCTGACGCCCTCGATCGCACTCATGGGGCGACCCTAGAGGCCGCGATGCTGGCGTCGGGGCGGCAGGTCTGCTGTGCTGGGTGGCATGGCGATCACCGGCGAGTACGTCCCCAGCAAGGCCCAGTGGGTCCGCGACCAGGTCGAGGAGTTCGAGGCCTCCGACGGGCAGCGGGCCAACACCCTGCCCGGCACCGACGACCCGATCGTGGTGATCACGAACCTCGGGGCGAAGTCGGGCCTGGTCCGCAAGACGCCCCTGATGCGGGTCGAGCGCGACGGCACCTACGTCGCGATCGCCTCCAAGGGCGGCGCCCCGGAGCACCCCGAGTGGTTCCACAACTTCGTGGCCCACCCCGAGGTCGACCTCCAGGACGGGTCGGTGAAGAAGAGCTACCGCGCCGAGATCGTCGAGGGCGCCGAGCGCGAGGACCTGTGGCAGCTCGCGGTCGACACCTGGTCGACGTACGCGTCGTACCAGGAGAAGACGGACCGCCAGATTCCCGTCTTCAAGCTGACGCCGATCGACTGACCGGTGCCCGGCCCCGAGGGGTCAGCGGGTGATCGAGGAGGCCAGCGCGGCCAGGTGGCGCAGCCGGGCGATCTCGGAGTCGAGGATCTCGGGGCCGCCGCGCCGGGCGATGACGACCAGCTCGTCGGCCTCCAGGGCACAGCCCGCGACCAACAGCTCGCTGAGGTGCTCGGGCACGTCGATGCGACGGCCGCGCTCCATGTCGCGCGGCCAGTGGATGTCGGCCGGGATCTCGGTCGGGGCCGCGGGCGAGCGGTGCACGACCCGGACCGCCGTGCCCTCGCGGCGCACCCGCGCGGCCCAGTCCACGACGAAGGCCGCCGGGAGCAGGTCGACCAGGGTGTCGGGGGCCCGGGAGGGGTCCGAGGTCATCGACTCGACGACCTCGAGGTCGCGGGTCAGGTTGGAGCCCGCGCCGTAGCGCGAGATCCACAGCACGTCGACGCCCTCCAGCGAGGTGCACGCCGAGACGATGCTGTCGGGCATCACGCCCTGCTCGTTGGCGAGGAACACGTCGTCAACGGCACGACCGTCGGCCGTGCGCTCGACGATCTCGATCGCGTCGATGTTGCCGCCCGCCGAGCCGATCGCCGACGCCAGGCGTCCCAGGGAGCCCGGGACGTCGGGCAGCGCGACCCGCAGCAGGTACGACATGGCGCTGACCCTAGCGCCAGCAGGTTTCGGGTCCGTGTCGTCCGCCGCCGCCGTGCGCCCCGCGCGCGGCGGGGACCGACTGCCTAGGCTTCGAGCATGAGCCGCATCCTCGTCACCGGCGCCACCGGCTTCATCGGCCGCCGCCTGGTCCCCGCCCTCGTCGAGCAGGGCCACCAGGTGCGCGCCATGACACGACGCCCCGAGTCGTACGACGGCCAGGGCGAGCCGGTCGCCGGCAACACCGACGAGCGCGACTCGCTGGTCGGCCCGCTCGAGGGCGTCGACGTGGCCTACTACCTGGTCCACTCCCTCGACGACGAGGACTTCGAGCGTCGCGACGCCGCGGCGGCCCGCAACTTCGGGTCCGTCGCCGCCGAGGCGGGCGTGAAGCAGATCGTCTACATGGGCGGCCTCGGCGACGACGGCGACCTCTCGGCCCACCTGCGCTCGCGCCGCGAGGTCGAGACCCTGCTCGGCGAGGCCGGCGTGCCGGTCACCGTGCTGCGGGCCGCGATCGTGGTCGGCCACGGCGGCATCTCCTGGGAGATCACGCGCCAGCTGGTCAAGAACCTGCCGGCCATGGTCGTGCCCAGGTGGGCCGCCACCCGCACCCAGCCGATCGCCCTCGACGACGTGGTCCGCTACCTCGTCGGCGTCGCCGGCCAGGACCTCGCGCTCGGGCGGACCTTCGAGGTCGGCGGTCCCGACCAGCTGACCTACATCGACATGCTGCGCGTCGCCGCCGAGATCGAGACCGGCCGGCGGGTGCCGATCATCAAGGTCCCGGTGCTGACCCCCGGCCTGTCCTCGCACTGGCTGGCGCTGGTGACCGACGTCGACGTCACCACCGGGCGCAACCTGATCGACTCGATGGGCATCGAGGTCGTGGTGCGCGAGCAGTCGATCCGCGAGGTGGTCCCGGGCGAGCCGATCGGCTACACCGAGGCCGTGCGCCGCGCGGTCGCCGACCGCGCCGCCGCCGAGGCCTGAGGCCCCGGCCCGACCTGGTCTACGTCGGGCTGCCGAGGAAGATCGCGGGCAGCGCGTAGAGCATCGTCACCGACCAGGTCAGGTGGGTGATGATCGGCGCCAGGATGCCGCCGGTCGCGCGGCGCTGCAGCCCCACGATGAGACCGAGCACGATGGCGGCGAAGCCGAGCATGACGTTGCCGGTCGCCAGGGTCGCCACGGTGTAGGCCACCGTCGTGATCGCGACCTGGTGCTTGCGGATCGCGGCGTACATCGCGCCGCGGAAGAACAGCTCCTCGGCGATGCCGTTGAGCACGGTCACGACCAGCAGGATCCAGCCGTTGCCCTCCTGGGCGTACTCCAGGACGGTCTGGATGAACGGCGTCAGGTGGTCGTCGAGGAAGGGCACGGCGCGGATCAGGAAGGCGCCCGCCACGAACACGCCCGCGAGGGCGGCGCCGAGCAGGAACGGCTGCACCACGGGCCGCGGCGCGGTCAGGTCGGGCTCGGCCGGGGTGCCGATGCGGCCGAGGTGCAGCGGTCCCGACGCGAACGCCCCCACGGCCCACACGCCCGCGAGCACGGCGGTGGCGGCGTAGAAGCGGTTGCTGTCGGTCGGCTCGATGAAGCCCAGGGTGTAGCCGAGGACGACGGCACCGACGAGCACGACCACGACGCTGACCACCTGGCGGCGGCGGAACTCGTGGTCGGACTGACGGTGGTCCCGAGGGGTCATGTCCCACAGGCTCGAGCGCAGCGTGGTGCGCAGGCCCCGGACTGAACGCATGACCAGACCCTAACGGGAGGAGCCTCACGCACGGTCGGCCGTCAGGGGCGGATCGTAGGGTCGCTCGCATGACCTCGCTGATGTGGTTCCGACGCGACCTGCGCCTGCGCGACCACCCCGCCCTGCGCGCCGCCGCCGCCCACGGCCCCGTCCTGGGCCTGTTCGTCCTCGACCCGGTGCTGTGGCGCGGCGCCGGGCCCGCCCGGCGGGCCTGGCTCGCGGCCACGCTGCGCTCGCTCGACGAGTCGATGGGCGGCCGGCTGTGCATCCGCATGGGCGACCCGGCCTCCCTGGTGCCGTCGCTGGCCCGGGAGGTCGGGGCCGACGAGGTCCACGTGACCAACGACCACTCCCCCTACGGCCGTCGCCGCGACCAGGCGGTCGTCGACGCGCTGCCCGAGGGGGTCCGCGGCGTCGCCACCGGCACGCCGTACGCCGTGGCGCCGGGGACGGTGAAGAACGGCTCGGGCAGCCCCTACAAGGTGTTCACGCCCTTCAGCCGCGCCTGGCGCGACGTCGGGTGGGAGGAGCCCCAGCAGGCGCCCCGGGGCGTCGAGTGGGTCGAGCACGACAGCGACGGGCGCGTCGCCGCGATGCTCGACAAGGCGCTGGACGAGGCCCCCGCCTCGATGCCCACGGCCGGTGAGGACGCCGCCAAGCGACGCTTCGAGGACTTCCTCGACGCCGACGTGGCCGACTACGACGACGTGCGCGACGACCCGGGAGCCGACCGCACCTCGCGGCTCTCGGCCTACCTCAAGTACGGCGTGGTCCACCCCCGCCAGCTGCTCGCCCGCACCCGTGACCACTCCGGCTCGGGCGCGGCGACCTTCGAGACCGAGCTGTGCTGGCGCGACTTCTACGCCGACGTGCTGCACCACCACCCCCGCTCCGCGTGGCACGACCTGCGCCCGGTCAAGGGCCTGACCTACGACGACCCCGGAGACGCGGTCGACGCGTGGAAGCAGGGAACGACGGGCTTCCCGATCGTCGACGCCGGCATGCGCCAGCTCCTCCACGAGGGCTGGATGCACAACCGGGTGCGGATGATCACCGCCAGCTTCCTCACCAAGGACCTGCACGTGTGGTGGCCGGTGGGCGCGCGCCACTTCCTCGACCACCTCGTCGACGGCGACCTCGCCTCCAACAACCACGGCTGGCAGTGGGTCGCCGGCACCGGCACGGACGCCTCGCCCTACTTCCGGGTGTTCAACCCCATCACCCAGGGCCAGAAGTTCGACCCGTCGGGCGACTACGTGCGCCGCTGGGTCCCCGAGCTGCGCCACCTCGAGGGCAAGCACGCCCACGCGCCGTGGGACGCCGAGGGTGGCTACGACCACGACTACCCGCAGCGCATCGTCGACCACGCCGCCGAGCGGGAGGTCGCCCTCGAGCGCTACGGCCGCGGTCGCGACTGAGCCCGCCGGCCCTCCCGGCCGCCCAGGGGGAACGTCGCCAGCACCTCGTGGCGCGCCCGGCGCCGCGGGCCCTCGCCGAGGTACGACGCCACCAGGGCCAGCTCGTCGAGCGGCCAGGAGGGGCCGGCGTACGTGTCGAGCACCCGGACCCACCGGGTGAGGTCGGCGGGTCGGCGCAGCCGGGCCAGCGTCACGTGGGGCCGGAAGCGGGCGCCGTCGACCTCCGTGCCCGCGGCGACCGCGGCGTGACGCGCTCCGGTGGCCGTCCGGTCGAGCTCCTCGTCGTCCCCCGCCTCGCCGCCGAGGTCGAGGCCGGCGTGCAGCAGCCGGCCGCGAGCCACGTCGGGGAAGGCACCGCCGCCGGCGATCCGCGCCACCAGGGGCCGCCGCCGCGACGCGGCGGTGGCCAGCCGCTCGCCGAGCTCGTCGAGGAGGTGCTCGGCCACGTCGGGCAGGAACGCCAGCGTCACGTGGGCCTGGTCCGGCGGCGACCAGCGGAAGTCGCCGTGCTCGCGCCGGGGCTCCAGGAACTCCTCGAGGTGCTCGACCGCCTCGACGGGCGGCAGCACGGCGACGAACAGGCGCACCCCGGCAACCTACCGGCGGGGCTCAGCCCTGCGAGGCGGCCCAGGCGGCGACGCGAGCGGCGCTCTCCTCCTCCGAGAGGTCCTCGACCCGGGTCATGATGCTCCAGCGGACGCCGAAGGGGTCCCGCACGCTGGCGAAGCGGTCGCCCGAGACGAAGGTGGTGAGCGGCTCGCGGACCACCGCGCCGGCGGCCTCGGCGCGGGCGACGAGGGCGTCGGCGTCCTCGCAGTAGAGGCCCAGCGAGTAGCAGTCGTCCTCGCCCGCCGGCGGGGGCACGAGGTGGTGGTCGGGCGACGGCTCGCCGAGCTGCAGCTGGCCGTGGCCGAGGTCGAGGACCGCGTGCACGACGACGCCGCCCATCTCGGTCACGTCGACGACGCGGGCGCCCAGCACGTCGCGGTAGAACGCGATCGCGCCGCGGGCGTCGGGGATGGCCAGGAACGGCGTCAGGCTGGTCGAGCCGTGGGGGACGCCGCGCGTGGTGTGGGCGCCGTCGGCGGCCCGTGGGGTGCTGGTGGAGGGGGTCTCGGTCATGCCTCCCACGCTAGGAGCGGCGCCGGTCCGGCGGCTTGGAGATTCGCGACAGGCCCGGGACCGCTGGCTACGCTGCCCCCGTGGGCACGACGGACCGCGGGATCCTCTACCCGACCAGGCTGCCGACCTTCCGCCGGGTGCCACCGCCGGAGGCCGTCGCCGACCGGGTCCGCTGGTTCTGGATCCCGGAGTGGGACCTCGCGCCGGGCCGCGTCTCGCGCCAGCACGTGATCGCCTTCCCGGCCTGCAACCTGGTGGTCGAGCCCGACCTCGTCGCCCTGGCCGGGCCGGCCACCCGCGCCGGCGTGCGCGACCTCGTCGGTCGGGGCTGGACGGTCGGTGCGCTGCTGCGTCCGGCGGCCGTCCCGGCCCTGAGCCAGGACCCGACCACGGAGCGCGACGCCTACCGCACCCTCGAGCTGCCCGACCTGCACGCGGCGGTGGCCGGCCCGATGCGGGTCGCGCCCGGCGACCCGGGCCACGCGGAGCGCCACGACCGCGCGGTGGCCGCCTTCACGACCTGGTTGCTCGCGCACGTCCCGCCCGCCGACGCCGACGGGCTGCTCGCCAACGCGATGGCCGACGCCGTCGACGGGGACCCGGGGCTGGTGCGGGTCGAGCAGGTCGCCGAGCGCCTGGGTGTCGGCGTGCGCACCCTGCAGCGGCTCGCCCGGCGCCACGTCGGCCTGCCGCCCGCGGCGATGATCCGGAGACGGCGCCTGCAGGAGGCCGCCGAGCTGGTGCGGACCCGCCCCGACACCGACCTGGCCGCGCTGGCCGCCGACCTCGGCTACGCCGACCAGGCCCACCTGGCCCAGGACTTCCGCACCACCCTGGGCTCCACCGCGAGCAGCTACCGCTCGGCGGCGCGCGGGTGACGAGGGCCTCACCCCGGTGAACTCCTGCCGAACCCGGGTACTAGCCCCACCGTCACCCAGTAGTTTGAACGATCTAACGACCCCCGCAACGAGGAGCACCACGTGGAGATCTGGCCCGGCAAGGCGTACCCCCTGGGGGCGACGTTCGACGGCAGCGGCACCAACTTCGCCCTGTTCAGCGAGGTCGCCGAGCGCGTCGAGCTGTGCCTGTTCCAGGTCGAGGCCGGCGGCGCGCTGCAGGAGACCCGCATCGAGCTGACCGAGGTCGACGCCTACGTGTGGCACTGCTACCTCCCCACGGTGCAGCCCGGCCAGCGCTACGGCTACCGCGTGCACGGCCCCTGGGACCCCGCCAACGGCCTGCGGTGCAACCCCAGCAAGCTGCTGCTCGACCCCTACGCCAAGGCGACCGCCGGCGAGATCGACTGGGACCAGTCGCTGTTCGGCTACGACTTCGAGGACCCCGAGTCGCGCAACGACGACGACTCCGCGGAGCACATGACCCACGGCGTGGTCATCAACCCCTTCTTCGACTGGGAGGGCGACCGCGCGCTGTCGATCCCCTACAACGAGTCGGTCATCTACGAGGCCCACGTCAAGGGCATGACCCAGCTGCACCCCGACGTGCCCGAGGAGCTGCGCGGCACGTACGCCGGCCTGGCGCACCCCGCCGTCACCAGCCACCTCAAGCGGCTCGGCATCACCGCCATCGAGCTGATGCCGGTCCACCAGTTCGTCCAGGACAACACGCTGCTCGAGAAGGGCCTGCGCAACTACTGGGGCTACAACACCCTGGCGTTCCTGGCCCCGCACGCGTCGTACGCCGCGACGGGCGACCTGGGCCAGCAGGTCCAGGAGTTCAAGCAGATGGTGAAGTCGATGCACCAGGCGGGCATCGAGGTGATCCTCGACGTGGTCTACAACCACACCGCCGAGGGCAACCACCTGGGCCCGACGCTGAGCTTCAAGGGCATCGACAACCCGGCGTACTACCGCCTCGTCGACGACGACCAGCAGTACTACATGGACTACACGGGCACCGGCAACACCCTCAACGTGCGCCACCCGCACTCGCTGCAGCTGATCATGGACTCGCTGCGCTACTGGGTGACCGAGATGCACGTCGACGGCTTCCGCTTCGACCTGGCCGCGGCGCTGGCCCGCGAGTTCTACGACGTCGACCGCCTCGCGACCTTCTTCGAGCTCGTGCAGCAGGACCCGATCGTCAGCCAGGTCAAGCTGATCGCGGAGCCCTGGGACGTCGGCCCCGGCGGCTACCAGGTCGGCAACTTCCCGCCCCAGTGGACCGAGTGGAACGGCGCCTACCGCGACACCGTCCGCGACTTCTGGCGCGGCGAGCCCGACCTGGGCGACTTCGCCTCGCGCCTGGCCGGCTCCTCGGACTTCTACGAGAACTCCGGCCGGCGCCCCTTCGCCAGCATCAACTTCGTCACCGCCCACGACGGCTTCACGCTCAAGGACCTGGTGTCCTACAACGAGAAGCACAACGACGCCAACGGCGAGGACAACAACGACGGCGAGAGCCACAACCGGTCCTGGAACCACGGCGCCGAGGGCCCGACCGACGACCCGGAGGTGCGGGCGCTGCGGGCCCGCGACCAGCGCAACGTGCTGGCCACGCTGCTGCTGAGCCAGGGCGTGCCGATGATCCTGCACGGCGACGAGATGGGTCGCTCCCAGGACGGCAACAACAACACCTACGCCCAGGACTCCGAGATCTCCTGGATGCACTGGGACCAGGCCGACAAGCCGCTCATCGACTTCACCGCCGCCCTGATCCGGCTGCGGCTGCGGCACCCCACCTTCCGCCGCAAGCAGTTCTTCACCGGTGAGGCCGTCAAGGACGGCGAGCGCCTCGACGACATCGTCTGGCTGCACCCCGACGGCCGCGTCATGGAGGACGGCGACTGGGACGACAGCGGCCGCAGCGTGGGGATGTACCTCAACGGCGACGGCATCGCCGGTCGCGACTCCCGGGGCAACCCGGTCGTCGACGACGACTTCCTGCTGTTCTTCAACGTCGGCGAGCCCGTGACGCTGACCCTCCCGCCGCAGGAGTACGCCCAGGCCTGGGACGTCGTGGTCGACACCGGCGGGGTGGCCGACAACGGCCGCTCCTACGCCGCCGGCGACACCGTCGAGCTGCACGAGCGGTCCGTGCTGGTGCTGCGCGAGCACCGTGAGCCCGAGCGCGAGCCCGACCACTCGGTCGCGGCGTCGCTGGCGGTCCAGGGCGGCGGTGCCAGCAACATCGACACCAGCGAGAACGCCCCGCTGGCCGGCCCCGGTCAGCAGGCCGGGTCGCTGCTGTGAGGACGCCCGCCAGCACCTACCGGGTGCAGGTGACCGCGGACACCGACCTGCCCGCGGTCGCCCGGCTGCTGCCCTACCTGCACGACCTGGGGGTCGACTGGGTCTACCTGTCCCCGCTGCTCCAGGCCGAGCCCGGCAGCGACCACGGCTACGACGTCGTCGACCCCACCCGGGTGGATGCGTCGCGGGGCGGGCCCGAGGGCCTGGCGCTGGTGGCCGAGGAGGCCCACCGGCTCGGCATGGGCGTGCTCGTCGACGTCGTGCCCAACCACGTCGGGGTGGCGACCCCCGTCGAGAACCCCTGGTGGTGGGACCTGCTCCAGCACGGCCAGGAGTCGGCGTACGCCGCCAGCTTCGACGTCGACTGGGACTTCGGCCTCGGCCGGCTGCGGATCCCCGTGCTCGGCGACGACGACCTGCCGACCGACGGCGGCCCGATCGGCCACCTCGAGGTCCGCGACGGCGAGCTGCGCTACCACGACAACCGGTTTCCGCTGGCCCCCGGGACCGCGGCCGACGGCGACGACGTCATGGCCGTGCACGAGCGCCAGCACTACGAGCTGGTCAGCTGGCGCCGCGCCGATTCCGAGCTCAACTACCGCCGCTTCTTCACCGTCACCACCCTCGCGGGCGTGCGCGTGGAGCTGCCCGAGGTCTTCCGCACCGCCCACCTCGAGGTCCGGCGCTGGTTCGACGAGGGCCTGGTCGACGGGCTCCGGGTCGACCACCCGGACGGCCTGCGCGACCCCGGCGCCTACCTCGACGACCTCGCCCAGCTCACCGGCGGCGCCTACGTCCTGGTCGAGAAGATCCTCGAGCCCGGCGAGGAGCTGCCCACCTCGTGGGCGACCGCCGGCACGACCGGCTACGACGTCCTCGGCCTGCTCGACCGGGTCCTCACCGACCCCGCCGGCCGGGCACCGCTCGACGCCCTCGAGGCGCGGCTGCGCGGCACCGGCCCCGACGGCGCGGAGGTCTTCGCCGAGCTGGTGCACGCGAGCAAGCGCGACGTCGCGACCGGCAGCCTGCTCGCCGAGACCCGCCGCATCGTGCGCGAGCTGCCCGACCTGCTCCCGGCCACGCCCGAGCAGCTCGAGGACGCCGTCGCCGAGCTGCTCGCCTGCTTCGGCGTCTACCGCTCCTACCTGCCGCTCGGCTCGGAGCACCTCGACCACGCGCTCGAGGAGGCCCACCGCCGTCGACCCGACCTCGCCGGCGTGCTCGGCGAGCTGGCGCCGGTGCTGCGCGACCCCGAGGGCGACGCCGCCCGGAGGTTCCAGCAGACCAGCGGCATGGTGATGGCCAAGGGCGTCGAGGACAGCTCGTTCTACCGCTTCTCGCGCCTGACCTCCCACAACGAGGTCGGCGGCGACCCGGCCACCTGGTCGGTGACCCCGGAGCAGTGGCACGAGGCGATGGCGGTGCGCCAGGCCGCGTGGCCGCACGCCATGACCACGCTGACCACCCACGACACCAAGCGCGGCGAGGACACCCGGGCGCGGATCACCGCCCTCGCGGAGGTCCCCGAGCGCTGGGAGCAGACGCTCACGCAGCTGCTCGCGATCGCCCCGGTGCCCGACGAGGGGTTCGGCCAGCTGCTGTGGCAGGCCGTCGTCGGCGCCTGGCCCGCCCGGGTCGACG
This sequence comes from Nocardioides scoriae, assembly GCF_900104965.1. Classification (NCBI taxonomy): domain Bacteria; kingdom Bacillati; phylum Actinomycetota; class Actinomycetes; order Propionibacteriales; family Nocardioidaceae; genus Nocardioides; species Nocardioides scoriae. The sequence continues at coordinate 3,184,982 of NZ_LT629757.1, read as the reverse complement.
GCGAGCTGCCGTCCGACCTGCGCGAGCGGCTGTCGGCGTACGCCGAGAAGGCGATGCGCGAGGCGGGCGACCGCACCACCTGGACCGACCCCGACGAGGACTACGAGCGGGCCGTGCACCGGGCGGTCGACGCCGCGCTGGACGACCCCGAGGCGCACCGCCTGGTGACCTCGCTCGTCGCGGACCTCGCCGACGCCGGGTGGAGCAACGCGCTGGCGGCCAAGGCCGTCGCGATCACGGCGCCCGGCGTGTGCGACGTCTACCAGGGCAGCGAGCTGTGGGAGCAGAGCCTGGTCGACCCCGACAACCGGCGCCCGGTCGACTTCGAGCGGCGCGCCGCCCTGCTGGCCTCGCTCGACGGCGCGACCGCCGCCCCGTCGGCGCCCTCGGGCCCCGACGACGAGGGCGTGGCCAAGCTGTGGGTGACCGCGACCGCGCTGCGGCTGCGTCGCGACCGGCCCGAGCTGTTCGACTCCTACCTGCCCCTCGCCGCGACCGGCGAGGCCGCCGAGCACGCGCTGGCCTTCGGCCGGGGCGGCGCCCTCACGGTGGCCACGCGGCTGCCGCTGGGCCTGGCCGCGTCCGGCGGCTGGCGCGGCACGACCCTGACCCTGCCGATCGGGACCTGGCGCGACGCGCTCGACCCCGCCGGCCCGACGTACGACGGTCAGGTCGCGCTCGGCGACCTGCTCCACGCGCTGCCCGTGGCGGTGCTGGTCAAGGAGGACTGATGGTCTCGACGAGCCCGACCGGTGCACGTCCGGTCGACCGGGGGCGCTTCGACGTCTGGGCGCCGGACGCCGAGCGGGTGCGGCTGCGCGTCCGCCTGCCCGAGGTGGACGGCGTCGAGCAGACGCTGGCCATGACCCGGGGCGACGACGGCTGGTGGACCCCCGAGCAGCCGGTGACCGGCGGCTCGGTCGACTACGGCTACCTCGTCGACGACGACGAGACCCCCAAGCCCGACCCTCGCTCCCAGTGGCAGCCCGACGGGGTGCACGGGCTGACCCGCACCTTCGACGCCGGCGACTTCGCGTGGACCGACCAGGCCTGGACCGGGCGCCAGCTCGCCGGCGCGGTCGTCTACGAGCTCCACCTGGGCACCTTCACGCCCGAGGGCACCCTCGACAGCGCGATCGAGCGGCTCGACCACCTCGTCGACCTCGGGGTCGACCTCGTCGAGCTGCTGCCGGTCAACGCCGTCAACGGCACCCACAACTGGGGCTACGACGGCGTGCTGTGGTTCGCCGTCCACGAGCCGTACGGCGGCCCCGCGGCGTACCAGCGCTTCGTCGACGCCTGCCACGCCCGCGGCCTGGGCGTGGTCCAGGACGTCGTCTACAACCACCTCGGACCCTCCGGCAACTACCTCCCGGTGTTCGGGCCCTACCTGCACGCCACCGGGCAGAACAGCTGGGGCTCCTCGCTCAACCTCGACGGCGAGGGCAGCGACGAGGTGCGCCGCTACGTGCTCGACAACGTGCGGACGTGGCTGCGCGACTTCCACGTCGACGGGCTGCGGCTCGACGCGGTGCACGCCCTGGGCGACACCTCGATCACCCACCTGCTCGAGGAGATGGCGGTCGAGACGGCCGCGCTGAGCGCCCACCTGGGCCGCCCGCTGACGCTGGTCGCCGAGAGCGACCTCAACGACGCCCGCATGGTCACCCCGCGCGAGGCCGGCGGCCGCGGGCTGGACGGCCAGTGGAGCGACGACTTCCACCACGCCGTCCACGTCGCGCTGACCGGCGAGACGAGCGGCTACTACGGCGACTTCGAGCCGCTGGCCGCGCTGGCCAAGGTGTGCGAGCGCGGGTTCTTCCACGACGGCACCTGGTCGACCTTCCGCGGTCGTCGCCACGGACGCCCGGTCGACACGGCCGCGATGCCGACCTGGCGCCTGGTGGTGGCCAACCAGAACCACGACCAGGTCGGCAACCGGGCCACCGGCGACCGCCTCGCCGCGACGCTCGACGACGACCAGCTGGTCTGCGCCGCGCTGCTGACGCTCGCCGGCCCCTTCACCCCGATGCTGTTCCAGGGCGAGGAGTGGGCGGCCTCGACGCCGTTCCAGTTCTTCACCTCCCACCCGGAGCCCGAGCTGGCCGAGGCGGTGCGCAACGGTCGCCGCTCGGAGTTCGCCAGCCACGGCTGGGGCACCCAGGAGGTCCCGGACCCCCAGGACCCGGAGACGTTCCTGCGCTCGAAGCTCGACTGGTCCGAGCTCGGGACCGGCCGCCACGCGGTCGTGCTCGACGCCTACCGCCGCCTCGGCCGGCTCCGGCGCGAGCTCCCGGCCCTGACCGACCCGGCGTTCGGGTCGGTCTCGTGCACGGCCGACGAGGAGTCGCGGGTCTTCACGCTGCGCCGCGGCGACACCCTGCTGGTGGTCAACTTCGGGGACTCCCCCGCCGAGCTCGCGCTCGACCCCACCGCGACGGTCGCCTTCGAGACCCCCTCGGGCGTCACGGTGGAGGGTGGGCGGCTCGTCGTCCCCGGGCACGGTGGTGCGCTGATCACCCGGACGTCCGGGTGATCAGCTGCTGGACGTCTGTTGCAACAGACGTCCAGCAGCCGAAAAGGACGTCCAGCAGCGCCACCAGCCGGGCCGACGCGTCGGGTCCACCCGGGTGCCGGCCTCAGCGGTCGAGCAGGTCCTCGAAGGAGCCCATCGCGGCGACGTCGCGGTCGAACTGGTCGAGCCGTTCCGGTCCCCGTCGTACGCCGGCCAGCTGGTCGACGAGCTCGCCCGCGGCGCGCTCGACGCGGCTGCGCAGCGCCTGCGGGCCGTCGCCGGGCAAGGTGTCCTCGCCCGCGGCCCAGTCCTCGCTGGCGGCGAACACCCCGGTCGGCAGGACCACGGCGTGGAGGTAGGCGAACAGCGGTCGCAGCGCGTGGTCGAGGACCAGGCTGTGGCGGGCCGTGCCCGCGGTCGCCGCGACCAGCACGGGCACGCCGTCGAGGGTGCCGGGCTCCAGGACGTCGAAGAAGGTCTTGAACAGCCCGCTGAAGGACGCGCTGAAGACCGGGGTCACGGCCACGACGGCGTCGGCCGACGCCACCGCTGCCTGCGCAGCGGCGACCTCGCCGCTGGCGAAGCCGGTGAGCAGCGCGTCGGTCAGGCCGTGGGCCAGGGCGCGCAGCTCGACGTGGGTCACCTCCACGTCGAGGTCGCGCTCGCCCCCGAGCCGCTGCACCGCGCCGGCGACGAGGTCGGCCAGCAGCTTCGTGGACGAGGGGTCCGACAGGCCGGCGGAGACGACCGCGACCCGGCGCACGTCGTGGCCGGCGGGCAGCGGCGGCCGCAGCGGGACCGGGGCGCTCACGCCGCGCTCCCGGCGGTGGCCCGGGTGTCGTCGACCTCGGCGCGCAGCTTCTCGACGGCTTCACCGAGGAAGTCGAGCTGGTGCAGCACCGTGCTCAGCGGCAGGCCGGCGTGGTCGACCAGGAAGAGCTGGCGCTGGTAGTCGCCGGCGTACTCCCGGAAGGACAGCGTGCGCTCGACCACCTGGTCGACGGTGCCGACCGTGAGCGGCGTCTGGCGGGTGAAGTCCTCCAGCGACGGGCCGTGGCCGTAGACCGGGGCGTTGTCGAAGTAGGGCCGGAACTCCCGGACGGCGTCCTGGCTGGTGCGGCCCATGTAGACCTGGCCGCCGAGACCGACGATCGCGTCCTCGGCCCGGCCGTGGCCGTGGTGCTCGAAGCGCTGGCGGTAGAACTGCACCATCCGCGCGGTGTGCGAGGCCGGCCAGAAGATGTGGTTGGAGAAGAAGCCGTCGCCGTAGTACGCCGCCTGCTCGGCGATCTCGGGGCTGCGGATCGAGCCGTGCCACACGAACGGTGCCTGACCGTCGAGGGGGCGCGGGGTGGAGGTGAAGCCCTGGAGCGGGGAGCGGAACTTCCCCTGCCAGTCGACGTCCTCCTCGCGCCACAGCCGGTGGAGCAGCGCGTAGTGCTCGACCGCCAGCGGGATGCCCTGACGGATGTCCTGGCCGAACCACGGGTAGACCGGACCGGTGTTGCCGCGGCCCAGCATCAGGTCCATCCGGCCGTCGAGCAGGTGCTGGAGCGTGGCGTAGTCCTCCGCGATCCGCACCGGGTCGGTGGTGGTGATCAGCGTCGTGCTCGTGGAGAGCTTGATGCGCTCGGTCTGCGCGCCGATGTAGGCCATCGTGGTGGTCGGGGAGCTGGCCACGAAGGGCGGGTTGTGGTGCTGGCCCACGGCGACGACGTCGAGGCCCACCTCCTCGGCCTTCTTCGCGATCTCGACCGTCGCCTTGATCCGCTCGTGCTCGGTGGGCGTCCTGCCGGTGGTCGGGTCGGTGGTGACGTCGCCGACGGTGAAGATGCCGAACTCCATGATGTGCCTCCACGTGCTTGGTAGTTGAGGGGTCAACTACGTGACACGTCACCCTATTCCACGATCCGGTCGCCGTCGAGCCGACGGCGCCCGAGGTCCGCAGACGCGCGGACACAAGTCCCGCGGCGCGCCGTACCGCCCGCCTGGAGGACCGGGGCTGACCGGACTTGTGTCCGCGCGTCTACGAGGTCGGAGCGGTGTGGGGAGCGGCGTCGGGATCCAGGAACCGGTCGGGCACCTCGGTGGGCCGGGGATAGCGGGCCCGACGCTCGACCTCGTTGAGGTCGAGGTGGTTGCGCATGTAGAGCTGCCGGCCGTCCCCGGGCGGGTCGTACTCCCACGGCGTGACCGTGCCCTGGCGCAGCGCGTGCCCGACGAGGCGTCGTCGCGCCTGGTCGGCCAGGACGTCGGCGTGGACGGCGTCGAGGTCCCAGCGCGCGGCGACCTCGGTGCGCAGCTGGCTCACCCGCGAGGCGTACGCCGGGTCGTCGGCCAGGTTGACCCGCTCGTCCGGATCGTCGGCGAGGTCGTAGAGCTGGTCGGGATCGACGGGCGAGTGCACGAACTTCCAGGTGCCGCGCCGGATCATCACGATCGGGGCGACGGCGCCCTCGCCCATGTACTCGCCGACCACCTCCCGATCCTGCGGCGGGCCCGCCTCCTCGTGGGGCGCGCGGGTCAGGTCCAGCAGCGAGCGGCCGGGCATCATCAGGTCGCCGATGGTGGGCACGCCCTCCCCGATCAGGTCGGTCAGCGTGGGCAGCACGTCGACCAGCGACACCGGCGCGGGCACCCGGTCGGCCGCGAACCGCTGCGGGCTGTGGATGATCAGCGGCACGCGCGCCGAGCCCTCGAAGAAGTTCATCTTGTACCAGAGCCCGCGCTCGCCGAGCATGTCGCCGTGGTCGGCCAGCACCACCACCACGGTGTCGTCGCGGACCTGGAGGCCGTCCATCGTCTCGAGCAGCCGGGCGGTCCAGTCGTCGAGGTAGGCGACGTTGCCGTAGTAGGCGCGGCGGGCCCGGCGCACGTCGCGCTCGGTGATCTCCACCTCGTCCATCGCGCTGATGTGGCGCAGCCGGGCGGTGTGCGGGTCCAGCGCCACGTCGCCGGCCTGCAGCCGGGGCATCGGGATGTCGACGCCCTCGAACCGGTCCCAGTAGCGCGACCGCGTGACGTAGGGGTCGTGCGGGTGCGTGAAGGAGACCACCAGCAGCCACGGCCGCTCGTCGTCGTCGCGGGCCAGCTCCTGCAGGGCGCGGACGCCCTGGTGGCCCACCTCGTCGTCGAAGAGCAGCTGGTTGGTGACCTCGGCGACGCCGGCCTGGGTGACGGCGTCCATGTTGTGCATCCACCAGTCGATCCGCTCGTCGGGCTGCAGCCAGTCGGGCGTCCAGCCGAAGTCGGCGGGGTAGATGTCGGTGGTGCGCCGCTCCTCGAAGCCGTGGAGCTGGTCGGGCCCCACGAAGTGCATCTTGCCGTCGAGGACCGTCCGGTAGCCCGCCGACCGCGCGAGGTGGGCGAAGGTCGGCACCGTGCTGGCGAGGTACGCCGCGTTGTCGTAGCCGCGGGTGGCCGAGGGCAGCTGGCCGGTCATCATGCAGTAGCGGGCCGGGGTGCACAGCGGGCTGTTGGAGTACGCCGCGTCGAACACGACGCCCTCGCGGGCCAGCCGGTCGATGGTCGGCGTGCGCGCGGCAGCGTTGCCGTAGCACCCGAGCGCGTCGGGAGCGACCTGGTCGAACATGACGACGAGCACGTTGGGGCGGTCCGCGGGCGGTCCCGCGGCAGGAGGGACGGTCACTCCCGGAGTGTGACACCTCCGGAGGGGGGTTCCGCCAGCGCGGCACGCAGCCGCTCGCGCAGCCCGCTGGCGCGCTGCACCTCGCGCGAGACCGCGGCCCGCACCGCGGCCTCGGTGCCGACCACCCGCACGCGCTCCTGGGCCCGTGTCACGGCGGTGTAGAACAGCTCGCGGGTGAGCAGCCGGGACTGCTCGTCGGGCAGCACCACGCTCACCACCCGGGCCTGGGAGCCCTGCGACTTGTGCACCGTCATCGCGTGCACCGTCTCCACCCCGGCCAGCCGGCTGGTGGCCAGCTCGCGGGTGGCGCCACCGACTTGGACGACCACGCGCAGCCGGCCGTCCCCGTCGCGGACGGTCGCGCCCATGTCGCCGTTGTTGAGCAGCTGGTCGTAGTCGTTGGCGGTGACGAGGATCGGGCGACCGGCGTACCACTCGTCGTAGTGGGTGACGCCGGTGCGCTCGGCGACCAGCCGCTCGACCAGGCGGTTCCAGCCGCCGACGCCGTAGGGGCCCTCGCGGTGGGCGCACAGCAGCCGGTGGCCGCCGAGCGCCGCCAGCGCGCCGGACCGGTCGCCCGCCTCGCCGGTGCGTCGCAGCTCGACCGCCACGTCGGCGACCTCGTCTCGGAACCGCGTCATCGCCGCCTCGTCGGCGGCGTCGACCAGCTCGACCTCGCCGCCCCCGGCGCGCAGCTGAGCCAGGGCCGCGTCGCCGTCGCCGGTGCGGAGCGCGTCGGCGAGGGCGCCGATGCGCGCACCGAAGCGGTGCGTCCGACGCAGCGCGGCCACCGGGGAGCTCTCGCTGTCCTCGAGGCCCGCGACCAGGTCGGCCAGGACGGCTCCGGCCTCCACCGAGGCCAGCTGGTCGGGGTCGCCGACCAGCACCAGCCGGGCGTCGGGCCGCATCGCCTCGAGCAGGCGGGCCATCATCGTCAGCGAGACCATCGAGGTCTCGTCGACGACCACCACGTCGTGGGGCAGCCGGTTGCCCCGGTGGTGGCGGAACCGCACCCGGCTGTCGGGCCGCCAGCCCAGCAGCCGGTGCAGCGTGGAGGCGTGGAGCACGCCGAGGCGCTGCTGGTCGCCCGGCGAGAGCCGCTCGGTCGCCTCCTGCACGGCCTCCTGCAGCCGCGCCGCCGCCTTGCCGGTCGGCGCGCTGAGCGCCATCCGGGGCGGCCGTCCGGTCAGCAGCTCGTGCTGCTCGGCGACCAGGGTGAGCAGTCCGGCCACCGTGGTGGTCTTGCCGGTGCCGGGACCGCCGGTGAGCACGGTGGTCCAGCGGACGGCGGCGCCACGCGCGGCGTCGCGCTGCTCGGCGTACCCCTCGCCCGGGAAGACCCGCTCGAGCCCGGCCTCGAGCAGCGCGGCGTCGACCTCGGGCGGGTCACGGCGCACGCGTGCGACCAGGTCGTCGCAGACCTGGCCCTCCTCGCGCCAGTAGCGGTCGAGGTAGAGGCGGGTCCCGTCGAGGCGCAGCAGCTGCTGGGCGACCAGGGCGCTGCGCCCCACCGCCGCGGTCCACGCCGTCGGCTCGGGCCACGGCAGCTCGAGGTCGTCCTCCAGCGGCAGCGCCCCGATGGTCGCCAGGTCGAGGCACACCGAGCCGGTGCGCACCGCGCGGACGGCGAGCGCGACGGCGAGCAGCACCTCGTCGTCGGTCTCCTCGGCGAGCGACCCCAGCCGCTGGGCGACGTGGACGTCGGCGGCGGCCAGCACCTCGGGGTGGTTGAAGCGCGCCAGCAGCCCGGTGGCGCCGAGCACGCGACGGCGGTCGCCCGGGTCGGCCCAGGGGCTCGTGGTGGTGACGGCGGTCATCGCGGACCTCCCGGGGTCGGACGGCCGTCGAGCACCTCGGAGAGCTCGACCACCAGCGCGGCCGGCGGCCGCCAGCTGAAGACGCCGCACGGCACGCCGTCCACGCGGGGGGTCTCGGGCCCGCAGAGGCCGCGCAGGTAGAGGTAGAGGATGCCGCCGAGGTGGACCTCGGGGTCGTAGCCGGGAAGCCGCCACCGCAGGTAGCGGTGCAGCACCACGGAGTAGAGCAGCGCCTGCAGCGGGTAGTGGGAGTGCAGCATCGCAGCGTCCAGCGCGGCCGGGGCGTAGTCCAGCGCCCTGATCGGAGCCCCCGGCTCGCCCAGCCGGTTGGTCTTGTAGTCGACGACCACGAAGCGCTGCTCGGCCCCCTCGCCGACCCGCAGCACCACGTCGATCGAGCCGCTGAGGTAGCCGCGCAGCAACTGGTCGCCGAGCCCCGGCGCCTCCAGCCGGTCGGCGTAGGGCCGCAGCGGGTCGTCGGCGGGCAGGTGACGCCGCAGCACGTCGGCCATCGCCGAGAGCGGCACCTGCGCCCCGGGCCGGTCGCCGCCGGCGAGCGGGATCTCGAAGTCGAGCTCGCGGAGCCGGTCGCGCAGCCCGATCTCGGCCAGGGTGCGGTCGCCGACCAGCGGACCGAGCGGCGTGTGTTGAGACGGCAGCAGCGCCTGCGCCAGCTCGGGGGTCGGCGTCTCGACCGCCCACCAGCGGCGCTCCTGCTCCACCCTCAGCTCCAGCTCGGCGAGCAGGTCGGGGGCGGCCGGGTCGGCGTGCTCGAGGACGCCGTGGACCAGCGAGCCCAGCGTCGCCCCGGCCGGCAGGCCGTCCATCGGCGAGGGCAGGTCGTCCTCGCCCGCCCGGGGTGCCGCGGGGGTGGCGGGCAGGTCGTCGTCGGCCCCGTCGCGCTCGTCGGTGGTGCCGGCCAGCTCGGGCTCGGTCTCGGTGGTGGCGCCGTCGGTGCCCGTGGTCGCGGCCTGCTCCTCGGCGCGGATCAGTCCGGAGTAGGAGGTGCGGCGCCAGTCGGTGTCGACGTCGCGGTCGAACCGGCGTACGTCGAGGCGGGGGGTGGCCCCGTCGGGCGGCAGCGCCGCGGCACCGGTGGGCACGGAGTCCTCGACGACCAGCGCACCGGCCTGCTCCCAGCGCTCGAAGGCCTGGCGCGCCTCGCGCGGACCGGGCACCGCGTCGAGCCGGGTCGCGACCGTCGGGCTGCCGGGCGTGCGACCGAGCAGCAGCCGTGACCAGCCGGCGTTGACGCTGTCGCGGGTCGGCGCCCACCAGGCGACCACCTGGCTCTGGGCCCGGGTCAGGGCGACGTAGGTGAGCCGCAGCTCCTCGCCGGCCTGCTCCTCGCGGTGGCGCCGCACCGAGCGACCGTCGCGGGTGCCGCCGACGTCGCGGGTGCGGTGACCCTCGGCGTCGTGGAACAGCGGCACCTCGTCGTCGGGCACCCACTTGTTGAAGGCCAGGGGGAGGTAGACGACGGGGTACTGGAGGCCCTTGCTGGCGTGGATCGTCACCAGCTGCACCGCTCGGGCGTCGGTGTCGAGGCGTCGGGTGCGGGCGTTGCTGCCGACCGCGGCCCGGCGCTCGCTGCGCAGCCACTCCAGCAGACCGGTGACCCCGAGGCCCTCGCGGTGGGCCACGTCGTGAAGCACCTGACCGAGGTGGTGCAGGTCGGTGAGCAGCCGCTCGCCGTCGGGCCGCGCCAGGACGCGCTCGGCGAGACCGTCGGCCACCACGGCCTCGTGGACCGCGGCGATGCCGCGCGCCCGGACCAGGTCGAGCCAGCGGCGCACCCGTTCGCCGACCTCGTCGGTGACGTCCTCCCCGCCGGCGTCGAGGGCGGCGGGCGTCAGGCCGACGAAGGGGCCGAGCGCGACCGACCGGACCCGCGCGGCGCGGTGGGGCTGCTCCAGCGCCTCGAGCAGGGTCAGCCACTCGCGGCCGGCCTCGGTCAGCAGCACGCTGCTGCCGCCGTGCACCACCGACGCGACGCCCTTGGCGGCCAGCGCCCGCTGGAACAGCTCGACGTGGCGCAGGCTGTAGACGAGCACGGCGAGGTGCTCGGGCTGGAGCGGCTCGCCGTCGTGTCGCGCACCCGAGCCGAGGAGCGCTGCGACGTCGTCGGCCAGGTCGGTGGCGACGTGACGACGGGCGGCGTCGACCGAGAGCGTCCCCGCCCCGGTCTCCCCGGACGGGCCGCCGACCACCCGGAGCCGCAGCGGCGCCGGGCGCGGGGCACCGGTCAGCCGCGAGTCGGCGTGGTGGGCCGCCACCGGGTGCACGGTGATGCGGGGGTCGCCGAGCTCGGCCCCGCCGAGCAGCGCCTGCAGCGCGTCGACCAGCGGGGCGTCGCTGCGCCAGTTGGTGGCCAGGGTGCGGTGCTCGACCGCGGTGCCGGCGGCATCGAGATAGGTGACGACGTCGCCCCCGCGGAAGGCGTAGATCGCCTGCTTGGGGTCGCCGATGAGCACCATCGTCGCCACGCCACCGAAGGCGAGGTCGAGCACCTGCCACTGCACGGGGTCGGTGTCCTGGAACTCGTCGACCAGCACGGTGTGCCAGCGGTGCTGCATCCGCGCCCGCGCCGGGGAGTCGGGGTGGCGCAGCGCGTCGCGGAGTCGGGACAGGAGGTCGTCGTAGGACAGGACGCCGCGGCGACGCTTGCGGCGCTCGAGCTCGGCACGGACCGCCTCGCCGAAGTCGCGCCGCTCCACCGCCGGCGAGCCCTCCGCGCCCTCGGCGACGAGGAGCGACTGGGGGTCGCCGGTGGCGACACGGGCGACCCCGAGCGCCACCTCGCGGGTGAAGGGGGGCTTGGCCAGGTCGCCGTAGCGGGCCAGGAAGAAGTCGTCGACGACCTCGACCACCAGGTCGTCGAGCGTCTCGACCAGCTCGGCGCCGGTGTCGGTGTCACCGGCGACCCCGAGCGAGCGCAGCACCTGCTGGCAGAACTGGTGGGTGGTGGCGATGGTGGCGCCGTCGAAGTCGGCCAGCGCCTGGCGCAGCCGCTCGCGCCGCAGCGCCACCTCCTCCTCGCCGGCACCGGCCAGCAGGCCGGCCAGCCCGCCGGACGCCCGCGCCGCGTCGGGGTTGGCGAGCGCACGCTCCGCGGCCACCAGCTGCTCGCGGACGCGCTCGCGCAGCTCCTGGCTGGCGGCGCGTCCGAAGGTGATGACGAGCAGCTCGTCGAGCCGGGCCCGGCCCTCGGCGACGTAGCGCGTGACCAGGGCACCCACGGCCCAGGTCTTGCCGGTCCCGGCGCTGGCCTCGAGCAGCGCGGTGCCGGTCGGCAGCTCGCCGAGCGGGTCGAAGGGCGTGGGCGCGACGCGCACCGGCGCATCCGTCGTCGGGCCCGTGGCCGAGCCTGTCGTCGGGGCGCTCACGACCGCGCCCGGTCCAGGACGGGCCGCCAGAGCGTGGTGGCCAGCGCGCCGAGCCGTGTCGTCTGGCCCTCCCGCTCCTCGCCGGGCAGCGGGCGCTGCTCGAGCAGCCGCGACAGCGGCGCGTCGGCGCCCCACACCCGGACGTGGGCCTCGTCCTCGCACTCCGGGCCGAACCGCGCCCGCGACCACTCCGCCTCGGCCTTGGGCCGGGCCGCGCGCGGGTTGGCGGCCCAGGCGTGGCCGGTCCGCAGCGGCAGCGGCAGCGGCTCGGCAGTGCCTGCGTCGTAGATCGCGACCAGCTCGCGCAGCCGGTCGGTGGCCTCCTCCACGGGCGCGAAGGCGGCCCGTGCCGTCGGCTGGCTGCGGAATCGACCTCGTCCCACCGACCCCGCCGTCCAGCCCCGGCCGGGACTGTCGGCGCAGAGCGCGAGCAGCGGGACCCAGGCGTCGAGGTAGTGCCGTGGACCGAGCCGGGAGTAGCTGTGGCGCACCACCCGGGTGCCGTGGAGGCCGGTGACCGTGCCGCGCAGCCGTCGGCCGTCGCCGAGGTCGACGTCGACGTCGCGGGCGGTCGCCCGCTGGCCCTGGGTGACGGAGTCGACCAGCTCGGCGACCGGCAGTGCCTGGTCGGCGAGCCGCTTGGCGAGGTCCCAGCCGAGGCGACCGGGCGGCAGCACGCCCCGACGCCACTCGCGGTCGCGCGCCTGGCCGGGGGTGCGGCCGAGCAGGAGGTCGGCCAGCAGCCGCTCACCCACCTGCCATTGCTGGAGACCGTCGAGGTCGACGGGCAGCCCGTCGGTGACCTCCTCGCCCTCGTCGGGCAGGGCGACCTCGAGCCGCCGGCGCAGGAAGTGGCGGACCGGGTGGCGCAGGAAGGCCGACAGCTCGGCGAGCTCGACGTCGCCCCCCGGGCGTGGCAGCACCGCTCCGGCCAGCGCCGGCGGAGCCTCGCGCGGCCGGGCCGCGGCGCGGGCGCCGGCGAGGGCGGCACCGTCGAAGGAGAACGGCCGCGGGGGCACCAGGTTGTCCTGGTCGAATGCCTGCAGCGGGTGGGAGCGCAGCACGTGGTCGCGCCCGCCCGGGACGGTGAGCTCGACGGCGTCGAGCAGCTCGCCCAGTGGCACCGCGGGGGGACGGGGGGCCCCGGTCGTCTCGTGGGCGCCGGTGTAGGTCACGACGAGGTGCTCGGTGGCCGCGACCACCGCGTCGAGCATCAGCTGGCGGTCCTCGCTGCGGACGTCCCGCTCCCCGGTGAGCGGGCGCCGGGCGAGCACGTCGTCGCCGTCGACCGCGCCGACGCGGGGGAAGGAGCCGTCGTCGAGCCCGAGCAGGCACACCACCCGGTGGGGCACCGACCGCATCGGCACCATGGTGGCGACGGTGAGCGTGCCGGTGCGGAAGTTGGCGCGCGTGGGGCGACCGGCCAGCCGCTCGGCCATGAGCGAGCGCACGTCGGGCAGCCGCAGCTCGAGGTCGCCGGCCCACGACCGGGCGCTGGCGTCGAGCACCTGCGCGAGCTCGCGGTGGACCTGCGCGGTCTGCCACTCCTCGCCGCGAGGCACGAGCGTCAGCTCCTCCACGGCGCGGCCGATCGTGCTCAACCAGTGGTCGACCGGATGGCTGCCGGTGAGCGCCCCGGCCAGCCGCTGCACCCGGTCGAGGGCCTCGGCCAGCCGACCGGCGAGGTCGATGCTGGTGGAGCCGACGTCGTCGAGCGGCAGCGTGGCGCCGAAGTAGCGGTCGGCGTCGTCGCTCACCGCCACCCCCGTCAGGACCCGGTCGAGCCCGAACCGCCAGGTGTTCTGCACGAACCGCTCGAGGCCGAAGTCGCGCCGGTGCTCGCCGTCGAAGGCCCAGCGCACCCCGGCCTTCTCGACCCAGTCGGTGAGGGTCTCCAGGTCGCTCTCGGTGAGCCCGAACCGGCGCCGCACCGGCTCGGTCGCCAGCAGGTCGAGGACGACGCTGGCCTCGGCCCGGCCCCCGGCGAGGTCGAGGAGACGCTCGACCACGGCGAGCAGCGGGTTGGTCTGCGTCAGCGACCGGTCGGCCAGCCGCACGCGCAGCCGGTGACCGGGGTGGGCACCGATCTCGCCCATCCCGAACGCGGCGGAGACGAGCGGGGCGTAGGCCTCGATGTCGGGGCACATCACCACCACGTCGCGCGGCTCGAGGGTCGGGTCGTCGGCGAGCAGCCCGAGCAGGACCTCGCGCAGCACCTCGACCTGGCGGGCGGGCCCGTGGCAGGCGTGGACCTGGACGCTGCGGTCGTCCTCGCGCAGCACCCGGGCGCGGTCGGCGTCGTCCGGGGACCGGTCGGCGGCGAGGTCGTCCTGCAGCCAGCCCAGCAGCGTCGGGGCACCGGGCCCGCCCGCGCCGTCGGTCGGCCCGGTGGCGTCGAGGGGGCCGACGTCCTGCAGCGAGCGTTGCAGCTCGCGCAGGTCACGGCCGAGGGAGGCGAGCAGCGGGTGGCGCACCCGGCGCCTGGCCGGGTCGTCGTCGCGGGCCACCGACCCGGCGAGGTCGGTGAGCGACGCCCAGGAGGCCGGGGAGGGATGGGGCAGCCACAGGTGGACCTCGCGGCGCTCGCCGAGCGCGGCCAGCAGCCGCACCTCGGTGACCGGCACCCGGGTGTGGCCGAAGAGCGAGAGCCGGGCCGGCAGGTCGGGGTCGAGCCCACCGGAGCGCAGCGCGTCGCAGACCTGCTCGTGCCGGACCACCGGTGACGGCACGCCCACCTGGGCCCCCACCTGCGCGACCAGCCGACGCCACAGCTCGGGCTGCCAGGTGAGGTCGGGATCGAGCGCGCCGCCGGCCCCGTCGGTGTCGTGGCCGGCCTCCCAGTCGGCGAGCAGCGACGGGCGCTGCACGGCGTAGGCCGCGAGGTGGCGCGCGAGCCGCCGCGCCGTGGCGTAGCGACGGCCCCGCCGCAGCTCGCGCTCCTCGCCCTCGTGCTCGTGGCCGAGGTGCAGGCTCAGCGCCCGGCACCAGGGCTCACCGGCCGCGTCGTCGACGACCTGGAGCAGCGGCCACACCAGCGCGTCAGGTGACCAGGGATCGTCGTCGGCGGTGCCGAGCACCTCGCCGACCAGGCTGGCGGGCGAGCGCAGCTCGACGCCGGCGCACAGGCCGTCCTCCCGGCCCGGGGCGGCCCCGATCCGGTGCGAGAGCCGCTGGCTGAGCCACCGCTCGACGCCGCGCGCCGGCACGATCACCAGCTCCGGGACGAACGGGTCCGCCGGCGGCTCGGCCAGCAGCGCGGCCAGGCCGTCGGCGAGCGCGTCGGCACGCGGGGCGCGGTGGAGGAGCAGGGGCACGGGCGGACCTGGGGGTCGGGGGCTGGCACTGGGACGCAGCGACCCTAGCCCCGACCACCGACGGGGTCGGGGCCGTGTCTGACAGGCTGGTCACGTGAGCACGACGGAGCCTGCCGAGGACCCCTTCGCCGCCCCGGAGGCCGGCCGGGACGCCGGGTCGGCGACGGACGCGGCCCCGGTCCTGCGCCTGCGTCCCCCGCGCCACCGGGTCTCCTCCCGTGCCCCCGTGATGTGGGCGCTGGGCTCGCTCCTCGGCGACCTGGTGCTGCTCGCGGGCCTGCTGGTGGTCGACTGGTTCGACTGGTTCGACCTGGCCTGGTGGGTCTGGGTGCTGTACGCCGTGGGCGTCGTCGTCGGCGTCGTGGTCTCGCCTCTCGTGCGCTACCGCGTCCACCGCTGGGAGAGCACCGACTCGGCCGTCTACACCCAGTCGGGCTGGCTCTCCCTGGAGCGCCGGATCGCCCCCATGGCCAAGGTGCAGACCGTCGACGTCGAGCAGGGCGCCCTCGCCCGGCTCCTCGGTCTGGCCACCGTCACCGTCACGACCGCCTCGGCCGCCGGGCCGGTCAAGATCGAGGGCATCGAGTCGGCCACCGCGGACCGGCTGGTCGCCGAGCTGACGCGGCGTACCACCGCCGAGGCGGGCGACGCGACGTGACGGAGCCCGGACCCGGGTCCCCGTTCGAGGGACCGCCCGCCGGCCCGCCCCCGGTCCCCGAGCAGCCCTGGAGGCGGCTCGACACCAAGATGCTGCTGGTGCACCCCGTGCAGCAGGTGCTGCGGTTCCTGCCGGTGCTGGTCGGGCTGGTCGTGGTCGGCGGGTCGCGTGGCACGTGGTGGCAGGTCGCCGGCGTGGTGGTGCCGATCCTGCTGGGCGTCGCGACCTACTTCTCCACCCGGTTCCGCATCACCCCCGACCAGCTGGAGCTGCGGCGCGGCCTGGTGCAGCGCACCACCCTCAGCGCGCGCCTCGACCGGGTCCGCTCGGTGGAGGTGACCGCGCCGGTGATCCACCGGCTGCTGGGCCTCACCCAGGTCAGGATCAGCACCGGCAGCGCCTCGGTGACCGGCGACGACGGCTTCGCGCTCGACGGGCTCGCGGCCTCCGAGGCCCGGGAGCTGCGCGCGCTGCTGCTGCACCGCTCGGAGGCGGTCCCCGACGCCCCGACCGGCCCGCTCCCCGTCCCGTCCCCGACGGGCGACCCTGCCGCCTCCCCCGTGCCGCCCGTCGTCGAGCCCGACGAGGTGCTGCTGCGCTTCGACCCGCGCTGGGCCCGGTTCGCGCCACTGACCGCGTCGGGCGCGGTCATCGCGAGCGCGGTGGTCGCGATCGGCTCGCAGGGCATCGACGCCCTGGGGATCGACCCGGTGAGCGACCTGGGCCTCGACGAGCGGCTCGGCGACGTGCGCGTGCTGCCCCTGGTCGGCGTCGGGCTGCTCGTGTTCCTGGTGCTGACCGCGGTCTCCGGGGTGCTGGGCTACCTCGTCACCAACTGGGGGTTCACGCTGACGCGCGACCGGCAGGGCCGCTCGCTGCAGGTACGCCGGGGGCTGACCACCACCTCGGAGACGAGCGTCGAGATCGCCCGGGTGCGTGGTGCCCGCCTGACCGAGCCGATCGGGCTGCGGCTCACCGGCGCCGCCGGCACCGAGGCGCTGCTCGCGGGCGGGTCGGTGCTGTCGGGGGGGACCGCGACCGTCGCCCCCGCTGCTCCCCGCGAGGTCGCGCTGGCGACCGCCGCCCGCGTCCTGGGCCACCGCGGCCTCGAGTCGCCGCTGCGCCCCCACGGCCCCGCCGCCCGCCGTCGACGGCTGCTCCGCGCGGTCGTCGGCGCCGCCGCGCCGACCGCGGCGCTCGTGGTGGCGGCGGCGCTCGACCGGCTGCCGTGGTGGCCGGCCGTCACCGCCGCCGTGGTGCTGCTGCCGCTCGGCGTCGCGCTCGGGGCCGACCGCTACCGGCGCCTCGGCCACGCACTGGTCGAGGACCACCTCGTGGTGCGCTGGGGCACCGTCAGCGGCCGCCACGTCGCCCTGCACACGGGCGGGATCATCGGTTGGAACCTCCAGCAGACGTGGTTCCAGCGCCGCGCCGGCCTGGCCACGCTGGTGGCGACCACGGCCGCCGGCGGCCAGTCGCTCGAGGTGGTCGACGTGCCCGCGGACCTGGCGGTGGCCCTCGCCGACGCGGCCACCCCGGGCCTGCTCACGCCGTTCCTGGCCGCCTGACGCAGTGTCCGGGCGGGTCGCGTCGGGTCAGATCAGCCGCTTCAGCACCGGCAGCGGCGCGTGCCGCATCACCACGCTCATCGGCGCCCACGGCAGCGGCGGCACGCACGCCGAGGCCTTCTCCTTCTCGATCGCGTCGACCATCGCGCGCACGCCCACCTCGGTGGAGACCATGCCGCGCACCTTGCTCGGGTCGACCTGGTCGTTCATCTCCGAGGAGATGTAGCCGGGGTAGATGACGCTCACCTTGATGTCGGTGCCGTACAGCTCGGTGCGCAGCCCCTCCGCGAGGTGCGCCGCCCCGGCCTTGGTCGCGGCGTACGTCGTCATCGACTTGGGCATCCCCCGCATGGCCGACATCGAGCTGACCATCACGAAGTGACCGCGCCCCCTCGCGCGGAACAGCTCCATCGCCGCCTCGGACTGCGCGAGGGCGGCGACGAAGTTGGTCATCGCGGTCTCGCGGTTGGCGTCGTAGCGGCCCGTCCCCAGCGCCGCCCCCTTGCCCAGCCCGGCGTTGACGACGACCCGGTCGATGCTGCCGAAGTCCGCGGCGAACGCCCGGAACACCTCGAACACCTGGTCGTCGTCCGTCACGTCGAGCGCCCGCACCTCCACGCGCCGCTCGGGGTGGTGGGCGGCGAGCTCGGCCCGCAGGGCGTCGAGCTTGTCGGTGCGTCGCGCGCACAGCGCCAGGTCGTGCCCCTTGGCGGCGAACTGCCGGGCCATCTCGGCGCCGAGCCCGCTGCTCGCGCCGGTGATCAGGATCGTCTGTCGGTGAGGTGCCATGCGGCTCATCCTGCCGGGCAGGTGGACGGGGTCCTACGTCACCCGCCGCATCGCCGCGGCAGCCCCGCGCAGGTAGCGCGTCACCACCTCGCGCTCGGCCTCGGTCAGGCTGGCGTCGAGCTCGGCCAGCTCGCGGAACATCGGCATCAGGTGGCCGACGACCTCGGCGCGGCCGGAGTCGCTGATCGTCACGGACGTACGACGGCCGTCGCTGGCGTGGCTGACGCGCCGGGCGTGCCCGCGGGCCTCGAGCCGGTCGATGATGCCCGACGAGGCGGCCGAGCTGACGCCGAGCACGCGGCTCAGCTCGCCCGGGCCCATCGGGCCCTCGACCAGGTGCTCGAGCGTGCGCAGCTCGTTGTGGGTCAGCCCGGCCCGGTTGGCCACCGCCGGGGCGACCTGCTCGGAGAGCCGGGTGAGCTCCCGCAGCGCCAGCAGCGAGGAGGTCTGCTCCCAGGCGTCGGCCCACCTGCTATCTTCACTCACTAGATTGCTCACTTAGTTAGTCATCAACCGAGACACCAGGAGCCTACTCCGTGGCCACCCTCCGTCGGTTCCTCGTGAACCGTGCCAGCTTCCTCGTCGGCCTGCTGCTGCTCGTGCTCGGCGCCCTGACCATCGCCGGCCTCGGCCAGGCGACCCGCGACAGCGCGGTCGACGACGCCCTGCCCGCCGGCACCGACAGCACACGCGCCGCGCAGGTGCGCGACACCCTGCCCCAGGAGGACGGGTCGACCGCGATCGCGCTGTTCACCCGCGACGACGACGGCGACCTGGACGACACCCAGGTCGACGCGCTGCGCGAGGCCGTCGGCGGGCTCGACGTCGACCGTGTCGAGGTGCCCGAGGGACCCCAGGCGCTGGTCACCGCGGAGGACGGCACCGCCGCGATCAGCGTGCTGCCGGTCCGCGCGAACGACGCGACCGGCACTGCCGAGGCGGTCGGCGACCTCCGCAGCGCCCTCGACCGGGCGGTCCCCGGCGGGGTCACGGCCCAGGTGACCGGCCCGGCCGGCATCCAGGCCGACCTGGCGGCCGTCTTCGACGGTGCCGACATCCGTCTGCTCGCGACCACCGCGGGCGTGGTCGCCATCCTGCTCGTGATCACCTACCGCAGCCCGGTGCTGTGGCTGGTGCCCCTCAGCGTGGTCGGCATCGCCGACCAGACCGCCGCCGTGCTCGCGACCCGGGCGCTTGAGGGGCTCGGCGTCCCCTGGGACGAGTCCACGACCGGCATCCTCTCGGTGCTCGTCTTCGGCGCCGGCACTAACTACGCGTTGCTGCTGATCTCGCGCTACCGCGACGAGCTGCGGTCCCACGAGGACCGCTACGAGGCGATGCGGCTCGCGCTGCGCCGCACGGCCGAGGCGGTCTTCGCCAGCGCCACCACGGTCGTGGTCGGCGTGCTGTGCCTCGCGCTGTCGCTGGTCCCGACGACACGCGGCCTCGGCATCGCCTGCGCCGTCGGCATCGTCGTGGCCGTCGTCTTCGTGCTGGGCGCGCTGCCCGGCCTGCTCGTCGCGTGCGGCCGCTGGGTGTTCTGGCCCAAGGTGCCCCACGTCGGCACCGCCTCGCTGGCCGAGGGCCACTCGCTGTGGCGCCGGGTGGGCGACGCGGTGGCGCGGCGTACGGCACTCTTCGCCGTCGGCACCGTCGTCGTCCTCGCCGTGCTCGCGTCCGGCCTCGGCGCCGCGCGGCTGGGGCTGCCGACGGCCGAGCAGTTCCTGCAGACCCCGGAGGCGATCTCCGCGGGCGAGCGCCTGGCCGAGTCCTTCCCCGCCGGCAGCTCCGACCCCGCGACCGTCGTCACCAGGGACCCCGAGGCGGCCGAGTCCGCCCTCGACGGCCTCGAGGGCGTGCAGACCGTGACACCCGGCGGCGAGGGCGACGGCTGGACCGAGCTGAGCGTGGTGCTCGCCGACGCCCCGGACTCCGACGCCGCGGAGGCGACGGTGGAGCGGATGCGCGAGGCCCTGGCCGGCCAGCCCTCGACCTACGTCGGTGGCGCGACCGCCGAGGCCGTCGACCTCGCCGACGCCTCGGCGCGCGACCGGCTGGTCATCTTCCCGCTCGTGCTGCTGCTCGTCCTCGGCGCGCTGCTGCTCCTGCTGCGCGCGGTGGTGGCGCCGGTGCTGCTGGTGCTCACCGTCCTGGCGACGTACGCCGCGGCGCTGGGCGTCGGCTGGTGGGTCTTCTCCGCACTGCTCGGGTTCTCGGGGATCGACCAGGGGATGCCGCTGCTGGCGTTCCTCTTCCTGGTCGCGCTGGGCGTCGACTACAACATCTTCCTGGTCACCCGGACCCGCGAGGAGGCACGGCTGCACGGTCCCCGCGAGGGGACGCTGCGGGCGCTGGCCGCGACCGGCGGCGTCATCACCAGCGCCGGCGTGCTGCTGGCGGCGGTCTTCGCCGTGCTCGGCGTGCTGCCGCTGGTGGTGCTCGCCCAGCTCGGTGTGGTGATCTGCATCGGCGTGCTGCTCGACACGCTGCTGGTCCGCACGGTGCTGGTGCCCTCGCTCGCGCTGCTGCTGGGCGACCGGTTCTGGTGGCCGCGGAAGGTCGGCCCGGACCACGCGGCGGAACGCGCCGACGACGACGTCGTGGCTGGGTCGCGCAGCTAGGAGACCTCGGCGGGGACGAAGCCCGGGCACGCTCGCAGGCGGCTCCGGTCAGCAGCCAGGTCGCCGTGGCTCCTAGACGAGGCCGAGGGCGACGAACCCCGGCCGGCGACCGAGCTCGGACGCGACGTCGGGGTGGGCGGCGGACATCGAGGGTGCGGGACGCGGCTCGACCAGACGGTCGAGCCGCCACCCCGCCTCGGCGACCTCGGCCAGCCAGTCCTGGAGGGGCTGGCGCCAGTAGCGCACCGGCCAGCCGTCCGCCCAGGTCTCCTCCACCCAGCCACGCTCGAAGTAGCCCCCACCCAGGTGCAGCCAGTCGCTGGTGGGGTGCGGGGTGGACAGCACCAACCGCCCACCCGTCCGTACGACGCGACGCAGCTCGCGCAGCAGCGGGACCCGAGCGGTGACGTGGTGCAGCACCAGCGCCATCACGGCCACGTCCACCGCGTCGTCGGCGAGCCAGGTCAGGGGCCGCTCCACGTCCCAGACCCGGAGGTCCGCCGCCGCGCCCACCCGGGAGCGCGCCAGCTCCACCATCCGCGGGCTGGCGTCGCAGCCGACCACCTCGGCTCCCCGCGCGACCAGCTCGGCGGCGTAGAGGCCCGGTCCGCACCCCACGTCGAGGACGCGCGACCCGGCGACGTCACCGACGAGCTCCAGGACGGCTGGGCGGTCGTAGTGGGCGTTCCACGCGCTGTCCGTCGCGTGCGTCTCGAAGTCCTGGGCGAACGCGTCGTACATCGGGTCGTCGGCCACGTCGGCAGCCTGCCACGTGAGCGGCTCAGCGGTAGGTCGTCAGCTCCGGCAGCCCGTCGAGGTGGGCGTGGTCGTTGAAGGTGACCAGCGTCGTGCCCCGGCGGCCGACCACCAGCCGGGTCAGGCCGGAGTTGACGCAGACCACGTTGAGCTTGCGCCACAGCCGGGTCGCGAGCTCGGGGTCGCCGTCGGCGAGCAGGCTCGCGGTCACCCAGGCGATCACACCGCCGGAGGTGACGACGGCCGTGGTGCCGGGCGCGCCGTCCTGCGTCGTACGCCGCAGCGCCTCGTCGACGCGCCCGGTGAACGCGGCGAACGGCTCGGCGTAGCGGTCGGCGTGCTCGGGGAGCATCCACGACTCCAGCGCCTCCTCGAGCAGCGCCTGGTAGCCGCGCTTGTCGGTCGGCGCCTCCGTCGGCGGCTCGGGCATCCCGTCGAGCACCGCGACGTGGTCGAACTCGTCCCACGCCGGGTCGACCGGGACCTGCGCCGCCGCGGGAGCGCCCGGGAGCTCGCCGAGCGCCGCCTCAGCGGTCTCGCGGTGCCGGCGCATCGACCCGCGCACCACCCGGTCGGGCACGACGCCGCGAGCAGCGAGGGCTCGGCCCAGCACCCGCCCCTGCTCCCAGCCGGTGGGCGAGAGCACGTCGTAGTCGTCGGCGTCCCAGGACGCCTGGCCGTGCCGGACGAGCAGCAGCTGTCCCACGCGCCTCAGCCCGCGTCGGGCGCGTCGGAGGCGGCGATGATCCGCTCGCAGCGCTGCTCGAGGTAGCGCGCCGCGGGGCCGAAGATGGCGTAGGCCTCGTTGGTGGTCTGCCCGTGGAAGTAGCGGTAGTAGATCTGCTGGGCGATCACCCCGAGCCGGAACAGCCCGAACACCTCGTAGAAGCGCCACTGCTCGGCGCTGACCTCGCGGCCGGTGCGCTCGAGGTAGTGGTCGACGACCTCCTGGCGGGTCAGCATCCCCGGCGCCGTCGTGGGCTGGCGACGGAACTGCAGGTAGAAGTCGTCGTCGTCGGCCTGCACCCAGTAGGCCAGGGTGCCGCCGAGGTCCATCAGCGGGTCGCCGACGGTCGCCATCTCCCAGTCGAGGACGCCGACCACCCGGGTGGGGTCCTCGCGGTCGAGCACCAGGTTGTCGAAGCGGAAGTCGTTGTGGATCAGGCAGTGCCCGACGTCGCCGGGCCGGTGGGCCTCCAGCCAGCCCATCACCTGCTCGTAGTCGCCGACGTCCTCGGTGCGGGCGTCGCGGAAGCGCCGCGACCAGCCCGAGACCTGGCGCTCGACGTAGCCGTCGCCCTTGTTCATCGACGCCAGCTCGGTGTCGTCGACGTCGACCGAGTGCAGGTCGACGAGCACGTCGAGCGCGTGCAGGCACAGCTCGCGGGTCTGCTCGGGGCTCAGGTCGACCCCGGGCGGGAAGTCGCGTCGCGGGATCACGCCGTCGACGCGCTCCATGACGTAGAACTCCGCGCCGATGACCGACTCGTCGGTGCAGTGCGCCAGCATCCGCGGCACCAGCGGGAACACCTCGGCCAGGCCAGACTGCACCCGGAACTCCCGCCCCATGTCGTGGGCGCCCCTGGCCTTCTGGCCCGCCGGGGGCCGCCGCAGGATCAGGTCGTGCCGGCCGTCGCGCAGCGAGTAGGTCAGGTTGGAGGCGCCACCCCCGAACTGCTGCACCTCGACGTCCTCGCCGAGCTCGGTGCCCTGGCCGGCGAGCCACGTCCGCACGGCGTCGAGGTCGAAGGCGTCCTCCTCGCGGACCGGGGTGGCCCCGTCGATGGGCCCGTCGATCCCGCTCTGCTGCTCGCTCACTGCTGCTGCTCCCGTCCGAGCGCGTGCAGGCGGGCTGCCTGCTTGCGCATCACCTGGTCGTACGCCGCCCGGTCCGTGCGCTTGAGGTCGTACGCCGCCCGCGCCGCCGGGTCGGGCAGGATCACCTCGTCGCCGCGGTCGAGGCCCTCCAGCACCGCGGCCGCGATCTCCTCGGCCCCGAGCGGGGCGCCCTCGACGAGCCGGCGCATCACCGGCTCCAGGGTGGCGTCGGCGCCGCGGAGGCTGCTGACCAGGCCGGTGCGGAAGTAGGACGGGCACACCACGGCGCACCGCACGCCCCACTCCGCCAGCTCGTGGCCCGTGGTCTCGCTGAGCGCGACCACCGCGGCCTTGACGGCGTTGTAGGACCCCATCCCCGCCGGGTGCACCAGCCCGGCGAGCGAGGCCACGTTGACGACCAGCCCCGAGCCCTGCTCCTTGAGCAGCGGGGTGAAGGTGCGGGTGCCGCGGACCGCGCCGAAGAGGTTGACCTCGGTGATCCACTGCCACTCCTCGAGCGTGCAGACGTCGAGGCGGCCGCCCCCGGCGACACCGGCGTTGTTGACCAGCACGTCGAGGCCGCCCCACTCGCGCACGACCCAGTCGCGGGCGGCGGCCCAGTCGTCGTCGGAGCGGACGTCGAGGTGGACCGAGGGCCCGGGGCCGTCGACGTCCACGAGGTCGGCGACCAGCACGTCGTCGCCCCGCGCCCGGAAGGCCTCGACCAGGGCCGCGCCCAGGCCGCCGGCCCCGCCCGTGACCAGCACCCGGCTCATCGGGTGCCCCCGG
This sequence comes from Nocardioides scoriae, assembly GCF_900104965.1. Lineage (NCBI taxonomy): Bacteria > Bacillati > Actinomycetota > Actinomycetes > Propionibacteriales > Nocardioidaceae > Nocardioides > Nocardioides scoriae. The sequence continues at coordinate 3,161,302 of NZ_LT629757.1, read as the reverse complement.
CCGCGTCCCGGTGCTTGCCCAGCTCGAGCCGGGCCACCACGCCGCGGTGGACCTCGTCGGGTCCGTCGGCCAGCCGGAGCGCCCGAGCGGTGGTCCACATCCCCGCCAGGGGGAAGTCGTCGGACAGCCCGCCGCCGCCGTGGAGCTGCATCGCCATGTCGATGACGTCCTGGGCGACCCGCGGCACCACCACCTTGATCGCGCTCACCTCGCCGAGCGCGTGCGCCGAGCCGGCGGTGTCGAGCTTCCAGGCGGCGTGCTGCACCAGCAGCCGGGCCTGGTCGATCGCCATCCGGGCCTCGGCGACGCGCTCGCGGTTGCCGCCGAGGTCGATGATCGGCTTGCCGAAGGCGCGGCGCGCCAGGCCGCGGCGCACGGCGAGCTCCAGCGCCACCTCGGCCTGCCCGATCAGCCGCATGCAGTGGTGGACCCGGCCCGGGCCGAGGCGGCCCTGGGCGATCTCGAAGGCGCGGCCCTCGCCGAGCAGCACGTTCTCCCGCGGCACCCGGACCTGGTCGAAGCTGACCTCGGCGTGGCCCACGGGCTCGTCGTGCACGCCCATGGTGGTGAGCAGCCGCTCGACCTTCACGCCGGGCGCGTCCAGCGGCACCAGCACCATGGTGTGGCGGCGGTGCCGGTCGGTCGTGGTGTCGTCGGCGGGCACCGAGCGGCCCATGAAGACCAGCACCCGGCAGTCGGGGTGGCCCACCCCGCTGGTCCACCACTTGCGCCCCTCGATCACGACCTCGTCGCCGTCGACGATCGCCGAGGCGTCCATGTTGGTGGCGTCCGAGGAGGCGACCTCGGGCTCCGTCATCGCGAACCCCGAGCGGATCCGGCCGTCGAGGAGCGGCCGCAGCCAGGTGTCCTGCTGCTCGGGGGTGCCGTAGCGGACCAGCACCTCCATGTTGCCGGTGTCGGGCGCGTGGCAGTTGAAGACGTACGGCGCCAGGTGCGAGTGGCGTCCCATCAGCTCGGCCAGCGGCGCGTAGTCGGCGTTGCCGAGCCCGGTGCCGCCGTGGGTGCCGAACTCCGCGGCCCAGGCGTCGCCGTGGCCGGCGGGCAGGAACAGGTTCCACAGGCCCTGCGCGCGCGCCCTCTCCCGGAGCTCGCCCAGCACGGGCGACTCCACCCAGCGTTCCGGGTCGGCCTGGTGGGCGACCTCCTGCTGGTACGCCGCGGCGACCGGCTCGACGTGCGCGGTGATGAACTCCCGCACCAGTCCGGTCAGCTCGGCGGCCCGCGGGGAGGGGGAGAAGTCCATGCCGGCGACCCTACCCACCGTGGTGCCGGTCACAGGGGCGGGCGGCAGCGGGTGCGCCCGCGAGGCGTCGTCGGGGGTCAGCCGCAGCGGCTGCGGGCCACGACCGAGGTGGGGGCCCACTCGATCCCGGGGGTCCAGGAGAGCCGCGGTGTGCCGTCCTGGCCCGGTCGGGTGGTGAAGGTCGCCTTGACCACCATCTCCTGCCCGGGCGCGAGCAGCACCGGCAGCACGGAGACCTGGCGGCCGTCGTGGACCACCTGCTGGATGTCGGCGGCCTTGCCGTCGCGGGTCAGCGCGGTCAGCTTCCCGCCGGTGGGGGCGTACATCCGCAGGTTCATCCGGTCGTCGCCGCGCGGCGCGTAGTCGCCGTACCCGGTGACGAAGTCGGTCAGCTGCGACACCGGCCGCGGCACCCGCGAGCGCAACCGCATGGTGGCCTCGACGACCTGCTGGCCCCGGTCGGTGCAGCCGAGCGAGGCCAGGTCGAGGTCGTAGCGCAGGAAGTACTGGATCTTCGCCGCCGTCGCGTCGTTGAGGTAGAAGCCGACGGCCGGGTGGGTGCCGGTGTCGCGGGGCAGGGCGCCGGCGACGGGGTAGCGCGCCAGCACCTCCTGCTCGGCCGGCGTCGCGCTCCACACCAGCAGCCGTCGCTGGCGCACCGCCTCGGAGAGCACCTGCACCAGCGCCACCTGGTCGCCGCTCGCGGACAGCACCGCGTCGAGCATGCCGCGGCTGACCTGGCGGAAGTAGGCGTCCTGGGCGTCGTTGTCCGGCAGCGTCTGATAGGGCTGGTGCAGCAGCTTGTCCACGGCGTTGTCGGCGGTCAGCTGCTGCCCGGCCACCTCGACCGGGCCGATGGCCCGCAGCACCTGGGCCAGGGTGACCGGGTCGATCGAGATGACGCCGTCGACCGGACGCGCCAGCACGCGGTCGGCGATCCTGGACATGAGCGAGGCGGTGCGCGGGAAGTCCGGCGTCAGGTTGGTGTCGCGCAGGTCGGTGGCCAGGGTGGTGCCGTAGAGCTGCTTCTCGGCCGGGCTGAGCGGCGCGACGGGATCGACGCTGAAGCCGAAGGCGCCGGCGTTGCCCTGGTTGCCGAGGCTGACCTCGCCGTCGCGCACGGTGAGGACCGACGTGGACCCCGGCAGCCCGCCCGTGGCGCGGATCTCGGCGTTGTTCTGCACGACCAGCAGGTAGTCGCGGCGGCCGTCGCCCCCGGCCATCGTCGGCAGCAGCCGCAAGGCGCTGTCGGCGGAGCCCATCATCGAGGCCACGGAGTCGAGCTGGTCGACGAACTCCTCGGCCGGCCCGGCCAGGGGCGGCACGAGGTCGTCGGGACGGACGTCGGCGACGTCGGCCCGGGCGGTGTCGACCGCCGCGGCGAGCCGGCCGACGGGCTGGCGCAGCCCCTCGACGACGCCGAGGTCGATGGCGCCGTCGGGCGTGCGCAGGCCGCCCTTGACGGCGTCGAGCAGCGCGAGGGCGTCGGGCGTGCGGCCGGCGAGGGCGTCGAGGCCCTGGGCGAGGTCGCGCACGGCGGCGAGGTCGTCGCCGACGACCGGGGTGAGGGTCGCGGCCGACCACAACCAGCCGTCGGAGTGGCGACGCGCGACCGACGCGTCGTCGGCCAGGGACCGAGCCGTGGACCGGGCCTGCTGCAGCTCGCCGTCGGAGACCTGCGTGCGCAGGTCCTGGGCGGAGGCAGCGGCCGAGCGCAGCGCCAGGGCGGTGCGCACCCCCTGGTACGCGAGGACTCCGAGTGCCACCACCACGAGGGTGAGCAGCACCCGGAGCGCCAGGCGACGAGGAGATCTATGTGGTGCCTGAGCGACCGGGACGGTGTCCCCGTCGCTCAGGCGTGGCACACCTGTGCTCAGGCGGCAGCGGTGCGGCGACGCGCGCCGACGACCGTGGCGCCACCGACGGCGAGGAGGGCCACGCCACCGACGAGCAGGAGGGTCTCGGGACCACCGGTGGAGGGCAGCACGCCGCTGCCGGTGCCGGCGGAGGCGCCCGAGCCGAGGGTGCCCGAGCCGGTGCTCGGGGTGGTGTCGGTGGGCGGCGTGACGTCGGGGTAGGCCTGCGCGGTGCCCGCGAAGCCGAAGGACATCAGGGCGACGGCGAACATGACGCCGACGGCGGCAAGGAACTTCTTCATGGAGATCTCCCCCGTTAGGAATGGGTCTGGTCAGCGACCAGGTGGACATATGGTGACACATTTTTGCGGTGGCCGTGGGAATCATCTCCCCCACAGCCGTGACAGGCGGTGGTGATGGTCTAGACACCGCCCCCCGAGGATGACCGCACCGCCCGGGTGCCAAACCCCCGGGTCCGGTGGACGGACCGCCTCAGCCCGCGACGGTGGCCACGACGCGCGAGCGCTCGACCGGGTCCTGCCACACCTGGGCGGTGCGCTCGAGGCGGTAGCCCGACCAGAGCACCATCGCCAGTGCCACCAGCGCGACCAGGGTCACCGACCCCAGCAGCGCCAGCGAGGAGAACAGCAGCCCGGTCACCGTCGTCACCAGGGCCAGCCGGGCGCTGTAGCCGACCATGACGACCGGTGGGGCGGGCGTGGCCCGGGCGCTGCGCAGGTCCACGGCGTACGGCCGGGCGACGCTCCACCGCAGGGCCCCCGCCACGACCTGCACGGCGACCACCACCGTGCCGAGCACGACCGCGGCCAGCTCGCCGGGCGTCGGGGCGCCGGCCCGCACCGCCCCCAGCACGAGGGTGACCACGGCCGAGCCGAGCAGCAGCTCGAGCAGCACGTAGGCACGGGCGGCGAAGACCGTGCGCGGGGCCACCGGCAGGCTGTCGCGCCACAGCGCCCCGCGGGCGTCGAGGCACCAGGCGTTGACGCCGAAGAGCAGCGCCCCGCCCGAGGCCACCAGCCCCGGCAGGATGGTCAGCGAGCGCCACTCCATGGCCCCGGCCAGGGCCACCAGCCCGGGCATGACGGCGAGCACGCCGACGCCGCGGCGCAGCGGCACCGAGCGCCACACCGACGCCCGGTCGAGGCGCACCAGCATCCGCAGGTCGCTCCCCGGCAGGGGGCGCGGACGGTGCTGGCCCCCCTCGAGCCGCAGCTCCTCGCGCATCGGCCGGAACAGCGCCCAGCGGGCCGGCAGCGAGCCGAGCACCACGGCCGCGACCGTCGCGGCCAGGGTCGCGCCCACCCGCCAGGCCAGGCCCCAGCCGTCCCCACCGGCGCCGGCCAGCACCCCGAGGAGCACGAACCGGGTCGGGCTGCGGTCGAGCACGTCGGTGACGTGGCCGCTCGCCACCAGGGCGATCCCGGAGGCGAGCACGACGGCGAGCAGCACCCGGAAGACCGTGGTGCCGCGCGGGCCGCGCCGCACCCCCTCGACCACCCAGCCCAGCGCCTGCGCGAGGGCGGTGGCCAGCAGCACCCAGGCGACGACCGGCAGCACGTAGACGGGCAGCAGCGTCGGCCCCAGGGCGTACGACGTGACCCCGAGCAGCGTCCAGACCTGCAGCACCCAGGCGATGTTGAGCGGGGCCAGCAGCAGGGCGCCGAGGTGGTCGGCGGCCGTCGAGACCGGGAACGCGACGGCCTGGTCGCGGGGCACGACCTCGCGCCCGCCCGCGGAGGCGACGGCGGAGAGCACCGAGAGACCGAGGAAGCCGAGGCACAGCGAGGGCAGCAGGGCGAGCATGCGGCCGCCGTACTCCCGGGGGACGGGGCCGGAGAGGTACGCCGGACCGACGAGCACCGCGAGCGTCAGCAGCAGCACCAGCGCCCCGGCCCACCGCAGCCGCCGCCGCGAGCCCGTCGTCAGGCCCGAGCGGCGGAAGGCGAGCAGCGCGGCCAGGTCGCGGACGGCGCCGCGCTGGTCAGTCCAGGAGAGCCCGGTAGACACCCGCACCCTCCTCGCCGGCCAGGTCGGAGGCCGCCAGCGACGCCACCCGGGCGCCGCCGCGCAGCACCAGCGCCTCGGTGCACGCCTCCATGGCGAGCTCGCGCAGGTGGGTGCTCACCAGCACCGCCGCACCCCGGGCCCGGGCGTCGGCGATCGCCTCCAGCGTCGCCTCGACGCCGAGCGGGTCGACCCCGTCGAACGGCTCGTCGAGCAGCAGCACCGCCGGCTCGTGGAAGGCCGCGAGCAGCACCGAGAGCCGGCGCCCCATGCCGTGGCTGAAGCCCGAGGTCACCCGGTGGGCGACGTCGCCGAGGCCGAACCGCTCCAGCTGGTCACGGCCGCGGGCCTCCCAGCCCTGCAGCCCGCGCAGCCGTGCCGCCAGCTGGAGGTGCTCCCACGGCGTCGCCCGCGGCACCAGGCCGCCGACGTCGGGGCAGTAGCCGGTCAGCCGCTTGACCGCGAGCGGGTCGCGCCGCACGTCCACGCCGTCGACGGCCACCAGGCCCTCGGTCGGCGGGATCACGCCCGCGAGCACCCGCATCGTCGTCGACTTGCCGGCGCCGTTGCGCCCCAGCAGCGCGGTCGCCCACCCGGCGTGGGCGGCGACGTCGACGCCCTGGACGGCCGCCACCTCGCCGAACCTGACCCACAGCCCGCGTACGTCGACCCGCGGATTCGTCTCCTGCACCCGCCCATGGTCCCCGAGCCGGCCCCCCGACGTGTCCGGTTTGCGGACTTCGGGGGGCCTGGCCGGGTCAGGCGGGGTCAGGCGGGGCCAGACGGGGTCAGACGGGGTCAGGCGGGGTCAGGCGGGGAAGGTCTCGCCCTTCTCGGCCATCTCGCGCAGGCGGTCGGTGGGGGCGAAGCGGTCGCCGTGGAGCTTGGCGAGCTGGTCGGCGCGCTCGACGAACCCGCGCAGGCCCTGGCCGGTCGCGCCGTCGTACCCCTGCATGAACTGGACGGTGCCGCCGGTCAGGGGCGGGTAGCCGATGCCCATGATCGAGCCGATGTTGGCCGCGGCGGCCGACTCGATGACGCCCTCCTCGAAGCACTTCGCGGTCTCGAGGGCCTCGATGAACAGGTAGCGGTCCTTGAGGTCGTCGAGGTCGGCGGGGTCGTCCTGGGGCGGGAAGAGGTCCTTCAGGCCCGGCCACAGCGTGGTGCGCCGGCCGGACTCGTCGTAGTCGTAGAAGCCGGCGCCGCGCAGCCGACCGGAGCGGCCCTCGGCGAGCATCGTCTCGATCACCGTCGAGGCGGGGTGGGGGGTGAACGCGTCGCCCTCGGCCTCGGCGGTGGCCTTGGCGATCTTGGCCATCAGCTCCATGTTGAGCTCGTCGGAGAGCTGCAGCGTGCCGACGGGGTAGCCCGCCTGCGTCGCGGCCCGCTCGACCGAGCTCGGGTGGACGCCCTCGCCGAGCATGGCGAGGCCCTCGTTGACCATCGTGCCGATGACGCGGCTGGTGTAGAAGCCGCGGCTGTCGTTGACCACGATCGGGGTCTTGCGGATCGCCTGCACGACGTCGAGGGCGCGGGCCACCGACTCGTCGGAGGTCTGGTCGCCCTTGATGATCTCCACCAGCGGCATCTTGTCGACGGGGCTGAAGAAGTGCAGGCCGATGAAGTCGGCCGGGCGCGAGACCGCGTCGGCGAGGCCGGTGATCGGCAGCGTCGAGGTGTTGGAGCACAGCAGCGCGTCGGGCTGCACGACGTCCTGGATCTCGGCGTACACCCGGGCCTTGAGCGCGGGGTCCTCGAACACGGCCTCGATGACGAGGTCGACCCCGGCGAAGTCGGAGGCCTCGGTCGTGGCGGTGATCCGGTCGAGGACCTCGGCCTTGGCCGCCTCGGTCATCGAGCCGCGCTCGACGGCCTTGGACAGGATCTTGTCGCTGTAGGCCTTGCCCTTGTCGGCCGACTCCTGCGCGACGTCCTTGAGCACGACCTGCATGCCGGCGCGGGCGCAGGAGTAGGCGATGCCGGCCCCCATCATCCCGGCGCCCAGGACGCCCACCTTGGTCGGCGCGAACCGCGGCACGCCCGCGGGTCGCAGCGACCCGCCGTTGATGGCCGAGAGGTCGAAGAAGAACGCCTGGATCATGTTCTTGCTGTTGGAGCCGGTGATCAGCTCGGCGAGGTAGCGCGACTCGATGCGGGTCGCGGTCTCGAAGTCGACCTGGGCGCCCTCGATGGCGGCCGCCATGATCGCGCGCTGCGCGGGGTAGTCGGCGCCCTTGACCTGCTTGCGCAGCATCGCCGGGAAGGCCGGCAGGAACGCCGCGAGCTTGGGCGTGCTCGGGGTGCCGCCGGGCAGCCGGTAGCCCTCGCGGTCCCACGGCTGGCCGACCTGGCCGGCCTCGTCGTCGGCGTGGGCCAGCACCCAGGCGCGGGCGGCGGGGAGCAGCTCCTCCTGGCTCGGGACCAGCTCGTCGACCAGGCCCTTGTCCTTCGCGGCCGCGGGCTTCATCCGGGGACCCTGGAGCAGCAGGTCCATGAGCGCGGTCTGGATGCCGAACATCCGCACCGTGCGGGTGACGCCGCCGCCGCCGGGCAGCAGGCCCAGCGTGGCCTCGGGCAGGCCGATCTCGTAGCGGCCGTCCACGGCGATGCGGTGGTGGCAGGCCAGCGCGATCTCGAGGCCGCCGCCCAGCGCCGCACCGTTGATCGCGGCCACGACGGGCTTGCCGAGGGTCTCGAGGCGACGCAGGTCGGCCTTGACCTGCTCGACCTCGTGGAAGACGCGCTCGGCGTCGGCGGCGGTCGTGGTGACCATGCCCTTGAGGTCGCCGCCGGCGAAGAAGGTCTTCTTGGCCGAGGCCACGACCACGCCGCGCACGTCGTCCTTCTCGGCGACGAGGCGCTCGACGGCCGCGTGCATCGAGGCCTTGTAGCGCTCGTTCATGGTGTTGGCGCTCGACTGCGGGTCGTCGAGGGTGAGGGTCACGATGCCGTCGGCGTCGCGGTCGTAGGTCACTGCGGAGTCAGTCATCGGTGTCTTCCTGGGAGAGGTGGGGTGCGGTGCCCCGAGGAGGTCGCTCTCGCGACCGTCGGCGGAGGGTCAGACCAGCTCGACGATGGTGGCGATGCCCATGCCGCCGCCGACGCACAGCGTGGCCAGGCCGCGCTTGAGGTCGCGGCGCTCGAGCTCGTCCACCAGGGTGCCGAGGATCATCGCGCCCGTGGCGCCCAGGGGGTGGCCCATGGCGATCGAGCCGCCGTTGACGTTGGTGATCTCCTCGGAGATGCCCATGTCGCGCATGAAGCGCATCGCGACGGCGGCGAACGCCTCGTTGATCTCGAACAGGTCGATGTCCTCGACCTTGAGCCCGGCCTTGGCCAGCGCCTTGCGGCTCGCGGGGGCAGGGCCGGTCAGCATGATCGTCGGGTCGGCGCCGGAGACGGCCGCCGCGACGATGCGGGCGCGCGGGGTCAGGCCGAGGTCGCGGCCGACCTGCTCGTTGCCGATGGCGACCAGGGCGGCGCCGTCGACGATGCCCGAGGAGTTGCCGGCGTGGTGGACGTGGTCGATCTCCTCGACCCAGTGGTACTTCTCCAGCGCCACCGAGTCGAAGCCGCCCTGCGCGCCGATGCCGGCGAACGACGGGCGCAGCCGCGCCAGCCCCTCGACGGTCGACTCGGGCTTGATGAACTCGTCGTGGTCGAGCACGGTCATGCCGTTGCGGTCGCGGACGGGCACGACCGAGCGGCCGAAGCGGCCGTCGGCCCAGGCCTTGGCGGCGCGGGCGTTGGACTCCACGGCGAAGGCGTCGACGTCGGCGCGGCTGAAGCCCTCGAGGGTGGCGATCAGGTCGGCACCGATGCCCTGGGGCACGAAGTCGGTGGCGAACGCGGTCGCGGGGTCCATGGCCCAGGCACCGCCGTCGCTGCCCATGGCCACGCGGCTCATCGACTCGACGCCGCCGGCCAGGATGAGGTCCTCGAACCCGCCGCGCACGCGCGAGGCGGCCTGGTTGACGGCCTCGAGGCCCGAGGCGCAGAAGCGGTTGAGCTGGACGCCGGCCACGGTGTCGGGCAGGCCGGCCGCGAGCGCCGCGGTCTTGGCGATGTCGCCGCCCTGGTCGCCCACGGGCGAGACCACGCCGAGCACGACGTCGTCGACGCGGTTCACGTCGAGCGAGGGGTTGCGCTCCTGGACGGCGTCGAGGAGGCCCACGACCAGGTCGACGGGCTTGACCTCGTGGAGGCTCCCGTCCTTCTTGCCCTTGCCGCGCGGGGTGCGGATCGCGTCGTAGACGAATGCTTCTGCTGCCATGGGACATCCCAACTACTCGTGCCGTGGTGACGGGAGGGCCGACGCCACGCACGGCTCGGCCGGGGGCGTCGATGTCACGGTCATTGTGACAGTACTGCTGTCATCGTCAATGGCGGACGGCCTGTGGGCCAGGTCACGTGGGGGCGGGGCACGTCGGTGCCGGCGTCTAGGTTCGGGGGCGTGACCCTCCCCCGCAGCACGCCCCGCGACCAGGGCGTCGACGCCGCCGGCCTGCTGGCCTTCCTCGACGCGGCCGAGCGCGAGGAGCTCGGCCTGCACGGCCTGGTCGTGGCCCGGCACGGTCACGTGGTCGCGGAGGCCCACTGGGCGCCGTACGCCGCCGACCGGGTCCACCTCGCCTACTCGCTGTCCAAGACGCTGACCGCGACGGCGGTCGGGGTGCTCGTGGGCGACCGCGTGCTCGGCCTCGACGACCTCGTGCTGGAGCGGCTGCCCCGGCAGCCGGCCGGATCGGTGGCACCCGGGTGGGAGCGGGTCCGGGTGCGGCACTGCCTGTCGATGACGGTGGGCCACGACGTCGACGCGTGGGACCGGGTCGGGAGCCGTGGCGCCGCCTCCCCGGTCGGCGAGGACTGGCTGCCCCGCGTGCTCGCGGTCGCACTCGACCACGAGCCGGGCACGACGTTCACCTACGACCAGGTGGCGACCTACCTGCTGGCCCGGGTGGTGCACCACGTCACCGGTCGGGGCCTGTCCGAGCTGCTGGCCGACCGGGTGCTGGGGCCGCTCGGGCTGCCCACCCCGCCGTGGCACCGCGACCCGCTCGGCCACGAGATCGGGTTCAGCGGCGCCCACCTGACGACCGGCACCATCGCCTCCCTCGCCCAGCTCCTGCTCGACGGCGGCGTGCGCGACGGCGTGCGGCTGCTCGACGCGGCGTACGTCGAGGAGGCGCTGCGCCCGGTCGGTCCCCGCAACCGCGAGGAGTCGGCCGGCCCCGACTGGCGGCGGGGCTACGGCTTCTCCTTCTGGGCGCAGCGGCACGGCTGCCGCGGCGACGGCGCCTTCGGCCAGTTCCTCGTGGTGCTGCCCGAGCAGGACGCCGTGGTCGCGATCACCTCCGAGAACGACGTCATGCAGGCCACCCTCGATGCCCTGTGGGCCCACGTCGTGCCCGCGCTCGGCGGCCCCGGCGCCTCCTCGGACGGGTCGTCGGACCGCGCGCTCGCGGCCCGGCTGGCGGCCGTGGAGGTGCCGCCCCTGCGCGCCGGTGCGGGCGCCACGCTGCCGGAGGGTGACGTGGTGGTGCAGCGGCGCGGCGGCGACGTCGCGCCGGCGTACGACGAGGTCCGGGTCGACGCCGACGGCACCCGGCTCGCGCTGCGCCGCGACGGCGAGTGGCACGAGGTGGCCGTCAGCGACGGCACCTGGGCCTCCTCGACCTGGACCGGCGACCGCGCCCGCCTGCCCCTGGTCGCCAGCGGCGGCTGGGTCGACGAGCACGTCCACCGCACCCGGGTGCTCGTCGTCGAGACCCCGCACTCCTTCAGCGTCGAGGTCGACCGGCGCACCGGCTCGGCCGACCTCGCCTGGCGTCGGCTGCCGCTCTCGGGCGCCGACCCCTGGGCGCTGGCCGTCCGCCCCGCCTGACCCGCGGCTCCCGACCTCCAGCGGATCGGCCCGCGACCTCAGCCGAAGATGTCGGTGAGCGCCTGGCGCATGACCGCGCGGTCGGGGTCGACCCCGGTCCACAGCCGGATCGCCACGGCGCCCTGCTCGACGAGCATCCCGAGGCCGTCGAGGGTGCGGCAGCCCCGCTGCTCGGCCTCGCGCAGCAGCCGCGTGCGGGGCGGGTTGGGCACCACGTCGGCCACCACGACCGACGCGTCGAGCGAGTCCAGGTCGAGGTCGACGACGTCCTCGGTGCCGGGGAACAGGCCGACCGAGGTCGCCTGCACCACGATGTCGGTGCCGGCGGGCACGGCCACCCGGCCCTCCCAGGGCAGCGACACGCCCTCGGCCGGGGTCGACCCGTCGACCAGCGCCGCCACCTCGCGGCCGCGCTCGCCCGAGCGGTTGAGCACCGTGACCCGGGCCGCTCCCGCGAGCGCGGTCTCGACGGCCACGGCCCGGCCGGCACCGCCCGCGCCGACGACCAGGACCGAGGCACCCGCCGGGTCGACGACGGTGCGCAGCGACTCGACGAAGCCCTTGCCGTCGGTGTTCTCCCCGACGAGCCGGTCGCCGTCGCGCACGACGCAGTTGACCGCGCCGATCAGCCGCGCGGCGTCCGTGAGCTCGTCGAGCAGCCCGATCACGGCCTGCTTGTGCGGCAGCGAGCAGTTGAAGCCGACCCAGCCCATGGCCACCGCGCCGCGCACCGCGTCGGCCAGCGAGCCGGGAGCGACGTCGCAGTTGAGGTAGCGCGCGTCGAGCCCGTGGTGGGCGTACGCCGCCTCCACCATCGCCACCGTCGGGTTCTCGGCCGCCGGCGTCGCGAACGACCCGGTCAGCAGGGACAGGAAGCCGCGCTCGTCGGCGGGCGGTGCGGGGGTGCGGGGCGGTTCGACGCTCACTGTCGGTCCTCCGTGGTCTACTCGGCCTCCCACCCTCTCAGCCCCTCCCCCCGACCACCAGGAGCGCCCGTGGCCGAGCCGCACGCCCAGCCGCACGCCCAGCCGCAGGCCGAGCTGCACGCCGAGGTGGTCGTCGTCGGCAGCGGCATGGGCGGCGCCACCACCGCCTGGGCGCTGGCGCAGCGCGGGGTGGACGTGCTGGTCCTCGAGCGGGGCGAGCGACTGCCCCGCGAGCCGCAGAACTGGTCGCCCGAGGCGGTCTTCCTCGAGCGCCGCTACAAGCCGACCGAGACCTGGCTCGACCGCGACGGGCGGGCCTTCGTGCCCGGCGTGCACCACGTCGTGGGCGGCAACACCAAGGTCTACGGCGCCAGCCTGCCGCGCTTCCGGGAGTCCGACTTCGGCGAGGTGGAGCACCTCGGCGGCCGCTCGCCGGCCTGGCCGTTCTCCTACGACGACCTCGAGCCCTACTACGGGCAGGCCGAGCAGCTCTACCGCGTGCACGGCCTGGCCGACGGTGACCCGACCGCCCCCCGGCGCAGCACCGACTTCCCGTTCCCGGCCGTGCCCCACGAGCCCTACGTCGCGGACCTCGCCGACCGGCTGCGGGAGGCCGGCGTCCACCCCTCCAGCACGGCGATGGGCATCGACCTGCGCGAGGGCGGCGCCTGCGTGCGCTGCGCGACCTGCGACGGGTTCCCGTGCCGGGTCGACGCCAAGAGCGACGCCGAGACCTGCGCGCTCGACCCCGCCCTCGCCACCGGACACGTCCGGCTGGCGACGGGCACGCTCGTGCGCCGCGTGGTCACCGACGCCGCGGGCGGCCGCGTCACCCACCTGCTGGCCGACGGCCCCGAGGGCCCGGTGACGGTGCGGGGCGAGCGGTTCGTGCTGTCGGGCGGTGCGGTGGCCTCGGCGGCGCTGCTGCTGGCCTCGGCCGACGGTCCGCACCCCCACGGGCTGGCCAACTCCAGCGACCAGGTCGGGCGCCGCTTCATGATGCACAACAACGCCCACATCGCCGCCGTCGACCTCGACCGCCGCAACGACGTGGTGTTCCAGAAGACGCTGGGCGTCAACGACTGGTACGACGACGGCGGTGCGGGCCACCCCCTCGGCAGCCTGCAGCTGCTCGGCAAGGTGCAGGGCTCGATGATGAAGAGCCACGCCACCCGGGTCCCCCGCCGCGTGCTCGACGCGGTCGCCGCCCGCTCGGTGGAGTGGCTGGTCATGGGCGAGGACCTGCCCGACGCGGACAACCGGATCACCCTGGAGGCCGACGGCACCCTGCGCTGCACCCGCCGGGCCCGCAACACCGAGCAGCACGCCCTGCTGCACCGACGCGCGAAGAAGCTGATGCGCCGGGCGGGCTACGACGTGGTGGCCACCCAGCACTTCGACATCAGCATGAACAGCCACATGTGCGGCACGGTCGTGGCCGGCCACGACCCCGCCACCAGCGTCCTCGACCCGTGGTGCCGCAGCCACGACCTCGCCAACCTGTGGGTCGTCGACGGCGGCTTCTTCCCGTCCTCGGCCGCGATGAACCCCGCCCTCACCATCGCCGCGCAGGCGCTCCGCGTCGTCGCCGAGTCCACGCTCGCCGGCTGACCTGCCGCCGGGCGGTCAGGCCGGGAGGTCCGGCAGCCGGGTCGTCGTGTCGGTGCGGGCGGCGCGCAGCTGCAGCCGGGTCCAGAACAGCGCGCCGGACGCGTCGGCCCCCCGCAGGTCGGCCCCGCGCAGGTCGGCGCCCAGCAGGTCGGTCCCGGTGAGGTCGACGCCGCGCAGGTCGGCCCCCAGCAGCACCGCGCCCCGCAGGGTCGCGGCGACCAGGTCGTGCCCGCGCAGGTCCTGGCCGGCGAGGTCGTGGCCGCGCAGGTCGACCCCGGCCGGCTCCCGGACCGCGTCGCTGACCTCGCCCAGCAGCGGGTCGGCGCGCAGCTGCAGGCGCACCACCTCGACGTCGCGCGGCGACGCGGCGGCCCGCTCGACCTGCTCGAGCAGCCCCTCCGCCTCGTCGACCAGGGCCGGGTCGGGGCAGCGCTCGACGGCCTCGAGGAGGTACCACTGCAGCTCGTGGAGCCGCTCGACCACCTCGAAGTCGGCGAACATCGCCGGTCGCACGTCCGGGTCGCGCCAGTCGTGGCCGGCGTACGACGGGGCCTGCGCCACCCGCTGGCCGGCGCCGAAGCAGTCGTAGACCGTGCATCCGGCGAACCCGCGCTCGGGCAGCTCGGTGTGGATGGTGCAGCCGAAGTGCTCGGCCGGGTGGAGGCCGAGGTGCGGGCACGGCACGCCCGCCGGCTTGTCGAGCGCGAAGTCGGCGGACGGGGCGAAGGCCGGGACCACGCAGCACAGGCCGACGCAGCGGGAGCAGTCGGCGACCAGGTCCGCGCGGGACGGGCTCACGTCTGGACCGCCACCCCGTCCTCGAGGAGCCCGTCGACGCCCGCGATCCCCCAGGCGGCCAGCGCGGCGCGGGTGTGGGCACCGGCCGTGGGTGCGGGCGGGAGCGACAGGCTGGCCGGCGTACGGCTGAAGCGGGGGGCCGGAGCCGGCTGCCGCACGCCCTCGTGGTCGACGAACACCTCGCGCGCCGCCACGTGCGGGTGGTCGGGCGCCTCGCTCAGCGGCAGCACGGGCGCCACGCAGGCGTCGGTGCCGTCGAAGACCTGGGTCCACTCCGCCTGGGTGCGGGTCGCGAAGACCGCCGCGATCCGGGCGCGCAGCTCCTCGGAGCGGGCCAGGTCGTAGCGGTCGGGCGCGTCCTGGAGACCCAGCAGCTCGACGAGGACGGCGTAGAACTGCGGCTCCAGGGGGCCGACCGACATGTGGCGGCCGTCGGAGGTCTCGTAGAGGTCGTAGAACGGCATCCCGCCGTCGAGCAGGTTGGCGCCGCGCTCCTCGCGCAGCTGGCCGCCGGCGGCGAACGCCGAGGTCATGGCGTTGAGGTGTGCGGTGCCGTCGACGATCGCCGCGTCGACGACCTGGCCCCGGCCGCTGAGCCGCGACTCGAGGAGGGCGGCGAGCAGGCCGATGACGAGGTACGTCGAGCCGCCCCCGAAGTCGCCGACCAGGTTGGCCGGGAAGTGCGGCCGGGCCTTGTCCTGGCCCATCCCGAACAGCGCCCCGGTGAGCGCGACGTAGTTCATGTCGTGCCCGGCCGAGCGCGCCAGCGGGCCGGTCTGGCCCCAGCCGGTCATCCGGCCGTAGACCAGCCGCGGGTTGCGCGCGAGGCACTCCTCGGGCCCGAGGCCGAGCCGCTCGGTGGTGCCCGGCCGCAGGCCCTCGACCAGCAGGTCGGCGTCGGCGACGAGGTCCAGCACGGTGGCCACGGCCCGCGGCTGCTTGAGGTCGAGCGCGACGCTGGGCCGGCCCCGGTTGAGCAGGTCGGTGGGACCGCCGGTGAGCGGCTGGCCGCCCGGTCGCTCCACCCGGATCACGTCGGCCCCCAGGTCGGCCAGGATCATGCACGCGTGCGGCCCCGGCCCGATCCCCGCGAGCTCGACCACCTTGACCCCGCGCAACGGCCCCGTGCCCTGCCCCAGCTCGATCCTCGGCTGCTCCTGCGTCATGGCCGCGATCATGACAGAACCACTGTCACGGTGGGGAGGGGCGGAGCGCTCGGCGGCGGCGAGGTCATGCAACGCTCCGTTACATGCGGCGTACACCCGTCCTGGCGGGCACTCACTGACATGAACGGAGCGTTGCATGCGCCGACCAGCCCCCGGCCTAGGTCGGGAGGACGCGGCGGAGGAACTCGCGGGTGCGGGGCTCGCGGGGGGCGGAGAGGACCTGGTCGGGCGGGCCCTGCTCGAGGATCCGGCCGCGGTCGAGGAAGCAGACCCGGGTGGCGACCTCGCGGGCGAAGGCCATCTCGTGGGTGGCGAGCACCATGGTCATGCCCGCCTCGGCCTCGGCACGCACGACGGCCAGCACCTCGCCGACCAGCTCCGGGTCGAGGGCCGCGGTGATCTCGTCGAGGAGCAGCACGCGCGGCTCGGTGCACAGGGCCCGGACGAGGGCGACCCGCTGCTGCTGGCCGCCGGAGAGCTGGTCGGGGTGGGCCTGGGCCTTGTCGCCGAGGCCGAAGCGCTCGAGCAGCCGCACCGCCCTGGCCTGCGCCTCGTCGCTCCCGACCCCGTGGACGCGGGTGGGGGCCAGGGTGCAGTTGGCCAGCACGCTCAGGTGGGGGAACAGGTTGTAGGCCTGGAAGACCATCCCGATCTCTCGGCGCACCTCGCGGGGGTCGACACGCGGGTCGGAGACCTCGCGACCGTCGAGCTCGATGACGCCGTCGTCGATCTCCTCGAGCAGGTCGAGGCAGCGCAGCAGGGTCGACTTGCCCGATCCCGAGGCGCCGATCAGGCAGACCACGTCGTGGGCGTGGACGTCGAGGTCGATGCCGTCGAGGACCACGCGGTCGGCGTACGTCTTGCGCAGGCCGCGGGCGGAGAGCACCGGCACCCGGCCGTCGGTGGGCGCGCTCACCGGCCCCGCTCCCGTCGTGCGGCGCGCCGGCCGAGCCAGTCGGTGAACCGCGCCAGCGGAATCGTCAGCGCCACGAAGAACGCCGCCGCGACGAGCAGCGGCGTGTAGTTGAAGTTGTAGTTGCCGTAGTCCTGCGCCGCGAACAGCGCCTCCGTCACGCCCACCGCCGAGACCAGGGCGGTGTCCTTCTGGAGCGAGACGAAGTCGTTCATCAGGGGCGGTACGACGCGCCGCAGCGCCTGCGGGAGCACCACGAACCGCATCGTCTGGCCGCGCGAGAGCGCCAGCGCCTGGGCGGAGGCCAGCTGGGAGGGGTGGATCGACTCGATGCCCGAGCGGACCACCTCGGCGACGTAGGCGCCGTACGACAGCACCAGCGCGACCAGCGTGAGCCAGAACAGGCTGGTGGTGATGCCGGTCAGCCGCAGCGCCGGCACGCCGAGGGCGAGCAGCACGACCACGAGCAGGGTCGGCACCCCCCGCAGCAGGTCGGTGTAGAGCACCGCGAGGCCGCGCAGCGGGGTCAGCCAGGGCGATGTGGTCGAGCGCACCACGGCGACGCTGGTGCCGAGCAGCAGGATCAGGGGCTCGGCGACCATGAACATCGCCACGTTGACCAGGAAGCCGCGCGCGATCGCCGGCAGCGACTCGCGGGCGTGGTAGCCGGAGAAGAAGGTCTCCTGCACCCGCGGCCAGCCGGCCGAGCCCGTGATCGCCCAGCCCGCGACCAGCACGACCGCGACGGTGACGGCCGTGGCGACCAGGCCGCGGCGCTGCCGGTCGCGCCGGCGGACCCGACGCCGCTCGAGCTCGCGGTCGCTGGGCGTCCAGGGCTCGACCGCGGCGGAGCCGGCCGTCCGGCTCACTTCAGGACGGGCACGTCGACCGAGGTCGAGAGCCACTTCTGCTCCAGCCCGGCCAGGGTGCCGTCGTCCTCCAGCGCGGTGAGGGCCTCGTCGACGCAGGGCGTTAGCTCCGAGCCCTTCTCCAGGAGCAGGCCGAACTCCTCGGTCTCGCCGCTCACGGGCTGGAACTGGCCGATGATCTCGGAGCCCTCGATCTCGGCCGCCGTCACGTAGAACGCGGTCGGCAGGTCGGTCACGATGGCGTCGACCTGCCCGTTGAGCAGCGCCTGCTTGGCGGTGTTGGTGTTGTTGAACACCAGCGGCGCCTGGTCGGGCTCGATGACGTCGCGGATCGCGGTCAGGCTGGTGGTGCCGGTCTGGGCGCCGAGCTTCAGCCCCTTGAGGTCGGCCATCGAGCCGGGCGTCAGCTTGCTGTCGTCGAGCGCCACGACGGCCTGCGCGGCGGAGTAGTAGCCCGTCGAGAAGTCCACGACCCGCTGCCGCTCGGGCGTGATCGAGACCTGGTTGATGTCGAAGTCCCACTTCTTGGCGCCGGGCGCGTAGGAGGAGTTGAACGGCTGCTTGACCCAGGTGACCTGGTCGCGGTCGAAGCCGAGCTGCTGCGCGACGGCGTACGCCACGGCCGACTCGAAGCCCTTGCCGTTGGTCGGGTCGTTGTCGGCGAACCACGGGTCGTACGCCGGGGTGTCGGTCGCGATGGTCAGCTGCCCGGCCTGCTTGAGCGCCAGGTCGCCGGTGGCGCAGCTGCCGGCCGAGGCGCTCGACGAGCTGCCCGAGGAGGCGCTCGAGGAGCCGCTGTCGTCCTGCGGGGCGCAGGCCAGGGCGGTCAGCAGGAGCGGGGAGAGCAGCAGCGCGGCACGGGTCTTTCGCATGTCGAGATCGTAGGTCCGCACCCCGGGACGACCGCACCGCCACGGCGCCGTGAGACGACCGGTCCAGGCCGGGGCCGGGCGCCTCGTGTGATCCAGCCCACTCGTGCAACGCGTTGCACAACGGCCGGTCGACCCGGATGATCCTGGGCATGTCCCTCGAGCACGCCCTGCTGGTCTCGCTGCGCGAGCGGCCGGGCAGCGGCATCGAGCTGGCCCGGCGCTTCGACCGCTCGATCGGGTTCTTCTGGCAGGCCACCCACCAGCAGATCTACCGCGTGCTGCGCCGCATGGAGGTCGACGGCTGGGTCCGCGGCGAGGTCGGCGACTCCCGGAGCACCGAGCGCCGCTGGAGCGTCACCGCCACCGGCCGCGAGGAGCTCGCCCGCTGGATCGCCACCCCGACCGACGCGGTCTCGCTCCGCTCGGAGGTCGCGGTGAAGATGCGCGGGGCGTCGTACGCCGACCGCGCGGCGCTGCTCGACCACCTCCGTGGCCTGCGGCTGGAGCACCAGGCCCGGCTGGCCCACTACGAGCAGCTCGAGCGCGAGCAGTTCCCCGATCCGCCCGGCCCCGGGCGCGAGCGGGGTCCTGCGCAGGGGGCCGACCACGAGCACGCCCTCGACGTCTGGCTGGTGCTGCGCGGCGGCATCCGGCAGGAGCGGTTCTGGGTGGAGTGGCTCGGCGAGTACCTCCAGGCGTGGGAGCCCGACCCGACCGACGCCGGCACCACCCGCAGCGACCGACACCAGAGAGCAGGGACGCCATGACCGACTCCCCCTTCCCCCACCTGCTGGCCCCGGTGCAGGTCGGCGACCTGACGCTGCGCAACCGGGTGGTGATGGGCTCGATGCACACCGGGCTCGAGGACCACACCTGGGACCTGCCCAAGCTGGCGGCGTACTTCCGCGAGCGGGCCGCGGGCGGTGTCGGCCTGATCGTGACCGGTGGGTTCGCGGTCTCCAAGCGGGGCTGGCTCAAGCCGCTGGCCGGGGAGATGACGTCCCGGCTCGACGCCGCGCGGCACCGCCAGGTGACCGACGCGGTGCACGAGGAGCAGGGCGCGATCGCGCTGCAGCTGCTGCACGCGGGGCGCTACGGCTACACGCCGTTCAGCCAGTCGGCGAGCGCGATCAAGTCGCCGATCACGCCGTTCCGGCCCAGCGCGATGACCACCCGCCAGGTCGACCGGGCGGCGACGTCGTTCGCGGACGCCGCGGCGCTGGCGCAGAAGGCGGGCTACGACGCCGTCGAGGTGATGGGCTCCGAGGGCTACCTCATCAACCAGTTCCTCGCCGCGCGCACCAACCAGCGCGAGGACCAGTGGGGCGGGTCGGCCACCCGTCGGATGCGCTTCGCCGTCGAGGTCGTGCGCCGCACCCGCGAGCGGGTCGGCGAGGGCTTCCCGATCGTCTACCGGCTCTCGCTGCTCGACCTCGTCGAGGACGGCCAGACCTGGGAGGAGACCGTCGAGCTGGCGCTGCTGCTCGAGCACGCCGGCGCCAGCGTCATCAACACCGGGATCGGCTGGCACGAGGCCCGGGTGCCGACGATCATCACCCAGGTCCCCCGCGGCGCCTGGGCCTGGACGACCCGGCGGCTGCGCGAGGAGATGACCATCCCGGTCTGCGCGTCCAACCGGATCAACACCCCCGAGCTCGCCGAGCAGCTGGTCGCCGACGGCACCGCCGACCTGGTCTCGATGGCACGCCCGCTGCTCGCCGACCCCGACTTCGTCGCCAAGGCCGCCGCCGGCCGAGCCGACGAGATCAACACCTGCATCGCCTGCAACCAGGCCTGCCTGGACCACGCCTTCGCGAACCAGAGGGCGAGCTGCCTGGTCAACCCGCGGGCCTGCCGCGAGACCGAGCTGGTGCTGCTGCCGCTGCCGTCGGCCGCACCCCGCCGACCCACCGCCGCGGTCGTCGGCGCCGGTCCGGCGGGGCTGAGCGCGGCCGCGTCGTACGCCGAGCGCGGGTTCGCCGTGACGCTCTTCGAGCAGGCGCCCGAGATCGGCGGCCAGTTCCGGCTGGCGATGGCGGTCCCCGGCAAGGAGGAGTTCGCCGAGACGCTGCGCTACTTCACCCGCCGACTCGACGTGCTCGGCGTCGAGGTGCGCCTGGGCGTCCGGGCCACCCCCGCCGACCTGGAGGCGTACGACGAGGTGGTCGTCGCGACCGGCGTCGAGCCCCGCATCCCGACCATCCCGGGCATCGAGCGCGCGCTGTCGTACGCCGACGTGCTCTCCGGCGCGAAGGTCCCCGGCGAGCGGGTGGCCGTCATCGGCGCCGGCGGGATCGGCGTCGACGTCTCGGTCTGGCTGACCCACGTCGAGGAGGACCTCGAGGACTGGCTCGCGCACTGGGGCGTCGGCGACCCCGACCTGCACCGCGGCGGGCTCACCGAGAAGAAGCCCCGCGAGGCCGCCCGTCAGGTCTACCTCGTGCAGCGCAAGAGCACCCCGATCGGGATCCACCTCGGCAAGACGTCGGGCTGGGCCCACCGCGCCGTGCTCAAGCAGTCGGGCGTCGAGCAGGTCAGCGGCGCGACGTACGACCGGATCGACGAGCGGGGCCTGCACGTCACGGTCGACGGCACCCCCCGGCTCCTCGAGGTCGACGACGTCGTCGTGTGCGCCGGCCAGGAGTCGGTGCGCGGCCTCTACGACGAGCTCGTCGCCGCCGGCGTCACCGCCCACCTCATCGGCGGTGCCGACCTCGCCGCCGAGCTCGACGCCAAGCGCGCCATCGCCCAGGGGGTGGAGCTCGCGGCGTCGCGGTGAGCGGAGGGGCAGTTTCCCCGGTCGACCGGGGAAACTGCCCGCCGAACCGGACGAAGCGGTCACCGCCGGGCAGTTTCCCCCGTCCGCCCCACCCGTTTCGTCCGCACCGCACGGTCCGCGGGCGGCCTACTGGTCCTCGACGAAGCCTTCCTTCTTGAGCCACTCGTAGGCGACGTCGGCGGGCTCGCGGCCGTCGACGTCGATGGCGGCGTTGAGCTGCAGCAGGACGTCGTCGGTCAGCTTGGCCGCGACGGGCGCGATCAGGTCGGCGATCTGGGGGTACTTCTTCGCGGTCGCCTCGTTGAGCACGAGCGAGACGTTGTACTTCGGGAAGAAGTTGCGGTCGTCCTCGAGGACCTTGAGCTTGAGGGCCACGATGCGGCCGTCGGTGGTGAAGACCTCGCCGAAGTTGCAGGCGCCCTTGGCGGTGGCGTCGTAGATCGCGCCGGTCTGGAAGGTCTTGAGGTTGTCGGTCGGCACGCCGTCGGCCGTGCCGAGCGGGATGTCGTACTTCTGCATCATCCCCTTGAGGCCGTCGGGGCGGTTGAGCAGCTCGGACTCCACGCAGAAGGTGCGCTCCTCGACGGGGATGTCCTTGATCTGCGAGAGCTTGGTGATCTTGAGCTTCGCGGCCGTCTTCTCGGTGATGGCGAAGCCGTAGGTGTTGTTCATGGGCGCCGGGGGCAGCCAGACCAGGTCGTTCTGCTTCAGGTCGGCGTCGCGGACGGCGACGTACTGCTTCTCCTCGTTCGGGATCGCCTTGGTCTCGCCGAGGTAGACGATCCAGCCGGTGCCGGTGTACTCCCACTGCGCCTGGATCTGGTCGTCGAGCTGGGCCTGGCGGGCGGCGGCGGACCCGGGGATGTTGGTCAGGTCGGTGACGGTGGCGCCGCTGGACTGCATCAGGATGATCGCCATCTTGCCGAGCAGCACGCTCTCGGAGAAGTTCTTCGAGCCGACCGCGATGGTGGCGCCGTCGAGGGGCTTCACCTCGGCCAGCTCGCCGGTGAGCCGGCCGGTGGGCACGAAACCGCCGGCGGTGGGCAGGCTGCAGCCCGCGAGCAGCGCCGAGGCGGACAGCAGCAGCCCGGCGAACAGGGTGGGACGGGTGGGACGGCGCACGGCGATCACACTCCCTTGGGTCGTACGACGAGCTCGAGCACGCGCCCGAGCCACTCGATGAGCAGGGCGAGCAGCGCCACGAGCACGGCCCCCCAGACGATGACGGGGTAGCGCAGCAGCGAGATGCCGGTCTGCAGCGTGCCCCCGAGACCACCGCCGTTGATGAAGGTCGCAAGCGTCGCGGTGCCGACGAGCAGCACCAGCGCGGTCCGGACGCCGGCCATGATGACCGGCAGGGCGAGGGGCAGCTCGACGCGCAGCAGCACGGCGACCGCCGACATGCCGACGCCGCGGCCCGCCTCGACGAGCGTCCTGTCGACGCCCTCGAGCCCGACGATCGTGTTGCGCAGCACGGGCAGGATCGCGTAGAGCGTCAGCGCGATCACGGCCGTGCGGAAGCCGAAGCCCAGCCACATCGCGAACAGCACGATCAGGCCCACCGACGGCGCCGCCTGGCCACCGTTGGCGATGCCGACCACGACCGGGGCGACGGCCTTGGCGCGGCCGCGGGTCAGCAGCACGCCGAGCGGGACGGCGATCACGACGGTGGCGATCGCGGAGACGAAGGTGAGCTTGAGGTGGCCGCCGATCTGGTCCCAGACGGTCGGCCACGCCAGGGCCCCCTCGACCACGGAGTCCTTGGTGGCGGTGGCGTTCCAGATCGCGAACGCCGCGAAGCCGATCGCCACGATGACCGGGATCGCGAAGATGACGATCGCGGTCTCGGCGTTCATGCGGTCCCGCAGCCGCGGGCGCCGGGGCCGGGTCGCCTCCCCGCTCGCGGTGTCGGCGGCCGGCGCCGGCGTGCTCACCGGGCCCTCCCGGCGTCGTGCGAGTCGTCGGTCACCGTCTCGGGGTGCTCGTCCTCGGGCGCGGAGCGCGCCGGGACGTCGCTGCCCGAGGCCTGCTCGAGCGCCTCCTGCTGCTGGCGCATGTGGTCGGTGACGGCCGTGAAGTCGACGACCCCGAGGTAGCGGTCGCGGTCACCGGTGACGACGGCACCGCCGTGGCTGTTGGTCAGCATGGTGTCGAGGGCGTCGTTGAGGGTGGCGCGGTGGTCGAGGTTGATGAGGTCCTCGGTGCCGGCGTGGATGGTCTCGCCCTTGAGCTGGCGCAGCCAGGGCCACGCGGTCGGGCGCCCCTGGCCGTCGAGCACGACCACGGCCCGGTCGCCGGCGGCCTCGGCGCGACGGCGCACCTCCTCGGTGGGCTCGCCGATGGTCGCGGTCGTGGGCGTCTTGAGGTCCAGGTCGGAGATCCGCGAGAGGGTCAGCTGCTTGAGCGAGGACCCGGCCCCGACGAAGTCGGCCACGAAGTCGTTGGCCGGGCTGGCCAGCACGGCCTCGGGGGTGTCGTACTGCCCGACCTGCGCGCCCTCCTGGAGGATCAGGATCCGGTCGCCCAGCTTGATGGCCTCGTCGATGTCGTGGGTGACGCACACGATGGTCTTGCGCAGCTCGCGCTGGATCGAGAGGAGCTCGTCCTGCAGCCGCTGCCGGGTGATCGGGTCGACGGCGCCGAACGGCTCGTCCATGAGGATGACCGGCGGGTCGGCGGCCAGGCCACGGGCGACGCCGACGCGCTGCTGCTGGCCGCCCGAGAGCTCGCGCGGGTAGCGGTCGCGGTAGCGCTGGGGGTCCAGGCTGACCAGCTCGAGCAGCTCGTCGACCCGGCTGTCGATGCGGCTCTGGTCCCAGCCGAGCATCTTGGGCACGATCGCGATGTTCTTGGCCACGGTCATGTGGGGGAACAGCGAGCCGCCCTGGATGACGTAGCCGATGGTGCGCCGCAGCTGGTCGGCGCTCTGCGCGCTGATGTCCTGGTCGCCGATGTGGATGGTGCCCGAGGTCGGCTCGATGAGCCGGTTGATCATCTTGAGCGAGGTCGTCTTGCCGCAGCCCGAGGGGCCGACGAACATCACGATCTCGCCGGCGGGGATGACCAGGCTGAGGCCGTCGACGGCGGCGGCCTCCTGGCCGGGGTACTTCTTGGTGACGTTCTCGAGCCGGATCTCGGCCCCGCTGATGGAGCCGCTCGTGGCGGAGGCGCCGGAGCCCGTGGAGGAGGTGGTGGCGGTCATGCCCGGATTCCCTTCGAGATGGTGGCTCGGCCCAGGGCGAGCAGGAGGAGGTCGAAGACCAGGGCGATGACGACCACCCCGAGCGTCGCGGTGAGGGCGTAGTTGGTGCCGTTCTTGCCGCCGGCCTGCGCGAGGCCGGTGAAGATCCAGCTGCCGAAGCCCGGCCCCAGGACGTACGCCGCGATGGCGGCCACGCCCATCGACATCTGGGTCGAGACGCGGACGCCGGCGAGGATGACCGGCCACGCGAGCGGCAGCCGGACCTTGAGCAGCGAGGCCCGCTCGCTCATCCCCATGCCGCGGGAGGACTCCACGAGCGTCGGGTCGACGCCCTGCAGCCCCACGACGGCGTTGCGCATCACCGGGAACACCGCGTAGAAGCCGACGCACAGCAGCGCGGTCCAGAAGCCCAGGCCGAGGAAGGGCAGCAGCAGACCGACCAGCGCGAAGGCCGGGATCGTCAGGCCGATCGAGCTGATCGCGTTGGCGACCGGCTCCAGCCTCGGCACGCGCGTCACCACGACGGCGACGGCCACCCCGATGACGCTCGCGATCAGCACGGCCAGGAGCACCAGCAGGGCGTGTCCCCAGGCCAGCGTCCAGAACTGGTCAGCACGGTCGACGAGGAACTCCCACACGGCCTGCCCCCTTCGGTCAGTCGCCGGTGGGCGCGGACCGCACCCGTCGACACAGCGTGTCCGGGAGAGTACCCACGATGTGTAGTCCGGTACAGGCATTCACTGGCGGGTCGCCGCCTGCGTGTCGTCGCAGGTCGGAGGCCTGCGGGGTGCTCCCGGGGCGTTCTCGACGGGCCCTCGGGGCGGCCCGGGAGCCGGCCGGCTCAGGCGTGCGCCTCGCCCGGCTCGTGCGCCCGGTGGCTCACGGGCTCGACCTGGAAGGTGGCGTGGTCGATGCCGAAGTGGGTCGCCACGCACGCCCCGAGCTCGTCGAGGACCGCCCCGACGCCCCGCTCGGCGAGCGCCTCGTCGGTCACCGTGACGTGGGCCGAGAGCGCCGGCATGCCGCTGGTGATGAGCCAGGCGTGCAGGTCGTGGACGTCGACCACGCCGTCGCTGTGCATCAGGTGGTGGCGCACGACCTCGACGTCGACGCCCGGGGGCGCCGACTCCAGCAGCACCCGCACGCAGTCGCCCAGCAGCGACCACGCCCGGGGCAGGATCAGCACCGCGATCACCAGCGAGGCCAGCGAGTCGGCCCGGTCGAAGCCGGTGGTCAGCACCACCACGCCGGCGACGATGGCGGCCACCGACCCGACGGCGTCGCCCAGCACCTCGAGGAAGGCGCCGCGCATGTTGAGCGACTCGCCCCGCCGCGCGGCCAGCAGCGCCAGGGAGACCAGGTTGGCCGCCAGCCCGCCCACCGCGAAGACCAGCATCAGGCCGGCCTCGACCGGCACGGGGTCCAGCAGCCGCCGCACCCCCGCCACCGCGAGGTAGCCGCACACCCCGAGCAGCACCACCGCGTTGACCAGGGCGGCGAAGATCTCGGCGCGGTGGTAGCCGAAGGTGCGCCGCGGGCTGGCCGGGAGCGTCGCGACGTACGACGCCGAGAGCGCCAGCACGATCGCCGCGGTGTCGGTGAACATGTGGCCCGCGTCGGCCAGCAGCGCCAGCGACCCGGAGAGCAGCGCCCCGACCAGCTCGACCACGGCGACCGTGAGCGTCACGCCCAGGACCAGCCACAGCCGGCGCCGGTCGTCGGACCGACCCTCGGCGTGGCCGTGCGTGTGGCCGTGCCCGTGACCTGCGCCCATGCCCGCCAGCGTACGGAGGGGGCGCCGCCCGCCCACCTGCGACCATGGCCGGGTGATCGAGGTCCGGGAGGCAGCGCAGCGGTCCTGCACCCGCGAGGAGGGCCGCACGACCTGGCACTCCTTCTCGTTCGGGGCCCACTACGACCCCCGCAACGTCGGCTTCGCCCGGCTCGCGGCGCACAACGACGAGCGGCTGCCGCCGGGCACGGGGTACGCCGACCACCCCCACGCGGACGTCGAGGTCGTCAGCTGGGTGGTCTCCGGGAGCCTGCGCCACGCCTCGACGGTCGGCTCGGGCGTGCTGGGCCCCGGGTCGGTGCAGCGGCTCTCGGCCGGCTCGGGCGTGGTCCACTCCGAGGTCGACGACCAGACGGCCGGCGGCACCCGGTTCGTGCAGGCCTGGGTGCGGCCCGACGAGAGCGACCTGGACCCGTCGTGGGTCCACGAGCCGGTGGACCTGGGCGAGGGCTGGACCTGCGTGGCCGACGGCCGTGGCGCCGGGCTGGTGCCGATCGCCGCGCGCGGGGCGTCGCTGCACGTCGCCGACCTGGCCGACGGCCAGCGCCTGGAGCTGCCCGACCTGCCCCGGCTGCACGCCTTCGTGGTCGCCGGGCTGCGCGCGGAGCAGGAGGGCCGCGACGAGCCCGACCGGTCGGCCGGGGTGATGCTCGGCGAGCGGCGGTTGGTCGACGGTGACGTCGCGCGGCTGCTCGACGAGGGCGGCCGCTCGGTGACCGGCGTCGGCTCGGCCCAGCTGGTGGTCTGGGGCTTCGACGCGCCCTGACCGGCCGACGCCCGACCCGGGCTCACCGCTCGGCGGGCTCCCCGAGGTGCTCGCGGACGGCGTGGGCCGCGCGCAGGCCCGAGGAGGTGGCGCCGGCGATGCCGGGCAGCTCCCGGTGGTCGCCGGCGACGAAGAGGCCGTCGCCGAGGTCGACGTCGCGCCCGCTGAGCAGCGGCGGCCGGGCCGTGGGCCACGCCGCCGAGCTGGCGTGGCGGGCCACCAGCCGCCACGCGGTGGTGTCGGTGTGGAAGACCTGGCCGAGGTGGCGGCGCACGTCGGCCTCCGACTCGGTGCCGGCGTCGGTCCCGGGCAGCGGCAACGAGCACGCGGCGACCAGCACCGACCCCGGCGGGGCGTAGCGCGGCGCCACGTTGGACACGACCAGCGCGTGGGACAGCGGCCCGCCGGCCGGGCCGAGCGGGTTGACGAAGACGGTCTTGAGCGTGGTGGGGGCCACCGGGGCGGCGAACCACCAGGTCGCCTGGCCGCGCATGGCGGGGCTGCCGATGCCGAGCAGCCGGGAGGCCCCCACGGGGTCGGTGGCCACCACGACGGCGCGCGCGGCGATGTCCTCGCCGTCGGTCATCACCCCGACCCCCTGGCCCCGGTCGCGGCGCACGCCGAGCACGTCGACGCCGTGCTCGACCCGGCGCTCGAGGCCGTTGGCCAGCTGGTTGGGCAGCACCTGCATCCCCAGGGCCGGCAGCGACGGCCGGCCCTCCTGGCGCAGGGAGTGGAGCACGAGCATGGCGTACTGGTAGGAGGTGCGCAGGTCCTCGTCGCCGAACAGCAGCCGGAACGCCGGGCGCAGCACCTCCTCGGCCACCCGGCCCGAGATGCCGTTGCGCTCCAGGCTCTCGCCCAGGGTCATGTCGGCCACGGTGCGGATGCGCTCGGGAGAGCGCCGCATCGGGTCGCTCCAGCGGACCAGCCGCGCGACGTCCTGCGGCTGGCCGAGCCCCGAGCGGATCACCGAGATCAGGGCGGGCTGGGAGCCCGACAGCACGCGGTAGCCCTCGGGGTGCGCCAGCACCATGCCCCGGTCGATGGGGCGCGGGTTGAGCGCGGCCACGTCGAGGACCTGCCGCAGCACCGGGTGGCCGGCGTCGAACCACGAGAAGCCGCGGTCGCAGCGGTAGCCGTCCACCAGGTCGGTGCCGACCCGGCCGCCGACCCGGGCCGAGCGCTCCAGGACGCGCACGTCCAGGCCCGACTCCTCCAACGCCCGTGCGCAGGTGAGCCCGGCGATGCCGGCGCCGATCACGGCCACGTCCGTGGCGTCCATGGCTGCTGAGTATCACCCCCGCCCCCCGCGGGCGACATCGTCGCCGAGCCCGGCCGGCGTTGGTCTGGACCAGGGGCCCGCCCAGGGAGACGGTCCGGCTCCCCGTGTCCGACCCACGGCCGACGGGGTAGGCACCTCGACCGCCGCCCGCCCCGGTCGCGACCTCCTCAGGCTGCGGTGGCCGGCCCGCCGAACTCCACGAGCTGGCGCAGCGCCAGCCGCGCCTCGGGCACCGGCAGCAGGGGGTAGACGTGCAGCAGGCCGCGCGCGACGGCGTACGTCAGGTCCCAGCCGGCCGCCTCCCCGCGGTCGAACAGCGCGTCGCAACCCGGCTGGAGCAGGTCGCGGGTGCCGCAGCACATCCAGGTCGGCGGCAGCCCGGCCAGGTCGCCCAGGCCCGGGCTGACCCGCGGGTCGGACAGCGGCACCGACCCCGCCCACATCCGGGCGTAGACCTCCAGGTGCGGCAGCGAGAGCCAGGGGTCGCGCGCCGCGGCGGCGGTGGTGCCCGGCGCGGAGGTGGTGAGGTCGACCCAGGGCGCCAGCAGCACCATCCGCCGCGGCCCGGGCAGCCCGCGGTCGCGCAGCGCCTGCGCCACCGCCAGCGCGTAGCCGCCGCCCGCCGAGTCGCCCGAGAGCACCAGCCCGCCCGGCGAGGACGCCGCGGTCTCGGCCACGAGGTCGACCACGGCGTCGAAGGAGTCCTCGACCGTGTGCTCCGGGGCCAGGGGGTACGCCGGGAGCACGACGTCGGCGCCCAGGGCGTCGCCGAGCCGGGTGGCGAACAGCCAGTGCCGCGGGTCAGCCGCGCTGGTGTAGGCCCCGCCGTGCAGGTGCAGCAGCGTCCGGCGGGGCCCGCTCGCCGCACCGCCACGGGGGCCGAGCCCGAAGACCGGGAAGCCGCGGTCGTTGGCGATGTGGCCGGTGCGACCGCGACGCAGCCGGGCAGGGGGCCCCTCCTGCGCGCGCCGCTGGGCGTCGACGAGGTCGCGGTGCAGCGCCTCGCGGTCCTCCAGCGGCCGGGGCGGGCGCAGCCGTGGCAGCACCCGGGCGACGACGGCGTGCTGCAGGCTCGGCATCGCCGCAGCCTACGAGGCGGCGGGCTGCTGGCCCTCCGGCGCCGCGCCCCGACCGACCGGGCAGCCGGGCCGCGGCGCCCCGGTCGGGCCCCGGAAGGTGCCGAGCGCGGAGATGGCGTAGCCACCGGGGTAGGAGCGGAACCAGCCCAGGTCGCTGGCCCAGCGCGGCTCGGTGCGGGCCGGCAGCAGCGCCAGCACGCGGGCGCGCAGCCGCAGGCCGCCGCGCACCAGGCGGCGTTCGAGCCGGGTCGGGTGCGGGTAGCCGAAGGCGTCGAGGAGCGGCTCGTCCATCAGGGCGTACGCCGCCCGGCGCACCACCCGGCGCGGCAGCAGGTGGTGGGGCGGGAAGGTGGTCATCAGGTCGAGCGTCGCGTCGGCGACCCGCCGGCCGCCGGGATCGGGCGCGAAGTGCTCCTGCTCGTAGGCGTCGAGCAGCCGCTCGAAGCCCGCGAAGTCCTCGGGCAGGTCCGGGATGGCCATGTGCCGGCCGAGCTCGCGGTAGTAGTGCACCGAGGCGATCACCTCGTGCGGCGTCAGCGGGCGGAAGCCGTGGTCGTCGATCCAGCGCTTCGGCACCACCACGAAGGTCGCCAGGACGTAGCGCATGTCGGCGTCGGAGATGTCGTGCATCGCGTGCATCTGGTTGATCCGACGCACGGCGTCGCGGCCGCGGGAGCTCTCCAGGCCGTGGCGCTGGATCTCCTCGAGCAGCAGGCCGGTGTCGTCGTACCGCTTCTGGACGCGGCCGGTGAACTCCCCCGTCCGGTCGAGCAGGCCACCGATCGAGGGCACGGCGTAGGTCCGGAACAGCGCGAACGACAGCGCCTGGACGGTGTCCCAGGGGTAGTCGTGGGCGGCGACGCCCAGCAGGACCTCGCGGTGGTCGCGCACGGGGTCGAGCTCCATGCTGCGCTCGGCGTGGACCATCCGGGACCGGGACCGGGGGAACGGCAGCGTGCGGCTCATGGCGCCTCCAGGGGTGCGTCGACGTTGACAGTGTCACTGTCACAGTCAGCACCCTAGGGGGTCGGGGCCCCCGCGAGGAAGGCTCGCAGCACCGGGCCGGCGGTCTGGGAGCCCGAGGCGCCCTCCTCG
This sequence comes from Nocardioides scoriae, assembly GCF_900104965.1. Lineage (NCBI taxonomy): Bacteria > Bacillati > Actinomycetota > Actinomycetes > Propionibacteriales > Nocardioidaceae > Nocardioides > Nocardioides scoriae. The sequence continues at coordinate 3,131,120 of NZ_LT629757.1, read as the reverse complement.
ACGAAGACGGCGACGGCCAGGTCGCCGCGGCCCGCCACCATCCACGCGTGGGTCTGCAGCGGCTCGGCGTCGCCGAACTCGGCGGTGCCGGTCTTGGCGATGACCGGCTGCCCGGGCAGGTCGGCCAGCAGCCGCCCGCTGCCGCGCTCGACCACGGCGCCGAGCATCGTGCGCAGCTGCGCGGCCTCGCGGTCGGTCAGCGGCGCGGCGGGCGGGGTCGCGGTGCTCTCCAGCCCCGGCAGCAGCCGTGGCACCACGACCTGGCCACGCACCACCGAGGCCACCACCGTCGCCATCGCCAGCGGCGAGGCCAGCACCGTGCCCTGGCCGATCAGGGCCGCGGCCTCCTGGGTGGCGGTGCCGGAGCGGTCGACCCGGCCGAGGTACGCCGGGAACCCCAGGTCGCGGTCCACCCCCAGGCCCAGCGCGGCCGCGGCCGAGGCCAGGTCGCCGTCACCCAGCTCGTCGCCCGCGCCGATGAAGGCGGTGTTGCACGAGCTGGCCACCGCGTCCTCGAGGGTGATCTGACCCGTGGCGTCGGCCGGGTAGTCGTCGTAGTTCTCGAAGACCTTGCCGTCGACGGTGAGCGTGGGCGGGCACGACACTGCGGACGCGGGCGTCAGGCCGGCGCGCAGCAGCGCCAGCGAGGTCACGACCTTGAACGTCGACCCGGGGGCGTAGCGGCCCTCCGTGGCCGTCCCGAGCCCACCGCCGCCCGGCCCGCTCGCCACCGCGAGCAGGTCGCCCGTCGAGGGCCGGACCGCGACCAGCGCGCTGGCGGGACCCACGTCGGCGAGCACCCGCTGGGCCTGCTCCTGGAGCCCCTGGTCGAGGGTGGTGCGCAGGGGTCGACCCGGCACCGGGTCGACGGAGAGGAGCGTCCGGCCCTCGGAGGCGACCACCGCGTCGGCCGGGGCGGCGCTCACCTCGACGCCACGGGTGCCGCGCAGCTCGGCGTCGTAGCGCCGCTGCAGCCCCGAGAGCCCCACCTCGTCGCCCGGGACGACCTCGCCGTCGCTGGCGTCGACGACCTCCGCGGTCGCCGGACCCACCGTGCCGAGCAGCGGGGCGGCGAAGTCGCGGGTGGGGGCGAGCGGGAGCTCGTCGTCGACCAGCAGCGCTCCGTCGACCGCCTCGAGCGCGCTGCGCTGCCGGTCGTCGAGGTCGGCGGCGCGCAGCACGATCGCCTCGACGAAGGCGCGGGGGCCCGCGGCGGCGACCTGCTCGACGTACGGCCCGGGGGCGACGTCGACGACCTCCGCGACCGCGCGGGCCGCCCCGGCGGCGGCCTCGTCGTCGAGGCCGTCCTTGCCGACGCCCACCCGGACCACCGGCCGGGGCCGCACCAGCACCTGGCCGCCGGCCCCGCTGATGACGCCGCGCCGGGCGGTCACGGGCCGCGCGTCGAGGACCTCGCCGCGCTCCAGCGAGGGCTCCACCAGCGCCGGGGTCCAGCCCACCTGCCAGGTGTCGTCCGCGGTGCGGCGCAGCCGGGCGGTGGTGTCGTAGCTCCAGACCTCGTCCCCCACCGACCACCGCCAGCCCAGCCGCGCGGTGGCCCGGTCGTCCTCGGTCTCGACCTCGTCGACGGCGACCTGCGGGCGACCCAGGAGGTCGAGGTCGGCGACGACCGCGGCGAGCTGCTCCTGCGCCGCGGCGCGGTCGCCCGCGACGGCGACGTCCTCCAGGCTGCCGCGCGCCAGCCCCCGGGCGAGCACGTCGGCGGCGTCCTGCGCCCCCGAGCCGGACCAGGGCGGGGTGCAGGCCGACAGCGCGCCCACGGCCAGGGTGCCGGCGAGCAGGCCGGCGAGGGCGCCGCGCGGCACGCGTCGCGACGACGGGATGGGGGTCACCACCCGATCCGACCACAGGGCTCCCCGGTGGGTGGTCTGTGCCGCGCCGGACAGCCGACGGCGGAGTTGGGCTGCCGGCGCGACACAGGTACGGGGGGCTGGTCGCCGGTGGTGCCCACCCGGCCGACCGGCCATGGAGGTCGTACCCCGGCGCCCCGGGACGACACCAGCGTCTCGGCGTCCGGACGGGGGGCGCGGCGCGGGTCAGGCCGAGCGGGGACCGTGGGTCTCGATGACCTGGGCGGCCACCTGGGCCAGCTTGAGGTTCATCTCCTGCGAGACCTGCGACAGCATCCCGAAGGCCTGCTCGTCGTCGATGCCGTGCATCGCCATCAGCAGGCCCACGGCCTTGCCGATCTCGCGGTTGCTCTCCAGCCCCCGTCGCAGGGTCGCGGCCTCCTCGCCGCGGTGCAGCGCAGCCAGGCCCACCGAGGCGAAGGCGACGAGCAGCGTGGCCTGGTCGAGCGAGGCGGTGGTGAGCGCGCCCGGGGTGTCGCTGAGGACGTTGAGGGAGCCGAGCTTGGTGCCGTCCTGGCGCAGCCGGAACCCCGCCAGCCCGTGCACCCCGAGCTCAGCGGTCAGCCGACGGCCCAGCTCGGGCCACTCGCACCCGTCGCGCAGGTCGGCGCAGATGTGCTGGTGGGGCGCGTCCTCGTCGAGCACGTCCAGGCACGGTCCCCGGCCGACCTCGCGCTCCACCTCGTCGCTGGCCCGCGCCACGTCGTCCGACGCCGCGACGGTGACGACCTGCCCGTGCCGGCGCACCATCAGCGACGCGTGGTCGCACCCGTCGACCAGCCGCACGGCTGCCTGGCACACCGCGAGGTGCACGGCCTCGAACGACTGCCCGCGGTAGACGACCTCCGCCATGGCGCGGAACGTCGTCACCAGCTCGGGGTGCGGGGTGCTGGACATGGGGCGGGACCTCGTCGTTCTCGGCAGCCCGGGCCTCGGTCGTCCGGACCCGGCGGGGCAGCATCATGGCACGCCTCCTGCGACCCGGTGCCTAGAGTGCTGCCCATGACGAGCGCCCTCCCCGAGATCACCCGGCCCGAGTCCGGCGACGTCGTGGAGCTGATCCTCGACGACCACCGGACCTTCGAGGCGCTGCTGCGCGAGCTGCGCAACGACCAGAACGACCGCGACCTGCTGCGGGGGCGGCTGGCGGAGCTGCTGGTGGCGCACGGGGAGGCCGAGGAGAGCGACGTCTACCCGCAGCTGCGGCGCACGGACGCCATCGACGAGCACGAGGCGGAGCACGGCGAGGAGGAGCACCGCGAGATCTACGAGGCGCTGCTCCGGCTGCTCGAGGCCACCGACCTCTACACCAAGGAGGCCGGCCACGACCTCCACGAGCTCAGCGAGACGCTGCTGCACCACCTCGACGAGGAGGAGCGCGACATCCTCAACCCGGCGCGCAGCGACGTCGCCGAGGCCGACCGGGCCCGGCTCGGTGCGGCGTGGGCCGCCCGCCGCAACGAGCTGCTGGCCCGGGGCTGCGGAAGCCTGGAGCAGGTGCGCGCGTTGCTCGACGCGTGAGCTCCCTCCTCGCCGACACCCGACCGCTGCGCAACCCGCACTTCCGGCGGCTGTGGCTGGCCAACATCGTCACGGTCGTCGGGGCGCAGCTGACCGTCGTGGCGGTGCCGGCGCAGATCTACCAGATGACCGGCTCGTCGGCGTACGTCGGCCTCACCGGGGTGTTCGGCCTGGTCCCCCTGGTCGTGTTCGGCCTGTGGGGCGGCGCGCTGGCCGACGTCATCGACCGCCGCACCCTGCTCGTCTGCACCACGATCGGCCTCATCGCCACCAGCGTGCTGTTCTGGCTGCAGGCCTGGAGCGGGGTCGGCAGCGTGTGGCTGCTGCTGGGGCTGTTCTCGGTGCAGCAGGCGTTCTTCGCGGTCAACCAGCCCACCCGCAGCGCCGTGCTGCCGCGGCTGCTGCCGATGTCGCTGCTGCCGGCGGCCAACTCGCTCAACATGACGGTGATGCAGGCCGGCGCCATCGGCGGGCCGCTCATCGCCGGTGCGCTGATCCCGGTGTTCGGGTTCTCCTGGCTCTACCTGCTCGACACCCTCACCCTCGTGCCCACGCTGGGGGCCGTGCTGCTGCTGCCCGCGCTGCCGATCGAGGGCGTCACGGGCAGCCTCGGCCTGAGCGCGGTGGTCGACGGGCTGGCCTACCTCAAGGGCCAGCCGGTGCTGCTGATGTCGTTCCTCGTCGACCTGATCGCCATGGTCTTCGGGATGCCGCGGGCGCTGTTCCCCGAGATCGCCCACCTCGACTTCGGCGGCCCCGAGGGCGGCGGGCTCGCCTTCGCGCTGCTCTTCGCCGGCATCCCGATCGGCGCCGTGCTCGGCGGCGTCTTCTCCGGCTGGGTCTCGCGCGTCGAGCGCCAGGGGGTGGCCGTGCTGGCGTCGGTCACCGTGTGGGGCCTGGCCATGGTCGGCTTCGGCGGCGCGGTCGCGCTGGCCGACAGCTGGCGCTGGCCGATGCTGGTGGTGGCCGTGCTGATGCTCGTGGTCGGCGGTGCGGCCGACATGGCCTCGGCCGCCTTCCGCACCAGCATGCTCCAGAGTGCGGCGTCCGACGCCGTGCGCGGACGGCTGCAGGGCGTCTTCACGGTCGTGGTGGTCGGCGGGCCCCGGATCGCGGACGTGGCCCACGGCGCGGCGGCGGTCGGCATCGGGGCGGCGGCCGCCGCCTCGGGCGGCGGCGTGCTCGTGCTGGTCGGCACCGTGCTGGCCGCGGTCGCCTTCCCGGCGTTCGTGCGCTACCGCGTGGTGGCGGCGGTCCAGGACCGCGACGCCCGACCGGCGTAGGGCCCGGCCGGGCTCAGAACCCCCCGAGCCGACCCAGCTTCTTCAGCGGCCGCGGACGCCCGTCGGGGTCGTGGACGGTCAGGTAGGGCAGCGTCGAGGCCAGCTTCTCGAGCCGGTTGAGCTCGGGGGCGCGCAGCCGTCGCAGCCGCCCCGGCGGGCGCGGGCCGACGCGGCCGCCGGCGTGCCAGGCGTCGAGCCGCTCCGCCGCACCGACGTACGCCGCGAAGAAGCCGGCCGGGTCCACGCAGTCGGCCATGGCCTCGAGCAGCGCGTCGGGGTCGGCCGGGTCGAGGCCGCCCTCGACGGTGCGGTCGAGGTGCTCGGCCGCCAGCCGCAGCCGGAGCCGGCGCGCGTAGGGGCTGTGGTCGGCGGCGGAGGGGTCGACCACGACGGCGGACAGCTCCGAGTCGTGGGTCCACGAGCGGCGGTTGAAGTTGTCCGAGCCGACGGTGGCCCACACGTCGTCCATCACGCACACCTTGGCGTGCACGTAGACGGGCGTGCCCTGGTGGTTCTCGATCCCGAAGATCGCGACCCGGCCCGGCGCCGCCTCGGTGATCTCGCGCATGGCGCGGGCGCGGCCGAGCATCTGCGGCACCCGGTTGAGGAAGGCCGCCTGGTCGGTGTGGATCGGGACGACCGCCACGACGTGGAGGTCCTTGTTGCGGTGCAGCGCCTCGACGAAGACCTCGCCGACCTGGTTGCCCCACAGGTACTGGTCCTCGATGTAGACGACCCTGCGCGCCCGCGAGAGCGCCTTGCTGTAGCCGCGGGCGACGCTGCGCTCGCCGCCCTGCGCGAAGGGGTAGTCGCGGCCGTGGCGCAGGTTGGGGTAGGTCCGCAGCAGCTGGACGTGCTGGGTCCCGCCCTCGACGGGCGGGGGCGGCGGGGTCTGCTCGGGCAGCGCGTCGGGCGTCATGTCGAGGCGGAGCAGCTTGTCCTGCGCCCAGTAGAAGGGGTGGCGGGTCAGCGGCGTGGGGTCCTCCCAGCGCTCGCGGAACACCGTCTCGACGTCGTGCACGGCCGGGCCGGAGATGGCGGCCTGGACGTCGTGCCAGGCCGGGGTGGGGCCGTACTCCGGCGCCAGGTCGAGGGCCTGCGGGTCGCCCTGGTGGTGGCCGTCGTCGCGGCGCGAGTGGCACAGGTCGATGCCGCCGACGTACGCCACGTCGCGCTCGGGCCGGTCGCGGTAGCGGATGACGACGAGCTTCTGGTGGTGCGAGCCCCCGCTGCGCACCCGCATGTCGAGCAGCGCCTCGGCGCCGCGCGCCTGCAGCTGCCGGCCGAGCAGGCGGTTCTCCTCGGCGTTGAAGTTCATCTTCTCCATGTGGGAGCGCCAGATCAGCCCGCGCACGTCGACCCCGCGCTCGTCGGCGCGGGCCAGCACCTCGACGACCTCGCTGCCGGGCTCGCCGGTCAGCCGCTCGTCGGCGTCGCCCTGCCAGTCGGTGAACAGCACCAGGTCGCCGCGGCGGGTCTCCTCGAGGCGCTCGTGGAGCTCGGCGAAGTACGTCGCCCCGTGCACCAGCGGGCGCACCAGGTTGCCCTCCGACCACGCGACCTGGCCGGGGTGGACGTCGTCGAGACGGGTCTGCGGGTTGCCTCGCTCGGCCTGCGTCAGCAGCCAGTCGGTGTGGTGCACGTCGCCACTGTGCCACCCCGGGGCATCGCCCGGCGCGCGGCCGGCCACGCCCCTAGACTGCGCCGGTGACCACCGCCCGCACCGTCCCGGTGACCACGGAGATGGACGGCGAGGAGCTCGACGCCGAGGACGCCTGGCACACCGTGCGCCGCGTCGGGGTCCGGCGGCTCGCGGTCGACTCGTTCGTCCGGTTCCGCTACGGCGACGGCTTCTCCAGCTCGCGGGCCCTGGCCCTGCAGGGGGCGCTGGCGGTGGTGCCGTTCCTGCTCGCCCTCACCGGCCTCGCCGCCGACATCGACGAGGAGAAGCCGGCCCGGGTGCTGGCCGCCGTCATCGACGCGATCTCGCCCGGCAGCGGCAACGGCGACGCGATGGTCTCGGCCGTCAGCGGCAGCCGCACCAGCGAGCAGGCCGGCGAGGTGGCGCTGTGGTTCGGCCTGGTCTTCGCGCTGTTCTCGATGACGACCGCGATGGCGCAGGTCGAGCGCGGCACCAACCGGATCTACGGCATCAAGCGCGACCGCCCGGCCAGGTACAAGTACGGCCGCGCCGCGGTCATGACCGCCCTGCTCGCCGGCCCGGTGGGCCTGGGCTTCCTGCTGCTCGTGGCCGGCAGCGCCTTCGCCGACGCCATGGCGCGCGAGTACGGCTGGGGCGACACCCTGACCGACACCTTCGACTGGGTCCGCTGGCCGCTGGGCATCGCGCTGCTCGTGCTCACCATCGCGGTGGTGCTCGACCACGCCCCGCGGCGGCGCCAGCCCGGGCTCTCGTGGCTCGCCCTCGGCTCCGGCATCGCCGTGGTGCTCAACCTGCTCACCACCGCCGCGCTGGCGCTCTACGTCGAGCTGAGCCCGTCGTTCGGCGACATCTACGGCCCCCTGGCCGGGGTGTTCGCGCTGCTGCTGTGGTCGCTGCTCTCGGCGATGGGCCTCTTCTACGGCACGGCGGTGTGCGCGCAGCTCGAGGCGGTGCGGGCCGGCCACCCCGACCCGGCGTACGACGACCCGGGCCGGCCGCACGGGGTCGTCGTCGACTGAGCGCCCGAAGGCCAGCGGCGGGGCTCAGCCCCGGCGCAGCAGGCTGAGCGGCAGCACCACCCACGCCAGCAGGTAGAGGGCCAGCACGACCGCGCCGGCCACCAGGCCCGCGACGTCGCCCACCACGACGCCGAAGATCAGCACCACCACGGTGACCAGGGTCAGGCCCATGGTGGTGAGGCCGGCCTTGGCGTACCACCCGCCGGCCCGCACCAGCGTGTCCTTCTCGTGGTGGCCGAACAGGAAGCGGTGCAGCGCGGCCGGCGCCGTCATCAGGCCCACGGTCGCCACCGCGAGCGAGAACGCGACCAGGTAGATCGACCGGTGCCACGACGAGATGTCGGCGAACTGCGCGGTGAAGGGCAGCGTCAGCAGGAAGCCCGCCAGCACCTGCACGCCGGTCTGCGCCACCCGCAGCTCCTGGACCAGCTCGATCCAGTTGCGGTCGTAGCGCTCGGCCTCGGACTCGGAGCGCTCGACCTCCACCCGCCCAACCTAGGGCGGCGGGGCTCAGCCGTCGAGGCCGGTCGTGGCGCGCACCCAGTCCCACATCCGGTCGCGCTCGGCGTCCGGCGTGCGGGTGCGGCGCAGCAGGTGCGTGGGCCGCGCCCGCCGGTCGTGCCACAGCTGGCCCGAGCGCGGCGCCGGCTGGACGGCCGAGAGCCACACCGTGGTGTCGGCGCCCTCGGCCGGGTCGCGCAGCAGCCGCCCGACCACGCGGTGGAAGCCGGGCAGGGACTCGACCACGCCGGGGGTGTCGGCCCAGCCGGGGTGGCTCGCGTGCACGCCGACCTGCTGGCCCGCCCAGCGCGAGGCCAGCAGCGGCAGCAGCTCGACCTGCGCGCGCTTGGACCGGGCGTACGCCGTGGTGCCGGAGTAGTCGCCGCAGCGGTACGCCGGGTCGTCGGCGCGCAGGCCCTGGGCGTACATCCCGCCCGAGGTCACCAGCACCACCCGGGCGTCGTGGCCGGCGAGCCGCTCGCGCAGCAGCTCGGTCATCAGCACCGGTCCGAGCACGTGCACCGCCATCGTCAGCTCGTGGCCCTGCGGCGACTCGGTGCGCTCGGCCGGCAGCGCGCCGGCGTTGTGGACCAGGACGTCGAGGCGGTCCACGTCGAGCTCGGCCGCGAAGCGGCGCACGTCGTCGAGGTCGGCCACGTCGCAGCGGTCGACGGCGACGTCGGTGCCGGGCACGTCCGCGAGCAGCTGCGCGCGCACCCGCTCGCCCTTCTCGACGTCGCGCACCACCAGCCGGACCCGCGCCCCCAACCGGGCCATGCCCTCCGCGGCGGTCAGGCCGAGCCCGGAGGTGGCGCCGGTGACGGCGACCGTGCGCCCGGCGAGCGCCCCGGGGGCCGGGTCGTCGGGCCAGGTCGGCAGCCGCCGGCGCACGGCCGGGCCGACCCGGGTGAAGCCGGGGGCGACGGTGCGGTCGAGCAGGGTGTCGACGCCGCGGGCGAGGACGTGGGGAAGCGGGGTCATGCGCGTCACCGTAGTCAGCGGCCCCCACCGGGGTCCCGGCGTCGCCACGTCCGCTTGGTGGCGAGCGTCACCATGACCGCATGGAGCCCACCGCGACCGCCACCCGGCCCCTCCCCTCCGACCGCGTGCGCCAGGTCGGCGTCACCCTGGCCGAGGTGTTCTGCGTCCTCGGCACCCTCGTGGGCGTGGGCGTGCTCGGCACCCGGGTCGCGGAGTCCTCGGGCGGTGCGCTCTCCTCCGAGGCCACGCTGCTCGCCCCGGCCGGCCCGGCGTTCTCGATCTGGTCGGTGGTGTACGCCGGTCTCGCGGCGTACACCGTCTGGCAGTGGCTGCCCGGCCGCGCGAGCGACCCGCGTGCCCGCTCGGTCGGATGGCTGGCCGCCGCCTCGATGGTGCTCAACGCGGCCTGGTTGCTGGTCACCCAGCAGGGCTGGATCTGGGTCAGCGTCGGCGTCATCGTGGCGCTCGTGGCCACGCTCGGCGTGCTGGTGCGCCGCCTCAGCGGCCGTCCTGCCGGCGGGACCGTGGAGCGGGTCGTGGTCGACGGCACCTTCGGCCTCTACCTCGGCTGGGTGTGCGTCGCGGTGTGCGCCAACGTCACGGCGGCCCTGGTCGCCAGCGGGGTCGAGCCCTCCCGGCTGGTCGCCGAGGTCGCCGCCGTCCTCGTGCTGGCCGTCGTCGCCGCGCTCGGCGTCGTGCTCGCCGGCCGCCTCGGCGCCCGCTGGTCGGTCGCGGCCGCCAGCGCCTGGGGCCTGGTCTGGATCGCCGTCGGCCGCACCCAGGCCTCGCCCGCGTCGACCCCGACCGCGGTGGCGGCAGTGGCCGCCGCCGTGGTCACGGTCGGCGCCGCCCTCCTCCTCCGCCGAGCGGGCGGTCCCGGCACGCGCTAGCCCGCCGACCGGGCGATCGTCGTACGCCCCACGACACCGACCGGGCGATCGTCGTACGCCGCACGACGCCGACCGGGCGATCGTCGTACGCCGCGCGTGCGGCAATCGCCCGCTCGGCGCGCCACAGCGTGCTGCAATCGCCCGATCGGCGTCTCCCGGCGGGCCGCAATCGCCCGCTCGGCGTCTCGCGGCGGGCTGCCATCGCCCGCTCGGCGGCGGCTCAGGGCGCGCTGCTGCCGCGCCGCTCCTCCTGCTCGACGAGCTCGGGCAGGTCCTTGAGGCGGCCGAGGCCGTTGACGGCGCGCGCCATCCGCTGGTTGGCACCGAGCTCCTCGCGGTGGCGGTCGAGGAACCACCAGTAGCCGGCGGTGAAGGGGCAGGCGTCGTCCCCGACGCGCACCGTCGGCTTCAGCTCGCAGGACCCGCAGTGGTCCGACATCTTGTTGAGGTAGGCGCCGCCCGAGGTGTAGGGCTTGGTGGCCAGCACCCCGCCGTCGGCGTGCTGCGACATCCCGACCACGTTGGGCACCATCACCCAGTCGTAGCCGTCGACGAAGGCGCGGTGGAACCAGTCGGTCAGCTCCTGCGGCGACCAGCCGCGCTGCAGGCCGTAGCTGCCGAGCACCATCAGCCGCGGGATGTGGTGCACCCAGCCGCGCTCGGCGACGCCGTCGAGGGTGTGCGAGAGGCAGCGCGCCCGGGTCGCCGACCCGTCGAGCTCGGCGAACCAGTCGGGCAGCTCGCGGCGGTGCTGCAGGGCGTTGCCACGGCGGTAGTCGGGCCCGAGGTGCCAGTAGAGGTGCCAGATGTAGTCGCGCCAGCCCATCACCTGGCGGACGAAGCCCTCGACCGACGCGAGCGGGACGTCACCCGAGCGGTAGACCTCCTCGGCCCGTCGTACGACGTCGAGCGGGTCGAGCAGGCCGAGGTTCATGGGCGCGGACAGCATCGAGTGCGACATCCAGGGGTCGCCCTCGAGGATGGCGTCCTCGTGGGCGCCGAAGGTCGCGAGCCGGTGGGCCAGGAAGTGGTCGAGCACGGCCTCGGCCTCGGCCCGGGTGGCGGCGAACAGCCGGGGCCCGTCCTGGCCGAGGAAGGACACGTCGCCGTCGGCCTCCCAGCGGTCGAGGTCGGCGCGCACCTCCGCGTCGATCTCGTCCTCCTCGGGCCACGGCGGCGGGTCGACCCCGAGGGTGGTGGCTCCCTTCGGCGGGGGCTCGCGGTTCTCGTGGTCGAGGTTCCACCGGCCGCCCTCCGGGTCGGGGGACGAGCCCTCGAGCAGCACGCCGTGGCGGCGCCGGGCGTCGCGGTAGAAGTCCTCCATCAGCAGCCGCTTGCCGCCGCGCCCCTCGGCCCAGTGGGCGAAGTCGGCCTGGCTGGTGACGAAGCCGCGGGCAGCCAGCCGCTCGATGTCACGGGGCCGGTCGGGGTCCGCGACGAGCCGGTCGACCAGGTCGCGGGCGGCGTACGACGTGGGCGCGACCACCTGCAGGTCGCGGGTGCGCCGACCCAGCCCGCCGACGTAGGTGTCGGACTGCACGTAGCGGACGCGGTCCCCGAGCTCGACCGCGCGGTGGCGCATCGCCGAGAGCACCAGGTGGGCCTTGGCGCGGTGGTAGCGCTTGCGGGCGAAGACCCGGCGCGACTCGATCAGGAGGAAGTCGCCGTCGTGGTCGTCGGCGAAGTGCGGTCCGAGCTGGTCGCCGAACAACCAGCGGGTGGTCTGCCCGGCCACGGTGCCCGGCCCTGCTCAGAGCCGGCCGAGGTGGGTGCGCAGGCCGGCCTCGGCCTCGTCGCCGAGCTTCTTCAGCGCCGGGCGCAGCAGCGGCGCGACGTACCTGGCCACACCGCTGAACTCGAAGTCGGCGGTGTAGGTGACCGTCGACCCGCTGCCGTGCGGGGCGATCTCCATGGTGTCGAGGGCCGTCACGGTCTTGTTGCGGCCGCGCAGCTGCACCACGCGGTCGGGCTCGTGGCGCAGCACCTCGTAGGTCAGGTCGGTCTCGCGGCCGAGGAACCTCGAGGTGTTGGCGTACGTCGTGCCGACGCCGCCGTCGCCGGAGACCCGGTGGGTGCGCACGGTGCCGGGGTCCCACTCCTCGGTGTGGGTGAAGTCGGCCAGGTAGGCGAAGACCCGCTCGGGCGGTGCGTCGGTCTGCACGGTGCGTCGCAGCTGCATGCGCCGAGCCTACGAGCCGGACCGCGAGGCCCGGCGCTGGGCGGAGCGGCGCTCGCGGCGCAGCAGCTCCTGCGGCGAGAGCTGGCGCTTGCTCCGGCGCCGGTCGGGGGTGGACTCCAGCTCCCACTCGACGGCCCTGGTGAGGGCGTCGTGCACGTTGCGCAGGTTCATCACCAGGCCGGCGTACTCGCGCCACTCGTCGGCCGAGAGCCGCGCGTCGGCGAACTCGTGGGTGATCTCCTCGAGGTCGTCGCACAGCCCCTTGAGGGTCTCGAGGTCCTGGTCCTGCACCGCGTCGGCCGTGCTCAGCGCGATCGCCCGCCACCGCTCGCGGAAGGCGGGGTCCCAGTCGGTGCGGTCCTCGGCGCTGCTGGCCACGTTGCGGGCCATGCTGAGCGAGTCGGCCACGCCCTGCTCGAGCTGGTGGAGCACCTTCTTCAGCTCGCGGGTGCCGGTGGGCTGGGAGCGGCGGGGGTTCATCCGGCCGCTCTCCTTGGCCTGCCACAGCAGCCGCCAGGCCTCGTCGATGTGGACGTCGACGCGCCGGATGTCGCGGACCCAGGCCTTGGTCTCCCGGGGGTCGAGGTCCTCGCCCAGCCCCTCGGCCGTCTTGCGCAGCACCTCGGCGAGCTCACCGGGGAGCTGCTCGGTGTGCGACCACGCCGCCCGGTCGCGCAGCGGCGGCCAGACCAGCAGGTTGACCGCGAGGCCGACGCCGACGCCGACCGCGGTGTCGATCAGCCGGCTGGCCAGCAGGTCGGGCTGGGCGATCGAGCCGGTGGCCAGCGTCACCAGGCCGGTGGTGGCGATGGTGCTGGCCTCCTCCTTGACCCAGCGCAGCTGGCCGATGAGGTAGCCCACGAGGATGAGCAGGCCCAGCGCCCAGGGGCCCGAGCCGAGCAGGGTGCCGAGCGCGAAGGCGAGGAAGACCGCGAAGAAGGTGGCCGCCACCTGCTGGGTGCCGCGCGTGACCGCCTTGTAGATCGTCGAGTGGACCACCAGCACGGCCGCCCACGGCGCCAGGAACGCCTGGTCGAGGTGGGCCAGGTCGGTCGCCACCCACCACGCGAGGCCGCCGGCCAGGGCGGTCTTGACGGTCTGCACCAGGTCGACGACCCGCACCGGGTCGAGGTGCGCCAGCCGCGAGCGCAGCCGGCCGAGCACGCCGCCCCCGGAGTCGGCCCGCGCCTGCCCGCGGGCGCGGGCGCCCGCCATCGGTCCTGCCGGGTCCGTGGACCCCGCCGCGCCGGTCGACGCGGCCCCTGCCTCGTGCTGCTTCACCGCACCGTCGTACCCCGATCGCCCCCCGGGCACCAAGCGGGCACCGCACCGGGCACCTCACCGGGCACCTCACCGGGCACCCCACCTGGCACCCCTGCCTGCCCGGTCGGGGAGGTCCCGGGTGGCCGGGTGGCGGGCCCGGGCACCGGCGTACGCACGGTTTGTGGGTCCTCGTCTGTGCGGTGCGTCACCCCCGGTCCTAGCGTCGCTGGGGTCAGCCCACCGAGCGGCCCACCGACCGTCGCTCGGACGCCAACCAGGAGGCATCCATGCAGGTAGACGAGCTGCTCAAGCCGTTCCCGATCAAGGAGTTCCACCCGTTCCCCAGGGCCTTGATGGGGCCGGGAGCCCACGAGCTGATCGGCCCGGAGGCCCTCAAGCTGGGCTTCAGGAAGACCCTGGTGATGACCTCGGGCCTGCGCGGCACCGACATCGTGAACAAGATCGTGGAGTCGATGAAGTACCACGGCCTCGAGGTGGTGGTCTACGACAAGGTGGAGTCCAACCCCAAGGACTACAACGTCATGGACTCGGTGGCGCTCTACCAGGAGAACGCCTGCGACTCCTTCGTCTCGATCGGCGGCGGCTCCTCCCACGACGCCTGCAAGGGCGCCCGCGTCTCGGTCGCCCACGACGGCCGCAACGTCAACGAGTTCGAGGGCTTCAACATGTCCGAGAACCCGAAGAACCCGCCGCACATCGCGGTCTCGACCACGGCCGGCACCGGCTCGGAGACCTCCTGGGCCTACGTCATCACCGACACCACCACCGACCCCGACAACCCGCACAAGTACGTCGCCTTCGACGACGCCTCGGTGACCTCCCTGGCCATCGACGACCCGGTGCTCTACTTCGACTGCCCGGTCGACTACACCGCCCAGTGCGGGTTCGACGTGCTGGCCCACGCCTCGGAGCCGTACGTCTCGCGCCTGGACTTCCAGCCGTCGCTGGGCAACGCGCTGCACGCCATCAAGCTGACCAACCAGCACCTGCGGGCGGCCGTGTGGAACGGCCAGGACCTGGCCGGCCGCGAGGGCATGATGTACGCGCAGTACATCGCCGCCCAGGCCTTCAACTCCGGTGGCCTGGGCATCATCCACTCGATCTCGCACGCCGTGTCGGCCTTCTACGACACCCACCACGGCCTCAACAACGCGATCGCGCTGCCGCGGGTCTGGGCGTTCAACATGCCGGCGCAGTACAAGCGCTTCGCCGACATCGCCCGGGCGATGGACATCGACACCCACGGCATGACCGACGTCCAGGCCGCCGAGGCCGCGCTCGCCGCCTCGATCCGGCTGCTGCGCGACGTCGGCATCACCGAGAAGTTCACCGAGGTCACCAGCGACACCTACTCCAAGAACCGCCTCGGCACCGGCCCGACGAAGTTCTACGAGGACGCCAAGGTGATCAGCGGCGACGACGCCGACGTCGACCGGATCACGAACCACGTGCTGGGTGACGCCTGCACCCCCGGCAACGCCAAGGAGTGCACGTTCGAGACGGTCCGCCCCGTCGTGGACCACTGCATGAACGGCGACCTGGACGACCTCCTGCAGTAGGACGTCCCTCCCCTGCGCCGGTCGGGCGCGTCGAGACCCCCTCTCGACGCGCCCGGCCGGCGACCCGCCTCACCCGACGACGCGCAAAGGACACCCGTGGCCGACTCCGCCGCCCCCCGCCCCGCCGACTTCGACAGCGTCGCCCAGACCCTCGAGCGCTTCGCCGACGCGGGCTACTTCGCCGACGAGCGCCTCGCCACCACCGTGTTCCTGCAGACCCGGCTGGACAAGCCGGTGCTGCTCGAGGGCCCCGCGGGGGTGGGCAAGACCCAGCTGGCCACCAGCCTGGCGGCCGTGACGGGCCGACGGCTGCTGCGGCTGCAGTGCTACGAGGGGCAGGACGAGACCAAGGCGCTCTACGAGTGGGACTACGGCAAGCAGATGCTCTACACGCAGATCCTGCGCGAGAAGATCGGCCAGGTGGTCGAGGACGCCGCCGACCTGCACGAGGCGGTCGAGCGGATCGCCGCGCAGGACAGCGTGTTCTTCTCCGAGCGCTTCCTCGCGCCGCGCCCGCTGCTGGAGGCCATCGACTCCGACGAGCCGGTCGTGCTGCTCATCGACGAGGTCGACCGGGCCGACGAGGCCCTCGAGGCGGTGCTGCTGGAGCTGCTCTCGGAGTTCCAGATCTCCATCCCCGAGATCGGCACCGTCCGGGCCAAGCACCTGCCCTACGTCGTGCTGACCTCCAACAACACCCGCGACCTCTCCGCGGCGCTCAAGCGGCGCTGCCTGCACCTGTTCCTCGACTACCCCGACGCCGAGCGCGAGCTGGCCATCATCCGCAGCAAGGACACCGGTCTGGCCGAGTCGCTGGCCGTGCGTCTGGTCGAGATCGTGCGGGGCCTGCGCGAGCTGGAGCTGCGCAAGTCGCCCAGCATCTCCGAGACCGTCGACTGGGCCCGCACCCTCGCGGTGCTCGGCGTGGAGGAGCTGACGGCCGACGTGCTGTCCTCGACGCTCAACGTCGTGGTCAAGTACGAGCGCGACCTCGAGAAGGCCCGCCGCGCCATCCCGCTGCTGGTGGACCCCAACCGCACCGTCCCCGACAGCCGCGGCGGCCACGGCCACGGGCACGGCCACGGCCACGGGCACGACGCGGACCACTCCCACGACGAGCCGGAGGCGACCTCGTCGGCGGCGCCCGCCGCCCTGCTCGACGACGGCGACGTCGACGGGCGGGCCAAGCGGGCCGCGAAGGACCGGCCCGGACGTCACGACGGGGCGTACGGCGGGGTCGGCGGCAGCTCGGACGACTCGCGCTCGGCCGACGGCAAGAAGGTGAGCGCCAGCCAGGGCCAGCGCTCCTTCGCCGCCCGCGCCGCTCGCAAGCGACCGGTCTAGGGGCCGGGCGTGGAGGGCGCCGTCCACCGGTTCATCCGGCTGCTCCGGCTGCACGGCCTGCGCGTCAGCACCGCCGAGGCGGTCGACGCGATGCACGCCGTGGCGCAGCCGAGCGTGCTCGAGGACCGGGCCGTGCTCAAGTCGGCGCTGGCCGTGAGCCTGGTCAAGGACCGCCGCGACCTGGCCTCCTTCGACCTGGTCTTCGACCGGTTCTTCGGCCTGGAGGCCGTGGTCCCGACCGAGGACGACACGGCGCACTCCCACTCCCACGACGACCTGTCCGACGAGGGCGAGCTGGAGCAGTTCACGCTCTCCGAGGAGCCCGGCGACGTGCCCGAGGACGGCCACTCCCACGGCAAGCCCGACGACATCAAGGAGTACTTCCGGCCCGAGGACATGGCCCAGCAGTACAACCTGCACCAGGAGGCCAACAAGATCGACATCGCGGCGCTCACCGACGAGATCGTGCTCTCCAACGACACCGAGGGCAGCGCCGGCGAGGCCGCGCGGGTCCAGATCAGCACCAGCCGGATGCACAACCCGGGCAACCCCGGCGACCTGGTCAGCGCGCCCGGCCTGCAGCTGGACACCGAGCTGTCGGTCGCCGAGGAGATGGCCCTGCTGGCCTGGCTCGACGAGCGCGACGACGGCGACCCGATGGTGGACGAGGTGCGCGAGGCCGACACCCTGGCCGCGCTGCGGCAGGCGCTGGCGCCGTTCCTCGACCAGCTCCCGGCGCGCCTGAAGGAGCACCTCGAGAAGCTGATGTCGATGGAGCGCGAGATCGAGGAGCGGGAGTTCGAGCAGGCCCAGGCCGAGACCGTCGACGAGACCGAGCGCGCCCAGCTCGAGGAGGCGATCCGCCGGCTGGTCAGGAGCCTGCACGGCGCCCCCCGCCCGCGCCGCAAGGCCTCGACCCGCGGGGTGGTCGACGGGGCGCGGACGATGCGCGCCAACATGAAGTACGACGGGGTGCCGTTCCGCCCGGTCACCGTCAGCAAGGTCGAGGACCGACCGCGGCTGCTCGTGCTGTGCGACGTGTCGCTCTCGGTGCGCTCCGCGGCCCGCTTCACCCTGCACCTGGTGCACAGCCTGCAGTCGGTGACCTCCTCGGTGCGGACCTTCGCCTTCGTCTCCGACCTGGTCGAGATCACCGACCTGTTCGCCGAGCACCGCACCGAGGAGGCGCTCTCGCTCGTGCTGGCGGGGCTGCCGGCCAACGGCGTCCTCGACGTCGACGCGGACTCCGACTACGGCACCGCCTTCGAGGGGTTCCTGGAGCGCTACGGGTCGGCGGTCAACCGTCGCACGACGCTGATCGTGCTGGGCGACGGCCGCAGCAACGGCCGCGACCCCGGCCTGGCGGCGTTCGCCGAGCTGAGCCGGCGGGCGCGCGAGACGGTGTGGCTGACGCCCGAGCCGCGGTACTCCTGGGGGCTCGGCCGGTGCGACCTCCCGGCGTACGAGGAGCACTGCAGCCGCGTCCAGGTGGTCCGCAACCTCTCGGGCCTGGACCGCGCCACCCTCGCCGCGAGCCCCGGCGCCCGATGAGCGTCCAGCCCCTCCTGGGCGCCGCCGGGCCGGCCCCCATCGACCCGCTCGGGCCCTCGCGGGCCGTCGGGTGGTACGTCGACGACCTGGTGCAGGTGCGCGCCGTCGCCGCGCTGCGGCAGTGGAACCGCGACAGCGTGCGCACCGACCACTTCGAGGTGCGCCACGTCGGCGCGCGCGTCCACGTCGACCACTGGGTGCCCACCGGCCGCGTCGACGACGACGTCGCCGGCCTGCTGGCCGACGAGCTGTTCACCCCCGGCTGGGTGCGGGGCTCCGAGCTGTTCGAGCGGATCTTCACCGGCGTGGTGCGCAGCAGCGCCCCCGACCCCCTCGAGGCGTGGCTGGTCTTCTACCGCAACAGCCTGGTCCAGATCGAGGAGGCCGTGCGCCACCCCCACCTCCGCTCCCGGCCGCACGCGCCCAGCGGCCACGGGACCATCGGCGACTACGCCCCGGTGCACGCCCACGCGGAGCAGCTGCTCGCCGCCGGATCGGTGCTCGACCTCGGCAGCTGCTTCGGCTTCCTGCCGCTCCGGCTCGCCGGCCGCGGCCGCCAGGTCACCGCCTCCGACGTCTCGGCCGGCACGATGCGCCTGCTCGGCACCGTGGCCCCGCTGCTCGGCGTGAGGCTCGGCACCCGGGTCGCCGACGCCGCCCGCTTCCCCGCCCCCGCCGGCAGCGCCGACACCGTGCTCGCCATCCACCTCCTCGAGCACCTCGACCACGCCCACGGCGCCCGCGTCCTCGCCGAGGCCCTCCGCCTCGCCCGCCGCCGCGTCGTCGTCGCCGTCCCGCTGGAGGACGAGGCCGACGCCACCTGGGGCCACGTCCGCACCGTCACCCTCGACGACCTCCGCGCCTGGGGCCGCGCCACCGGGCTGCCGCACGACGTCCACGAGCACCACGGGGGGTGGCTCGTGGTGGAGACGGGGTGAGGGGCCGGGCCGGGGCGGGGGCCGCCGGGGCCGGGGCCGGGGCCGGGGCCGGGGCATGTAACGCGGAGTTGTTGATTCTGGACAAGGGCGACACGCCGGGGTTCGGCGCAACCGCACCGCGGTAGATGGGTGGTGGCTCGCGGACGGCCCGCCGTGTCGGGTGGTCGGGCTGGCCGGTAGGCCGGGGGTGCGTCATGCGAGGTGGCGGCCGGGGCGACCGGCTCGGATGACGTCCGGCGGGACGTCGTACGACCTGGCCGTCCGGGCGACCACCTCGCATGACGTCCGCCCGAGTCGCCTGATGTCCGACGGCACCTGAGACCCTCGGCGCACGAGCAGCTCGCCAGCCGACGACCCGCGCCGCCGGCCACCCCGGCACTCCCGCCCCACTGGACGTCCTTCTCGGCTACCTGACGTCTGTTGCAACAGACGTCAGGTCACCAATTACCCGGACGTCCGGGTAATCAGCGCCCTCACCCCGCGACGTACGGGATCGTCTGCGGCCCCTCGGGCAGGACGCACACCCGGGAGTCGGGGCCGGAGTCGTGGAGGGCCCGGAGGACGGTCTCGGCGACGTCGTCGGTGTGGCCGAGGTGGGCGGAGGCGAGGTCGGGGGCGCTGAGGTACGACGAGTGGACGACCACGTCGGCGTGCGACTGCACCTTGGCCTGGACCTGCACCTGCCACTGGTCGGGCACGGTGCGCTCGCGGGCGGCGATGGTGGCCAGCAGGGCCTCGGGGGAGGACTCGGAGGCGAGGACCTCGCG
Organism: Nocardioides scoriae; assembly: GCF_900104965.1. NCBI lineage: Bacteria > Bacillati > Actinomycetota > Actinomycetes > Propionibacteriales > Nocardioidaceae > Nocardioides > Nocardioides scoriae. The sequence continues at coordinate 3,111,769 of NZ_LT629757.1, read as the reverse complement.
GTAGGAGCCGTGGTCGGGGAAGCCGTCGCGGCACTCGGCGGCGCACACGATCGTGCCGCCCGGGCGCACGACGGTCATGCCGGCCGACATGCCCTTCACGGCCTGGTAGAGGTTCTGGTCGAGCGGGTAGCCCGCGTTGGTCGTCACCACGACGTCGAACAGGGCCGGCACCGGCTGCATGGCGAGGCGCTGGGAGGCGGCGCGGGCGGCGGCGTGCATCTCGGGCAGCGAGCCGCCGAAGGCCTGGACGATCCTCTGCTCGCGGTTGAGGACCACGTCGAGCCCGAAGTGGACGTCGCCGACGGCGGCCACGACCGCGCGGATGTCGTCGTGGACCGGGTTGCCCTCGCAGACCGCCCAGGTCGCGCGCGGGTCGCCGATGCGGGCGGCGTCGTGCAGGGTCAGCACCGTCTCGAGCCCGGCCAGGCCGGGGGCGACCAGCTTGGGGCCGCCGCTGAAGCCGGCGAAGAAGTGCGGCTCGACGAACCCGGTGGTGATCCGGACGTCGGCCTCGACCCAGAGCCGGTTGAGGAAGACGGGCACGTCGCGGCCGTGGCGGCCCAGCCACACCAGCGACGCGTCGTCGCGGGCGTCGTGGTTGACCACCCGCACCTGGTCGGCGACGTCGCCGAGCATCGCGCGGACCTCCTGCTCGGTGTTGCCGCGGTGGGTGCCGGTGGCGACCAGGACCACCACGTCGGCGAGGTCGACGATCCCGTCGAGCTCCTCGAGCACGGCCGGGATCATCAGGTGCCGAGGCTGCGGCCGGGTGCCGTCGCACATCGAGATCGCGACCGTCTGGCCCGGGCGGACCAGCTCGCGCAGGGGTGGGCCCGCGACCGGCTCGCGCAGGGCGGTGCGCAGCGCGGCCCGCTCGTCGGCGGCCGCGTCGGCGTACGTCGGCTCGACCACGGTCGTGCGGTCGGCCGGGAGCTCCACCTCCAGCCCGTCCTCGCCGTACGCCAGCCGGACGGTCACGGTGCTGCTCGCGGGATCGGTGCTCATGCCCTCCACCCTGCCACCGCCGCAGGTGCGTCGGGCCGGCCCGGCCGGTGCGGGTGCGGGTGCGGGTGCCTCAGCGGATCAGCCCGAGCTTGCCGCCCTGGTAGACCGCCTCGGCCCGGCTGGCCACCCCGAGCTTGCGCAGGATGTTGCCGACGTGGAACTTCGCGGTCGTCTCGGAGACGAACAGCTCGCGCCCGATGTCGCGGTTGGACAGCCCGTGGGCCAGCAGCACCAGCACCTCCTCCTCTCGCTGGGTCAGCCGCGCCGACTCCTCCACGGCGGGCGCGTTGAGGCCCCGCACCATCGCGGCGGCGGACCGGGCGTCGAAGGCGCTCTCGCCGCGCGAGACGTCGCGGATCGCGCGGATCAGCGCGGAGGTGTCGACGTCCTTGACGACGTAGCCCCTCGCCCCGGCCCGGATCGCCCGCAGCACCAGCTGGTCGTCGAGGAAGGTCGTCAGCACCAGCACGCCGACGCCCGGGTGGGCGCGGGTCAGCTCGGCGCACAGGTCGATGCCCTCGCTGTCGGAGGAGGCCGAGAGCTTGAGGTCCATCAGCACGATGTCGGGGCGGGTGCGCTCGACCTCGGCCATCGCCTGCCGCGGCGAGGACGCCTCGGCGACCACCCGCAGGTCGGGCTCGCGCTGCAGGATGCTGCTCAGGCCCTGGCGGACGATGGCGTGGTCGTCGACCAGCATGATGTCGACGTACGCCGCGCCGCTCGCGGCCGCGGTGCCCTCGGCGGGGCGGGTGGGCGTGTCGATCACGAGGCCTCCTGGGTCGGGTCGGACGGGTGGGACGGACCGGTCACCTGGTCGGCCAGGTGGTCGGCCAGGTGGTCGGCCAGGTCGGGCGGGGCACCGGCGAGGGCACCGAGCGGCGTCTCGGCCAGCGGCAGCGGGAGCCGCAGCTCCACCCGGACGCCGCCGAGGCGGGCCCGCCGGAACGCGACGGTGCCGCCGAGGTCGACGATGCGCGACTCGATGTTGGCCAGCCCCCGGTGCCGGCCGTCGGCGGTGCCGCGGCGCTCCAGCTCGAGCAGCCGGCGCAGCGCGACGGGGTCGCCGTGGCCGTCGTCGGAGACCGACACCAGGAGCTCGTCGTCGCGGTAGCGCAGCTGCACCGCCGCCCGCGCCGCCCCGGAGTGGGCGACGACGTTGAACAGCGCCTCCCCGATGGCCCGGGCGAGCTCGTGGTCGGCGTCGGCCTGGAGGGCGCGCGCCTCGCCGTGGGTCCGGACCGAGACGTCCAGGCGGCCGCGGTGGTGCACCGCGACCTCACGGGCCAGCTCGGGGAGCGTGGCGACGGTCTGGCCGTGGGGCTGGTGGAGCGCCCAGATGGCGCGGCGCAGCTGCTCGACCGCCTCCTGCGAGAGCCGCTTCGCCGTCTCGAGCTCGGCCACCACCGAGCGCGCACCGGACCCGAGGTCCTCCGCGTCGAGGCGGGCGATCTCGACGGACATGCCGGCCGAGAGGACGTACTGGGTGACGCTGTCGTGCAGCTCGCGGGCGATCCGGTGGCGCTCGGTGTCGAGCAGCTCGCGCTGGTGGGCGACCTGCAGCCGCTCCTCGACGGCCCGGAGCTCGCGGGTGCGGTCGGCGAGGTCGCGCGACTGGGCGGTGGCCTCGTCGTACAGCTGCTGGGCGCGGCGGTGCAGGCTGAGCCCGGCCTGGTACTGCTCGGAGGTGTGCAGCGAGACCGCGGCCTGGTTGGCCAGGATCCGCAGCACCGACAGGTCGCCCTGCTCGGGTTCCTCGGCCAGCCCGTGCTGGGCGACCAGGTCGCCGATGCGGCGGCCCTCCAGCGTCATCGGCACCCGCACCCAGCCCGGCTCGCCCACCTCGGCCAGCCGGCCGGCCCGCAGCTCGGCCAGCACCCGCCGCACCTCGGTCGGCAGCACCGACTCCTCGACCACCGCCCGGCCCTCGTTGTCGGCCACCACGAAGCGCGGGCGGGCGCCGCTCAGCTGGCCGTCGTGCAGCGCGAGCAGGGTCCAGCGGGCGTCGAGGTGCGCGGCGGCCGCGCGCACGACCTCCTCGAGCAGGCCGCGGGGACCCTCGACCGTGCGCACCAGCGCCCGCGAGATCGAGTCCATCGCGGTGACCGCGCGCTGCATCCGCTCGTCGGAGGCCACGTAGGCGCGGTAGTAGGAGCGCTTGCCCGACCGCACCCCGGTGAGCCGTGCGAGGTCGGGCCGCGGGTGGAGCGGGCGGGAGGTCACGTCGGGCCCGGCGTCGCGCGGCCGGCGGGGTGCCGGCTCACAGGGCGTCCAGGAACAGCCGGCGCACGTCGGCCTCGTCGGCTTCGCGCGGGTTGGTGGTCAGGCAGGCGTCGTCGAGGGCGGTGTGGGCCATCTGGTGCACGTCGGCCTCGGTGACCCCCAGGTCGCGCAGCCCCCGCGGCACGCCGACGTCGTCGGCCAGCCGCCGCACGTGGTCGGCCAGCAGGTCGGCCGCCTCCTCGCCCGGCATCCCCTCGACGCCGATGCCGGCGGCCTGGGCGAGCGAGACGAACCGGTCGGGGGTGGCCCGGGCGTTGTAGCGGATGACGTGCGGCAGCAGCACCCCGTTGACCACGCCGTGGGGGGCGTCGAGCAGCCCCCCGACCTGGTGGCTCATCGCGTGGGTGGCCCCCAGGATGGCGTTGGTGAAGGCCAGCCCCGCCTGCAGGCTGGCCTGCGCCATCTTGGTGCGGGCGCGCTCCTCGTCGGGGTGGGTGATGGTGGTGCGCAGGTGCCCACAGACCAGTCGCACCGAGCTCAGCGCGTGGATGTCGGCGAGCGGGTTGTGGGCCAGCGAGACGTAGGACTCGATGCCGTGGGTCAGCGCGTCGAGCCCGGTGGCGGCGTTGAGCGCGTCCGGCATCGTGGTGAGCAGCCGCGGGTCGGTCAAGGAGATGTCGGGCACGAGCGCGCGCCCCATGATGGTGATCTTCACCGAGCGGTCGGTGTCGGTGACGATGCAGAACTGCGAGACGTCGGCCCCGGTCCCCGAGGTGCTGGGGATCATCAGCATCGGCGGGATCGGCCGCGTGACCTGGTCGACGCCCGCGTAGCCGAGGATGTCGCCGTCGTTGCCCGACAGGATCGCCACGCCCTTGGCGGCGTCGATGCACGAGCCGCCGCCGATCGCGATGATCACGTCGCACTGCTGCTCGGCGTACCAGTCGTACGCCGCGCGGACCTCGTGGTCCTTCGGGTTCGGCGTCACGGCCGACCACACCCGGGGCGTCAGCCGGGCCTCGCGCAGGTGGCCCAGCAGCACGTCGACCCAGCCCGCCTCGATGATGCCGGGGTCGGTCACCACCAGCGGCCGTCGGGCCCCGAGCCGGGCGGCGGCGAAGCCCGCCTCGTCCAGCGCCCCGATGCCGAAGACGACCTCGGGGGCGTGGAACTTCACGACCGCGTCGGGGGCCATGTCCTCGGTGCCGGCCTGGACCGGGTCGCCACCCGCGAAGGGGTCGGGCCGCCGGGGTCGGGCGACGGCCTCGGGCGCCTCGCGGCGAGCCGCCGGGACCCCCCGCTGCGGCGCGAGCCTCGGGGCGGACGCGACCGACCTGGGCGGGGTGGAGGCGGGGCTCGAGGTCGGGCTCACGACTGCGTCCAATCGGTGGTCGGGCCGAGGCTACCCCGCGGCCGGCGTCCTGGGCAGGGCGTCACCGACCGCTCTGCGGCGAGATCGTGCTCCTCACCGCCGAGACGCGGTCGCAGGGGAAGCCACCCCTCGCCGCGTGCTCCTCGATCAGGGCCGGGTCGTCGGCGTCGTAGACGCAGTAGAGCTTGTCGTCGGTGACGTAGGACTCCACCCACGTCACGTCGGACATCTCGGCCAGCACCTCGTTGGACCTCGCACTGATGTCGTGGAGCTCCTGCTCGCTCAGGCGGCCTGCACCAGGCAGGTCGCGCTCGATCACGTAGCGGTCCATGGGCACCCCTCCCGGGTCACGGCCTCCCCGTGGCCGGCGGGCCACGCCCCACAGGCTAGGCGTGACCCCCGTCACGATCACCCCTCCGATCGGACGGGCGGTCCCGGCACCCCGTGGCCCCGCGACCGTGTCGCGGCGCGCGCTGCGGGTACGCGGGCGGCACACCACCAGGGAGGGAACCCCGATGAGCGACACCCAGCACGACGACGGCTCCGGCAGCGAGCTCGCCCAGGACAAGGTCCTCGAGATCATGCGCAGCGACCGGTTCTGCATGCTGACCTCGGTCGGCGAGCAGGGGCGCCTGCAGTCCCACCCGATGACGCCCCAGGAGGTCACCGACGACGGCGACGTCTGGTTCTTCATCAACGTCACCAGCCACCACGCCGACAACATCCGGGCCGAGAAGCGCGTCAACCTCGCCTTCGCCGACGGCTCCACCTGGCTCTCGGTGGCCGGCCACGGCGACGTGCGTCGCGACCAGGCCAAGATCGACGAGCTGTGGAACCCGATGGTCGCGGCGTGGTTCCCCGACGGCAAGGAGGCCCCCGAGGTCGGCCTGCTCCTCGTCGAGTCCGACTCCGCGCAGTACTGGGACAGCCCCGGCGGCGGCCGCGTGGCCAGCGCCCTGTCCTTCCTCAAGACCCGCGTCACGGGCGGGCGACCGGCCGGAACCAGCGCAACGGTGGACCTGTAGGCCCTGCGCCCCCTACTCTTCTGGGGCGCATCGCACACCTCCCCCGGGTACGCCGAGTCCTGCCCACCGGGGGCGGACCCACCGAGAACGTTCGGGCAGGAGTGGGGGAACCACACGTTCCACGCGGACGGCCCGACCAGGTCGACCGCTCGGGGTGAAGTCACCGCCAGGTGGCAGGGCACTTTCCAGCCCTAACCCGACAGCTCACCTCGCAGGCGTGGGAAAGGCCCCACCATGCCCGTACGCCTGTCCGCACGCCCCCTCGCCCGGCTGGTCAGCTTCCTGACCCTGCTGCTCGCCGTCTCCGGCGTGCTGCTCCTGGGCCCCGCCAGCGGTGCCGAGGCCGCCACCCGCGGCAAGATCGACCGCGCCACCACGGTCGCCCTCAACCAGAAGGGCGACCCCTACCGCTACGGCGCCGCCGGCCCCAGCGCCTTCGACTGCTCCGGCCTCATCTACTACAGCTTCCGCAAGGCCGGGCTGTCGGTGCCGCGCACCTCCTCGGCGCAGTACTCCCGCACCAAGCACATCGCCAAGAAGTCGCTGCGACGCGGCGACCTGATGTTCTTCCACAACGGCGGTCGGGTCTACCACGCGGCGATCTTCCTCGGCTGGGACCACGGCCGGGCCAAGATGCTGCACTCCCCCCGCACCGGTCAGGACGTGCAGGTCGCCCGGGCCTGGACGTCGAGCTGGTACGCCGGCACGTTGCGCGGCTGATCGAGTCCCGCCCGGCCTAGCATCGGGCCATGACCACGCAGCGTCTCGACCGCGATCCTGCTGCTCCCGGCCCCGCTGGCGCCGGTGCCTCCGCCGGTCCTGAGGGCGGGCCCGACCTCGACGAGCTGTTCGAGGCCTCACCGGCCCGCACGGCCCGCACCTCGGCGGCGGCCGCGACCTCCCTGTTCACCGGGGTGGTCGCGGTCGTCGCCTCGCCGTTCTCGCTGCTGCTCGGCGCCGTCCTGGTGCTCGCCGCGGTCGGCCTCGTGACGGCCGTCGTCGGCCTGGCCCGGGCCAGCCGGCCCGGCGTCTCCGGCACCACGATGGCGGCGCTCGGCATGGTCCTCGCGCTGGGCGCCGGCGCCGTGGTCGGGCTGCGCTACCTCGGCGTCGACACCTCCGTCGGCGACGGGGTCGTCCCCGAGCTCCGCGACGCCCTGGCCGCCCTCACGGCCCTGTTCCCCGCTCCCTGATCCCCGCGTCCTGACGCCGTTCCGGGTCGCCGACGGGCGGTTCCACGTGGAACCCGGCCTGCGCCTACGCGGGGCGGATCGCCACGACCGCGCGCTCGGCACCGCGCCCGCGGCGCGCGATCCGCTCGACGAGCCCGACGATGCGGAACTCGAGGCGGTACTTCGCCCGCAGCAGGCCCTCGACGCGGTCGAGGTCGGAAGGCTCGGTGCTGACCCCCGCCCGGGCCTCGACGGTGGGGGCGTCGTCGGCGACGCGACCGCGGCGGTCGCAGGGGCGCAGGGTGACGCGCTCGTCGCGGCGCAGCCGCTTGACCTTGCCGCTGCCGGCCGGCGTCCAGACCGCGGCGCCGTCCACGCCGTCGGGCACGACCCACACCGGGGTGGGCACGCCCTCGCCGGATCGGCGGTGCGTGGTGAGGGAGACGAAGCGTTCGTCGGCGAGATCGCGCAGGGTGGTCATGGCCCGAGCCTGACAGGTGGAAGGCTGGGGGGCATGTTCCACATCGGTGTCGACCTGGCCTGGGGGACGCGCGCGCCCACCGGTGTCGCCGTGCTCGACGACACCGGCCGGCTCGTCGAGCTCGCCGGCGTCCGGACCGACGAGGAGATCCTCGCCCTGGTCACGCCGTACGCCGCGGGCCCGGTCACCGTCGCCTTCGACGCCCCGCTGGTGGTCACCAACGCGACCGGCAACCGCCCCGCCGAGGCGGCGCTGAACCGCGACTTCGCCCGCTTCGACGCGGGCGCCCACCCGAGCAACACCGGCAAGCAGGAGTTCGCCGCCGGCACCCGCGGCGGCCGGCTGGCCGAGGCGCTGGGCCTCGACCTCGATCCGCACGCCCACGCGCCGCGGGCCGCGCTCGAGGTCTACCCGCACGCCGCCACGATCTCGCTGTTCCGGCTGGGCCGGACGCTGAAGTACAAGAACAAGCAGGGTCGCGACCTCGAGCAGCTCCGCGGCGAGCTGCTGGTGCTGATGGGGCTGCTCGAGGGTCTCCAGGGCGCCACGCCCGCGCTGCTCCTCACCGGCCCCGGCACCTGGGGCTCGGACGGCGACGCCGGAGCGGGGTGGCAGGCGCTGCGCCGCCAGGTCGAGCAGGCCGGCCGCAAGAGCGAGCTCCGGGTCGTCGAGGACCAGGTCGACGCGGTCGTGTGCGCCTACGTCGCGCTGTTCGCGGCCCGGCGGCCCGACGAGATCGCGTCGTACGGCGACCCGGCCTCCGGCGTGATCGTCACGCCCGCGCTGCCCGAGGGACACGTGCCGACGCCGCGGCCGCGACGCACCCGCGACGGCACCTCGCCCGCCCCCGTCGACCCGGTGCGGGCGGTGCGGGAGTACGCCCTGCGGCACCCCCGCCTCGAGCGCGCCGGCGAGCAGTTCCTCGCCCTGGTCACCTCGGTGCTCGACGACGGCGGCATCAACTACCTCTCGGTCACTGGCCGCACCAAGACGGTCGCGTCGTTCGCGGAGAAGACCCGACGGCTGCGCCCCGACGGCACCCCGCTGTACGCCGACCCGCTCACCGACATCACCGACACCATCGGCCTGCGCGTCATCACCTACGTCCACAGCGACGTCGCCGCGGTCGCGGGCCTGCTCGGCGACGAGGTGGTGGTCCTCGACGACCGCGACATGGGCCGCGAGACCGCGCAGGAGGGGCGCTTCGGCTACGCCAGCCGGCACCTGCTGATCTCGCTCGACCCCGCGGCCGAGGTGCCAGACGGGCGCGAGGAGCTGCGCGGCCTCACCGCTCAGGTGCAGATCCGCACCGTGCTGCAGCACGCGTGGGCGGAGTTCGAGCACGACATCCGCTACAAGGGCACCATCCCGGAGGAGCACGCCAGCGACTTCGACCGCCGCTTCACCCTGGCCGCCGGGCTGCTCGAGCTCGCCGACCAGGAGTTCTCCACCATCCGCGACACCCTGCACTCGCGCACCTCCGCCCGCCGCGACGAGCCGGTCGAGCGCGGCGACGAGCGGCTCGGCATCGAGCCGCGGGAGCTGGCGGCGTTCCTGGCCGGGCAGTACGCCGAGGCCGGCTGGTCGCGCACCGACCACTACGCCTGGATCGCGGGCCTGATCCACGAGCTCGGCCTCACCACCCTGGCCGACCTCGCCGAGACGCTCCGCGAGGTCGACGAGACGCGGATCGCCGAGCGGATGGACTACCGCTACCCGCCGGGTGCGGTGCGCCGTCTCGACGACGCGCTGCTGCAGGCGTTCGGCACGGCGTACGTCGACCTCAGCGGCAACGCCCACCGCACCGACCTGCTGCGCGCCCGGCTGGCCCGGCTCGTCGACCCGGGCTGAGCCCCCCTCGGGCGCTCAGTCCGCCACGTCGACGTGCACGTGGTCGCGGTGCTCGAGCACGGCGGCCACCTCGGCTGAGCGGCCCGAGGTGTCGGGCGGGTAGTCGCGCCAGCCCTGCAGCGAGCGCCGCGCCGTCCAGATCCGGCCGTCGTAGATGACCGTGGCGACGTCGAGGCGCTCGGCGTGGGCGACCAGGTAGTGCGCCGTCGCCCACCCCCGCGCCTTGGCCGCCGGGGTGACGGGACGGTAGAACACGTCGATCGCCCGCCCCTCGTAGTGCGCCGACCCGGGCATGTGGCCGGTGGTGACGCCCCCCGGCGCGTAGCCGCCGAGGGCCTGGCGGCCGAAGGCGTCGACCAGGTCGGTGCGCACGGTCGCGGCCCGGGCCGTGAGGCCGCGGGCGTCGAGCCCGTCGGGCTCCTCGGCGACGCGGCCCGCGTGGACGCAGGTGAGCGCGTGCCGCGCCCGTCCCCGCACGGCGGCCGCGACGACGGCGGCCTCGTCGTCGGCGAGCCGCAGCTCACCGCCCACGGCCGCGGTGGTGGTGCGCAGCGGCAGGTCGAGACGCAGCGACCGGGCCCCCACCCGCGTCGCGCGCTCGGCCTCGGCGGTGCTCAGACCCACCTCGGTCCCGCCGCGGGTGGCGGTGCAGTCCGACGTGCCGGGGAACAGCCCGGTCACCGACCCGGGGCCGGCGACGAGCGCGACGGCCCCCACGACGAGCACCGCGAGCGCCAGGACGCCGGCCACGACGGACGCCGCCCGCCGAGCCGGGCTGCTGCGCTGCACCCGTGACATGACGCCAGTGTCCGGACGCGCCCAAGCAGGTCGGGCCGGACGCGCCTGCGACGAGGGTTGAGACATGTGACGGATGGGTACCGTGTGACTTCAAGGGGACCTAGGGAGGACACCACATGTTCAACATCATCGGCCTGCTCGTCGTCGGGCTCATCATCGGCGCGATCGCACGGCTGCTCAAGCCCGGTCGTCAGGCCCTCGGCATCGTCGGCACGCTGCTGCTCGGCGTCGCCGGCGCACTCATCGGCGGACTCGTGGCCAGCTTCCTCGGCACGGGGGAGATCTTCGAGCTCAACATCATCGGCTTCATCGTCGCCGTGATCGCGGCCTTCTTGCTCATCGGCGTCGCCGAGGCGACCGTCGGCAAGAACAAGGGCGCCGTCAACCGCTGACCACACCAGCGACCGACCGGCAGCCGACCGGCTGACCAGGCAGGGTGCCCAGCCCGCCGACCAGTCGCTCGACCAGCCTCACCCGGCCGCCGCGAACGCCCCCACCAGGGCGATCGCGGCGGCCGCGGTGCGTCCGCGGTCGACCCACAGCAGCCGGCGCACCAGCACCGGGTCGTGGCCCCGCCCCAGGCGGCCGTGCAGCGGGGCGGCCAGCGCGGCGGTGAGCGCCAGCGCAGCGCCGTTGCCCGCGACCGCCAGCACCGCGGCACCCGACGGCCCCGCGAGCAGGGTGCCGACGCAGGCGAGCAGCACCGCGGCGTACACCACCACGACGAGGCCGACGATGCGGCGCGAGTGGGCGTCGTGGGCCGCGGCCCAGCGCTCGGGCGTGACCTCGGCGAGGGCCGGGTAGGCGAGCACCGAGACGCCCAGCTGGAAGCCGAGGTGCAGCGCCGAGGACGCGAGCAGGGCGTCCGGCCAGCTCACCGGGGACCGACCCGGGGACGACGGCTCATGCGTGCGGCGTGAGGAGCTGGTCGACCGGCGCGTCGTCGTCGGTCAGCACCTGGGCGTCGCCGATCCAGCGGGTCAGCGCCTCGCCGTCGATGACGTCCCAGTCGAGGCCCTGGGTCTCGAAGCCCACCTCGACGGCCGCCAGGTCCAGCGGTCGGTCGGAGGCGATCGCCACCAGGTTGCCGCCCCCGTCACGGGTCAGGGTGTCCGGCTCGGCGGCCAGCGCGACGTGGTCGAAGACCTGGCGCAGGGTGGCCAGCTCGGCGCGGGCGAAGCCGAGGGGCGCGAAGTCGATGAGGTTGGCGGCGTACACCCCGGTCGGCGTGAGCACGCGCTCCACCTGGGCCACCGCCTCGCGGGTGGTGAGGTGCCACGGCACGCTGACGCCGCCGAAGGCGTCGCCGACCACGAGGTCGCGGCTCGCGTCGGGCAGCCGGGTGACGCCGCGGCGGCCGTCCTCGACCCGCACCTCGAGGTCGGGGCCGGTGCGTGCGCCGAGGCGCTCGGCGTCGACGCGCAGCACGCCGGGGTCGATCTCGGAGACCACGCTGGTGGTGCCCGGGCGGGTCGCGGCCAGGTAGCGCGGGAAGGTCAGCCCACCGCCGCCGAGGTGGTAGGCGCGCAGCGGCTCGTCCCCGGGCAGCAGGCCGTCGACCACCCCCGCGAGCGCCTGGGTGTAGCCGAACTCGAGGTGGGTCGGGTCGTCGAGGTCGACGTAGGAGTGCCGCAGCCCGTCGAGGACGAGCAGCCGGCCGCTCGGACGGTCGGGGTCCTCGACCACCTGGGCGCAGTGGTACGTCGTCTCCGCGTCGCAGCTGCCGGGCGCCACGACCGCGCCGAGGCCGCCGAGCAGGACCAGCACGAGGGGCTGCACCGGCGGGCGGCGGCGCACGCCGACCTCGACCACGACCGCGGCCAGCAGCAGCACCACGCCGAGGCCCACCATGATCCAGCTGACCGGCACCCGCGAGATCAGCACGAAGCCGGTCACCACGGTGCCGACGATGGCGCCGGCCGTGCCGATGCCCGAGAGGCGCCCGACCACCGAGCCGGTCTCGTGCAGGTCGGTCAGCACCAGCTTGGTGACCATCGGCGTGACCGCCGAGAGCAGCGCGCCGGGCACGATGATGCACAGCCCCGCGGCCAGCAGGAGCAGGCTGCCGTCGCCGAGGGCTCCGGCCCCGCGGACCACGAAGGGCGTCAGCGCGACCGCGGCGCCGCTCACCGAGAGCAGCGGCGCGATCGCGCGCCGGGGCAGCACCACGTCGGCCGAGCGTCCGCCGAGCCAGGACCCCAGCGCGATCGCGGCCAGGGCGACCCCGATGACCAGCGTGCTGGTCTCGAGGGTGAGCCCGAGGTACGGCGCCAGCAGGCGCAGCGCGACCAGCTCGACGACAAGCACGGCCGCCGACGAGCCGAAGACCAGCGCGCCCGCCGCCCAGCCGGCCAGGGGGGCGCTCGCGCGGCCCGTCGTGCTGCTGGTCGGGCCGGCGTCGCTCACGCCAGGATCATGACAGGGTCAGGAAAGCGGCGCGGTGAGCTCGATGTTGATGTCGTCGGGGTCCTGGAAGGACAGGATCGCCAGGCCGGCGTCGGTGAGGTCGATGACCTCGCCGTGGGCGATGCCCTGCTCGTCGAAGCCCTTCGCGGCCGCCTCGAGGTCCTCGCGGCTCTCGACGGTGAAGCTGACGTGGTCCAGGCCCGTGCGGGTGGAGTCGAAGCCGTCGGAGCCGACGGGACGCAGGCCGAAGAGCGTGCCCTGGGGAGTCTGGTAGACCACCCCGCCGTAGAACCGCTGCGGGTCCTCGGTGACCCCCGGCTGGTCGACCGAGTCCGACGTGTCGATGGCGCGGGGCCAGCCGAAGACCTGGTCGTAGAAGGCCGCCGAGCGCTCGATGTCGGTGACGGTGATGCGGACGTGGGCGTAGCCGTTGCTCGTGACGATTGCCATGGGCTCCTCGTACCCCGCACGTCCGCTCTCAACTAGATCCGCGACGCGGACTCCTCGCCGACGGTCTCCGCGTGGCGGGCCTTGGCCTGCTCGAAGAGCTCCATCAGCTTGTCGTCCTCGCGGGCCAGCGCCTTGCCCTTCTCGCCCTGCGCCCGGATCTGCTCGACCTCGCCGACCAGCAGGCCGTAGATGCGCTCGCGCTCGCCCTCGTCCTGGGTGTAGCCGAGGTCCATGTAGTCGCGGGCGTGGCGCTTGGCGTTGCCCATCGCGGTCTTCGCCCGGCCCTTCTTCGAGGTCAGCGAGGCCACCACGGTGATCACCAGGACGCCGATGATGACGCCCAGCGAGAGGCCGGTGCTGATCTCCACGACGTCGACGTGCTCGCCGTTGTTGATGAACGGCACGTTGTTCTCGTGGAGCGCGTGGATGATCAGCTTGACGCCGATGAAGGCCAGGATCGCGGCGAGGCCGTAGGACAGGTAGATCAGGCGCTCGAGCAGGCCCTCGATGAGGAAGAACAGCTGGCGCAGGCCGAGCAGCGAGAACGCCGTCGCGGTGAACACGATGAAGGTGTTCTGGGTGAGGCCGAAGATCGCGGGGATCGAGTCGAGCGCGAAGAGGATGTCGGTGCCGCCGATGGCCACCATCACCAGCACCATCGGGGTGAGGACCTTCTTGCCGTCGACGACCGTGGTGAGCTTGTCGCCGTCGTACTCCTCGGAGGTGCGGATGAACTTCTGGGCGATCTTGACCACGAAGTTCTGGTCCTCGTGGCTGTCCTCGTCGCTGACCTCGCCCTTGAGCATGTTGCCGGCGGTCATGATGAGGATCAGGCCGAACAGGTAGAACACCCACGCGAACTGGTTGATCAAGGTGGCGCCCAGGAAGATGAAGCCGGTCCGGGCGATCAGCGCGAACACGATGCCGAACAGCAGCACCTTCTGCTGGTCCTCGCGGGGCACCCGGAAGCTGCCCATGATGATGAGGAAGACGAACAGGTTGTCGACCGAGAGCGCCTTCTCGGTGATGTAGCCCGCGAAGTACTCCCCGCCCATCGTGCCGCCCCCGAAGACCAGGACGCCGAGGCCGAACACGATCGCGATGCCGACGTAGAGCGCCGACCAGATCGACGCCTCGCGCAGCGTCGGCACGTGGGCCTTGCGCACGTGGAAGACGAAGTCGAACAGCAGCATCCCGAGGATGCCGACGACGGTCGCGATCCAGACCCACGTGGGAACGGTCATGTCTCCTCCTGGACGGCCCCTCCCCACGAGGGCGCCGTCGTCCTCGGGGCAGGCCAGCCCGGCTGCCGGGCCTCCCCCGCGCACCAGGGTGCCAGGTGCGACCACATCCGTGGCGCCCCGCGTCCCGCCCGGCCCGGCGCCTCGTTGACCCCGTCAACCGAAGCGGTTGCGGGGGTCAACCGAGGGGCTCGCGGGTCGTCCGGGGGGTCGTCCGGCAAGGTCGTCAGGCCGGGGGCGTCCGGCCGGGGGCGTCGCGGCCGGTCGTGGTGACCGGGGCGTGTTGGCCGGGGCGTGGTGACCGGGGCGTGGTGACCTGGGAGCGTCATGCGAGGTGGTCGCCGGAGCGGCCAGTCCGCATGACGTCTGGGCGGACGTCATGCGCCCTGGTCACCCCGGCAGCCGGATCGCATGACGTCCCGCACCGGTGCACGTCGCGGGCGACCACCGGACGGATGCTCCCGCCGGGGCCTATCGTCGGGGGCTCGCGGGCCCGCCGACCGGGTGACCGCCCGCGCTCGACGAGGAGGCCGCCCGTGCCGACGTACGCCTGGGTCCTGCTGTGGGCGGTCGCGATCGCCGTGCTCGTCGTCCTCGCCGTCCGGGAGCGCAGGCGCGGCGGCCCCGGGGTCGCGCCGGACGCCCTGCGCCGCCGCCGCGAGGACACCGCCCGGATGCGGGCCGCGGCCGAGCGCTACGACCTGCCGAAGAAGGACCCCCACCACGGCTGAGCCGACCACCGGCCGCTTCTCCGACCGCACGGCACCCGACGTACGGCGTGTCGCGTGCGGGGCGTTCGGACAGCTCGGAACCCCCGGGGCCCCTGGGAAACCGCGTCGCCCCCCCCACCGATGACAACCGCCCGCCGGCCGGGTCCACCCCACGAGCCGCGCCGCACCCCGCCCACCACCACAGGAGCACCGGCATGTCGCTGACCCGGGTCCACAACTTCTCCGTCTCCCTCGACGGCTTCGCGACGGGCGAGCCGCAGAGCCGGGAGGCGCCCTTCGGTCATGCCGGGGGCCGGCTGCACGAGTGGATGATGGCGACCCGGTCGTGGCGGGAGCTGGCGGGGCTGCCTGCCGCGGACGTGGCGGCGGGGACGACCGGCGTCGACCACGCGTTCGCCGACCGGTTCGCGCCCGGGATCGGGGCCGAGGTGATGGGCGCCCACAAGTTCGGACCGCCCGGGTGGCAGGACGACCCCGGCTGGACGGGGTGGTGGGGTCCGAACCCGCCGTTCCACACCCCGACCTTCGTGCTGACCCACCACCCGCGCGAGCCGCTGGAGATGGAGGGCGGCACCACCTTCCACTTCCTCGACGCCTCGCCCGAGGAGGCGCTGCGCCGCGCGCGGGAGGCCGCCCACGGGCTCGACGTCCGGATCGGCGGCGGCCCCAGCGTGGTCCGCGACTTCCTGGCCGCCGGACTGGTCGACCACCTCCACGTCGTGGTGGTCCCGATCCTGCTGGGCCGCGGCACCCGGCTGTGGGACGGGCTCGAGGGCCTCGAGAGCGGGTACGCCGTCCAGGCCACCGCGTCGCCGAGCGGCGTCACCCACGTGACGTTCGAGCGTCAGTGAGCCATGTCCACGAAGCGGGAGTAGTGGCCCTGGAAGGACACCACGACGTCGCGCGTGGGGCCGTTGCGGTGCTTGGCCACGATGATGTCGGCCTCGCCGGCGCGCGGTGACTCCTTCTCGTAGGCGTCCTCGCGGTGGAGCAGCATCACGATGTCGGCGTCCTGCTCGATCGAGCCGGACTCGCGCAGGTCGGACATCATCGGGCGCTTGTCGGCGCGCTGCTCGGGACCACGGTTGAGCTGCGAGAGGGCGATCACGGGGACGTCGAGCTCCTTGGCCAGCAGCTTGATCTGCCGGGAGAACTCCGAGACCTCCACCTGTCGGGACTCGACCTTCTTGCCCGAGGTCATCAGCTGCAGGTAGTCGATGACGATCAGCTTGAGGTCGTGGCGCTGCTTGAGGCGCCGCGCCTTGGCCCGGATCTCCATCATCGTCATGTTGGGGCTGTCGTCGATGAACATCGGGGCGCCCGACACCTGGCCCATCTTGGGCACCAGCTTGGCCCAGTCGTCCTCGGTCATGGGGCCCTTGCGGATGTGGTTGAGCGGGATCTTCGCCTCGGCCGAGAGCAGCCGCATCGTGATCTCGCTCTTGGACATCTCCAGGCTGAAGAAGCAGCTGGTGAGGTTGTTGTGGATCGACGCGGCGCGGCAGAAGTCGAGGGCCAGCGTCGACTTGCCCATGGCAGGACGCGCGGCCACGATCACCATCTGGCCGCCGGAGAAGCCGTTGCACAGCTCGTCGAGCTCGGCGAAGCCGGTCGGGACGCCGTTGGCGGTGCCGTCGTTGTTGGAGATCGCCTCGATCTCGTCGAGCGTGGACTCCATGATCGCCGAGAGCGGCGCGTAGTCCTCCTGCTGCCGCTTCTCGCCGATGGCGTAGATCTCCTGCTGGGCGACGTCGACGACGGTGTCGATCTCGCCCTCGCCGGCGTAGCCCATCTGCGCGATCCGGGTGCCGGCGTCGACCAGCTTCCGCAGGATCGACTTCTCGCGCACGATCGAGGCGTAGTAGCCGGCGTTGGCCGCGATCGGGACGCTGGCCTCGAGGGTGAACAGGTAGGTCGCGCCGCCCACCTTGTCGAGCTGGCCGCGCCGCTCGAGCTCGGCCTTGACGGTCACCGGGTCGGCCGGCTCCCCGCGGCCGTAGAGGTCGACGATGACGTCGTAGATCATCTCGTGCGCCGGCTTGTAGAAGTCGCCGCCGCCGATCTCCTCGTTGACGTCGCCGATGGCGTCCTTCGACATCAGCATCGAGCCGATGACGCTCTGCTCGGCGTGGAGGTCCTGCGGGGGCATCCGGCCCGACCAGTGCTCCTGGTTGCCCCCCTGCCCGCCGGCACCGTCACCGGGGTGGCCACCGCCGAAGGGGGCCTCGGGGTAGGGCGCGAAGGCGTCCGAGCCCCAGGAGTCGCCGACCATCGTGGGACCGGCCCCGAGGGCGGCGCCGAGACCGGACGCCAGGCCCGCGGCCAGGCCGCCGTCGAAACCGCTGCCGCTGCTCATCCGGGCCCTCCTCCGCGTCGTCGTGCCGTCCTGTCGGCTGCCGCCGGAGCCGAGGCTAGGCGGGCCCTCCGACAGTGACGGGAGACGGTCACGGGACCGGTCGGGATCCGTCGGGCGAGGCACCGAGTGCTGGACAGTACGACCCGTGGCGGTGAGCCACCAAGCCCGGAGTCCACAGGTAGTTGTGGATAACCCTGTGCACGGTGTGGAACACGCCGTGGGCAAGTCCCCCAGCCTGTTGGTCCACCTGTGGACAGAGAAAAATGTTCACCTGGGGCCAGGCCGCTGACCTGGCACTTGTCCCCTTTGGGGGTTGTGGAGGAAAGAAAGTCGGGTGTGGGTAGTTCACCTCTGCGTCATCTGCCACGGCCGGGTCATTTTGTCGACATGGCGTCTGGGGGCCTCGTGAACCCACAGATTTTCCGAGTTATGCACAGGTTTTCGAGCGGATCTGGTCCGATCAGGGCTGGTCACGCGACCGACCGTCGTGCTAGTAGCCTCGTCCGGTGACGCAGCAGGACCGGGCCCAGCGCCGGGCCCACGACCGGGTCCAGGACCGCGCCCAGGACCGGGAGATCCTGCGGCTCGCCGTGCCGGCCTTCCTGGCCCTGGTCGCCGAGCCGATGTTCCTGCTCGCCGACGCCGCCATCGTGGGCCACCTGGGCACGCCCGAGCTCGCCGCGCTGGGCATCGCCTCGGCGGTGCTCGGCACCCTGGTCAGCCTGTGCATCTTCCTGGCCTACGGCACCACGGCCTCCGTGGCCCGCCAGGTCGGGGCCGGCCGCGGCCGCGAGGCCCTGGCGCAGGGGGTGGACGGCCTCTGGCTGGCCACCGGCCTGGGCGTGGTGGCCACCGTGGTGACGGTGGCGCTGACGCGACCGATCGTGCGGCTGTTCGGCCCCGGTCAGGGGGTGGAGGACCAGGCGGTCGTCTACCTGCGGATCGCGCTGCTGGGCGCCGTCCCGCTGCTGCTGATGCTGGCGGCCACCGGCGTGCTGCGCGGCCTCCAGGACACCCGTACGCCGCTCGTGGTGGCCGTCGCGGCCAACGCCGCCAACGTCGTGCTCAACCTGGTCCTCGTCTACGGCGTGGGCTCCTGGGCCGGGATGGGGCTGGCGGGCTCGGCCCTGGGCACCCTGGTCGCGCAGCTGGGCGCCGCGGTGGCCCTGGTGGCGGTGGTGGTGCGCGCCGCGCGCCACGAGCAGGCTTCCCTCGCCCCCGACCTGTCCGGCATCCGCCGCGCCGGTCGCGCCGGGGTGCCGCTGATCCTGCGCACCCTGATGCTGCGCGCCTCCCTGCTCGTCATGACGTACGCCGCGGCGCGCCTCGGCGAGGCCGACCTGGCCACGATGCAGCTGGCCCTGACCATCTGGACCTTCCTCGCCTTCACCCTCGACGCGGTCGCCATCGCCGCCCAGGCCATCACCGGTCGCCACCTGGGCGCCGGTGACGCCGCCCGCACCCGTGCCGTCACCCGGCGGATGCAGCGCTGGGGCTGGGCGAGCGGGGTCGTGACGGGCCTGGCGCTCGCGGCGCTGGCGCCCGTGCTGGGCGGCGCGTTCACGAGCGACCCCGCGGTGCTCGACCTGCTGGTCCCCGTGCTGCTGGTCGCCGCGCTGGCGCAGCCGCTGGCCGGCATCGTGTTCGTCCTCGACGGCGTGCTCATCGGTGCCGGCGACGCCGTCTACCTCGCCTGGGCGCAGCTGGTCACGCTGGTGGTCTTCGCGCCGGCGGCGCTGCTGCTCGGCGACCGCGGCCTGACGTGGCTGTGGGCGACGTTCGGCGTCGCGTTCATGGGCGGGCGGGCCGTCACCCTGGTGCTGCGGGCCCGGGGCGACCGCTGGCTGCGCCTGGGGGCCTGAGCAGGCTCAGCGCCGGACCAGCGCACCGGCCTTCGCGTCGAGCACGACCTCGCGGCTGCCCTCGGCCAGGCCCTGCACCAGGGCCTCGACCACGTCGGCCGAGGGGAAGGGAGCCGGCAACTTCGGCGGCTCGCCGGCCAGGGCGCGGCCGTCGAGACCGGTGTCGAGGTGCGGCGGGCGCACGTCGAGGACCGTCAGTCGCCGCCGCTCCTCGCGCCGCAGCACCCCGAGCCAGGTGGCCAGGGCGCTCTTGGCGGCGGAGTACTCCGCCATGCCGGCGGTGGGCAGGTCGGCCAGGATCGCCGAGACGACCGCCACCGCCCCCTGGTCGCCCATCGCGGCCGAGGCGGCGCGGACCAGGGCCATCGGCCCCAGGACGTTGACGGCGAAGAGCTCCTCCACGACGGCGTCGTCGGCCTCGGCGGCGCGGCCGAACCCCGCGACGCCGACGCACACGACGAGGACGTCGAGCCCGCCGAGCTGCTCGACGGCAGCGGTGACCGTGGCCTGGCACGACTCGGTGTCGACCGCGTCGAAGAGCACCGGCTCGGTCCCGCACCGCGCGGCGACCGCGCCCACGCGGTCGGCGTCGCGTCCCGCGGCCACCACCCGGGCCCCCCGCGCCAGCAGCGCGTCGGTGATCTGTCCGCCGAGGGCGCCGGAGGCCCCCGCCACCAGCACCCGTGCGTCGGTGAGCTCCACGTGTCGTCCTCTCGTCGTGCGCCGCGACCGGTGCTGCCCGGTACGCCGGGGCCGGCTCGTCGTGCCCATCCTGACCGCCCCGTGGTGACGGACCCGCCCCGGTCACCGCCCGCGCCGTGCACCAGGACCTACCCTGGCCGCCATGTCACCCCTGCAGCGGATCGGCCTGGGACTCGTGGTGGTCGTGGCCTCCGCGACGGTCGGGCCGAGCGCGTCGCAGCGCTACGACCTGCTGGCCGACCCGCTCGGCTGGGCGCTCGTGCTCTGGGGCGTGCTGGCGCTGGGCCGGGTGGACGGGACGGGCGAGCGGCTGGCCCTGCTGAGGTGGCCGGCACTGCTCGCCGGGATCGTGAGCGTGCCGATGTGGCTGCCGCAGCTGCGCCACCGGCTCGACGCGCCGCTGGAGTGGACCGCCTCGCTGCCCCAGCTGCTGTTCTGCCTGCTGCTGTGCCGGCTGGTGGCCGAGCTGGCCCGGGAGCGGGGCGAGCGTGGGCTGGGGACGCGGTTCGGCCTGCTCGGCTGGGGCTTCGTGGTGGTGGCGCTGCTGCCGGCCGTCACCCTGGGCGGTGACGTGCCCGCCCTGGCCCCGACCACCGCACTGGTCGCGCTGGCCGTCGCCCTGGGCCTGGTCTGGTCGCTGTTCGCGGTCCACCGCCGCCCCTGGCTGGGCGGCCCCGGCGATGCGGGCACCGGACGGCAGCACCCGGCACGGACGCACGGAGGCCGCCCGCCCTCGAGCTGAGGGGGACGGCCTCCGGGTGGAGCGGGTGGTGCGTCAGGCGGAGACGACGTTGAGCGAGACCTGCGCCTCGACCTCGTCGTGCACCTTCACCGTGACGGTGTGGTTGCCCAGCGACTTGATGGGGTTGCCCACCACGATCGTGCGCTTGTCGACCTCGCCACCGCCGGCGACGATCGCCGCGGCGATGTCGGCGACGGTGACCGCGCCGAAGAGACGACCGCCGTCACCGGCACGCACCGGGACGTTGAAGGTCGAGGCCTCGAGGGTCGACTTGACCTGCTTGGCGTGGTCGGCGTCGCGCACCGAGCGCGCGTCGCGGGCCTTCTTGATGGACTCGATGGTCTTCTCGCCACCGCGGGTCCAGCGGATGCCGAAGCCACGGGGGATCAGGAAGTTGCGGCCGTAGCCGTCCTTGACCTCGACGACGTCGCCGGGAGCACCGAGGCCGGTGACCTCCTGCGTCAGGATGAGCTTCATCTCTCAGGTCCCCTTTCTCAGCGAGCCGTGGACGTGTAGGGGAGCAGGGCGACCTCACGGGCGTTCTTCACGGCCGTGGCGACGTCGCGCTGGTGCTGGACGCAGTTGCCGGTGACCCGACGCGCGCGGATCTTGCCGCGGTCGGAGATGAACTTGCGGAGCAGGGTGGTGTCCTTGTAGTCGACACCGGTCGCCTTCTCCTTGCAGAACTGGCAAACCTTCTTCTTGGGCTTGCGCATCACTGCCTTGGCCATTGTGGAGCTCCTCTCGAGAGCCCGGTCGGGCGTGGTGGCCCGGACCGGAATGGGGGTGATGGAGGGGGTGCGTCCCCGGGACCGGGGACGGGTGGATCAGGGGTGGATCAGAAGGGGGGCTCGTCGTTGCCGGTGGCCCAGGGGTCGTTCTGCTGGGGCTGGCCGGAGCCGCCCTGCTGACCGCCCCAGGAGCCACCCTGGTTCGAGCCGCCCTGCCCGCCGCCGTAGGACCCGCCCTGGCCGGAGGACGCCGGGGCGCCCTGCTGGCCGCCGGACTGGGCCGGGCTGGAGGCCCACGGGTCGCCGCCCTGGCCGCCGGAGCCGCCCTGGCTGCCGTAGCCCCCGCCGCCGCCGTTGCCGCGGGAGACGCGGGCGACCTTGGCGGTGGCGTACTTCAGGCTGGGGCCGACCTCTTCGACCTCGAGCTCGACGACCGTGCGCTTCTGGCCCTCACGGTCCTCGTAGGAGCGCTGCTTTAGGCGCCCCTGGATCACGACGCGCATCCCCTTCTGCAGGGACTCCGCGACGTTCTCCGCCGCCTGGCGCCAGACCGAGCAGGAGAGGAACAGCGCCTCCCCGTCCTTCCACTCGTTGGTCTGGCGGTCCAGCGTGCGCGGGGTCGAGGCGATCCGGAAGTTGGCCACCGCGGCACCCGACGGGGTGAAGCGCAGCTCGGGGTCGTCGACGAGGTTGCCGACGACGGTGATGACTGTCTCGCCTGCCATGTGGTCTCCCTGGTGGTGTCCGGATCGGTCGAGCGGGTGGTGCGTGGTGCGGTGGGTCAGTGCGCGTCGGGACGCAGGACCTTGGTGCGCAGCACCGACTCGTTCAGCGACAGCTGGCGGTCGAGCTCCTTGACGGTCGCAGGCTCGGCCTGCAGCGACACCACGGCGTAGATGCCTTCGGCGTTCTTGTCGATCTCGTAGGCGAGCCGACGACGGCCCCAGACGTCGACGTTGTCGACGCTGCCTCCGTCGTTGCGGACCACGTTGAGGTACGTGTCGAGCGACGGGGCGACGGTGCGCTCCTCGAGGTTGGGATCGAGGATGACCATGAGTTCATAGGTACGCATAGCGTTCTCCACCTCCTTCGGACTAAGGGCGGCCACGGCACTTCCGTGACAGGAGGGCTGTGCGACGTCGTCGCTCCCATCGGGGGAGGACGACGCGCAAGGCTAACGCGCGGGCGGCGTCGCGGGGAAATCGTCGTCCACAGGCACCGCACCGGCTTGCAGCAGCGCGCGACGCCGCCGCCGCTCCACCAGCGGCACCACGGACAGCCGGCCCAGCGCGGTGGCGCCACCCACCACCACGGGCGCGGCCGACCACAGCCCGAGCACGAGGACCACCAGCCCGGAGACGACGCCCGCGAGTCCCGCCGCGAGCACGTGCACCGCCTGGTGGGGCACGCGGCGGCAGCACAGGTGCACCAGCGCGACCCCGGGCACCGCGAAGGGCAGGGCCAGGACCACCAGCAGCGCGACCAGGTCCAGGCCGGCCTCGACGGTGGCGGTCACGGTGGTCTCGCCGCCCTCGACCAGGCCGAGGACCACCACCACGACCACCACGCTCACCAGCACGGCGAGGAGGTAGCCCAGCAGGCCCGGGGTGTGCGGCCCCCGCTGCTCGTCCATGGCCGCGAACCTACGCGCGGCGGGCGTCGGTGTCCGCTCGTAGGCTGCCCGCATGAGCCCCAGCCAGATCGCCATCGGCGCCCACGTCGACCAGACCGACCCGGTCGCGGAGGCCGCGGCCCGCGGGACGACGGTCGTGCAGTTCTTCCTCGGCGACCCGCAGTCCTACAAGGGCCCCGAGCTGCGGTACGCCGGCGGCGCGGCCGCCCTCCGGTCCGCCGCCGAGGCCGCCGGGGTGGACCTCTACGTCCACGCGCCCTACATCGTCAACGTCGCCACGACCAACAACCGGGTCCGGATCCCCAGCCGCAAGCTGCTCCAGCAGCACCTCGACGCCGCGGCCGAGATCGGCGCCAAGGGGCTGGTGGTGCACGGCGGCCACGTCGGCAAGACCGACGACCCCGCGACGGGCTTCGACAACTGGCGCAAGGCGGTCGAGGCGACCGACCTCAAGATCCCGCTGCTGCTGGAGAACACCGCCGGGGGCGAGAACGCCATGGCCCGCCACCTCGAGCGCATCGAGGGCGTCTGGGAGGCGGTCAGCCGCGCGGAGGGCGCCGAGCACGTCGGGTTCTGCCTCGACACCTGCCACGCCTGGGCCGGCGGCATCGAGCTCGGCACCGCCGTCGCGCGCGTCCGCGCCATCACCGGGCGCATCGACCTCGTCCACGCCAACGACAGCCGCGACGGGTTCGACTCCGGCGCCGACCGCCACGCCAACTTCGGCGCGGGGCAGCTGCCCCCCGACGAGTTCGCCGACGTCGTGCGCCAGGCGGGTGCACCCGTGGTGTGCGAGACCCCCGGCGGCGCCGAGGAACACGTCGCGGACTTCACGTGGCTGCGCGAGCACGGCGTCTGACCCGCCGCGGCCTGCTCGGCGGGGGTCTCGTCGGCGCCGCGGCGGCACTCGCGGGCTGCGGCGGCCGGACGTCGGGTGCCGGCGACCCCTCCGGCACCTCGGGCGGGCCCGACGCCTCGTCCTCGCCACCGGCTCGGGCCCGCCGCACCCCCTACGGCGACGACCCGTCCCAGTTCGTCGACCTGCGCCGCCCCGCGGACGGCACGGAGGTGCTCGGGACGGTCGTCCTGCTCCACGGCGGCTACTGGCTGCCGTCCTACGGCCTCGACCAGCTCGACCCGATGGCCGACCGCCTCACCGGCGAGGGCTGGGTCACCGCCAACGTGGAGTACCGCCGCACCGGCCAGGGGGGCGGGGTCCCCGCCACCCTGGAGGACGTCGCCGCCGCGGTGGACGCCCTGGCCGACCAGGACGTCCCGCTGGACCGGGTGGTCGCGGTCGGGCACTCGGCGGGCGGCCACCTCGCGGTGTGGCTGGCCTCGCGCACCGCCTCCACCCCCGGCGGTGCGCCCGCCGTGCCGCTGAGCGGGGCGATCTCGCTCTCGGGCGTCCTCGACCTCACCACGGCCGCCACCGCCGCCGGGTCGAGCGCCCCGGTCACGGCCTTCGTCGGCGGCACGCCGCAGCAGCGGCCCGAGGCCTACCGGCAGTCCGACCCGACGCTGCTCGTCCCGGCCGCCTGCCCGGTGTGGGCGGTCCACGCCGAGGACGACCAGGTGGTCCCGCTGTCCCAGAGCACGGCGTACGTCGCCGCCGACCGGGCCGCGGGCGGCCGCGCCCGCCGCGTCCTGGTCCCGGGGGACCACTTCTCGATCATCGACGTGGGGGCCGACTCCTTCTCGACGGTGGAGCGACTGCTCGGGGCCGCCCCCCGTCTTCGTTAGGCTCGGGCGGTGGTCTCCCCCAGCAGCACGTCGGTCCTCACCGTCCGCACCCTCGGTCCGGGTGAGCACCGCGCCTTCGTGGACGACCTGGCCTCCCGGGGCGGCTCGGCGAGCTTCCTCCAGACGCCCGGCTGGGCCGCCGTCAAGCCCGACTGGCGCCCCGAGTCGATCGGCTGGTTCGACGGCGACCGGCTCGTGGGGGCCGGCCTCGTGCTCTACCGCCAGCTGCCCAAGGTGCGCCGCTACCTGGCCTACCTGCCCGAGGGACCCGTCCTGGACTGGGACGCCGCCGTCGAGGGGGGCCGGCTGCAGGCCGTGCTCGACCCGATGGTCGAGCACCTGCGCCGCCAGGGCGCCTTCGGCATCCGCATGGGACCACCGGTGGTCACGCGCCGCTGGAGCGCCGCGCAGGTCAAGGACGGCATCGCCGACGCGTCGGTCACCTCGCTGACCAGCCTCCCGCCCACCGAGCAGCACCCCACCGGGACCCGCCTGACCGAGCAGCTGCGCGCCCTCGGCTGGCGGCCGCAGGCCGTCGAGGGCGGGTTCGCCGCGGGGCAGCCGCAGTACAACTTCCAGGTGCCGCTCGCCGACGCCTCCGGCACGCCCCTGGCCGAGGACGACGTCCTGCGCGGCATGAACCAGCTGTGGCGCCGCAACATCAAGAAGGCGGCCAAGCTCGGCGTCGAGGTCCGCTGCGTGCCGGGTGCGGCCACGCTCGACCCCGAGCTCGAGCAGGCGCTGGCCGACTTCCACGCGCTCTACGTCCACACCGCCGAGCGCGACCACTTCACGCCGCGCCCGCTGGCCTACTTCCGCACCATGGTGACGGCGCTCGGGGCCGACGACCCCGACCGGATCCGGCTCTACCTCGCCCACCACGAGGGCGACCTGGTGGCCGCCACCATCTGGATCCGCGTGGGCAGCCACGCGTGGTACTCCTACGGCGCCTCCTCCACCGACAAGCGCGAGGTCCGCGGGTCCAACGCGGTGCAGTGGCAGATGGTCCGCGACGCCCTCGCCGCCGGGGCCCGGGTCTACGACCTGCGCGGCATCACCGACACCCTCACCGCCGACGACAGCCACGTGGGCCTGATCCAGTTCAAGGTCGGCACCGGCGGCGAGGCCGTCGAGCTCGCCGGCGAGTGGGACCTGCCGCTCAGCAAGCCGATCTACGCCGCGTTCGACCTCTACATGAGGAGGAGGGGCTGATGGCCCTGGTCCTGCACGTCGACGGCGACCGCTGGCGCGCGCACCTGCGCGGCACCGTGGAGCGCCAGCCCGGGCTGGTCCCGGTCATCAAGGGCAACGGCTACGGCCTGGGCCTGCACCGGCTCGCCCGGCGCGCGCAGTGGCTCGGGGTCGACACCGTCGCCGTCGGCACCCACCACGAGCTGCCCGAGCTGCACCAGCGCTTCGACGGCGACCTGCTCGTGCTCTCCCCCTGGCGACCCTTCCAGCCCACGCCCGAGGAGCTGGAGATCGACCCCGCGCGGGTGGTCCACACCGTGGGCCGCCTGCAGGACCTCGAGGCGCTCGACGAGCAGGGCCGGACCGCCGGCCGGCCGGTGCGCGTGGTCCTGGAGCGGCTCACCTCGATGCTGCGCCACGGGCTCCCGGCGGTCGACGTGCGCGACGCGCTGCGCGTGGTCGGGGACGGCCGCGGCGTGCGCCTCGAGGGCGTGGCCCTGCACCTGCCGCTGCCGGTGACCCGCCCGACGCTGCTGACCAAGCCGTCGCACGTCCCCGAGGTCGAGCGCATCCTCAGCGACCCGCAGCTGGCCGACCTGGCCCGCTTCGGCGAGCGCGCCACGCAGGTCTGGGTCTCCCACCTGACCGAGTCCGAGCTGGAGATCCTGGCGCTGAAGTTCCCCGGCGCCCGGTTCCGGCCGCGGGTGGGCACCGGCCTGTGGCTCGGCGACCGGGGCGCGCTGCGCGTGACCGGCACCGTCCTGGACGCCCACCCCGTCGAGCGCGGCGACACCTACGGCTACCGCGGCCGGTCCGCGCCCCGGCGCGGCACCCTGCTCGTCGTCTCGGGCGGCACCTCCCACGGCATCGGCCTCGAGGCACCCACCGGGGAGGCCACCCTCAAGGCGCGCGCGGCCTCGATCGCGCGGGGCGGGCTCGACGCGGCCGGGTTCGTGCGCTCGCCCTACAGCGTCGGCGGAAAGCAGCGGCTGTTCGCCGAGCCGCCGCACATGCAGGTCTCGATGCTGTTCATCCCCCACGGCGCGCCGGTGCCGGTCGTCGGCCAGGAGCTCGACGTGCGGGTGCGCTACACCGCGACGGCGTTCGACCGGGTCGAGATCAGCTGAGCGTCCTGTCGGACGGGGTCCCGCGCGGGCCGCAGCACGTCGCGCACCACCAGGGCGGCCAGCGCCAGCTGGCCGAGCACGCGCACCCAGATCGCCACGTCGTACGTCGGCGCCTGGCCCTCGACGGCACCGTCGAGGTAGCCCGCCAGGTAGGCCCACACCATCGCGACGTAGAACACCTCGGTCGCCTGCCACGCGAGCTGGTCGCGCCACCGGGGCCGGGCCAGCACGGCCAGGGGCAGCAGCCACAGCACGTACTGCGGTGAGTAGACCTTGTTGACCAGCAGGAACCCGACCACGACGAGGAAGCCCAGCTGAGCCAGCCGGGGCGGTTCGGGCGCCACCAGGCCGAGCACCGCCACGCCCAGGCAGACGGCGCCGAACACGACCCACGACCACGTGTTGATGGTCCCGGGCGTGAACTCGAGCCCCGCGTGGGTCAGCGCCAGCCACACCGAGCCGAGGTCGGCCCCGCGGTCGGCGTTGAAGACCCAGAAGACGCGCCACCGCTCCGGGCTGGAGAGGTACGCCGGGGCGTTCACCACCACCCAGCTGACCAGCGCCCCCACCAGGGCCGAGCCGAACGGCCGCAGGTCGCGCCGGCCCGAGGCGTCACGCCGCAGGCACAGCACCAGCACCGGCCCCAGCAGGAACAGGGGGAACAGCTTGCTCGCCGTGCCGAGGCCGATCATCACGCCGGTCAGGCCCGGCCGGCCGCGCGCCCAGGCCCACAGCGCCCCGGCGACGAAGAGCACCGCGAGCAGGTCCCAGTTGATGAGGGCGGTCGCCAGCAGGGCCGGGGAGAGCGCGAGGAGCAGCGCGTCCCACGGGCGGCGGCGGTCGACGCCGCTGAGGAACCACGCCGCGCCCAGGGCGCACATCGCCAGCAGGATCGCGGTGAGGAGGAAGTAGGAGCTGGTCTCGGTGCCCATCCCGGGCATCCCCCAGACCGACGCCGGGTCGGCGAGGCGGCGCTCGGCCAGGCTCGGGCCGTCCATCGCCACCAGCTGCGTCAGGCGGGCGGCCCCCCAGGCCAGGTAGGAGATCCCGACGGGGTACTCCATCGTGCGGTAGCGACCGCCGCTCTCCTCGCCCTCGCCGGCCGCGTAGGGCCACAGCCCCTCGGCCAGGCCGCGCCCGGTGTAGAGGTAGGGGACGTCGGAGTAGCACCCCTTGCCGTAGCGGGCCTGGTCCGAGGCCCAGCCGGTGTCGAGGCACGGCACGTGGTGCACCACCGAGAGCGCCATCACCACCGCGACCAGCGTCAGCACGACCCTCACGGGCGACCACCAGCGGTGCGGCCGGGCGTGGCGACCCGGAGGTCCGCCCGCGACCTCGCTCAGCGCCCGGGCGACGGGGTCGACCGCGGTGGGCGCGACGACCGCCGGCCGGGTCGCGTCGTCGGTCACGGGGTCGGCGAGGGACGTCCCGGCCCGCTGGTGCCCGCGCCGCCACCCGTCTCGTCACGGCCGCCCGGCGGGGTGGTCGGCTGGCCCAGGTCGGGGCCCGGGTCGGTCGGCTCGCCCGGGGCGGGGGTCGTGGGCGCGGGGGTCGGCGTCGGGGTGGGCGTCGGGGTCGGGGTCGGGGTCGGGGACTCGCTCGGCGTCGGTGTCGGGGTGGCCGTCGGGGAGGGCGGCGGCGTGTAGGGCTCGTGGCCCGACTCGGGCGGCGAGCCCTCGACGAAGACCGGCGGCGGGAAGTTCTCGACGTCCGTGCCGTCCATGACCCGGCCCATGATCGCGGCCCAGGTCCGGGCGGGGTACTCGCCGCCGTAGAACGTGGGCAGGAAGCCGTTGAGCGCCTCGTTGCCCTTGCCGCGGACGTACATCACCGCGGTGGCGACCTGCGGGGTGTAGCCGACGAACCAGGCCGACGACACGTCGCCGTCGGCGTTGGTGGCGGTGCCGGTCTTGCCCGCGACCGGACGGCCCAGGACGTTGGCGTTGCGGCCGGTGCCCGCGCTCGCCACCTGCTGCAGGGCGTAGCTGGTGTCGGCGGCGATGTCCTCCGACAGCACCCGGTCGTTCTTGCGCGGGGCGCGGTAGAGCACCTCGCCGTCGACGGCCCGGGTGACCTTCTTGACCGTGAAGACGTCGTGGTGGACGCCGCCGTTGGCGATGCTGGCGTAGGCGTTGGCCATCGAGATCGGGCTGACGGTGGCCGAGCCCAGGGCGATCGCGTTGTTGGGCTCCAGGCCGGGCGAGCGCCGCGGGACGCCGAGGGCGATCGCCATCTTGCGGATCGCCTCGGGGCCGTCGTCCATGGCGTCGGTGAGGTCGGCGTACGCCGTGTTGACGGAGTTCTCGGTGGCCGTGAGCAGGCTGATCGCCGAGCCGAAGTTCTCGCCGGTGCCCTCGCCCTGGTTGTCGACCGAGCCGCTGCCGTCCTCGAACTCGTACGGCGAGTTGCCGTCGAAGGTGGACTTGAGGCTGAAGCCCTGGTCGAGGCCGGCCGCGAGCGCGAACGGCTTGAACGCCGAGCCCGGCGAGCCACCGAGGGAGGCCCAGTCGAGCTGGGAGGCGAGGTAGTCCTGGCCGGCGTAGAAGCCGAGCAGGGCCCCCGAGCCGACGTCGACCGACGCGGTGGCGACGTGGAGGCCCTTGAGGCCCTCGGGCCTCTGCTCGGCGACCCCCTCCTCGGCGGCGGCCATGGCCTTGGGCGTGAAGGTCGTCTCCACGCGCAGCCCGCCCGTGTCGATCTCGGTCTCGTCGAAGCCGAGCCGCTGCAGCTCGTCCTTGACCATCGCCAGCATGAACCCGCGCTGGCCGGCGAACTGGTTGCTGTTGCCGCGCTTGGCGAACTTCGGCAGCCGGCCCTTGAGCCGGTCGGCCTCGGAGGCGTCGAGCGCCCCCGCCTCGACCATGCCGTCGAGCACGTAGTCGTGTCGGGCGATCAGCCGCTGCCGCGCCTCGCGGCCCCCGTCGGGCGACAGCGCGGTCGGCGAGTTGAGCACCGAGGCCAGCACGGCCGACTCCTGGACGGTGAGCTTGCGGGCGGGCTTGGCGAAGAAGGCGCGCGAGGCGGCCTGGACGCCGTAGGCGCCGCGGCCGAAGTAGATGGTGTTGAGGTAGCCCTCGAGGATCGACTCCTTGGACCGCTCCTGCTGCACCTTCAGCGACAGGAACGCCTCCTTGACCTTGCGCGAGAGCGTGCGCTCCTGCGAGAGGTAGAGGAGCTTGACGTACTGCTGGGTGATGGTCGAGGCGCCCTGGGTGGCGTTGCCGGTGGCGTTGGAGAACGCCGCCCGGAGGATGCCCTTGGGGTCGATGCCGCTGTTGGTGTAGAAGCTGCGGTCCTCGGCCGCGACCACCGCGTCCTGCATCGACTGCGGGATGTCGGCGAGCGGGATGGACTCGCGGTTCTGCTCCGCGAAGGTGCCGATGCGCTGGTCACCGCCGTTGTAGGTGACGTACGTCGACTGCGACTCGAAGGCCTTGTTGGCGCTCGGGATCTCGGTGTTGCGGTAGGTGAAGTAGAAGATGCCGCCGGCCACCAGGGCGAGCACGAGCCCGACCACCAGCGTCCACTTGGCGACGGCCCTGAGCCGGCGCCCGAAGCCGCCGGACTTCCCGCCCGACCTCCCGGCCGACGTACCGCCGGACTTCCCGGCCGACCTGCTCGCTCCCCCGCCGGACGACTTCCGGGGTGGGGTCCCTTGCGCGCTCACTGAGCCGTTACCTCCTGGTTGGGCACCCCGCGGACGGGTCGGTCACGGTCACGAAGAGTACGGGGTCCGGCTGAGCGGGCGGGTCGAACCGGGACGGACGCCGCCCGCCGGCGTGCCGGGTGCACGGTTCGATATATCGCTGCGATATGTTGGGGCGAGACACGGCGCCCCGGCGCCCGACGGCGACGGACCGACGAGGAGGACGCGATGGCCAGCAAGGCCGCCACGCTCGAGCTCGCCGTCCTCGGCCTGCTCCACGAGTCGCCGCTCCACGGCTACGAGCTGCGCAAGCGGCTCAACCTGCTGATGGGCTGGACCCGGCTGCTGTCCTACGGCTCGCTCTACCCGGCCCTGAAGCGGATGCTCAAGGCCGGCCTGGTCGCCGAGGACACCGCCACCTCCACCGGGGTCTCGCGCCGGCAGCGCATCGTCTACCGGATCACCCCGGCCGGCGAGGCGTTCTTCGCCGAGCGGATCACCGACGCCGGGCCCTCGGCGTGGGAGGACGAGGACTTCCACACCCGCTTCGCCTTCTTCTCGCGCACCGACCTCGACGTGCGGCTGCGGATCCTCGAGGGCCGGCGCGGCCGCCTCCAGGAGCGGCTGGACCGGGCCCGCGACGACCGGACCCCCACCGGGCCCGTCGACCGCTACGTCAGCGAGCTGCACCGCCACTCCACCGAGTCGGTCGAGCGCGAGGTCCGCTGGCTCACCGACCTGATCGAGGCCGAGCGCGGCTTCTCGCGCCCGGCGCCACCGGACGGCGTCCCCACGCCTGCACCCGTGGACCCGCCGGCCCGCGGCGCGCGGACCCGGCCCAACCGCCCGACGAAGGCGTCGCGGCGGCGGGTCGACCCGCCGGGCCCGACCTAGACACCCCCACCACCCCGAGCCACCGAACCAACCCCCGCAGAGGAGAACCACATGGGATCGATCAGAGTCGCGATCGTCGGCGTCGGCAACTGCGCCAGCTCGCTCGTCCAGGGCGTCGAGTACTACCGGGACGCCGACCCGTCGGCCACCGTGCCCGGCCTGATGCACGTGCTGTTCGGCGAGTACCACGTCAGGGACGTGGAGTTCGTCGCCGCGTTCGACGTCGACGACAAGAAGGTCGGCAAGGACCTCTCCGAGGCCATCGGCGCCTCCGAGAACAACACCATCACGATCGCCGAGGTCCCGACGCTCGGCGTCGAGGTGCAGCGCGGCCCGACCCTGGACGGCCTGGGCAAGTACTACCGCCAGACCATCGAGGAGTCCGGCGCGGACCCGGTCGACGTCGTCGCCGCGCTCCGCGAGGCCGAGGTCGACGTCCTCGTCGCCTACCTGCCCGTCGGGTCCGAGCAGGCCGACAAGTTCTACGCCCAGTGCGCCATCGACGCCGGCGTGGCCTTCGTCAACGCGCTCCCGGTCTTCATCGCCTCCGACCCCGAGTGGGCGGCCAAGTTCGAGGCCGCCGGCGTCCCGATCATCGGCGACGACATCAAGAGCCAGGTCGGCGCGACCATCACCCACCGCGTCATGGCCAAGCTGTTCGAGGACCGCGGCGTGGCGCTGGACCGCACCTACCAGCTCAACGTCGGCGGCAACATGGACTTCAAGAACATGCTCGAGCGCGAGCGCCTGGAGTCCAAGAAGGTCTCCAAGACCCAGGCCGTCACCTCCAACCTCACCGGATCGCTGGCCGGCCTGACCGACAGCAAGAACGTCCACATCGGGCCCTCCGACTACGTCGCCTGGCTCGACGACCGCAAGTGGGCCTACGTGCGCCTTGAGGGCCGCGCGTTCGGCGACGTGCCGCTCAACCTGGAGTACAAGCTCGAGGTGTGGGACTCCCCCAACTCGGCCGGCATCATCATCGACGCCATCCGGGCGGCGAAGATCGCCAAGGACCGCGGCATCGGCGGCCCGCTGCTGTCCGCCTCGTCGTACCTGATGAAGAGCCCGCCGGTGCAGCGCCCCGACGAGCAGGGCCGCGCCTCCGTCGAGGCCTTCATCGCAGGTGACGTCGAGCGCTGAGCCTGCTCGTCCCACCAGTTTGTGTCATCTGGTTGACACAAGCCACCACGACCTCCAGTCTTGTGTCACTCATCTGACACAAGCTGGAGGTCGTCGTGATCGGAGTCGGGCTGGTCGAGCTGGCCGTGCTGCTGGCGCTGGTCGTGGGGGCCGCGGTGGTCCTGTCGCTGGTGCTGCGGACCGGCGGCCGGCGGGTGCCCCCGACGCGCGAGTCGCGGTGGGTGGCCGCGACCCGGCTGGCCGGTCTGGTGGTGGGGCTGGTGGCGGCCGGGCAGGTCTGGCAGCGCGGGTCCTACGGCACCGGCCCGATGCTCGCGCCCGCCGTGCTCGGCCTGTGCGTCCTCGTCGCCGTCGCCCTCGGCGAGACCGTCGTGCGGCCCCGTCGGGGGGCGGGGTCGCGCTCGGCGTCGCTGCGGCCCCGGCGGGTGCGCGACTACGCACCGCGCCCGCTGGCCTGGGCCGTGGCGACCCAGGTCGTGGTCGCGGCCGTGGTGCTGGCCCTCACCACCCTGACGGCCAGCCGCGACGCGTACACCGACTCGATGCGGGCGCTGGCCTGCACCACGGCGCAGGGCGGCTCCTCGCGGACGCCGTACCCCGGCTCCTACTACAGCGGGCCGCTCGCTGTGGCGCTGGTGCTCGTGCTGCTCGTGGCGGCCCTCGCCGCCCGCCAGGTGGTGCTGCGGCCCCGCGGCCTGGGGGCCACCGACGCCGACGACGCCCTGCGCCGCCGCTCGCTGACGGTCGTGCTGGCCGCCACCGGCCTGGCCACCAGCGCGCCGTACGTCGGGATCGGGCTGACCGCGGGCCTGGCGCTGCAGCAGCTGGGGGCCGACGGCGTCGACTGCGCGGCCGCCTGGACCGGGCCCGTCGGGCTGGTGATCACCCTCAGCCTGGTGCCGGCCGCCGCGCTGCTGCTCGTGTGCACCGCGCTGCTGCTCGCGGGCCGGCCCCGCACGCCGGCCCCGGCGTACCCGCCCGTCCCGGCACAGCGGTGAGCCCGGCCGAGGTGACCGAGGGACCCGCGCCCCCCGGCGACCCGGGCGGGCTCGCGCTGGTCGTCGAGCCGGACGACCCGACGCCGCCGTACGAGCAGCTGCGACGCCAGCTGGCCGGCCTGGTCGGCGCGGGCGTGCTCGCGGCGGGCGACCGGCTGCCCCCGCTGCGCCAGCTGGCCGGCGACCTGGGCCTCGCCGTCGGCACCGTCGCGCGCGCCTACCGCGAGCTGGAGGCCGAGGGCCTGCTGGTCTCCCGCCGCGGCGGCGGCACCCGGGTCGCCAGCGGCGTGGTCCCGACCCCTGCCGCCGAGCGCGAGGCGCAGCTCGACGCGTGGGCCGCGGCGTACGTGCAGCGGGCCCGGGCGCAGGGGCACCCGGACGACGCCGTCGCCGACGCCGTGGCGCGGGCGCTCAGCGCTCCGCGTCGGCCTTGATCCGGGCCAGCGTCTGCTGCATGCCCTGCTGAAGCTCGGCGGTGAAGGACTCCTGGCCGCCCAGCACCCGCTTGGTCAGGGTGACCGAGAGGTCGGAGATGCCCTTCGGCGCCTCGCGACGCTGGGTGACCCGGGTGCCGCCGTCGGCGGTGGGCTCCAGGTCGAAGGACCAGACGGTCCAGTTCTCCCTGATCCGGAACGCCACCCGCTTCTCGGGGGTCAGGTCGACGACCTGGCCCTGGGTCGGCCACACCAGCAGTCCGCGCCGGTTGACGTTGACCAGCTTGGCACCGACCTTCATCTCGCCGCCCCGGACGAACGTCTTGACGTTCTGGGGGCTCCACCGCGGCATGTTGCGCAGGTCGGAGACCAGCGCCCACACCTTCGCGGGCGGGGCCGCGATCTCGGTGGTGGCCTCGAGGGGGGCGACGTCGGTCAGCGGCACGGTGGCTCCTGGGGGTGCGGTCGGACGGGCGGACGGGGTCGGGCTCAGGGACTGTAACGGCCGATGTCACAGCGAGTTACCCCGATGTGGGGAGTCCCACGTGAGGCCTCGTCGGCCGCGAGCACTCAGAGCCCGCGCGCGGCCGCCCACTCGCGCAGCGCGGCCGCGGCGTCGGCCTCGGCCATCGGGCCGTGGTCCAGGCGCAGCTCCAGCAGGTGGCGGTAGGCCTCGCCGACCTCGCGCCCGGGGCCGATGCCGAGGATCGTCATGATCTGGTTGCCGTCGAGGTCGGGCCGCAGCGCGGCCCGCCCCTCCTCCTCGGCCAGCCGTTCGATGCGGGCCTCGAGGTCGTCGTAGGTGCGCCGCAGCCGCTCGGCCTTGCGCTTGTTGCGGGTGGTGCAGTCGGCGCGGGTCAGCACGTGCAGCCGCTGCAGCTGGTCGCCGGCGTCGCGCACGTAGCGGCGCACGGCGGAGTCGGTCCACTCCCCGGAGCCGTAGCCGTGGAACCGCAGGTGCTGCTCCACCAGCTGCGCCACCGCGTCGGTCTGGTCGCGCGAGAAGCGCAGCGCCTGCATCCGCTTGCGGGTGAGCTTGGCGCCGACGACGTCGTGGTGGTGGAAGGTCACGCTGCCGTCGTCGAGGAAGCGGCGGGTGCGCGGCTTGCCGACGTCGTGCATCAGCGCCGCGAACCGGGCCGTGAAGTCGGGACCGCCCCCGAGCCGGTCCTCCAGGTCGATCGACTGCTCCAGCACCGTGAGGGTGTGCTCGTAGACGTCCTTGTGCCGGTGGTGCTCGTCGCGCTCCAGCGCCAGGGCGGGCAGCTCGGGCAGCACGTGCTCGGCCAGGCCGGTCTCCACCAGCAGCCGCAGCCCGCGCACCGGGTCGGCGGCGCAGACCAGCTTGACCAACTCGTCGCGGACCCGCTCGGCCGAGACGATCGTGATCCGCTCGGCCATGTCGGTCATCGCGGCGACCACCTCGGGAGCCACCGCGAAGCCCAGCTGCGCGGCGAACCGGGCCGCGCGCATCATCCGCAGCGGGTCGTCCGAGAACGACTGCTCGGGCGTGCCGGGGGTGCGCAGCCGCTTCTCGGCCAGGTCGACGATGCCGCCGAAGGGGTCCTCGAGCTGCTCGCCCGGCAGCGAGAGCGCCATCGCGTTGACGGTGAAGTCGCGGCGCTCGAGGTCGCCGACGAGCGAGTCGCCGTACTGCACGGCGGGCTTGCGGCTGGACGCGTCGTACGCCTCGGAGCGGTAGGTGGTGATCTCGACCTGCCAGTCGCCGCGCCGGCAGCCGATGGTGCCGAAGGCACGGCCGATGTCCCAGGTGGCGTCGGCCCAGCCCTTGAGCAGGCGCTCGGTCACCTCGGGGCGGGCCGAGGTGGTGAAGTCGAGGTCGGTCTGCAGCCGGCCCAGCATGGCGTCGCGCACCGGGCCGCCCACCAGGGCGATCTCCTCGCCGGCCGCCGCGAAGCGCCGTCCCAGCTCGTCGGTCACGGGGGCCACGCGCCGCAGCGCCCGGACGGTCCGCTCCTGGACGTCGGTGATCAGCATGGGCTCCTCGGACACGGGAGACGAGTCTAGAGGTGCGGCGGGACGCGCCCGACCCTGCGCCGGGCCGGGGTCGGCGTCCCCGCGCTCGGTAGTCTCCCGGGGTGAGCCGCGCCCGTTCGTCGACCCGCGCCCTCGCCGCGGTGGCCCTGCTCACGCTCACCCTGCTGCCCGGTGCCGTGGTCGCCGCACCGACCCCCTCGCCCAGCAGCACGACCAGCTCCCCCAGCAGCTCCACCGGGGCCACTCCGACCGCCGACCCCACCGACAGCTCCGCCGGCGAGGCCACGCCGCTGACGGTCGAGCTCGCCTCCCTCTCCCCGTCGGTGCTCCCGCGTCGGGGGGCGGTGCGGATGCAGGGGACGGTCACCAACAGCTCCGAGGAGGAGT
Source organism: Nocardioides scoriae (assembly GCF_900104965.1). Taxonomy (NCBI): domain Bacteria; kingdom Bacillati; phylum Actinomycetota; class Actinomycetes; order Propionibacteriales; family Nocardioidaceae; genus Nocardioides; species Nocardioides scoriae. The sequence continues at coordinate 3,075,430 of NZ_LT629757.1, read as the reverse complement.
GGAGCGACGTCAACGTGGCCCCCTTCTCCTCGACCACCCCGATGACCACCCGCGACGAGGTGGCCCTGGCCGCCCAGACCGACGAGGCCGCCACCGTCGGGGAGCGCCTCGACGACGCCGGCACCTTCGTCTCCCTGGGCGACCTCGCCCCGGGCGAGCGGCTCTCGTTCAGCCTGCGGGTGCCGGTCTCCGAGCTCCCGATCAGCGGGGACCCCGGCGTCTACTGGATCGGCGTGCACGCGCTCGGCACCTCCTCCGCGGGCCGCGACAGCGTCGCCGACGGCCGGGCCCGCACCTTCGTCCCCCTGGTCTCGCGGGCGCGCGCCCGGGCCACCCGGGTCCCGGTCTCGGTGGTGCTCCCCCTGCGCGAGCCCGCGCGCCGCGCCGCCGACGCCAGCCTGGCGGCACCGCAGCGCTGGGTCCGGCTCACCGGCGACACCGGTCGCCTGGCCCGCCTCGCCGACTTCGCCGACAGCGCCGGCGACGACCCGCTGACCTGGGTGGCCGACCCGGCCGTGCTCGACGCCGTGGGCGACCTGGCCCAGGGCAACCCCTCGCTCTCGCTCGGGGGCAGGCGCCGGGTCGCCGACCCCGACGACGGGGACGGCTCCGACGGCGGGTCCGACGGCGGCTCCGGCGGCGGCTCGGCGTCCGGGTCCCCCTCGCCCTCCGCGAGCCCCACCCCCCGGGGCGACGGCGACGCCGGCGCCGGGATCCCGAGCGAGGCCGACAGCCAGGCCGCGCGGGCGCTGCTGACGCAGCTGGTCGACTCGCTGCGCGAGCACGACCTGCTCACCCTGGGGTACGCCGATCCCGACGCCGCCGGCCTGGCCCGCCGCAGCGTCGGCCTGCTCGAGCGGTCCTGGCGCCTGGCGGCCCGCCGGATGGGGGCCCGCGACCTCGAGGGGCCGCTCGTGGTCGCTCCCCCGAGCGGGTTCTTCGACTCCGACCTGCTGGGACGGCTGCCCTCGGACGCCGAGCTGCTCCTCGGTGACAACGCCGAGCTCGACGCGCCGGTGGCCTCCCGCACGGTCGAGGGCCAGCGGCTGACCCTCACCGACGCCCGCGCCTCCTCCGGCGGCCCGGCCCCCACCTCGCCCACCGACCCCCTCGCGCTGCGGCAGCGGCTGCTCTCCGAGACCGCGCTCGAGGCGGGGTCCGGCGCCGACCCGCGGCCGGTCGTGCTGGCGCTGCCCGAGCGGTGGGACCCCGGGGCACGCTGGCGCGAGGCCGACTTCTTCGGCGGGCTCGACGTGCCGTGGCTGCGCCTGGCCCCGCTGCCCCGCGGCGAGACGACGTACGACGCCGCACTGCCCTACCCCCGCTCGGAGGAGGACGACGAGATCCGCGCCACCAGCATCGACGTGGCCCGCGGCCTCGTCGGGGCGGCGCTGGTGCTCGACGGGATGCTCGCCAACGACAACGACGTGCTCGACCGGCTGCTCGGCGCCTCGCTCCAGTCGGTGTCGTACGCCGCCCGCTCGGCCCGCGGCGCGACGGCCGCGCAGGCGATCGCGATGCGCGACGCCGCCCAGCGCGAGATCGACCGCGTCGCCGTCACCGGGACCGACTTCGTGACCCTGTCCAGCGGTGCCGGCGAGGTCACCGTCACCCTGGTCAACGGCCTCGAGCAGCCGGTGACCGTCGGGCTGCGCGCGGCCACCGACGGCGAGGTCAGCGTCGAGACCCCCGACCCGGTCGACCTCGGGCCGGGCCAGCGCTACACGATGCGGCTGCCGGTGCGCAGTCCCGAGGGGGTCCACTCCGTGACGCTGCAGCCCGTCACGCTCTCGGGCGCCGACGCCGGCCAGGCCTTCACCTTCGCGCTGCGCACCAGCCAGGTCGGCATCTTCATCTGGGTCGTGATCGCCGCCGGCGGCCTGCTGCTCGCGGTGATGATCGCGCGCCGGATCGTGCTGCGGGTGCGCGAGCACCGCTGGCGCCGGGCCGCCGGGTGAGGCCCCGATGAGCGCCTCCGACCGGTCGCGGTCGCTGCTGTCGTCGAGCGCGGTGATGGCCGCCGGCACGATCTTTTCCCGGCTCAGCGGCTTCGTCCGCGGCATCCTGCTGGCCGCGGCCCTGGGCATCGGCCTGCACGCCGACGTGTTCACCATCGCCAACACGGTGCCCAACATGCTCTACGTGCTGCTCGCCGGCGGCGTCGTCAACGCCGTGCTGGTGCCGCAGCTGGTGCGCTCGATGAAGAACGACGCCGACGGCGGTGAGGCCTACCTCAACCGCATCGTGACGCTGGCGATCCTGTTCCTCGGCGTGGTCACGGTGCTGCTCGTCGTCGCGGCGCCGCTGCTGATGCGGCTGTTCCTCGACCCCGCCTACTACGGCCCCGACCGGCGGGCCCAGCTCGACTCGGTGGTCGCCTTCGCCCGGTTCTGCCTGCCGCAGGTGTTCTTCTACGGCATGTTCGTGCTGGTCGGGCAGGTGCTCAACTCGCGCGGCCGGTTCGGCCCCATGATGTGGGCCCCGATCGCCAACAACGTCATCGCCGTCGGCGTGCTGGTGGCCTACCTGCTCGTCTTCGGCGCGGCGAGCGGCGCGGAGAAGCAGGGCGGCTTCACGCCGGGCCAGGAGGCGCTGCTCGGCCTCGGCTCCACCCTCGGCATCGTGGTCCAGCTGCTGGTGCTGGTGCCGTACCTGCGCGCGGCCGGCGTGCGCTACCGGCCCCGCTTCGACTTCCGCGGCGCCGGCCTGGGCCACACCCTGCGGCTGGGGGTGTGGACGGTGCTGTTCGTGGTGGTCAACCAGGTCGCCTACACGGTCGTGGTCAAGCTCGCGAGCGGCGGCACCGTCGGGGAGAGCGCGACCGGCGGCGTCGAGGGCACCGGCTACACCGTCTACTCCAACTCCTACCTGCTCACGATCGTGCCGCACTCGATCATCACCGTCTCGCTGGCGACCGCGATGCTCCCGCTGCTGTCGAGGTACGCCGCCGACGGCGAGCTCACCTCGATCGGCCGCACGGTCGCCTCGACGCTGCGCTCGGCGTACGCCCTGGTGGTGCCGGTGGCCGTGCTGTTCGCCGTGATGGCCCTCGACCTGGCCCAGGTGATCTGGGGCTACGGCGCCGCGGCCTCCGACTACGGCAACTTCGCGCCGACGCTGACCCTGTTCGGGTTCGGCCTGGTGCTGTTCACCGCCCACTACCTGGTGCTCCGGGGCTTCTACGCCCTGGAGCAGACCCGGCTGGTGTTCTTCGTCCAGTGCGCCGTCGCCGCCACCAACATCGTGGCCGCCCTGCTGCTGACCCGCGGCGTGGACCCCAGCCAGGTGGCCCCGCGGCTGGTGATCGCCTACGCCTGCTCCTACGGCGTCGGGGCGGCGGTGTCCTACACCCTGCTGGTGCGCCGGGTCGGCGGCCTGTCGAGCCGGCTGCTGCTGCGCTTCCTGGTCCGGCTGGCGATCGCCGCGGGCCTGGCGGCGCTCGTCGCGGTCGGCGTCCGCGAGGCGGCGGGAGCGGTGCTCGACCTCGTGCTGCCCGGTCGCGGGCTGGTCCGCGCGGTCCTGGAGCTGGGGGCGGTGGGGCTGTGCTTCCTCGCGGCGTACGTCGGTCTCGCGCGGGTGCTGCGGATCACCGAGGTGAACGACGTCATGTCCCTGGTGCTGCGCCGTCTCCGTCCCGGCAGGGGCGGCCGGACGCCCGCCGGACCGGCCTCGGGCTGACCCACCGGGCCCTACGATGGGCCCCGACGCGGAGGAGGAGATCGTGACGAGCGGAGCCATCGGTCCCGGGACCCTGCTCGCCGGCCGCTACCGGCTCGAGGACCTCCTCACCGAGGACGACGGGGCCCGCTTCTGGCGTGCCACCGACACCGTCCTGGCCCGCAGCGTGGCCATCCACGCCCTCCCCAGCGACGACCCGCGCGCCCCCGCCCTGATGGAGGCGGCACGGCTGTCGGCCACCGTCAACGACACCCACCTGCTCCGCGTCCTCGACGCCGACGACGCCGACGGGGTGGCCTGGGTCGTCAACGAGTGGGGCGAGGGCCTCTCCCTCGACCTGATGCTCGAGCGCGGCACGCTGGCGCCCTCGCGCGCCGCCTGGCTGACCCGGGAGGTGGCCGAGGCGATCGCCCACGGCCACAGCCAGGGCGTGGCCCACGGGCGGCTCAACCCCGAGTCGGTGCTGGTCACCCACGCGGGCGCGGTCAAGCTGATCGGCTACGTCGTCGACGCCAGCCTGCACCACCCGCCGTCCCCCGACCCGTCGTACGGCGAGACCGACGCGCGCGAGGCCGACGTCATCAACCTCGCCGGCATCCTGTACGCCGCGCTCACCGGCCGCTGGCCCGGCATCGCCGAGTCCTCCGTCCCCCCGGCCCCCCGCGAGGGCCGCCGGCCGCTGCGCCCCCGTCAGGTCCGGGCCGGGGTGCCGCGCGTGCTGGACACCATCTGCGACCGGGTGCTCCACCAGGAGGCCGCGCAGCACGCGATGCCGATCGAGACCGCCCAGGAGATCGCCGCCGCGCTGGCCGACTTCACCGGCGACTCCGGCGCCGGGGCCCCCCTGACGCTGGCCTCGATGCACCACGAGCCGGCGAGCGACGACGAGCCCACCCTGGTCGCGGCCGACCCGCGCGCCGAGCCCGGGGTCGACCGCGAGACCACCCCCCCGGCGGACCCCGCCTGGGACCCGGAGGCGACCCAGGCCGCCACGCCGTTCCCGGCCGTGGGCCACGCGGCCGCGGCAGGCCTCGATGCCCCCACCACCCGCGTCGACGCGACCGGCAGCCCCACCGGCAGCCCCACCGGCAGCCCCACCGGCAGCCCCACCATCGGGCCCGCCATGGAGCAGACCGCGCTGCACCGCGAGCCCTACGAGGCCCCCGACTCGCTCTCGCCCCTGGCCGCCCCCGACCCGCTGCCGCCGCCCCCGCCGTTCGAGGACTCCCCGGAGCGACCGCTCTTCGCCACGACGGAGCGCCGGGTGCCGGCCGGGGCCGCCAGCCGGACGCAGGCCTGGTCCGACGACACCCAGGGCCACGGCCCCACCGCGAGCCAGGGTGGGCCGCCCACCCAGGGCGGCGACCGGTCCGGCGACACCCGCGGACCCGAGAGCCCCGAGCACTGGCTGTTCACCGACGACGGCGACGCCGGTCGTGGTGCACCCGCCGGCACGGAGGGGCGCGGCTGGCTCCGCACCGCGGTGGTGATCGCGGTGGTGATCGCCCTCGCGGTCGCGACGGCCGTGGCGTTCTCGCTGGGCCGCCAGGACGGCGCCCTGCTCGGCGGCTCCCCCGACCCCACCGACTCCCCGAGCAGCGCCGCGGCCAGCCAGGTGCTGAAGCCGGCCGGCGTCAGCGACTTCGACCCCGAGGGCGACCCGGCCGAGGAGAACCCCGAGGAGGCGCCCAACGCCATCGACGGCGACCCCGCGACGGCGTGGACGACGCTGACCTACCGCAACCGCCCCGACCTGGGCGGGCTCAAGGACGGCGTGGGCCTGATGCTCGACCTCGGCCGCGACCGCGAGGTCGGCTCGGTCACGGTCCGGTTCGCGACCAGCCCCACCAGCTACGAGGTGTACGCCGCCCCCGCCGGCGTCACCGAGATGCCCACCGACGTCTCCCAGCTCGACCAGGTCGGGGAGCAGGCCGACGCCCCGGCACGCACCACCGTCGAGCTCGACCCCAAGCCGACCACCCGCTACGTCCTGGTGTGGCTGACCCAGCTGCCGCCGACCTCCGGCGGCTACCGGGGGGAGATCGCCGAGATCACGGCCCGGTCGTGACGCCGCCCGCCCTCGAGGACGACCGCACCGACCACGAGCTGCTCCGGGCCCACGTCGCCGGTGACGGCGGGGCCTTCGGGGTGCTCGTCACCCGGCACCGCGACCGGCTCTGGGCCGTGGCGCTGCGCACCACCGGCGACCGCGAGGAGGCGGCCGACGCCCTGCAGGAGGCGCTGGTCAACGCCCACCGCCGCGCCGCGGGCTTCCGGGGCGACGCGGCCGTGACCACGTGGCTGCACCGGGTGGTGGTCAACGCCTGCCTCGACCGGATGCGTCGCGCCCAGGTCCGCCGGGCCGACCCGCTGCCCGACGACGTCGAGCACCGCGCCCGGCTCTCGCCGACCGGCGCGACGCCGGAGGACCCCGCCGCCGCGGCCGTCGACCACGAGCGCCGCGACCGCGTCCTGGCCGCTCTGTCCACCCTGCCCCACGAGCAGCGCGCCGCGCTGGTGCTCGTCGACATGGAAGGCTTCCCCGTGGCCGAGGCGGCCGAGATCCTCGAGGTGCCAATCGGCACCGTCAAGAGCCGCTGCTCGCGCGGCCGGGCCCGGCTCGCCGAGCTGCTGCGCGACGTGTGGCGCGAGCCCGCGTCCGAGGGCCCGGTGGGAACCACCGACGCCTCCGGCGCGTCCCACCCCGAGGCGACCCGAGGAGGTGAGCAGCCATGACCGGCCCCCACGACGGCACCCCCGGTGAGGTCCCCGAGGACCTGACGGACCCCGACGAGCGACGGGTGCGCGACCTGCTCGCCGACCTGGGGTCCGGCGGCGCGCACGCCCCCGGTCCCGTGCCCGCCGACGTCGCCGCCCGCCTGGACGCCGCACTGGACCCCGCACTGGACGCGGCACTGGACGCGGGCCCCGCCGCGAGCGGCACCCCGGCCAGCTCCGGTGCCGACGCCACCGTCACCCCGCTCCAGGGCCGGCGGCCCCGGCGACGCGCCGGGCTGCTCGCGGCCGCGGCGGCCGTGGTGGTCCTCGTGGGCGGCGGCGCCCTGGTCCTCGGCCGGGGCGACCCGCTCGGCGGTGCCGGCGGCTCCTCGCAGAGCAGCGCCGACAGCAGCGGCTCGAGCCGGTCCGACGCCGGGTCCGAGGCAGGGTCCGACGGCGGGAGCACCGGGGGCAGCAGCGAGCAGCCCGAGGCGGCACGCGGCGGCGTGCCCGACCTCGGCGCGGACACGCTGCGGCGCGACGTGCGCCGCCTCGTCGACGCCGACCGCTCCACGCTGCGCGGCGCCGGTCCCGACACCGGCCTCGACCAGACCGGCTGCGCCGCGCCCGACCGGCCGGGCCGCGCCCGGGCCGTCACCCTCGACGGCACCCCCGCGGTGCTGCTGGTGCGCACCCTGCCCGACGGCACCACGGCGGCCCAGGTGTGGTCCTGCGAGGGCGACCGGGTGCTGGCCGGCACGCGATTTCGCGCCGCGGCTCCCCGACCGTGAGAATGGGGCCCATGAGCAGCCCCGCGCGGACCCGCGCCGTCCGATCCTCCGTCGAGATGGACATCCGCGAGGAGGCCGAGCTCGTCTGGTCCGTCGCGGTCGCCGACGGGGCCGGCCGCAGCGACGAGCAGCTCTCGCTCACCGTCGACGGCAGCCCCGTCGCGGTGCGCGAGGTGGCGGTCGCCGACGGCGGCCGGCTGCACGTCTGCACCGCCCCGGTCGGTCGGCTGCGGCTCGACTACCGCGCCACCGTCACCAGCAGCGCCGCGCCCGCGGAGGTCGACCCCGTCGACGACATCGTCTACCGCCGTCCCAGCCGCTACGCCGAGTCCGACGAGCTCGGCCCCACCGCGTGGGCGGAGTTCCGCGACCTCGAGGGCAAGGAGCTGCTCGACGCCGTCAGCTCGTGGGTCGGCACCCAGCTCTACTACGTCAGCGGGTCCAGCCGCCCCACCGACGGCGCCACCCAGACCTTCCTGGCCCGCCAGGGCGTGTGCCGCGACTTCGCGCACCTCGTGATCGCGATGCTGCGGGCCCGCAACGTGCCCGCGCGCCTGGTCAGCGTCTACGCCCCCGGCCTGGATCCCATGGACTTCCACGCCGTGGTCGAGGCCGCGATCGACGGCCGGTGGTACGCCGTCGACGCCACCACGCTCGCCCCCCGCGGCACCCTGGTCCGCATCGCCACCGGTCGCGACGCCTCCGACACGGCGTTCCTCACGGTCCAGTCCGGTCGCGCCGACCTGGTCTCGATGTCGGTCGACGCCACCGCCTCGCCCGACCTGCCGGGCGACGACCTCACCAGCCTGGTCGCGCTGGGCTGAGGTCCGGGGACCGAGCCTCCCCCGGAACATCCGCCCGGACCGCAGCGTTGGGCCCTACGATCCGCACCACCGACGATTGGACACCAGCAGTGAGCGCCACCCCCGACACCCGCACCGAGATCCGCGACGTGATCATCGTGGGGTCCGGCCCTGCGGGCTACACCGCCGCGGTGTACGCCGCCCGCGCCGACCTCGCGCCCCTGGTCTTCGAGGGGTCGGTGACCGCCGGTGGCGCGCTGATGAACACCACCGAGGTCGAGAACTTCCCCGGCTTCCGCGACGGCATCCAGGGCCCCGCCCTCATGGACGAGATGCGCGCCCAGGCCGAGCGCTTCGGTGCGGAGCTGGTGGCCGACGACGTCGTCGAGCTCGACCTGACCGGCGAGACCAAGGTCGTCACCACCGCCGACGGCAGCTTCCGCGCCCGCGCGGTGATCCTGGCGACCGGCTCGGGCTACCGCAAGCTCGGCCTGCCCGACGAGGACCGCCTCTCCGGCCACGGCGTCAGCTGGTGCGCGACCTGCGATGGCTTCTTCTTCCGCGAGCAGCACATCGCCGTGGTCGGCGGTGGCGACTCCGCGATCGAGGAGGCCACCTTCCTGTCGCGCTTCGGCTCCAAGGTCACCCTGATCCACCGCCGCGACGAGCTGCGCGCCTCCAAGATCATGCAGGAGCGCGCCCAGGCCGACCCCAAGATCGAGTTCGCCTGGAACTCCGAGGTCGCCGCCATCCACGGCGACGACAAGCTCACCGGCGTCACGCTGCGCGACACCCGCACCGGCGAGGAGCGCGAGCTCGACGCCACCGGCCTGTTCGTGGCCATCGGCCACGACCCCCGCTCGGAGCTGCTCCACGGCCAGGTCCGCCTCGACGACGAGGGCTACGTGCTCACCGAGTCGGGCTCGACCCGCACCAACGTCTCCGGCGTCTTCGCGTGCGGCGACCTGGTCGACCACACCTACCGCCAGGCCATCACGGCGGCTGGCAGCGGTTGCGCCGCGGCCCTCGACACCGAGCGATTCCTGGCCGACCTCGACTTCGCCAAGATCACCCCGGCTGGTGCGGCCACCGTCGGCGCCGGCGCCTGAGCCAGCCCGCACGACGACCCACCCCTGGAACAATCCACCCCCGCGGGCTGTTCACACCAGACACATCCCGCACGACCACGAGTCTTCTCGATGAATGGAGCAACACATGTCGAACCTGCAGGCCGTCACCGACGACAACTTCGAGACCGAGGTGCTGAAGTCCGACAAGCCGGTCCTGGTCGACTTCTGGGCCGAGTGGTGCGGTCCGTGCCGCCAGGTCGGGCCGATCCTCGACGAGCTCAACTCCGAGCACGGCGAGAAGCTGACCTTCGTCAAGCTCAACGTCGACGAGAACCCCGTCACCGCCTCCAACGCGCGGGTCAGCGGCATCCCGACCCTCAACGTCTACCAGGGCGGCGAGGTCGTGAAGCAGATCGTCGGCGCCCGCCCCAAGTCGGTGCTGCTCAAGGAGCTCGCCGACTACATCGGCTGAGCCCCCGGCTCCCGCCCCCACGGCGCCCCAGCCACTAGGCTCGCGTCGTGGATGCGACCTTCCGGCCCGGTGACACCGGCCCTGCCGTCGCCCAGATCATCGCTCTGCTCCAGCGGATCGGTCTCCTGGACGGCCCCCAGGACGGAGTCGCCGGGCCGTCGTCGTACGACGCGCGCGTCGAGCTCGCCGTGCGTGCCTTCCAGCAGCAGCGCGGCCTGAGCGTCGACGGCGTGGTGGGCCCGCTGACCTACCGCCGCCTCGACGAGGCCCGCTGGCGGATGGGCGACCGGATCCTGACCCACCTGCCGGGCAGCCTGATGGCGGGCGACGACGTCTACGCCCTCCAGGAGCGGCTGCTCGACCTCGGGTTCACCGTGGGCCGGCTCGACGGCTACTTCGGGCCCGACACCGAGGGCGGCGTGCGCGACTTCCAGCGCAACGTCGGCATCCCGCCCGACGGCACCTGCGGCCCGGCCACGCTCAAGGCGCTGGCGCGGCTGCGTCCGCTGGTGCGCGGTGGCGCGCCCAACGCGATGCGCGCCGAGGAGTGGATCCGCGAGTCCGGCCCCCACCTGGGCGGCAAGACCGTGGTCATCGACGTCGGTCGCGGCGACAGCCTGCGCCCCGAGCACCTCTCGGCCAGCGACGAGGTGCTGCACGACGTCGCCGCCCGCATCGAGGGCCGCTTGGTCGCCATCGGCGTCCAGGCGTTCCTGGCCACCCCGCGGTGGGCCGAGCAGCCCGCGGAGGAGACCGAGCGGGCGGCCTTCGCCAACCGCGCCGGCGCCGACCTGTTCCTCTCGCTGGCCCTCGACGCCTCCGAGAACGCCGGGGCGTGCGGCGTCTCGGCGTACTTCTTCGGCGACGCCAGTCCCGCCACCTGGTCGTCCTCCGGCGAGCGCCTCGCCGGGCTGGTGCAGCGCGAGATCGTGGCGCGCACGCCCCTGGTCGACCTGCGCTGCCACCCCAAGACCTGGGACCTGCTGCGCCGCACCCGGATGCCGGCGGTGCGCCTCGACGCGGGCTACCTCACCAACCCCGACGACGCGGCCGCGCTGCACGACCCGGCCTTCCGCGACACCCTGGCCGCCGCGGTGGTGGTGGCGGTGCAGCGGTTCTACCTCTCCCCCGACGTCGACGCCCGCACCGGCGTCATCGACGTCCGCGAGCTGCGCGAGAGCTTCCTGAGGTCCTGATGCCGCAGGTGGTGGCGCAGGCGTGGGTGCCGCTGGCCCCGGCCCGCGCGTTCGCGCTGAGCCAGACCACCGGCGAGCTCCGGCTGCGGTGGGACCCCTTCATCCGGTCACAGCGGCTGCTGGACGCGGAGCGGCCAGGGGTCGGCGTACGCACCCTGACCCACGCGCGGGTGGGCCCGCGGATGGTGAGCCGCTACGTGTCGTACCGCCCGCCCACCTCGGTGGGGATGACGATGGAGCGCGGGCCGTGGTTCTTCGCCTCCTTCGGCGGCGGCTGGCGCTTCACCGACGAGGAGCGCGACGGCGTGGCCGGGACCCGCGCGGTCTGGAAGTACAGCTACGCCGTCCGACCCGCCTGGCTGCGCCCGGTCGCCGAGCCCATCGGCCAGTGGCTGCTGGGCCGCGAGATCCGGGCGCGGATCGCCGCCTTCGCGCGCGCCTGCGCCGATCCCGCGGTCCTGGCCGAGGTGCCGGACGCCGGCTAGCGAGGGTCGCCCTCGCGCGGCACCGGCCGCACGGGCAGCTGCTGCTTGACGGGCCCGAGCAGCCGCTCGAGGCCGCGCTCGAGCTCCTGGCGCAGGCTGATGGTGGTGCGCAGGTCCATCCGCATCCGTGGGTGCAGCGGGTGGGCGCGGTGGGTGGAGAAGCCGACGGCGAGCAGGAAGTCGGTCGGCACCAGGCAGCAGCGGCCCGCGACGTCGTCGTCCCGCCACGGCGCGGTGCGCCCGAACGCCTCCACCGCGCGCACGCCGGTCCCGCTGGCACTGCGCCGCACCAGGTCCTTGGCCATCCCCTGGACCAGCAGCCGGCCCAGCCCGCCCCCGCGGTGGGCCTCGTCCACGTGGAGCTCGGTCAGCACGACCGCGTCGCCGCTCACCGGCGCCGTGGCGAACCCGTCGGCCCCGGGCACGTGGGCCGGCGGGGCCCACAGCGCGTGGCCGACCACGACGCCGTCGACGGTGACCACCCGTCCGCACGAGCCCCACTCGCGGAGCACCTCGGAGACCCAGGCGGCCTTCTCCTCCGCCTCGTGGCCGCGGGCCCGGGCGCGGCGCACGGGGTCGAGCTCCCAGAACACGCACTCCTGGCACCCGCCCGGCAGCTGCGGCAGGTGGTCGAGGGTGAGGCGCTCGGTCTTGCGGCCCATGGCCCCGATCGTAGGCCGACGGTGCGACCCCTGTCAGGGCGCGACCGTCGTGCGCCTCAGCGCCGCTGCGTGGCCAGGAACTCCGCGATGCGACCGATCGCCTCGGTGAGGGTGTCCAGGTCGGGCAGCGTCACCAGCCGGAAGTGGTCGGGGGCGAACCAGTTGAATCCCGTGCCGTGGGTGACCAGGATCTTCTTGGCGCGCAGCAGGTCGATGACGAACTGCTCGTCGTCCTCGATCGGGTAGACCTCCGGGTCGAGCCGCGGGAAGCAGTAGAGCGCCCCTCGGGGCTCCACGCAGCTGACGCCCTCGATCTCGTTGAGCAGCCGCGAGGCGGTCTTGGACTGCTCGTAGAAGCGGCCGCCGGGGTGGATGTACTCGTTGATCGACTGGTAGCCGCCCAGGGCGGTCTGGATGGCGTGCTGGGCCGGCACGTTGGCGCACATCCGCATGTTGGCCAGCAGCGTCAGGCCCTCGAGGAAGCTCTCGGCCACGTGCTTGGGCCCGGAGATCATCACCCAGCCCGCGCGGTAGCCGCAGACCCGGTAGGCCTTGGAGAGACCGGAGAACGTCAGGCACAGCACGTCGTCGCCAGCGTACGCCGCGGTGTGGTGGTGGACCGCGTCGTCGAACAGGATCTTCTCGTAGATCTCGTCGCTGAACACGACCAGCTCGTGGCGCCGCGCGATGTCGACCAGGCCCTTGACGGTCTCCTCGCTGTAGACCGCGCCGGTCGGGTTGTTGGGGTTGATGATGACCAGCGCCTGGGTCTGCGGCGTGATCTTGGCCTCGATGTCGGCCAGGTCGGGGTCCCAGCCGTTGTCCTCGTCGCAGCGGTAGTGCACCGGCACTCCCCCGCACAGCGCGACCGCACCCGTCCACAGCGGGTAGTCCGGCGCCGGCACCAGCACCTCGTTGCCGTCGTCGAGGAACGCCTGGAGGACCAGCGAGATCAGCTCGGAGACGCCGTTGCCGATGAAGACGTCGTCGACGCCGGTCTCGCGCAGGCCACGCGACTGGTAGTACTGCGAGACGGCCGTCCGAGCGGAGTAGATGCCGCGGGAGTCGGAGTAGCCCTGGGCCTCCGGCAGGTTGTGCACCATGTCGGCCACGATCGCCTCGGGCGCCTCGAAGCCGAACGGCGCCGGGTTGCCGATGTTGAGCTTGAGGATCTTGTGGCCCTCGGCCTCGAGGCGCTGGGCCTCGACGAGGATCGGACCCCGGACGTCGTACCGGACGTGCTGCAGCTTGCGGCTCTGGACGATCGGGCGCATGGGAGGAGTCTCGCAGGTCGGGCGGGCGCGCAGGCGCGTGGCACGATGCCCGGCATGCGCGACCTCACCTACCCGCCGATCATCCTCACCGCCAAGACCCTCTTCCGGGTGCTGGGCCTGTCGTTCCAGATGGACGGCACCCACCACGTCCCCCGCCAGGGCGGCGCGCTGCTGGCCTTCAACCACGTGAGCTACATCGACTTCGTGCTCGGCGGGCTCGCGGCGCAGGACTCCGGCCGGCTGGTGCGCTTCATGGCGAAGAAGGAGGTCTTCGACCACCCCGTCGGCGGCCCGGTGATGCGCTCGATGCACCACATCGCGGTCGACCGCGGCGACGGCGCCGGCTCCCTGGCCGAGGCGCTGCGCTACCTCGAGGAGGGCGAGGTCGTCGGCATCTTCCCCGAGGCCACGATCTCGCGGTCGTTCGAGGTCAAGGAGCTCAAGACCGGCGCAGCCCGGATCGCCGCCGAGGCCGGTGTCCCCCTCGTCCCGGTTGCGCTCTGGGGCACCCAGCGGCTGATGACCAAGGACCACGCGCGCGACTTCTCCCGCGGCAAGACCATCGGCATCCGCGTCGGCGAGCCGATGCACCCCACCGGCGCCGACCCGGCGGCCGAGACCCTCGAGCTCCACTCCCGCCTGGCCACCCTGGTCGGCGAGGCGGTCGAGGCCTACCCGGCCGCGGAGCAGCCCCCGGGCTCGTGGTGGCTCCCGGCCTCCCGCGGCGGCTCCGCCCCGACCCCCGACGAAGCGGCCCGGCTCGACGACGAGGAGAAGGCCGCCCGCGCGGCGCGACGGGCGGCCCGGGAGGACTGACGGGCCGGCTCCCGTCTCGGCGCTCGTCGTCACGGGGTGGAGTAGGGGTCCTGGTCCGCGCGCGGCGGGGTTGTTTCACGCGAAACATCCGCGCCTTGTCGTCTGGTCAACTGATCGACGTATCGTCAGGTTGCTTTATCGACATAGGCATAGGTCGGCTTGACCTCTTGCCGAGCGGCAGTCGCCGCCGTCGGGGGCTCGACCGGCCCGACGGGGGGTCAGCGTGACGCTCGCAGGCGTCGTGCGAGGTCGTCGCGCCGGGCGCGAGGTCGGCGTCGTGGGGCGCTGTGCGAGGTGGTCGGCGTCGTGGGACGTCGTGCGAGGCGGTCGGCGTCGTGGGACGTCATGCGAGGTGGTCGTCCTCGCAGCCAGCACGCATGACGCCCCGATCGACGTCGTACGACGTGGTCGTCATGGCGGCTGGAGCGCATGACGGCGGGGCGCCTGAGCGGCCTCGTCGTCCGGGACGTCATCAGGATCGTGGTCTCGAGGCCACGATCCGCATGACGTCCCGACCATGACGGCGCTCATCGCGAGCGGACGTCATGCGAGGTGGTCGCCTCTGCAACCAGCACGCATGACGTCCCGCTCGACGTCGTACGACGTGGCCGTCACGGCGACCGGACCGCATGACGTCCCACCGGCGCCCCGGAGGCACGGCGCGCCGGAAGAACGGCGCCCCGGAAGCGGGGCGGCCCCGGAGAACGGCGCCGCGACCCCTAGATGGGTCGGTCCTCGCGGTTCCGGGGGTCGATGACCGACACGATCCGCTCCAGGTCCGCCAGCGAGGCGAACTCGATGGAGATCCGGCCCTTCGAGCGCCCGAGGGCGACCTTGACGCGGGTGTCGAGGCGGTCGCTGAGCCGGTCGCCGAGCTCGCTGAGGCCGGGGGCGGAGGGGCGGGACGTGCGGACACGGGGGCCGTCGTCGTCCGAGCCGCCGTGGTCGCCGACCGCCACGATCTCCTCGAGACCGCGGACGGAGATGCCCTCGGAGACCACGCGGCCGGCCAGCTTGTCCTGGACGCCGGGATCGCTGACGCCGAGCAGGGCGCGGGCGTGACCGGCGCTGAGCACGCCGGCACCCACGCGCCGCTGCACGGCGGGAGACAGGTTGAGCAGCCGCAGCGTGTTGCTGATCTGCGGCCGGCTGCGGCCGATGCGGGTCGCGAGCTCGTCGTGGGTGCACCCGAAGTCGTCCAGCAGCTGGCGGTACGCCGCGGCCTCCTCCAGCGGGTTGAGCTGCGAGCGGTGCAAATTCTCCAGCAGCGCGTCGCGGAGCAGGTCGTCGTCGCCGGTCTGGCGCACGATGGCGGGGATGGTGTCGTGGCCCGCCTGCTGGGTGGCGCGCCAGCGGCGCTCACCCATGATCAGCTCGTACGACGCGTCCCCGGTGCGGCGCACCACGATCGGCTGCAGCAGGCCCACCTCGGAGACCGAGTGGACCAGCTCGGCCATGGCCTCCTCCTCGAAGACCTGGCGCGGCTGCCGCGGGTTGGGCACGATCGCGCCCACCGGGAGCTCGGCGAAGTAGGCACCGGCGGGCACCGGCTCCACCGCCGCCCCGGCCACTGGCTGCGTCGACGGATCGGCCGGCGCAGCGTCCTGACCTGCGGACACGTCGTCGGCGCGCACCTCCGGCTCCGGGGGAGCGGTCGGGATGAGCGAGCCGAGACCACGGCCCAGGCCACGGCGTACGGGCTGGTGGGTCATCGGTCTCCTCCGTCGGCGGCGGGCGTCGACGAGGCGGCCGACGGGGCGGGGCTGGGGGTGCTCGCACCGGGGGCGCCGCGCAGCGCCACCTCCCGGGCGGCCTCGAGGTAGGACAGCGCCCCGGGCGATCCGGGGTCGTAGGCGATGACGCTCTGGCCGTAGCTCGGCGCCTCGGACACGCGCACCGAGCGCGGGATCGCCGTGCGCAGCACCTGGTCGCCGAAGTGGGTGCGCACCTCGGAGGAGACGCCGGCCGCCAGGTTGGTGCGGGCGTCGAACATCGTCAGCAGGATGGTGCTGACCACGAGCCGGTCGTTGAGGTGGGCCCGGACCATCTCGACCGTCTCGAGCAGCTGCCCGAGGCCCTCGAGGGCGTAGTACTCCGCCTGGATCGGGATCAGCATCTCGGCCCCGGCCACCAGCGCGTTCAGCGTGAGCAGGCCCAGCGACGGCGGGCAGTCGACCAGCACGTAGTCGTAGCGGTCGTCGGCGTCGCCCACCAGCGGGTGCTCGGCCAGCGCCGTGCGCAGCCGGGTCTCGCGCGCGTCCATCGCGACCAGCTCGATCTCCGCGCCCGCCAGGTCGATGGTGGCCGGCACGACGAACAGGCCAGGGATGTCGGGGTGGTCCTGCACGGCCTCGGCCAGGGGGACTCCGTCGACCAGCACGTCGTACGACGAGAGCACGCCGCGGTGGTGCGGGATCGCCAGCGCCGTGGAGGCGTTGCCCTGCGGGTCGAGGTCGATGACGAGGACGCGCAACCCGTGCTGGGCCAGGGCGGCGGCCATGTTGACCGCCGTCGTCGTCTTGCCGACGCCGCCCTTCTGGTTGGCCACCACCATCACGCGGGTGCTGGCCGGCCGCGGCGCCGGGTCGCCGTACCGCCGACCCTGGCGCACCATCATCTGGCGCTCGATGGCACGGGCCATCGGGGTCGACTCGTCGAAGCGGGGCCGCTCCCGAGCGAGGTCGGCTGCCGTGCGGACGGACTGGCTCATCGGATCGCTCCGAGTTTCACGTGAAACACCCTCACTCTGTGGATAACTACGGTGGATCTGTGGACGCTCAGGCTCACAGCGCCTGGTCGCACCGGTGGATAACTCTGTGCGCGTGCACCGGGCTCAGGCCTTCCGCACGCCGACGACGGTGACCGGGACGTCCAGGAGATCCTCGCCCACCCGTACGACGCGCGGGTCGCGGCCCCCCAGCCGGCGCAGCACGCCCGCGTGGGTCTCCAGCTCCTCGGGCGCCGAGGACCCCTTCATCGCCAGCATCTCGCCGCCCGGACGGACCAGGGGGAGGGACCAGCGCGCGAGGCGGTCGAGGGGGGCGACGGCCCGCGAGGTCACCACGTCGAACTCCATCTCGCCGTGCACCTCCTCGGCCCGTCCCCGTCGGACGGTCACATTGTCGAGGTCCATTGTGGACACCGCGAGGTCCAAAAACGTGGTGCGACGCAGCAGCGGCTCGATCAAAGTCACGTGCAGGTCCGGCCGACGGATCGCGATCACCAGTCCCGGCAGCCCGGCGCCCGAGCCGATGTCGGCCACCGACCGGCCCTCGGGCACCAGGTCGGTCACCAGGGCGCAGTTGAGCAGGTGGCGCTCCCACAGGCGTGGCACCTCGCGCGGCCCGATCAGGCCGCGGACGATCGCCTCGGTCGCGAGCAGGTCGGCGTACGCCGCGGCCAGCGCCAGCCGGGAACCGAACACCCCCCGCGCCGTGTCCGGCGCGGGGGGTGCGGTTTCACGTGAAACGCCGTCGTCGGGACCGGTCACCGAGGCAGCACCACGACGTAGCGACGGGGCTCGGCGCCCTCGGACTCGGAGGTGAGGCCGGCGTCGGCGACGACGTCGTGGACCACCTTGCGCTCGAACGGCGACATCGGCTCGAGCTCGGCCTTCTCGCCGCTCTCGCGGACCTGGGCCACGATCTCGGTGGCGCGCTTCTCCAGCTCGGCCCGGCGGTCGGCGCGGTGGCCGCTGACGTCGAGCATGAGCCGCGAGCGCTCACCGGTCTCGCGGTAGACGGCCAGCCGGGTGAGCTCCTGGAGGGCCTCGAGGACCTCGCCGTCCTCGCCGATCAGCTGGGGCAGGTCCGCACCCACGACCGACACGGTCGCGCGGTCGCCCTCGACGTCCATGTCGAGGTCCCCGTCGAGGTCGGCGATCTCGAGCAGCTCCTCGAGGTAGTCGGCCGCGATCTCGCCCTCCTGCTCCAGGCGTGCCTTGCGGCCACCCGTCGTGGCCGGCGCGGTCGTGTCCTCGGGAGCGCCCTGCTGGTCGCCCGCCTGTCCGTCCACCTGGCCGGCCTGGTCCTGCACGCCGGTGTCCTGCGTCTGCTCGTCCTGCGTCGTCTCACTCACGAGGTCTCTCCCTGCTCGTTCGGGGTGGTGGGGTTCGTGCGCGGCGCGCCGGGCCTGGCCGGGCCCTTCTTGCGCTGCGAGCGCGTCTGCTTCTTCGGCTGCTGGCGGGAGACGGGCTTGGTCTCCTCGGTGGCCAGCGCCGTGGGGGAGGACCCGGCGTCGGGGGCGGGCTCGGGCAGTCCCTTGCGCGCCCGCTTGGCCTTGTCGCGCTCGACCTTGGCGCGGAACGCCTCGGTGTTCGGCGCCGGGTTGTTGCGGATCACGTAGAACTGCTGGCCCATCGTCCACAGGTTGGAGGTGGTCCAGTAGAAGAGGACGCCGATGGGGAAGGCGATGCCGCCGACCGCGAACACGAGGGGCAGCACGTAGAGCAGCAGCTTCTGCTGCTGGGCGTAGGGCCCGGTCAGCGCGTCCGCCGGCATGTTCTTGCTCATCAGCTGGCGCTGGGTCAGGAACGTGGTGGCGGTCATGCAGACCACGAGCACCGCAGCCAGGATGCGCACGCCGACCAGGTCGGTGCTGGTGAAGGAGTCGGAGATCTTGGCGCCGAGGAAGACCGCGTCTCCGAACTGCTCGTTGAGCTTCACTGTCATCAGGCCGCGCTCGACGCTGGGGTCCTTCGCCGCCTGGTCGATGAGGCGGAACAGCGCGAGGAACACCGGCATCTGGATGATGAGCGGCAGGCACGAGGAGAACGGGTTGGTCTTCGTCTCCTTGAAGAGCTTCATCTGCTCCTGGGCGAAGCGCTCCCGGTCGTGGCCGTACTTGTCGCGCAGCTCCTTCACCTTGGGCTGGAGCAGCTGCATGTTGCGGCTGGACTTGATCTGCTTGACGAACAGCGGGATCAGCAGCGCCCGGATCACCACGGTGAGCCCGATGATGGACAGCACCCACGCGATGCCCGTGGTCTCCCCGAAGATCCCTCCCCACAGCTTGTGCCAGCCCAGCAGGACCGCGCTGATGGCGAGGTAGAGCGGCGTCATGATGAAGCCGCCGATGGATTTGAAGAATTCCACTCAGACTCCTCGAGTCATCGAGTTCGGGGGAGGAACCGGGTCGTAGCCGCCCAGCGCCCACGGGTGGCAGCGCAGCACCCGGCGCACGGCGAGCCAGGACCCACGCAGGCTGCCGTGGGTGGTCACCGCCTCCAGGGCGTACGCCGAGCAGGTGGGGTGGTAGCGGCAGACCTGACCGTAGAGAGGGCTCACCGCGAACCGGTAGGCCTTCAGCAGGGCGATCAGGACGTGCTTCACGCGGGGGCCACCACCGGCACCGACGCGGCAGGGCCGGTGGAGGCACCCTGGGCGGGCGCCACCTTGGCCAGGCAGCGATCGAGGTCGTGGGCGAGGTCGGCGTACGCCGCCGTCGCCGAGGCCGGCAGGGCCCGCACGACGAGCAGCGCCTGTGGCGGCAGCTGCTCGAGGCGGTCGGCCACCAGGTGGCGCAGCCGTCGCTTGACGAGGTTGCGCGTGACGGCGTTGCCCACGGCCTTGGACACGACGAATCCTGCGCGGGGACGGTGGGGCAGTCCCCCGCCGGCGGGCACCAGCAGGTGCACGACGACGGTGGGGCCGCCGCTGCGACGACCCCGACGCACGGCCTCGCGGAAGTGCTCCGGTGAGGTCAGGCGGTGGACGGTGGGTAGCACGCCTGGAAGCTCAAGGCCTCAGGCGGCGAGGCGGTCGCGGCCCTTGCGACGGCGAGCCGACAGGATCGCGCGGCCGGCGCGGGTGCGCATGCGCAGGCGGAAGCCGTGGGTCTTGTGCCGGCGGCGGTTGTTGGGCTGGAACGTGCGCTTGCTCAACGTTGGTCACTCCACTCGAGGGTGCTACTGGACAGCAGGTCAGGTGTCACGGGGGTCGTACGACGCGACGGTCGCCAGTTGGATCTGGTGCTGGTCAACTGGCACCGCACGTCCACGTCCCCCGTGCTGGGCTGCCATGGACATGCGGCACCGGTCGACACCCGTTCGACCGCACTACGGTACGCGGGTGGTGTCGGCAGGGTCAATTCAGTCCCCGACGGGGCCCCACCAGGTGGTCCACAGGCCTGTGGACAAGTGTTGCTGGTGCTGCGAGACGGTTGTTAGCGTCCACCCTTCACGACGTCGCGCGGCGGGCCTCATGACCTGCACGAGCGCGATCCGGATCGACATCGCACAACCTGTGGACAACTCTGTGGACACAGGTACCGACGGGAGCAGCACCAGGCGTGGACGGCTACGACTCCAACTCCAGCAACCACACCGGCCAGCTGCAGGTCCTGTGGCCGGGCATCGTGGAGAACCTCCCTCCCAACCAGCGGATGTGGCTCACCACGAGCCAGCCGCTGATGCTGGCGGAGAACACCGCCGTGGTGGCGGTGCCCAACGAGTTCACCCGCACCCAGCTCGAGGGCCGGCTGCGCACCCGCATCGAGGACGCCCTGAGCGAGCGGCTGGGCAAGCCGGTGCGGCTCGTGGTGAGCGTCGACACCTCGCTCGAGCGCTCGGTGCCCGACGGCGACGAGTCCGTGGCCGGGGGCGGTGCCACGACGCCCTCGCTGGGGGCCTCGCCCGAGACCCCGCAGCGCGAGCGGCCCGACGCGACCGTCACCCCGCTCTCGCAGCGGCGTGACCTCGACGACCAGGAACACATCGACAGGCCGACACATCGTCAAAGAGATTTGTCGACACGGCCCAGCACCTCGCTGACCACCGGCATCCCGGACAGCCCGCTCAACCCGCGCTACTCCTTCGAGACCTTCGTCATCGGCTCGTCCAACCGGTTCGCCCACGCGGCGGCGGTCGCCGTGGCGGAGGCGCCGGGCAAGGCGTACAACCCGCTGATGGTCTACGGCGACTCCGGGCTGGGGAAGACCCACCTGCTGCACGCCATCGGGCACTACGTGCGCAACCTGTGGACCGGCGCGAAGATCCGCTACGTCTCGTCGGAGGCCTTCACCAACGACGTCATCAACGCCATCAAGGACGCCAACACCGCCGCGCTGCAGCGCCGCTACCGCGACGTCGACGTGCTCCTGGTGGACGACATCCAGTTCCTCGAGGGCAAGCAGCAGACCCAGGAGGAGTTCTTCCACACCTTCAACACGCTCCACAACGCCAACAAGCAGATCGTCATCTCCTCGGACCGCTCGCCCAAGCGGCTCACCCAGCTCGAGGACCGGCTGCGCAACCGCTTCGAGTGGGGCCTGCTCACCGACGTGCAGCCCCCCGACCTGGAGACCCGCATCGCGATCCTGCGCAAGAAGGCCGCCGCAGACCGCCTCTCCGCTCCGGCCGACGTACTGGAGTTCATCGCCTCGCGGATCCAGTCCAACATCCGCGAGCTGGAGGGCGCCCTGATCCGGGTGACCGCCTTCGCCAGCATCAACCAGCAGGACGTCGACATGACGCTGGCCGAGATCGTGCTGCGCGACCTGATCCCCGAGGGCGGCGAGCCGGAGGTGACGGCCGGGCTCATCATCGCCCAGACGGCGTCCTACTTCGGGTTCTCGATTGAGGACCTGACCGGTCCCAGCCGCACCCGGGCGCTGGTGACGGCCCGCCAGATCGCGATGTACCTGTGCCGCGAGCTGACCGAGCTCTCGCTGCCCAAGATCGGCCAGCAGTTCGGCGGCCGCGACCACACCACGGTGATGAACGCCGACCGCCGCATCCGCAAGGACCTCGCCGAGCGACGCAACGTCTTCCACCAGGTGACCGAGCTGACCACCCGCATCAAGCAGCAGGCCAAGTCGTCCTGAACTACAACGCTGGAAGATGTGGTTCGTCCTCGGCGAGTCCGTGGACGACCTGGGGACGCAGCTGTGGACAACCGCTCGCCGCCGCTCACACGGCCCTGCGCGAACCACACGAACCTGTGGTTCGTCCCCACGCCGTCCACAGCCCGTGCACCGCTGCACCACCCGCCTGACCAGCACCAAGGGCAGTTGTCCACAGAATCCACCGCACCTACTACGACGACTGAATTCGTAATTCATCCTTCGCCGCCCGAACTTTGAACGACACCGAGACTGTGGACCGAGCCCGGCGTGGCAGGATGCTCACCCCGCCCTGACGGACCTGATGGAGAGGCACCGCCGTGAAGTTCCGCGTCGAACGAGACGTCCTGGCCGACGCTGTCGCCTGGACAGCTCGAGCGCTGCCCGTGCGCCCCAGCGCACCGGTGCTCGCCGGCCTGCTGATCGAGGCCGGCTCCTTCGAGGACGGGGGTGAGGGCGGCTCGGCCGACGGGCTGCGCCTGTCGACCTTCGACTACGAGACCTCGGCCCGCGCCACGCTCAACGCCGACGTGAGCGAGGAGGGCCGGGCGCTGGTCTCGGGCCGGCTGCTCGCCGACATCTGCCGCAGCCTGCCCAACAAGCCCGTCGACATGAGCATCGAGGGCGCCAAGGTCACCCTGGTGTGCGGCTCGGCGCGCTTCAGCCTGCAGACCATGCCCGTCGAGGACTACCCGACGCTGCCGACCATGCCCGAGGCCCGCGGCACCGTGCCGAGCGGCGTCTTCGCCGCCGCGGTCTCGCAGGCGGTCACCGCCGCCGGTCGCGACGACATGCTGCCCGTGCTCACCGGCGTGCGCATCGAGCTCGACGGCGACGCGATCGCCATGCTCGCCACGGACCGCTTCCGGCTCTCCCAGCGCGAGCTCGGCTGGTCGCCCTCGGCCCCCGACATCGACGCGGCCGCCCTGGTCCCGGCCAAGGTGCTCGCCGACACGGCCAAGGCGCTCACCGGCGGCAGCGACATCTCGATCGCGCTGTCCTCGGGCGGTGCAGGCGGCGCGGGCGAGGGCATCATCGGCTTCGAGGGCTCCGCCGGGGGCGGCGTACGACGCACCACCACGCGCCTGCTCGACGGCGAGTTCCCCAAGGTCAGGTCGCTCTTCCCCTCCGAGCACCTCACCGTGGCGCGGGTCGACCGGGCGTCGCTGGTCGACTCGGTCAAGCGGGTCTCGCTGGTGGCCGAGCGCAACACCGCCGTCCAGCTGGCCTTCACCGAGGGCATGCTCACCCTCGACGCCGGCTCGGGCGAGGAGGCGATGGCCTCGGAGTCCATCGAGGCCGCCGTCACCGGCGAGGACATCACCACCGGCTTCAACCCGGCCTACCTGCTCGACGGGCTCACCGCCCTCGAGGCCCCGGTCGTCGAGCTGGCGTTCACGCAGGCCAGCAAGCCCGTCGTACTCTCGGGTGTCGACTCGCTCGACGGCGAGGCGGAGGCCGCGTTCCGCTACCTGCTGATGCCGCGCCGACTGCTCTCCTGAGCCCGGCCGGCGCCCCCACCACCCCCGTCTGGACAGGAGCAACGCATGGACATCGGACTCATCGGCCTGGGCAAGATGGGTGGCAACATGCGCACCCGGCTGCGCAACGGCGGCCACACCGTCGTGGGCTACGACCGCAACCCCGACGTCAGCGACGTCGCCAGCCTGGCCGAGCTCGTCGAGGCGCTGCCCTCGCCCAAGGTGGTGTGGGTGATGGTGCCCGCCGGCGACCCGACCCGGGAGACCGTCAAGGAGCTCGGCGAGCTGCTGTCCGAGGGCGACCTGGTCGTCGACGGCGGCAACTCGCGCTGGACCGACGACCAGGCCAACGCCGCGATGCTCGGCGAGCTCGGCATCGGCTTCGTCGACTGCGGCGTCTCGGGCGGTGTCTGGGGCCTGGAGAACGGCTACGCGCTGATGTACGGCGGCTCCGACGACGACGTCGCCAAGGTGCTGCCCGCCTTCGAGACCCTCAAGCCCGAGGGCGAGTCCGGCATGGTCCACGCGGGGCGCAAGCCCGGCGCCGGCCACTTCGCCAAGATGGTCCACAACGGCATCGAGTACGCCATGATGCAGGCCTACGCCGAGGGCTGGGAGCTGCTCGAGAAGGTCGACGTCGTCGACAACGTCACCGAGGTCTTCGACTCGTGGCGCGAGGGCACCGTGATCCGCTCCTGGCTGCTCGACCTGCTGGTCGTCGCGCTCAAGGACGACGCCCACCTCGACGAGATCCGCGGCTACGCCGAGGACTCCGGCGAGGGCCGCTGGACCGTCGAGGCCGGCATCGACAACGCCGTCCCGATGCACGTCATCGCGGCCTCGCTGTTCGCGCGCTTTACCTCGCGCCAGGAGGACAGCCCGGCGATGAAGGCCGTCGCGGCGATGCGCAACCAGTTCGGTGGCCACGCCACCCAGGCCGGGAGCCCGCCCAAGAAGGGCGACCTGCCGGACGCCCCGCAGCAGTAGCCGGTCCGGCCCACCTCGCGTGTACGTCGCCCACCTCTCGCTGCACGACTTCCGGTCCTACGCCGCTCTCGAGCTGGACCTGGAGCCCGGTGCGACGTCGTTCGTGGGTCGCAACGGGCAGGGCAAGACCAACGTCGTCGAGGCGATCGACTACCTCTCGCGGCTGAGCTCGCACCGCGTGGCCTCCGACCTGCCGCTCGTGCGTCGCGGCGCCGACCAGGCGGTGGTCCGCGCGGCGGTGGTGCGCGACGAGCGCCGGGCGGTGCTCGAGGTGGAGATCAACCCGGGTCGCTCCAACCGGGCGCGGGTCAACCGCGGGCCGCTGCCCAAGGCCCGCGACCTGCTCGGGCTGGTGCGCACCGTGGTGTTCGCCCCCGACGACCTCGCGCTCGTCAAGGGCGACCCCACCGAGCGGCGGCGCTTCGCCGACGACCTGCTGGTCCTCCAGCAGCCGCGGTACGCCGGCACCCGGGCCGACTACGACCGGGTGCTCAAGCAGCGCAACTCGCTGCTCAAGACGGCGCGGGCCCGCGGCGGCAGCGCCGCGGAGTCGATGCTCTCGACGCTCGAGGTCTGGGACGAGCGGCTGGCCCGGCTCGGGGCCGAGATCATGCGGTCCCGTGCCCGGCTGGTCGACGAGCTGGTGCCCGAGCTCGGGAAGGCCTACGAGGCGGTGGCCCGCGGTGCGCACCGCGACGACGCCGCGCTGTCCTACCGCCCCAGCTTCGGCGGCGAGGAGGACGCGCCGCCCCTCACCGACGCGGACCTCGACCTCGAGGCGATGTTCCACGTGGAACTGTCGCGTCGCCGCCGTGACGAGCTCGACCGCGGCGTCACGCTGGTCGGACCGCACCGCGACGACCTGCTGTGCGAGCTCGGCGAGCTGCCGGTCAAGGGGTACGCCAGCCACGGCGAGGGCTGGTCCTACGCGCTCGCGATGCGGTTGGCGTCGTACGACCTGCTGCGGAGCACGGGCGACGACCCGATCCTGGTGCTCGACGACGTCTTCGCCGAGCTCGACACCGGACGTCGGGCCCAGCTGGCCGAGCTGGTCGCCGGCGCCGAGCAGGTGCTGGTGACCGCGGCGGTGCCCGACGACGTGCCGGCCGGGCTGCGGGGCCGGCGCTTCGACGTCGCCGACGGCCAGGTGGTGGCCCGTGGCTGAGACCCCGGAGGAGCCGGTCGGGCCCGCCGACCCGGCCGTCCCCGTCGACCCGGTCGAGGACCACGACGACAGCGGCCTCGAGCTGGCACGGGCGATCGCGCGCGGGCTCGCGGGACGCACGCCGGCCCAGGGAGCCCGCGGCCTCGGGCGGTCGCCCGGTCGCGGTCGGCGGCGACCCGTGGTCGAGCCGCGGGTCAGCGGGGCCCGCCCCGACGACCGCGACCCCCAGACCGTCGACGCCTCCCTCGGCCGCTTCGTCGCCGAGCAGGGCTGGGCCTCCGAGCTGCGGGTGCACGGGGTCTTCGCCCGCTGGGAGGCGATCGTGGGCCGCGAGGTCGGCCAGCACGTGCGGCCCGAGACGCTCAGCGACGGACGCCTCTCGGTGCGCACCGACTCCACGGCGTGGGCCACGCAGATGCGGCTGCTCGCGCCGGACGTGGTGCGCCGCCTCAACGAGGTGCTCGGCGACGGCACCGTGACCGTCATCGACGTCGCCGGGCCACGCGGTCCGAGCTGGACCCGGGGCCGGTTGCGGGTCAAGGGCCGGGGGCCGCGCGACACCTACGGCTGAGGCCCTCAGCAGCCCGGGGGACGTACGGGTGCTCAGCCGCACCCCTGGCGGAGGGTCTCGGAGGCCCCCAGAGGCCTCTACGGGCACGTTTCGGTGACGGATGCCCCCAGCTGGGGAGACGGATCCGCCGTTCGGGCCCCTGGGCGGGTAGGCTGGGGGCTGGTCGCCCGACCCTGTCGCGCGGCCGTTTGGCTGTCCTGTGCTGTCCCCCCGTTTCCCCAAGGACGTGTTCGTGGCTGACGAGAGCTCCTCCTCGATCCCCCCGTCGATCCCCGACTCCCACCCCGACGTCCCCGACGTCGTCTCCAGCAGCATCGTGGAGGGCCACGCCGTCGAGGCCGGCAACTACGACGCCAGCGCGATCCAGGTGCTCGAGGGCCTCGAGGCCGTGCGCAAGCGCCCGGGCATGTACATCGGCTCGACCGGTGAGCGTGGCCTGCACCACCTGATCTGGGAGATCGTGGACAACGCGGTCGACGAGTCGCTGGCCGGCCACTGCGACCGGATCGTGCTGACCCTGCTCGCCGACGGCGGCGTCCGCGTCGAGGACAACGGTCGCGGCATCCCGACCGACACCGCCGCGGGCCAGGAGCTGCCGGCGCTGACGCTGGCGCTGACGGTCCTCCACGCCGGCGGCAAGTTCGGTGGCGGCGGCTACAAGGTGTCCGGCGGCCTGCACGGCGTCGGCGTCTCGGTCGTCAACGCGCTCTCCAGCCGGGTGGTCGCCGAGGTCAAGAACCGCGGCCACCTGTGGCGCCAGTCCTTCGCGGTCGGCGTGCCCGAGGGCCCGCTGGAGGAGGTGCGCGCGATGGAGCCCGGTGAGCGCACCGGCACCACCATCACCTACTACCCCTCGCCCGACATCTTCGAGACGGTCGTCCACTCGCTGGAGACCATCACCGCGCGGGTCCGCGAGTACGCCTTCCTCAACAAGGGCCTCGAGATCGTGGTGCGCGACGAGCGGCCCACGGCCGACGACGTCGTCGAGGCGGTCGAGGACGACACGGTCGACAACGCCGAGGACCAGGACCGCCCCGACGCGATCAAGCGCGCCGACGGCGGCGGGCTCGAGCAGGTGTTCCGCTACGACCGCGGCCTGGTCGACTACGTCGAGTACCTCAACCGCCGCAAGACGGTGGCCAACCCCTCGGTCATCTCCTTCGAGGCCCAGACCCCCGGCGGCTCGGGCACCGACATGAGCCTCGAGCTCGCGATGCAGTGGAACACCTCCTACACCGAGTCGGTCCACACCTTCGCCAACACCATCAACACCCACGAGGGCGGCACCCACGAGGAGGGCTTCCGCGCGTCGCTCACCTCCCTGGTCAACAACTGGGGCGAGGAGTGGGGCCTGATGAAGAAGCCCGAGGACCGCGTCAAGGGTGACGACATCCGCGAGGGCCTCACCGCGATCATCTCGATCAAGCTGGCCGAGCCGCAGTTCGAGGGCCAGACCAAGACCAAGCTGGGCAACACCGAGGCCAAGGGCTTCGTGCAGCGCATCGTCAACGACCAGCTCGGCGACTGGATGCAGAAGAACCCCGCCGAGGGCCGCGACATCGTGCGCAAGGCCCAGGCCGCGGCACAGGCCCGCGTGGCCGCGCGCAAGGCGCGCGACCTCGCCCGCAACCGCAAGGACCTCTTCGGCGGCGGAGGCCTGCCCGGCAAGCTGTCGGACTGCCAGTCGAGCGTGCCCGAGGAGTGCGAGGTCTTCATCGTCGAGGGCGACTCGGCCGGCGGCTCCGCCCGCCAGGGCCGCGACCCGCGGATCCAGGCGATCCTCCCGATCCGCGGCAAGATCCTCAACGTCGAGAAGGCCCGCCTCGACAAGGTGCTGGCCAACACCGAGGTGCAGGCGATCATCTCCGCGCTCGGCACGGGCGTGCACGAGGAGTTCGACATCGCCAAGCTGCGCTACCACAAGGTGGTGCTGATGGCCGACGCCGACGTCGACGGGCACCACATCAACACCCTGCTGCTGACGCTGCTGTTCCGCTTCATGCGCCCGCTCATCGAGGGCGGCTACGTCTACATGGCGCAGCCGCCGCTCTACCGGCTGCGGTGGAACAAGCCCGCCGAGCACGAGTTCGTCTACTCCGACACCGAGCGCGACCTGCTGATGCGCGACGGCCTGGCCCAGGGCAAGAAGCTGCCCCGCGAGAACCCCGTGCAGCGCTACAAGGGCCTGGGCGAGATGAACGCCGAGGAGCTGTGGGACACCACGATGGACCCGGAGGCGC
Organism: Nocardioides scoriae; assembly: GCF_900104965.1. Taxonomy (NCBI): domain Bacteria; kingdom Bacillati; phylum Actinomycetota; class Actinomycetes; order Propionibacteriales; family Nocardioidaceae; genus Nocardioides; species Nocardioides scoriae. The sequence continues at coordinate 3,047,182 of NZ_LT629757.1, read as the reverse complement.
GCCTGATGCTCCAGGTGACCCTCGACGACGCCGCCCAGGCCGACGAGGTGTTCTCGGTCCTCATGGGCGAGGACGTCGAGCAGCGCCGCAGCTTCATCCAGCGCAACGCCAAGGACGTCCGGTTCCTGGACATCTAGGTCCCGACCGACGGCTGGCTGTGCTTCGACCACGAACGAGAGTGACGACTGATGACTGAGACCCAGAGCAACCTCGGGGGCGGCGACGGGGGCAACGGCGGCGGCGGCCGGATCGAGCCGATCGAGCTGCAGACCTCGATGCAGCGCGCCTACATCGACTACGCGATGGCGGTCATCGTCGGGCGCGCGCTGCCCGACGTCCGCGACGGCCTCAAGCCCGTCCACCGCCGCGTCCTGTACGCCATGTTCGACGGCGGCTACCGACCCGACCGCGGCTTCTCCAAGTGCTCGCGCGTGGTCGGCGACGTCATGGGCCAGTACCACCCCCACGGCGACACCGCGATCTACGACACCCTGGTGCGCCTCGCGCAGCCCTGGGTGATGCGCGCGCCGCTGATCCACGGCCAGGGCAACTTCGGCTCGCCGGGCAACGACGCCGCCGCCGCGATGCGCTACACCGAGTGCCGCATGGCGCCGCTCGCGCTCGAGATGGTGCGCGACATCGAGCAGGACACGGTCGACTTCCAGCCCAACTACGACGGCCGCTCGCAGGAGCCCGTCGTGCTGCCCTCGCGCTACCCCAACCTGCTGGTCAACGGCTCGGCCGGCATCGCGGTCGGCATGGCCACCAGCATCCCGCCACACAACCTGCGCGAGGTCGCCGAGGGGGCGCAGTGGGCGCTGGAGCACCCCGACGCCACCCGCGAGGAGCTCCAGGACGCCCTGGTCGAGCGGATCAAGGGCCCCGACTTCCCCAACGGCGCGCTCATCGTGGGCCGCGAGGGGATCGAGCAGGCCTACCGCACCGGGCGGGGCTCGATCACCCAGCGCGCGGTCATCGAGGTCGACGAGGACAGCCGCGGCCGCACTTGCCTGGCCATCACCGAGCTGCCCTACATGGTCAACCCGGACAACCTCGCCGAGAAGATCGCCGACCTGGTCCGCAGCGGCAAGATCCAGGGCATCGCCGACGTCCGCGACGACTCCTCGGGCCGGACCGGCCAGCGCCTGGTCGTGGTGCTGCGACGCGACGCCGTGGCCCGCGTCGTGCTCAACAACCTGCTCAAGCACACCGAGCTGCAGACCAACTTCAGCGCCAACATGCTGGCCCTGGTCGACGGCGTGCCGCGCACCCTCACCATCGACCAGTTCGTGAGCAACTGGGTCGCCCACCAGATCGAGGTCATCCAGCGCCGGACCCGCTTCCGCCTCGCCGAGGCCGAGAAGCGCGCCCACATCCTGCGCGGCCTGGTCAAGGCGCTCGACATGCTCGACGAGGTGATCGCGCTGATCCGGCGCTCGCCCGAGGTCGACGACGCCCGCGACGGCCTGATCGAGCTGCTCGACATCGACGAGGTCCAGGCGACCGCGATCCTCGACCTGCAGCTGCGCCGCCTCGCCGCGCTGCAGCGCCAGAAGATCATCGACGACCTGGCCGAGATCGAGCTGGTCATCACCGACCTCGAGGACATCCTGGCCAACGAGTCGCGCCAGCGGAGCATCGTCGGCGAGGAGCTGGGCGCGATCGTCGAGCGCTACGGCGACGACCGCCGCACCCAGATCATCGCGGCCGACGGCGACCTGTCCATGGAGGACCTGATCCCCGACGAGGACCTCGTCGTGACGATCACCCGGGGCGGCTACGCCAAGCGCACCCTGGCCAGCAACTACCGGACCCAGCGCCGCGGCGGCAAGGGTGTCCGCGGGGCCGCCCTGCGTGGCGACGACGTGGTCGAGCACTTCATGGCCACCTCCAACCACCACTGGCTGCTGTTCTTCACCACCGCGGGCCGGGTCTACCGCACCAAGGCCTACAACCTGCCGGAGGCGTCGCGCGACGCCAAGGGCGGTCACGTCGCCGGGCTGCTGTCGTTCCAGCCCGACGAGCAGATCGCGCAGGTGCTGGCGATCCGCGACTACGAGCAGGCGCCGTACCTCGTGCTGGCGACCAGGGCGGGCCTGGTCAAGAAGACCCGCCTGGGCGACTACAACAGCCCGCGGCAGGCGGGCGTCATCGCCATCAACTTCCGCGAGGAGGACGACGAGCTGATCGGGGCCGAGCTGGTCGACGCCGGCGACGACATCCTGCTCGTCTCCCGCAAGGGCCAGGCGATCCGCTTCCCCGCCGACGACAGCCAGCTGCGCCCGATGGGCCGCGCCACCTCGGGCGTGCAGGGCATGAAGTTCCGCGGCAGCGACTCGATGCTGTCGATGTCGGTCATCCGGGCCGAGCAGGTCCAGCTCGAGGAGGCCGGCGAGGCGAGCAAGCCGCAGTACGTCTTCACCATCACCGACGGCGGGTTCGCCAAGCGCACCCCGATCGGCGACTACCGCACCCAGTCGCGCGGCGGCCTGGGCATCAAGGCGATGTCCCTGGCCAACGAGGACCGCGGCGGCCTCGTCGGAGCCTTCATCGTGGTCGAGGGCGACGAGATCCTCTCGATCACCGCCGGCGGCCAGGTGGTGCGCAGCCCCATCGACGACCAGTTCCGGCCCACCGGACGCTCGACCATGGGTGTGCGGTTCGTGACGCCCAAGTCCGGCGACGAGGTCGCGGTCGTGGCCCGCAGCGTCGAGCGCGATGCGGAGGTCGAGGAAGCCGTCGAGGAGGCGGAGCACGACGCCGAGGTCCAGGCCGGCGAGCAGGCCGAGCGGATGGGCGTCGACGACGAGGTCGAGGACGTTCGCGAGGACGGTCCCGAGGCCGAGGGTGCAACAATCACCGACGACGGTGACGTCGATCCTGGGGAGAACTGATGTCCGAGCGTCCTGACGACGGCAAGCTCGCGCCCCGGCGTACGCTCGACGGCCCGGTGCTGCCACCGCCCCCCGCCGACCTCGAGGCCGACAAGCGTCGCGCCGAGGAGGCCCGGGCGGCCAAGCAGGCCGAGCGCGAGCAGGCCCGCCGCGAGCGGGAGGTGCGCGCCGGCGAGCGCAAGGCCGCCAAGCAGGAGCGGTCGGTGCAGAAGGCGCGCGAGGCCGAGGAGAAGGCCCGCGCGACCGAGCGCGCGGCTCGCGAGAAGTCGGGCGCGGCTGCGGGCGCCGGCCCGAGCCACGCGGCGGCGCAGGCCTCGGGCGGCCGCTCCGGCGCCAAGGCCCGTCCCCGCAACCGGCGGGCGCAGCTGCGGCTGGTGCAGGTGGACGCCTGGTCGGTCATGAAGACGGCGTTCCTGCTCTCGATCGCGATCGGCATCGTGCTGGTGGTGGCCGTGGCCATCATCTGGTCGGTGCTCGGCGCCGCGGGCGTGTGGGACTCCATCAACTCGGTGGTGCAGCAGTCGGTGGGCAGCCAGAGCGGCCCGCAGTTCGACGTGACGGACTACGTCGGCACCTCGCGCGTCATGGGGATCACGCTCGTGATCGCGGCCGTCGACGTGGTGCTGATCACGGCGATCGCCACCCTCGGGGCGTTCCTCTACAACCTGTCCGCGGCCCTGCTCGGGGGCATCGAGGTCACTCTCGCCGAGGACAGCTGACCCGTTTTGTGGGCGCCCCGGGTGGTGGGGTAGCCTTCCTCGCGGTTCACGGGCCTATAGCTCAGACGGTTAGAGCGCTTCCCTGATAAGGAAGAGGTCAGAGGTTCAAGTCCTCTTAGGCCCACCGTGCAGCCCCCAGACCCGCGGTCTGGGGGCTTTCGCGTGCCGCGGCACACGACTCCGGCTAGCGACGGGAGTCGAGGTCCTGGTAGTCCGGGTGGCGGTCGAGGAAGGCCTGGACGAACGGGCAGATGGGCAGCGCCCGGAGGCCCTCGGCCCGGACGTCGTCGAGGGCGGCCCGCACGAGCCGGCCACCGAGGCCCTCGCCCTCGTGGCCCTCGTCGATCTCGGTGTGGGTGAAGACGATCTCGTCCGGCGTGCGCTGGTACGCCGCGAAGCCCACCAGCTGGTCGTCGACCCGGATCTCCCAGCGGGAGGCCGCCTCGTCGCGGGTCACGGTGGTCGTGGCGGCCATCAGAGGACCTGCTCGCCGTACATCTCGCCCAGCGGGTCCGCGATCAGCTCGATGCGGGCCCCGTCGGGGTCGGTGAAGTAGACCGAGACACCGCTGTGGACCTCGTGGGGCACGCCGGCGGCGGTCAGCCGCTCGACCAGGGAGTCCCAGGTGTCGGGGTCGACCGAGATGGCGCAGTGGTGCAGCCCGCCCAGCACCTCGGCGTACGGCCCGAGGTCGAGGCCGGGGAAGTCGAAGAACGCCAGCAGGTTGTCGTGGCCGATGTCGAAGAAGAAGTGGGACGAACCGGGGTAGTCGCGGTTCTCGATCAGCTCGGTCAGCGGGAACCCCAGCACGTCCTGGTAGAAGGCGATGGTGCGCTCGACGTCGGAGCTGACCAGGGCGGTGTGGTGCAGGCCCCGCGCGGTGGAGGCGGGTCGTGAGCCGGCCGGTCGCAGGTGCGCGGCCCGGAGCTCGGCCCGCCGCTGCTCGTGGCGCTCCTGCTCGGCGGACTGCTGCTCGTCGGTCTGACCTGCGGCCACGGTGCTCATGGAGCGGCTCCCCCAGTAGTTGATGTGTCATCTAGGCTAGCACGCAGCTAGGTGATGCGTCACCCATCCGGGTACGATCGCCCCGTGACGACCACCGACGAGACCCCCTGGCTGGGGGAGGACCAGCAGCGGGTGTGGCGCCAGTGGCTCGCCGTCACCGCCGCCCTGCCGGCGGCCCTCAACCGCCAGCTGCAGGCCGACTCGGGCCTCTCGCTGCCCGACTTCGACGTGCTGGTGCAGCTGAGCGACCACCCGCAGGGCCGGGTGCGGGTCTCCGCGCTGGCCGACGCCCTGCAGTGGGAGCGCTCCCGGCTGTCGCACCACGTGAAGCGGATGCAGGCCCGCGGGCTGGTCGAGCGGGAGGAGTGCGACGACGACGGCCGGGGCTGGTTCGTGGTGCTGACGCCGCGCGGCCGCGCGGTCATCGCCGCCGCAGCGCCGGACCACGCGCGGGAGGTGCGCGAGCTGGTCTTCGACGACCTCACCCCCGACGAGCTGGCCACCCTGGCGGGCGTCACGACCAAGGTGATGCGCCGGCTCACGGGTCGTCTAGGCTGACCCGGTCGTCGATCCGGAGGTCCACCCATGAAGAAGTTCGTGCTCCTCGCCCTCACCGCCGGGGGTGCCCTGCTCGCCAAGCGCAAGATCGACGAGGGCAAGCAGGAGCAGGCGCTGTGGCGCGAGGCCACCGACCCGGTCCGCAAGGCCTGAGGGTCCGCACGACGCACCACGGGGCCTTGGCGCAATTGGTAGCGCACCTGCTTTGCAAGCAGGGGGTTAGGGGTTCGAGTCCCCTAGGCTCCACCAGATGAACGCCCCGCCGCCGCTGACCCCACCCACCTGGCGCGAGGTCCCGGCCGGGGAGCTGGACGTCCGCACGCTGCACGACGTGCTGAAGCTGCGCTCGGCCGTGTTCGTGGTCGAGCAGGACTGCGCCTACCAGGACGTCGACGGGCAGGACCTGCTCGAGGGCACGGTCCACCTGCTGGCCGAGACCGAGATCGGGTCGGGGGCCGGGCTGGCGGCGTACGCCCGCGTGCTGGGGCCCGACGCCGAGCACGACGCCCCGCGCATCGGGCGGGTTATCGTGACCGGTGCCGCGCGGGGCCAGCAGCTCGGCCGGCGCCTCGTGGAGCGGGCGCTGGAGGTGTGCGCCCGCGAGCACCCCGGTCGTGCGGTCGAGCTGGGCGGTCAGGCCCACCTGGTGCCCTTCTACGCCAGCCTGGGCTTCGAGCCCGTCGGCGAGGTGTACGACGAGGACGGCATCGCCCACCAGTGGATGCGCCGCCCCGTCGGCTGAGCATCAGCGGGGGCGGTCGACACCGGTCGTCCACAGCACCGCGACGCACGCCAGCCACAGGCCGAGCAGGACCACGGGCGCGACTGCCGCTCCGCCGACCCCCAGGGCCGAGACGAGCAGCAGCGCCAGGCCCGGGCCGACCCACCAGCCGACCTCGCGCCGCACGGTCGTCACCGGCCACAGGTGCGGCAGCGCCCGCCAGGCCCACGCGCCCAGCCCGAGGGCGAGCAGCACGAGGGTGAGTGGTCGGCCCAGCAGGTCGACCACCTCCTCGCCCACCAGCGGCGCCGCGGCCGCACCGGCCAGCAGCACGCCCCAGAAGGCCAGGGTCACGTAGTGGTCGAGGCCCAGCTCCAGGGCGAGGGCGGCGAGCACCACCACCCCCAGCAGGTACGCCGCGGCGCCGCGGCCGTAGCCCAGGTCACCGGCCACCCAGTGCGCCACGACCGAGCCCAGCAGCCAGGTGAGCAGCAGCGTCGGGGCCGCCCACGGCGTCGGTCGGGCGACCTTCGGCGCACTCACCCTCGGAGGCAGCCACCGGGACACGGTCGTGGGCACGGGCCCACCCTGTGACGACCGACCTGCCGCCGACCTGACCGGCGCCCTCAGCGGGGCAGCCGCACCTCGAACGCCGTCGGGGCGTGCAGCGAGGCGACCCGGACCGAGCCGCCCAGGGAGGCCGCGACACGGCGCGCCAGGGGGAGGCCGAGCCCGGCGCCGGGAGAGCCGGGGTCGCGGTGGCCGGCCTCGAAGACCCGCTCCTCGCTGCCGGGGGTGACGCCGGGACCGTCGTCCTCGACCCGCAGCACGACCTCGCGGCCGTCCTGCCGTCCGGACACGCCCACCAGGTGGGTGGCGTGGCGTCGCGCGTTGTCGACGAGCGGGGCCAGCACGCGGGCCAGCAGCTCGGGCGGGGCGCTGACCAGCAGCGCGTCGTCGAGCGAGACGACCACGTCGGCGTCGCCGTCGGACCCCGGCGCGCCGGCGACCAGGGAGTCGACCACCGGGGCGACCCGGGTGCCACCGGCGCCACCGCCGTCGTCGGTGGTCCCGCGGGCCAGGTCGAGCAGGGCCGTGATGGTGGCGCTGAGCCGGTCGACCTGCGCCACGACCCGCTGCAGCCGCTCGCGCGAGGCGTCGTCGCGGGCGCCCACGAGTCCCAGCTCGGCCTCGGCGCGGATGCTGGTCAGCGGCGTGCGCAGCTCGTGCGCGAGCTCGGAGGTCAGCCGCTGCTCGGCGCGGATCGCCTGCGCCACGCGGCCGAGCAGCTCGTCGAGGGTGTCGCCCAGCCGGGTCAGCTCGTCGGAGCCGGGGGCGAGGTCGAAGCGTGCCTCGAGGTCGTGCTCGCTCCACTCCCGCGCGAGGTCGGTCATCTGCTGCACGGGTCGCAGGGTGCGGCCCACGGTCCAGGCGGTGACCGCCGCGGTGCCGGCGCCGACCACGACCACCAGCGCCGCGAGCCCGCCCGCGAGCACGGCGTTGGCCTGCTCGTAGGCCTGCTCGCTCACCGAGGCCACCACCACGCCGTCGCGCTCGCTCCCGCCGGCCAGGTCGACGGGCTCGGCGAGGTAGTGCCGTTCCCCGCGCTGGTACGTCGTCTCGACCGCCACCCGCGAGAGGCCCTCGACGACCCGCACCACCGCGTCGCCGCTCGGCGGGCCGGAGAGCAGGGCGCCGTCGGCGTCGTAGACCCACACCCCTGTGGTGACGTCGTCGCTGTCGCCGCGCGTCAGCCGCAGCCGGCCGTCGTCGGCCAGGGTGAGCCGGGACTGGGTGGTGGCCAGCCGGTTCTCGAGGGTGGCCTGGATCCGGCCCTGGTTGAGCCGCAGCGCGATCACCAGGACCACGCCCCCCATGAGCGCGAGCGCGACCATGCTCAGCAGCGCGCTGGACCACACCAGGCGCCGCCGCAGGCCCCACTGGGAGGGCCGGAAGGTGGCGTTCACCGCAGGGAGTACCCCACCCCGCGCACGGTCACCAGCTCCGCCGGCGAAGCGACCGCCTCGAGCTTGACGCGGATCCGCCGGATGTAGGAGTCGATGGTGTTCTCGCTGACCATGGCGCCGTCGGGCCAGGCGGCGGCGACCACGGCGCGACGGCGCACGACGGCACCCGGGCTCGCGGCCAGGGCCGCCAGCAGTCGGAACTCCGTCGGGGTCAGCGACGCCTCGCCGGTCGGGGAGCGCACCGAGAACCGCTCCGGGTCGAGCACCAGGCCGGTGATCTCCTGCGGGGCCGGGCGGGTGCGCTTGAGCAGGGCGTCGATGCGCACCAGGATCTCGGTGACGCTGAACGGCTTGCCGACGTAGTCGTCACCGCCCGCGTGGAAGCCCGAGATCCGGTCGTGGACGGCGTCGAGGGCGGTGAGGAACAGCACGGGGGCGTGCTGGCCCCCGGCCCGCAGCGCCTGGCAGACGTCGCGGCCGTCGGCGTCGGGCAGGCCGATGTCGATCACCATGGCGTCGACGCTCCCGGACGCCCCGAAGCGCGCGAGCGCCTCGTGACCGTTGCGCACCGCGACGACGTCGTGGTCGGCGAGGCGCAGCGCCTCGGCGAGCACGCGGCGCACGGCGGCGTCGTCCTCGCAGATCCCGATGGTGGCCATGACCCGATCTTCTCGTGCCCGTGGTCCAGATGTCGCCCGATGGCCATCGTCGGTCAGGTGCCCGGCAGGTTCTCGCGGGCACAGTCGAGGTCATGGCGACCCTGGTCCGTGATCCCGCGGTCCCCACCCGCGCCGGCACGACGGGAGGCACGGACCGGTCCACCCCTGATCGGGACACCGCCCGGACGTGGCCGGCACGGGCCGGGGTCGCCTCCGCCGCGCTCGCGGTGGTGCTGCTCCGCCTGCCCTTCCTCGACCGCCCGCTGACGCCCGACGAGTCGGGCTTCATGACCGTCGGCGGCCAGTGGCTGGGGCACGGACCCGCCGCGGACTCCTCGCTCTACGGCCGCTACTGGGTCGACCGGCCCCCGCTGCTGGTGACGGTCTTCGGCCTGGCCGACCGCCTGGGCGGGGCGGTCCCGCTCCGCCTGGTCGGCGTGCTCGCCGCGGTGGTCGTGGTGCTGGCGGTGGCGCGCACCTCCCGCGTCGTCACCGGCCGACCCGCGGCCGGGGTCTGGTCGGCGGTCGTCGCGGCGCTGCTGCTCGGCAACCCGCTGGCCGGCAGCCTGCCCACCAACGGCGAGCTGGTGGCCGCGCCCTTCGTCGCGGTCGGCGTCGCCGCCGTCGTGGAGTCGGTGCGCGGGGGCGGCCGCACCCACCGGCTGGTGGCCGGCCTGGTCGCGGGCGCCGCGGCCGTCTGCGCCGTGATGGTCAAGCAGAACATGGCCGACGTCGGCGTCCTGGCGCTCGTGGTCCTGGTGCTGACGGTGCGGCACCGGGGACCGGCGTTCGTGACCCGCACGCTCGCCGCGATGGCGGCCGGTGCCCTCGCGACGGGCCTGCTGCTGGCCGGGTGGACCGTGGCCCACGGCACCAGCCTGGGCGGCGTGTGGTTCGCGATGTACCCCTTCCGGGTCGAGGCCGGCGCCGTCCTGGCCGGCAACGCGAGCCTGCACGCCCTGGCCCGCTCGGAGCTGCTCCTCCAGGCGGCGACGGCGACCGGCATGGTGGCGCTGGCCCTGCTCGCGGCCTGGGGCGGCGCCCGCCACGTCCACCGTCGCGGGCGCCGCGGCCCCGGTCGCGTCGTCCCGTCGTCGCAGCCGGCGTCGGTCGGCACGGTGCTGGTGGGCCTGGCCCTGGTCGGGGCGTACGACGTCGCGTCGATCGCGCTGGGCGGCAGCTACTGGCTGCACTACCTGGTGCAGCTGGTCGTCCCGCTGAGCGTGGCCACCGGCCTGGTCGCCGTCCGCCACCGGGCGCTGGCCGGCGTGGCCGTGGCCTGGGTCGCGGTCTCCGCTCTGGTGGTGACGGCGAGCGTCGCCTCGGGCGCCTCGATGCCGACCACCGACAGCGGCGTGCCGCTCGGGCGGGCCGTGGGAGCGGCCGCCCGCCCCGGTGACACCGTGGTGACCCTGTGGGGGCACGCCGACGTGACCCGCGCGACCGGCCTGGTCTCGCCGTACCCCTACCTGTGGGCGCTGCCCACGCGCACCCTCGACCCGCAGCTGCACCGGCTGGTGCGCACCCTGCGCGGCCCGGACGGGCCGACGTGGGTGGTGGCCTGGAGCCGCCGCTCGCTCCCCGGCGTCGACCCCGGCCCGCTGCGGGAGGCGCTGCGCGACGACTACCACCCGGTGCTCACCACCCGGGCCGGCCACACCGTCTTCCTGCACGACGGCGTCGTGCGCCCGGACCCGCGGCTCGCGGCCCGGTTCGACCCCCCACCCGCCCAGGAGGCCCGATGAGCACCCTCGTGGTGGTCCCGACGTACGACGAGCGCGACACGATCGGGACGCTCCTGCACCGCCTCGCCGAGGTGGTGCCCGACGCCGACGTGCTGGTCGTCGACGACTCCAGTCCCGACGGCACCGCCGGCGTGGTGCGCGACGACGCGCGCTTCGCCCGGCAGGTGTTCCTGCTCGAGCGCCGGGTCAAGGACGGCCTGGGCGGGGCCTACCGCGCGGGCTTCGCCTGGGCGCTGGACCACGGCTACGACCACGTCGTCCAGATGGACGCCGACGGCTCCCACCCCGTGGAGCGGGTCCCGGCGCTGCTCGAGATGCTGCTCGAGGCCGACGTCGCGGTGGGCTCTCGCTACGTGCCGCGCGGCGGCGTGCGCGACTGGTCGTGGCACCGCCGGCTGCTGTCGTGGGCGGGCAACCTCTACGTCCGGATCGTGCTCGGCCTGCACACCCACGACACCACGGCCGGCTTCAAGGCCTTCCGGGCGGCCGCGCTGCAGGCGATCGGGGTGCTGGGGTCGAGGTCCAACGGCTACTGCTTCCAGGTGGAGAACACCTGGAGGGCCGAGCGGCGCGGCCTGCGGGTGCGCGAGGTCCCCATCACCTTCACCGACCGCACGGCCGGCACCTCGAAGATGTCGGGTGCCGTCGTGGTGGAGGCGCTCGCGCGGGTGCTGGTCTGGCGCTGGCGCGAGGTGACCGCCCCGGGCGCGCGGCACCGGGAGGTCGCGACCTTCCTGGCCGTCGGAGGGGCGGGGTACGTCGTGGACGTCGCCGTCTTCAACCTGCTGTGGGGCCTGGCGCCGTTCGACACCTGGGGCCCGACGGCGGTCAAGGCGATCGCCGTGGCCGCGGCGATGGTGGTGACCTACCTGGGCAACGCCCTGGTGACGTGGCGGGGACAGACCCGGGCCACGCTCGGCCAGGTGGCGACCTTCGTGGTGCTCAACGCGATCGGGCTCGGGTTCTCCGTGGCCTGCCTGTGGGTCAGCCACGACGTGCTCGGCCTGACCAGCCGGGTGGCCGACAACGTCTCGGCCAACGTCGTGGGCCTCGCCCTCGGCACGGCGTTCCGCTACTGGACCTACCGGTGGCTGGTCTTCCGCGGCCCCGGCTCCCGGGAGGCCGGGAGCCGGGACGTGCACGGGTCGGCTAGAACCAGCCGAGTCCCTGCGCGATGAGCACGAGGCCGAAGACGAGGAAGGCGACGGCCGCGGCCCACTTGACGAACTTCTCCGGCAGGTGCTTGCCCAGGACCGCGCCGACGCCGATGGCGAGCGCGTCGGCGGCGACCATCCCGACGGTGCTGCCGATCCAGGTGCCGAACCAGCCCTCGCGGGTGGCCAGCGTGATGGTGGCGAGCATGGTCTTGTCGCCCAGCTCGGCGAGGAAGAACGCCACGCCGACGGCGAGGATGGCCGCGCCCGTGGCGGTCGTGGCCTTGTTGGCCTCGTCCTCGCTGAGCTCGTCGCCGCGCAGGGTCCAGGCCGCGAAGACGAGGAAGGCGATGCCGGCGATGATCGCGATGGTGTCCTGGCTCTCGGCGAAGGCGTCGCCGATCCAGTAGCCGATCCCCACCGAGGCCAGGTGGACGATCGCCGTGGCCGCGGCGATGCCGATGAGGACGTCGCGGGCGCGGTAGCGGGTGGCGAACGTCATCGCCATGAGCTGGGACTTGTCCCCGAGCTCGGCCACGAAGATGACCGCGGTGGACAGCAGGAAGGCGTACATGGAGGGGCTCCTTCTCGCGCACCAGGGCGAGAAGAGCGACGCTGTGCGGACGCACCCCCGACCAGGTGCGCACGTGTGGTCGACAGGTGCGAACTGGTCGAAAGTCTCGTCCGCCACCTTCCGGTGGCCTGCCGTGCCGGGGCCCGGGGCCCAGTGTGTCGACACGGCCGTTGGGGACTACTCCCTCTCGGCGACGCCCACCCTAGCCGGACCGGCCAACACCACCCGACCCAGCCCGACCGGTCGGGTCGGGCGAGTCGGGTGGGCGCGCAGCGGGTCCGTAGCCTGGGACCGTGTCCGCCCTGCTGCACCCCCGCTACTGGGGTGCCCACCTGCTGATGCTGGTGGCGCTGGCGGCGACGATCCTGCTGGGCCTGTGGCAGCTCTCGGCCTGGGAGTCCGCCCGCGCCGCCGAGGCGCGCGACCTGACCCAGCGGCCCGCGATCGCGCTCACCTCCGCCCTGGGCGGCGACGACCCCTTCCCCGGGCAGTACGTCGGCCAGCCGGTCAGCCTGAGCGGTCGCTGGGTCCCCGGCAGCACCCTGTTCGTCTCCGACCGGCCCCACGACGGCCGGGACGGCTACTGGGTGATGACCCCCGTGGCGGTCGACGGCGGCGGGGGCAGCGTCGTGCCGGTGGTCCGCGGCTGGTCGCCGCGCCCCGAGGCGGCTCCGGTGTCGGGGTCCGTCGAGCTGACCGGCTGGCTGCAGCCCTCCGAGGGCTCCAACCAGCCCGATCCCGACCCGGGTGACGACGTCATCCCCGAGATGCGCATCGCCAGCGTCACGCAGTTCGTCGACGCGGACCTCTACAGCGCGTTCGTGGTCGCCCGCGACGCCTCGTCGGGCACGACCGGCCTGGACGGCGTGCGCCCCGAGCAGATCCCGGAGGTCTCCTCGCTGACCTCGCTGCGCAACCTGCTCTACGCCTTCCAGTGGTGGATCTTCGGCGTCTTCGTGGTCTACGTCTGGCAGCGCTGGTGCCGTGACAGCCTCGAGCGGCGCACGACCGAGCAGCAGGTAGCGTCGGCGGCGTGAAGGACCTCTCGAAGGCGCTGGCGCGCTACCAGGTGATGGCCACGATCGTCGGCGTGCTGCTGATCGTGCTGATCCTCGTCGGGGTGCCGCTGGCCAACTTCGACGGCACCGGCATGTGGGGCGTGTTCCCCAGCACGCCCGTGTGGTTCACCGTGGGCAGCACCCCCCACGCGGTGGGTGAGTTCATCACCTCGGTGCTGGGCGTGGCGCACGGCTGGCTCTACATGATCTTCCTGGTGATGGCCTTCCTGCTCTCGCGGCAGGCACGCTGGCCCATCGGCTTCACCCTGGTCACGCTCCTGTGCGGCACCGTGCCGATCCTCAGCTTCTGGGCCGAGCGCCGCGCGACCGCGCGGGTGCGGGCCCAGCTCGACCGTGGCGACGCCGGGGCGCAGACGGCGACGGCCGGCCCGTCCCACCGCTAGCAGCGGGGAGCGGACCGGCCGGGGCTGGTCGTCGGGGGACGCTCAGACCTTGGGGTCCTCGCGGTCCGACACGTCCACGGTCTCGGCCGGGTCGGTGGGCGTGGTGACCGGGTGCGTGGCGGTGCCGGCAGCCGGGGTCGACGCGGGCGCCGAGGAGGGCGTCGGCGCGGACGTCGGGGCCGGGGTCGGGGTGTAGGACGACTGCCAGTTGTTCTCGGTGCCACCGCCGGCCAGCTTCTTCGCCACGAGGGCACCGGCGCCGGCGAGCACCACGACGAGCAGCAGCTTGCGGCCCTTGCTGCTCTTCTTGACGTCCTCGCCGCGCAGGGCGGCGGCGGCGAGCTCGCGACGGCGGTCGGCCTCGCCGGCAGCGGAGGCCGCCTGCTCGCGGGCGTCGCTGACGACCTGGTGGACGTTGGAGACGACCCGGTCGCGCAGGTCCTCCACGCGGGGGCTCACGGTGTCGCGAGCGTCGGCGAGACGGCTGATGCCGGCGTCGCGGGCGTCGGCGACCTTGGGGGCGAGGGCGTCGCGCGCGTCGGCCAGGCGGCTGGCGCCGGCCGCACCCGCACCGGCGAGCAGCGGGGCGATCTCGTCCCGGGCCTTCTCGACTCGGGGGGCGATGGCGTCGGTGAGGTCGTGAGCCAGGTCCTGTGCCTGCTCGACGAACTTCTCCTTGCGGCTCTTCGTGGTGAACATGGGTCGGACAGCTCCCTCTCTCGTCACTGCTCGTCGCCTGCTGTGCACAGGCGTGGTGGTGCGTCGATCATGCCTGGTGTACCCCGAGCCCGCTCGTCCACGCCTGCTCGGCGCCGCTGCCGGGGCCACTGCGGGGCCCCGGCTGGGGCCACGTGGGAGGATCGGTGGCGACGTACGCCCGGCGTACGGTCCCTGTCCGACCCGTGAAAGGCACCCATGTCCGACCTCAAGGCCACGCTCAAGACCAACCGTGGCGACATCGTCATCAACCTGTTCCCTGACCACGCGCCCGCGACCGTGGAGAACTTCACCGGCCTCGCCGAGGGGACCAAGGACTACAAGGACGACGCCGGCCGCTCGGGTGTCCCGTTCTACGACGGCCTCGGCTTCCACCGCGTCATCGACGGCTTCATGATCCAGGGCGGTTGCCCGCTGGGCACCGGCACCGGTGGCCCGGGCTACAAGTTCAAGGACGAGTTCCACCCCGAGCTGCAGTTCGACCGCCCCTACCTGCTCGCGATGGCCAACGCCGGCCCGGGCACCAACGGCTCGCAGTTCTTCGTCACCGTCACCCCGACGCCGCACCTCAACCGTCGCCACACGATCTTCGGCGAGGTGGCCGACCAGGCCAGCCGCGACGTCGTGGACGCCATCGCCACCACCCGCACGGGTGCCGGCGACCGTCCCGTCGACGCCGTGGTCATCGAGTCGGTGGAGATCGAGCGGCCGTGACCTCGGGCGTCCCGGAGGCGCCGCCGACCTGCTTCCGGCACCAGGGCCGGGAGACCTACATCCGCTGCCAGCGCTGCGACCGGCCGATCTGCCCGGACTGCATGCGCTCGGCGTCGGTGGGCTTCCAGTGTCCCGAGTGCGTGGCCGAGGGGGCGCGGACCACGCGCCAGCTCGTCACGCCGTACGGCGGGCAGCGGTCCGGCGACCCGCGCCTGACCAGCTTCGTGCTGATCGGGATCAACGCGCTGGTCTGGCTGGCCATCGCCGCGACCGGCGGTGGGTCCAGCCGGCTGCTCGACGTGCTGGCGCTGCTGCCGCGCTCGGCCACCCGGATGGGCACCGACGGGTCGCTGACGCTGATCCGCGGCGTCTCCGACGGCGCCTACTGGCAGCTGCTGACCTCGGCGTTCACCCACGTGAGCCTGCTCCACATCGGGTTCAACATGCTGGCGCTGTACTTCCTCGGCCCCACCCTGGAGAACGTCCTGGGGCGGGTCCGCTTCCTGGCGCTCTACCTGGTCTCGGCGCTCGCCGGGTCGGCCGCGGTGATGCTGTTCTCCTCGCCCAACGGCCAGACCCTCGGCGCCTCCGGGGCGATCTTCGGGCTCATGGGTGCGCTGGCGGTGATCGCGCTCAAGGTGCAGGGCCAGGCGCAGCAGGTGTTCGTGTGGATCGGCCTCAACCTGGTCATCACGTTCACGCTGCCCGGCATCTCCTGGCAGGGCCACCTCGGCGGCCTCGTCGGGGGCGCCGTGATCGGGGCGGCGATGGTCTACGCCCCGCGCTCGCACCGCTCGCTGGTCCAGTGGAGCGTCACCGGCCTGGTCCTGGCGGCCGCGCTGGTGCTGATCGTGGCCCGCTCGCTCGCCCTCGGGGGCTGAGCGCAGCTGCTCGTCCGGGCGGGCGTCCTGCGGGGCGCCCGCCCGTCGCGCTGACCCGACGTACGAAATCGGGCGGACCGGACGGGTGAAACTGCCCGGCGATGACCGTTGTGCCCCTTTCCGCGGGCAGTTTCCCCGGTCGACCGGGGAAACTGCCCCGAT
Organism: Nocardioides scoriae; assembly: GCF_900104965.1. Lineage (NCBI taxonomy): Bacteria > Bacillati > Actinomycetota > Actinomycetes > Propionibacteriales > Nocardioidaceae > Nocardioides > Nocardioides scoriae. Next base: position 3,031,250 of record NZ_LT629757.1, on the reverse strand, counting down.
CGGGAGCCCCCGCCACCCCAGAAAGTTGTCCACACCTGGGGACAACCCTGTGGAGAACTACAGCGGTGTAAGTCGGGGCGGGGGAACTACTCCCACTTGGTGGCGTAGGTGAACCCCACGGCCATGAAGCCGATGCCGACGAGCAGGTTGTACTGGTCGAGGTCCTTCATCACAGGGACCGGGCCGCCCTGGCCGATGAAGTAGAAGACGACGATCCAGACCAGGCCAACGAGGAAGCAGCCGAGCATGCCGACCACGACGCCGCGGCCGCGGCCGAGGGGGGTCAGGCGGTGGGCCGCGACGACCAGGCCGAGGAAGATCGCACCGAAGCCGATGGCGAAGTTCCAGCGGCCCAGGTCCGACATCCACGGCAGCGGGTCGGAGGGCTTCTTGGCGCCGGGGAACGACACGAAGTCGGCCGCGTCCTTGGCGACGTTGACGTAGACGGCCATCCAGACGATGCCCGCGACGACCAGCAGCACCGCGAGCGCGGTCCGCACGACAGAGGTCTGGTAGCCACTGACCGTGAGCTTCGTCTGGCGGGCGGTGGGCTTGGACACGGGTGAGCTCCTCGTCAGCGGCGTACGACCTGGTCGGCTAGCGTAGTCACGACGTCCCCGTCCCGGAGAGCCGACCTGTGCCCGATGCCCCCTCGCGTCCTCGAGGCCGCGCACCGCTCGGGCTGCCGCCCGCCTGGCGGATCGCCGCGGTCGGGGTGTTCGTGGTGGCCGGCACCCTGTTCGTGACCAGCTCGCTGGACGCCGACGGCCTCGACCTGCGGGCCTCCAGCGTCAGCGACCTCGACACCGTCGTGCGGCAGGAGAGCGACCGCACCGACGACCTGCGGGCGCGGGTCGCCGACCTCACCGCCGAGGTCGACTCCCTCGGACGCGACGTCGGCGACGCGCAGGTCCGCAGGCTGCAGCGCCAGGTGGCCCAGCTGCGCGAGCCCGCCGGGTTCGCCGCGGTCCGCGGGCCCGCCGTCACCGTCACGCTCGAGGACGCGCCCAAGGACGTCATCGCCCGCGCGGTCGAGAAGGGCGAGGTCGACACCGAGGAGCTGCTCGTCCACCAGCAGGACATCCAGGCCGTCGTCAACGCCCTGTGGGGCGGGGGAGCCGAGGCGATGACGCTGCAGGACCAGCGGGTCATCAGCACGACCGGCATCAAGTGCGTCGGCAACACCGTCGTGCTGCACGGCGTGCCCTACGCCCCGCCGTACGTCATCACCGCCGTCGGCGACACCTCCGACCTGCTCGAGGCGCTCGACCGCAGCGACTACATCGACGGCTACCGGACCTACACCGAGGCCTACGACCTCGGCTACGACGTGAGGACCGAGGCGTCGGCCACGCTCCCGGCGTACGACGGCGGCACCGAGCTGCGCTACGCCCGCGCCGTCGCTCCGGAGCAGGACGCCCCCCGCTCCTAGGGCGTCCCGCCGGCTGGTCCGCTAGGGCGAGGGGCTCGCGCTCGGGCTGGCGCTGGGCTCCTCGGTGGGCGACGCGCTGGGCTCCTCGGTGGGCGAGGGCTCCTCGCTCGGGGGCTCGTACGTCGAGACCACGATCGTCACGGTGCTGCCGGCGTCGTTGGTCTGGCCGGCCTCGGGGCTCTGCTGCAGCACGGTGCCCGGCTCCTGGTCGGTCGGGTTGGAGTCGGTGACGCGACTGACCCGGAAGCCGGCGGCCTCGATGAGCCGACGCGCCTCGGCCTCGGTGCGGCCCACCACGTCGGGCACCTGCTCGGGCCCGTCGGACCAGAACAGCGTCACCCGCGAGCCCGGCGCGACGTCGGTGCCGGCCGGCGGCTGCATCTCGACCACCTGGTCGGTGGGGTCGTCGGCGTTGCGCTCGCTGAGCACGACGCGGACCCCCTCCTGGCGCAGGGTGGCGGCCGCGGAGTCCTTGTCGTCGCCGACCACGTCGGGCAGCGTCAGGTCGGGCGGGCCGAGGGAGACCTCGTAGTCGACGGCGGACCCGGCGTCGGCGGGGTCGCCGGCCTGCGGGCTCTGGGAGATGACCCGGTTGCGCGCCACCTGGTCGTTCTCCGACTCGGTGACCTCGCCGACCTCCAGGCCCTGGGCCTGGATGGTCCGCTCGGCCTGCGCCCGGGTCATGCCGGTCACGCTCGGCACCTGCACCTGCTGGGCCCCGGTGTCGAGCAGCCGGGGCAGGAAGACCAGGGCGGCCGCGACCAGGGCGAGCACGAGCAGCGCGAGGAGGACCAGCAGGCCACGGCGCTTGCGGGGCGGGTCGTCGTCCTCGGCGGCGTGCTGGGCCACCGGGGTGACGCGGGTGGGGTCGCTGGGCGGCAGGAACGTGGTCGCGGGGGCCGGCACCACGGCGGGCGCCTGGACCGGGCGGCCGGCGAGGTAGTTGTCGATGTCCTGCTTCATCGCCGCCGCGCTGGCGTAGCGCTCGTCGACGTCCTTGGCCAGCGCCTTCATCACGATGGCGTCGATCTCGGGGGTGAGGTCCTCGTCGAGGCTCGACGGCGGCTGGGCCGGCTCGCGGACGTGCTGGTAGGCCACCGACACCGGGCTGTCGCCGACGAAGGGGGGACGGCCGGTGAGGAGCTCGTAGAGCAGGCAGCCGGTCGAGTAGACGTCGGAGCGCGAGTCCACCGTCTCGCCCCGGGCCTGCTCGGGGGAGAGGTACTGCGCCGTGCCGACCACGGCGGCGGTCTGGGTCATCGTGCTGGACGCGTCGGAGACCGCCCGGGCGATGCCGAAGTCCATGACCTTGACGTTGCCGGCGGGCGTCAGCATCACGTTGCCGGGCTTGATGTCGCGGTGGATGATCCCGGCCCGGTGGCTGTAGTCCAGCGCCCGCAGCACGCCCGAGGTGATCTCGAGGGCCCGCTCGGGCAGGATCTTGCGGCCGTCGCGGATGACGTCGCGCAGGGTGCGGCCGGCGACGTACTCCATGACGATGTAGGGCTGGGCGACGTTGCTGCCGTCGGTGGCCATCTCCTCGCCGGTGTCGTAGACCGACACGATCGAGGGGTCGTTGAGCGAGGCGGCCGACTGCGCCTCGCGGCGGAACCGCGCCTGGAAGGTGGAGTCGCTGGCCAGGTCGGTGCGCAGCCGCTTGACCGCCACGGTGCGCCCGAGCCGGATGTCGGTGCCCTTGCGGACCTCGGCCATGCCGCCGCGGCCGAGGAGCTCCCCGATCTCGTAGCGGCCGCCGATGCGGTGCGGTTGCGTCATCGCTTCAGTCTCCCTTCGGTCCCGAGTCGCGGGCGCCGGGGTCATCGGTCTTGTCGGCCTTCTTCTGCTGGCCGGGCGGGAGCGCGTCGGTCGGCACCGCGTCGCTGGGCACGACGTCGGAGGGCGCGGCCTCGCTGGGGGTGTCGGTGGGGGTGCTCTCCGGGGAGCTGTCGGGGCTGGGCTCCGGGGTCTGCGAGGGGGTGTCGGCCGGGCTGGCCGCCTCGGTCGGGGTCGGGTCGGAGGTCGCGCTGGTCCGGGAGGTCGGGCCCGGCGACCGCTCGGCGGGGGTCCCAGCAGTGTCGGCGTCCTCCCAGGGGCGCGCGACGAGCAGGCCGACCACGACCGCGGCGCCGAGCAGGAGGCCGACGAGCAGGGCGGCCGACGGGCGCGCGCCGCGGGCGCCGGAGCCGGACAGTCCGGCTGCCGCGGCGGGGGCGACGCGGGTGGCCGCCGGCACGGCGGGGGCGACCCGGGTGGCCGCGGGCAGCACCCGGGTGGCGTCGGCGGGCGGGACGGGAGCGGCCACGGTCGCGTCGTCGCGGCCGTCGAGGGCCTCGGCCAGCGCGTCGCCGTCGGGGTAGCGCTCGGCGGGGTCCTTGGCCAGGGCGCGCCGGGTGATCCGCACCAGGTCCTCGGGCAGGCCGTCGGGCAGCGGGGGCACCTCGTCGCGCAGGTGGGCCAGGGCCGTGGCGACGGCGGTCTCCGCACCGAAGGGGCGCCGGCCGCTGAGGCACTCGAAGAGCACCACGCCCAGGGCGTAGACGTCGCTGGCCGGGGTCGAGGCCTCGCCCCGGGCCTGCTCGGGGGAGAGGTAGTGGGGCGAGCCGACGATCTGCCCGGTCTGCGTCAGCGAGGCGTCCCCGGCGGCGCGGGCGATGCCGAAGTCGGTGATCTTGACCTGGCCGGTGGGCATCACGAGCAGGTTGGCCGGCTTGACGTCGCGGTGCACCACGCCCGCCCGGTGGGCGACGCCGAGGGCCCGGGCGACCTGGAGCGCCAGGCGCCGGGTCTGCTCCGGGTCGAGGGCGCGGTCGCCGGCGAGCAGGTCCGACAGCGGTCGGCCGTCGACCAGCTCCATCACGAGGTACGGCGGCTGCCCGTCGGTCGGCACGCCGACGTCGTACACCGCCGCGATGCCGGGGTGCTGCAGCCCGGCCGCGTGCCGGGCCTCGGCGCTGAAGCGCGCCCGGAAGCCGGCGTCGTCGGCCAGCTCGCGGCGCAGCACCTTGACCGCCACGTCGCGGCCCAGGAGGGTGTCGCGGGCCTCCCAGACCTCGCCCATCCCGCCGGAGGCGATCAGGCGCCGGCGGGTGTACCGCTCGGGGGCGGCAGCGGTCACCGCCCGATCACCGCCTCCATGACCGACTTGGCGATGGGGGCGGCCAGCCCGCTCCCGGAGATCTGGTCGCGCTCGACGCCGGCGTCCTGCACCAGCACCGCCACGGCCACCGAGGGGGTCTCGGCGGGGGCGAACGACACGAACCAGGCGTACGGCGGCCGCTCGGGCGAGCTCTGGGCCGTGCCGGTCTTGCCGCCGACCTGGACGCCGGGGATCTGGGCGGTGGTGCCGGTGCCCTGGTCGACGACCGAGACCATCATCTGGCGCAGGTCGCGGGCGGCCGAGGAGCTCATCGCCGGCTGGTCGGGCATCGACTCGGGCTCGGTCTTCTCCAGCGTCTCCAGCTTGGGCGAGAGCGTCTCGTCGACCAGGTAGGGCTTCATCACGGTGCCGTCGTTGGCGATGCCGGCGGTGACCATCGCCATCTGCAGCGGGGTCGCGGCGACGTCGAACTGGCCGATGGCCGAGAGCGCCGTCTGCGGCTTGTCGGGGTCCTCGGGGAACCGGCTGACCGCCTGGCGGGTGAGCGCGTCGTCGAGGTCCTCGAAGGTGCGGGTGCCGAAGCCGAACTTCTCGGCCTGGGTGCGCAGCGCGTCGGCGCCGAGGTCGAGCCCCACCGCGCCGAAGGAGACGTTGCAGGACACCTCGAGGGCCCGGGTCAGGGTGATGGTGTCGCCACCGCAGGAGCCGCCGCTCTCGTTGACGAGGTCGGTGCTGGTCTGCGGCAGGTCGAGGCGGGCCCCGCCGGGCACCTGGGTGTCGGGGTCGTAGTCGCCGGACTCCAGCGCCGCGGCCGCGGTGACGAGCTTGAAGGTGGAGCCCGGGGGCAGCACCTCCTCGATCGCCTTGTTGTTCAGCGGCGAGGCGCCCCCCGAGGAGAGCAGCTGGTCCTTGTAGCGCCCGGCTGCCTGGAAGTCGTGGCTGGCCAGGCGGTTGGGGTTGAAGGTCGGGTTGGAGACCATCGCGAGGATCTTGCCGGTCCGCGGCTCGATGGCCACGACCGCGCCCTGGACGGAGTCGCCGAGCGCCCGGAGCCCGTCGTACGCCGCCTGCTGCGCCTGCGGGTCGATCGTCAGGGTGACGCTGCCGCCCTTGGGGGTCTCGTTGTCGGCGAGGTCGACGACCCGGTTGACGAAGAGCTTCGAGTCGCTGCCCGAGAGGATGGAGTTCTGGGTCGCCTCGACGCCGCCGAGGCCGAAGTCGCGCGTGAAGTAGCCGGTCAGGTGGGCGTAGCGCGCGGCCTGGGGGTACTCCCGCTGGAACTGGTAGCTGTCGTCGGAGGGGTTGCTCTGCGCGACCGCCCGGCCCCGGACCAGGATCGAGCCGCGCTCGCGGGAGAACTCCGCGTCGCGGACCCGGATGTTGTCGGGGTGCTGGGACAGCGAGGTGAGGTCGTCGGCCTGCCAGTACTGCACGTAGGTGGCGTTGGCGAGCAGCGCCAGGAAGAGCAGCAGGCAGCCGACCGCGCAGTTGCGGATGGGGCGGTTCATCGCAGGTTCACCACCTGGGTCGCGTCGCTGTCGCTGTCGTCGGAGACGAGCAGCTCGGGCGGGGGGCGGCGGGCCTGGTCGGAGATCCGGAGCAGCAGCGCCACGATCGCCCAGTTGGCGACCAGGCTGGAGCCGCCCTGGGACAGGAACGGCGTGGTGAGGCCGGTCAGCGGGATCAGCTTGGTGACGCCGCCGATGACGACGAACACCTGGAGCGAGAAGACCACGGCCAGGCCGGTCGCCATCAGCTTGCCGAAGTTGTCGCGGCAGATCAGCGCGGTGCGCAGCGCGCGCTCGACGAGGATGCCGTAGAGCAGGATGATCGCCATCACGCCGGTCAGCCCGAGCTCCTCGCCCATCGAGGCGATGATGAAGTCGGAGAAGCCCAGCGGCGTGATCTGCGGCTGGCCCTGGCCCAGCCCGCGGCCGACCAAGCCGCCCCAGCCCATGCCGTAGAGGCCCTGGACCAGCTGGTAGGCGTTGACGTCGGGGTCGAAGGGGTGCAGCCAGGCCTCGACGCGGGTCTGCACGTGGCCCAGCGCGAGGTAGCCGAGGTAGGCGCCGACGACGAACATCGCACCGCCCACGACCAGCCAGCCCGGCCGCTCGGTCGCGACGTAGAGCATCACCAGGAACAGGCCGAAGAACAGCAGCGAGGACCCGAGGTCGCGCTGGAAGACCAGGATGCCCAGGGAGAGCAGCCACATCGCCAGCACCGGGCCCAGGTCGCGGCCGCGCGGCAGGTCGACGAACAGCAGCCGGCGACCGGCCAGCGCCAGGGCGTCGCGGTGCAGCACGAGGTAGCCGGCGAAGGCGACCACGAGCAGCAGCTTGGCGACCTCGCCCGGCTGGAAGCTGAGCGGGCCGATGCCGATCCAGATCCGGGAGCCGTTGATGGTGCGGCCCAGGCCCGGCACGAGCGGCAGGAGCAGCAGCACGATCGCGCCCAGGCCCGAGGTGTAGGTGAAGGCCTGCAGCCGGCGGTGGTCGCGCAGCACGACCAGCACGGTGGCGAACAGCAGCACACCGAGCGTCATCCAGATCAGCTGGGTGCCGGCGAAGGCCTGCGCCTCGGGGTTGCGGACCTGTCGGCCGAGGTCGATGCGGTGGATCATCGCCAGGCCGAGCCCGTTGAGCGCCCCGACGATGGGCAGCAGCACCGGGTCGGCGTACGCCGCGAACCGGCGCAGCACGACGTGGCAGCCGAGCAGCAGCGCCGTGAGCCACAGCCCGTGGGTCAGCAGGTCGACCGGGACCTCGCCGTCGACGCCGAGGCCGACCGCGGCGTACGCCCCGACGCCGACCACGAGGCTGAGCAGCAGCAGCACCAGCTCGGCCCCGCGCCGCCGCCGGTGGACGAAGCCGCCCTGGGTCCGGGGGCCGGGGAGCGGGCTGCTCACGGGGCCTCCGTGCAGGGGGCGCCCGTGGTGCCGGTGCTCGCGCTGGACGACGGGCTGGCCGACGGGCTGGCGGTGCGGCTGCCGGTGGAGCCGGGGGTCCGGGTCGAGGTGCTGCCGGGGGTGCGCGACGGGCTGGCGGACGGGCTGGCCGTCCCACTGGCCGTCCCACTGGGCGACGCGCTGGGCGAGGCCGAGGAGGTCGGGTCCGGGCACAGGGCGCGGCGCTCGAGGCGGGCCACGATGGTGCGGGCGTCGGCCAGGCTGCTGGCGCTGATGCCGTTGGTGACCTCGCGGGCGTAGGCGTCGGGCAGGTCGTCGAGCCGCAGCGAGCTCGGCTCCTCGACCCGGTGGGTCGTCAGGCCGGGGATGTCGGCCTCGATGCCGCGGAAGACCGCGACCGTCTCGCCGTCGTCGCCGACGTAGTACTGGTCCTGGCTCCAGCGGTACGCCGCGACCGCGATCACCGCGACCGCCACCAGGAGCACGAGCAGCACCAGGCTGCGGCGCAGCAGCCCGAAGCGGCGCGGCGGCTGCGGGGCGTAGCGGGCCTCCTCGGGGTCGAGGTCGGCGCCGTCCCCGGCGCCGCGCCCGCCGCCCGCGGAGGCCGACCCGTCGTGGCCGTCCCCGACCGGGGCGAGCTCACCGGTGTCGCGGACGCGTCCGCCGGCGGCCGACCCGCGGGGCGACCGGGCGCGGGCGCCCTCGGCGGCGGCCCCCACGAGCATCGGTCCGGTGAGCGCGGCCGCGCTCGTCTCCTCGTCGTCGACCTCGTCGTCGCCGACGAGGTCGGCCACCACGACGGTGACGTTGTCGCTGCTGCCGGCCTCCAGGGCCGAGGTCACCAGCGTGACGGCGGCGTGGTCGGGGCTGCCCTCGGCCAGGATCCGGGCGAGCTGGGCGTCGGTGAGCGAGCCGGAGGCGCCGTCGGAGCACAGCAGGATGCGGTCGCCCAGCGCCACCTCGAGGGTGAAGACGTCGGGCTCCGGCTCGTGGACGCCGTCGACGGCGCGCAGGATCAGGTTGCGGTGGGGGTGGACGCGCGCCTCGTCCTCGGTGATCCGGCCCTCGTCGACCAGGCTCTGCACGAAGGTGTGGTCGGTCGTCAGCTGCGACAGGGTGCCGTCGCGCAGCAGGTAGCCGCGGCTGTCGCCCACGTGGCCCACGCCGATGCGCTGGCCGTCGAAGACCAGGGCGGTCACCGTCGTGCTGGTGCCCTCGAGCTCGGAGTCCTCGGCCACGAGCTGGGCGATCCGGTCGTGGCTGAGGTGGATGGCGCCGGCGAGGGCGCCGAGGACGTCGTTGCCGGGCGGCTCGTCGAGGCGGCGCAGCACCTCGACGGTCTCGGCGCTGGCGACGTCGCCGCGCGCGGACCCGCCCACCCCGTCGGCGATGACGAGCAGGTGGGGTCCGGCGTACCCGGAGTCCTGGTTGTCGCGCCGGACCCGGCCGACGTCGGACAGCGCTGCGTAGCGCAGTCTCATGCGCCGCTCGTCTCGCCGCTCACTTGCGCAGCTCCAGGGTCGTCTTGCCGATGCGCACCTGGGTGCCGAGCTGGATCGCGGTCGGCTGGGTGATGCGGCTGCTGCCGAGGTAGGTGCCGTTGGTCGAGCCGAGGTCCTCGACGTACCACTGGTCGCCGGAGCTGGCGATGCGTGCGTGGCGGGTCGAGACGTAGTCGTCGTCGAGGCGGATCGCGGCGTCGGTGCCGCGGCCGATGAGCAGCGGCGCCTGGGACAGCGGGATCACGTCGCCCTGGTTGCTGCCGTCGAGGATGACCACCTGGGTGGGCTCGCCACGGCGCGGCTTGGCGGGCTTGGCCGGCTTGGACCGGCGCTCCTGGCGGGGGCGGGACCCGCCGCCGCGCACCGACTCCTTGGCGGCGCGGGCGCCGAACATGTCGGAGCGGATCACCGAGATGCACGAGAGCACCAGGATCCACAGGATCGCGAGGTAGGCGAACCTGATCAGGACGAGGGTCAGCTCGGACACGCGGCGCTCATCCTTGTCGCAGACGCAGGGTCAGGGTGGTGGTGCCGATCTTGATGGTGGCACCGTCGACGAGCCTGGCCTGCTCGACGCGCTTGCCGTCGACCGACACACCGTTGGTGGAGCCGAGGTCGATGAGCGTGACCCGGGGCTCGTCGCCGGGCACCTGGGGGTGCTCGACCCGGATCTCGGCGTGGCGGCGCGAGACGCCGGGGTCGTCGATGCGCAGGTCGGCGTCGTTGCCGCGGCCGATGAGGATGCCGGGCGGGGCCAGCGGGAGCACCTCGCCGTGGTGGAGCAGGGCGGCGGTGGCGCGGCGGACGGCCGTGTCGGTGGGATCGCCGCCGCTGACCCGGGTCCGCGCGACGGCCGCGCTGCGGACGCGGAAGCGGCCGGTGGTGAGGTCGTCGCTGGACTCCAGCGCGATCGTGACGGGGCCGGTGAAGACGTAGGACTGCTCGGAGGCGTGGTCGCGCAGCATCTCGGTCAGCTCGGTGGTCAGCTGGGGGCCGAGCCCGGTGAGCCGCTCGTGGTCCGGCTGGGAGAGCTCGACGTGGAAGTCGTTGGGCACCAGGCGGCGGTCGCGGCTGAGGATCTGGGCGGAGTTGTCGACCTCGCGGGCGAGCGCCGAGGCGATCTCGACCGGCTGCACGGCGCTGCGGAAGGTGCGGGCGAAGACCCCGGAGACCATCTGCTCGAGGCGGTTCTCGAACTGGGCGAAGCGGCCCACGGCGGTCTCCTCTCGGGGTGCGGTGTCGTGCGCGGTCGTCCGGGCGTGCCGGTCCGGCGAGGCTGAGTGGCGATGGTAGCGGGCGGCAGGTGCGCCCGCGGGCGGTCCTGGGGCCCGGGCGCGGGGTGCCCGGTTTGGGGCGCCGGACCGGGGTGGGATAACCTCCTCTTGCTCAACACGCGCGAGTGGCGGAATAGGCAGACGCGCACGGTTCAGGTCCGTGTGCCCGAAAGGGCGTGGGGGTTCAACTCCCCCCTCGCGCACTTGAAACTGGGGTTCTCCCCAGTGGCTACATCAGGTAGGTATGAGGCGGCATGACTCCCACTGTGGGGGCCATGCCGTTTCGTGCAAGTAGGTGCCCGTCGGCACGGAGGACTGACTTCTCGGGGGTGCGTGTGGCCGCACCGGAACCGCGTGCGTCGGCGACCCGAGTGGGCGCAGCGTCCGACCCAGCCGACCTTGGCGGGCACGAGACGACCACCGTGACTGGTCGCGATCGACCTCCGCGGCTTACACGAGCGGCCGGTTGGGTGAAGGGTCGGGTCGCCGCAGTCGACAAGCCATGGGTGTGGCCCGTCGGCACGGCCGGCGGTGGTGCGGTCGTCGGCTTCACTGCCTTGCCGTACGGGTGGGCATGGGGCAACGTCGCGTTACCCGTCCTGGGTGTCGGCATCATCGCATTCACAGCTTGGGCCGGCAGCCGGCGAGACGCTCGCGTGAAGACGCTCCGCCTCGAACGGGACGCCGCTCGAGCCGACGTCTTCGGCAAGCGCGCAGAGATAGAGGTCCTGCGCGCCGGCCAATTGCAGTCTCGTGAGTCGTTTCAGCGACTTGTGGAACGATTTATTCAGCGCCAGTACGACCAGTGCGAGCTCACCGAGGACGAACGCGTCACGTGGTTGCTGTGCGGCGAGCGTCTACGCGTTGTCGGTCGGCACTGCCATGATCGAACGCGCAAAGAGGTGAACACGCGCTACTACGCCGCCGACTTCGGACTGATGGGTCGAGCTGTCGCCAGCCGCAAGGTCGTCAGCCAGTCCTACGACGCGGATGTTGAGCCCAGCTACGACAAGTGGCAGAAGAAGGAGGGGCGCATCAACATCGGCCAGGCTTCCGACCTCAGCATGCGCAGCACTGAGTATCGGGTCATCCCGCTCCTGGATTCCTCCGACGTCGACGTGCTCGGTGTCATCGTGTTGGAGAGCGTGGAGGCCGGCACCACCCGACTCGACGCCTTGGCTGATCTATTGCATCGCGATGACGAGCGACGCACCGTCCGAGACATCCTTGAAGTACTCGCCCAAGCGCCCGAGGCTGAGCAGGAGGAGGGCCCATGAACGCAACTGCAGATGCACTGAGTGCGGCCATGGCCTATCTGTGCGTCAATTACCCACACCCAGAAGAGTTGTCGAACGCACGCCTCACCAAGCTGGTCTACCTGGCCGACTGGGAGGCTGCCCGCGTGCTCGACCGCCAGCTCACCCCCGTGCGTTGGATCTTCAACCACTACGGACCCTGGGTCCCCGACATCGTCGAGACAGCTCAACGAGACCCCCACTTCAAGGTGGTCTCGGAAACCAACGCGTTCGGATCTCCGAAGACCAGGATCACGACCACACAACCGGAGCCACTGCTCGCGTCACTGGCTGCAGACGAGCGGGCAGTACTCGACCGAGTCATGGACCAGACGAGACGGCTCTACTTCGGGCAGTTCATCGACTATGTCTACGCGACATACCCGATTAAGTCGCAACAGCGGTACGCAACCCTCGACCTAGTGGCGCTCGCTCGAGAGGCGAACGCCACCAGCCCCGCTCAGCCGCTCCACAAGGTCGGCGTACGCACCGCGGTGGACCTGACCGACGCTCGCCTTGCCGCCCTGCGCGGGAGTGTCGAGGCCGCGATCGTTGCGCTGCTCGGGTATGAACCACCCGGGCAGGCGGGGGAGGCCGTGCAGTCAAGGATCGAAGACCCGAGCATCGAATCGGTCGACTCCGACTACGACCTCGACGTCTCCATCGGCCCCGATGGGACGCTCCTGGTGCGGACCCAAGTCAGCGTTTCGGTGGAGGGGTTCGTCTCTCACGCGGACGTCGACACGATCGCAGATGAGCTGGTCGGCCTCGTCTCACGTGATCCCGAATGGAACGACCAGGTTCAGTGGGTGAGCGTGCCGTTCGAGATGCTGTTCGAGCTCACCGCTCGATCTGAGGGTGACCGCTTCGTTGTCGAGGTGAGAGACGCAACCGTGGGTTAGTTCACGACCGGCCTGGGCATCATGGGGCGCACACCTCACCTCCGAGGACACGACCAGCGCGCCATGCAACCCGGCTCGGCGGCGGAGCGGCCAGCCGCACCCGACACTCCGTAGCCGCGGCCCCGCAACTTCACCGCGTCTCGGTGCACCGCGCGCCGCTGGGTCACTGCCGACCTCACGTGTGCCGCTGGTTCAGGGGAGACGGACTGCGGCCCCGGCACGGCAGTCTGGCAAGGTCGGCCGCCACTAAGCCTGCCGACGCTAGGTCACGTCAACGATGGCACCGACCAGTGCGCCTACGGCTGCGTCGCGAGCCAGCGTCTCCGGAGTCAGGACGCCGCTGTCGTCGATGGCATCCTCGACGATGAACACGAGGACTTCCCGCCGCACGTAGATGAGCGCGGAACAGCGGGCGCATGTCAGGTGGGGCTCGGGTACGGCTGCTGGAGCTGCGGAGGTCGTCTGCCCCGCCTGCAACCCGTGTAGGGGGAGTGGGACGGGCGGCTACCGGACTCGTGCCGCAGCGGTCTTGGCGACCGGCGTCGCCGAGTTGCTGCCGCTGTAAGTGACCTTGAAGTTCGCTTGCCCGCGCGGGACTCGGTAGGTCACGGTCCGGGCCAGCGGGGTGGCGGCGACGGTGACATGACCCAGAACCTTGGTACCTCTGTAGACGCTCACGGTGCCGCCCGGGCGTGCGGCACCGGGCGTCTGCAGCTTGAACGTCACCCGAATCTGTCGGGTCAGCGGCTTCAGGGTCGTACTCAAGGACGAGGCGGCTCGGATAGTGGCGGTGGCGGCGGTCAGCGCGGTGGCCTCTGTCCACGACTCTTCGTCGTTCGCGGTCACGCGGGTGCTGATGCGGCGGCCGACGTCGGCGGTGGTCAGACGGTACGCGGCGCCGGTGGCCGAGGCGATGGGGGTGCCGTTGCGCAACCACTGGTATGAGATCGATTGCGGGGTCGCGTTCCACGTGCCGGCGGTGGAGGTGAGAACGGAGCCTGCGACCGCACTGCCCGTGATGGCCGGCTTCACCGTGCTGCGGAATCGGTCAACGCGGACGGCCGCGGAGGTAACTGCCGCCGACTCCCAGCCGCTCTTGGAGGCCTCCTCACGCACTGTCAGGTCGCAACCGTCGAGGCGCTCGTCGAGGGCCATCGCCTCGCCGAACCCGATGAGCTCGGTGCCGCAGAACCAGCGGTAGTCGCGAGAGTCAGGAACGCTGTTCCAGGACGCTGCGACGACGCTCACGTACTGCCCCACCCGTGGGATGCCGGCGAAGGCAACCGGGCTTGTGCTCTTTAGCTGGTGGGCTTCGTCGAAGCCGACGATCGGAGAGATGCCGCCGATGTCGCGGCCGTCGTAGGACTGGGTGAACGGGACGAGGCGGGTTGCTTCGGCCTGGTTCGCGGCGTCCTTCCACCACTCGGTGGTGAGGTGGGTGCCTTCAACGCGCACCGTCATGTTGGTCGAGTTCCGGTCCAGTCCACTGAGGCGGTACCACCCGGTCTCATCGGTGGTGGCTTGGGACCACTGAACGGTGTTGTTCCAGGCGGTGACGGTCGCTCCCGGCACGGCCCGTCCGACGGAGTCGCGCACGAACCCGACGATCCCAACGCCGCCGGGCAGGGCGACGTTCTGGTTCAGCCGGGTCTCGCCGCTGCTGACGGTGAGCGTGTTCGTGGGCCCGGCCGTCAGCGGCACGGGCGCGGTCGCGGTGCCGACGTTTGGTGCAGCGGGGGTGCCATCGAGCCAGGTGGGCTCGAAGCCGCCGCGTGCCGGGGCCGCGCCAACTCCTGCTCGGACGCTGACGTCGTACCCGGCCGGCACCATGACCTTGTAGCCATTGGTGGAGCTTGAGGTGGTGTAGCGGCTCAGGGGCACCCAGTGGTCGTGGGAGCGGACGTGGGCAAGGACCTGCTGGGAGGGCAGGGCCGTCCCGTGGCTGTTGGTCACCTTGCCTGCGACGTAGCCGATCTTGGGGACCGTGATGTTGACGTCGGACACGATGCTGCCGGCGTCGACCTGCACGGTGTCGGCGTCGGTCGACGTGAAGGCATCGCCGTACCAGTAGCCCTCCGTAAGGCTGTCGCCCCAGGCGACGCGAAGCTTCACCGGTTGCGCGGTGGGGACCTGGACGTTGAACGCACCCGTGCTGGAGGAGGCGTACGCCGCCGAGCCCGTGTCCTCGGTCCAACTGCCGTCGAGGTAACGGAAGACAGAGACCCTGCGGGTAGAGCTCGAGCTGTCGAATGCGACGGTTCCTCGGATGAAGCCGCCGGGGGTCAGGGTCTCCGAGACAGTCACGATGGCGGCGCCGTCGATGTGCACGGGGACCGCGGTCGACTTGTCCTCACCGCCGCCGAACCACTTCGGCACGTGCCGTGGTGCGGTGAACCGGACTAGGTAGGTGCCGTCGGCGAGCCCCGAAAGCGTGTAGCTGCCGTCGCTTCCAGTGCTGCCCAGGGCCTGGAGGGTTCCGTCAGCAGCTCCGAACACCTCGACGTTGGCGCCGGCTAGCGCCCCGCCCGCAGCTCGGGTCACAACGCCGGCCACAGTGCCGGCACTTGTGTCTGCGGCTGCGGCTGCCGGGAACCCCGTGCTGAGCCCGGCCGCCATGACGGCCAGCGCGGCGAGGACTGCACACACGGTGCGGGCCAAGCCTTGACCGCGTGATGGCCACGCAGGCAGCGCTGGTCGTGCGGTGAGCAACGTTCGTACTACCCGAGAATGCGATGCCACGTGCCTGTCCCCCGTTGCGATCTGTGGTGGCGAATGGGGACAACTGGAGCACAAAGTGCGCTCCAGGAGGGGACCGGTGGGCGTCAGGGCCGTAGGTGGTCTGGTCCAGACAAGACGCCGTCTTTCGGGATAGCCACCTCACGCTGCGCCAGTTCCTCACAGATGGAGGCCAACTGCTCAGCCGTCGGGTCAGACAATGACCGAAAACGTTCTGAGAGAGTCGACCAAACGCAGTTCTCGACTGAGACACCATCACGGGATCTCGCTCCATCATCATCGCCTCGTCACGCGCTCCCACCGGAACCGCCCGTCGGGTCGGATCCCGCCCACTGGGACTCCTTGACCAAGCACCGGAGGCCGTACGAACCGCTCGGCAAGCAGGGCCCTCAGTTGCTCCGGTCGCAAGAACGTTCATGTCGCCACGGTCTTGATCCGACGGGCCGCTGCAACCGTTCGCCCTGGGGCCGCGCGGACGCCCCACCGACGTCAACGCACCAATCCGTTGCTCGGTCCTCTCGGTAGCGTCACGGCACCAGGCGTCATCTTGTGGCGCAGCGGCGCATCGGACCCGAGCAGTTCCGCTGGCCGCCGTCCCGTGGGACGCCGCGCGGTTGCGAGCCTGCAACGTTCGCGCCTGGCTAGTGTGACCCGTTCCCGGGTGAGCGCCAACGTGCGCAACAAGAGAATGGAAAGCCCATGCAGAAATCACTGATCTCGCTTGTCTGCGCCTCGAGCGTGCTCACATTCGCGCTGACCGCGTGTGGCACTGCCAGCAACGACGCGGAGAACGACAGTTCCTCGCAGACGTTCTCGCCGCAGGAAGGCGACGGCGCCGACGATTCAGCCGGCAAGGACGCCCCGACCTTCAAGGATGGTGTGCTCACGACCCCGGACTTGAAGATCCAGGTCACGCGCCACAAGGTGATCAAGGCGGGGCAGAGGGGCAACGAGTACGGCACCAAGCCGGTGATCGCGTTCTACTACAAGACCACGAACGTCTCTGGTCAGAAAACTGACCCGTTGAGTTTCATCGCGAACTTCATCGCCTATCAGGACAACAACCCGGATGCGGAGAACCAGCTGGAGGTGGGCTCGCTTCCGGATGACCGGTTCCTGGAAAGCCAGATGGAGACCATCAAGAAGGGCGGAACCGTTGAGAGCGCGATCGCTTATGAGCTTGACGACCTGAAGACTCCGGTGGACCTGGTTGCGACAGATGGCCTGACTGACCCCATCGGCAAGGCCTCCTACGAGCTCGAGTAGTGACGTGGCAGGTTGCCGGGTTCAGCTGCTCAGGCAGGTTCCCCAATGGCCTGGCCCAGGATGGCCCCGTCCCCCTGCAACAGACCTCGGGGACCGAACCGGAGAGTCGGCCGTCAGGTGGGCCCCGCAAGACGGGCAGCGGGCGCGGCGGCGGACCGGTACGACTGGCGGCGGCCTTCGGCAGAATCCACGGACGTCGGCGGACCCGCCGGGTGCGCGCAACGTCAGCGTGCCCACGCCGCAGGGCAACGCAGTGACAGAAGGGCTAGATAACCCACCATCCACCCTCATTCGCTGCCGGATAGGCCGCTGCCGAGAGGCGGAGTGCGTTGGTAGACATCGCCGTCGGCAAACACGGCGGTGTTGATCCAGGCCCCGGTGGGCAGCCCGTTCGTTCTCGTGCGCCGGCCGGGCTGCAGGCGAGGGGCGTAGCCGCTGCCGCTCACCAACCGCCGCAGGCGAGTGGGTGGACCCATCCGGTCATGATGGACATCGCCTGACACACCTCCTCGCCGGAGGCCTTCGAGTACTTCAACGTCACGCCGCTCGCCGAGTGGCGCGCGAACCGGGCTGCGACGGCGTCGCCGGCGATGCGCTGTACCTGGGTGACCGCGTGGTGACGGAACCAGTGGAGGGTGACACCGAGGTCGTCTGCCCACGGAACGTGCTTCTGCAGCCGACTGTTCACGCTGTCGATGCACCGACTGGTGACGCGCACTGGCTGCGTCTGACCGGCCTTCGGCTTCTGGCAGAACACGGGGTCGCTGAAGCGGCTGGCTCCGCGTGAGTGCGCGAAGTCGGTCAACCGTTGCAGTAGCTCGCCGGTGATGGGCTGCTCGCAGCCCTTGTCGCCCTTCTCGTGCAGGAACACCGTGCACCGAGCCGGGTTTAGCCGCCCCAGGTTGAGGTTGAGGAGGCCCTCGCGGCGGGCGCCGGTCACGAGCACGGTGTCTACGAGCAGCCTGGCGAGCTCCGGGTCGTTGCCGCTGGTCGCCGCGACGCGGTGCAGTTCGACGAGCTCGGGTTCGGTGAACGCGCGGCGTGAGCCGTCGCTGCGGGCAGGGCGCGTCAGATGGTCGGTGGGGTCCGCGGACGCGGGCAACAGGTTGTTCTTCACGGCCTGGGCGAAGAAGAACCGCACGGCGTTGTGGAACGAGGTCCGCGCACCGCTCTGGCCGTGCTCGCGGGGCCGACGCCCCTGGTCCTCTCGTCGCCAGTTCTTCCATTCGTGGTCCAGCCGGGCTCGCCGGAACGCCCACTTCGCCGCCTCGTCTACGTCGCTGAAACGCACGTCAGCGAGTTGCATGTGGCCGCAGCCGGCGAACAACTTCTCCTCCACCGGCACCTGTGCCGGGGTCGAGGTCTGGCCGGTCGGTTGGCCGCTACTTCGGGTCTGCCTGCGGTTGGCGTAGGGGTAGCCCTCGACGAACAGGCGGAAGTACGGCTCGTAGGTACGGAATGTGCCACCGCCGCGTTCTTCGTCTGCGTTCGCATGTAGCGCTGCTCGCCTGACGGTGTCGTAGAACTGCGCGACGGTGAGCCCATCACCTTGGTTGCCAGGTGCGTCCTCCAGGCCGGCCCGCTCGGCGGCCTGACGCAGGTCATCCATCGTGAACTCGCCCACGCGCAGCATCCCGGCGAGCGCGGACGCCTTGTCGCTGCTCACTCCGGGCCCTCCATAAGCAGCTTCAGCGCACGGGCTAGCGAGACAAACATGACATTGCCACGCAGAGGGTCGGCGATGACTTGAACCTGCGCCCCAGGCGCGACACCGAGCGCGAACTTCGCCCCGGGCGTCAGCGTTAGGCGTCGCTGCGAGTCCAGGCGGGCACAGATGCTGGTTGCAGGCCGGCCGCCACCCGATGCGTCGCCCGGTTCGTCGCTGCGGCTCAGCAGCACCCGAGACCCCTCTATGCGCACGGACAGCGCGGCGCCTGCGTCCCACCCCATCGCAGCTGCGGCCTTTCCGAGGCTGATGCGCGAGGTGGCGTCGAGCACAGGCTGAGTTCCCACCAGGTCGGACGTGCGTCCTTCAGCTGCTTGAGCGAAGAGGTCGACCAGCGGTGGGACTGTCGGCTGGCGCATGCCGGTAGAGGCAGAAAAGACCTTCGTGGGCAGAACGAGGTCGGGAACAGGGCGTCCGGACAGTTCCGCGAACCGCTCCGCCAACGCGTGGTTTGTACTCATGTCCAGGACCGGTCCGGAACGCCCTAGATCCGACAACCAATCACCAACCGAACCGACGGCTCCTCGCCGGACGCGGAGCTGCGCCCCCAGCCTCAGCGTCACGAGAGGTGTGACGGGATGCTGCTTCGCGTGTGTCGGACTGCCACAGCTTGGGCAAACCTGCAATTCAGGCCCTTGCGCACGAACCTCCAGGTCGGCCGGACTCACGCAATCAACTCAGCTGAACTCTGACGATGTGGTCGCGTCGCGGACGGCACGTGCCGTGTCCAGCATGTCGGCGCCGCCTTCAGTCAGCGCTCGCCAGGCGTCGAACGCAAGAGGGCTAAGCCCCTCGAGGGCTTCCAGCAGGGTGAGCTGACCGATGGTTGAGACCCACAGCTCCGGCCGGGTGGTCCCGTCACGCAACAGCCTCTCGCGCTCGCGCTGCACTTGGTCGATCAGATCGGCAACGGGCACGTCGCGGCCGACGAGGTCGAACTTGGCGCGGGCTTCGTCCTCTGTTCGCCCGCCGATGCCCAGCCGTCTGTCCAGCCACTGGTCGACCCTCGACCCCAGATCGGCCCAGTCGTCGCGCGGACGCAGGGTACGGAAGGTCGTCATGCCGAAGGACGCCAACCACTGGACCTACCCCAATGCTGGCGATGACCAGAAGGTGCGAGCTGCAAGGAGCAACCCTGCCGTCAGCGCGGCCCCTGGTGTCGAGAGCCCCGGATGGGGACTGCGACCGTCGCGAACGGGCGACAGCCCTGGATGGACCGCCGCCCGCCAGACACGTCACGACCCGTGGAGGGGCAGCACCTAGGCGCACTTCGCGGAAGCTGCGCTCGCGGCGCCGGGCCCGGTATTTGCCGAGAACTCGGTACCCGACCGTCGGGCACCATGCGGCCGTGTAGGAGGTCGGCGAGAACCCGCCGACCGCGCAGGAGAACGCGCCAACCCGGGGCGGGCACCGCACCCCCCAATCGCCCGCTTCCCGTTCCGCTGCGGCACCAGGTTGCGACGGCCGGATGACACGGGCACGCGCGCATCCGGAGCCCCAACCCAACCTGGGCCCGGGGGCAGCCTTGGCCCGAGTCAAGTCCCGACCTACCGCCACCTAACAGTTCCAGCACACCAGCTGCCCCATGGCTCCGCTCAACCTGAGCCCTTCGGTCACGGTTCGCCCTCCGCCTGCTGATCGAGGAGCTCGAGCCAGAGTCGCGCCAGGGCGACGGCAGCGTCGGCAACGGCTCGAGGATGCGCGGTCCCAAAGGGCCCCGTAGTCAGCCGCCCGTGACCGGTTCCAGCGGCGTTCCGGAGTTCATTGACTGAGTTGGCCATGGTCCAGAGTCCGTTGATGAAGCGTTCCATCGCCTTGCCCGCTCGTGACGCCGGTTCGAGGTCAGTAGGCATGAGGGGGAGGACTTCTCGTGCCTTCCGGAGCAGTTGCGGGTAGTCGAGTCGGTCATCGACGGCGCCGCCCGTCTCGTGGATGACGGTCTTGGCAACAGTCTCAAGGAGGTCCTTAGTGTGACCCAGTAGCGCTGCGGGGTCTTCGTGACTGCGCTGCAGACGCGAGATCTCGGCGCGTACGTGGCTTCTGCTTGCCGGCAGCGAGCCGGCGGCCAACGGCGTTATCTCGCGCAGTTCCCCGTCGTCGCCAACCTGCAGGCCCTGCTTGGCGAGCTGGGCGGTGAGGTTCCTTGCCATCGAGTTGCCGACGTAGACCTCGTCCTGACCTGGATCAAGGTGTCCACCGCGGTGGAGGTCGTAGACCATCCAGTTCACAGTTTCACTGATCCGGTCCGGGCAGTTGTTGCCGACCCAGGCCAGCAGGGCCTCGACGCGCTCCTCCTTGTTCGACGCACCTTCCGCGACATCCCACGGGGCCTGCAGACGCTTGAAGTAGCGATCAATGGCGGCACCGGTCGGGCGGCCGTAACCGTAGAAACACTGCGCGAGGCTAGAGGCGAGTGGGTGAGTGAGCTTCACCGTAGCCATGGTTCAACTCTCACGGTGCCGTCCAGCCGGCCGGGATCAGCGGTCGAGGTCTCAACGCCTTATGCCCAGGAGTCGCCGAACAACCGAGCTAACCAGCACATGAACGAGACCCTCAGGTTCGCTGCGGCCGCGAGCCCGGGCCCTGTTCGTCGACGCTCGTCCCCTCGCGAACCGGTCCGCTTGTTCACGCTCGCGTTCGCGGTACTCATGGTTT
This sequence comes from Nocardioides scoriae, assembly GCF_900104965.1. Taxonomy (NCBI): domain Bacteria; kingdom Bacillati; phylum Actinomycetota; class Actinomycetes; order Propionibacteriales; family Nocardioidaceae; genus Nocardioides; species Nocardioides scoriae. Next base: position 3,010,457 of record NZ_LT629757.1, on the reverse strand, counting down.
CCGTCGTGCAAGGACCGCCCGCAGCACATGTGGTCGTCGAAGAGAAGGTCAGGTGAGCGGCCCCAGTTGTCGACGTTGCGGGCCTTGCGACCGCACCCCTGGTGCGAACAGCCGTAGTACCCCGCCTGGCCGCCGCCGCTGACCCAGATGACCCTGTCATTGTCCACTCGTCGCCTCCGTCCGCAGAAGGAAAGTGTGCATGCTGCACCCAGACCTGCGCCCCTGTCTGGGACGCGTGTTCGGAGCTGATGACCCCCCGGCCCACCCCACCTCTGTCGCCCAGCCGTCGTGGCAGTCCACCTCACGCCGCCGACCGAGGCCGCGCCTCCTAGGACTCCTCGGCCGGGCGCACCAATGCCGTCGGCACCCATGACTGCGACACGAGCACCTCGGATCCCGTCCCCGTGGGGTACGACTCGACGCGGACGACCCACGCCTCCCAACCGCGCCGACCCTTGTGACGCCACGCCAGCAGCATCCCCGGCGCAGGAAGCGACCACTTCCCTGTCGTGTCCACCAAGACGTGGAACGAGGGCTGGCGTGACACCTGTCGCAGGTTAGAACATGTGTTCGACTGACACCCAGTTGACCTTGCCCACGCCTGCCGCGACGGCGGGCAGGACGGCTTGTCCCGCGACGTGCGCTCATGAGTCGTCGCACACCCCCACGTGACCAGGCCGGCCGCGAACAACTCCTGCAGTGCATGGGCGGCGGCCCCGTAGCACGCGGGTAACCCCCCGGCCCCACCCTGAGACAGGAATGCCCGAGGGACGGAAACCCGGTCTAGCGGTCGGCGCCGCGCCCTGGGCGACCCCCGACGTGCGTTCGCGTGCTGCGACTACTTCCCGGGGGGTTGCCGTCATCCCCCAACGCCCTCGTCGGGGCGTCGGGACCTCACCACAGGAGCCCGCATGAGCGCACGACCCCTGACCCGCATCGGTACCGCCCTCGGCGCCGCCGCGACCGCCGCCCTCGCCCTGGCCGGACCCGCGCAGGCCGCCTCAAGCACCATCTCGGTACCGGGCGACTTCAACCCCGCCTACTCCGATACCCGCCTCAGCGGGCACTACGAGGTCCAGGGCACCGGGCTGCGGGTCTGGACCCGGAGCAACACCCGCGAGGACAAGGTCGCCGAGTACGTCAACACCATTACCCCGCTCGCCTCCACTCTTGGAGGCTCGTTGTCTCCCGCGAGAGTTCACAACGTGACCCCGGCCTCAGTGACTACTGGCCGCTTGGCGAGACCGAGTGGGAGGAGCGAAGGAGCGACTGGCCAGTGAAGTCCGGCAAGCGAGGGAGGCACGCGGGTGGGCGGCGGAGATGAAGAACCCCAACGACGTCAAGCTGTCGAAGGACCCGTTCGTCATGGGCGCGACCCCGTCGACAGACGGCACCCGCGGCATCGTCAACGGCTCCGGCGGCTGCGTGAAGTAGCCAGGGCAACAGGTAGTGCGGTGGCGAACGGGCCCAGGCGAAGTCGGGCACATCGCGTGCTCAGTGATCCCTAGATCGACGACCGTCACCATCTCCGTAGTGCCGGGCCGATCAGCCGTCAGCCGCAAAACGGGCGGCCTGTGCTCTTCCCTCATCCGTGTAGGTCCAGATAGCCGGCCGGGTGTCGCTCCGTCGCAGCCAACCAAACTGCTCCAACTTGCCCAGGAGCGTGCTCTGGCTGGTCCCCTTCCCTCCCAGGGCCGTGGCAATACGGAGGTCTGTCGCTCCGTCTTCCAGTAGGTCGCTCAGCAGCATCAACCGCCGCCCCACGGCGCCAGGCACGTCACGCTGAGCTGCCACCCGATCGGTCAGCTCGTCCACACACTCGTCAAACGGCAAGCGAAGAAGTTTGTACTCCTCCGGAAACCGCACAGCGGCATCCAACCCAAACCGTTCCGTGTCGAGCATGCGACCGCAGTCGCACAGCAAGTCGCGCGGAACTTCGGGCACGTGCGTCACGATCGACGCGACCTGACCGCACACGCACTTGCATCCACGCATCACGTGACGGTGAATGCCTGTGGGCAAAACTCCAACGAGCTCAAGTGTCGGCTCGAACGGTCGTATCTTGCTGTATTTCGTCGACGACGGCCTCGTCATCTGGTGGTACGCGCTCGCGCGCGGAATCGGTGCGCACTCGGCGAGGTCCGAGACGGTGAACTCCTCCTGCTTCGCAGCGAAGGTCGCCGCGAATTGACGTGAGTACGACACCGTCGCGTACATGCCGTTGTTCATCCACCTGAACTTTGGGTCGGTGTAGATGCTTACGATCCACGACACAAACCGCGGTTCCCGCCACTCCTCGCCCATCCATTGCGGCAGTTCCTCGCCCCGCACCGAGTGCAGGACCAAGTAGGGCAGTTGAACAAACGGAGCATTGCGCAGGATCGTGGCTGCGTCCTCAGTCACCCTGCCGCTTCGGACTAAGTCACCGAACAACCGCCGACGCGACGCGGCGCCAACATCCGGCACGGTGTCGAGCTGGGCGGCCACTCGCGCCGTCCCGCGGGCGCGACCCGAGATCGCCCACTCGAAAGGACCTAGGTCCGCGACCCCCTCGACGGTGTTGATCCGAACGGTCGCGATCGCCCACCACTTGCCGCTCCGCAGCTCCATCGAGAATGACGGGATTATTGCCTCGAGTGCTTGAACCTCCTCCTGCGAAAGGACGCCGCCACTCATCTTGAGCCGGGCCATCGCGGGGACGATGACGTGCGTCAACGCATCGAATGGTCCCGTTGTGGTTGGGACCTTGGCGTCTGCCTCGATCTGGGCGAGTGCGGCGCGGGCTGAGCGCAGCTCCTCGCGCGCTTCTGCGGCCGCACCGCGATAGAGCTCTGCGGTCTCGTCGTCATCTTCCACCTCGATCTCGCGGCGGATGGCGTTCTTGATCTTCTTGCGGGCCTCGAGGATCACGCCCTCTTGGAGTCGCCGACGTTGAGCCAGGACATCGACGGTGGTGCCGGTATGCGCACCCGAGAACGTTGAGTGCCCGGGGCGACGGTGCACGGGCAGGCCCGTTCGACACGCAGCGATGAACGCGTCCACCAACCCGGGAAACATCTCATCCTTCTTCACGTAGCCGACGACTTGCGCTTCCATCGAGTCGACCGTCCGTGCCGACGAGAAGGTACTTCCTAGCCTCACCGGTTCTCCTCCTTCGACTGTTCGAGCAAGGCGAGACGTGAATCGGAACGTTTGCCTGCCCGAGCGGGCCAGCGGACGACCGTGTAGAGGTTTGTGCCAGCGACGAACAGCTCGTACTCCCAGTTGCCATCTCGCCACCGCCGTCCTGCCAAGGCGGCTACCGATCGGCGCGAACGGGCAGCGGCGCGCCGGGCCTGCGACTGCACATCCAAGGCACGACTGTGCTGGGCGTTCAGAGTGGCGTTGTGCGCCACGGGGCTGGCCGACCCAGCGATCACGTCTTCAGCGAGCGGCCGCACGTCGTTGCGGTTCCGCTTCTCGAGCAGGTGACGCGTGTGCCGCGCGGCAGCTTCAGCGAACGCCTGCACAACTTCCGGCTCCGCCCATCCACCGTCTGGGACACCAACCTTGTAGAGCATCTGCATCTCACCCAGGTCGTCGGGCCGGGCCGGGTCCCGCACGATGGGGACGCCGGCCAGCTCCTCCATCCCCGGGAACACGTTCGACACCCGGAACAGGTATTCGCCGTGACACCACAGCGGGGCCCACGCGAACATCGAGTCGATGAGGGCGCTCGTGCTGCTCATCCCGCCGACCGGCACGACCTCCTTCAGCCGCCGATGCTTCCGCATCGACGTGATGCCGGCACGATCCAGCTCGCGGGCTAATTGAGACGGCGGAGCGTCCTTCGACAGGATCATCATCATCTCGCGGACCTGAGCGCGCTTGCTCTCATCCACCACCAGCTCCGCCGTCGTCGGGTGAAGCTCGTATCCGAATGGCACCGTGCCCTTCCCGAAAGCCCACTCGCGGCGGCGCCACTTGGAGATGCGCCCCGCCATCAGCCGCTGCACGATCCAGTCGCGCTCCATGCTCGCCACGAGGCTGAACATGCTGAACATCATGAACCCGACCTGGCCCTCTGGTCCGACGAAGGTCAACCGCAGCGTTCCCGCGTGCAGGTGGTCGACGTTGCCCTCGATCGCCGCAGCCAGGCGACTGCCCTGAGGCTGCGAACGGATCAGTCGGCTGAAGTTTGCTGCGTACAGGTTGAACGGGCGGAGCCGCTGGATCACCTCAATTAGGATCGAAGTGAAGGCGTTCACACCATCGTTCCCGACCGACGCAGCCGACGCCTGCGACCACAGGTGCCAGTAGCCGCCGAAGAAGAACAGTCGCGCTTTCGTGGAGCCGTTGCGCAGGACCTCCACGTGGACCTCAGTCGTCGTTGTAACCCCCACGTCGTCCGTGAGCGTCACAGGGAATGAGTCGCCGCGCAGCGGCTCAAGGCCCACCTGCCTGATGGCGTCAACAGCCGCGATCGCCCGGTGGCTGAGGTAGGTCTGTTCGCGCATTGCGTTGAACAGCTCAAGGTCCCACTGGTCCGACTCGCGGATGACGTAGAGCCCGAGCACCCTTGGGGGCCGGTCCAGCATGCAGGTGGGGTCCGGTGACTTGGTCATGATGTTTCCTTCCCGCCGACCTCACGGTGAGGCTCGGCCGCCTCCGAGGCGCCTCGTGCCAAGGCCATCCAGGCCTTAGCGGTCACTTCGGAGACCACGGGGTCGGTCACATCGGGGGCGGGGTCCGCGGCGCCTTGCACTCAGGGGAGTGTTGTTTATAAACACTAGATGAGCAAGGGTTGTGGCTCCCGTGACGGTGTGACCGACACCTCGAGAAGCAGAAAATCGTTTCGTTGAAATCCTGCTGCTCGACGGCGACCGTGCGGAGCCCGCAACTTCTTGCAAGCAGGTACGCGCGATGAGCGGCGAATCGTTGTGCGCCTGCGCAGAACCGCTCTCGTTCGAGGACGCCCTCGCCGTCGAGACGGGTCTCGACGCGGCGTGCCGCTGCGACCCGCGAACGTGCGGTGGGGGCGGGTACTCGTCAGACACACCGATGGTGATGCAGGCGGGCATCCGCGCACTTGCCGCCAGCCTGCGGACGGGTGCACCTCTGCTGCGGTTGGGGCCGTCCGATCATGCAGCTGGGTTGTCGGCCGTCGATGTGGAGCGTCGCGCTCTGGAGGCCCTGGTCTTGGCCTTGGTGGCCGATGGTGACGAGGTGGGCGCGGTCCAGGCGCGCGAAGAACTGGTGAGCTTGACCGACGTGCAGGAGGAGGGAAGTCGGTCCGTTGTCGTGTCCGGGTTCGCCTTGCGGTCAGTCGGGGAGCAGTTGCTTGCCGTGGTCTCTAGGGATGGGGCAGACACCACGTGTTGTCAGGCAACGCCGGAAGCCGACGACGGACCGATCCGGGTTCGCGCTGGGGAGTTCGGCGCGGGAGTGAGGTCTTGGGATGTGTCACTGCTGCTCGGCACGCTCCGAGGAATGCTGCTGGTTGGGCCTGTCCGTGTTCAGGGCGCGGCCGAGCCCACGTACCAAGGGGCATCACTGCAGACTCGCTCGGAAGACCCGCGCCGCGGATCCTGATTGGTTGTGAGGTGGCACGGGAACCGTCTGTCGTGGCTCTTCAGCGGTAGGTCTTCCACGCATCGAGAAGCTCCTGCGGGCCCAGTACGTGCAGGCCGGCACCGGGCTCTGCGGCTGGGGCACGACGCCGGACCGGCCTTCCGCAAGCTGTTCCCGCGTCTGATTGTGGACATGTGCATCGGCGACACCGAGCACCACCTGCGCAACTACGCCGCCCCCTGGGACGGAGAAACCTCAAGGTCGCCCTGGCCTACGGCACCCCGCAACTCCTTAGTTGCGAACTAGGCAATCGCGCGGACCCGCAGCGGGGGACGCGCCAGCCAGCTCTAGGTCTGGGGCCGCACGGCCGCCGTTTCCGTCTCTTCGCCCTCAACGCCGACACCGTCATCGCCCCGTCGTCACCGCGATCAGCGCCACTAGGGACGAGGTTCGTAAACAGGCGCTGCTTGCCGCATCGGCCGCCCTAGGGACGGTCTGCAACATGGACCAAATCTCGCGTGAATCCACGGACCCAGCGTCGGTCAGGTACCGGTGTCTCGAGCTGGCTGACTTGCTCGAGGAGCTGATCTGCGACGTGGAAAGCGGCAACTTCGATCCTACGGACGCCGACAGCCCCGAGCAGCAAGTCTCTGGCTCGGTTGCAACAGAATGGGGAGAGCGACTAGCGCCGTCACGGACCGTAACCTTCTTGCCTGTCGCTCCGGTCACAGTTGCTGACGCAGGCCAGGTCCCCAACAGTTGCTGACGTAGGCCAGGTCTCCATCTGACGTGTGCACCAGCACTAGCACTAGCCCGCCCGGCTTGATTCAGATTCAAGCGTGCCGCTCGACCGGGACCCGTCGCCGGCCGAGTCGGTTCGAGGTGGGCGCTGCAGCTGTGTGCAGAGTCAGGCGGCCCACGCTGGGGTCGGTCGGTACTGGCCGTAGGCACGAACTGCACGGCCCTGTTGCGCGATCGGAGGGTGGGTGTTGCGGGTGCCGCTACACTGAGTTGCATGTTTGCTTACGGTGATGTCATCCCGGCCAACGGCGCCCCGAGCCAGCTCGTCACGGCCGCAATCGCGACCCTGCACCCCGCTTCGCTGACCGAACTCGCGAGGACGGCTGGCATCAGCAAGTTCGCTGCCTCGCGCGCGGCCGCTCCCCTGATCGAGAGTGACTTGTTGCGAGTCGGTGATGACGGCTATCACTTCAATGACGCCCACCCTTTCGCTCGCGACCTGTGCAGACTGGCCTGGCGAGTCAGTGGGGTGCAACGCCCGGAGCAGCTTGCCCAGCGGTCCGAGATGATCAGGCTGCCGCCGCGCCACGCCACTCCGAGCGACGCCATGCCCCGGGAGTATCGAGACGTGGTCCCGGCGGCGCTGCACGCACGCGCTGGCGACAACGACGACTCAGGGCCCGACCTGATCACCGTGCGCGACACCTGGCTCGAGCTCGGCGAGCAGATTTCCGCTCTCGACGCCTACGAGGCGTGTGGCCGGGACGTCTACGCGAAGTGGAAGACCGAGCGGCTGCGAGATGTGGTTCACCAGACTCTGGGGTTCGGGGGCGCGGTGGCCGAGGCCCGGCAGACGCTGCTTGAGGTAAGCACCGCCCAGATGCAGGGTGACGCCGACCCACGACACGTGTACATCAGTTCCCACGCTTGGGCACGGGCTACCTGGCTGGTCTCGGCTGAGCTGCGTGACGTCGTTGGGGTAATCGCGATTCTGGACCGGGCGATTTGGGTGGGCGGTCGGATCAACACGTTGCGAAGTGATGCTCTCTACCATCTGGAAGCTGCCAGCTACGTCACTGCGAGCACGTCTGCAGGTCAACACCAGATCGCCGAGGCGCTCGCCAGCGCAGCGGAAGCTCGCGCGCTCTGGCTTGACGATAGCCACGGCCCCTATGCGAACTTGGGGGGACGGCCCCGACCAGTCGACGTCGGAACTGCAGGGGATCAAATTTTGGCAGTTCAGCTTGCGGCTTCTGCCAAGCGTCTAGGTCGCCTGCTGTTTGACATGGCGCACCACCCCGCGCTGGCCTCGTGGAGGGACCGGAACGTCGTGCCAGCTCCAGAGGCCGAGCTCTTCCTGCTTGATGACGGGCGCATCCCTCTTCGGGGTTCCCGTGACTGGCCGAAGACGCCACCGAAGCCCCGTGGCACCGGGCCGCAGCTGGACAGTCAGTCCCCGTGAGGGCTTGGCTGACGATGCGACGGCAGCGGGGGGCGGCGAGTCCCTCACAACGGTTGCCGGTGCCGGTGCTTGGCTGTCGCCATCGCACGTGGTGAGTTCAACTCCGAGGCAGGTCTGCCCTCTATCCCCCGTAATGCTACGGAGAACGGGTGCGTGTGATCGAGGAGGCCGGCTTAGTCGTCGAGGTCGTTCGTAGGGCTGCTGTCGAGCCAGCTGTTGTAGGCATGCAGCAAAGCGGCAAGAGACTCGTGTCTGTAGGCGGCCTTCGCTGCGCCGAACATGTCGCGGCGCTCGAGACCCTCCTTGCCCACGAGCATGAGTGCTGCGCGCGGGTAGGTGTCGGACTTGGCTGACAGCCTGTCCATCACCGGGGTTTCGAGGCGTTCGGTCGCGGCGATAGCAGCTTCGGCCTCATCTTCGGCCGGCCGGTAGCCGCGGTGGATGACGCGGTTGCGCATGCGTGCGACGCGGCGTCGAACCGGTACTGGCGGACCTTGACGCCGAGGAAGCGTTCGATGGCGCTTCGCTCGCTCTCGACGACCGCTGCCGCGCAGCCGGGTCGCCCGTCCTGCGGTAGCGCCCGCCGACAGCCGCCGCGCCCCGGCCGCTCCGACATTGGTTTCCGCAGTCCAGTGCGCTTTCCCGCGGATCGGCTCGGCCGATGCTCGGATCAACGCACATCTCCGCCCGCCCGACCCGCCGAGCGAGTGTCCCGCAGGACAGCAGGCGAGGTAGCTAGTCGCCCTGCCATTGGTGCCCGTCGATGAGCCATGACGGAGCGGGGCGTACACCAGTGGGCCCGGACGCGGCGGCGCATGAGGCACGAGGCCGACCGGAGCGGCTAGGACGCGCCCGGCGCTCTTGTTGGATTCTTCTGGTGTGACCCGGATGCACCTGGTCGCGATGCTCCCGCCGACCACAGCGTCATCGACGCCGAGCTGGGCGTCCAAGCCATCGGATGCTCGCAGTCACCCAGCGGGTTGGTGTTCTAGACCTTTGATCCCGGATCCGGGCGAGAGGGCGAGACGGCCCGCGTCGAGACCAGCCCGCGCATAGCCTTCCCGCAGATGTGAGCGGTTCAGAACTGACAGACCCGGACATAGCACTAAGGGGAACCGATGAGCGCCTTCCGTCACGCGGCGGCCGCCGCGCTTTCATGCATCGGTCTGGTGGTTACCATCGCGCCCGGCGCCTGGCTTTCGCCTGCGAGTGCCGTAGCCACGGCAAGCATGGTGGACCCCTCACTCTTTCACGGACAACGAGCGGTCCTCCGCGGCGACCTCGGGTCCGTAGCGCGCCCCGTGAGGCTCCAACTAGAGGTCGCCGGTGCGTGGACAACCACCCGCACCGGCACCACGCTCCGGAACGGCACCTACTCACTCTCAGACACCGCGCCAAGGATCGGGGAGTTTCGCGTCGTCGCACCCCGATACCGAACGGGCGGGCGGACATACGCCGCCTGGACCTCCGCGGTACGACGTGCCACGTGGCAGTCCACCATCGGTGGTGGAGCAACGCTCCCGGCCGGGCAGGGTCTGCGATCACAGTCAGGGCGCTTCGCCACGATCATGCAGGGTGACGGAAACCTCGTAACGTACGACCTCGAGCAGCAGAAGGCGTCGTGGTCGGCTGGAACCAACGGCCCGGACCGACGAGCGGTCATGCAAGCCGACGGCAACTTGGTCGTCTACAGCGGATCCAGCGCCGTGTGGTCGAGTTCGACGGCGCCCGCCACCAGCTCAACCCTCACCATGCAAGACGACGGCAACCTCGTCCTCGCCAGCCGCGGCGGGCTTCCGCTGTGGTCCTCGGCGGGTGGACGGGCGCCGAGCAATGCCGACGAGATAGCCGCCGGAGCCAGTCTGGCGCCGAACATGGCGCTGTGGTCCAGGAACGGCCTCCACCGGGCTGTGATGCAGGGTGATGGCAACTTCGTTGTCTACGGCCCGGCCGGGGCGCAGTGGTCGACCTCAACGGGAAGCGCCGGATCTAGCCTCGCCCTGCAGAGCGACGGGAACCTGGTCGTGTACGCGGGTTCTGTAGCCACTTGGTCCAGCCACACCGCTCCTGCACGCGGGGTCCGGCTTGTGATGCAGGACGACGGCAACCTCGTTATGTACAGCCGGGGTGGGGTGCCCGTCTGGTCTTCGCGTGACGGCCGTGGCGGGTGGGCTGAGGACACGCTGCCAGCGGAGACTCAGCTGACCCCCGGGCAGGCGCTGTGGTCGCACGACGGGCGCTTCACCGCACTGATGCAGGGCGACGGAAACTTCGTCGTCTACGGACCCGGTGGTGCGCAGTGGGCCTCAGGCACGGGGGTCAGCGGCTCGATCGTCAGGATGCAGGGCGACGGCAACCTGGTTGTCTACGCCCCTGGGGCTGTCGCGAAGTGGTCCTCGGCGACGCAGGGAGCCGGCGCACGGCTTGTCATGCAGGATGACGGCAACCTCGTGATCTACAGCGGCAGCACGGCGCTGTGGTCCTCGCGCGGGCAAGGGGTGTCCGGGCCCGGTACGTCGTCAACGACGGGTGGGTACCCGGACGCCGACGCGGTCGCATGCCAGGGGTTGTACGCGTGGTGCAAGAACGGCTCCGACTACCACCCGGTCCGGCGGCTGGCCTACCGCAACTGCACCGACTACGTGGCCTGGAAGAAGGGCCTGGTCTGGGGGCAGGTCGCATCTGGGGGCAGCGCCGACGCCACTAGGTGGAAGGCAGGCTGGCAAGAAAGGGGGCGCGAGGTCGGCTCGACTCCGCGCGTCGGTGCCGTCGCCTGGTGGGGTGCCACGTCGACCAACCGCTACGGGCACGTGGCGTACGTCTTGGCCGTCAACCCCGATGGCTCAGCTCGCATCGGGGAGTACAACAACGGCGGAACGGGGCGGTACAGCGAGCGCAACACCCGCGCGCAGGCCTACTTGTACTGATCGATCACGAGTCTCAAGCTGCGTCCTGGTTCTTACGCGCACGAATCAGACACGTAGGGCAGATCTCCGCGCGGACAAGTTGTGCCACGCGCGAGAGTCACCATGTGGCGCGCCGGAGGAGATGTCCGCATCGGCCATCTCCTTCCGCGAGACCCCGTCCGCGGCCCGGTCGCACGCGCCAGCGCCAGGTAAGCGGCGAGGCCGTCATCGGCAACGAGGTACCCGGTCCCTCCGGGTACGGCGTACATCGCGCCCACGAGGTTGGGGTCGACGCCCCGGGCTGCGAGGTCCGCGGTCCTCGCATAAGGCCAGGACCTTCTTCGGAGTCGTCATGGCCGCATCCTCCCTCTGGGTGGGCTTCAGCACCACGGCTGGACGGCGCAGCTGGCAACGGGCTCAGTACAAGGCGGGAGAGATCTACGCCGGGCTGGGTGTGCAGAGGGCTACACGAGCCGCTTCTCGACTGCGCGGTGCGTGTCGCCGCTGTACCCGACGAACAGGCGTACGTCGGTGCCTCCGCCCCACGCGCAGGGCCGGTACTCGCGGGTGTACCCGCCGGCGTGGCCGTCGGCGAACTTGCCGCGGGTGTCGAAGATGGCGTGCACGGTGGCCTTGCTCATCCCGACCTTCACGTGACGCCACTCGTGGCGGGTGACGCAACTGGACGACCCGCCGTCGTGCGCTGAGGCCGGCCCCGCGACCACCCCGGTGAACGTGGCGGCGGTGGCGAGGGCCACCAGCGCCGTTCGCGTGCTCGACCGCACCATCTTGCGCCTCACTTCTGCAGCTCCACGGCTGCTCGCCGGACCTTGATGACCACGTTCTTGCAGGTCGACGCGCGCTTGGTCAGCGTCGTCTTCTCGGCCTTGTTCACGCTCAGCCGCCACCGCATCTTCACCGCGACGTACTCGCGGACGTAGCGGCACTTCGCGAGCGCCGGCATCCACTCGGCTGGGTCCTGGTCGCCCTTGCTGCGGTTCGACGACGCGCTCACCGCGACGAGGGCGCGCCCGTCGCCCAGGTCGTTCGCGTACCGGGCACGCGTCTCGGTCGTCCACCGGCGGGCGCCGGAGTCCCATGCTTCGGCCAACGGCACCATGTGGTCGATGTCGAACGTCGAGGAGTCCTTGGTGGTGACGCCGTCGTAGTAGGAACGCCACTCACCCGACTTCACGTCGCAGGCGGTGACCTTGACCAGCGCCTCGGCGGTCAGGACCTCGTCGCGGGTGTCTTGGCAGTCGTCGTCGGCGTCGTACCAGTCGCGGAACTTGCTCCGCTCGTACCCGGTCCGGACCTCGGTTGCGACCGGCAGGCCCCGGACCGCGGCACGCAGCCGGACCGACTGCGTGTCCGCGTGCGCGGCCGGACCGGTCGCGACCACGCCGGCGCTGGCGGCGACGGCGAACGTGGCTGAGAGCGCGAGGGTCCGCATCGAACGCCCGGGGGCGTCGCGCCTCACCGGTCGTGTCCGCGTGCCGGGGGTGCTCATCAGCGCTTCTCGCAGGCGATGCCGTCCTTGTCGCGGTCCAGGGTGGAGTTGTGCGCGACGGCGGTCTTGTACACCTTGGTGTTGTGGTAGAAGTTCCGCACCTTCTCCCCGCTGGTCTTGTCGACGGCGTTGGCGCGGCCCACGCCGTGCTTCCACTTCGCGTTGAGCTTTGTGCAGTTGTCGTGGATGCCGGTGGTGTGGGCCTGCGCGGGCGCGGCCATGCCGATGGCGCCTGCGGCGCCGAGGGTGGTGGTGAGGACGGCGGTGGCGACGGCGGCGCCGAAGGACTTCACGTTGGACACGGTGCTGCTCCCGAGAGTGAGGTGGAGGTTCGCTGCTCCCAGGTTCGGGGGCGAGAAGGAGCGTAGGCGTGACGGGGCCGACGCGGGGCCGCTTGGCGTCGCTGGGCTCACCTGACAGCTGCGTGGGCTAGACGCAGGAGGAGCTCCGGCTCGCATGCTGGTCGGAAACCAAACGGGTGAAGCGCAGACCTGACTGGGGCACCTACCTTCCGCACCCCACTGGCTGTCCAGTCGCCATGGCACCGCTGCTGCTGGGACACCCACGGCCCGGCCGTGGTTGCGGCCGTCGCGAATGCGGTCGAGGTCGCGGCGGGTCGGGTCGGGTCGTGGAGCCGTCAGCTCCCGGCGGCTGCCCCGGTACCGTGCGGCGCATGCCTGCCCGGATGCTCACCCTCGACGCCGTCGCCGAGGAGCTCGCGATCAGCCGGGCCCAGGTGTACGCGCTGGTGCGCCGCGGCGACCTGCCGGCCGGGAAGATCGGGGGCCGCGGTCAGTGGCGCGTCGAACGCACGCACCTGGAGGCGTACCTGGAACGCACCTGGGCCGAGACTGCCGAGTGGGTGCGGGCGCATCCGCTCGCCGAGGGCGAGGAACCATCCGCGACTGAGCTGTAGCCCTCACAGCGTGCCGAGGTCCTTGACCGCGATGTAGATGTTGCGGGCCGCGAGCCACGTCGGGGTCTGGTCGCGGATCTCGGCGTCGGTGAGGCGGGGGGTGTCCAATACCCACGCAGTCGGCAGTTGCTGCGCAGCCGTCCATGCTGGCGGCGGCAAGTTCACGCGCTCGAACTCGTGGTGGACGAGTACGGCCAGCAGCACGAACCAAGGGCCCTCCAGGCCGGTTGGGCGCCTCACCCACGCGTCGGCCACGAGTGCGGGTTCTTCTCGGAGCGCCAGAGCGTCACGCAGCCGGTCCCGGACCTCCAGCACGACCGCGAACGTGCGGTCCCCGTCCCCGCGCGCCATCGCCACCCGCACCGCGTCGGCGGCCTCCTGAGCAGACGGCACAGGCCCACGCAAGCCACGGGCCCGACAGCCGCTCGGGCAGTCGGTGCCCTCGCCGGTCCCGGGCCCGGCGTCGGGGTGGGGGTGGGGGTCGCGCACGGCCTCATCCTGCCCGCTGACGCCGACACGTCGCCGCGGGTTCTGGCCGGCGCTCCTCAGACCTTCCAGCACGCTGCGCCGGGGGCGCACAATGGGTCCATGAGCGCGCCCAGGAAGGTCGTCATCAGCCGTGGAGACCGAGACAGGGTGCTCCGCGAGGCCCTGCTGGACGACTCCAAGGTGCGTGTGTCCATGACCCATCGCGCCAGCACGTCGACCGTGGCCGCGCCCGTGGTTGTGGCGGCCCCCAAGAGGGTCGTCATCAGCCGCGAGGACCGGGACAAGGTTCTGCGTGCGGCCGTGCGCGACAGCTCCAAGGTCCACGTCTCGCTCACAGGCGTGCGCGCGGATGTCTTCTCCTCGCGGGTCAACCGGTCCCGTCAGTAGCTGCCTGCTCATCCCCGCCCGGCGAGCCGGCTGCGCAGCGCCCTCATCAGCGGCGTCGACTCCAGCCACGTGATCGCGTCCAGGTCCGACCACACCGGAGCGCCCGCAGCGACGGCGAGCACGTCGGCGCCCGGTTCTCCGAACAGGAGCTGGTCGCCCATCGTCTGGATGAACCACCGCCGCTGCGTCTCCACGAAGTACGTCTCGGCGCACTCGACCAGGAACGCGATGACGTTCTCGACGTACTCCTCAGACATCGCTCCAAGGCGGTGCGGCTCCCCGACACGCGACACCCACCAGACGTCCTGGTCGAACACCCGCAGGTCGAGCATGTCGACACCGAGGTGACCGAACGCGGTGAACGGCCGCTCGCCGGGCCACAGCCGCCGGTCGCTCGGTACCGGGCTCGGCAGGTAGCCCGTTGCGGGGTCCACCTCAAGTCCCTCCGGGCCCTCGCACATGCCGTCATCGCGCTCGCTCACGACGCTGATGCTGCCTGTCACCACCGACATGTCCCCATCGGGTTACCAACAGGTGCAGTCCTCTGCATCTGTCCCGTCGATGCGTGACAGTTCGGCGAGGGACCGAAGTGCCTGCGCGCCGGTGGGCCCGTGCAGCACGATGGGCAGGCCAGACGGCTGGCCGGCACCCTGCCACCGTCGGTCGCGAAGCAGTACAAGGCTGCGTTCGACGTCACCGGCTGAGCCGGGCGGCACAGACCGAGGGCGCTCGTCCTGTCGGTACGTAGTGTCGTCACCATGCGTCCGTCCAGCCGCCGCGACCGCTCCAACGGCCGCCTGCGCCAGCCGCTGGAGCGGGCTGCGCCCGAGGGTACGGTGACCCGCCTCGGGGTTCGGGTCGACCGCGGCCCGGAGGCCGGGCCAGAAGTTCGACTGCTCCTCAACGGACAGGACCCGCTGGGCTCCAGCAGCTTCTCGACCGGGAACCACCCAGGCGACCTCCTCGACAACGGCGCGCTGCTCCCCACCGACCCGCCACAACGCATCGGCCTGTACGGCTGCAACTGCGGCGTCTTCGGCTGCGGCACCCTCACCGCGCTCATCGAACGACGCGGCGACACCGTCGTGTGGCGCCGGTTCTACGCCTTCCACGCCGGCGAGTACGACGGTCCGTTCAACGAAGACTCCACCTGGCCAGACCCCGTCGACGACCCCGACGCCGACGCCGACCTTCTCCCCGATCAGCTGGATCTGCCGACCGTGACCTTTGATGCCGAGCAGTACCGGCAGGTCCTCGCCGACGCGGCCAGCGGCTGGTCGAGCGCCCACGGGCGACGGAACGACTGGACCTAAGCCCAGCTCGGCCAGACGGGCCTCGTGCCCACCCCACGCCGCGACAGGCGCGCTGCCGTGCCCGAGCACGGACGAGGGGTGTCCTCGCGGCGTGGAGCTCGTCTTGGAGATCCGGGCAGGGATTCGCCGCGTCGTCACGACCCAGTCAGTGAATGCGGACCGCGCCGGTGGCGCCGCGACGACCTCGGCCGCCTGGGCGGCCGTCACCTCGGCGAGAACCGGAGCTGTCGTGTGCGGCGCGGGTGGCGGGTTGGTGTTGGCGCTTCGAGATCGGTCGACCGTCGTCGTCGACCAGGCCGCTGAATGGCGTTGCGAGGCGCGCCTGCTGGCTGAGCAGGCGCGGTCAGGACGCGGGACCGACGCTCTTGTTGGCTTCTTCAGGTGTGACCCGGATGCACCTGGTCGCGACGCTCCAGCCGACCACTCCGTCATCGACGCTGAGCTGGGCGTTCAGGCCGTTGGAGGTCATGGCGACGCTCTCGGGGAGCTGGCCCTCGGCGGGTGAGGTGTCACCGATCTTCCACCCAGCTGCCTTGGCGGCCGCGGTGGCGGCGTCGAGCGTGGGAGCCGGCTCCGGGTCGCGGATGCGCCACTGCGCGTAGTAGCTCAGGCCCTCGACAGGCGCCGAGGAGCAGAGGTCGTACTGCATGGGCCCGGTCTCGGTCGTCCCGCCCAGCTTTTCGGCCAGCGCCTTCCCGAGTGATGCGCCGGCCCGGTCGACCTGGGGTCGTTGCGCCTGCAGGCGGGCGGCTCCCTCGTCTGGGTCACCGAGGCCGCTTCCGGTGTCCCCGCCGCCGTTGCCGCTGCTACTGCTGTTGCCGCCGCCGCAGGCGGTAAGCACGGCCGTTGCGAGGAGCACCAGCACCGCATGCCTGGCTGCGCGCCTCACCACTGCCCCGGCTGCCTGGTCGTCGGCTTCACGGTCGGGTCGCGGTCGACCTCAGGATCTTCCGGGCCTCCGAAGAACGGGTCGTGGACCGGTTCGGCGAGGGAGTCACGTACGGGCTCGTAGTCGCCGTTGACGATGTGGGAGATGTTCCACAGCGACTCAGAGTTGCGGGCGAAGTAGCGGCCGTGGTCGGCGATGCCGCGATGCCCGTCGGTCCGCTCCACGCTCTCGGCCTGGAAGCGCTGCGCGCCGAACTTGTCCTCGGCCGGGTCGCGACCCAGGTTCGGTGCGCCGACCCACCCGTGGTCGGCGGTCGTCGGGACGATGTCGCGGCTCGCGCGTCCGGCCCACACGTGGTCGGTGCCGACACGGAGGTCGGCGGCACTGTTGCCGTCGCCCCCGCCCGGGCTGCCGACCAGGACGACGTCCTCCACGTCCATGGTGTGGTCGGAGGCTGCGTGGGCGACGGTCGTCGACCCGTAGCTGTGACCGATGACGGTGACGGCCTGGTCGTGCTCGGCGCCGGCCTTCAGGCCCGACACGGAGTCGGCGAGGGCGGCACCACCTTCACGCGCGCGGTCGTTGCTCACGGTGTCAGGGTCCCAGAACGCGTCGGGGGTGTCGTACCCGAGCCACATCATCGAGGCGACCGAGTCTCCGTCACCGAGGTTGCGCGCGCCTTCGTAGAGGTTGTACGCCTCGGCGGTCAGTGCGGGCGCGTCGACGATCTCGTTCGTGATGCCGGGCACGCGCACCGCGAGCCGGTCGGCGGTGTCGAGGTCCCCGACCGCGATGGCCACGGCCCCGTTCTCGGTGTCCCACTTGTCGGGGTCGTACATCCACAGCTGCCCGCCGGTGAGCTCGCCGGTCACCGGGTCGTGGAAGCCGTCGGCGTCCTCGAGCGCGTCGCGGACCGCGCGCACGTTGCGCAGCCGGTCGCGTTCGTCGCCGTCGAGCTCGCCGCTGGCCTCCTTCGCCTCCAGGGTCGCGAGGTCCTCGGCGAGCAGGACCCGGTTCGCGGCATCGCGCACGCCCGCCGGCAGCCCGTCGGCGCCGCCGAGCAGGTCGGGGCGCGCCGCGAGGACGGCCGCTTGCTCGGCCGCGCTGAGGGCGTCCCACCAGCGTCGGGTCGCGGCCGCATCAGCACCGGAGCCGGGTGCACCGGGGCGGGCCAGCGCGTTCTCGACCGCCGTGTCGTCGGCGCCGCCCTCGATGACGTCGGCCAGGGTGCGGTTCCCGGACAGGACGGCGATGAACGCCTCGTCGTTCGCGGCGACGTCGGCCTGCAGGGTGTCGTGGTCGGTCTCGAGCTGCCCGTAGGACATCGCGAGCCCCTGGCACGCGCGCAACATCCCGAAGTACCAGGCGTCGTCGGGGTCGACGACCTGCCGCACCTGCTGCCGTAGCGAGTCGGCCTGGTCGTCGAGCGACCGTTTGCGCTCGGCGAGGTCGCGGCCGCGCTGCTTCAGCTCGGTCAGCGTCTCGCCGTACGCGGTGGCTGCCCGGGCGACGACCCGGATGCCGGCGGCCATGGTGCTCGCCTGTCCGGTGAGCTGCTGCAGGGTGTCGTAGTAGCGCTCGCCGGCCTGCCCCATCCAGTCCAGCCGCATCGCCGGCTCGTTCTCGGCGAGGTCGTCGTAGCGCGCCCGGACCCGGAACAGGGTTTCGGCGAAGTCCTCGACGCCCGCTGGGGTGCCTTGCGGGTGCTCGATGCGGGCCGGACGTGAGTCCGGCACGTCCACGACGTAGGTCGTCACCACGACCCGCCCGCCGAGAAGCCGCCTGCGACGTCCTGGTCGCTGCTGCGGTAGGTCAGCGCGTTCTGCTCCAGGGTGTGCCCGGCCCGGTCGACCGCGTCGCGCAGCACCGTCGCGTGCTCGGTCCAGGCGTCCAGCCACCCCTGGACCGCGGACGCGACGGTGTCGCTGAACGATGAGCCGTCGAGTCCGGCGATGGCGGAGCGGGCTGTGGCCATCGCGGCCTCTGCGTCCTGCCAGTCGCCGGCCCGGTCCAGCAGGTCGGCGGGTACGAGCTCGTAGCCGCTCACGACGCCACCTCCCGCTGCTGGCGTCGCAACGTCTGGGCGAGGTCGTCGGTGACCGGGTAGGGGCCGGCGTCGGCGATGACCGCGACCCGGCCCGTCGCGACCACGTGCAGCACCTCCACGCTCACCGTGTCGCTGGCCGAGGTGGCACGACACCGGGAGTGACCCGCCGCGGTCTCATCGACCCGCCACCCGTGCTCCTCGAGCGCGACGGTCAGCGACGCCACCAGGGCCTCGGCGTCCGTCGGCGTCAGCCCGGACCGAGCGCGCACGCAACGCCGCACAAGAGTGCCCGGGACCGTGCCCGCGGACCACCGCGGTAACTGCTCGACCGGCAGGGCGACGTCCTCGAGCGTGAGCTCGAGCTCTCGCTCGTCACGTGCGACCAGTGCGGCGAGCTCGTCGGCGCCCATCGGCTCCGGTGCTGCGGTCTCGTCCTCTGGTGGCAGGAGCACGACATCGACATCAGGGTGACGTCGGCGCACAGCGCCGAGGACCGGATCGGCCAGGACCGCCTCGCGGGCGGTGGAGTCGTCAACAGGCACAGGTCATTCCCCCCAGGAAGAACGACGTGAGGCTACCTACGAGCCAGAGATCACGAACCCCATTTCTCGTGGGCATCCCCACCGTGGCGAGAACCCGCCTGCCCACGTCGCACCCGGACTCCCGTCGCCCATGCGGCCGCGTCCCCGGCTCCGGAGTCGGTGCGGCTGCTAGCCAGGTGCTAGGTCGTGAGGGACCGACGGCCCCGGCGCGCGTCAGCCACCAGAGCTGCGCCCACACCGCGTGCAGACCACTGCACCTACGTCTCGGCGTCGGTGGTGCGCGCTCGGCTCGGGTCTCCCTCAGCCGGTTCAAGCGAGCGACCAGCTGGGGTGCGTGCGTCGCCGCTTCGGGCCGGTCCAGTAGCGCGTCGAGGACCTGGTGGTAGCGGGTGAGCGTCCACCCGAACCGGTCGAAGCAAGTGTTCCGCCCACGACTACTTCTGCTGACGCGGTCTCCAGGGGCTCAGCGAGACGCCGCCTCCCCGCCGATGGCAACGCGCGCAGGGCCAACGCTGCGGCGGGCGGCTCGGTAAGATGAAGCCATTGAGGACAAGGTGTCTACCGCTCCTGGGCGTCGTCGGTTTTCCGACGACGACCTCTTGGATGCTGCCCTGGTTGTCTTCGGAGAGTTCGGCTACCACGGCGCCCAAATGGACAACCTGGGGGCGGCCGCCGGTACGACCAAACAGACGCTTTACGACCGCATCGGCGGCAAAGAGCAGGTCTATTCGCGCGTACTGGAACGAGAGGCGCAGCTACTCTCCAAACGTCTGCGTGTGACCTACGAGAGCTCGGTAGACCTGTCGCTGCACGATCTGGTTCAGGTCGCCATGGGGGCGTTCTTCGACTTCGGCACGACCCGCCGAGTGGGACTAGCGCTGCTGCTAGGTACAACTCGAGGCGGCCCTGCTACACACATCGGGCATGACCTGGTCAACGACATCATTGGGTTCCTCACCGAAGTCGTCCTCCACCGAACTGCCTCAGGGTCTCCGCACCTGACGGCCTCTGACGCGAGGATCCTGGCGGCCGCCTGCGTGGGGGCAGCTCGCCAAGTCTGCGAAACGGCACTTGAGCTGAACCTAGACATCAACTCTGCTCGCGACCAGGTCTCGGCCTTGGTCGAAGCCGGCCTTCGCTCCCTCTGACCACGCGCCGAACCCACCGCGCCATGACCGCGGTCATCGACTGAATCTTCTGTGTGACCCTCGTAACTTGACGGTGAGTCAAGCGTTGGTGAGGGTGGAATCACACTCACGGAAGGTCCAGAAGATGACGGCAATCACCGCCCTCAAACGAGCGCTCGTCCTGGCAATAGGGATCACGGTCTCGACCTCGACGCTCGCTGCGCCGACCAGCGGAGCCGCTCCTATGGATCGTGCGTCTCGGGTGCGCTCTGAGGCAGGCACCCCCGCCCCTTGCCCAACGCCCGACGCGCACTCGTGGTGCGACCAGCGGTTGTCGGCATCCGTGCGTGCGGACCGCTTTGTGACGGCGATGACTCTCGACGAGAAGGTTTCCCTGCTTGGGGGCCAGGGGGTCGTACACAACGGAATCGTGCCGGGTGGTCACACCGGTGCCACGGTCGCGGTCCCACGTCTCGGGCTGCCTGTGGTCTACCTCAGTGACGGCCCAGTCGGCGTGCGGCAAGGAGTCGCGACCGCGCTTCCCGTGCCGATGGCCCTCTCCGCTACTTGGGACCTGGGCCTGGCCCGGCGGGCGGGCCGCGCCGTGGCCACCGAGGCCAAGGCGAAGGGCAACGACATCGTGCTCGGCCCGTCCGTGAACATCCTGCGCACTCCGCAGAATGGGCGCACGTACGAGTCCTACGGCGAGGAAACGCTGCAGAACGCACGCACCGGCGTCGCCTGGGTCCAGGGCGCCCAGAGCACCGGGGTCATTGCAGACATCAAGCACTACGCCGGCAACAACCAGGAGGGCCAACTCGGGCTGCCGCCGTTCGTCTCCGCCGACGGAGGCCGCACCAACGTCTCGGCCAACATGACCCAACGGACCCTGCGCGAGGTCTACCTCCCCCACTTCGAGGCGGCGGTCAAGCAGGGCAAGGTCGGCACCTTGATGTGTTCATACAACAAGGTCAACGAGGTCCACGTCTGCGAGAACAAGTTCCTCCTCGACACGATCCTGCGCCAGCAGTGGGGCTTCCGCGGCATGGTCATCTCCGACTACGGCGCCTCCAAGGGGACCGCGACCGGCCTCAATGCCGGGCTCGACTTCGTTCCCGCGCAAGGTTTACTTGACCGCTCCTACT
Source organism: Nocardioides scoriae (assembly GCF_900104965.1). NCBI lineage: Bacteria > Bacillati > Actinomycetota > Actinomycetes > Propionibacteriales > Nocardioidaceae > Nocardioides > Nocardioides scoriae. The sequence goes on along the minus strand of NZ_LT629757.1, from coordinate 2,989,433 downwards.
CGCCGACTCAGATCCGGGCGGCGCTCACGCTGGGCCAGGTCAGCGAAAGCACGCTGGACAAGCGCGTGCACGCCATCATCGGGACTCTGTTCGCCTTCGGATTCTTCGACCGCAGCGGCTTCACCGACGACGACCAGCAGATCCCCTTCGCCCAGCACGACGTGCTCGCCCGCCAGATCGAGGAACGCGCGATCACGCTGCTCAAGAACAACGGCGTCCTGCCCCTCAAGGGCAGCACCAAGCGAATCGCCGTTGTCGGAACCTACGCCGACGAGTTCGTCACCGGGGGAGGGTCTGGCGGCGTTGAGCCCCGACCAGGCGCCGTGGTCACTGCGCTCGACGGCATCCGCGACCGTGCCGGCCGGGCAGTCCGCGTGACGTTCACCGATGGGTCGGACCCCGCGGAATCCGCCCGCCAGGCCCGAGCCGCCGACGTCGCCATCGTCGTCGTCGGCGACGTACAGAGCGAAGGCACCGACAAGACCTGCGTCTCGATGAACTGCAGCAACGACGCTCTGACCAGCAACTCCACCCTGATCACCAGCGGCTCCAACTGTGTGGAACGCACGTGCCCCATCAACGGCACCGACAACGACCGGCTCGTCAGCCAGGTCGCAGCGGCCCAGCCCCGTACCGTCGTCGCGCTACAGACCGGCGGCCCGGTCCTGACGCCATGGCGCAACAAGGTGGCGGCTGTCCTCGAGGCCTGGTACCCGGGCCAGGCCGGTGGCAGCGCCCTTGCCCGCGTCCTGTGGGGCGACGTCGACCCCGGAGGCCGGCTCCCCGCTACCTTCCCCGCCACCGCCGATCAGCTACCGACAGCAGGAGACCGACGTCGTTACCCCGGGGTCGCCAACAGTGCTCTCTACAGCGAGGGACTGCTCGTGGGGTACCGGTGGTTCGACGCCAACAAGCTGCGGCCCGCCTACCCGTTCGGCGCCGGGCTCTCCTACACCCGCTTCCGCTACGGCAACCTCACCGTCACCCGCGGCGGCCCGCGAGGCGCCGTCGCCACCGCACACGTCACCATCCGCAACGTCGGCCGCCGACCCGGCATCGCCGTCCCACAGCTCTACGTCTCCAAGCCCTCTACCCGCCCCTTGCGGCAACCGGTCCGCCAGCTCGCCGCGAGCCACTCGGTGCACATCCCTGCTGGGCGGTCTGTTCGGGTCTCACTTCCCCTCAACGACCGCAGCTTCGCCAGTTGGGACTCCTCCCTGCGAGGTGAAGGAGGCTGGCGGATCCCACGCGGCTGCCACCGCCTGAGCATTGGCATGTCCTCGCGCACGCTCACGAGCAGCGCGGTCATCGCGCGCGGCGCCGCTTGCCCTGGGGCGCGATTGCGTCTGCCGGTCACAGGTCTCTTCGACTTGCCGCTGGCGCCGCCCGCCTCGAGCCAACGGGCCAGCTCATGAGCGGGCGGGTCAGCACCCTCGCAGCTCTCCTCGTCACACTGCTGACGGCAACCAGCCTCGCCGCGACCCCCCAAGCAGACGCGCGGGCCGCCGAGACCCGGCCGGCTCCAGGTCCGCACCTCGCCGCCACAGCGACCGAGCTTGATGACGCGCTCGATTGTCCACAACACGAAGCGGGCAAGGCGCCCGTGCTGTTGGTGCACGGAACGTCCACCACCCCTGACATCTCGTGGTCCGAGGGCCTGCGCCCCCTGCTCAGCCGAGATGGCTACACCGTCTGTACCGTCCGGCTGCCCGCCAACGCCGTAGGCGACATCAACATCGCCTCCCACTTCGTCGTCGCCTCGATCCGGGCCATGGTCGACCGCTACCACCGACCGGTGAACCTCGTGGGCCACAGCCAGGGCGGCATGCTCCTGCGGTGGGTGCTCAAGTGGTGGCCCGACACGCGCTCACTTGTAGGTGACGTCATCGGCCTGGCGCCCAGCAACCACGGCGCGCCCCTAGCTGACGCCTTGTGCGTCGCCGCGTGTCCCGCCGGTATTTGGCAGCAGAGACCCGGCTCGCAATTTCTGTCCGCACTCAACGCCGGCGACGAAACACCTGGTCGAGTCGACTACTCCGTCTTTTACTCAACGACCGACACCACCGTCAACGCCCCATCGCCAGTGATTCGAGGCGACTCGGACGACACCAACATCGCCGTGCAGTCAATCTGCCCCGGTCGCGATGTCAGCCACACCCAGATGCAGTACGACGCCATCGCCGTCGCCCTGGTGCGTGACGCCCTAACTCATGTCGGTCCGGCCCGTCCGGCTCGGATTTCCCGGGTGCTGTGCGCACAGAAGTACAGCGCCGGCATTGACGAACAAGAAGCCGACCGTCAGCAGAGACGAGGCGCTGCCTACTCCGCCGTCGCGATCGCTGGCGCGAAACAGATCACCTCCGAACCCCCTCTCGCCGCCTTCGCAAAGGGGCCAGCGCCCAGGCCACACGCCACTATTCGCGTGCGCAGCTCTCGTGCCAGCAACGGCGCGTACCGGCTCGCCCTCCGCGCTGTCGGCGAAGCTGGGCGCGAGCATTGGCCGTTGCCTTTCGCCACGTTCTACGTGGCTGACCGCCGCGCACCAGTTGGACCTGAAGGGCGTGCCTCGTTACGCCTACCGCGCCTGACGCGGCACGACACCATCACCCTGCGCGCACGAGGCCTGGCCCCTGTCCAGCGGCGGTTGCGCTAACTCGCCGGAAGGCATGCCTCCTCGTTACGACTTGGACCGAGATGCTCGCGCGATCTGCGGGCAGCCCTACAGGCAGAGCCCCATGTCCAGCTGATCGACCGCGACGTGAACATGGTTCAGAGCAGTACGGGCCGGCGCAGGCAACCTTCGTCCCCCGAGTGCTGCGCGACGCTGGCTAGGCGGCACGCGCCCCTGCGAGTGCGTCATCTGGAGCGCTCCTCATCGTGGCGTCGATGCGGGCAAGTGCTGGAGCCGCTCCCACGCTGGTTCGATCCCATTGATCGTGCGCCGGTGCACGCGTCGGTGTTCGGACCGTTCGCAAGCGATGACGGCAGACCTGGGAGTGACATCAACCTTGCTTCTGGCCGTTGCCGAAGTCGCGGTCGATGATGCGGACCACTTGGCCCAGGGCCGGGAGCTGGGCGAGAGGGTGTTGAGGCTCAGGTGGCCTCGCAGTCGGGTGCGTTCGTGGTGGGGCCGGCGCTCGCTCGTACTCGGCAGGGAATGTTGCGGAGTCTGGGCGTCTACGGACGGTCGTCGACATGGATACGGCTGTTGCAGAGATGTTCCCGGGTTCGCGTTCGCGGCCGGCAATGTTCAGGAGTGAACAGCTAGCTGACCTGCTGGAGGCGGAGATCGCGGCGGCGCTAGCCAAGTTGCAAGCTGCAGGCGAGGCCGACGACGACGAAGAGGTCGATGATGTCTTCACGCTCGTCCCCAGGCCGGGGGAATCGCTCGGGGATGGCGGCAACATGCGGATGGTTCGTTTCGAGCCGGTCGACTGATCACGTTCGAGCGACGCTGTCGTGGCGCTAGGCCGGGGGCGGGTTGAGGCTGGGGCCCCGGTTCTGGTTCAGGCCCACACCGGTGACCTCGCGCTAATCGCTGACCGGTTGGGACGTCGGGCTGAGCCGCACCCGCGTGCCCTGTGCATCGGTCGCGTACGCAATGAGCTTCCAGAACGTGTACGGCACCAGGACACCGCGGTAGGGGAGGTCGTCGGGGCCAGGACGGGGCCGGCGAACACGCTGACGCGCTGCCGGTCCGCCTTCGCGGAGTCCAGCAGCGCGTCCTCGAGCTCACCCCACACTCCGGCTGCCCTGGTCTGGTTGGAGGTGTCGCGCTGAGGGCGATGTTGTTGAAGTAGAACGAGTCCTCGTTGGCCTGGCGGGCCTCGGCGAGCGAGCCCCCAACAGGTCGGCGCGGCGGGCGAGGTGGCCGCGGTCGAGCGAGTTGGTGGCGTAGACGACGTCCTCGAGTGTCTGCACGTCGAGGGGGAGTCGGGGGTCGGGGCGGCAGTCGACGCCGTCGCGGCTGATGGAGTCGGCGAACTCGAAATTGGCGCCGTCGATGTTCCAGGCAACCCACCGGGCCAGGCGCCGGGACCGGCTCATCGACAACGAGAACCGGGTGTACGGGATGCTTGGCGAGCCGTCGAGGTGGACGAGGTTGGCCTCGAGGGAGGGCACGACGGTGGGTAACGCGATCTCCAGGTCGCGGCCGAGGAACGCGATCTCGTAGCCCACGCTTGGAGTCTTGTAGGACACCCGCGCCGAGCTACCCACGCTGCTCACGCCGTCACCCGGCTCCCTGGGTGGCCAGATCGTGCGCTCGGATGAAGACGCCGAGCTGGGACAGCCAAGCGGGCGTCTGCTCCCTGACGGTCTCGGCATCCGTTCGGGCGCTCTCGATGACCCATGGACTGGCCAGGGGCGCGCACTGCGTCCACGCAGGGGCTCGCAGACCCGCCGCCTCGAACTCATGACCTGCCAGCGTGGCCAACAAGACGTCCCACTGTGTGGCGCCTGTCGACGGTGGCGCCGCCTCCCATGCGCCGGCGAGGTCGTCACGCTCAGAGAGCAGAGCATGCAGGTGATCGCGTCCCTGCAACACCATCTTCAAGGCCCAGGTGTTGTCGTCGTCGTCAAGGGCCTCTGCGATGGCGTCGGCCGTCCGAATTGAAGACATCCAGCCCAGGCTGTACGCCTCCCGTAGGCAGTGCCCGATACGTCGGGCGCGCAGGTAGAACGTCGCGGCGGGAGTGGTCTTCCCGTTCCTGTAGGTCGAGAGCCGGGAGGCGGACGTGCCGAGTGCGGTCGCGAAGTCGCTTTGGGTCAGCCCGCTGTCCCTGAGTGCCTGGTTCAGCCCGTCGATGAGCGTGCGCGTGTCTGTGTCCTGGTTCTGGGCCGGGTAAGGACGGTCGAGCGGTGCGGTCGGTGCCACAGTGTGATGTTATCCGATCCGGTAACCGTTCTCACCACCGTGCTGGTGCCGACTCGGCATGCCCGGATACCGCTGCTCGAGGAGACCGAGCTCCTCAGGGCTCCTCAGGGCTCCTCAGGGCTCCAGGCGTTGATGGGTGGTCAGCCTTCCGGTGGGTGGTGGGGTGGGCTGACTAAGACGTACGTGGGATCGCGGCAGGTCCCGCAGCCACACGCTCTACCAGCTGCTGGCGCCCAGCACCGCCGCGCCGCCGAACCCCCCGGCGCCCGCGCCCCCTAGGGGCCCGCCACCCTCGCCGCGCACCCGGGACAGCCCCGGGATCCCGCTCTACGTCCGCCCAGGACCCCCGGACATCGCCCCTCCGAGCCCCTCCGAGGCCGCCACGCACCCGCGCGAGGGCCTTCTCGTGCGCCCAGGGGCCGCGGGCCGGGCAGCGTGCGCGCAGGGGCCCGAGAAGCCTCCGGCGGGACCCAGAACCGGTTCCAGAGCTTCTGTGGTCGGAGGCCGCAACTCGTCTAGCTGCCTCAACATGGCGAGCGGGGGATCACGCCGGCCTTTCGCTGCGGGATCCGATCTGAGTGGGGGTGTGTTGCGGGTTGTGGCGGTAGCCGGACGGTGTCGGCACGGACACCATCAAACTTCACGAACTCGCTCTCCATCTCCGTCTGGGCCGCTACCTGATCGCGGCGGAGGCACCCGAGCAGGTCTGGGACGAGGAACGAACTCTGGCTCGGTACGAAACCCTGCTTTCGGGGCACACCGCAGGCTTGCTCTGGTTCTGGGGGAGCCCAGCGGCCCAGTCAGGTGAGCTTGTTCTGGACGGAGCGAACCGCCTCTGCGCCATCGCGCTTCTGTTCGACCGAGAAGGCAAAGGTCTGGACGGTTGGCACGGCAACCCGCAGCCGACGGTGCAGTTCAACGTCGACAGTAGGCGGTGGCGTCGCGCGCCGCGTGGTGCAGACCCCGTTCACACCACTGTCGTTCTCGCCGACGGCCCGAAGGTGGAGCCGACTGGGTGGGTAGAGGTTGCTCCCCTCCTGAACGAGCCGGAAGAGTCGGTCACTGTGCTGAAGCGCACCTGGGTCAACCGTCTCGGTGGGAGCGAACACGAGCGCGATAAGCACTGGGACGCGTTGTCGAACCTATGGGAGATTCGCAACGTGCGGCAGCACGTCACGGGTTTCCGCGGCACCCCGCGAGAAGGCGCGAGTCTCCGAGCCAGGCTCCATGCCGAGCGGCGGTAGGGCACGCCAGCTGTTGACCCACAGGCTGTGACACCAGGCCTACACGCACCCTCAACGGCCGGTTGCGCTCGAGACCCGCTAGTCGGAAACGGTCTGCGACGCACGTCCCAGCAGCGTGTCCCATGTCCGAAGCACGTGGCCAGGCATGTCGATCGAACGGTCCGAGAGCCACTGGAAGCGGATGCCGTCGGCGGCGGCGATGACCGCGGTGGCGATGTAGTCGGGGTCGTGGTCCTCGCCGACCGCTCCGGTGGCTTGCAGCTTTCGCACGTGCTCTGCGAAGACATCGTGCATGCGTGTGTACCGCTGCTTGAAGTACGCGCTGGCGGGGTGATCAGGGCGAGTGGCGGCTGTCGAGAGCATCAGGTGAAGCATCCCGAGTACGGGCCGTTCCATGTTGGCACGCATGGCCGCAGCTAGCAGAGACCCCGGGTCCTCGGAGGGGAAGCCAGAGAAGTACGTCTGCGCTGCACGCTCGTCGAGCTCATGCTGCAGTTCTGTGAAAAGGACGTCTCGCGTGGGGAAGTAGTGGATGAGGCCGGCCAGGCTGATGTCGGCCTCTTTCGCGATTGTGCGCAGCGAGGCGCCCGTCTCGCCTTCTCGCTCGAGCACGTCCAAGGCGGCGTCGAGGATCGAGGCGCGCTTCGCCACCCCCTTGGAGTAGCGGCGTACGACAGCAGTCACGTTGACGATGCTATCGCCCGGCCTCGAGGTCGGAGGCGGCGCGAGAATGACGCCGGACCCCTACCCCAGTGAGACGTCCACGGCCCGCCTTGTTGCCTTCGGCGCTCGCAGTCAGGCCACAGGTCGATCGGCCTGCCGGGGTGTGAGCGAGGTGGGGTACGGCTCCCACTGGCCCTCCGGCTGCGCTAGGCGGTCGGCGATCACTCGAAGAGTTTCCACGTCATGACCGAAGCCCAGGTGACGACAGTGCACTTGGATGTTCTCGGTCCGCGGGGCGGGTGTACTCGTGCACAGCTGCCAGGCCACGATGCCGTCCCACTTGCTGTAGATGCACGTTGTGGGGACCACGAGAGGACTCGACCGCAGACGTACCGACTCCGGGCTCATGTCCGGTGTGTGCCGACCGCGGTTCAGCAGCGAGTAACTCGGCCACGCGGCGGTAGCGCGCATGTTGCCTCGAATGGGCGTTCCCATGGTGATCACCGAGCGAACAAGATCCGGCCTTCCTCGCGCGAGCTCACGAGCGAAGATGCCGCCGGCACTCCAGCCAACCAGGCTCGTCCGCCGGCCGTGCTGATCGCAGATCGCTTCCAGCCGACGCTCGAGTGAGAGCCGCATCTCCTCCCGGACCCCAAGGTTTCGACCGTGGCCCCAGTCGTAGGTGCGGTAACCGTGGGAGCGGAGGAAGGAACGCAACACCACCGTGGACAGCGGGCCCGCCAGGAACCCCGGCAGGACGACCACAGGGTGGCCGTCCCCATCAGGCATGACTTCGAGCTCACTGCGCGAGGTGATGGTGCGCACCAATTCCAGCCCGGTCAGGAACTCCCGAGACGCCAGACACAGGTTCGGGATGCTCGCCGCATCAGCGTCTGGTAGGTCAGCGTCGGCCAGCGGGCGTGGCACACGGACTCTTCCAAAGCGGATCGACGGTAGGTCCATGGGGTGAGTGATGGGCACAAAATCCTCCTGAGAGCTGTGGCGCAGCCGAACGGGGTGCCGATGACGACGGACTTCGGAGTCCGGCCCCTACCGCGGTCGTGTCAGCACGCTTGGGGGCGATTCGGAGGCTATCAAAAGCGTGCAGTGTTCGGTATTGTAGTCACGACGTCGCCCTGGGGGCGCGGTGGGTCAGCTGCCGGACGGTGCGTCCTGACTCGGAAGAGAGCGATCCCACATGTCGCGTAGGCGCGTTCCCCCACTGACGCAATGTTCCTGTACCTGGAGTCAGCGGACACGAAGATGCACGTGGCGGGCCTCAAGTACTTCACGTTGCCCGACGGGGCGGGTCCTGAATTCGTTCGCGAGCTTCATCGTGAGATGCAGGAGTCGCCGGTAGAAGCGCCCTGGAACCGCAAGCTCGCCACCCCACGGTTGCTGCTGAACCCGCTTCACTACTGGGTGACCGACGACAAGTTCGACATCGACTACCACGTGCGGCGGTCGGCGCTCGCGACTCCGGGCGATGAGCGAGAACTCGGGGTTCTCGTGTCGAGGCTGCACAGCAACCCCATCGACTTCTCTCGCCCGCCGTGGGAACTGCACATCATCGAAGGTCTGAGTGGCGGGCGGTTCGCTGTCTACATCAAGATTCACCACTCGCTCGTCGACGGCTACACCGGCGTGAAGCTGCTGCAGCGCGCTTTGGCGACGACGCCTGACGACCGCACCCATCCGATGTTCTTCTCCCTGAAGCCGCGTTCTCGCGGGCGTACGAGCGACGATCGCAGTTCGCTTGTGGGGGGACTGGTGAGCACCGCGTGGGATGCGACGGCCTTGGCCGGGGGCACCGTGCGTTCGACGGCAGCGGTGACCAAAGCCGTGCTCCGACTCCAGCTGAGCCGACGCGCCGAGCACTCGGCCCTGGTCCCCGGTCTCCGCGCCCCGAAGTCGATGTTCAACGGGCGTACCGGCCGCAACCGTCGGTTTGCGACGGCACAGTTTGAGCTGGACCGACTCAAGGCGGTGGCGTCGGCGAGCGGCGGTTCGCTCAACGACGTAGCCATGGCGGTGTTCGGGGGCGGGTTACGTACCTACCTCGAGGAGATGGGCGAGCTGCCGAAGAGGTCCCTCGTCGGATTCTTGCCGGTCAACATTCGGCCCAAGGGAGATGAGGGCGGAGGGGTGCGGGTAGGTGCCACGCTCGCGCCGATGGGCACGCACATCGCCGACCCCGGAGAACGCTTGAAGGCGATCATCGCTTCGACCACGCAGGCCAAGGCTCAGATGAACGACATGACACAAGCCGCGATGCTCGCCTACAGCGGGTATCTCCTAGCGCCGTCGGCTCTTCAGACGGCCGGAGCCATGGTGGGTGCCAGCGGCATCACCCCAGCCACGTTCAACCTGTGCGTGTCGAACGTTCCCGGGCCTAAGCAAACCCTCTACTTGCGGGGTGCTCGCTTGGAGAACTACTTTCCCGTCTCGATCCCGGCCCACGGCATGGCGCTCAACATCACCTGCCTCAGCTACGACGGCGCGATGAACGTTGGCTTCGTGGGCTGTCGCGACGCCGTGCCGCACCTGCAACGGCTGGCGGTGCACACGTCGAAAGCGCTCGAGGATCTCGAAGACGCCGTGGCGAAGTTGACGGTGTAGACCCGTCACACGATCCGGGGGCTGAGGGGTAGCAGCGGCGGTAGCCCCAGCCGTCACGCAGGGTGCGGTGGACGCGTTCGATCCCGGCGTTGGCCGGTGGCTGGCAGGGCACGGTCTACCGGGGCTTGATGGCGAGTCGGTGCATGCGGCGCGCGAGGCGCGGCTGCGGCAGCAGCTGCCGGTCCGTCGGCGGTGAGGATGAGACGCGAGCGCGTTCGTTCCTCTCCAACGCCGAGGCCGCCATGAGCGACGTGCAGGTCGTCAAGACTGTCCTAGTCAGGCACGACCTGGCGTACGCGGCAATGCACGACGTTGGCGAGGCCATGCTCTCGGCCTACGGGTACCGCACGACCCGTGGCGAGGGGCGGCACGAAGCAGTCGCACTTTCTTGCAGCTAACTTCAACACGCCGCCACCCAGCGAGGCAGCCGCCCACGTCGATGTAGTGCGGCGAAACCGGAACGATAGGTACTACCGCGCGCACGAGCCCTCGACGGCAGAGACCGACGTCGCAGTCGAGTACGCGGGCATCTTGCTCGATGCTGCACGCGTCCGGCTGCCGTAGGCATGTCAACAACAACGTGGTGAAGGGGCCCACCTAGACGGCGACGTGGGGCACCGAGACCGGGTCGGGCGCTCATAGCGGCGCAGCGGTTCGCCGGGGACCCGGTCGTCAAGGCTGAGTCGCTTGATCCGGCACCGGGTCAGTACTGCGCGGACCGTCGAGGCCGGCGTTCCGAGGTCACTACTGACGTAGAGGTCCGAGGCGTCGTCGCTTCCGCAGCCCCACGATCCGACGCAGTGTCCGGGGGTCGGTTCGGGTCGGGCAAGCGGTGTGGGCGGCTGCTGCGATCGGTCATGCCCTCGGCACCGCCGTCGCGGTACCGCTGAGCCCATTTGCGTGCGGTCGCGGGGCTGACCAGGAACATGTCGGCCGCGTGAGCGGCGCTGCAGCCGTCCTCGACGATCATCCTGGCCAGCCGCAGACGAGCGAGCTCGGTCAGGGCAGCGTTTGCGTGGGGCACGAAAGCCTCCTGGCTGGTCAGCGGTCCAGACAGCGGCCTTCGCGACCGAAGGCCTTCACCTATCCAGCACTCAGGCCGCTGCCCACGACGACTCTGGGCGTGACAACTACGACGAGTCTTCAGTGCGGCTCGGTGCTGGCTGACGGCCCGGTTCGACGGCCGCTGAAGACGTCGACCTCCAGCTGGCCACCGGCCGAACAGGTTGCGCTGGTTGGCGCTGCACACCTACAGCGGGCACGCGTTCGGTCGCGCTTCGCCGTGGGCGGGACAGCGTTCTCCCGCCCACGGTGCGCCTCAGCTCAGGTGTGCGGCGATCAGGTCCGAAGCGGCCTGCATGCCGGCTGCGTTCGGGTGGTAGGGGACCTTCCCGCCGAACAGGAAGTCCGGGCCGAACTCCCAGCCGGTGACCCACGGGTCGTCCGAGCACACGTCGTGGCCCCGGCTGGCCTTCGAGAGCTCCACAAGCTCCGCGCCCGACTGCTGAGCCGCGTGCTTCGTGGCCAGCTGAAGCTGACGGGCCACGTCCAGCGAGTACTTGATCTGTTCGGTCGTCAACGGCAGGGCAGTGCACGGCTTCGCGTTCTGCGGCAGCACCGTCGTGTAGTCGACCAAGACGATGCGAGCCTCGGGCGCCTTGGCCTGAACGGCCTGCACCGTTGCCACGATCTTCGACTGCACGACGGAGAGCGCCCCTTGCGTGGCGGCCGGGTTAGCCGGGGTGCACGCCGACGCGAAGATCGCCGGGATAGGGGCGTTGTTGGGCGCCTGGCACGAGTTTCGGTACAGGTCGCCGATGTAGTTGACGTCGTTGCCGCCGATGGTGATCGTCACGAGGTCGGCATTGGCCGTGACGGCGTTGATCTGCGGAGCGCGTTGGCCTCCGATGGGGAGCTTCTGTGAGGTGCTGACGATGTTGTCACTGGTGGCACCTCCGCACGTCACGTCGGTCAGCTGGAGCTGCAGCCCGCTGGCCAGGACGTGAGCGTAGTTACCTCTGGACCGGGCACAGAACGGGTCGAGGGTGGTCGGGACTCCCGGCCCGGAGGCAAACGAGCTACCCAGGGCGACGTACTCGGCGCCTACGGGAACCGGTGTCGGGGCTGCGGCGATCGCGGCTGCGGGCGAGGACAGGATCGCTGCCACCGCCGCGACGCATCCCGAGGCACTGATGGTCGCGATTCTCTTCAGGCTGCGTGAACTGTTCACTGATTGACTCCAAACGGCGAGGCCTGGCCGGACTGCCCGACCAGGAACGAGGGGACGCACCCAGGTCGGCCGGGGCGCGGGTCACGCACTCGGGCTCGGCTGCGCTGCAGAGCTGGCGAGGGGATGCGGCACATGCGCCCCGCCACCTCGTGTCGAGTGCACGCCGCCGGCAGGTAGCCGCGGCTGAGGTGGGTGCGAGCAAGTTTGGGTGGGACCAGTCGGGCCGAGTGGGCCGGTGGGGGCGTGTGATGGGCGCCACTGTGGCATGAAAACCGTTCATCGGTAAAGCATTCGTGGCCGGTGCCTAGACCACTACCTCCTAGCCGCGGCGCAGTTCAACCGCAACCCGACCAAGACCCCGATCGACCGCGCCAGCAGCCCGTTCGTACAGTGCTGCTGGCCCCAGGAGCCTCTCGACGCCGAGCGTGCTGCGCGCTGTCCTAGGGCCACATGCAACCGTTCGCCGGACCCAGCCTCGGACCCGATCCCCAGACCTAGCCGCGCGACCGCGCCGCCAGGAGCCAAGGCGGGTCGGTTCTTGGTTGTGTCGCCGTCGGACGGCTGCTCGTGCCGAGACAGGGGTGGCCCGCGGTGCCACATGCACCTCCGCCGGCTTCCGGTTGTCGGGCTGGACGTTCAGTCCGCGGGTCTGTCCAGTCCGGGGTGCAGCAACGTCAGGAGGGCCTCCAGGGCGGGGTCGGTGTCTACCCCTGAGTCCAGTTGAGATTGAAGTTGGAGACCGTCCAGGACGGCAATGATCAGGTCCGCCACAGCCTCAGGAGCAACGTCCTGGCGCAGCTCGTCCCGCTCTTGACCGGTGCGGACCGCCGTTACGACGAGCGCCCTGGCGTGCCTGTACCGGTCCTGGAACCACTGGTGCGCGGGGTGACCAGCATCAGCCGCCTCGGCTGCCAGGGTCGTGAACAGGCGGGCGGAATCGGGGTCGTCTCGGTTGTTCTTTGCGACGTCTCGCAGCTTCTCAGCCGTCGTTTGGTCATCGGCGGTGTTCAGGCGCTCGGCGCTCGCGGCATCCCGTCTGGCCAGTACGGCCATCAGCAACTCAGCTTTGTCACCGAAATGGTGGGTCAAGCCCGGCGGTGTCAGCCCTGCTGCTGCGGCGATGTCCCGCATCGACGTTCCGTGGAACCCGCGCTTCGTGAAGACGCTGACAGCCTGGTCGAGGATGTCCGCCTGGACGGCGCGAGACTTCGCGTACGGCCCCCGTGGGCGGGAGGCGGGTTGTGTGTTTGGCACTGCTCGATCGTAGGTGGGCAAGTCCCGGGAATGAGGCCGTTGAGCCGCTCAACCGGCCAATTGGGTTCGGCCCTTTCGACGCGTGACGTCGACCATCCCGTGCGGTCCCAACCTCTGACCCGAGCCTGCCGAGATGGGGTGCTCCAGGGTGCGCCACCTTTCCGCAGTGCCGGCGAGTGGTGGTGCTGGCGTTGATTCAGTTCTGGGACGAGCGTCCTAGAAGCATGTCCCAGGTTCGCAGCACGTGACCGGGCATGTCGATGGAACGGTTCGAGAGCCACTGGAAGCGGATGCCGTCAGCGGCGGCAATGATCGCCGTGGCGATGTACTCCGGGTCGCGGTCCGTGTCTACGTGACCGGCGGACTGCAGCGCACGCACGTGATCTGCGAACACCTGGTGGATGCGCGCGTACCGCTCCTCGAAGTAGGTGGCAACCGGGTGGCCGGGCCTGAGGGCTGCGGTCGCGAGCATCAGGTGCAGCATCCCCAACGCGGGGCGCTCCACGATGGCCTGCATCACTGCGCCGAGCAGCGACCCTGGGTCCTCAGAGGTGAAGCCGGCGAAGTACGTATCGATCGCGCGCTGGTCCAATTCGTGCTGCAACTCTGTGAAGAGACCGTCGCGAGACGGGAAGTAGTGGAGCAGTCCGGCCAAGCTGATGTCGGCCTCCCTGGCGATGGTGCGCAACGAGGCGCCCATCTCGCCCTCCCTCTCGAGCACATCCAGGGCGGCCTCGAGGATCACGGCACGCTTCGCCACCCCTTTGGGATAACGGCGCACGACAGCGTTCACGCCCCGATGCTACGTCCGTGCGCTGAGGCCAGTCGGGGGGCGATACGCGCACACATGCCCCTGTGGCGGCCGTCACGACGTCCTCTGAGCCGTGATGGGCGGCCGGCCCACACCCCGGCAAACCACGTCCGGGTGCGCAAATGCCCTCGCATGCGGCTAGCCGTTCAGATCGGGTGCCGAGAAGTCATTGACGACGAAAACCAAACATCGTACGGTTTGTGATGACAGCCACAGCGCTCTGGTGCCTCGTCCCTGATCACCCGCCTCGTCACCGACCAATCGCCCTCGGTGTACGCCACTCCTGGAGAACCCTTGAAGAAGATCTACGTCCTCATCATGCTCGGGTCGCTACTGATCACTGCTGGGGTGCTCTCCCGCACGTACGCCTACCCAGAGCTGGCCGTCATCCCCGCCGACACCAACGCGACCGTGATCGCCCGCTCCGTCGAAGGGGCACCGGCCACCTACTTCAGCATCGCCAAGCTGGCCGAGGTGACCGGGTCCTTGACCAACGTCACCCGCGTCGTGGCCCAACCCGATGACACCGGGGCGGCACGTCGCGAGACGGGCCGCGACGTTCTGGCCGTCGAGGCGTACGTGTGCTCGGACCCGACCGACTTCGACTACCCCGACGGTGGCAAAGACTGCCGCGCGAACGAGTTGCCGTTGTCCGGCGAACTCACCCGTTACGCGATCGACGAGCGGACCGGCGAGCTCGTGACCTGGAGCGGCAGCATGAAGGAAAGCAGCGGCGAGGTAGTCGATGACGTGCCGTTCGCCGGCTACATCGTCAAGCTGCCTTTCAACGCCCAGAAGAAGTCGTACGAGTTCTGGAACAGCACGCTTGAGAAGACCGTGACGGCCAAGTACGTGGGCGAGACCAAGGTGGCCGGAGTTCGCGCCTTTGAGTACCAGACGGCCGTCCCGCCGACGGTGGTCGGTGAACTCGACCTGCCCGGGTCACTCGCCGGCAGCGAAGAGTCGACGGTCACCACCGACCGCGTCTTCTCCTCCGCTGGCACCCTGATCATCGAGCCGGAGACGGGCCTCGTCATCGGCGGCAAGTCAAAGCTCGACACCTACGCGGAACTGGATGGCGAGCGTGTCATCACCATCACCAAGGGCGAGTTCGCCGTGTCCGACGAGGACATCGCGCTGGGTGCGAAGGACGCTCAGGAAACCGCGTCCAGCTTGCACCTGCTGCGCGTCACCGCCCCGCTGGTCGGCGTAGCAGGGGGGCTGCTCCTGCTCGTACTCGCAGGCGTTCTGGTGTGGCGGCGCCGCCGTCGGGCGGCCGCAACCCACCGCGCACCGGCCGAGATGGAGACCCGCGCGACTCAGGACGCCTGAGCCCCGGCTGGTGCGCCAAGCCGCCGCCCATCGGCCACCTTGGCCGCTGTCGCTTCGCCCGTCTACCGATCTGTCGAGGTCACCATGCAGCACACCCCTCCGTCCGCAACATCGTCGAGCTCGAGTGTCTCCACATCACTGAGCCCTGAAGGCTTCGATCCCCAGAGCATCGAACGGTTCAAGGTCACGGGCCGCCTCCGCCGCCTCCTGGTCTGGTACGGCTTGGCAAGTTTTGGTGCCTACGTTTGCATCGGAGCGGTGAACGCAGTCCTGCTGCCACTGCAGATCGAGCAACTCGACCCTGCGAACAAGGCCGCCAACTTGGCGTTCGCCGCGGCGTTGGGTGCAGTAGCGGGAATGGTCGCCCAACCGGTAGCGGGGCTCCTGTCGGACCGGACTCGCAGCAAGCGCGGAGCACGGGCACCTTGGATGGTCAGCGGTGCGCTGGGCGCTGCCATTGCCCTCGTCGTGCTAGGCGGGATGAGCAGCCTTGTCGGTCTGGTCATCGTCTACATCTTTCTCAACGTGGCACTCAACCTGTACCTGGGCCCGAAGACCGCGATCATGCCGGACCGGGTCCCGCGGGGAGTCCGGGGTCTGTTCTCAGCCGTGGCGGGTCTCGGCGTCCTCTTCGGTGTGCTCGGTGGCCAAGTGGTTGGCGCCGTCCTCTCGTCCGCGCCGTTCGTGGGCTACAGCATCCTTGCTGTGATGATCGTCCTTGCCGGCGTCGGACTGGTGCGGTTCAACCCCGACCACGACAACCGCGAGGCGCCCCGCGAACCGATGCACTGGTCGATGCTCTTGCGCACCTTCTGGGTGAGCCCGCGCCAGCACCCCGACTTCGCGTTCGGCTTCCTCGGCCGGTTGATGACACTGATGGGCTTCTACCTCGTCAACACCTTCCAGCTCTTCCTGCTGCAGGACTACGTCGGGTTGGGAGATGAGGCAGTGGATGTCCTGCCCCTGCTGGCGCTCACCGCACTGGGCGCGACACTGCTCAGCACCGTCCTTGGCGGCCCACTCAGCGACCGAATCGGTCGTCGCAAGCCGGTCGCGGTCGTCGCTGGACTGCTGATCGGCGCGTCGCTCATCGCGCCTTGGCTCATGCCGACCGTGACCGGCTTCTTCATCTACGCGCTGGTGGCCGGGCTCGGGTTTGGTGCGTACCTCGCGGTCGATCAGGCGCTGTTGTCGGAGGTGCTGCCCAGCACTGAGGACAATGGCCGCTACCTCGGGGTGCTGAACATCGCCGTGGCGCTTCCCTCAGCGCTGGCGGCCGCTGTCGCGGGCACTGTGGTGAGCACCCTCGGGTACTCCGCGATCTTCCCGCTCGGCATCGTCATCTCCGTCATCGGCGCACTTGCCATTCTGCCCATCAAGTCCGTCCGTTGAGCCCGGCCCTACCCGCCGCCTCCACCCCTGCCACACCGGCAGGGACCACGTCCCGTCCTGCAGGGAGTTGCACCATGACCCACGTTCACGCCGGTGACCTCACCTTGGAGGAGAAGGCCGGCCTTCTGTCTGGTCGTGACTTCTGGACCACCCAGCCTATCGATCGGGCCGACGTCGCCTCGATCGTCCTTACCGACGGTCCGCACGGCGTGCGGCGGCAGGCAGCAGCAGCCGCCGATCACCTCGGGGAGAACACGAGCCAGCCCGCCACCTGCTTCCCGCCTGCGGTTGCCGTCGGGTCTAGCTGGGATCCCGATGTGGCCGAGCAGATCGGCGAGGCAGTAGGCCGAGAGGCAAGGGCGCTGGGGGTTCACGTCGTGCTGGGACCGGGCGTGAACATGAAGCGCTCCCCTCTGTGCGGGCGCAACTTCGAGTACTACTCCGAAGATCCGCTGCTAGCTGGTGTCCTCGCGACCGCGCATGTGCGCGCACAACAGGCGCAGGGTGTCGGGGCTGCGTTGAAGCACTTCGCGGCCAACAACCAGGAGACCGAGCGGATGCGCGTCAGCGCCGACGTCGACATGCGCACCCTGCGAGAGATCTACCTGCCGGCATTCGAGCGGGTGGTTGCTGAGGCAGCTCCCGCGACCATCATGTGCGCCTACAACAAGCTCAACGGGGTCTACGCCGCGGAGAACCGGTGGCTCCTCACCGACCTGTTGCGAGACGAGTGGGGCTTCGAGGGCGCCGTCATCTCGGACTGGGGGGCCGTCCACGACCCAGTCGCCTCGCTCATCGCTGGACTGGACCTGGAAATGCCGGGCACCGGTGGAAAGAGCAGCCACCGCATTGTCGAAGCCGTCAACGACGGCACGCTTGACGAGAGCATCGTCGACGCAGCGGTCAACCGAGTCCTCGCCCTGACCCGTCAGACCACGGAGCACGCCCCTGAGTCCGACGCTCGGACAGCGGGCGACCTCGACCTTGACGCGCATCATTCGCTGGCCCGCACCCTTGCCGCGCAATGCGCTGTACTGCTCAAGAACAACGACGCGCTGCCCCTTGCTCCTGGCGCCCGGATCGGCGTCATCGGCGAGTTCGCTCGCACGCCCCGCTTCCAGGGCGGCGGGAGCTCCCGGGTGAACGCCACCCGCGTCGACGTCCCCCTGACCGAGATCCAAGCTCGGGGCGCCGAGCACGGCTGCGAGATCGTCTTCACGCCGGGTTACACCTCAGCCGACGTGTCCAGCAAGGCCGGTAACTCGGAGGAGATGCTTCAAGCGGCCGCCGTTGCTGTGGCGCGCTCGGTCGACGTCGCGGTGGTGTTCGCCGGGCTGGCTGAGCCTGATGAGTCTGAGGGCTTCGACCGCGCGGATCTGGCTCTCTCAACCGTCCAGGTCGAGCTCATCCGGGCAGTGGCTCGATCCGCCAAGCGCACGGTGGTGGTGCTTTCCAACGGCGGTGTGGTCGCCGTCGAAGGCTGGCACGAGGAGGTGGACGGCATCTTGGAGACACACCTGCTCGGTCAGGCCGGCGGTGGTGCGGTCGCCGACCTGCTGTTCGGCGTCACTAATCCATCTGGCCGACTCGCCGAGACCGTCCCCGCACGGCTGACCGACACCGCCAGCTACGTCAACTTCCCCGGCGAGCAAGGTCACGTGCGCTACGGCGAGGGCGTGATGGTCGGCTACCGGTGGCACGAGACGGTCGGCATCAAGGCCCGCTACCCGTTCGGGCACGGGCTGTCGTACACGACCTTCGCCACCAGCGAGTTGTCCACAGAAGTCACCGGCCCGGGCACGGTCGAGGCGAAAGTGACTGTCACGAACACTGGGGACCGTGCCGGCGCCCACGTCGTTCAGGTCTACGTCTCGACCACCGCGGGGCCGGTACGCCGACCGGTGCGCGAGCTGCGGGGATTCGCCAAGGTCCACCTGGAGCCGGGTGAGGCTCGCACCGTGCCCGTGCGTCTGGACCGCCGCGCCTTCGCCTACTGGGACGTCGAGCGGGCCGGGTGGGCCGTCGCACCAGGCGCTCACACCGTTCAGGTGTGCCAGGACGCCGCGACCGTGCAGCTCGAGCAGACCGTCGATCTCGCTGGCGACGCGTGGACTCATGAGCTCACGTTCGACTCCACCGTCGAGGAATGGCACACGCACCCGACGGTCGGACCGGCGCTCCTCACCGCCCTGGCCACCGGGGTGCCCAGCGACAGCAACATCCCAGCCCCGACGCCTGAACTGCTCCGCATGATCGGCTCGATGCCGATGCAGAAGGTCGTCGACATGCTTGGAGACGCCGTCCCGCTGTCGATGTTTCAGGACCTCTTGGCGCTGAGCCGTCCCGCGACCGGAGCCGCGGCCACCCAAGGCGCATCGTGACCGACGCATTCGTGCCACGGGACGCAGCCCACCCTGGCCCGAGCCTGCCCATGCGGGTGGTGGGCGCGCTGGCCGGAGCGCGCGCACGGCGTCGAGAAGGCGCGCCGGTCGAACTGGCCCGCGAGCGGCAAGCCAACAGCAGGGTCGAACGATTCATGCGCGTTCCTCGGGGTGTCACCCTCACCGAGGAGACAATCGGTGGCGTCCCAGTAGTGCGGCTGTCCTCCGGTGGCGGCACACGCGGGACCCTGCTCTACCTCCACGGCGGAGCCTTCGCCCTCGGCTCGGCGCGTCAAGCCCTGACCCAGGCTGAGGTTTGCGCAGACGGCGGCCCCGACATAGTCAGCGTTGAGTACCGGCTAGCTCCCGAGCATCCTTTTCCGGCGGCACTCGATGATGCGCTCGCCGTCTACCGGGCACTGCTGGTTTCGCCCGGGCCGAAGCGGATCGTGGCGTGCGGTGAATCGGCTGGAGGTGGGCTGCTACTCCTCACGCTGCAACGAGCTCTCCAGGAGGGGATGGCGATGCCGGCAGCGGCCGTTGCCGTGTTTCCGTGGGCGGACCTGTCGATGAGCGGGCCCAGCGCAACCGCAAACCTAGGCAAGGACCTGCTGAGCCGGTCGGAGTTGGTTCAGGAAGCGGCGTGGTTCGCAGGGGACCGCGACCTGCAGGACCCGGCCGTGTCTGCGCTGCAGGGGTCCTTTCAAGGCTTTCCACCCACCTGGATCCCAGTCGGCACCCACGACGTGCTCCTGGACGACGCCCGCCGAGTCGCCCGGGCAATGGCCGCTGCGGGCGTAGACGTCGACCTTGATGAGTGGCCTGGTGCAATCCACGGCTTCACGGCTCTACCCCTACCAGAGGGTCGGCGATACCGACGACGTCTTCGCGACTTCGTCGACACCAGGATGCCCTGACCCCGCCGGGCCACGCGTCGCCACCCACCGCAGCATCCCCGCCGACCGAAGGAGATCCCCCTCGTGACCGAGACGCCATTGGAGAAGCAACTGCCCCCGGGGCAGGGAAGACGACTGTTCGCCACCATCGGGTACGGCCTTCGCGTGGTCAAGGCGCTTCCTGCACCGCTGCGGGAGCGGTTGCTGGACGGCGCCAAGGGCGGTGTCAGTTCCAGCCTGCCGCCGTTCCGCGACATCCTGCGCCTGGTGGAAGCGGCTGGCGGCGTTCCCGACGGCCGCCGATGGCAGGACCGGCTGGTTGCTGCTCAGCTGGAGCTGCGCGGAGTCCGAGTCCAAGACGTGGTGAGCAGAGACGCGGGTCTGCACGGCGCACGTCTGTACCTCCCGCCGACCGGTGCGCCGCCGCCGACGGCAGCACTCGTGTGGGTGCACGGTGGCGCCTTCGTGATCGGGAGCCTGGACCAGCAAGAGGCGCACTGGCCCGCTATCGAGCTGGCCGCGTCAGGGATACCGGTGCTGTCGGTCGACTACCGCATGTGCATCAACGGGGTGCATTACCCGAAGCCGCAGGACGACGTCCTCACAGCTTGGCGCTGGGCGGTGGAGCACGCCGACCAGCTCGGGGTCGACCGGACTCAGCTACACCTCGGCGGCGGCAGCGCCGGAGGGTGCCTGGTGGCGGGCGCTGCCCTGCGGCTGCGAGACACCGACCAGCAGATGCCTGCGTCCCTCTACCTCGCCTACCCGGTGCTGCAAGGCAACCTCCCAGCAGCCACGCCCCAAGCCAGCAGTGCGCTCGATTCCTCACCCAAGGTCGTCTCTGAGGAATGGGTGCGCGACATGTTCAGCAACTGGGCCGGCGACGCGTCCTGGGATGACCCCTACGTGGCTCCCGGCCTCGCGGACCTGACGGGGCTGCCTCCCACCTACGTGCTGACCTGCGGACGCGACACCCTCCGGCGTGCGAGCGAGCCATTTGCCGACCGCATCGGTGAAGCGGGAGTTCCTGTGTGGCACGACCTCTTCGATGAGTCCGAGCACGCGCCGCTGGACCGGCCAGGCACCGCGGATGGCCAGGAGGCGGTGCGCCGCCTTCGCACTTGGTTGACCGGCGGGGTGGCGGGCATGACGAGCTGAAGCTGGTTGCGGGTCTGGCGCACCGGGTCCATCAGGCAAGGGTCCCGACACGGCCGGCGTGTCGCCCGCGAACGCCTACCGCCGCCATAGCCCGCGCAGGTCCGTTCGCTTCCACCTTGCAACCTCGGTCTTGCCGACCGAGCGACTGTGCCTGAGGGTCAGGGTCAGGTGCGTCCAGATAGGCGGGACCGGCGTTCCTTGGTTGGTGAGGCCTTGGTCCACGAGGTAGTTCTGGGTGATGGTGCGGCGGGCCTGGTTCCCGATGGAGTTGTACGCCTGTTGGTTGTAGACGTGGTTGGCGAATGGAATCTTCGCGACGGTGAGGTCGACGCCGGCGTCCTCGGCTTTCTTCGCCCAGCCGAGCACGGCATCGGTGCGAATGATGCCGTCGCGCTCCGGCTCGATCAGCAGCGTGGGTGGCGCCTGGTCGGTCAGGTACGTCTGTGACGAAATCGCCTTGACCCGATCGGGGTGCTCGTCCATCGTGCCGCCGATGTACAGCTCGACCAGGTGCTCCGGGTCGGTGTCGGGGCCGCCAATCACGAATGCCTCCCGCGTAGCCGCTACGTCGACCTGGGGGTACTGAGCGACGAGTGCGTCTGGCTTCGGTACTGGCCCGCAGCCGCCTGCTGCTTTACCGGAAGACGCAGACAAGGTGAGGTTCGTGGCGAGATTGCCGCCCGCGGAGTCCCCAAGGACTGCGAGCTGGCTCGGGTTGCCGCCGAAGCGGCCAGCGTTGCGCGTCGACCACACCAACGCGCACGCAACGTCCTGAGGGACCTTGTCCCACGTGGGCTGGGTCGGCGTCGCGCGGCGGTAGTCCGCGCTGAGCATGAGCCATCCTGGTCGGCGAACCATCGGAGGTCGGAGGAGGTCTCGTCGAGGTAACCCCCGATGAACCCGCCGCCGTGGATGTACAGCATCACCGGCGCCGACTGCGCGGCGCCGGCGGGGCGGTAGACGTCGATGTCGAGCAGGTCGCCGTCGGCGTTGCGGTACTTCGTGGACTCGTCCGGCTTTGCCTCGGTCATCGAGGACAGCGCCAGCCCGCGGAACGGGTTCACCGACCCGCCGGCCTGCGAGACAGCCGCCATGAAGTGGATGTTCGCGATCAAGGCGCAGATCAGGGCGAGAGCGGTCGCTGCGGTGGTAGCGAGTGCGAGCCTGTAGGGCTTCTTGCGATACCCCACGGCGGCCACGATCAGGGCGAGCGCGCTGATGATGACGACCCACGGTCCGAAAGTTGGCCAGATGAAGACAGTCGCGACCGTGCTGATCCAGTTGTCCGAGCGCCGGACGGCGGGTACGACCGCGAGGATCACGACGAGGGCGGCAATCAAGAGCAACAGGCGAGGCCGACCCTCCACGCGGCCCGGGCCCACTCGCCTTGTCGGGGCGCGCGCGTCGGCCGAGTCGCGGGAGGGTCGGCTTCGGTGTGCAACACGTGCTCCAGTGTCGGTGCGCAGCTCGAGGGTGGGAGCGCGGCGGTCAGTGGGGTTGCAGGTCTCGTTGCCCACCCGTCTGTTTGACGGGTTGGACGCTGTCGCAGCGCCGGGTTACGGCACGGGCCAGGAGGGGGCCTGGTGGATCCAGGCGCCAGGGGCGCCTTGGGGGTCGCGTTATCGCAGACAGCTCAGAGGCCGAGGTCGCGGCCGATGAGCTCCTTCATGATCTCGTTCGACCCGGCCCAAATCCGGGACACGCGGGCATCGCGCCAGGCGCGGGCGACGCGGTACTCGTTCATGTAGCCGTAGCCGCCGTGCAGCTGGACGCAGTGGTCGATCACCTTGTTCTGGATCTCGGAGGTCCAAAACTTCGCCTTGGCGGCGTCGATCGGGGTCAGCTGGCCTCGGTCGTGGGCGGCAACGCACTGGTCCACGTAAGCCTGGCTGACGTCGACCTGTGTGAACATCTCCGCCAGTAGGAACTTGCTGTGCTGGAAGCTACCGATCGGGGCGCCGAACGCGGTGCGCTCCTTGGTGTACTGCAACGTCTCCTCGAGGATCTGCTTGGCGTGCGCGAGGTTCGAGATCGCGCAGCCGAGTCGCTCCTGGGGGAGCTTTTGCATCATGTGAATGAAGCCGCTGTCGACCTCGCCGATGATGTGGTCATCGGTGAGCCGGACGTTCTCGAAGAACAGCTCCGCGGTGTCGGCCTCGTCCTGCCCGACCTTGTCGAGCTTGCGTCCGCGGCTGAAGCCCTCGGCGGATGCTGGGATCGCGAACAGGGTGATGCCGCGCGCCTTCTTCTCCGGGCTCGTTCGCACCGCGGTGATGACCAGGTCGGCGGAGTAGCCGTTCGTGATGAAGGTCTTCGAGCCGTTGATGACCCACTGGTCGCCGTCGCGCACACCCGTGGTCTTGAGCGCGGCCAGGTCGGAGCCGCCGGAGGGCTCGGTCATGCCGATCGCGAGGAGGATCTCGCCGGCGGCGACGCCGGGCAGCCAGCGCTGCTTCTGCTCCTCGGTGCCGAGCTCGACGAGGTACGGCGCCGTGATGTCGGCGTGGATGCCCCAGCAGGAACCGAGAGCGGCATTGACCTTTGACAGCTCCTCGGCGACGACAGCATTGAATCGGTAGTCCTCGGCGCCCGCGCCGCCGTACTCCTCGGGGATCTCTAGGCCCAGGAACCCCTGCATGCCGGCGTCGAGCCAGAACTCCCGGGGAATGGCCTTCTCGGTCACGTGCTGGTCGAGGTTCGGCGTGACCGACCCCCTCAGGAAACCGCGAACTGATGCCCGGAACGCTTCGTGGTCTTCGTCGTAGATGTCGCGCTTCATTTCATAACTCCTGGTCAGCTGTCGTGGTCTGGCATAGGCACAGGCGGGCCGAGGCTCCCCCGGCACGCCGGGCCGCTGCCGGTGTGCCCCGGTGGCCTCCCCTTAGCCCTTTCAGTGTGAGCACCACTGCGCCCGTGCACTTGACCTGGAGCGACGCACGCTTGACCTACTGCGACAGCGTCCGGACCGTACAAGATGATGTGGGTGGGTTTGACTCACCCATCGAGAACGCTGACTCTTGGCGCATGTCGGTGGTGCGCTCTGCCGCTCTGCGCGGTTTCGACTCCCTGGTGCTCGAACTGGGCGGGGACCCGGAGGCAGTAGCTGCCTATGCCGGCCTCGATCCGGCGGCCTTGCGGTCCGACGAGCTGCTCGTGCCCGGGCGAGCAGTGGCCGCCGCGTTGGAGATCGCGGCGAAGCAACTGGACTGTCCGGACCTGGGGCTGCGCGTCGCGGACCGCCAGGACCTGTCCATGCTCGGCGGCCTTGCTCTGGCTGTGCAGTCCTCATCCACGGTGGGCGAGGCACTCGAGTGCTGTTCGCGCTACCTGTCGGTGCATGCACGCTCCGTCGGGCTGACGGTGGAACCCGACCCCTACGGGGACGCCGGCCTCGTCGGGCTCCGTTGGAGCGCGGCCTCCGACGGAGGGCCGGTGCCCGTCCAGGTCACCGACCTGGGGCTCGGGTTCGCGCACGGCACACTGCAGGCGCTGACTGACGGGCCCTACGGGCTTCGCACCGTCGATCTGCCTCACGCGCCGCTGGCTGCACCTGAGGTGTACCGCGCGTACTTCGGGACAGAGGTGCGTTTCCGGCGCCCCGTCGGACTGCTCCGGGTGCCGTCCTCGTTGTTGCGGCAGCCCGTCGCGGGCCGTGACGACTTCCTGCGACAGCTGGCCGTCGCCTACCTCGACCACCTCACGCCGAGCCTGACCGCGACGGTCTCGGCGCGCGTGCGAGTCGCCGTGGCGGAGGCGCTCGGCACAGGCGAGGTGAACGTCGGGGCGATCGCTCACCTGCTCTACATGCACCCCCGGACCCTGCAACGTCGGTTGCTCCAGGAAGACACGACTTTCGTCGAGATCGTCGACGAAGTCCGCAAGGAGGCGGCGTTGCGCTACCTGCGAAGAACCGACATGCCCTTCACGCAGATAGCGGGTCTCCTCAGCCTTTCCGAGCAGTCCGCACTGACCCGGTGTTGCCGCCGCTGGTGGGATCAGACGCCCTCGCAGGTACGGCAGCAACAGGCACCGGCGGTCCCGGCCTGACGTCGTCGGGTGGAAGGATGTCTGTTTGTCGCGTCAGGTCAAGGGTCTGTCGTTTCAGGTAAAGGGCAACGCGGTGTGTGACGAGACCATGGATCCATGGATCCGCACCCAGAAAACTCGACTGCGTCCGCCGCCGCACCTGCAGATATGCACAGTCGGGGACACGCCGCTGAGCATGTGGACGTCGTGGTGGTGGGGGCAGGGCTGTCCGGTGTGGGGGCGGCGTACCGGCTGCAGACCGAGCGTCCGGGGACCTCGTTCGTCGTGCTGGAGGCCCGCGAAGATCTCGGAGGGACGTGGGACCTCTTCCGGTACCCCGGCGTCAGATCAGACTCCGACATGTACACCCTGGGCTACTCGTTCCGGCCGTGGAGTGACAGCAAGTCACTGGCCGACGGGGCCGAGATCCTGAGCTACATCCGTGAGACAGCGCAAGAGTTCGGCCTCGACGAGCGCATCCAGTATTCCAGCAAGGTCGTCGCGGCTGATTTCGACACCACGACCTCTCGCTGGACGCTGACGGTAGAGGACCCGCGCACCGGCGACCGCCGCACCCTGACGTGCACGTTCTTGTACTCCTGCGCCGGCTACTACGACTACGACCAGCCGCATGCCCCAGCCTTCGACGGCGCCGAGGACTTCGCCGGGACAGTGGTCCACCCGCAGTTCTGGCCCGAGACCCTCGACTACGCCGGCAAGCGCGTCGTGGTGATCGGGTCAGGCGCGACCGCGGTAACGCTCGTACCTTCCATGTTGAAGGGTGACAGTGCAGCCGAACGCGTGACGATGCTGCAGCGAACCCCGACCTGGATCAGCGCCGTTCCCGGACGGGACAAGAAGGCCGAGAAGCTGCAGGCCGCGCTGCCCGCCGGACTGGCACATGCGGCTATCCGTGTGAAGAACATCGCGTTCTCCACGGCCTTCTACCAGTTCTGCCAGCGTCGTCCGCAGCAGGCACGCAAGCTCTTGACCCAGGCGACGACAAAGATCCTCGGTGACCCGGAACTCGTCGCCGAGCACTTCACCCCCTCCTACGACCCGTGGGACCAGCGGCTCTGCGCGGTGCCGAGCGCGGACTTGTTCCGCGCCATCAAGAACGGCCGCGCCGACGTTGTGACGGACCGGATCGAACGGTTCACGCGCGAAGGCATCGAGCTCGCGTCGGGGCGGGTGCTCGAGGCCGACGTCATCGTCACCGCCACCGGGTTGAAGTTGCTCGCCTTCGGGGGAATCGACCCGCACGTGGACGGCCGGCGGGTGGAGTTGTCAGAACAGTTCGTGTGGAACGGCGCGATGGTGACCGGTGTCC
Source organism: Nocardioides scoriae (assembly GCF_900104965.1). Classification (NCBI taxonomy): domain Bacteria; kingdom Bacillati; phylum Actinomycetota; class Actinomycetes; order Propionibacteriales; family Nocardioidaceae; genus Nocardioides; species Nocardioides scoriae. The sequence goes on along the minus strand of NZ_LT629757.1, from coordinate 2,963,221 downwards.
CGAACTTCGCCGTCTGCATCGGTTACACCAACGCCTCATGGACGCTTCGCGCCGACCTCAGCCACCGCCTGGTTTGCAAGGTGCTGGGCTGGATGGAGCGCCGCGGACACGCCGCCGTGGTCCCCAAGCCCGACGCCGACCTGACACCCCAGCCGCTGCTGGGCCTTGCGGCCGGCTACGTGCAACGCTCCATCGGCGCCTTCCCGAGGCAGGGAGACCGTGCGCCGTGGCGGGTCCGGCAGGAGTACGTGCTCGACTCCATCACCACTCTGCGCACGAATCTGGCTCGCACACTGATTCCGGTGACCCCGGTCGCCCCCCGCGCTAGCGAGCAGCTCACGCCGGTGGACGTTTCACAATGAGCTCGAGTTGGCAACCCGACGTGCTCGGGGGCAGTTATCAACACCAGGTCCTCGAGCTCGGTCCTGACCCCGACGGCGAGGGCGACGTCGCCGCGGTCCTAGTCCGGCGCCTCCTCGGCGCTGGCGGCAACCCCCGAGGGGCAGTGCTGTACCTGCACGGGTTCGCCGACTACTTCTTCCAGACCGAACTGGCTGACTTCTTTGCCGCTCAAGGACTGGCCTTCTACGCACTCGATCTGCGCAAGTCAGGCCGGGCCCGCCGGCCAGGGCAAACTGCGCACTACGTCGCCGACCTGAGCCATCACGACGTCGAACTCGAACGGTCACTCGATCTCGTCGCCACCGAACACCCCGGTGTCCCTCTCGTGGTGGTCGCGCACTCCACCGGCGGGCTAATCGCTCCGCTGTGGCTGGACCGCCGTCGCCGTGCTGGCCGCACCAGGCCCGTGGCCGGTCTCGTGCTCAACAGCCCGTGGTTCGATCTGCAGGGCGCGCCGAGGATGCGTGGCCCCATAACCCAGGCGTTGCGCGTTCTCGCAAAGGTTGCTCCCTTGCGGGTGCTCGACCTCCCCCGGAGCACCGTCTACGGCGACTCGCTGCACGTCAGCCGTGAGGGGGAGTGGAACTACGACCTGGCGCTCCGACCTCTGGACGGGTTCCCGGTCACGGTCGGCTGGCTGAACGCCGTTCGACGTGGACACGCGCAGCTGCATCGCGGACTCGACGTCGGGGTTCCCTCGCTCGTGCTGCGATCTGACAAGACTCACTACGCCCGGGAGCATTCGGAGCGGAGCGACCGCGCGGACACGGTTCTCGACGTCAAGCAGATCGCCCGGTGGACGGGGTGCCTCGGTGGTGAGACCACGGTGGTGCCTGTCACGGACGCCCGGCACGACGTCTTCTTGTCACTCCCCGATCCGCGGCGCGACGCGTATCGGCACCTCGATGAGTGGCTCCGGCAACATCTCGCGACCTGATCCGCCGCCCGCCCTCGCGGCGTGTGCGCAGTCATTGGGCGAACACCATTGGCGCCCGTCAACCTTTATGCAGAAGGACACCATGTTTCGCACCAGGTTCACCGAGATGTTCGGCGTCGAGCACCCCGTCGTATGCGGTGGGATGACTGCGGTGGGCACCGCGGACTTGGTCGCGCCCGTAGCCGAGGCCGGAGCACTGGGGTTCCTGGCGGCGTTGACCCAGCCGACACCCGAAGCGCTGGCGAAAGAGATCGCGCGCTGCCGCACCATGACGGACAAGCCGTTCGGCGTGAACCTGACGATCCTTCCCACCCTGAACCCGGTTCCCTACGAGGAGTACCGCCAGGCGATCATCGAAGGCCGCGTCTCCGTCGTCGAGACCGCAGGCGCGAACCCGGCCCCCCACCTTCCTGCGTTCAAGGCCGCAGGAGTGAAGGTCATCCACAAGGCGGTCGCCGTCCGCCACGCGTTGAAGGCGCAACAGCTCGGTGTCGACGCCGTCAGCGTCGACGGGTTCGAGTGCGCTGGCCATCCCGGTGAAGACGACATCCCGGGCCTCGTGCTCCTGCCACTGGCAGCGCGTGCACTGCACATCCCGATCGTTGCCTCGGGTGGGTTCGCCGACGGTGCAGGGCTGGTTGCAGCCCTCGCGCTCGGCGCCGATGCGATCAACATGGGGACCCGGTTCGTCGCCACCACCGAGGCTCCGGTCCATGACGCTGTGAAGCAGCAGATCGTCGCGAACAGTGAGCGAGACACCGTGCTGGTGTTCCGGCAGTTCCGCAACACCGCGCGCGTGGCGCGCAACGCTGTCTCGGAGGAAATCCTCGAGCTCTCTGCGCGCGCGGACGCGACGTTCGCCGACATCGCACACCTCGCATCCGGAACCCGGGGTCGCGAGAACGTGCTCGCCGGCGGAGACGTCGACGCCGGCATGTGGTGGGCCGGCCAGTCCCAGGGGCTGATCGACGATGTCGCCAGCTGCCGCGAAGTCATCGACCGGATTGTGGATGAGGCCGAGTTGATCATCCGCCAGCGCCTCGCCGCCACGCTCGCCTGACACCTCCCACCAACCTCACGACCACCTCATGACCACCGGAAAGGGTGCCCCACTGATGGCTGCCAACACCACGACGATGCGCGCACAGCGACTCGACACGACCACGCGGACCTTCGAGGTCACCAACGTGCCCCTGCCGTCCCCAGGGCCAGGCGAAGTACTGATCAAGGTTGCGTTCAGCGGCATCTGCCACTCCGACCTCTCGCTGCTCGACGGGACGTTCCCGGCAATGGGGCCGCGGGTAATCACCCAGGGGCACGAGGCCTCCGGCACTATCGCTGAGCTCGGCGCCGGCGTCGAGCGCTGGCACGTCGGTGACCGGGTCGTGCCGGCCGCTGGCCGCCCATGCGGGCGATGCTCGGCCTGCCGACGAGCCGAGTACGGCCGCTGCACCGCGCTGCAGCTGATGGCGTTCGCCTACGACGGCGCCTGGGCCGAGTACACGGTCGCCCAGGCGCAGGGTCTGACGCTGATCCCCGAGAACGTCTCGATGGAGCACGCCGCCATCCTGGCCGACGCCGTCTCCACACCTTTCGCCGCAGTCGCGCACACGGCGAAGGTGCGCGTCGGAGAGTCCGTGGGGGTATGGGGTATAGGTGGGGTCGGAACCCACGTGTTGCAGATCGCTCGACTGGTCGGCGCCGCCCCGATCATCGCCGTTGACCTCGACCCCGCCGCCCGGCAGCGTGCCCTGGATCTCGGCGCGGACTTCGCGCTCGACCCGCGAGACCCCGACCTCGCAGCGCACGTCGCCAAGGTGACCGGCGGTCGGGGCCTCGACGCGGTCTTCGACGCAGTCGGCCGTCAGGTCACTTTCGACCAGGCGCTAGGCGCCCTGGCCAACGGTGGGCGCCTGGTCGGAGTCGGCATGAGTGCCGAGGAGTTGTCTGTGGGGATGAGCATGATGTTCAGCCTCAGCCGGAAACAGGTGCTGGGTCACCTCGGGTACGACCCCAGCGACATCGGTGTCCTGGCCCGGCTCGTGTCCACCGGACGTCTGGACTTGTCCGCCTCGATCAGCAACGTCGTCGCGCTCGAGGACATCGCGGACGGAATCAGCCTCCTGCGAGACGGCACCGGGAGCCCCGTGCGGATCCTCGTGCAGCCGAACGCCGCCTGATCGAGGCATCCGCCGCAACCACGGCCCGCATAGGCCCCGAATAGGCCGCCGTCCGCCTGCGCCGCGAAGCAGCTACCGAACAGCAGTACGCGACGAGCTCGCCGAACAAGGAGACACCATGGCCCAGACAAGTCCCGAAGCGGGGAAGAGCCAAACAGCCGACACCTTCACCTCGGACCCAGGTGCCGCCCGATCCACGGCGCGGTCCCTGCGACGCACTGTGGTGGGGGTTCTCCTCATCGGAGCAGTGGTGCAAGTCGTCCTCATCATGTACTACATGGGCGCCGTTCACAGTCCCCGGCCGCGCGACCTCCCGGTCGGTGTGGTGGCCAATTCCGCCCAGCGGGCGGACGTGACGGCGCAGATCGAGGCGGGGGGTGACTACGACGCCCGTCAGTACGACTCAGCCGATGAGTTGTCACGCGCGGTCGAGAGCAAGGCCGTCTACGGCGGCGTCGACGTAAGTTCGAGTTCGCCGGAGCTGTTCGTCGCTAGCGCCGCTGGCCCGAGCGCCGCCACCGCCTTGCGAACAGCTTTCACCACCGTCGTCACCCAAGAGAGAGCACGACAGGTAGAGGAGATCGCTGCGGCAGACACGCCTGTGTCCCCCTCCACCCTCGCCGCGTTCTCCACACCGGCCAAGGTGACTGATCTGGTGCCCCTCCCTGCCGCTGATCGCGGCGGGTCAGCGCTTGGTCTTCTGGTGCAGGTGCTGGCAATTGGGGCCACTGTCGCTTCCACCGCGCTGGGGAGGCTGGGCCCCCGCACGGCCCGGTCACCCATGAGGGGAGTGGCCCACGTGTCGATCCTGTTGGCGTACGCGTTCCTCTCAGCGGCAGCCGTCTCACTGGGCGCCAGCATCTTCGGGGTCATCCCGAGTGGAGAACTTTGGTCCTTGCTCGGAGCGTTCGCGCTGCTGTCCCTCGCTATGACCGCGTCGGTGGCTGCAGCCGTCGCCCTCCTCGGACCGGTCGGCGCCAACTTGGGCACGCTGTACTTCTTGGTCGGGGTCGTCGTCTCGGGCGCTTCGGTCATCCCCGAGTTCCTCCCCGACTGGGCTCGTGTCCTGGGTCAGGGGCTGCCTACGGGCGCGGGTGCGAGTCTCGTCCGTGAGCGTTTGTACTTCCCGGACGCCTCGGTGGCGGGACCGGCGACCGTGCTGGTCATCTATGCCTTGGTCGGCGTCGCGGTGGTCATGATGACCAACACGCTGCCAGGTCGCGTTCGGCGCAACCCCCAAGAGGTACCCGCCTGATCGAACTGGCCAAGGGCTCGGACGCTGTGAACCGAGCTGCTCAGGTGCGGGCACATGCCGCCTGGGGCTCAGGTCTGGTGGATGAACGGGTTGAGGATCTCCCGGTGCCACAGGTCGTCTCGCTCGGGGGTTGTGAGCTGGGCCTGGTCGGCGACCTCTATCCAGTCGCGGTGCACCAGCTCGACGATCTCCTCGGTGATGTCCTTCGCTTGGGCGGGGGTGAGGAGGAAGTCAGGCGCTACCTGGTGGCAGGTTGCGAGCTGGCTCCACCGGGTGCCGTCGCGGGTGATGCCGATCGCCTGGGTGGAGGTCTGGCTGCTGCGCGGTTGGGGCGCGATGTCGTACGCCGGGGTGAGGGTGAGGTGCTGACCGTCCCAGAACGCGGCGTGGTTGCGCAGGTGGTCGTCGTTGTTGCCGACGATGACGTTGAGGACGAGCCTCTTGTAGACCTCGAGCAGGGTTCCGGTCACGTCGGTCCATGGGCCGGAACGGACAGCCTGGGCGATCTCGGCGTAGCTGGCGTGGCGCGAGCTCATCGCGGTGTAGCCGAGAACGGTGAGCATCGACAGCATGAGCCGCCGCGTAGGGACCGGGAGGGTGGCGACTCGGTCGAAGCGTTCGACCAGGAGCACGTCGCGCCCGTCGACGCGTCGGACCTCGACGGGCGCCACGTTGAGGCCGGCCCGGGCGGCGAGCAGCATCGCGACAGCCTCGGCTTTCACGACCGGCCGGGTGTCGGTGGTGGAGGAGAACTTTGCGACGAGGTGACGATTGCCGTCGGTCAACAGCGCCTTGGGTCGGGCGCCGCCGATGCTGGTGCCGTGCTGCGCGGCGGCCTCCAGTGTTGGCGGTACGGGGAGACCGGCCTCGACGAGGTCGGTCAGCTGTAGCAGTTGCTCAAGGGTGGCGTCCTCGTCGCGGGTGACGTACTTGGTGGGGGAGGCCTGGAAGTCGAGCCCACCGATGCGGTTGCTGCCCGACGACAACAGGTAGGTCATCTCGCCGAAGTCGGCGTCGGGGTTGCCGGCTCGGCGAAGGTTGATGACCCGGCGACCCCAGGCGTCAGGTGCCGCGTCACGCAGGCATCCGGCGAGCGGGAGTGGGTCGCGGCCGCGGCCGGCGGGGCGCCTGGGGTCGAAGACCTGGTCGGTGAGGGGCAGTTCGGGCTGAAACAGGGAGATCGCGTCGCGCCGGGCCAGGTAGCTGGCCGCGTAGCGAAACGCGAGCACGGGCTCGCTATCGAGCATAGCACCAGCAGCACCCAGGACCCCCGCCACCACCGGGGTGGTGGCTCCGGGCAACCACGCCCACACGTACGCCCGGTCTTGGCTGCTGGACTTGGCTGACCTACGGCCGGATGCGGCCGGCGCAGTTTCGCCGGAGGGCGCGCCAGATGTCGGTGGGACCCTGGGGGTCTTGGCGGTGGGTGTTCTAGAAGTCATTGTCGAGCTCCGGGGTGTTCAGGCGGACCCGCGCCGGGAGAAGTGCCAGGCGGGCCCTCTCCTGGTCGGCAACTCGTGCGCTGTCGTGCGGGTCGGGTCCGAACAGAGCTATCCCGCACAGGACTGCGGCTTCTAGGGCGGTACCGATGGCGGTGTTGGGTGAGCCATTCTCGATGCGCAGGACCGTCTGCTTGGTGACTCCGAGGCGGCTGGCGAGCTCGGCGGCGGTCCAGCCGAGCTCGCGGCGGGCTACAGCGATCTGCAGGCCGAGCGCGTTCACCGCTGCAACGGTGATGGGAAGGTACGTGCGTTCACGCTTCAACAGGATCCCCCCGGTAACATAAAACAGACCATAGGCCCCTCACGGTTCGATTTATGATACCGCCCGCATGGATTCGAGGGCAGTAGCTCATGGAATGAGTCACCGGCAGCGGGGTGGGCGCGGGACGTGCCGGTCAGCCGCGGTAACGCTGCCTACCCGTTGCTGCGGCACCCCAGGGCGGGCATCGAATTTCGTCAGCCCTGGCGGTGGTCCAGCGCTCGCGGAGATGTTCTGCTTGGCGAGCCCGTGATTGGCCAACCGTCCGGCGTCAGGCTCTTGCGCCGAAACAGGCGAGTTCACGCGTCAGTAGGTACGCGGCCTTCACAGCTACCACCGGGTCCCGGCTGATGCACGAAGCAGCTGGGGCCGCACGGTGGACCAGCCCTTCCTCGCCCGCCCTGAAGGCCAGGGCGAGTGAGCCCAGCAGGTCCGCGGTCGACACGCCCTGGTCCACCCCTCGCGAGTGCGCCACCGCGACCTGGTTCAGGAACGGGGGCAGCAGCCCTTCTGCCACAACGAGGGGCAGCAGGCAGGCGGACCGGTTCGTGAGGGCACGCACGAGCGCGGTGGCGGGGCCGGCGTTGACCGCGAGGGCCAGCATGCGCCTAGCGTGGGGGTTCCACGTGTCGTCATGAGCGACCGCCTCGTCGAGTAGTTCGAGGAGCGGCTGAGTTGGGACGTCGCTGCGTTCGCGTGAGGTGATGGTGAAAGTGCGGGGGTGCATTGGCGGTGCGGGAGTGTCCATGGCCTGAAGGTGCGGATTCCCGACCAAGACGCAAGCATGCACGTCGACGCGGCTTACGGCGTCGTCGACGAGCGGGCGTGACCGCCTGCTCGTCACTGGTGCCGATCACACGAAGGACGCCTCGGACTACTCACTGCTCGGCCTGGGCTCGTCTGGGGGAGTGTGTGCAGCCTGCCGACGTACCAGCTCCTCTAGGGGCAGACCCTGCAGCTGGATTGACTCCTCCAGGAGCGCGGCGATGATGGGTTCGCCGGTGCGGATTGATAGCGAGAAGGCTTCTGACTCCAGCACCAGCATCTCCGCGCGGTTGCCGGTCCAGGATAGGACTTGCTCTCCCAGGTGGCGCATCTGTTCCACCCACGCCGCGTCGTCGAGGCGGTGGCCGGGCTCGAGGAGGACCAGTACGTCGATGTCGCTGTGCGGAGTGCCGTCGCCGCGCGCGAACGACCCGAACACCGCCACGTGCGTCGGCGCCGGTACGAGCGCCTCAACGGCGCTCGCCAGGCGCTCCAATACAGTCGCGCGGGCACGCATCGCGACCTCAACTGCGGCGACGAGCACGTGGTCCCGGTTCAGCCGGTAGACGAACCCGTGGTTGGTGGGGTCAGCCATGACCAATCCGTGTAGTACCAGCCGGTCCAGGGCGAGGCTCAATCCGGAGCGGCTGCCGCGAGGCGCGAGCCGCGCGATCCTGGACTGGCCAAGACCGGACTCTGTGCGCGACAAGACCTCGAGCACAGCCGAGTCCAAGCTGGGAACCAGCGACCGCAACGGCGAACTCAGGTCCACATCTGAATGGTGCCACAATACTGGCAGTTTGACACTTGAGTGAAGGCTGTGGGGCACGTGGCGGCCCACGACCGCGGGGCAGCGCATCCGCCGCGCGGTAGCCCTGGGCGCCCGGCGTCGCATCGGTCCGACGCGGACGTCGAACTCCGGCGGCGTTTCGACCGACGACAGGGTTCGGTAGCGTCATCGGCCGGTCTTGGGCGGCTGCTGGTCGTTGAGGGCGTTGTCCAGGTGGGCTAATGCATCACGCAGCCGGTCTCGGGCGTGTGCGCTGATCTGCGCGCGCGCGGCCAGGTCGCCCAGGACTCGGTGTGGGTCGGGCGAGACTGTGGTGAAGTCTGGGAGAGGTGCGTCAGTGAAATCGGCCCGTTCAACGGCGTCGTCGATACGAACTGTGGTCACGGCGTCGAGCTGGCGCGCCTCGTCGCGGGTGATGTCTCGCTGGGGGATCGTGCTTTCGAGGCCGCCGAGTCGCACCCGGTTACCCGGCGCCTGCATCTGGGCAGAGAGAGCGGCGCCGAGTCGTGCCCACTGCTCGAGCTGCTGCCGAGTCGATCGAGACTGCCGCGACCCCTCGACGGCGGCGGCTTCGTAGAGCGCCTCGTCGAACCGGGTGAAGCGTTCGGCCTTGCGTCCCATCGCACACCTCCAACTGCAGCAGTCGGCTACGCCACAGTAACGCCTGCTCACGATCGTGGTCTCGTCAGATCTAGGCGCGAAGTCACCTGTCTGGGACGCCAACCGGGTGCAGGTGGGGACCGGCCTTGCGCAAGCCGATACTCACCTGCACCCAGGTGCCACCGTCGGGCTCTAGACGTACATGACGTCGATCAGGTCCTTGTGGTTGGTCTGGACGACGTTGCGCTTGACCTTCATTGAGGGCGTGAGCTCGCCGGACTCGACCGAGAGGTCGTGGTCGAGGAGCTTGAACTTCTTGATGGTCTCCCAGCGGTTGAGCTGGCCGTTGAGGTCCTCGACGTAGGCGTCGACCATCTGCTCGGTCCTGGGGTCCGCGACGATCTCGCTGTAGGACTTGCCGCCCAGGCCGTTCTCCTCGGCCCAGCCCACGATCGCGTCGGGGTCGAGGGTCACGAGCGCGACGCAGTAGTTGCGCTCGTCGCCGAAGACCATGAACTGGCTGGCGTAGGGGCACACGGCCTTGAACTTCGCCTCGATGGCAGGGGGCGCGATGTACTTGCCGCCGGAGGTCTTGAAGAGCTCCTTGATGCGGCCGGTGATGGTGAGGTAGCCCTCGTCGTCGAGGCTGCCCTTGTCGCCGGTGCGCAGCCACCCGTCCTCGGTGAGCGTCTCGGCGGTCTGGTCGGGCAGGTTGTGGTAGCCGTCCATGACCCCGGGGCCCTTGATCTGGATCTCGTCGTTCTCGCCAATGCGAACCTGGCTGCCGGGAACGACGGGGCCGACGGTGCCGAACTTGTAGTGGTCGGGGTGGTTGACGAAGGAGCCGGCGGAGGTCTCGGTGAGGCCGTAGCCCTCGAGGATGAGGATGCCCGCGGCGTGGAACCACTCGGCGATGTCGCGGTTGAGCGCGGCGGCACCGGAGATGAAGAAGCGCACCCGTCCGCCGAAGCGGTCGCGGATCTTGGAGAACACGAGCCGGTCGAAGAGGGCGTGCTGCAGCTTGAGCGGCAGCGGGACCGACTTGCCCTCGCGCTGAAGGGCGTCGACCTTGCGCCCGACGGCGAAGGCCTGGTTGAAGATCTTCTCCTTGGCCCCGCCCTCGGCGGCCTGCATGGTCAGGATCCGACCGTGGGCCTTCTCGAAGATGCGGGGTGCCGCTCCCATGAAGGTCGGCTTGACGACGGCGAGGTTGTCGATGATCTTCTCGACCCGGCCGTCGACGGCGGTGGCGAAGCCGCAGGCGAGCTGGGTGGAGAGCAGCACCTTGCCGAAGGAGTGGGCCATCGGCAGCCACAGGAACTGCAGGTCCTCCTCGCTGAGGATGCCGTGGGCCTCCATGGCGGCGCCTTGGTAGGTCCACGAGGAGTGCTTGAGGCGGACGCCCTTGGGCCGGCCGGTGGTGCCGGAGGTGTAGATCAGCGTGGCGAGCTGGTCGGGGCCGATGGCGTTGACGGCTCGGTCGACTGCGTCGGCGTTCTCGGTGAGGTGCTTCTCGCCCAGGGTGGCGAGGTCGTCGAGGCTGATCACCCAGTCGCCGTCGCCGGCGCCCTCGAAGAGCACGACCTTGTGGAGGTGGGGCAGCTCGGTGCGGTGCTGCTTGAGCTTGTCGAGCTGGCTGATGTCCTCGGCGAAGACCACCTTGCACTCGGAGTCGGCGACGATGTAGGCGACGTCCTCGGCCATCGTCGAGGGGTAGACGGTCGTGGTGGCGCCACCGGCGCACATGATCGCCAGGTCGGCGAAGATCCACTCCACCCGGGTGTTGGACGCAATGCCTACCCGCTGTTCGGGCTCGAGGCCCAGCGCCAGCGGCCCGGCGGCGAGGCGCTCGACGCGCTCGCCGGTCTCCTTCCAGGTGATCGAGGTCCAGGGCTCCCCGTCGGCGGCCGGGTAGCGGTAGGCCTCGCGCTCGGGAGACTTCTGGACCCGCTCCCGGAACTGCGCGGCCACGCTCGGCGACCTATTCTCGACGAAGGTCATGTCGGTGTACGACCGCGGCATGTGTGGGGCTCCTGCCTGGGGGTTGCCGGGGCCCTGTTCAGGGTCCCGGCTCCTGGGTGACGTGACCGGAATGGAGGCCACGGGGTTCGCGAGAATACCGAACACTGCTCGCTTTTGACCGTCTAGTCCGGCATGGGCGCGGCTGGGGGGTCCCGGGACCCCGAGAGGGCTGCTGGGAGTCAACTAGGTTGCTGGCGCAGCCGGGGCCGCCAACGGTCTCGCCTCGGCTCAAACGCGGGGCAAGTACCGCGACCCTTGGGGTCGTCATCACGGCCTCTGAGTTATTGCGTAGTCGGGCCGCGGCCGTCGCGCGGGCTTGGGGATCAGTGACCGCTACTAGTTGGTACCTCTCACCTCGGGCGACGGTCCGACCCGTCTCGTGCCGGTCAGCGAGACCCGGACTTTGCTGTCGTCGCGCACGGCTGCTCGCAGGGCCTTTGCGCGGTCCGCAGGCGTGAGGACGATCTTCACCCGCCCGCTCTCGGTTGCGGGTGGTTCTTCGCCGTCGGTGAGCGGGCGGGCTTGGACCCATGCGGCGGTGTCAGCCCAGGTGCGTTCGAGGTAAGCCTCGAGGTGGGTACGGTCCACGCGCCACTGGCCGCCGCCGCCGCCGATCTTCCCGGCGCGTAGATCGCCGCGGCGGACCAGGGCGTACACCTGGGCGCGGCTGATGGCGAGTTCTTCCGCGACGTCGTCGAGGGTGAGCATCCGGGCGCGCACGCGCCGCACGCCACCGGTCTCGCGTTTCGACTCCTCGATCACGGCCGGCCTGTTCGATGCACTCGCAGTACCGTGCTCGTCTCGCTTCGGGCGCAGAATTCGCGTAGCGAGTCGGCGTGGATTAGGTATCTCGAGGAGGCGGTGCGCACCTCGAAGCGGCCCGGGGCAGTGGTTGGCATCAGCTGTCGTCCTTGGCGTCGATGAGCTGAACCACCATGGCCCCAGGCAACGTCACCGTGGCGTCCTCGAGTGAGTCCCGCACTTTGTCGACGTAGTGCTGACTGCGGCGCAAGAGGGCTCGCACCGCGTCGAGGTCCACCTGTTCGGGGGCGTGCTTGATCTGGCCGCACATGTGCCCCAGGTCGTTGTACAGAGTCACGTCGTCTCTTGTCTCGTTGTCGGTCGAGCGCCGCCCGGCGCTGACGTTGCCTTCCAGCCCTGCTCCTTCCGGATGAGGTTGACCACGGTCGAGGAGGCGAGACACAGATAGACCGGCGGCAGCGCGGACCTGGTCGCGCCGCCGGACGCCACGGTCGCTGGGCAAGCCCGAGCTGGTCGAGCAGGTTCGCCTCGATCTCGTCCTCGGTGCGCACCTCGGCGGCACTCCGCGCCGCCAGACGCTCCCACTTGGCCTCGACACGCTCGCTATCCAGGTTCCGCTCCGCGCGCGTAGACGCGACCGGGTCACCGGGGTCGCCGCCGTGGTTGTTGGCCCACACGGCGAACATCAGGGACCGTGCAGACACGAGCTTGACTTCTCCATCTTCGATGACGAACCCGACCCGGTAACCGGGGGCAACCCCTACGAGGGGTCGTGGTCAGCCGCGTCGGAGTGGGCGAGGGGCGATGGGCTACCAACCGCCGCCCGCGAGCGGGTGTTCGGTGCCTGTCATCCAGCCGACCACTGCACACACCTCCTCGCCGCTGGCTTTGTCGTACGTGCGTGTCACACCCCCCTGCGCGGTGTGACGGGCGAACCTGGCTGCGACGGCCTCAGACGAGACTCGTTCGACGGTGGTGATGGCGTGGTGTCTGGCCCAGTGCAGGGTGACTCCCAGCCTGTCGGCCCAGCCGAGTTCACGCTGGATGCGTTTGTGGAGCGTGTCGAAGCGGCGGTCGGTGATCCGGTGCGGACGACGGTCCGTGATGGCGTCCTTGAAGGAGAACACTGGGTCGGTGCCCGTGGCAGAGAACCTGGAGGCGGCGAACACCGACAGCCGTCGCAGCAGGTCTGTCGTGACGGGTTGCTCGCTGACGCGGCCGTTCTTCTCGTCGAGCCACAGCGTCACGCGCTGGTAGTCCAGATGGTTGCAGTTCAGGTTGACCAGTCCCTCGCGTCGAGCCCCGGTCACCAGCACCGTCTCGAGAAGGAGCGAGTCCAGCTCGGGGTCGTCTCCGCCGCTACTGACGACTCGCCAGAGCTCTTCGTACTCGCTGGCCGTGAAGGCGCGGCGTGTGCTGGGCCGTTTGCCGGGCTTGCGGAGCCGTTGCGAGACATCGCTGTCGGCAGGGAGTTGACCGTCGAGCACGGCCTGGGTGAAGAAGTAGCGGATCGCTCCGACCGCGTTGCGGACGGCGCCCTCCTGATCGGAATGCCTGACGGTGAGCCCACGACGTTCGCGGCGCAGGGACGCTTTGTGTTCTGCCAGCTCGGCTCGGACGCGGCACCACCCCAACCACTTGACGAGGTCGCTGTAGTGGACGTCGGTGAGTTTGACGTCGCCCAGCCCGTCGTAGAGCCGTTCGTCGGGGGGAACCGGGTCGCCGCCGACGATGTCGCCACTACGGGTCGCCACACCGCAGCGCTGGTAGGGGTACCCCGACACCAACACCTTCCAGTAGGAGTCGTAGGTGCGAAACAGGCCCCCTCCGCGCTTCTCGGCCCCCGAGGCGGCTCGCGCGACCGGTGTGACGACGCGCGCATAGAACTCCGCCACGGTGGGTGCGTCAGACCCCTGCCCGAACTGTTGCCCGAACTGTTGTCCGGACCGTTGCCCGGACTGCTGCTGAGCCCGGCTGGCGGCCGTGTTGTTGGCCGTGTTGTTGGCCGGGGCGCCATGGGCGGACTGGGACGAGCCCTGGCCCGCGGTGAACACGCCGGCCAAGGCCGCGGCCTCCAACAGCTCGGCGAGAGTGGGTTGCACCCCGCCGAGGAGAGCGGCGAGCGAAGCTGCGGATCTCCCCCCGGTGGGCGCACCCGCCTCGTGCTGGTGGGTGCTCATGACGGGTGCGACGCAGGCTCTGTCGTAGCAGCGACGGCCACCCCCGCTAGGACCCCGGACATGGATGCCACCAGCAACTCACCTGCGTCCAGGTCGGCCACGGCTTGGACCTGTTCGCCTGGGGCGGTTCCGAGCCTCCAGCACATAGCTGGCGTGAACGTCAGACGACCTTGGCTGGAGATCAAACGTCGCCCGGGGTGCGGCCCGGTGGGGTCGACGAGGCGGTACCTCACGGAGCCTGCTGCCGGTCGTGGCACCTGTTCGATGCGCGTCGAGGTGCCCCACCCCAGGGCCTGCAGGAGCCGCGAGACGCAGATTCTGCGGGTGGAGTCGAGTACTGGCTGCGCCGAGACCAGCCGTGCGGTGCGTTCGATCTGGCTGGGGATGTCGAGCCGAGTGGCAGAGGGAGGCGCGCCCCGGGCACCCGCGCCGAGCCGCGGGATGGTGCCCGCGACGAGGGTGTCGAAGTGCAGCATCGGTGGCCGGCCGCGGCCTGTTCCAGTCGACGGCAGGGGTCCCGGTTCTTGGGAGGGATGGGTGGAGCTCATCACCCGACTGTAGGGATTAAACTACGCTCGTGGCAAGATCTGATCGTGTTCCTCGCCCGCGCCCATGAAGACAGCGCGCGGTCGTGGCGATGTCCGTGCCAGGTCTGCGCTTCAGCTGCGGTCGCGGCGTGGACGAGGGTGGCTGGGGCGGCGCGCCTGGTTCCCTGTAGTCCTCTACAGCAACTGTGCTGAGGAGATGCCCCCCCGAAGGCGTCGTGCCGGCTCTCGCCCCGGCCACCTTTCGGACGAGTTCAAGGCTGCCATCGCGAACGAGGCTGCTCGCCTGGAGAACATCGGAGGGCCCCCGGCAGTTATCCGTGCCGTCGGCGACGCCTTCGCTGCGCTGGACGGTGAACTGGAGCAGTTGGCACAGGTGCGGCTACGCGCCGTGGGCTATCTGCGTGGCGAGGGCTGGACCTACGAGCGGATAGCTGAGGCGACCGGCCTGAGTTTGGCTCGAGCCGCGCAGCTCTCGCGGACGGCGCGGGCTCAGGGTCGGGTTGCGCCGAACGCGCCCGATAGGCCGTAGCGGCCCACATGTTGGCCGCCCCCGTCCCTGGTGGCAGCCGCGCCAAACCCTCCCACCCCGCCGGCCAGGGTGCCATCGATCGACGTCCGTCACGTCCGTCCTCGGGTTCCCTCCGAGGGCGAGAGCTGGGACCTGACGCAAATGGGCCCCGTGTGGTACTTGTAGACCACTACAAATGACCGAACGACCCCGGCGCACAACAAGGGGCAGAGCGACATGTCCGATGACGATCCATCTCAGGGCGCGGCTGAGCCGAGCCCGAGGGCCTTCGACCTCGGTGTCTTCGCGCAAGATCTCGTCTGGACGGATGTCGAGGGGTGGGGATACCCGCTCGCCGACATGTCGGACGGCGAACGGTCTGCCCTCCAGGCCTGGCTGCGCGCGAACTCGAAGCACTTCTACGTGCAGAGCTTGCGCGAAGCGCTGCTCGAAACGGCCCTGACCTACTTCGACGAGTGGGTCGGTCCTTGGTCTGACCCGGATACGAAGTTGCCAGATCTCATCTTCCTCAGCGACATGCAGTGGCTCGAGGGGACAGCCCTGATGCAAGCGTTGCGCCGGGTATGACTCGGCACGCCGAGGGTGCGTCCTGCAGGGCGATGCCGAGGTGGCCCATCGACCTGAGGTCCGGCAACACGCAGCACGCTCTGAGGCCACGGCTGGTTTCCCGGCTGGTTCCCGGCCGTCCGTCCTAGTCGGGTGCTTTGTCGGTGGCGCGACGAAGGGGCGGAGCCGGGGTAGCGGGCCACAGCGTCTGCCCCAGGTGGGCCTCGAGCTTGGCGAGCGTGACGGTGTCTGGCCACGACTTGCCCGCCAAGATGTCGTACAGCGTGGAGCGCTCAATCTCGGCTGCGGCGGCAACCTCGCTCTTGTTGCGCCCCTCTAGTGCCGCTGCGAGCGCCATGGCGATAGCGACTGCGTGGGCGACCGCGTCCGGGGCGTCTGCAGTGAAGGTCCCGCGGGGCCAGGTTCCTGCGGACAGCCACTGGTTCGGAACCCGGTAGAGGCTGCTGCGACGCGGCACTGAAGCATCCTAGTGAGAGTGGGTGACGTGGGGGAGGGCAGTGGCGACCCTGACTAATTGTAGTGCTCTACAATTTACTGTACGACGCGAGACGCCGCCCGGCGGGGTGCAGCGCACAGGGCACTCGTGGCTGAATCGTCACTGGACGCCCCCGCACCTGCTGGCCGTACAGAGGGCCCAGCAAGGTCGGCGACGACGGGGTGGTCCTTCGAGTGGCGGCGGGGCAGCGACGCGCTTCCAGTCGCCGGGCCCGGCGCGTCACGCACCGGAGTGGGACCCTGCAGGCGCGCCACTAGCCAACCGCTCCGCGCACGCTCGCGGCGAGCTCGGAGGGTGTGTGTGTCCATTCCGGCGCAAGCGCCTCGGCCGCTTCGTACTGCGCATCTTTGAGAGCCGCGAACTCAGGAGAGACGAGCATGGCGAGCAGCACCAGAAATCGCTGAGGCAGTCTGACGACTTGGCTGTAGCCCAACTTGTCGGGGCCGTCATAGCGCTCGTAGAACTCGAAAGCGCTGTCTGCTCGTTTCAACTGGTGCCATGTCGCGATGGCGCGGGTGATGTGAGGCTCGGCATCTCTGTAGTCCTCGGTGAACTCTTCCTCGACGGCGGCGCGGAAATCGGAATCCGCGTCCTGATCGCCGAGGGTGACTTGCTCGACGCGCGCGATGTAATCGAGGGTCGTTGTGGGGATCCGGACTGGCTGACCGTCGTAGTCCTGAACGATCGGGTCGGAGACGACGTAGCAGACGCGTCCGATGTCGTCGCGGCCCAGCTTTCCTGTGACGATGCTGCCGCACAGGTCGACTACGAGCGTGTCGGGCAACGCGGTGACGACCCGCTGCATGATCGCTTCCAGGATCGTCCGGCTGGCGGGGCTCTCGGTGTCGGGTAGAGCAAGGTCGTCGCTGGAGATGGAAATAGCGTGCAAGGTCGCGTCTTTCACGTGGAATGAAGTGGCTGAGCCACGATGAATTGGGGCCGTCAGGATCCCGCCTAGTTTGGCGCAGGAGGGTCCAGGTATCGAACGGCCTCGCAGGAGGGGCTGCCCTCAGCGGGAGGCGAACTGTGTCGAGCCCTCCGAGGGCGGTAGGTGGGTGTCGCGCCTACGCCGCCCTGCTTGCGCGCTCGTGAAGCGCCCGGGCAACACAGAGTTGGGTCGACGGGGGTGCCACGGTGTGGGCTGTCGTGGCTTGGATGCCCCTCGGCTGCAAAGGCAGGCTGGACCTTCAAGAGCGTCAGGGAAACTTGGCAAGCCAACCCCGTCACGACCCGCCCCAAAATCAGCACTTCCGGTGGGCGTCGACGGGCATAGCCGAGTGGCGCTCGGTTCGCCGGCCCCGTAGCGAACGCGCTACGGGGCCGGTTCTGTTCACAGGTCGAAGCGGATGCTCCGTGGTAGCCACTCAGGCATCCCGGCGGGTCACCGCCACAAACCGCCGGGAGCACGTCAGACCCGGAGTATCAGAAGTTTGCCGCTCGCTGCGCCGAGTCGCCGGCGCTAGGGTGCAGCGCCGGAGCAGATCGTCACCGACGGTCGGGGTGAGCTTGGGGGCTTCCTAGAAGCCGTCGTGGTGCCCGAGGCGCCCGCGATGGGCCCTTGGTGCGATGTCGGCCTTTGGTGCGTGTGCGGGTCACAGTTGAGGTATCGCGTCCCGTGCATCGGGCGAGACGTG
Source organism: Nocardioides scoriae (assembly GCF_900104965.1). Taxonomy (NCBI): domain Bacteria; kingdom Bacillati; phylum Actinomycetota; class Actinomycetes; order Propionibacteriales; family Nocardioidaceae; genus Nocardioides; species Nocardioides scoriae. The sequence goes on along the minus strand of NZ_LT629757.1, from coordinate 2,945,793 downwards.
AGGGCGGTCCAGTCAGTTCGCGGCCGCTTCAACCGCGAGCGCGAGCGCTGCGGGGCCGGCCTCCCACGTGGGGGCCAGTTGTTCAACGGCCGCTAGTGCGAGGGGCGACAGGTGCCGAAACTCGGGCGAGACTGTCATCGAGTACTGCAACAGCGCGCCGTTGACGGCTGCCGCCTCCTTGTCGTCGTAGAGCTCGTACTCGTCCGTGATCGAGTTGACGACACGGTGGAGGCTCCGACTGGCGTTGAATCCATGCGCGGCGGCCGGGTAGGCGGCCTCGAATGCGGTCCTGATCTCCCGCTGGGTGATGAGCCTTGTCGAAACCCCGGCGTCTTCACCATCCGAGCTCCACCGGAGGCCGCCCATCCGCGCGGTGAACTTGAACGCCGAGAAGTCTGCGACGACCACCCAGTCGACCGTGAACTTCAACTGCTGCTGGACCGCACTGAGCACCAGCTCGGCCGGGCCAGACATGTAGCAGTACCCGCCCCATTCCTCGGACACGGTGAGGTCGAACTGGAGAACAGCTCCATAGATCTCGAGACGCAATGACCGAGGTAGCCGTTCCAGGATGGCGTCCCTCAGCCTCGCCGCGTCCGCGTGAGTGAGAGGCGTTTCCAGATCAGAGGCACGAAGCTCTTCCATCGCTGGCGGCGTCATAACGGTGACCGATTCGACGTGTTCGACGTCATGACGCGGACGTTACGTGGCCGGCCGGCCACCTAGCTGCGTGGCGCGGGACCAGTCGATGCAGGAAACGTCGGAGCCACCCGTCGGCCCGGCTTGCCGTGAATGGTGGCCGCCCACTCGGCCGTGGCACGGGCCGGTACTCCATCGGCGCGCTCCGCTTCACCGCCCTGACCGCGACAGATGCGTCATCGGTCTCGAGCGAATGTCGGAGGTTGCCCCTAACCTCCCGAGCATGAGCAGTGGCGCCCCAGACGAGCCGCACTGGGCCCCCACGTCCGCAGGCGACCACGCGGCACGCATCGCTCACGCCCAAGCAGTGCACGACTCATTCGCTGCCGCGATGAGCGACGACGGTGAGCAAGCCGACGCCGAAGCGCGAGAGTGGCTCGCAGCTACTAACCCTCAGGCGTTCGTCGGCTCACGCCACCACGTCGTCCCGCGTTTCCTTCTCGAACGTTGGGCGAACGACCGCGGGCAGGTGCGCGTGTTCCGTCGCATTGAGCAACGTCTCGACACCTGCAACATCCGCGACCTCGCGATCAAGGACTTTTACACCGTCATCGACACCGACGGCCGAAAGAACTCAGCGATGGAGTCACTGCTCGGCGTCATCGAGTCCGCCACCAAACCAATCGTGGACGACCTCCTCAGCCCGTGGAGGACGCCGCGCATGACCATGGAAGACATCGCCCGTCTGGCCCAGTTCGCGTCCTTCCAAGCCACTCGAACTCCACGCCGCCGCCGCGAGATCGAGTTGGAGGTCGACTGGTATGCCAAGACGATGGCGCAAGGAGTCATCGCGGACGAGGAGCTTCAACGCCTCACCATCGCGCCGCACCAGAACGAGCTCGTCGAACTCACGAGCAGCTCCGCCGACAAAATCCTTCCCTTCTTCGCGTGCCGCCCCATCGCGCTGGTCCGGCTCGACGCCCCACGACTACTCATCTGCGACGAACCAGTCATCGTCAACGCACCCGTGGGGGCCTTCCACCTCGACGACTGCCACCTCACCGACGCCGAGGTGAAGAAGCGTTACGAGAACTGGCTGCGCAAAACCAAGAAGAAGAAGCGGGGTAGGCACCCACCTCCGGGTCGGAAGGTCCACTTCAGTTCGACCGTGCCCACAGGTTTCGGCACCGCTGACGAGCTCGTTCTCACGCTCAGCCCCACCGCAGCACTGCTCTGGGGGCCGCTCATGGACACTCCACCCGTGCGCGACATCGAACGACTGCGCCTCACCGGCCACGAGGCAGAGCGGTTCGCCGACATGGCCAACACCGCGATGTCGGCGCAAGCACTCGACTGGGTCGCCGGCCGCGTCACCGACAAGACCTTCGACACGAGGCACTTCCCGCCAACCGGTCCCCTCATGCGCGTGTGCGACGGCACGAACGCCGCATCGCTCGCCGTCAACACACCACCCGACCGGTTTCGCCCTCGGCGCCTCACCGTGCCCGGCTAGGACCTCTCACAACAGTGACAATCGCACTGCCGATTGTTGTCTTGGCAGGTCGAGAAGACGAAAAGATCAGCGATCAGGCGCTGGGGCGGGACCGAGCGCCGGGGTGTTGCCACCGCGGGTCGTCGTTGGTTTCGACGCTGTCGCCGCGGTTGGCGACGCAGAGACGACGTACGTCATAGCGGGGGCGTCCCGGCGTGCCATGGACGCCGGTGACCTCGCACAGCCACCAGAGTCGGTCATCGGCCGTGCGAACGTAAATGACGTCGCCATGCCCAAGCTGGTGCCCGCCGCGAATCTGATCGCCCTGGACGTGCCAACACTCCGACTGGGTGTCGGCGCCTGCGTCGAGAGTTATCCGGACCCCGTCGCGTTTCAGGACGGTTGGGCGCCGCGGGTCACTGCGGTCGACTAGTTCAGCGAACAGGGTGGCGCGAGCCAGGGGCATTTCAGTCTCCTGCTGGTAGGTGGTGGCGGGACGCGGCCGGGGGAGCCCGAACGCAGGTCTTGTCGTTGCCGCCCCTGTTCCCTGACGCTCGAACGACGGCACCACCCGGCTCGCTGGGTATGGCGCACGGGGCGGCTGCCGGTCGATCGCCCAGCCTCATGGGCTGCGTGGTGGCCGACGCCTCCGGCCGGTGCGGCGTGTGCGGTGGACGGGGAGGGGAACGTTCGGACTACTGTAGGGAATAAACTACATACCTGGCAAGGGCGTCTGTGTTGATGCGCCCAGCACAACAGAGCATCTGGACGTGGCAAAACGACTCCCGGGTGCCGTCCGCCGCACAGAGGCAGCGAACGCTACGAGGGTTCTGACGGCCCGGTGTCAGTACTCGCACCTAGCCTCGCTACATGAAGATGCCCGCAGAGTGGCTTGGCGAAGGAGTGCAACAGTTCATGACTGAGACGGGCACGAATAGTGTCGCCCCCGTCGTCATCTGGGGCGCCGTCCTGTCGCTCACCGGGGGTGTCAGACCGCGCGCGATGGTTCTCCAGACGCGCGGGACAGCGGACATCACCGAGTGGGCCGCCACATGGATTACCGATGACCTGGTCGGGCACGTCGTGGCGAGCAAAGGTGAGGAACGGTGGAATGCCTTCTCGGTGGGGTCCCGAGCCGACTCGCTGCAGGCGTGGGCGAGACCCCTCACCGATGTGCAACGCGTCGCGTTGACCGATGTCTCGGCCACAAGGGCATCGACCATGGGGCCACGTCAGAACGAGTGGTACTGGTCGGCCGGTGTCCTTCTCGAGTTCGAGGGCGGCGACACGTTGCCGTTGCCTCCGTTCGATCCTGACGGCACTCGGTACGTGGACACCGACGTGTTGTCCGAACAGGTGAATGACTTCTTGCAGGTGGCTACCACCGCTCTGGCATCACGACGCCGTCAGGAACATTGAGGACCCAACACCTAGGCGTTCGCAGCTCGATGGCGTCAATTAATGACCGCCTCTGTAGGTCAAGTCCACCGGCCGTCTGGTGCGCGTCACCACCGAGTCCACGGTGCCGCCTCTAGGGGGTGGTCGACGACCAGCGGTCTAGCTCTTTCAGCCGCATTTCACTGAACCCAACAGAACGCATGGCCGTTCGGACGTCGCCGTAGGTGAGTCCTTGAATGTCGAGCTGGCGAAGCGTCCTGGCGACCTTCTCGTCGGGTCGCGGGTGACGACGCCAATCGTGGTGACTCAACTCCGCAAGCTGCTCGAGAGCCTGAGCTTGGGCGTCGGTGAATCCTCCCCACGGCAGACCGTCCTCCCTGACGGTCGCGGCTTCGCGAGGATGTACGCGATCTCGCAACAAGGTCAACAATGCGCGTGCCGCGGCAGTGAGTGTCCACTCTTCGTCGATGGCCACCTGATCGGTGTCCGGCTCGTTCAGCACTGTTGCCGTGCGCTCGACGCTGATCAGGTGAAGCCGTTCCAATCTGGCCACGATCGGGCCAGCGGTGGCCTCGGTGACCCGAAGTGCGTAGCCGACCTTGTCGATGGCGTCGGAGGGATGCCAGCGATCGAGAGCTCGTAGGGCCCGGAGATCGACTGGCTCAAGATCGACCGCGATCCTCAAGAGTTGCTCGACCTCATCGACCGATGCGTCGTCCTCAGCGGTGGCGCTTGCAGCCAGGGCCCGACCCAACAGCCGGACCTTTGCTTCTGAGCTTGTGGCTATGGCCGCCTCAACGGCCGCGTCGAACATGTCGCTGAGCCGCTCATTGGTCGCGACGTGGGTGAAGAACTCTTCGATGTCGATGGTTTCGGAGACTGCCTCACCGAGCTTCTGAGCGCGACGCTGGTTCCTGTCATAGGAGTCCTGACGCCAGCTCGCGACCACCGGACCCAGCTTCGGGACGAGCCTCATAGCGGCCTGCGCAGCCGGGTGCGGCCCTAACCCCAGGTCTACATCGGGGTTCTCTTCGAGGTGGTCTGCTGCGGTCACGATGGTTACCTCGCCAAGGCGCACCGATGCGGCGGGGACGCCAAGGGCTGTAGCGATGTAGTTCCGGGCGGTAGCCCCCACCGTCGATAGGCGCTCTGCGTGCACGAACCCACCCACTGTGGGGACATCGAGACGCCACCGGTTGCCGTCGCGGATCACGCTTACGTTGTGCACGCCACTCCTCATCCGGTCTCATACCAATGATCACAGCCCCGAGCCAGTTGTGCGCGGGCCGCCTAAATCCGCCCCGCCCAAGCGAGAAGCGCGGCACCGATCGCATCGGGCCTGACTCACGCGGCGTTGACGAGGTGGGTGTTGAGCAGCCTCCGAATGGCGTCAACGACCTGCGCCAATCCTCGGTTGCCGGCCGCACCATCAACGCCTCCGTTTGAGCAGTGCGGGGCCCTCTGTCTTAGGGTCGTCCAAGCACCTGGCGGCCTGCCGTTCGGCGCATCCGAGAACGCGTCACCCGCGGTCCCCGCGCTAATTCACTGCCTGCCTGCCGGGACGTGCCCACTCGTGGCCGGATGCGCAGCGGAAGGCGCACCAGTCGACCTGGACACCCCCGGTGTGCTCCTCGAACGACCGCGCTCCCTGGTGGGGTTCGCCGCAGTCGGGGCAGTGGTGGGTTCCGGTGATGAAGGACGCCATGCCGCCATGGTGTCTGGCGGGTCTGACAGCTTTCGTGACGCGGGCTGAAGAAGGAACTCAGCGGTCCCGGTGTGAAGCGGTGCCGATAATCCGACTTCGAGCCCTCACGACCGCGACACCGCGCCCGGCCACTCGCCTACGCAGCCACCCGACTCGGACCCTGGTGGCGTCTTGCGACGACCCAGAGTCGGAGCCGAGTAAGCCTGTACCGGCACGCCGTACCGCTAGGTAGTTCGACCGGCGTTCGTTCGTGAACTGTCAGCTCACGCAGCCCGAGGAACGCACCTCGAACTCACTCGCCCCGCTGATCTGGTAGCCCCAGAAGACGAAGAACGGCGCGTTGGTGAGCTTGTCGGGTCTGAAGTCGTAGTGGTCCTTGATGGCGTAGCAGTGCTCCGACGTGCGCGTCACCGAGAACGCCCCGAGAGCCCAGTAGAGGTCAGTTGCCCCGTTGGCACCGCTGTAAGTGCCGTAGTCGCCTACCGGCAACATTTCTGCCCACGCCATCAGCGCTTCGTTGTCGGCGAAGTACGAGAAGTCCACGACCACCGGTGACCCGTCTTCCCACAGATAGTGGTCGTACAGCGCGTAGGCAACGCTGCCACTGTTGGGGATGGGGGTGCCTTCGTACGTCACGGGCGACTCGGTGCTGGGCTCCGCGGGCGCAGCACCGGGCGTCGAGGCATCACAGGTCGGGATTCCCGGGGTGTACCCGTCGACGTGGGTGTCGGTGAACGCGTTCGGGAGGTAGGTACCGTCCGTCAGCCGTTCCCACACGGTGCTGGTCTGGTACCCGTTGGAGGTAGGTGTTCCCTCCAGTTCGCACGCGATGCTGACCCAGGATCCGTCGGCGAGGACGTCGCCGGCGCGCTCTGCGTCCATTGACGGTGCGACCCGCGGGTAGATGCCGATGTCGGTGAACGCCACCTGATACTGGTGACCGTCGTCTGCTTCGGCCCTCACGCCGCCGAGGACGACAAGAAAGAGCGCCGCCAGCATGGCCGTAGCCAAGCGGGCGAGGCGATGGTGCCTGCTACTGCGGATGTGGGCCATGGGCCGCACCTCATTTCGGTATGCGGCCGCCCGCCGGGTCTTCCGGGTCGTGGCTGACCCAGACGGGCGACCTTCCAGATGGACTGCCCATCGGCCGAACTCGCCCGGTTGGCGCCAGGCTTGCGTGAGTTTTGGTCGGTGAAGCACGCCAAGAATCCCATGGGTGTAATCAGGCGGGCAAGCCTTGGGCGCGAGATAGCGGCACGCCGATGCCGCCCTAGGTGCCGATTTGTGACCTTAGTCCGATGGAGTGCGAACCAAGAAGGCCTCCCTGCGCCAACAGGGAGGCCTTGGGTGACCGAAGTCACAGGGTGAGCGGAGGCTACAACGCAGTCTCCGGACACTCCATCTGGATGGCCGCCTCTCGACGGGCCACAAGAACTGTAACGGCGGTGAAGATGGCGCCGCAATCGACACACCGACTCGGTCGCCGGTCGCCTCGTCCGACACCACTCATGCAGTCGGCTGGCTGACACCTACACGCGAGGCCGCACAGATGCGATGGCCGATCGTGAGGGCGACCGGGTGCGATGATCCGTCGATGACGACGCAGCCGCCCGGGTTTGGCGCTGGGTTCGACCGGCTGGTCAGCCGCCCTGGCGATGGCGACGCGGTGTTCGGCACCAACGTGCTCGACGCACTCGTCGGGCCGTTGCGCGAGGCAGCGTCCGTTCGCCGTACGGAACGCAGCTGGGGTCCAGGTGTACTCGGGTGCGCCATGTGGATGGACGATCCCGAGCTCATCGAGGTCCTGGGTCAGATGGCGAACGCGTGCGTCGTGATCACCAAGCAGCAGGCCCGCAAGTACCAGCAGTCGGAGTTTGGGTTACTTGAGGCGCTTGCCGAGCGGACCGGTATCGCCCAGCGTGCGTATCCCGAGCTTGAAGAGCTCGCGCCCAGGGTCGACGGCCAGGCATCCGTGGTCGGGCCGTTCTCGACGCTGCCCGACGACGAGGGCGAGATCGGGGGCGTGCGCGAACTGGGCTTCCGTCGCGTCGGCAATCGGCTGGTCCCGATCGTCCACGCGAAGATGCTGCTGCTAGGGCGGATGGGGTGGACCGATGAGCACCCCAGTGGGCATGTGGTCGACACGTTGTACTTCGTCCCCGAGCGCTTGTGGGTGGGGTCGGCGAACTTCACGCAGGCTTCACGCAAGAGCCTCGAGATGGGGATGTGGACCGCTGACCCCGAGCTGCTGAAGGCGGCACGGGGGTGGCTGCTGCAACTGGTCGAGATGTCCGAGCCGCTGCGCTCACCCAGCGACGACTCGCAACCAGAGCTCGTGCCGGTCGAGTACGACGACGCAGCCATCGCCGAGTACATGAGCGAGCGCGACTTCGACTTTCTGTTCGGCGACGGTCTCAACGACGACGCCGACCCCTGCTAGGCACCGCGTTGGGACGGCCGGACCCTCGAAGCTGTCGAACGGTCCCAGCATCGCTGCCAGAAGGCGCCGCTCAGGCGGACCGCTGAGGTGGTGCCCAGGGCTCCCGGCGCGCCGTGCAGCGCACCGGGAGCCCTAGCGAGCTAGAGGTCGGCACCTCCCGCGTGGTCTCGGACGTTCTCGGACGCCCGACGCGCGGACTGCTCGTTCGAGAACGCCTCGCCCGAAGAAGCGACCTTGTCCGAAGACCGCCACGCACGCCACCGGTATCGGCCACCGGCATCCGAGTAGATCTCGTATCGGGCGCTCTTCGCGCCGGCCTTGAAGGCCTCAGCGGCCCGCCGAGCGTTCGAGATCGTTGAGAACGACTCGCCAGCCCAGGCCACCAACCTGTTGTTCGCGGCGTAGAGCCACCAACTGGGGTGGCCTCCCGTGTCATTGCCTACGTGAAAACGCATGTGCTTCTCCTACTGACTCCACAGTGGAGCGGAACGCCGATTGACGACCGCTACGCCCGGGTGGGCGAGGTCGCCCACCCGGGCTGCTTCAGCGGCGCTTGGGCCGCTTCGGCGTTTGCGACAGAGCGGATGCTGCTGCGGTGCGCGCGGCCTTCGACGAGGACCGGCTTCGCAGAGCCCTGCTTGCGGCGCGTGCAGCACGCGCGCTGGTCTGACGCTTGTTCACCATGTGTGTTCACCTCCTCGAGCCTCCTTGCATGAGGCACGAGATCGGTGGTGTCATTCGGAGACAACATCGCGTGAGACGACCACCGTCTCGTGCACTCGAACGCCCGGCTTGCAGGCCGGGCGTTCGCCCTTTTCAAGGACTCGGCGAGCCCTTGTCTTCAGAGGTACACCGACCGGCATTCGACAAAGTCGCGCCACGCCCGTGGCTGCGGCCTATTTCTGCATGCAATCTGACCTGAATCTGATTTGCGCGCGATTATTGACGACGGCTGTGAGCGTGTTGAATCGAGTCTCGTAGCGACGGTCCGCGAGGATCGGGTCGTGACTCCCTCATTTGCGCGCGGATTGTGCGAACAGTGAGCGCGCGGCCCGAAGAGGCGACCCGCGATCGCGAGACCTTCGACGGTGCGGGCCAGGTGAACGAGCTCTGGGACCGGTGTGCACGCCCGGCGTGCCGGGAGCAGTTCCAGCGCAGTACCGAGCGTGGGCGACCTCGCGAGTACTGCTCGGACACGTGCAAGAAGGTCGCTGACCGGGAGTACAAGCAGGCGCAGGGGGCGGTCGTTCACTACGACAAGCTGCTTCGCCAAGCTCGGTCCGATGTCGCTGCCTTCGGTCGCGGCGACCAGGAGGGTCCCGGCGCATCAGCGATCGACCCGGTGCAGCAGCGCACCAGGGCCAGGGAGGCGTGGCAGCACGCGCGAGCCGTCGCCGCGTACGCGACGGCGTCCGACCCGCGCATCCTTGACGTGCTCAGCAACCTCGTCGGCGAGCTGGACGGGCTGTTCAACGACCAGGTGTGATGCCCCCGGGACGATCCGAAGCAACGCGCAGCGTCTGGCGTGTCGACGCTGATGGCGCCGCTGCGCGGGCCTCGGTGGCCGCGCCCCGCACGGGTCCTTGAACCCCTCAGATGGGGAAAACCCCACCGCTCGGTGCACTACTCCCCCCTCGCGCACCACCACCAGCCAGGCCCCCGACCGATGGTCGGGGGCCTGGCTGCTTCCCGGGGCGGCACGCGTCCGGGCGGCGCCTCCTAGGATCCCGGCATGACGACCCGCTGCGGACTGCTGGCCTTCGACGGCTGCGACGGCATGGACCTGGTCGGCCCGCTGGAGGTGCTGCTGACCGCCAACCGGCTGGCGGAGCGGCGCGGTGGGGCGGCGCCGTTCGAGGTGCTGGTGGTGGGCGAGCGCGAGGTCGAGCTGTACGGCGGGCTGCGGGTCCTGCCCACCACCTCGGTGGCCGACGCCGGCCGGCTCGACCTGCTGGTGGTGCCCGGGGCGATCGACCTCGAGGCCGCGACCCCCGACGACGCGGTCCGCGAGCTGGCCGCCCGCTCCGAGGTGCTGGCCTCGGTCTGCACGGGCTCCTTCTTCCTGCACCGCACCGGCCTGGTCGGCGACCGACCGGTCACCACCCACTGGGAGGACGTCGACCTGCTGGCCTCCCGCGGCGCCGAGGTCCGCGACGACGTCCGCTGGGTCGACAGCGGCTCCCTGGTCACCTCCGGCGGCATCAGCTCGGGGATCGCCATGACCCTCCACCTCGTCGAGCGCCTCGCCGACCGGTCGCTGGCCGAGGCCACCGCCCGCCAGATCGACTACGTCTGGACCGAGCGGCGTACCCCCGCCAGCGGGTCCTGACCGGCCCGCACCTCGCAGACGCGCGGACACAAGTCCTCCTCGTGGGGGGCAGAACGGGACGCAACGGGGCTCGGCCCGGACTTGTGTCCGCGCGTCTGCGAGACCGGAGCGACCCACGGCAGGTGCTTCCGGGGGCGCGCGGGCGGGTCTAGCGTGGGCGGATGGCCATCGCCCAGTTCCCCGTCGCCGTCCTCGACTGCCCCGACCCGCGCGTGCTCGCGGAGTTCTACGGCGCCCTGCTCGACTGGACGGTCGAGGTCGACGACGACGGCAGCTGGGCGGAGATCAAGGCCGACTACGGGCAGATGTTCTGCTTCCAGCGCGTCGAGGAGTACGCCGCGCCGCAGTGGCCCGGGCAGGAACGGCCCCAGCAGTTCCACCTCGACGTCAACGTGGACGACCTCGACGAGGCCGAGAAGGCGGTCGTCGAGCTCGGGGCCACCAAGCACGAGACGCAGCCGGGCACGACGTTCCGGGTCTTCCTCGACCCGGCCGGCCACCCGTTCTGCCTCTGCGTGTCCTAGGCCCTTCGAGACGGTTGCTGCGCAACCTCCTCAGGGACCGAGGGCAGGTCCGCTGCTGCGCAACCTCCTCAGGGACCGAGGGCGGTTGCTGCGCCACCTCCTCAGGGACCGGAAGGGCGGCGCCACCTCCTCAGGGGGCGGTCGGCTGCAGGCAGTCGACGACGTGGGCCAGGGCGACGGCGACCTCGGTGAAGCTGGTCGACAGCGGTGACATGCCGGCGCGCAGGCCGCTGGGGTGGCGGAAGTCGGGCACCACGCCGCGCTCCCACAGCGTGGCCACGACCTGCTGCATGGCGGGGTGGTCGAGGGTGACGTGGCCGCCGCGGACGGCCGGGTCGCGGGGCGAGGCCACGGTGACGCCGTGGGACGCCAGGGCCTCGTCGGCGACCCGCAGGACGTACGCCGTCAGCAGCACCGACTTGGCCCGGATCGCGGGCATCCCGACCTGCTCGACCAGCGCGGCCATGTCCTGGAGCGGGAGCATCCCGAGGATCGGCGGGGTGCCGCTGACCAGGCGCCGCACGCCGGCCGCCGGGGCGTACGACGGGCCCATCGCGAACGGGTCCGCGTGGCCCATCCAGCCGGCGATCGGCTGCACGAGCTCGTCGTGGAGCCGCGAGGCGACGTAGGCGAAGGCGGGGGCGCCGGGGCCGCCGTTGAGGTACTTGTAGGAGCAGCCCACCGCGAGGTCGACGTCGGCGTCGTCGAGCGCGAGCTCGACCGCACCCGCGGAGTGGGACAGGTCCCACAGCACCAGCGCGCCGGCGTCGTGGGCGACCGCGGTGATGCCGGCCAGGTCGGCGACGAAGGCCGACTTGTAGGCGACGTGGCTCAGCAGCACCAGCGCGGTGTCCGCGCCGACGTGGGCGGCCACCTCCTCGGGCTGCACGCCGGTGGCCGGGTCGGGCGAGATCCAGCGCACCTCGCGGCCGGTCTCGCGGGCGACGGCGTCCACGACGTAGCGGTCGGTCGGGAAGTTCTCGGTGTCGGCCACGATCACGGTGCGGTCGGGCCGGGCGGTGACGGCGGCGCGCACCAGCTTGTAGAGCAGCACGGTGGTGGAGTCGGCCACGACCGTCTGGCCGGGCGCCGCACCGAGGGCCGCGCGGCCGACGAGGTCGCCGAGCTCGGTGGGCCGGGCCATCCAGCGCTCGTCCCACGACCGGATCAGCCGCTCGCCCCACTCCTGCTCCACGAACCCGGGCAGCCGGTCGCGGGTGGCCTTGAGCGGCCGGCCCAGCGAGTTGCCGTCGAGGTAGGCCACCACGCCCTCGGGCAGCACGAAGCGCTCGCGGTGTGCGGCCAGCGGGTCCTCGGCGTCGAGGCGGGCTGCCTCGGCGACCAGTTCGGCGGGGAGCAGGTCGAGGACGGCCGGGCGGGTGGCGGTCACGGGTGGTACCTCGGGGTGTCGTCGGGCCGGTGGGGGGCGCGGTGGTGGGACTGGTCGGGGGCCCGGATGCCGGTGCGGACGGCGTACAGCTCGGGGAAGAAGGTCAGCTCGAGCGCGCGCTGCAGGAACCCCACGCCGGAGCTGCCGCCGGTGCCGGTCTTGAAGCCGATGGTGCGCTGCACCGTGCGCAGGTGGCGGAAGCGCCAGAACTGGAAGGCGTCCTCGAGGTCGACGAGGTCCTCGCAGATGGCGTAGCCCTCCCAGTGGGTGGCGGTGTCCTCGTAGAGGGTGGCGAGCACCGGCACCAGCTCGGGCCGCTCGACCCAGGCCCGGCGGACGTCGCGGTCGAGCACCTCGGCGGGGACGTCGTGGCCGTGGCGGGCCAGGAAGGCCAGCAGGGCGTCGTACACGGTGGGGCTCTCGAGCAGCTCCTGCAGCACGGCGCGGGCCTCGGGGTGCCCGTCGAAGACCTGGAGCATGCCGGCGTTCTTGTTGCCGAGGACGAACTCCACGGCGCGGTACTGGTGGGACTGGAAGCCCGAGGAGGGGCCGAGGAAGTCGCGGAACTCGACGTACTCGCTGGGGGTCAGGGTCGCCAGCACCGACCACTGCTCGGTGAGCGTGCGGAAGATGTGCTTGACCCGGGCCAGGGACTTGCGGGCGCGGGCCACGTCGTCGGCGTCGAGGTGGGCGCGCACGCCGCGCAGCTCGTGGAGCACCAGCTTGAACCACAGCTCGGTGGTCTGGTGCTGGACGATGAAGAGCAGCTCGTCGGGGTGCTCGGGCCGGCTGACCGGGTGCTGGGCGGACAGCAGGCGGTCGAGGTCGAGGTAGGTGCCGTAGTCGAGCGCCTCGCGCAGGTCGGTCCGGACGCCCTCCTCGATCGGGCGTTCCCCATGCTCCAGGGACACGGTCCCTCCTCTGCTCGGCGCGACCGCCGGTGGCCGACGCCTGGATGCTACGTGCGGCGGGTGCGGTCTGCGCCGTCGCGGGCATACCCTCCTGCGGACGGGCGCGGCCCAGCGCGTCCTGCTCGGGACAGGTGGTGGAGGCCGTCGTGGCCATCAAGGGGTTCGATCCGGACGGCCGCCAGGCGGCTGCCCACCGTCGACGCATGGAGGTGCTCGACGCCGCGGTCGCGGAGTTCGCCGACCACGGCTGGCGCGGCACCACGTTCGAGGGCGTGGCCCAGCGGTCGGGGTCGTCGGTCGCGTCGGTGGCGCGGGTCTACACCGACAAGGCCGGGCTGCTGATGGCGGCCTTCCGGCGCGCCAGCTTCGGCGACTACGACAACCTGCAGGCGGCGTACGCCGGGCTGCGGCTGCACGCCGGCATGTCGGTCGACGAGCGCCTCGGCACCATCGCCGACTTCGTCTCCGGGGTGATGCAGCGCGTCGCCCCGCTCATCTCCCCGCTGCAGCAGGCGATCGCCGAGGACGAGCGGATCCGCGAGCTGGTGGAGATGGCCCGGGCCCGGCGGCTGTCGACGTCGCAGGAGCTGGTGCGGATCATCAGCCGCGACGGCCAGCCGCGCGGCGGGGCCGTCGAGCAGGTCTACGTGCTGACCTCGGGCGAGACCTACCTGCAGGTCGTGGAGGAGCTCCACCACCCGGCGGAGGCCTACGCCGACTGGCTGCGCAGCGCGCTCGACGTCGCGGTCAACGGCCGCCCGGTCGCCGCCCCCGACTGAGCCCGGTCCCGCAGACGCAGCGACCGGGGGGCGCAGCTGCTGCTGCGCCCCCCGGTCGGTCGTGCGTGGTGCTGCGGTGGGCGGGCTACCTCGCGAACGCGTAGAGCACCGAGTGGGCGGTGTCGCCCAGCTGCAGCGTCGCGGAGTGGTCACCCTTGGCCACGGCCTTGCCGGGGCTGTAGGTGAGGGTGAGCGTCGCCGAGCCGCCTGCGGGCACGCTCAGCGAGGTGGCCGAGGCGCGGAACGCCGGGTCTCCGGTGACCCGGACCGGGGTAGTGACCGCGGTCGAGGTCAGGTTGGTGACCGTGACGGTTCGGCTCAGCGTCTGGCCGCTGCCCGAGGGCACCGCGCCGAAGGAGGTGCTGACCGAGGACAGCGACAGCTTCGCGAGCACCGCGGCGTCCAGGTCCTCCAGGCCGGACCCGGTGACCAGCGGGTCGGTCTCGGTGGAGGTGATGGCCGTGGCGTTCTTCAGCACGCCCTGCTCGGAGGTGTTGACGATCGCGGAGCGCACCTGGGCGGCGGTCCACCCGGGGTGGGCCTGCCGCACGACGGCCGCGGAGCCGGCGAGGTGCGGGGTGGCCATCGAGGTGCCCTGCTTGAAGCCCCAGCAGCCCTCGGCGGGCAGCGGGTCGCAGAACGACTGCGGCAGCGAGGAGAGGATGTTGACGCCGGGAGCGGTCACGTCGGGCTTGACGCGGTAGCTGACGTCGGTCGGGCCCTGGCTGGAGAAGTCGCCCATGATGTCGTCGTTGTTGCTGTCGACGTACGCCGGCGTGACGCCGATGGTGACCGGCTTGCCGGCCTGGGCGGCGAGCGTGGCGCGGTCGGCGTACGGCGCCATCACGGCCGGGATGGTCGAGGGCGCGGCGGCGTCGGCGGCCATGGCGATCGGGTCGCCGGGCACGTTGTTGACCACGATCGCGCCGACGGCGCCGGCCTTCTCGGCGTTGGCGACCTTGACCCCGAAGCTGCAGGTGCCGCGGGCGACCAGGGCGATGCCGCCCCTGGCCGCGGCCGGGAAGCCGCCGGCGGCGCAGCCGTCGCCGAAGGGCAGGGCCGCGGTGGTGCCGCTGGCCGGGACCAGGGTGCCGGTGAGCGGCGTGGTCGGCACCGGGAACTCGCCGGTGGCGGTCACGCTCACGGGGGTGCCGGTCGCGGTGGCGCCGGCGTACACCGGGACGCCGGTGTAGTGGCCGACCGACGAGGCGCCGGCGGTCAGCGCGCGCTCGGCGGAGCCGGGGGAGCCGACCGTGTAGTGGCCGGGGCCCTCGTTGCCGGCCGCGACGGCGACCACGATGTTGGCCCGGTCGAGGTTGTCGACGGCCGTGGTGAGCAGGTCCTGGTTGCCCTGGGCGCTGCCGCCGAGGCTCATGTTGATGACCTGCATGCCGTCCTCGGCCGCGGCCTGGAGGGCGTCGAGGATGTCCTCGCTGCGGGCGTTCTCGATGTCGCCGGGGAAGACGTTGTAGTTGCCCAGCAGCGCCCGGGGGGCCACGCCGCTGGGGGCGTAGGGGATCGCGGCGCCGTCGACCGAGGCGGGGGTCCGCGGGTTGCAGGCGACCGTGCCGGCGACGTGGGTGCCGTGGTCCTGCACCGCCTCGGGCGTCAGGCCCTGCTGGGCGGCCTTGTTGGCGAACACCCGGGCCACGACGACCTTGTCGTTGGTGAACCGCTTGTCGCCGAGCTGGGTCTGCGCGGGGTAGCCCTTGGCGGAGAAGCAGGGGTGCGTGGTGTCGATGCCGGTGTCGACGATGCCGACCTTGACGCCCTCGCCCGCGCGGGTGGGGGCACCGGGCTTGGCGAGCGCCCACGCGGCCTCGGCGTCGATGCGCTCGAGGTCGGGGTCGCTCGACCGTCCGGAAGGCCTGCCCCCGGTCTCGTGACCAGTTCGTGTCCTCGCGTCTCGCCAGGTGGTGCTGCCGTCCCGGCGAGGCCGTCAGCCGAGGTCGAACGAGACCCCGGTCGCCTCCTCGGAGACCGTCCACAGCCGGGTCGCCAGCGACTCGTCGCGGGCCCAGCGGCTGAGCTTGGCCTGGCCGAGCTTGCCGCGCACCTCGGCCAGGGCGGTGGGTCCGGTGTAGGAGCCCGGCTCGGCGTACGTCGCGGCCCACATCGTCGGCTTGGCGCCCGCGGCCGAGGACTGCGTCACCAGCGGCATCACCAGCGGCGCCAGCTGGCGCACGCCGGGCAGGGCGCCCAGGCCGTCCTTGCTGGTGACCAGGCCGGTGTTGGAGACGCCGGGGTGGCAGGCGGTCACGGTCAGGGCGCTGCCGGCCGCGGTGGCGCGCTTCTGCAGCTCGCGGGCGAAGAGCAGGTTGGCCAGCTTGGACTGGCCGTAGGCCTTGTTGGCGTTGTAGGTCGCCCGCGGGTTGGCCTCGAGGACGTGCTCGTCGCCGCGGTGGTGGGCGATCGAGGACACCGAGACCACGCGCGGGGCGTCGGCCTCCAGCAGGCGGGGCAGCAGCCGCCCGGCCAGCGCGAAGTGGCCCAGGTGGTTGGTGCCGAACTGCAGCTCGTGGCCGTCCTCGGTCTCGCGGTAGCGCGGCGGCGTCATCACGCCGGCGTTGCCCACGAGCACGTCGAGCGGGCCCTCCCAGCGCTCGGCGAAGGCCGCGACGGACTTCTGCGAGGCCAGGTCGAGCTCGGCCACCTCGGTGACGCCGGGCAGCTTGACCTGGGCCGCGCGCGCGGAGTCGAGGTTGCGGCAGGCCAGGGTCACCTGGGCGCCGTGCTGGGCGAACGCCTTGGCGGCGTGGAAGCCGATGCCGGAGTTGGCGCCGGTGACCACGATCCGCCGGCCCGTGAGGTCGGGGAGGTCGGCGGGGCCGAAGCGGGCGAGGTCGGGCGCGGAGGTGGAGGCAGCCATGCGCCCGACGCTAGCCCAGCGGTCCAGCCCGTCCCGTGGGCCGGACCGCTGGTGCGGATCAGTGGTCGGAGGAGCCGGCCCAGAGGTTGATGCCGCTGTCGACGGCGTGCTGGTCGATGGTGGCCAGCTCGTCGGAGGTCAGCTCGGGTCCCTGCAGCGCGTCGAGGTTGGCGTCGAGCTGCTCGACCGAGGAGGCGCCGATCACGGCCGAGGTCACGCGGGGGTCGCGCAGCGCCCACTGCAGCGCCAGCTGGGCCAGCGTCTGCCCGCGACCGCGGGCGATCTCGTGGAGGCCCCGCACGTGGGCGAGGGTCGCGTCGTCGAGGTGGTCCGCCCCGATCGTGCTGCCCTCCCGGGCCGCGCGCGAGTCGGCCGGGACGCCGTCGAGGTACTTGTCGGTGAGCAGGCCCTGGGCCAGCGCGGTGAACACGATGCAGCCCATGCCCTCGTCGTCGAGGGCGTCGAGCAGCCCCTCCTCGATCCAGCGGTTGAGCATCGAGTACGACGGCTGGTGGATCAGCAGCGGCGTGCCGAGGTCGCGGGCGATGGCGGCTGCCTCGCGGGTCTTCTCGGGGGAGTACGACGAGATGCCGATGTAGGTCGCCCGGCCCGAGCGCACCGCGGTGTCGAGGGCGCCGATGGTCTCCTCGAGCGGGGTGTCGGGGTCGAAGCGGTGGCTGTAGAAGATGTCGACGTGGTCGAGGCCCATCCGCGCCAGCGACTGGTCGAGCGAGGCCAGGACGTACTTGCGGCCCCCGCCGCCCTGGCCGTAGGGGCCCGGCCACATGTCGTAGCCGGCCTTGGTGGAGATCACCAGCTCGTCGCGCAGCCCGGCGAAGTCCTCGGCGAGGTAGCGGCCGAAGTTCTCCTCGGCGCGGCCGTAGGGCGGCCCGTAGTTGTTGGCCAGGTCGAAGTGGGTCACGCCCCGGTCGAAGGCGCGGCGCAGGATCGCCCGCTGCGTCTCCTCGGGCCGGTCGGTGCCGAAGTTCTGCCAGAGCCCGAGCGAGAGGGGCGGCAGCACCAGGCCGCTGCGCCCGCAGCGGCGGTAGTCGGCCGAGTCGTAGCGCTCGGCCGCCGGCGTCCAGCTGCCGGTGCCGCTCACAGGTCTGCCGCCAGTGCGGCGGCGCCCACGATGCCGGCGGTGTTGCGCAGCGTGGCCGAGATGATCTCGGTCTCGATGTCGATCAGGTGCATGAACTCCGCGGCGTGCTTGCTGACCCCGCCGCCGACCACGATCAGGTCGGGGGAGAACAGCTTCTCGACCGCGCGGTAGTAGGTCGTCAGCCGGCCGGCCCACTTCTCCCACGACAGGTCCTCACCCTTGCGGGCGGAGTCGGCGGCCCGCTTCTCGGCGTCGTGGCCGTCGACCTCGAGGTGGCCGAGCTCGGAGTTGGGGATCAGCACGCCGTCGTAGAGGAGGGCCGAGCCGATGCCGGTGCCGAGGGTGGTGACGATGACCAGGCCGGGGCGCCCGTGGGCGACGCCGTAGCGCGCCTCGGCCAGCCCGGCGGCGTCGGCGTCGTTGATGGCGTGGACCTCGCGCCCCAGCTTGCTGCTGAGCAGGTCGTCGGCGTCGGTGCCGATCCAGCCCTTGTCGATGTTGGCGGCCGAGGCGACCACACCGTTCTTGCGGACCACGCCGGGGATCGTGACCCCCACCGAGGAGGTGGTGTCGTCGAAGCGCTCGAGCAGCTCGGCCATCACCTCCGCCACGGCCTCGGGGGTGGACTTCTCCGGGGTCTTGATGCGCTCGCGCTCCGCGGAGAACTCGCCGGTGGCCAGGTCGACGGGTGCGGCCTTGATGCCGCTGCCGCCGAAGTCGATGCCGATCGGGTCTGCCATGCGGGTCAACCTAGCCCGACCCCCCGACGTCGTGCACGGTTGCCGAATCGTTAACCGCGCGGACCTCCCGGGTGCGGCCCGTCCGGGATAGGAAGGACGTCGGCTTGTGTCCTTTCTGTGCACGTTCTCGAGGAGCCTCCTTCATGCACCCTGCCCTTCGTCCTGCCCGTCACCGGGCCCTGGTCCCGGGCCTCACCGCGCTCGCGGTCGGTCTGGTCCCCCTCGCGCTGGTCGCGTCCCCGTCGGCCGCGGCGCCCGCGGGCGACCGGGTGGTGGTCTCCGAGGTGTACGCCGGCGGCGGCTCGGCCGCCTCCACGCTCGCCCGCGACTACGTCGAGCTGTTCAACCCGACCTCGGCGCCGGTCTCCCTCGACGGGACCTCGGTGCAGTACCGCTCGGCCGCCGGCGCCGGCAACCCGTCCGGCGTCACCCCGCTGACCGGCTCGGTGCCGGCCGGGGGCTACTACCTGGTCGCGCTCAGCGGATCCGGCAGCGGCACCGGCGCCGGCGCGCTCCCCACCCCCGACGCCAGCGGCAGCACGGCGCTCGGCGCGACGGGCGGCACCGTCTTCCTGGCGCGCCAGACGACCGCGCTCGACGCGCCGGCCACCGGCTCGGTGACCGGCGACCCCCGGATCCTCGACCTGGTCGGCTACGGCTCCTCGGGCACCTTCGAGAAGGCCGCCTCGGCCACCTCGACGACCTCGACCTCGGTGGCGCGCGCGGCCGGCGGCACCGACACCGACGACAACGCGAGCGACCTCGTGGCCGGAGCCCCGACGCCGAAGGCGGCCCCCGCCGGCGCGGGGACCACGCCCCCGCCGGCCGCCGTGGACGCCACCATCGCCGAGGTCCAGGGCACGGGTGCCGCCAGCCCGCTCGCCGGCAGGCGGGTGCGGACCACCGGCGTCGTCACCGCGGCGTACCCCACCGGCGGGTTCAACGGCTTCTTCCTCCAGACCGCGGGCACGGGCGGGTCGGCCGAGGGCCGGACCGGCTCCGACGCGGTCTTCGTCTACGGCTCGGCCGCCACGAGGGCCGTCACGGTCGGCCAGCACGTGCAGGTGACCGGCACCGTCAGCGAGTACCAGGGCATGACGCAGCTGACGCCGGCCTCGGCCGCCGAGGTCGTCGCCCTGTCCGCCCCGGCCTCGGTGCGGCCCACGACGACGACCTGGCCGCGCACCGACGCCGAGCGGGAGCGGCTCGAGGGCATGCTGCTCAGCCCGCGGGGCAGGTTCACCGTCGCCGACAACTACGCGCTCAACCAGTACGCCGAGATCGGCCTGGCCTCCGGGACCACGCCCCTGTTCCAGCCGACCGAGGTGGCCGACCCCTCCGACGCCGCGGCCATCGCGGCCGTCCGGGCCGACAACGCCGCCCGGTCCGTCACGCTGGACGACGGCTCGAGCACGAACTTCTTCACCGCCAAGGACACCCCGCTGCCGTACCTGACCCAGGACCGCGTGATCCGCGTCGGCGCCCCGGTCGCGTTCGACGCGCCGGTGGTCCTGGACTACCGGTTCTCGCAGTGGCGCTTCCAGCCCACCGACCAGCTCACCGCCGACGAGCCGCTCCCCGTCACCTTCGCCGACACCCGCACGGCGCGGCCGGCGGCCGTGGGCGGGCGCCTGAAGCTCGCGTCGTTCAACGTCCTCAACTACTTCCCCACCACGGGGGAGGACTTCGAGGCCGCGGGTGGCAGCTGCACCTACTACACGGACCGCGCGGGCAACCCCGACACCGTGGACAGCTGCGAGGGACCCTCCGGCGACGGTCCGCGCGGCGCTGCCCAGGCCGACGACCTGGCCCGCCAGCAGGCCAAGGTCGTCGACGCCCTGACCCGCCTCGACGCCGACGTGGTCTCGGTCGAGGAGCTCGAGAACTCCGCCCGGCTCGGTCAGGACCGCGACGCCGCCATCGCCACCCTGGTGGGGGCGCTCAACGCCCGTGCCGGGTCGCGCACCTGGGACTACGTGCGCTCGCCCGCCTCGGCCGACAGCGCCGCGGCCCAGGCCGACGAGGACGTGATCCGCACCGGGTTCGTCTACCAGCGGGCGCAGGTGCGCCCCGTCGGCGCCTCGGTCATCGACGACGTCGCGGTCTTCGACAACGCTCGCGACCCGCTCGCCCAGGTCTTCGAGCCCCGCCGCAGCGGGGGGAAGAACAGCCGCTTCGTGCTCGTGGTCAACCACTTCAAGTCCAAGGGCTCGGGCGCCGCCGGCGACGGCGACACCGGCCAGGGCGCCTCCAACAAGGCGCGCGTGGCCCAGGCGCGGGAGCTCGTCGACTTCGCGGCCCGCCAGGCCCGCACCGTCCGCTCGGGCCGGGTCTTCCTCGCCGGCGACTTCAACGCCTACACCCGCGAGGACCCGATGCAGGTCCTCCGCGACGCCGGCTACACCGACCTCGGGTCGGACCGGGCGCCCGAGGAGCACACCTACCTGTTCGACGGCCTCGTCGGCTCGCTCGACCACGTCCTCGCCAACCCGGCTGCGCTGCGCACGGTCCGGGGCGCGCACGTGTGGAACATCAGCTCGGTCGAGCCGGTGGCGCTGGAGTACAGCCGGTTCAACTACAACGCGACCGACTTCTTCGTCCCCGACGCCTACCGCTCCTCCGACCACGACCCGCTCCTGGTGGGGATCGACCCCCGACCCGGACGCCGATCTACCGGCCGGTAGCCCCGTTGGGCATCATGGGGGCATGACCTCCTCGTCCCTTCCCGGCGCTGCCGCCGGAGCCGGCTCGCGGGCCCTGCCCGACCACGTCGACGTCGTCGTGATCGGTGCAGGGCTCTCGGGCATCGGTGCCGGCTACCGGCTCCAGACCGAGTGCCCCGAGCGCGACTACCTGATCCTCGAGGGCCGCGAGTCGATGGGCGGCACCTGGGACCTGTTCCGATACCCCGGCGTGCGCTCGGACTCCGACATCTTCACCTTCGGGTTCACCTTCCGCCCCTGGGAGGGCGACCAGGCGCTGGCCGACGGCCCCGGGATCCTGCAGTACATCAAGGACACCGCCGCCGAGTTCGGCATCGACGAGCACGTCCGCTACTCGACCCGCGTGGTCCACGCGTCGTTCTCGACCGCCACCGGCCGCTGGACGCTCGTGGTGGAGACCGCCTCGGGCCGCCAGGAGCTGACCTGCGACTTCGTGATCGGCTCGCACGGCTACTACAGCTACGACGCGCCGTACGACGCGCAGCTGACCGGCATCGCCGACTTCGCCGGCCAGGTCGTCCACCCGCAGTTCTGGCCCGAGGACCTCGACGTCACCGGCAAGAAGGTCGTGGTCGTCGGGTCGGGCGCCACCGCCGTGACGATCGTGCCCTCGATCACCGGCGAGGCGGCCCACGTGACGATGCTGCAGCGCACGCCGACCTACATCGCCGCGCTGCCGCGCCACGACAAGATCGCCGGGCTGGCGCAGCGGTGGCTGCCCGAGATGGCGGCGTACCGCGTGATCCGGGCCAAGAACATCGCCTACCAGGCCGGCACCTACGCCTTCTTCCGGCGCTTCCCCGACGTGGGCAAGAAGATCCTCTCCAGCGGGGTGGGCCGCTACCTCGGCGCCGAGGCTGCCGCCGACAACTTCTCCCCGCCGTACGACCCCTGGGACCAGCGGCTGTGCGTGGTGCCCGACGGCGACCTGTTCAAGGCCATCAAGCGCGGTGACGCCGAGGTGGTCACCGACACCATCGACTCCGTCGTGCCCGAGGGCGTGCGGCTCTCCTCGGGCCGCGTGCTCGAGGCCGACGTGCTGGTCACCGCGACCGGCCTGAGCCTCGACGTCGCCGGCGGCATGGAGATCGAGGTCGACGGTGCGCCGGTGGACCTCGGCTCGGAGTTCATGTGGCGCGGCGCGATGGTGACCGGCGTGCCCAACTACGTCCGGGTGATCGGCTACACCAACGCGTCGTGGACGCTGCGCGCCGACATCACCGGCGTGCTCGCGACCCGGGTGCTCAACCTGATGCGCGAGCGCGACGCGGCGTACGCCGTCCCGGAGCCCGAGGGCGAGCTGCAGCCGCGGCCGCTGCTCGACCTCGCCTCGGGCTACATCAAGCGCTCGGCCGACCAGCTGCCGCAGCAGGGGCACCGCCGGCCGTGGCTGATCACGCAGAGCTACCCGATCGACCGGCGCCAGACCCTGCACGGCGACCTGACCCAGGAGCTGCGGGTCGTCCCGCGCTCCGAGCTGGCCGGTGCCCGCGACGACGCGGCGGAGTCGGTGGCGTGAGGACCGCCACGGTGGGGGCCTGGGGCCCCGACGTCCTCGGCGAGGGCTACGAGCAGCTGACCTTCTCGCTCGGGCCCGACCCCGACGGGGAGGCCGACGTCGAGGCGGTGCTGGTGCGCCGCACGGTCCGCGAGGGCGAGCAGGTCACCGGGTCGGTCCTCTACGTCCACGGGTTCACCGACTACTTCTTCCAGACCGAGCTCGCCGACTTCTTCGCCGAGCGTGGCCTGGCCTTCTACGCCCTCGACCTGCGCAAGTGCGGGCGGGCCTCGCGCGAGGGCCAGACCCCGCACTACGTCTCCGACCTCGCCCTGTGCGACGCCGAGCTCGACCTCGCCGTCGAGCAGCTCGCCGCGGCCCACCCCGACCTGCCGGTCGTCGCGGTGGCCCACTCGACCGGCGGCCTGATGGTCCCGCTCTGGCTCGACCGCCGTCGTCGCGCCCGGGGCGGCGCCCCGTCGCCGGTCACGGCGCTGGTGCTCAACAGCCCGTGGTTCGACCTCCAGGGCAAGCCCGTCCAGCGCGGCCCGGTGACCCAGGCGCTGCGCGTGGTCGGCAAGGTCCAGCCGTTCCGCTCGCTGCCCATGCCGGTCGGTCACTACGGCACCTCGCTGCACGTCAGCGGCACCGGCGAGTGGGACTTCGACCTGTCCTGGAAGCCGCTCGAGGGCTTCCCGGTGACCCTCGGCTGGCTCAACGCCGTCCGCCGCGGCCACGCCCGCCTCCACCGCGGCCTCGACGTCGGCGTCCCCTCGCTCGTGCTCCGGTCGGACAAGACCCACTACTCCTCGGAGTACACCGACGCCAGCGACCGGGCCGACACCGTGCTCGACGTGCGCCAGATCGCCCGGTGGTCCGGCTGCCTCGGCGGCGAGACCACGATCGTCCCGATCACCGACGCCCGGCACGACGTCTTCCTGTCCCTGCCCCACGCCCGCCACGCGGCGTACGACCGGCTCGCGGGGTGGCTCGACGCCCACGGGCTCGGGGGTGGCGCGGGGGGCTGACGGGGCTGGGGCAGTTTCCCCGGTCGGCCGGGGAAACTGCCCGAGCAACCCGGCATACCGGGTATCGACGGGCAGTATTGCCTGGCATCGGCGCCCGAGTTGTGCGGTTGGCGACGCGGGGGCCGGCGGCCGTTCGCGGGCCTCGGCGTCGTCCACAGGTACGCCGTGGGCGCCCGCCGTCCACAGGCCGGCGATCTCGCGCCGCGGAGCGGCTCGATCGGGCGCAGGGTGCGCCCATGGACGACCTCCTCGCGCTCCTGCTCGGCCGCCACTGCTGCTTCCTCCGTCGGGACGCGCTGGCCGCCGGCCTCGGTGACAAGGCGCTCAGGCGCCTGGTCCGTGGCGGACTGCTGCACCGCATCCGCCACGGGGCCTACACGCTGCGCGAGCACTGGGACGGCCTGAGCGAGACCGAGCGCCACCTGCTCGTCGCGCGGTGCGTCCTCCGCACCGCGGGGACCGAGGTCGCGCTGTCCCACACCAGCGCCGCGGTGGCGCACGGCGCGCCCGTCTGGGGGCTGTCGCTCGACGACGTGCACCTGGTGCGCCTGGATCACCGGAGCGGGCGCCGGGAGGCCGGCGTACGCCAGCACCGTTCGCCGGTCGAGGAGCACGACGTCGTGGCGCTCGACGGGATGAGGGTGACCTCGCCCGCGCGCACCTGCCTCGACATCACGACCATCAGCGGGGTCGAGGTCGCGCTGGGCGTGGTCGACCACTTGCTGAACACCGAGAAGGTGACCAAGCGCCTCCTGCTGCAGCGGTGCGCCGAGCTCGTGCGGTGCCCCGGGTCGTTGACCACGGAGCTGACCTTCCGTCTGGCCGACCCGGGTGCCGAGTCCCTGGGCGAGACCCGTCTCAGGTTCCGGTGCTGGCGGGCGGGGCTGCCCCGGCCGGTGTCCCAGTTCGAGATCACCGAGGACGGGCGCACCGTCTACCGGCTCGACCTGGCCTGGCCGCAGCACCGGGTGTGGGTGGAGTTCGACGGCCGCGAGAAGTACCTGAAGTTCCGCAGGCCGGGGGAGTCGATCATCGACGCCGTGCTCCGCGAGAAGCGGCGCGAGGAGGACATCGCCCGGCGTACCGGATGGCGCTGCCTGCGCGTCACCTGGGCCGACCTCGCCCGACCCGACCAGCTCGTGGCCCGCATCGCGGCCGTGCTGGCGGGCGGCCCCGTCCACGCCTGAGCGACGAATCGGGCGCGCTGGACGGCCTGAACTGCCCTTTCGTGGGCGACATGTCCGATTCGGCGGGCAGTTTCCCCGGTCGACCGGGGAAACTGCCCACGTCCTGGTTTACATCTGCGAATCCGTTGTCAACCCACTGTACAAACGCTACGTTCATGTCCATTCCTTTGACATCTGACTCCCAGATGTCAAACGAGAGGAGCAGGCGATGGCTGACAGCGTGGTCAACTCGACGGTCCCGGACGGCTCGACGCTGGCGTGGACGGACAAGAAGCGCTACCTGTGGCTGATCGGGCTGGTGGTGCCGTCGCTGGCGGTCGTGGCGTTCGGGATGCACCAGCTGACCGGCTGGGGGGTGTGGCTGTGGGTGGGGCCGATCGTGATCCTGGCGGTGGTGCCGGCGATCGACCTGGTGGCCGGGCTCGACCGCTCCAACCCGCCCGACGACGTCATCGAGCAGCTCGAGGGCGACCGCTACTACCGGTGGATCACCTACGCCTACCTGCCCATCCAGTACGCCGGCTTCGTGCTGGCCTTCGTGTGGATCGCCAAGCCCGAGTGGCTCGGCGTGGCGCCGCTCGGGCTGGTCGACCAGCTCGGGGTCGCGATCTCCATCGGGTGCATCGGCGGGATCGGGATCAACACCGCCCACGAGCTCGGCCACAAGAAGGAGAGCCACGAGCGCTGGCTGTCCAAGATCGCGCTGGCCCAGAGCTTCTACGGCCACTTCTACATCGAGCACAACCGCGGCCACCACGTCCGCGTCGCGACGCCGGAGGACCCCGCGAGCAGCCGCTTCGGCGAGAGCTTCTACGCCTTCTGGCCGCGCACGGTCGTCGGGTCGCTCAGGAGCGCCTGGCGCCTGGAGAAGCGGCGCTACGCCCGCAAGGACCTGCACCCCTTCCGCCTGGGCAACGACGTGCTCAACGCGTGGGTGATGTCGGCCGTGCTGTGGGGCGCCATGGTGGCCGTGCTGGGCTGGCAGGTGCTGCCGCTGCTCGTCGTCCAGGCGGTCGTCGGCTTCTCGCTGCTCGAGGTCGTCAACTACATGGAGCACTACGGCATGCTGCGCCAGAAGGTCGGCGTCGGCCACCGCGAGCGCTACGAGCGCGTCGACCCCAGCCACAGCTGGAACTCCAACAACATCGCCACCAACGTGCTGCTCTACCACCTGCAGCGCCACAGCGACCACCACGCCAACCCCACCCGGCGCTACCAGACGCTGCGCGACTTCGAGGAGTCCCCGGTGCTGCCGACCGGGTACGCCGGCATGATCGTGCTCGCCGTCGTCCCCCCGCTCTGGCGCCGCGTGATGGACCCCCGGGTGCTCGCGCACTTCGGCGGTGACATCACCCGCGCCAACCTGCAGCCCCGCAAGCGCGAGCGGATCCTGGCGCTATACGCCGCCGACACCCGGGCCGCGCGGGAGCAGGCCGCCCGGGACGCCGCCGACGCCGCCGCGCTGGCCGCGGTCGACGAGGTGCTGGCGGCCCAGTGCCCCGGCTGCGGCTACACCTACGAGGTCGAGCGCGGCGACGAGCACGAGGGCTTCGCGGCCGGCACCGCCTGGTCCGACGTGCCCGACACCTGGTGCTGCCCCGACTGCGCGGTCCGCGAGAAGGTCGACTTCGTGCCGGTCGACCCCGCCCGGCTGACGGGGCGCGCCACCGGCTCCCCGTGACGGCTCCGGTCGTGGGGGCGCTCGCGCAGGTCCGGCTTAGGCTGGGCCGCATGCGTCCGCTCGCCGCCCCGGTCTCCCACCGCGAACGGCTGCTCGAAGCGGCGGCGGCCTTCACCGCCGAGCAGGGCTGGGGCGCCCTGACGATGGCCAAGCTGGCCGACCTCGTCGGTGTCAGCCGCCAGACGGTCTACAACGAGATCGGCGGCAAGCCGCAGCTCGCCGAGGCCATGATCATGCGCGAGCTGGAGATGTTCCTCGGGCGGGTGGAGGCGGCGTTCTCCGACAACCCGACCGACCTGGTGCGCGCGATCGAGGCGGCCGCGCTCAACGTCCTCGAGCTGGCCGGCACCGACCCGCTGCTGCACATGGTGGTGCGCAGCAGCCAGGGCGCCGAGTCCGACCTGCTGCCGCTGCTGACCACGCACTCCGAGGCGCTCCTGGAGGCGGCCGGCCAGGTCGTCGGGGAGCACGTGCGCCGCTACGACGTCCCGCTCGACGAGGACCGGATGGCGGTGATGATCGACATGGTGATCCGGCTGGTGCTGAGCCACGTGATGCAGCCGCGGGGCGAGCCGCGCGAGACCGCGGAGACCGTGGCCTGGATCGCCGCGCGCGTGCTGGCCTCCGACGCCCACCGATGACTCCACCGGCCCCCGGTGGTCCACCTCCCTGACCACCAGAGCAGGGGAGCACCGCCCATGATCGTCGCCCGAGGACTCGTCCAGACCTTCACCACGAAGCGGGGCCGCACCAGGGCCGAGGTCCGCGCCGTCGACGGCGTCGACCTCGACGTCCGGGAGGGCGAGGTCGTCGGCTTCCTCGGGCCCAACGGCGCCGGCAAGACCACGACGCTGCGGATGCTGACCACGTTGCTGCGCCCCACGGCCGGCACCGCCCGCGTCGCCGGGTTCGACGTCGCCACCCAGTCGCAGGACGTGCGCCGCAGCATCGGCTACGTCTCCCAGGCCGGCGGCACCTACTCGATGGCCCGCGCCGGCGACGAGGTCGTCGACCACGGCATGCTCTACGGCCTCTCCCGGACCGAGGCCACCAGCCGCGGCCGGGCGCTGTTCGAGCAGCTCGACCTGCCGGGGCTGTGGCAGCGCACGCCCAAGCAGATGTCGGGCGGGCAGAAGCGGCGGCTCGACATCGTCATGGGCCTGGTCCACGACCCGGCGCTGATCTTCCTCGACGAGCCGACCACCGGCCTGGACCCCCAGGCGCGGGCCAACCTGTGGGACCACATCTCGCGGCTGCGCTCCGAGCGGGGCGCGACGGTCTTCCTCACCACGCACTACCTCGACGAGGCCGACGCGCTCGCCGACCGGATCATGATCATCGACCGCGGTCGGATCGTGGCCAGCGACACCGCGGAGAACCTCAAGGCGGCGGTGTCGGGGGACCTGGTCACCCTGGAGGTCGCGGACCCCGAGCGGCTCGCCGACGCCGCCACCGCCCTGGCGACCATCGCCGGCTCGGTCGAGGTGGAGGGCCGGCTGGTCTCGGGCCGGGTGGCGCGCGCCGGCCGCGCGGTGCCCGGCCTGGTGCGCGAGCTCGACCGCACCGGCATCGCGCTGGACGCCATCGAGGTGCACCGCCCGACCCTCGACGACGTCTTCCTCACCCTGACCGGCCGCAGCCTGCGCGACGCCGCGGAGACCGGCCCCCAGACCGGCCCCGACCCCGGCCCCGACCCCGGCCCCGGCGGGCCGCCGGCCGCGTCCGGTCCGCACGCCACCACCGACCTCCAGGGAGCCGAGCGATGAACAGCTTCGTCCGCGAGTCGCTGATCGTGTTCAACCGGCAGATGCGGATGAACCTGCGCAACCCCGCCTGGGTCTTCATCGGCATCATGCAGCCGGTCCTCTACCTGGTGCTGTTCGGGCCGCTGCTGGAGCCGCTGGTCAGCAGCTTCGGCGCCGACGTCGACCCCTACACCTTCCTCGTGCCCGGGCTGCTGGTGCAGCTGGGCCTGTTCGGGGCGTTCTTCGCCGGCTTCGGCCTCATCGGCGAGTGGCGCGAGGGCGTCGTCGAGGCCGAGCGCGTCACCCCGGCCAGCCGGACCGCCCTGCTCGTGGGCCGGCTGCTGCGCGACGTGGTCCAGCTGCTGGTCCAGGCGGTCATCCTGGTGGCGCTCGGCCTCGCGATGGGGATGCGTGCCTCGGTCGGCGGCGTCGTCACCGGCATCGCGCTCACGCTGCTCATCGGCGGTGCCTGCGCGGCGGCGTCGAACGCGCTGGCCCTCACCGTCAAGAGCGAGGACGTGATGGCACCGGTCATCAACGTCGTCATGATGCCGGTGCTGCTGCTCTCGGGCATCCTGCTGCCGATGACGCTCGGACCGGCCTGGCTGCAGCGGGTCAGCGACTTCATGCCGTTCCGCTGGATCGTCGACGCAACCCGGGGCAGCTTCGCCGGGGAGGTGGCCGGCAACGCCATGCTCTGGGGGGTCACCTGGGCGCTGGCGCTGTTCGTGCTGGCGCTGTGGTGGGGCACCGCCGTCTTCCGCAGGGAGAACGCCTGACCGGTCCTCCGGGCGGCGGCTACGCTCCAGGCAGGAGCGGCCCGACGGTGAGCCGCGTCCGGGGGAGGACGACCAGATGTGCGACGAGCATGACGACCACGTCGCCGACGCGTCCTCCGGTCGGCGCGAGCTCGACCGCCGCCACGTGCTCTCCCTGCTAGGCCTGGGGCTGGTGACCGCGGCCTGCGGCAGCGGCCCCGAGGAGACGCGACGCGCGTCCGCGGCCACCTCGGGCTCGGCGTCCCCCGCGGCGAAGGGCTCGAAGGCCACGCCCGGCGCCGGCACCGAGGACGTCGCGGTCGCCGAGCCCGGACCGTTCGAGCCGCCCACCCGCTCCTCCGACGTGCTGGTCTACAGCCAGGACCCGCTCAGCAAGGCCTCGCTGCGCGAGATCGCGGCGATCGGCGGCATCGTGCAGGTCGAGCCGATGGCGCTCACCTCCTTCTACGTCGACGACACCCAGGTCACCTGCGCGGCCGTCGACCCCTCGACGTTCCGCCGCTTCACCCAGCCCGGCACCGCCCAGACGCAGGCCGTCTGGGAGCGGGTCGCGGCCGGCGAGATCGCCGTCGAGCCCCGGATCCGCAAGCTGCAGACCAAGGACGGGTTCCTCAAGATCAGCAACGAGTCCGACGCCCGCACCATCCACATCGGGGCGTACGCCGGCCTGCTGCCCGAGATCAGCGCCCGCCGCATCGACGCGGTCGTCAACACCAAGTGGGGCGACCTGCTCGAGATGGTCCCCGGCAACGCCGCCCTGGTCGCGATGGGCTCCACCTCGCCGCAGAGCGTGCGCAAGAAGCTGCAGGCCGCCGCGGGCGACAAGGCCAGCGTGCTCATCCTCGGCCCCGACCTCGACATCGGCGCCACCCAGACCGTGGTGCTCTCCGGCGGCTCGGTGTCGCGCGCGGTCGGGTCCTTCTCCTACACCGCCAACCCCGACGGCACCGTCAACCCCGACCCCGCCTGGGTCGCGGCCAACATCCGCACCGAGACGATGCCGATCATCGGGCGCGTCACCGGCCACCGGGTGATGCTCCCGCAGCTCAGGGGCGCCCTGACCCAGGTCGTGACCGAGGGGCTGGCGGCCAAGATCTACACCTACGACGGCTGCTACGTGCCGCGCTTCATCGCCCGCGACCCCTCCCGCGGCCTGAGCTTCCACACCTACGGCACCGCGATCGACCTCAACGCCGCCGACAACTACCGCGGCATCGCCGGGGCGATGGACCGCAACGTCGTCCGGATCTTCAAGAACTGGGGCTTCGCCTGGGGCGGCGACTGGAACTACACCGACCCGATGCACTTCGAGCTCGCCAAGCTCGTCAAGGGCTGAGGGCGGCGCGCCGCGGCGTACGGCTAGCCTGCGCTGCATGCGCGCAGTGAGGGTGACCACGCTCGACGGACCCGGGGCGATCACGGTCGAGGACGTCGAGGAGCCGACAGCCGACGGGGCCTTCGGCCCGCAGGTGCTGGTCGAGACGCAGGCGGTCGGGGTGTCCTTCCCCGACCTGCTGCTGAGCCGCGGGGAGTACCAGCTCAAGCCCGAGCTGCCCTTCACCCTCGGCGTCGACTTCGCCGGCACGGTGCGCTCGGCGCCCGAGGGCTCCGGCTTCAGCGCCGGTGACCGGGTCGCCGCGGTGCTCGGCCACGGCGGGGCCGCGGAGGTCGTCGCCGTGGGCGCCGAGAGCGTCTTCCCGCTGCCCGACGCGCTCAGCTTCGAGCAGGGCGCGGCGCTGCCGATGAACTACCTCACCGCCCACTTCGCGCTCGCCGTCCGCGGCGACCTGCAGGAGGGCGAGACGGTGCTCGTGCACGGCGCCGCGGGCGGGGTCGGCACCGCGACCCTCCAGGTCGCCCGGGGGTACGGCGCCCGCACCATCGCCGTCGTGTCGACCGAGGAGAAGGGCGAGGTCGCCCGGCGGGCCGGGGCCGACGAGGTCGTCCTGGTCGAGGGCTTCCGCGACCGGGTGAAGGAGCTGACCGACGGCCAGGGCGTCGACGTCGTCATGGACGTCGTCGGCGGCGACCTGATGACCGACTCGCTGCGCTCGCTGGGCGCGCTCGGTCGGCTGCTCGTGGTCGGCTTCACCGGCGGCACCATCCCGCAGGTCAAGGTCAACCGGCTGCTCCTCAACAACGTCGACGTCCGGGGCGTCGGCTGGGGCGCCTACGCGATGGCCCGCCCCGGCTACATGCGCTGGCAGTGGGAGCAGATCCTGCCGATGATGGAGTCCGGCGTGATCGCCCCGCCGGTCGGTGCGACGTACGCCGCGGAGGACTTCGGTCGCGCGCTGGTCGACATGGCCGAGCGCCGCACGCTGGGCAAGTCGGTCGTGCTGCTGTAGCCGGGCGCCCCGGCGTTCCTTGACCGCCGCCACCCCCGGCCCCAGACTCGGGACCTCCTTCCCCTGTCTGCCTCGGAGGCAACGATGGCCAGTGCGACCTCGGACGGCCAGACCTCCTCGGACGTCGACGCGAGCTACCACGAGCAGCGCCGCCTGAGGTCCGGCGCGGCCGGCTGGGTGCTGCTGGCGGGCCTGGGCGTCAGCTACGTCATCTCCGGTGACTTCGCGGGCTGGAACTACGGTCTCGACGAGGGCGGCTGGGGCGGGCTGCTCATCGCCACCGCCCTGATGGGGCTGATGTACACCTGCATGGTCTTCGGCCTGGCCGAGATGTCCTCCGCCCTTCCGGTGGCCGGCGCCGGCTACGGCTTCGCGCGCCGCGCCATGGGACCGCTGGGCGGGTTCGCGACGGGCATGGCCGTCCTCATCGAGTACGCCGTGGCACCCGCCGCCATCGCGGTGTTCATCGGGGGCTACGTCGAGGCGCTGGGCCTGTTCGGCCTCACCAACGGCTGGCCGGTCTACCTGGCCGCCTACGTGGTCTTCATCGGGGTCCACCTCTACGGCGTCGGCGAGGCGCTCAAGCTGATGTTCGGCATCACCGCGATCGCCGTCACCGCCCTGGTGGCCGCGCTGGTCGGGCTGGCGCCGTCGTTCTCGGTCGACCACCTGCTCGACATCACCCCCGACCCGGGCGCGGCGATGTCGAGCTCGTTGCTGCCGTACGGCGCCGCCGGGGTCGTGGCCGCCCTGGTCTACGGCATCTGGTTCTTCCTCGCCGTCGAGGGCGTGCCGCTGGCCGCCGAGGAGAGCAGCGACCCGGCGCGCGACATGCCGCGCGGCATCATCGTCGCGGTGCTGACGCTGGTCGTCTTCGCCGCGCTGATCCTGGTGCTCGTGCCCGGCTCGGCGGGGTCGGAGACCCTGCGCGAGAGCGACAACCCGCTGCCGGAGGCGATCCGCGCCGTCCGCGGTGAGGGCTCGCTGCTGGCCGACGTGGTCAACTACGCCGGCCTCGCAGGGCTGGTCGCGAGCTTCTTCTCGATCATCTACGCCTACTCCCGCCAGCTGTTCGCGCTCTCGCGGGCGGGCTACCTGCCGCGGGTGCTCTCGCTGACCGGCAGCCGCAACACCCCCTGGGTCGCGCTGGTGGTGCCCGGCACCATCGGGTTCGTGCTGGCGGCCGTGCTCCGCGACGGCGCCCTGCTCATCAACATCGCGGTCTTCGGCGCCACTGTGTCCTACGTGCTGCTCAACCTGAGCCACGTGCTGCTGCGGCGCAAGGAGCCCGACCTCGAGCGGCCCTACCGGACCCCGGGCGGCGTCGCGACGACCGGCCTGGCGCTCGTGCTGAGCGTCGTCGCGGTGGTCGCGACCTTCGTCGTCGACCCGCTCGCGGCCGGCATCACGGCCGCGGTGTTCGTGGCCGCGCTGGCGTACTTCTGGTTCTACAGCCGCCACCACCTCGTCGCCAGCGCGCCCGAGGAGGAGTTCGCGGCCATCGAGAGCGGGGAGCAGGGCCTGAAGTAGGCCCGCTGCCCGGCTCCCGAGGAGGGCGTCCTCGCGGGTCGTGCGTGACGTGCGCGACGCGGTCGGGGTGCACCGACCGGGGCGGAGTGGGTACCTCGGTCGGGACGTCCCCCCTCCCCGAGGAGCCCCCGATCCCTCCCGCGAACGCCGCCGTCCTGTTCGACATCGACGGCACCCTGGTCGACTCGACCTACCACCACGCCATCGCCTGGCAGCGCGCCTTCGACCGCCAGGAGCTCCACCTGCCGCTGTGGCGGCTGCACCGCGCGGTCGGCATGGGCGGCGACAAGCTGGTCGGCCACGTCGCCGGCGACGAGGTGGAGCGCCGGCTCGGCGACACCCTGCGCGACGCGTGGCAGGAGGAGTACGCCGAGCTCGAGGCCGAGGTGGACCCGCTGCCGGGGTCGCGCGACCTGGTGCAGGCGCTCGCGGCCGCCGGCTGGACGGTCGCGCTGGCGAGCTCAGGCGAGGCCCGGTTCGCCGAGCACGCCGTCGCCTCCCTCGGGGTGGCCGACGCCGTGTCGGTGCTGACCACCAACGCCGACGTCGACGCCTCCAAGCCCGAGCCCGACCTGCTGCACGCGACGCTGGCGCGGCTCGACGTCGAGCGCGCCGTCATGGTCGGGGACACGCCGTACGACGTGGAGGCCGCCTCCCGGGCCGGCCTCGCGTGCATCGCGCTGCGCTCGGGCGGCTTCAGCGAGGCCGAGCTGGGCGAGGCCGGCGCGGTGCTCGTCGTCGACGTCCCCGGTGACCTGCTCGACGTCGACCTGGTGCCGCACCTGCGGCCCGTGACCTCTCCCTCCTGACCCCCGTCCCCTGCGAAAGGCACCCCTGATGACCTCCTTCGGCTACACCCTGATGACCGAGCAGGCCGGTCCCCGCCAGCTCGTCGACCACGCCGTGCGCGCCGAGGACGCCGGCTTCGACTTCGAGGTGATGAGCGACCACTACTCGCCGTGGCTCTCGGCGCAGGGCCACGCGCCGTACGCCTGGTCGGTGCTGGGCGCGGTCGCCCACGCCACCTCGCGGGTCGGCCTGATGACCTACGTGACCTGCCCGACCGTGCGCTACCACCCGGCCGTCGTGGCCCAGAAGGCCGCGACGGTGCAGCTGCTCGCCGAGGGCCGCTTCACCCTGGGTCTCGGCAGCGGGGAGAGCCTCAACGAGCACGTCGTCGGCACCGGCTGGCCCGCGGTGCAGGACCGCCAGGCGATGCTCCAGGAGGCGATCGAGATCATCCGGGAGCTCCACACCGGCGAGCTCGTCGACTACCGGGGCGAGTACTTCCAGGTCGACTCCGCCCGGATCTGGGACCTGCCCGACGGCGGCGTCGACATCGGCGTCGCGGCCGGCGGCCCGCGGGCGGTCGAGCGCTTCGCCCCGCTCGCCGACCACCTGGTCGCCACCGAGCCCGACGGCGACCTGGTCGCCGCGTGGAACGCCGCCGAGGGCGCCCCGACCATCGGGCGCGCCAAGAACGGCGGCGCGGCTCGCGCCGTCGGCCAGATCCCGGTCTGCTGGGACCCCTCGGAGTCCGCGGCGGTCGAGCGCGCCCACGACCAGTTCCGCTGGTTCGCCGGCGGGTGGGCGGTCAACGCCGACCTGCCCACCACCGCCGGCTTCGCCGGCGCCACCCAGTTCGTCCGTCCCGAGGACGTGGCGGGGTCGATCCCCTGCGGGCCCGACCTCGACGCGATCGTCGAGGCGGTCCGGCCGTTCTGGGAGAACGGCTTCACCGACGTCGCCCTGGTCCAGATCGGCGGCGACACCCAGGAGGCCTTCCTCACCGAGGTGGCCCAGCCCCTGCTCGAGAAGCTCCGAAAGGCATCGTCATGAACGACAACACCCTCACCTCCTCCGACGACCCGCGCGTCGAGGTCCTCCAGGCCGTCTACGACCGGGTCGTCTCCTACGAGGAGTCGGCCACCCCCGAGGTCATCCGCGCCGAGCTCGACAAGGCCATCGACGAGGCCGGCATCGAGGTCAGCGAGGAGACCCGCCAGGCCCTGGCGACCCACATCGACGACCGCGGTGGTCGCGAGGACGTCGCCACCCTGCTCTGAGGCGGTCGTCTCAGGTGGTCGCGGGCGCCCGGAGCAACCCGCCGCGGTACGCGCCGCGGGCGGTCCGGGCGCCCACCACGACCCAGGCGCCGACCAGCGCGGCGTACAGCAGCGTCGCGAGCCCGGCCAGTGCGGTCGCTCCCGTGGCGGCGGCCAGCGCCGACGTGCCGGTGACCACGGTCCCGACGGGGAAGGTGAAGGACCACCAGGCCAGGGAGAAGGGCATCCCCTCGCGGACCGTGCGGGCGACGACCACGGTCGCCAGCACGAGCCAGAGCATCGCGAAGCCCCAGACCGGGAGTCCGTACGCGAGGGCGATCGCCGCACCGGTCGCACCCGTCTGCTCCCCGAGGGCGTGGGCGGCGGTGACCGACTGACCCAGCGGACCGAGCACGATGAACAGCGTCGGCACCCCCGCAGCGGGCCCGACCCCGTGGCGGACCAGCCGGGACCAGATCGTCGAGACGACCAGCAGGCTCGTGACCAGGGTGACGCCGAACAGCGCGCCGCACGCGAGCAGCAGGGTGAGGCGCCACTGGCCCGCGGGCAGGTGGGGGAGCAGCAGCGGACCGGTCGCGGCACTCACCATCGGGGGCACGACGGGCATCAGCCAGGCGCCGGACGCGGGCGCCGGACCGGGCGTGGCCAGGACACGCAGGGGCACGGCCACGGCCGTCCACAGGCCGAGCGTCGTCCCCGCGGTCCACAGGGTCCCGGCCAGGGCCACCGCGACGTGGGGGCCGACCACGGGCACCCCGACCAGCAGGGCACCGGCGCCGACGGTCATCAGCGCCATCGCGGGCGCGCCGTAGAAGTGCCGCATCGTCGGGTCGGCCAGGTGTCCCCGGGCCGTCTCGGGGTGGGTCCGCCAGTGGGCGGCCGTGGCCGCGGCGACGACCACGAGCAGGACCACGTCGAGGACCCAGATACCGCGCACGGCGACCAGCAGCCCCGGCACGTCCACGGGCAGCGTCGCCGCGGCGTTGGCGACGATGCCGGTGCCCATCACGGTGGCGAACCAGTTCGGTCCGACGTGGGCCAGGGGTCGCCGTCCGTCGAGGTCGACGCGGAAGCCGGGCAGGGCCGGCAGCAGGGGCCGGGCGGGTGCGTTCGTGGTGGCCATGACTCGATCGTGTCCGGCCGGGCGACGGCTCGGTAGCCTCCGCGTCCCTGTGGTCCCACAGGTGAGGCTTGTGCCTGGACTAAGGTGGTGCCTGTGACCACTCACGTGCCCGAGCTCCCGGGCCTGCGGCTGCTCGTCGCCGTCGGGCGGCACGGCAGCATCGGGGCCGCCGCGCGACAGCTGCGGATCACCCAGCAGGCGGCGTCGGAGCGGCTGCGTGCCGTGGAGACGCAGACCGGCCTGGTGCTGGTGCGTCGCGGGGCCCGGGGCTCGGAGCTGACCAGCGCCGGCGTGGTGGTCGTGGAGTGGGCGACGCGGCTGCTCGACGTGGCCGAGGAGGTGGACCACGCCATCGAGGGGCTGCGCGGCGAGCGGGGTCGCGAGCTCGACGTCGCCGCGAGCATGACGGTCGCCGAGACGCTGCTCCCCCGGTGGCTGGTCCTGCTCCGGCAGCGGCAGGTGGCCGAGGGGCTGCGGCCGACGTCGGTCAGCCTGGCGGCCGTCAACTCCCGGCAGGCGGTCGCGGCGGTGGTCGACGGCGCGGCCCACGTCGGGTTCGTCGAGGGCGCCCGCGCCCCGGCCGGGGTGCGTTCGCAGGTGGTCGCCGACGACGAGCTGGTCCTCGTCGCGGCTCCCGGGTCGCCGCTGGTGCGCCGGCGCCGTGGGTTGTCCCCCGAGGAGGTGGCCCGGCTCGGGCTGACCGGCCGCGAGGCAGGCTCCGGCACGCGCGAGGTGCTGGAGGTCGCGCTGCGCGCCCACGGACTGGAGCCGGAGACCAGCGTCATCGAGCTGACCACCTCGACCGCGGTCCGCGAGGCGGTCGTGGCGGGCAGCGCGCCGGCCTTCGTGTCGCGACGGGTGGTGGAGCGCGAGCTCGAGGGCCGACAGCTCGTGCGGGTGCCCACCCCGGGCCTGGACCTGAGGCGCAGCATCCGGGCGATCTGGCTCGGCAGCGGCCAGCCGCCGGCCGGTCCGGTCCGGGAGCTGGTCGGTCTCGCCCGCACCGGCTGAGGGGCGTCGCCAGCAGGCACAGCAGGACCCGGGACGTGCCGCCCCCGTCGCGGCACGTCCCGGGTCCTGGTGCTGTCAGCGGTCAGCCTGCCGGAGCCAGCTCCGCCTTGGTGCCGAACGCGAAGAACAGCAGGTCGGTCATCTCGAACCTGCCCTCCCGCGCGCCCGCGATGTTGGGCCGCCAGGCGGGCTCGCGCACGATGCTGACGCGGCTGCCCTCCATGGCGCGGTGGAAGGTCTCGGCCAGGATCCGCGCGCCCACGCCGGTGAGCCGCCCGTTGTTGAGCTCGGCCTCGCGCAGCACGTAGAACCACAGCGGCGTCCGGGCCGCCACCGCGTCGCGCTCGGCGGCCGTGAGCTGGTCGAGGGCGGCGCCGTTCTTCCCGGTGAGGATCTGCGCCTTCGTCAGCGGCGTGACCGCCACCCCGGCGGCCTGCAGGCGCGCCACCATCTGCTGGCCGGTGGCGAGCCGGACCAGGCTGCCGCGCACCAGGTTGCGGAAGGCCAGGTTGTGCTGCATCGGCGGGGTCGAGTCGTCGCCGCCGAAGCTGCCGGGGGGCAGGAACGCCAGCGGGTCGGTCAGCCGGGTGTCGATGCGCATCGCCCGGTTGACGCCGCTGCCGGGCGCGGCCAGCGCGGGTCGGCCTCCGGCCGGGAAGTCGTACATCCGGCGCCAGTCGGCGATCCAGGTGCTGACCAGCTTCTGGTTGCCGCCGAGGTCGCCGCCGGTGCCGGAGAAGAAGAACAGCAGGTCGAGCGAGCCGGCGCCGTCGGGGAAGACGGCGTTCCAGTTGTAGGACTCGCGGATCATGCTGTGGCCCATCCGGAAGCCGGCGACCGAGAACTCGACCGGCATGGTCGGCACCGACATCGGCGTCGCGGCCGCCTCGAAGACCTTGCGGCCGTGGTCCCAGACGTCGTCGAGCACGGCCGGGTCACAGATCCGCGGCAGGTAGTCGTGGCGCACCACCCACTGGTAGTGCAGCGTCGTGCGCCGACGCGCGAGCCGGAACCGCTGGCCCGGCGGCGTGCTCGCGGGCAGCGCGTCGACGACCCGGTTGTGGAAGTGCAGGAACGCCAGGTGGGTCTGGCCCACGGCGAGGTTCTCGTCGTTGCGGGCGTCGGGGATCTGGGCGCGCCGGGCGGCCGCTGCGCCACCGGTGCCGACGCGGGGCAGGTCGTGGCCCTTCTTGACCCCGATGCCACTCTCCTTCTGGGTGTCGCCGACCCGCAGGTGCACCTTGTCGGCGGCGTAGAAGACCAGGGAGCCCTCGCTGCCCGGCCCCGCGCCGTAGACGCTGTCGAGGTCGAGCGAGGGGCTGCGACCGCTGAGCAGCGTGGCCGGGTCGATCTCGCCGCTGGTCATCAGCGCGGTGCGGTCGAGGGTCAGGTCGTGGTCGACGAACTGGCCGAGGTAGGTGTAGCCGGCGGGGACGTTGCCGGCCGTCCCGCCGCCGCCCACCGTCATGGCGCGGGCGAGCTTGCGGGCCACGCCCAGGGGCAGGGTGGGACCCTTCGGGCCCATCCGGGAGAACCGGAACGGCGGTGCGGCTCCGGCCGCCAGCGGGGTCGGGGCGCTGCGCCGGGGAGCCGAGGAGGCGTTGACCGGGTCGGCGTCCTCGCCGCGCCGGCCGCCGACCTGCGTGCTCAGCACGCCCTCGCCCTCGATGAAGAACGTCTCCGAGCCGTGCTTGGCGTGTCCTGCGGCCATGGTGGTGCCTCCCTGTCTGGTGCTCGTCCTACCAGAGCGGGCAGGTGCCGACCAGATACGAGTCGGAGACGTCCGTTTTTGCCCTAGGCGTCGCCGGGGTCCTCGCCCCCGACCAGCCGCCCGTCGACCCAGGTCGCGACCACGCGGGTGGCGCCGACGTCGGCGACCTCGCCCGCGAACGGGTCGCGGTCGAGCAGCACGAGGTCGGCCACCGCCCCGGGCGCGAGGTGGCCGGCGTCGTCGCGGTGGTCCACCCACGCCGACCCGCTGGTGTACGCCGCGAACGCCGACTCCAGGCTGATCGCCTGCTCCGGCAGGAAGGGGCGCGACGCGTCGGTGCCGTGCTCCCACCGGTTGACCGCGACGTGGATCGCGGCCAGCGGGTCCGGCGAGCTGACCGGCCAGTCGCTGCCCATGACCAGCCGGGTGCCGGCCCGCTCGAGGTCGCCGAAGGGGTACTGCCAGCGGGTGCGCTCCTCGCCCAGGAACGGGATGGTGAGCTCGTCCATCTGGTCGTCGTGGCAGGCCCACAGCGCCTGGGCGTTGGCGGCGACACCGAGCTCGGCGAAGCGCCGCACGTCGGCGGGGTCGACCAGCTGCAGGTGCGCGACGTGGTGGCGCAGGTCGCGCGCCGGGCCGGTGCGCGGGAGGGTGGCGAAGGCGTCCAGGGTCTCGCGCACGCCCCGGTCGCCGATCGCGTGCACGTGGACCTGGAAGCCCTGGGCGTCCAGCGCCCCGACGGCCTCGGCCAGCGCCGCGGCATCGACGAACGAGTGGCCGCGGTTGCTCGTGGCGTGGCCGCAGCGGTCGAGGTAGGGCTCGCCGAGCGCCGCGGTGAAGTTCTCCGCGACGCCGTCCTGCATGATCTTGACGCTCGTGGCGCGGAACCGTCCCGAGGTGTACGCCGCCCGCCGCTCGACCAGCGAGCCCACCTGCTCCACGCCCTGCTCGCGGTCCCACCACAGGGCGCCGACGACGTGGGCGGTCAGGGTGCCGCGCTCCGCGGCCCGGACGTACGCCGGCCCCGGGTCGTCCATCCCGGCGTAGGAGCCCACGATCGCGTCCTGCCAGCCGACCACGCCGAGCGAGTGCAGGTGGGACTGGCCCTCGAGCAGGGCGGCGTCGTACTCCGCGGCGGTGGTGCGGGGCAGCACGCGGACGACCGCGGCCATGGCGCCCTCGTGGAGGGTGCCGGTCGGGTGGCCCTCGGCGTCGCGCTCGAAGCGGCCGTCGGGCGGGTCGGGGGTCTCGCGGGTGATGCCGGCCAGCTCGAGCGCCCGGCTGTTGACCCAGGCGCCGTGGTGGTCGCGGTTGGGCAGGAAGACCGGCCGGTCCGGCACGACGGCGTCGAGGTCGGCGGCGAGCGGGGTGCCGCCCGGGAAGGCCGCCATCGCCCAGCCGCCACCGAGGACCCAGGGGCGGTCGCGGTGCGCGGCGGCGTACGCCTGCACGGTGCGGAGGTAGTCCTCCCGGGAGGTGTCCTCGGACAGGTCGCAGCGCACCCGCTCCAGGCCACCCTGGACGGTGTGGACGTGGGCGTCGGTGAACCCCGGGCTGAGCAGGCCGCCCGCGCAGTCGACGACCCGTGCGCCGCTGGGCACCTCGCCGCCGACCGCGACCACGCGCCCGTCCTGGACCACGACCGGCCCCGCGTCGCCGCGGTGGCGCCGGCCGTCGAAGAGGCGGGCGTGGACGAAGGCGGTGGGCGGCGCGGCGGTCACGCCCCCGATCATGCCCGGTCGTGCCGGTCCGGGTTGTGCCCGGCGCCCGGGCGTGAGCAGATGGGCACCTGTCCGGTGGGCCCGCCCCGCCCCGGCCACCAGGAGGAGACGTGCCAGCACGACCGGTCGTGCGGCTGCGGGCGTTCGCGCCCCGCGACGACGCGCCGCTGCGGCTGCTCTTCGCCGACCCCGGGACCCGGCTGTGGAACCCCGGCACCTCCGACGACGACGTCACCGGCTGGCGGGTGCGCAGCAACCGGCGCACCCCCGACGGCGAGACCTGGGTGGTCGCGGACCCCGACGACGACCGGCTGCTCGGCACGGTCTCGCTCTTCGACGTCGACCACGGCCAGGGCACCGGCGAGCTCGGCTACCGCGTGCTGCCCGCCGAGCGGGGGCGTGGCGTGGCGGTGGCGGGGCTGCTGGCGGCGAGCGCCCGGGCGTACGACGTCCACGGCCTGCGCCGGCTGCAGCTGTTCCACGCCGTCGGGAACGGCGCGTCGTGCGGGGTGGCGCTCGCGGCCGGGTTCGTCGTGGAGGGGACGCTGCGGGCGTCGTACGTCTACGGCGACGGGGTGGCCCACGACGAGCACCTGCACGCCCGGCTGGTCGGGGACGTCGTGGACCTCTAGGCCAGCGCGCGCCTGATCGCGGCGACGTCGCGCGCCCCGACGCGGCAGCAGCCGCCCACCAGCCGCGCGCCCGCCGCGACCCAGGTGGGCACCAGGCCCGGGTCGAAGGCGCCGTCGCCGTTCCAGCGCCGGCCCTCGTCGTCCCAGGTCTCGCCGCGGTTGGGGTAGGCGACCGCCGGCAGCCCGGTCACGGACACCGCGGTGCGCACCGCGCCGGCCACGTCGACGGGGGCCGAGCAGTTGACGCCCGCGGCGACCAGGTGGGTGCGGCCGGCCGTGACGGCGTACGCCTCGGTGAGGGGCTGGCCGGCGCGGGTGCGGTCGCCGGCGACGCTGTAGGACAGCCAGGCGGGCAGCCCGAGGTCGTCGAGCAGCTCGACCAGGACGGCGGCCTCGTCGAGGTCGGGCACCGTCTCGACGGCGAGCACGTCGGGCCCGGCCGCCGCGAGCAGCTCGAGCCGGGGCGCGTGGAAGTCGCGCAGCTGGGCAGCGGTGAGGCCGTAGCGGCCGGTGTACTCCGAGCCGTCGGCGAGCACCGCGCCGTACGGCCCCACGGAGGCGGCCACCCACAGGGTGCGTCCGGTCTCGGCCGCGACCCGGTCGCGCACCTCGCGGGCGACACCGACGCCCGCTGCCAGCAGCGCCTCGGCCTCCGCGCGGTCCAGGCCGGCGGCGAGCAGGCTCGGGACGCTGGCCTGGTAGGTCGCCGTCGTCGCGACGTCGGCCCCCGCCCGGAAGTAGGCCTCGTGGACCGC
This sequence comes from Nocardioides scoriae, assembly GCF_900104965.1. Taxonomy (NCBI): domain Bacteria; kingdom Bacillati; phylum Actinomycetota; class Actinomycetes; order Propionibacteriales; family Nocardioidaceae; genus Nocardioides; species Nocardioides scoriae. Next base: position 2,903,937 of record NZ_LT629757.1, on the reverse strand, counting down.
CGCCACCCGCTCCGGCTCGTCGAGCAGCAGCCGCGCCGTCCACAGCTCCGAGGACAGGTCGGCGCCGTCGTCCTCGAGCGCGTTGGACAGCCCGCCGTCGAGGACGACGACGCCGCCGTCGTCCAGGTGGCGGACCAGGTCGGTGTCGGGACGGGGGCTCACCCCCCGATCCTCTCGCGTCAGGCGCGCCGGCGCAGCAGCGCGTGGTCGAGCGAGATCCGCCCCGCCCCCACCGCGGCCAGCGCCAGCCCGAGCACGCCGATCACGAGCACCAGCTCGCCGCCGCCCTCGGTGACGAACAGCCCCGCGTCGCGGTGCGCGAACCACCAGGCACCGGCCATGTTGGCCAGCACCAGCACCCCGACCACCGGCGTCAGCAGCCCGAGCACCAGCAGCACCCCGCCGACCAGCTCCACCCCGATCGCGAAGCCCGCCGCCGCCTCCGGCAGCGGGATCCCCATCGAGCCGAACCCGTCGGCCGTCGCGGCGAAGCCCGTGGTGGCCTTCTGCCAGCCGTGGGCGACCAGGACGACCCCGAGCCCGACGCGGGCGAGCAGCAGGGCGAGGTCACGAGCAGGGGTGGACAGACGCTGTCCGAGCAGCGAGCGGGAGGCCACGAGGCGGTCCTTGTCGTTCGGGGACGGTCGAGGCGTCAACGGTAGGGGTGGTGGCTGAGAGGTCGCTGAGGTCGCTGAGGTCGCCGAGCTCCGGGTGGGGCTGCCGACGGGCGCCCCCGGTCCTCCGCCGAAGACCAGGGACGCCCGTCGGGGCCGGGGTGCCTCAGGGGCGCAGGTACGTCGTCTCGGCGGCCAGCTCGGTGATGCGGGCCCAGTCGCCGGTGGCGACGGCGTCGGCCGGGGTGATCCAGCTGCCGCCGACGCAGCCGACGTTGGGCAGCGAGAGGTACGACGCGGCGGTGGCCGCCGTGATGCCGCCGGTGGGGCAGAAGCGGGCCTGCGGCACGGGGGCGCCGAGCGACTTGAGGAAGGGCGCGCCGCCGGCCTGCTCGGCGGGGAAGAACTTCAGCTCCTCGTAGCCGAGCTCGAGCAGCCGCAGCACCTCGCTGACGGTGGCCGCGCCGGGCAGGTGCGGCAGGCCGGTCTCCTGCATGGCCGCCGCCAGGGTCTCGGTGGTGCCGGGGGAGACGAGGAACTGCGCGCCGGCCGACAGGGCGTCCTTGGCGTTGGCCGGGGTGACCACGGTGCCGACGCCGAGCAGGATCTCGGGCACCTCGGCGGCGATCCGCTCGACGCAGGCCAGGGCGGCGGGGGTGCGCAGGGTCAGCTCGATGACGGGGACGCCGCCGGCGAGCAGGGCCCGGGCCACGGGCACGGCCTGCTCCACGTCGTGGAGGACGACGACGGGCACGACCGGGACGCGGTCGAGCAGGCCGCCGAAGCCGGTGGTGGCAGGGGTGGACACGGGGGTGGGCTCAGTCATCGTCGGACTCCGCTTCGAAGTGGTGGGCGGCGGCCTCGTCGTGCGAGGAGGCGCCGTGGGAGACGGGCAGGGGGGACTCGAACGCCGGGAAGACGCTCGCGCCCTCGTCGGCGGGGCCGACGTTGCTGCGGAACGACGCGAACAGCTCGCGACCGGTGCCCCAGACGCGGCTGTCGTCGGCGCGCGACACCTCCCGCTGCTCGAGGTCGTACGCCGGCACGTGCAGCTCGAGGACGCCAGCGCCGGCGTCGAGGGTGACGAGGTCGCCGTCGCGGACCCGGGCCAGCGGGCCGCCGACGGAGGCCTCGGGGGTGAGGTGGATGGCCGCGGGCACCTTGCCGGACGCGCCGGACATGCGGCCGTCTGTGACGATCGCGACGCGCTGGCCGCGGTCCTGCAGCACCCCGAGGGCCGGGGTGAGCTTGTGCAGCTCCGGCATGCCGTTGGCGGCCGGGCCCTGGAAGCGGATCACCGCGACGAAGTCACCGGTGAGGGTGCCGTCCTCGAAGGCCTGCAGGAAGTCGAGCTGGTCGTCGAAGACCCGGGCGGGGGCCTTGACCTGGCGGTGCTCCGGCTTGACCGCGGAGGTCTTGATGACCGAGCGGCCGAGGTTGCCGTCGAGCATCCGCAGGCCGCCGTCGCGGCTGAACGGGTCGTCGGCGCCGCGCAGCACGTCGAGGTCGAGGGACGCCTTGGGCCCCTCCTCCCAGGTGACGCGGGTGCCGTCGAGCTTGGCCTCGCTGGTGTAGCGCCACAGGCCGTGGCCGGCGACGGTGAGGACGTCGTCGTGCAGCAGCCCGTGCTTGAGCAGCGAGTGCACGGTGAACGCCAGCCCGCCGGCGGCGTGGAAGTGGTTGATGTCGGCCTTGCCGTTGGGGTAGACGCGGGCCATCAGCGGCACCACCGCCGACAGGTCCGACAGGTCGTCCCAGGTCAGCGTGATGCCGGCCGCCCGGGCGATGGCCACGAGGTGGAGCGTGTGGTTGGTCGAGCCGCCGGTGGCCAGCAGCGCCACGCAGCCGTTGACGATCGTCTTCTCGTCGACGATGCGGCCCACGGGCGTGAAGCTCTCGCCCCACGCGGTGAGCGCGGTGGCCCGCTCGGCGGCGGCGTCGGTCAGCGCGGCCCGCAGCGGGGTGCCCGGGTTGACGAAGCTCGCGCCCGGGAGGTGCAGGCCCATCACCTCCATCAGCATCTGGTTGCTGTTGGCGGTGCCGTAGAAGGTGCAGGTGCCGGCCGAGTGGTACGACGCCGACTCGGCCTCGAGCAGCTCCTCGCGGCCGACCTCGCCGGCGGCGTACGCCTGGCGGATGCGGGCCTTCTCGTCGTTGGGCAGCCCGGAGGTCATCGGCCCGGCCGGCACGAAGATCGCCGGCAGGTGCCCGAAGGACAGCGCGCCGATGAGCATGCCGGGGACGATCTTGTCGCAGACGCCCAGCATCACGGTGGCGTCGAACATGTCGTGCGAGAGCGCGATCGCGGTCGACATCGCGATCACGTCGCGGCTGAAGAGGGAGAGCTGCATGCCGTCGCGGCCCTGGGTGATGCCGTCGCACATCGCCGGCACGCCGCCCGCGAACTGCGCGATGCCGCCAGAGCGGAGCACGGCCTTCTTGATCTGCGCCGGGAAGCTCTCGAAGGGCTGGTGGGCCGAGAGCATGTCGTTGTACGCCGAGACGATCGCGACGTTGGGCTTGACCTTGCCGCGCAGCGCGGCCTTGTCGACCTCGCCGGAGGCGGCGAAGCCGTGGGCGAGGTTGGCGCAGGCCAGCTTGGTGCGCATCGGGCCGCGGGTGGCGGACTCGTCGAGGCGCTGGAGGTACGCCGTCCGCTCGGTGCGGCTGCGCTCGGTGATCCGTCGGGTGACCTCGGCCAGGACGGGGTGGAGCTTGGGAGGGGTGCTCATGTCGTTGTCTCCTCGGGTCTGCTCACTCGTGCCACGAGCGGCCGTCGCGCTCGATCAGCGTGGTGGCGGCGAAGGGGCCGGTCGTGCCGGCGGGGTAGCGGCGCGGGGCGTGCTCGGGGCGGGCCCAGCGCTCGTGGATCGGCTCGATCCAGCGCCAGGCGGCCTCGACCTCGTCGCGGCGCATGAACAGCGTCGGGTTGCCCCGCACGACGTCCATGAGCAGCCGCTCGTAGGCCTCGGGCGAGGGCTGGTCGAAGGTCTGGGCGTAGCTCAGGTCGAGTGACACCGGGCGCAGCCGGATGCCGCCGGGACCGGGCTCCTTGGCCGTGAGGTGCAGCTTCATGCCCTCGTTGGGCTGGAGCTGGATCACCAGGCGGTTGGGCTCGCTGACGCCGTCGGCGTCGGGGAACATCGGGTGCGGGACGTCCTTGAACTGGATGACGATCTCGGAGAAGCGGCTCTCCATCCGCTTGCCGGTGCGCAGGTAGAACGGCACGCCGGCCCAGCGCCAGTTGGAGACCTCGGCCTTGAGGGCCACGAAGGTCTCGGTGGTCGAGGCGGGCGCCTCGGCGTCGTCGCGGTAGGCCTTGACGGCCTCGCCCTCGACGAGACCGGCGGTGTACTGCCCGGCGACCACGTGGGAGTCGACGTCCACGCCCACCAGGGGCTTGAGCGCCTGGAGGACCTTGAGCTTCTCGTCGCGCACGGTCTCGCGGCCGACGTACGTCGGGGGCTCCATCGCCACGAGGCACAGCAGCTGCAGCAGGTGGTTCTGGATCATGTCGCGCAGCGCGCCGGAGCCGTCGTAGTAGCCGCCCCGGGTGCCGACGCCCAGCGATTCGGCCGCCGTGATCTGCACGTGGTCGACCCACGTGGCGTTCCACAGCGGCTCGAGGAAGGTGTTGGCGAAGCGCGTGACCAGCAGGTTCTGGACGCTCTCCTTGCCGAGGTAGTGGTCGATCCGGAAGATCTGGTGCTCCTCGAAGACCGCACCGACGGCGTCGTTGATCTCCAGGGCCGAGGCCAGGTCGTGACCGAGCGGCTTCTCCAGCACCAGCCGCGACTGCGCGGTGACCAGGCCCTCGGCGGCGAGCCGGTCGCTGACCGGGCCGAAGAGGGAGGGCGCGATGGCGAGGTAGAAGACGCGGACCTTGTCGGCGTCCGGCAGCTCGGCGACCAGGCCGGCCCAGCCGTCCTCGTCGGCGATGTCGAGGCTGACGTGGGTCAGCCGCTCGACGAAGCGGTCCACGACGGCGTCGTCGTGGTCCTCGTCGCGGACGAAGCCGGGCAGGTCGCCGCGGATCTTGTCGCGGTAGCCCGCCTCGTCGAGGCCGGCGCGGGAGGTGGCGACGATGCGGGTCTGCTCGGGGAGCTGGCCGTCGCGGTCGCGGAGGTAGAGGGCGGGCAGCAGCTTGCGCACGGCCAGGTCGCCGGTGCCGCCGAAGACGACGATGTCGGCGGGGGGCACGGGCGAGGCCGTGCTGCTGCCGGAGGCGGAGGGGCGCGAGGTGCTGCGGGGGGAGGTGGTCGCGGTGGCGGTGCCCGGGCGGGCGTCGGTCACGGGGGAAGGACCGGTGTGAAGGGACATCGAGGACTCTCTGTGTGCTCGGGTCGAGACTTCACGGTAGGGAGGGTTAGGTGCATGCGCAAGCACCATTAGGTCTTTCGGCGGCTAAAGTAGACCAGTCAGAGGCCCCGGAAGACCGAAGCGTGGTTGGATGCCGGGCAGGACAGCGGCTCCACGAGGGGCCCGACAGCAGACGGGGGAGCACGTGACAGGGGTGCTGGGAGGGCCGGCGACGGCTGGTGAGGTCTTCTCCCTCGTCCGCGACAGCCGCGCCGTCACCCGCAGCGAGATCGGCCGCCTGACCGGCCTCTCGCGCACCGCCGTCGCCGCCCGGGTGCAGGCGCTGCTCGACTACGGGCTCGTGGTCGAGGGCGTCGAGGACGACCAGGACGAGCGCCCGCCGTCGGCCGGGCGGCCCCCCGTGCGGCTGCGCTTCAACCGCGCGGCCGGCGTGGTGCTCGCCGCGGCGATCGGGCGCAGCCGCACCCAGCTCGGCGTCTGCGACCTCGACGGGTCGGTGCTGGTCTCGCGCGACGTCGAGCAGGAGGTCGGGCTCACCCCCGAGGTGCTGATGCCGCGCGTCGTGGCCGCGCTCGAGGAGCTGCTCGCCGAGGCGGGGGCCGACGCCGCGCAGGTGCGCGCCACCGGCCTGAGCATCCCCGGCACGGTCGACACCTCGACCGGGGCCAGCCTCGACTCGCCCATCATGAGCAACTGGGACGGCGTCCCGCTCGCGCCGTTCCTGGCCGGGCTGACCTCGGCCCCGGTCTTCGTCGACAACGACGCCAACGTGATGGCCCTCTCCGAGCGGCGGGGCCACCTGGAGACCTTCGACGAGCTGCTCTTCGTCAAGGCCTCGACCGGCATCGGCGTCGGCGTCGTGACCGAGGGCCGGCTGGTCCGCGGCGGGCTCGGCGCCGGCGGGGAGATCGGCCACACCAAGACGCCCGCCGCCGAGGGCCTGCTGTGCCGCTGCGGCGAGCGCGGCTGCCTGGAGACGGTCGCCGCGGGCTGGTCCCTGGTGCAGGGTGCCCGCGAGGCCGGCCACGAGGTCTCCCACGTGCGCGACCTGGTGGCGCTGGCCACCCACGGCGACGCGGAGGCCCGCCAGCAGGTGCGCACGGCCGGGCGTCGCATCGGCGAGGTCGTGGCCGCGGCGGTCAACCTGCTCAACCCCGAGGCGGTCGTGGTCGGCGGCGACCTCGCGGCGGCGTACGACCCCTTCGTGGCGGGCCTGCGCGAGTCGCTCTACTCGCTGGCGACCGCGCTGGCGACGCGCGACCTGGTGATCGTGCCGCTGAGCCACGGCGAGCGCTCGGGCGTGGTCGGCTGCGCCGCGATGGCGCTGCGCGAGGTGCTCGACTCCACGGCCGTCGACCGGGCGCTGGCGCTCGCGGCGGCCCGCGCGGCCTCCTGAGGCGGCTGCCGGCAGCTCCGGTCACGCTCCCTCAGCGGCGCAGCTCCAGGCCCCGGGCCACCGCGGGCAGCCATCCGGCGTGCTGCTCGATCTCCGCCGCGAAGGCCGCGGCCAGCGCGTCGGGCACCGGCGTCGAGCGCCGGGTCCGCATGGACACGTGGACCAGGAGCGCCTCGAGGGTGCAGGCGACCCGGTCGTGCTCCTCGTCGACCACGAACGCCGCGGCGTGCAGCGCCCGCGGCGTCTGGCCGACCAGCCCGGCCCGGACGCCGAAGCGGTCGCCGGGGCGCAGCTCGGCCCGGTAGCCGATGCGGTGCTCCACCACGAAGAAGGACGCCTCCCGGGTGGCGATGTAGTCCTCGGCCATGCCCAGGTCGCGCATCCGGTGCCACACCGCGTGGCTGGCCAGGCGGAAGTAGTGGCCGATGTTCATGTGGCCGTTCTCGTCGGCCCAGTCGTCGGGCACGGTCGTGGCCTCCGCGGCGTACGACGGGAGCCGGCGGACGTCGTCGAGCGAGGGGACGGTGGTGCTCACGTGAGGCGAGGCTGGTCGGAGAGCTCGACCCGGGTGAGGGCCAGGCGCTCCAGCAGCGACTCGAGCGACTCCTCGAACTCGCCGGCCGCGTGGTCCTGCGCCAGGTCGTGCCGCAGCCGCCACACCGTGGGCTGCCGCTGGGCGGCCGCGTCGTCGCTCTCGCCGTCGTCGAGCACGTCCAGCGGGCCGACGTCGGCGCCGTGGGCGGCGACCTCGAGCAGGAGGTGGCCGAGCAGGAAGCTGGTGAACGCGCGGTACGCCGCCACGGCCGCCTCGTCGCTGAACCCCTCCGAGCACAGCCCGGCCAGGAAGTCCTCGACCCACTCGAGGCTGCGCAGCGGCGGCCGCAGCCAGGGCGCCTCCGGGGGCCGCGAGGCGACGAGCGGGAACGCCTTGGGGTGCGCGAGCGCGACCCGCCGCACGCCGTGGGCCAGGCGCTGCAGGAAGTCCTGCCAGCCGGCGTCGGGGGCGCGCAGCACGTGGTCGTCGCGCTGCATCTCGCCGAGCAGGGTCTCCACGACGCCGTCGAGGAGCTCCTCCTTGCCCGGGACGTAGCGGTAGAGCGACATCGCCTCGACGCCGAGGCGCTGGCCCAGGCGGCGCATGGTGAGCCCGGTCAGGCCCGACTCGTCGATGTGGAGCAGGGCCGCGTCGAGGATGCGGACCCGGTCGAGCGGGACCTTCTCCGAGGGCATCGCCTCGCCCGCGACGGCAGCGGCGTCGGCGTCGGGGACGTCGAGGTCGGGCCCGGGGGCTCCGTGACCTGTGGATGGGGACAAACCGTGCCACCTCTCGCGGGGACCCTCGAAGGGTAGTCCGGCGGGTGAGGGCGTGAGGAGCGGATGCCCTAGGCTGGTCGCCTTACGTCGTAAGCCGTCCGTCCGCGCTGGCAGGAGCACCATGCACGACCCGCACCCCCCGACGCCCCCCGCGAGCCTGACGAGCACCCCGCTCGCGGAGGAGCCCGCCCGGACCTCCATCGAGCCCGCGGCCCTCGCGCGGATCGCCGCCCTGGCCGTCGAGCACGTCGACGGGGCCGACCTCGCCGGGCCGCCCGAGCGCAGCGTGCAGGTCGAGGCGCTGCCGGGGGAGGCCCTGCGCGTGGCGCTCCGGCTGGCCGGCGCCTACGGCACCTCGCTCCCCGACCTGGCGGACCGGGTGCGGGCCGAGGTGGTCGGCGTCGTCGGTGCGATGACCCGGCTGCACGTCGGCGCCGTGGACGTCGAGTTCGTCGAGCTCACGCCGGCCCGGTGACCGCGCGGCTGGTGCTGGCCCGTCCGGCCGCCGACGACCTCGACGAGGTGCACGCGCTGCACGCCGACCCGGCGGTGTGGCAGCACTTCCCCCGCGGGCGCCACCGGACGGCGTTCCGCACGGTGCAGCTGCTCGAGACCTTCGACGACGCCTGGCAGGTCGCCGGCCTCGGAGTCTGGGTGGCCCGGCTTCGCGAGGCCGACGGCGACCACCCGGCCGGCACCCTCGCCGGCGTCGGGGGCTGCAGCCTGCGCGGCGACCGGACGGCGTGGAACCTCTACTACCGGTTCGACCCGGCGTTCTGGGGCCGCGGGTACGCCGCCGAGCTCGCCCGCGCCGCCCTCGACGCCGCCCGTCGGCTCCGTCCCGCGACGCCGGTCGTGGCCTCCCTGCTCGAGCACAACACCGCCTCCCAGCGCCTGGCCGAGCGGCTCGGCCTCGCCCTCGCCTGGCGCGGGGTCGACCCCCGCGGCGAGGGCGTGCGGCGCCTGCACGCCGACCGCCCCCTCGACCCGGTGGTCCTCGACGCGATCCTCGCCGGGATGGCCGGTGGAGCGCCGGGCGGGTCGCCGGGTCGGTCGCGCGCGTGACGCGCCCGCCTCACACCACCGGCGAGCCGTTGCCGATGTGCTCGAAGATCAGGTTGGTCTCGGTCGAGGCGATGTCGCGGGAGCCCGAGAGATGGGTGACGACGAGGTCGCGCAGCTCCTCGGCCGACCGGGCGGCGACGTGGAGCTGGAAGTCGTTGACGCCGGCGAGGAAGTAGACGTTGAGCACCCCGGGCAGGGCCGCGAGGCGGGCGCCGACGTCGCCGATCTGGGCGCGGGCGTGGCCGTGCAGGCGGACCGAGACGATCGCCTGGAGCTGCAGGCCCAGGGCCTCGGGGGAGACGACGGCCTGGAAGCCGAGCAGGACGCCGGCCTCCTGCAGCCGGCGCACCCGCATCAGGCAGGTCGAGGGCGCGATCCCGACCCGCTGGGCGAGGGTGCTGTTGGGGGTGCGGGCGTCCTGGATGAGCAGCCGCAGCAGCTCGCGGTCGACGTCGTCGAGCTCGACCTCGCGCGGGGCGCTCACGCTGCGCCGAACGTTGTTCACCCCAGCCCCTCCCGGACGTCGTCGCGGACGAACCTGGATCGGTCCAATCGGCTCGCCACCAAATAATCATCGACGAAACACCGACGAAACCAAACATCCGCGCACACTCGACCCAGCCTAGTGAAGGAGCAGCAGATGCGCATCGGTGTCCCCGCGGAAGTCAAGAACCACGAGTACCGGGTCGCCCTGACGCCGTCCGGTGCCCACGAGCTGACCGGTCGCGGTCACGAGGTCTCGGTGCAGCGCGGGGCCGGTGTCGGCTCGTCGATCACCGACGAGGAGTACCTCGCCGCCGGTGCCAAGCTGGTCGAGACGGCCGAGGAGGCCTGGGACCGCGACCTGGTGCTCAAGGTCAAGGAGCCCGTCGCCGAGGAGTACGACCGGATGCGGCCGGGCCAGACGCTGTTCACCTACCTCCACCTCGCCGCGGACCCCACGCTGACCGCGGAGCTGCTGGAGCGCGAGATCACGGCCATCGCCTACGAGACCGTGCAGACCGCCGACCGCGCGCTGCCGCTGCTCGCCCCGATGTCCGAGGTCGCGGGCCGGCTGGCCCCCCAGGTCGGCGCGCACACGCTGATGAAGGCCCAGGGCGGCCGCGGCGTGCTCATGGGTGGCGTCCCCGGTGTGCACCCGGCCAAGGTCGTCGTCATCGGCGCCGGCGTCTCCGGCATGAACGCCGCCGCCATCGCCGTCGGCATGGGCGCCGACGTCACCGTCCTGGACAAGGACGTCGACAAGCTCCGCGCCGCCGACCGCCTCTACCGCGGCGCCCTGCGCACGGTGACCTCCAACTCGCTCGAGCTCGAGCGCGCCGTGCTCGAGGCCGACCTGGTCATCGGGGCCGTGCTGGTCCCGGGCGCCAAGGCCCCGACCCTGGTCAGCAACGAGCTGGTCAGCCGGATGAAGCCGGGCTCGGTGCTCGTCGACATCTCCATCGACCAGGGCGGCTGCTTCGAGGACTCGCGGCCCACCACCCACGCCGACCCGACGTACGCCGTGCACGGCTCGGTCTTCTACTGCGTGGCCAACATGCCCGGCGCCGTGGCCCACACCTCGACGTACGCCCTGACCAACGTGACCCTGCCGTACGCCGTGGCGCTCGCCGGCCACGGCTGGGAGCAGGCGCTGCGCGCCGACCGGTCGCTGGCCCTCGGCCTCAACACCCACGCCGGCCGCCTGACCAACGCGCCCGTCGGCGAGGCGCTGGGCCTCGAGTCCGTCAGCGTGGAGTCCGTGCTCGCCTGAGCCCGACGGCTCAGGACCGGCCCGGCTGCATGCCGAGCCGGGCGAGCGGCTCCACCAGCTCGCGCTCCTCGTAGGACAGGTGCGACAGCAGCGTGTCCGCGAGCAGGTCGACGGCCGCCCGCAGGTCCTCGATGCCCTCGGCGCCCGGGGCGGCCACCAGCGCGACCAGCGCCTGGTCGACCCCCTCCAGGACCTCGTGGATGACCAGGTGCTCCTCCGCCAGCCGGTCGACCACCGGGGCCAGGCGGGGGTCGGAGCGCCGCAGGTGCGGCAGCATCGACTGGTCCTCCAGGGTGTGGTGGGTGGTGACCACCCGGCAGAAGGACTCGCAGTAGGTGCCGAGGGTCCAGTTGTTCTGCCGCAGCGTCATCGTCTGCAGGTGGCTGCGCGCCGCGGCGACGCCGAGCGCGCCCGCCGCGACCTGCTCGACCAGGTCCTGCACCTGGGCCAGCTCGCCACGCAGGTGGTCGTGGACGTCCACGAGGTGCTGCCCGGTGGCCTGGTCGTGCGGCGTGTAGTCGCGGTCCGGGTCGGGCGCGGGGCCGACCGGCCGGGTGCCCTCGTCCCAGACCCGTCGCGGGCTGCGACGCGCGCCGTCGTCGGGCGTGGGCCGCACCGCCAGGCGCGACCGCGCGACCCCGGCCCGCGCGACCGCGGCCCTCGCCGGGGCGGCCGGGGCGGCCGGGGCAGCCGGGGCGGCTGGGGCGGACCGCTCGGCCTCGACGAGCTCCCGGACGGCCGGTGCCACCTCGCCGGCGAAGCGGCGCAGGTCGTCGGGGTCGTCGGAGCCCAGCACGAAGGTGCTGGTGCCGTGCTCCAGGGCGAGGCCGGCGAGCACCTCGACCCACTGCTCGACAGGCCCCTCCAGGGGCGCGCTTCCCGGGGTGCCGGTGAAGCGGCCGGTGACGTTGAGCAGCCGGCGGACCGCCGCGGGCGAGCGCCCGGCGGCCCGTGCCGCGTCGTCGATCCGGGCGTTGCCGGCGGCGAGGTCGCCCTCGGCCAGGTAGCCCAGCGAGGGCAGCCAGCCGTCGGCCACCCGGCCGGTCAGCTCGAGCATCCGCGGCTTGTAGGCGCCCAGCCAGATGCCGACGTCGTGGGCCGGTGCGGGACCGCGCTTGGCGCCGACCACCCGGTGCACTTCGCCGTCGACGCGGACGCCGCCGCGCGCGCCGGTGTCCCACGACTGCCGCAGCACCTCGATGGCCTCGCCGAGCGCGACCACGGCCTGCCGGGGCGCGAGCCGGTGGCCGCCCATCGCCTCGATGGCGTCCCAGAAGGCGCCGGCTCCCAGGCCCAGCTCGACGCGGCCACCGCTGAGCAGGTCGAGCGCGGCGACGCTGCGGGCCAGCACGGCGGGCGGGCGCAGCGGCAGGTTGACGACGTTGGGGGCGAGCGAGACCGTCCGGGTGCGGGCCGCGACGAAGCCCATCAGGGTCCAGGTGTCGAGGAACGCCGGCTGGTAGGGGTGGTCCTGGAAGGTCACCAGGTCGAGCCCCACCTGCTCGCACAGCTGGGCCAGCGCCACGGTGCGGTCGGGGTGGGCCGCCGACGGCGTGAGGAAGGAGCCGAACTGCAGGGCGTGGCCGTGGTCGGTCACGACGTCCCTCCCGTCAGGCCCCGCAGCAGGGGTGGCAGAGCCCGGTGGTGGTCGGTGACGGTCTCCCACGCGGCGGCGAGGCCGAGCAGAGCCTCGTCGTCACGAGGACGGCCGATCACCTGCAGGCCCATCGGCAGGCCGTCGGCCGAGAAGCCGGCGGGCAGCGCCAGGACGGGCGCGCCGACGAGGGTGCCGAGGGCACAGACCTCCATCCAGCGGTGGTAGGACGACATGGCCCGGCCGGCCACCTCGCGCGGCCAGTCGAGCGCGGCGTCGAAGGGCATCACCTGCGCCGTGGGCAGCACCAGGTGGTCGACGTCGTCGAACAGGGACAGCACCGCGCGGTAGAGGTCGCTGCGCAGCCGCGAGGAGGCCATCACCGCGGCCGCCGACAGCGGCGGCTGGCCGTCGTGGCCGAGCAGCCCCTCGACCTCGTAGCGGGCCTCGGGCTTCATGCGCGCCCGCAGCGCCGGGACGGCGTGCACCGGTTCGAGGGCCGAGCCGGCGAGCAGGTGGCGCCACGGCAGCCAGGCCGACCAGAGGTCGTCGGGCCCGCGGAAGCGTCCGTGGGCGGGCAGCGCGCGGGGGAGCACCTCCATGCCGAGGTCCTCGAAGCCGTGCAGGGCCCGCTCGCAGACGCGCATCACCTCGGGCTCCACCGGCAGGTAGCCGCCCAGGTCGCCCAGCCAGCCGACGCGCTGCCCCGTCAGGTCCGGGGCGACCAGCTCCGCGAGGTCACCCCGCGGCCCCCTCGCGGGGCCGGTGCTGAGCGGGTCGCGCACGTCGGGCCCGGCCAGGGTGCCGAAGAGCGCGGCCAGGTCGGCGGCCGTGCGGGCGACCGGACCGTCGACGCCGCCCTGGGAGAGCCACAGCTCGTCGCCGACGTGGGGGACCCGGCCGAGGGACGGCCGCAGGCCGTAGACGTTGTTCCACCCGGTCGGGTTGCGCAGCGAGCCGAAGAAGTCGCTGCCGTCGGCCACCGGCAGCATCCGCAGCGCCACGGCGACCGCCGCCCCGCCGCTGCTGCCGCCGGCGGTGCGCGACTGGTCCCAGGCGTTGAGGGTCGTGCCGAAGACCGCGTTGTAGGTGTGCGAGCCCAGCCCGAACTCCGGCGTGTTGGTCTTGCCGACCACGATCGCTCCGACCGCCCGCATCCGGGCCGCGACCAGCGAGTCGTGCGCGGCGGGCGGGGCGTCGCGGAAGAACCCGCGGCTGGTGGGCAGGCCCCGGACGTCGTTGAGGTCCTTGACCGCGACCGGGAGGCCGTGGAGCCAGCCGCGGTGCTCGCCGCGGGCGAGCTCGGTGTCGGCCTGCGCCGCCTCGGCGAGCAGCACCTCGCTCGGGCGTCGGCTGACGACGGCGTTGACGAGCGGGTCGAGGGCGTCGATCCGCTCGAGGTGGTCGGCCACCACCTCGACGCACGACACCTCCCGGCGACCGACGGCTCCCGACAGCGACGTGGCCGAGAGGTCGGCCAGGCTCACGGCTGGGTCCCGGTGGTGTCCTCCTCGTCCGCGGACGGCGGCTCGACGAGCAGCGCCAGGCCCTCGTGGGGCGCCAGCGTCACGCTGAAGGCCATCAGGTCGTCGACCAGGCCCATCTCCATGCCGTCGGCCAGGTCGGTGACCTGGGAGCCCGGGACGAGGTGCTTGGAGCGCACGGTGCCCTGGACCTCGTCGGAGGAGAAGTTGAGCACCGTCACCTCGTGGTTGCCGTCGGCCAGCAGGTGCACCATCACGAGCATGCCGCGGTGGGAGACCGGCGGCACGTCGACCTGGGTCGCGGTCGCCACCCCGGAGGCGTCGCGGACCGCGAGGATGGTCCGCAGCTCCCGGGCGAAGGACCCCGGCTGCCGGAGCTGGTCTGGCAGCGGGCCGTAGAGGCTGCGGCCGCGGGGCATGCCGGTGAAGGAGTCGTTCTCGCCGTAGGCCATCAGGTCGTACGCCGCCCGGTGGATCCACCGGGTGTCGCCCCCGCGCAGCAGCCCGCGCACCTGCTCGCGCGGCAGCGGCAGCATCCCGCACAGGTCCCAGCCGGAGAGCGCGAAGACGCCCGGCTGCCAGGCGTTGAACATCGCCAGCAGCAGGTGGGCCTGCTTGATCTCCTCGACGCAGTCGTCGTCGATGTCGTCGAGGTCGGTGATGCCCAGCGACGCGGCGATCACGCTGGCGGTGGTGGAGGCGATGCCGTTGGTGGTGAAGACCGCGTTGTACGGCGCCGCCTCCCCGGTCAGCCGCGCGACCAGGTCGGCACGGATGGTCTCGGCGAGGTCGCCGCCCAGCACGGTCTCGCCGCGGAAGGCGTACTCCTCGTCCTTGTGGCGGGTCGCGAAGTGCACCAGCTCGTAGGTCAGCTCGTCGTGGTTCTGCAGCGCGTGCACCAGCCCGATCGGCGGCACGCCCAGCTCGAGGGAGGCGTTGAGCGTCAGCCGCAGGAACTCGGTGTCCTGCACGGCCAGCGCGTGGTGGTACGCCGGACGGTTGACGAAGTCGTAGGACAGGTCCGCCCCGGCGACCGACGTCTCGCGGATGTCGTCGATGGTGAGGTTGAGCTCCTGGAAGGTGAAGCCGCCGACCTTGCGGACCATGCTCGCGATCAGGTGGTTGGCCGCCTCGGAGAGCGGGTGTCCCTCGGACCACGCGGGCAGGCCCTCGGAGCCGATCTCCACGCCGAGGAAGCCGTTGGCGTCCAGCCGCAGCGCGCCCGAGCCGAGGTCGCCCAGGGAGTGCAGCGCGTCGCCGAAGACCAGCCGCATGCCCGCGAAGGACGGGTCCAGCCAGTTGATGGAGGGCTGGCCCTCCTTGAAGTAGTGCAGGTAGACCCAGCGGCGCTCGATGCCGTCGGGCCCGACCACGGCGGCGGTCGCCGACCAGTTGGTGTCCTTGACGCCGGGGTCGTAGAAGATGACCCGCTGCAGCTGGCCGATGATGTAGCCCGCCTTGGCCAGCCGGTCCTCGGTCTCGGCGTCGAGGTTGACCGAGTCGGCGCCCTCGGGCACCTCCGGCAGCAGGGGCCAGTCCTCGGGCTCGATCATCACCATGTGGTAGATGCCGGGGTAGTCCTCGACCGCCATCTCGGCCAGCCGGAAGTCGGCGCCCTTGCCGGTGTGGCCCGGCACGATGTCGTCGATGATGGTGCCGCCGTGCTCGGAGGCGACCTCGCACATCGTGCGGAAGTCCTCCTCGGTGCCGAAGGCCGAGTCGATCTGCGTGCTGATCCGGTCGAAGTGGCCGTCGACGCTCGGGGTCGGCTGCCAGCCGGTGAGGCCACCGGCCCGCTTGACCGGGCCGGTGTGGAGGGCGTCGATCCCGATCTCCTCGAAGGCCGTCCACAGCGCGGGGTCGGCCAGGGTGCCGAGGAAGGACGTGCCCGGCTTGGTCAGCATCGACAGCGGGTAGGCGGTGAACCACACGCCCGCGGTGCGGATGGCCTCGCGCGGGTCGGGCGTGGCGAAGGGCCGCTGCCACATGCTGCCGCGACCGGAGAACTGCCCGGCGATGGTGTTGGCGTCGCGCAGCATCGAGGAGCGCTGCAGCCACGCGACGTAGAACGGGTTGGTGCCGACGGCCTCGCCGGTCCGGTCCTCGCCCTGGGTGGGGCTGCCCTGGGGTCGCAGCCGGGCGCGCGGCTTGAGGGAGCGGGGGCGGGCGGGGAAGAACTGCTCGGAGTAGGTGATCTCCGATGCCTCGTGCTCGACGGTCTCGTCACCGGTCGTCTGGTCGGGCTCGTCGGACGGGTCGGTCGCGGGGACGTGGTCGGCCATGCCGGCCATGCTTCCACGCCCGACCGACCGCGCGTGAGGTGTCCGGGGGCGAGCGGCTCAGCGGTACGCCGGCGCCCGGGCCTCGCGCCCGGCCGCCGTCGTGGCCAGCAGCGGCAGCAGCCGCGGCTCGATGAGGGTCGAGAGCACCATCACGCTGGTCGAGCGGACCACCGAGGTGCTGCGGTTGAGGTCGAGCAGCACCCCCTGGAGCCCGGCGTGCGAGGCGGCGGCGATGCGGCACAGCACGTCGGAGGTGCCGGTGGTCACGAACGCCTCGACCACGCCCGGGATGGCCAGCAGCTCGTCGCGGACGGTGTCGAGCGCCCCCTGGGCGATCTCGAGGCTGACGAAGGCCGCGACGTCGAACCCGGCGGCCGCGGCGGACAGCTCGGGCGACCAGCCGCGGATCACGCCGGCCTCGCCCAGGCGGCGCAACCGGCCCTGCACCGTGGCGCGGGCGACCGAGAGCAGCCGCGACAGCTCGAGGTCGCCGACCCGCGGGTGGTCGGCCAGCGCCTGGAGCAGGGCGAGGTCGAGGGAGTCGAGCGCGGGGGCGGCGGGGGTGCTCACCCGCCCAGGGTAGTCAAGTTGCCCACTCCGAGAGCGGTTTCGCGCGCCAGATGTGGCAACCGGACCAGGGAGGGCTGCACCGGTTGCCGACCCCCGCCCCCGGGTCCAGCATCGGGGGCATGACCCTCGAGCAGACCCTGACCGACGAGGAGCGCCTCGCCGACCTCGACCTCGCCACGCTCCAGCAGCTGGTCGGCCTCGTGGAGCACGACGCCTCGCGCGACCCCTTCCCCGTGGTCGGCTGGGACGCCGTGGTCTGGGCGGTCGGCAACGCCACCCAGACGGCCCACTTCTTCACCTCGGCGCTCGGCATGGAGCTGGTCGCCTACTCCGGCCCCGAGACCGGCAACCGCGACCACCACTCGTTCGTGCTGCGCAGCGGCGGCGTGCGGTTCGTCGTCAACGGCGGGGTCGACCCCGACAGCGCCGTCATCGCCCACCACGCCCGCCACGGCGACGGCGTCACCGACGTCGCGCTCGAGGTCGTCGACGTCGACCGCTGCGTCGCGCACGCCCGGGCCCAGGGCGCCACGGTCCTCGAGGAGCCCCACGACGTCACCGACGCGCACGGCACGGTCCGCCGCGCGGCCCTGGCGGCGTACGGCGAGACCCGCCACACCCTCGTCGACCGCAGCCGCTACGACGGGCCCTACCTGCCGGGGTACGTCGCCCGGAGCTCGTCCTTCGTCCGCCGCGCGGGCGCGCCCCGCCGGCTGTTCCAGGCGCTGGACCACGTCGTCGGCAACGTCGAGCTCGGCCACATGGACGAGTGGGTCGGCTTCTACAACCGCGTCATGGGCTTCACCAACATGGCGGAGTTCATCGGCGACGACATCGCCACCGACTACTCCGCGCTGATGAGCAAGGTCGTGGCCAGCGGCAACCACCGCGTGAAGTTCCCGCTCAACGAGCCGGCGGTGGCGCAGCGCAAGAGCCAGATCGACGAGTACCTCGAGTTCTACCGCGGCCCCGGCGCCCAGCACCTCGCCCTGGCCACCAACGACATCCTCGCCACGGTCGACGCGATGCGGGCCGAGGGCGTGGAGTTCCTCGACACCCCGGACTCCTACTACGAGGACGCCGAGCTGCGGGCTCGGATCGGGCAGGTCCGGGTGCCGATCGAGGAGCTCCAGCGGCGCGGCATCCTGGTCGACCGGGACGAGGACGGCTACCTGCTCCAGATCTTCACCAAGCCCGTCGGCGACCGGCCCACGGTGTTCTTCGAGCTGATCGAGCGCCACGGCTCCCTGGGCTTCGGCAAGGGCAACTTCAAGGCTCTCTTCGAGGCCATCGAGCGCGAGCAGGAGCGGCGCGGCAACTTCTGACCCCTCGAGACGGTCGCCAGGGCGACCTCCTCGGGGAGCGGACTGGCTTCGGTCCCTGAGGAGGGCCCACCCCCCTCGGTCCCTGAGGAGGGCCGTCAGGCCCGTCTCGAAGGGTCAGGCCCGTCGTACGATCGCCCGCGTGACCGACACCCCCGGCACCAGCCGCGCGACCGAGCCCGGCACCGACCCGCAGGCACCCGAGTGGTGGCGCTCCGGGGTGGTCTACCAGGTGTGGCCGCGCAGCTTCGCCGACTCCGACGGCGACGGCGTCGGTGACCTCGGCGGGGTGATCTCGAAGCTCGACCACCTCGAGCGGCTCGGCGTCGACGCGGTGTGGCTGAGCCCGGTCCACGCCTCGCCGATGGTCGACAACGGCTACGACATCAGCGACTACCAGGACGTCGCGCCGGAGTTCGGCACGCTGGCCCAGCTCGACGAGCTGGTCGCGCAGGCGCACGCGCGCGGCATCCGGGTCGTGATGGACCTGGTGGTCAACCACACCAGCGACCAGCACGCGTGGTTCCGCGAGTCCCGGTCCTCGGTCGAGAGCCCCTACCGCGACTTCTACTGGTGGCGCCCGCCGCGCGAGGGCCACGTCGGCGGGGAGCCCGGCGCGGAGCCGACCAACTGGGAGTCCTTCTTCTCCGGGTCGACCTGGCAGTGGGACGAGGCCACCGGCGCCTACTACCTGCACCTGTTCGCGCCCGAGCAGCCGGACCTCAGCTGGGAGAACCCCGCGGTCCGGCAGGCGGTCCACGCGATGATGCGCTGGTGGCTCGACCGCGGCATCGACGGCTTCCGCATGGACGTGGTCAACCTGATCAGCAAGCGCGTCGTGCCCGGCACCCCGGGGCTGGCGGACGCCCCGGTGCCGCCCGGCGCGCCGCCGGGGTCGTACGCCGCCCCCGGCGACGAGACCTTCAACGGCCCCCGGATCCACGAGCTCCTCGCCGAGATGCACCGCGAGGTGTTCGCGGGCCGTGACGCCGGCCTGGTGACGGTGGGCGAGATGCCCGGCACCACGATCGAGCACGGCCGGCTCTACACCGACCCGGCGCGGGCCGAGGTCGACATGATCTTCACCTTCGAGCACGTCGACCTCGACTCCGGCCCGGGCGGCAAGTGGGACCTGCGTCCGCTCGAGCTGCCCCGCCTCAAGGCGACCCTCGACCGCTGGCAGCAGGGCCTGGCCGACGTCGGCTGGAACAGCCTCTACTGGAGCAACCACGACCAGCCGCGGCCGGTCAGCCGCTTCGGCGACGACTCGCCGCAGCACCGGGTCCGCTCGGCGACCGCGCTCGCGACGGTGCTGCAGCTGCACCGCGGGACGGCGTACGTCTACCAGGGCGAGGAGCTCGGCATGACCAACGCGCCCTTCGCCACGATCGACGACTTCGACGACCTGGAGTCGGTCAACCACTACCGCGAGCGGGTGGCCCGCGGCGACGACCCCGAGCAGCTGCTGGCCGCGCTGCGGGTCAAGAGCCGCGACAACGCCCGCACGCCGGTGCAGTGGACCGCCGGTCGCCACGCCGGGTTCACCACCGGCGAGCCCTGGCTGGCCGTCAACCCCAACCACGTCGAGGTCAACGCCGAGAGCCAGTACGACGACCCCGCCTCGGTCTTCTCCCACTACCGCCGGCTGATCGCGCTGCGACACGACGAGCCCGTGGTCGCCCGGGGCGACTTCACCCTGCTGCTGCCCGAGCACGAGCGGTTGTGGGCCTTCACCCGCCGGGCCGACGGCGTCACCCTCACGGTGCTGGCCCACCTGTCCGACGGCGAGCTCGACCCGGTCGCCGAGGGCGTCGTGGCCTCGCCCGGCGCCGAGGTGGTGCTGACCAACGAGGGGACGGCCGCGTCGGCGTACGCCCCGCTCGGGCCGTGGGCCGCGCGCGTGCTCCGCTCGCAGGACTGACCGACGCGGTCGTGCCCCCCGACGCGCCGGAGCGCGTCGTGGGGCCCACGACTCAGGCGTTCTGGCGGCGCAGCTCCTCGACGACCTGGGTCAGGCCCTCGTCGTTGACGCGCTTGAGCTCGGAGAGGACCTGGTCGAGGAGCTCGTTGGTGCGGACCAGCTGGTCCTGGAGGGCTCCGATGCCGGAGAGGGCGTTGAGCACGGGGGACTCCTGCGAGGTCGGTGAACGGATGTGCACCGAGTCTGCCAGAGGGGCGCCGGGCGCGACTAGGCTGCGCGGGTGATCCGGCACCTGGCGCGTGGGACCCGACGATGAGGGCGGTGCGCTACACGGCGTACGCCGAGCCGCCGGAGGTGGTCGACGTCCCGGAGCCCACCTGCCCGCCCGACGGGGTGGTGGTCCGGGTCGAGGCGACCGGGGTCTGCCGCTCGGACTGGCACGCCTGGAAGGGCCACGACCCCGTGCCGCTGCCGATGGTGCCGGGACACGAGCTGGCCGGCGCGGTCTCGGAGGTCGGGCCCGAGGTGGTCGGCTGGTCGGTCGGCGACCGGGTGACGGTGCCGTTCGTGGTCGGCTGCGGGCGGTGCGGCTGGTGCCGCGACGGGGAGTCCCAGGTCTGCCCCGACCAGCAGCAGCCCGGCTTCACCTACGACGGGTCGTGGGCCGAGCTGGTGGTGGTGCCCCGGGCCGCGGCCAACCTGGTGCGGCTGCCCGACGCGGTCGACGCGGTGACGGCCGCGACCCTGGGCTGCCGCTATGCCACCGCCTTCCGCGCGCTCCACACCCACGGGCGGGTGCGCCCCGACCAGTGGGTCGCCGTGCACGGGTGCGGCGGCGTCGGCCTGTCGGCCGTCCAGATCGCGCGGGCGCTGGGGGCGCACGTCGTGGCCGTGGACCCGGGCGCCGACGCCCGGGCGCTGGCCGCCGAGCTCGGCGCCCACGTGGTGGTGGACCCCTCGACCGTGCGCGACCCGGCGGCCCACGTCCGCGACGTCACGGGCGGCGGCGTCCACGTCTCGCTCGACGCGGTCGGCTCGCCGGCGGCCGCGTCCGCCTCGGTGGCGGGCCTGCGGCCGCGCGGGCGGCACGTGCAGGTGGGGCTGCTGCTCGGCGAGGCGGCCCGCTCGGCGATCCCGATGGACCTCGTCGTGGCCCGCGAGCTCGAGGTGCTGGGCTCCCACGGCATGCCGGCCGCGGGCTACCCGGCGATGCTCGACCTGATCGCGCTCGGCACCCTCGACCCGCGCCGGCTGGTGCGCCGGGTGGTCGACCTGGCCGAGGGCCCGGCGGAGCTCGCCGCCCTCGACGACCCCTCGGCCGCGGTCGGAATCACCGTGCTGCGTCCCTGACCCCTCGAGACGGTCGCCACCCTTCGAGACGGTCGCCGGGGCGACCTCCTCAGGGACCGATGACCCACCTCGGTCCCTGAGGAGGGCCGCCAGGCCCGTCTCGAAGGGCCGGGCCCGTCTCGAAGGGCCACGCCCGTCTCGAAGGGCCAGGCCGTCAGCGCGGGGCGACGAGGAGCGGCTGGGCCACGACCGCGACCAGCCCCGCCCGGTCGGCCAGGGTGGCCTGGGCCAGGCCGCGGCCGTGGGGGCCGATGGTGCTGTGGGCGTCGAACCACAGCCACTCGTCCTGCGGCGCGCGGAGCACCGTGACCGAGAGCGTCGGCGGGATGAACAGCCACTCGGCCAGCGGCAGCTCGCCCGAGAGGCCGTTGGCCGAGTCGGCGACCACCAGCATCCGGGCGATCGGCGAGGTGGGCTCGCCCTCGACGAGCGGGATCCGCAGCCGGGTCCAGAGCGAGGCCGGGCCGGGGGCGGCGTACCCACCGGTGACGAAGCGCCAGTCGACGGCCCGGCCGTAGCCCCACTCGGGCGAGGTGCCGGGGAAGAACTCCTGCGGCTGCTCGTCGGGCAGCGGCGGCAGGTCGAGCGGCGCGGCGGCGTGCTCCTGGGTCGAGCCGGGGGGCTGCCGGATCCGCCAGGCGGTGGCGCTGACCGCGACCCGGTCGTCGACGTGGAGCCGCGCCTCGACCAGCTCGACGCGCTTGCCGGGCCGGGTGACGTCGACCTCGGTGCGCATCCGGCCCTGGGGTATGCCCCCGAGCATGTCCACCGTGATCCGCGCGATCGGGAAGTCCGGCTCGTCGGGCCGGGTCGCCTCGATCGCGGTCGCCAGCAGGGCCGCGGGCGGTCCGCCGTGCTGCAGCGACTCGTCCCACGGGCTCGCGGTGGCCGGCGTCGAGTCGTAGGTGTCCTCGTCGACGCGGGTGTAGAAGGCGGGCTCGCTCATGGGGTCCTCTCGCGGCGCCGCGGGTGGTGCTGGGGCGGCGCGGGGTCGGTCGGTGGTGGACGGGGCGGTTCGGGGTACTCGGGGACGGACGTCAGTCGTCGCCGGGGTGGTCCCGGCACTCCCGGGCCGAGTCTGGCACCGGAGGCTTGGAGGTGGTCCGGTGAGTGGACTCGTGGTGCACGTGGAGCCGCGCTCGGTGATCGCGGTGCTCGGCCTGGCCGCCGACGCCGTGCGCGAGCTCTCCCGCCCGGCCCGACGGTGGGCCTTCAGGCGTTAATTCGGACATTCGGCACGCAAACCGGACGAATCTTCCGCATACTCGGCGAGTGAACACGGCCGGACGTCAGGTGCTGCGCACCGCAGCCTGGGCTGCCCTCTACCTGGTCGCGGGGCTGATCGGCCGCGCGACCATCATCGACGGCCACTCGCTGGCCCTGGTGTGGCCGGCCGCCGGCGTGGGGGCGCTGTGGCTGCTGACCAGCCACCGGCCCTGGCTCGCCGTCGACGTCGTCGTGCTCGCGACGACGGTGTACGCCGTCAACGCGGTCACCGGGGCGACCCCGGCCCTGGCCGCCCTGTTCGTGGTCACCAACCTGCTGCAGGTCGTCGTCTTCGTCACCGTGATGCGCCGCGCCCGCCCGGACATGGTCGGCTTCGGTGGTCCCGCGGCCCCCGGCTCCCTGACCGACCTCGGCGCGCTCATCGGAGCAGCCCTGCTGTCGTGCCTGCTGGCCGCCGGCCTGGGCCAGGTCGGCCTCGCCTGGTTCGTCGACGGGAGCACCTGGGCGGGCTTCCTCGTCTGGTGGGGGCGCAACACCAGCGGGCTGCTCGTCGTGGGCGTGCTCGGCCTGCTGCTCCAGGCCCAGCTCCAGGGTGCGACCGGTGCCGGCGACGTGGCCCGCCGCCTGGCCGCGCTGGTGTGGCCCGGGCGGCGCCAGGCCGCGGAGGCCGCCCTGCTCAGCGCCCTGTCGGCCGTGCTCCTGCTGCTCGTCTTCGCCCGTGCCGAGGCGGCCCCGATCGGGTTCCTGCTGCTGTTCACCAGCGTCCTGGCCGGGGTCCGGCTGTCGCCGTGCGGCGTGGTGCTGCACGGCTTCGCCGCCGGCTCGGGCGCCATCTACTTCACCCTGCAGGGCCTGGGCCCGTTCGCCGCTGTCTCCGGCATCGCCGACCGCGCGCTGGTGGCCCAGGTGTTCGTCGCGATGACGGTGGTCACCGGCCTGGTGCTGTGCTTCAGCCGGGCCGAGCGCAACCAGGCGATGGCCGACCTGCAGGCGCTCCAGGCCGAGACCGCCGACCGCGCGCGCCTGTTCGGCGCGGTCCTCGAGCACATGCGCGAGGGCATCACGGTGGTCGACGGCGAGGGCCGCGTGCTGCTGCGCAACCCCGCGGGACGTCGCCTGACCGGGCTCGAGGACGGCGACGTCGTCGGCCTGGACCCCGACGGCGCCCGCTGGGGGCTGGCCCACCCGGACGGCACGCCCGTCGCCGCCCGCGACCTGCCCGTGACCCGCGCCCTGGCGGGCGAGGAGGTGCTGGCGGACTACAGGTTCACCGCGCCCGGGGCGACCGAGCCGGTGACGCTCGAGGTCACCGCGTCGCAGCTGCCCCGCGCCAGCGAGGAAGAGCCGGTCCGCGCGATCGTCAGCTTCCGCGACGTCACCGCGGCCCGGCACGACCGCGACGCCCTGGCGTCGTTCGCCGGCGTCGTCGCCCACGACCTGAAGCGGCCCCTGACCGTCATCAACGGCTGGTCGGAGGCGCTCGCGGAGGACTTCGGGATCGGCCCGGTGGACCCCCAGGCGGGACTGCGGACGCTCGGGCGGATCACCGGCGCGGCCCGGCAGATGGGCAGCTTCATCGACGACCTGCTCTCGTACACGGTCGTCCGCGACGCCCCCGTGCTGCGGGTCGACGTCGACCTCTCCAAGGCCGCCGAGGAGTCGGCCGCGGTCTTCCGCGAGCGCGAGAGCCGGCCCCAGGTCTACGTCCAGACCGGCCTGCACGCCACGGCCGACCCCGTGATGGTGCGCCAGATCCTCGACAACCTCATCGGCAACGCCACCAAGTACGTCGCCCCCGGCGTCCGGCCGCGGGTCCAGGTGCGCGGCCGCGAGGACGCCGAGTGGACCGTGCTCAGCGTGACCGACAACGGCATCGGCGTGCCCGTGGAGCACCGCGAGAAGGTCTTCGCCAGCTTCCACCGCGCCCACGGCGAGAACTACCGCGGCACCGGCCTCGGCCTGGCCATCGTGCGCCGTGCGGTCGAGCGCTGCGGTGGCAGCGTGGTGCTGCGCGAGAACCCGAGCGGCGGCAGCATCTTCGAGGTGCGGCTGCCCGCCGCCGTCCCCGCCGTGCTCCCGCTGCACCCCGGCGCCGAGCCCCTCGGCGCGCCGGTCGGGACGCGGGGACGTGACGTGGCCCACGTCGGCCCGGCCCCCGCACCGGTGGTCGCGGCCGCCCGGGAGGGGTAGCCTCCGGCGCACCGAGCCGGAAGGGGTGGAGCGTGGCTGCGACCGAGCACGGCGACACCGTCGTCCCCGTCTTCTTCCTGTCCGACAGCACCGGCATCAGCGCCGAGACCATGGGCAACGCCCTGCTGCTGCAGTTCCCGGACGTCATCTTCGACCGCACGCTGATCCCCTTCATCTCCACCGTCGAGGACGCGCGACGGGTGGTCGAGCAGGTCGACGCGGCGATGGACGGTCCCGTCACGCCGCTGGTGTTCACCACCGCCGCCGAGGACGCCGTGCGGCGCGAGCTGGCCAAGACCCGCGCCCCGATGATCGACTTCTTCGACCTCCACATGGGCCGGGTCGAGGAGCTGCTGGGCCGGCGGGGTGCCCGTCAGGCGCTGCGGCTGCACGGCGTCGGCGACATCAAGCGCTACAACAACCGGATGGCGGCCGTCGAGTTCACCATCGAGCACGACGACGGCCAGAGCGTGCGGATGCTCGAGAAGGCCGACGTCATCCTGCTGGCGCCGTCGCGGTGCGGCAAGACGCCGACCAGCATGTACCTCGCCCTCCAGCACGGCCTGTTCGTGGCCAACTACCCGCTGGTCGAGGAGGACCTCGAGTCCTCCGACCTGCCCGGGCCGGTGCGCGCCCACGTGGACCGCTGCTTCGGCCTGGTCACCACCGTCGACCGGCTGGCCCGGGTCCGCGCCGAGCGCCGGCCCTCCTCGCGCTACTCCTCGGCCGAGCAGTGCCGCTGGGAGCTGCGCCGCGCCGCCCAGCTCTTCGACGCCCACCGGGTGCCCTCGATCGACTCGTCGGCCCGCTCGGTCGAGGAGATCTCGACCGTCATCGTCCAGCAGCTCGCCCGCCGCACCAGACCCGCACCGACGCCCAGGAGGCAGTCATGACCGACCAGAGCGAGAGCCGGACCCGGAACCCCGACGTGCGGTGGTTCTCCGAGCTGGGCATGGACGACCTCGACCAGGTCGGCGGCAAGAACGCCTCGCTCGGCGAGATGGTCTCCCACCTCTCCGACCTCGGCGTGAGCGTCCCCGACGGCTTCGCGACCACCTCCGACGCCTTCGTGCGGTTCCTCGAGCACGACGACCTGGCCGGGAGGATCGACCGGCGCATGGAGGGGCTCGACACCGACGACACCCGTGCGCTGGCCGAGGCCGGGCGCGAGATCCGCGGCTGGATCAACGAGCAGGACTTCCCCGAGCAGCTCGAGGCGCAGGTGCGCGAGGCCTACGAGACGCTCGCGGGCCAGGCCGGCGACGAGGCGTCCTTCGCGGTCCGCTCGTCCGCCACGGCCGAGGACCTGCCGGACGCGTCCTTCGCCGGGCAGCAGGAGACCTTCCTCAACGTGCGCGGCATCGACGCGGTGCTGCAGTCGGTGCGCGAGGTCTACGCCTCGCTCTACAACGACCGCGCCATCAGCTACCGCGTCCACCACGGCTTCGCCCACGCCGACGTCGGGATCTCGGCGGGCGTGCAGAAGATGGTGCGCTCCGACATCGGGTCCTCGGGCGTCATGTTCACCATGGACACCGAGTCGGGCTTCCGCGACGCCGTCTTCATCACCTCCGCCTTCGGTCTCGGCGAGGGGGTCGTGCAGGGCGCGGTCAACCCCGACGAGTGGTACGTCTACAAGCCCGCCCTGCGCGCCGGCCGACCCGCCGTGCTCAAGCGCGGCGTCGGCGGCAAGGCCACCAAGATGGTCTACACCGACGACCCGGGCGTGGGGCGCACCACCGAGTTCGTCGACGTCGACCCGTCGGACAGCGCGCGGCTGAGCCTCACCGACGCCGAGGTCGAGGAGCTGGCCCGCCACGCGGTCACCATCGAGGAGCACTACGGCCGCCCGATGGACATCGAGTGGGGCAAGGACGGCGTCGACGGCGGGCTCTACATCCTCCAGGCGCGGCCCGAGACCGTGCAGTCGCGCAGCACCGGCACCCTCGAGCGCTACAAGATCGACGCCCAGGTGACCCGCGGCGCCGACGTCGTCGTCGAGGGGCGCGCCATCGGCCAGAAGATCGGTGCCGGAGCGGTCCGCGTGATGAGCTCGATCGACCAGATGCACGAGTTCGTGCCCGGCGAGGTGCTCGTCGCCGACATGACCGACCCCGACTGGGAGCCGATCATGAAGCGCGCCTCGGCGATCGTCACCAACCGCGGCGGCCGCACCTGCCACGCCGCGATCATCGCCCGCGAGCTCGGCATCCCGGCGGTCGTCGGCACCCGCACCGGCACCAAGGAGCTCGGCGACGGCCGCGAGGTCACCGTCTCGTGCGCCGAGGGCGACACCGGCCTGGTCTACGACGGCGTCCTCGACTTCGACGTCGAGACCACCGAGCTCGACTCGATGCCCGACATCCCGGTCAAGATCATGATGAACGTCGGCACCCCCGAGCAGGCCTTCGGCTTCTCCCGGCTGCCGAACAAGGGCGTGGGCCTGGCCCGGCTGGAGTTCATCATCAACCGCCAGATCGGCATCCACCCCAAGGCCCTGCTCGAGCTCGAGGCCGGTGGCGAGGACCTGCCGGCGGAGCTGCGCGACGAGGTCACCGAGCTGATCGCGGCGTACGACTCGCCCCGGGAGTTCTTCGTCCAGCGGGTCGCCGAGGGCGTCTCGATGATCGCAGCGGCGTTCGCGCCCGAGCCGGTGATCGTGCGGATGAGCGACTTCAAGTCCAACGAGTACGCCAACCTGGTCGGCGGCACCCGCTACGAGCCCGACGAGGAGAACCCGATGATCGGCTACCGCGGCGCGTCGCGGTACCTCTCGGAGGAGTTCGCCGACTGCTTCGAGATGGAGTGCGCCGCGCTGCGCCACGTGCGCGACGAGATGGGCCTGACCAACGTCAAGATCATGATCCCGTTCGTGCGGACCGTGACCGAGGCGGAGGGCGTCATCAGCCTGCTGCGCGAGCACGGCCTCGAGCGCGGCAAGAACGACCTCCAGGTCGTGATGATGTGCGAGGTGCCCTCCAACGCCGTCATCCCCGAGCAGTTCCTCGAGCACTTCGACGGCTTCTCCATCGGCTCCAACGACCTCACCCAGCTGACCCTGGGCGTCGACCGCGACTCCTCGCTCGTCGCGAGCTCCTTCGACGAGCGCGACCCGGCCGTCAAGGTGCTGCTGGAGCGGGCGATCAAGGCCTGCCGCGACCTCGACAAGTACGTCGGCATCTGCGGCCAGGGACCCTCCGACCACCCCGACCTCGCGGAGTGGCTGGTCGACCAGGGCATCGAGTCGATGTCGCTGAACCCCGACACCGTCGTGGACACCTGGCTCAAGATCGGCAAGCACGTCGCCCAGCGCTGACCCTTCGAGACGGTCGCCGGGGCGACCTCCTCGGGGACCGACCTCGGTCCTCGGGCCCTGAGGACACCCCCTCGGTCCCTGAGGAAGGACGGAGTCCTGTCTCGAAGGGCCGCGGACCGGGACGGAGTCCTGTCGCGAACGCGCCCGGGTGGCCCGTGGTCCGGTCTGGCACGCTTCTGCTCGTGAGCACGCAGCCGGTCGCGGCCGTCATCTGGGACATGGACGGGACCCTGGTCGACTCGGCCACGGTCGTGCCGGACGCCTTCATCGAGACCGTGCAGCGCCTCGGCGGGCCGACGCTGACCCGCGACCAGGTGGTCGCCCACTACGACGCCGGTGCGCCCCACGAGATGATCGGCCTCATGGTCGGTCGCGAGGCCCGGGTCGAGGACGGCGAGCTCTACCACCGGGTGCTGGCCGACCTGAGCCACACCGTCCGGGTGCACGACGGCATCGCCGAGGTGCTCGGCGAGCTGGGCCGGCGCGGCGTGCCGCTGGCCGTCTTCACCGGCAACAGCGTCGAGGCGGCGGGCCTCCTGCTCGGCGCGACCGGCCTGCGCGACCACTTCGACGTGGTGGTCGGCGGCAACGAGGTCGCGCGGCCCAAGCCGGCGCCCGACGGGGTGCTCGAGGCCGCCTCGCGGCTGGGCGTCGACGCCGCGGCGTGCGTCTACGTCGGTGACTCCCCGCTCGACGTCGGGGCTGCCCGGGACGCGGGCGCCACGCCGGTCGCCGCGGGCTGGGGCCACCTCTTCGACGCCGGCGCGGCCGTCACGGCGGCCGCGACCCCCGCGGAGCTGCTCGACCTGCTCCGGGACCGCCCGGTCGCCTGACCCGTGGCCACCGAGCGCCGAGGTCGGCGGGACGCTCAGAGCAGGACGGTGGTCTCCCACTCCTCCTGGAAGGACACCAGCCGGTCCCACTCGGCGAGCACGGGCAGGTACGCCGCCCACCACCGGTCGTACGCCGTCCCGCTCGTCGCCGCGGCCAGCGCCTCGCGGCTCGACCAGCGCTGCAGCGCCACCACCGTGCCGTCCTCGTCGGCCTCGAGCCCGAGCACCACCTGGTCGGACAGCCGGGCGTAGTGGGGCACCACCCGCTCGGCGACCAGCCGGGCGACCTGGTCGGTGGTGACCCCGTCGTGCAGCCGCCACCGCTTGTGGAGCACCACCGGGCGACGGCCCACGACGGCTAGCCCAGGACCCGGTCGACGGCGGCGTTGCGGAACGTGCCGGTGGGGTCGACCCGGGCCGCCAGGGCGCGGAAGTCGTCGAGCCGGGGGTAGAGGGACAGGTCGAGGCGGTCGAAGACCTTGCCCCAGTGCGGGCGGGCGGCGTGGGGCTCGAGGGCACCCTCGACGTGGCGGGCCATGGCGAGCACGGCCGCGGGGTCGTTCTTCCAGGTGAAGTGGAGGGCGACCGTCTCGCGGCCCTGGGCCGGGGACAGCCACAGGTCGTCGGCGCCGATCGCGCGGATCTCGGTGACGGCGAGCAGCGCCTCCAGCTCACCGCCGAGCCGGGCCGCCAGGTCGGTGACGGCGCGCAGCGCGGGGACCGCCTCGTCGGCCGGCACGAACCACTCGGTCTGGATCTCGTCGCCGAAGCTGGGCTGCCGGTCGCCGCGGAAGTGCGGCAGCCGCTCCGACCAGGGGCCGGGGGCGCCGCGCAGGGTGAGGTGGTCCTCGCCGGGCAGCAGCCGGAACGGCGCGTCGGCGGCCATCGGCGGCGTGCCGCCGGTCCAGCCGGGCGCCACGGCCTCGGGGGCGACGCGCGACTTGACCAGCACCTCGGCCGGGTCGGTGTCGTTCCAGCGGCCGAAGATGCTCACGCTGTACGCCGAGCCCAGCACCTCGGGCGCCTGCTCGACGACCTCGCTCCAGCGCAGGTGGTCGAAGAGGTCCTGGGCCACCAGGTACGTCGGCTCCACGTCGAGGTCGAGCTCGACGATCGCCCCGAGGGCCCCCATGGCCACGACGGAGCCGTCGAAGTCCGGCTCGCCGCGGCGCACGTCGCGCAGCTCGCCGTCGGGACCGATGAACCGCAGCCGGCGCACGCCCGCGCCCAGGATCCGGTTGCCCGCGCCCGAGCCGTGGGTGCCGGTCGAGGTCGCGCCGGCCACCGAGATGTGGGGCAGCGATCCCATGTTGGCCAGGGCGAACCCGGCGTCCTCGAGGTACGCCGCGAGCACGCGGTACGGCGTGCCGCCCGCGACCGTCACGCACCCGGCCTCGCGGTCGAGCGACGGCGTCGCGGTCACGCCGGTCAGGTCGAGCAGCGTGCCCTCGGTGTCGCACAGGGCGTTGAACGAGTGGCGGGTGCCGAGCAGGCGCACCCGGTGCGACTCGGCCACCACCTGCTGCGCGTGCTCGATCGAGGTGGCGCGGACGAAGCGGCCGGCGGAGTACGTGTGGTTGCCGGCCCAGTTCTGCCCGGCCGCGGAATCGGTCACGGCTGCAGGATGTCAGACCACCCGCAGCCGGTCAGGACGGCGCCGCTCACGACGGCACCGCTCACGACGGCACCGCTCACGACAGCACCGCTCACGACAGGGGCGTCCGCGGAGCACCCGCGGCCCAGCCGCCCCACCAGGCGCCGAGCGTCAGCCCGTCGGGCAGCGGCGTCCCGCCGAGCCGCTCGGTGGCCACGGTCACCTCGTCGGGATCGGCGCCGTGGCGGCGGGCGCGGCGCACCAGCCGCAGCGAGGTCGCGGTGGCGAGGTCGCCCAGCCGCAGCCGGGCCGGGTCGCCGGTCGCGCCGAGCAGCAGGTCGCGCCACTCCTGCGGGGCGAGCAGCCGCGGCCGGTGGAGCTCGACCAGCCGCCGGGCCGGGGACGCGAGCGCGGCCTCGAGCGCGGTGCGACCCGCCAGGCGCAGCAGCCGGGGCTCGCCCGCCAGCAGCGCGGCCTGGTCGTCGTCGACCGCGACGTGCAGCTGCGGGTCGGCGTGCAGCGCGGCGTCGACCACGAGCAGCAGCTCGCGGGGGTCGAGGTCGGGCGAGGGGGCCAGCAGCCGGTCGACCGGGAGCGGGCGTCCGCGCAGCCCGAGCAGACCGTGCGGCGCGAGTCCCGGCACGCCCACCCGGGCGGCCAGCTCGGCGCTCTCGACGGCCGCGGACCCGCGTGGCACGGCCCCGGCGTCGGGTCCGTCGTGCCAGGCGACCGCGTCGGGGGCGTGGGCCACGAGGCCACCCGCGAGCCAGCTGCGGTGGGCCAGCTCCCAGTCCTCGCCACCGTACGCCGTGAAGCTGCGGTCGAAGCCGCCGACCTCGTCGTACCACCACCGCGAGCAGGCGAGCACCGCGCTGATGACGAACCGCGAGGACAGGTCGTCGGCGTCGAGCAGGTCGCGGGAGGCGGCGTACGCGTCGCGCAGCCAGCCGGGCTCGGGCAGCTCGTGGGCGGGGCCGGCCTCCTCGACGTCGGCGTCGACCGGCACGCCCGTGAGGTCGGCGTGGCGGCGGCGACCCACGACGAGGACGTCGGGCTGCAGCCGGGGCAGGCAGGTCAGCGCCTCGACGAGGCCGGGCTCGGGCGTGGTGTCGGCGTCGAGGAAGACCAGCACGTCTCCCGTGGCGGCGGCCGCCCCGAGGTCGCGCGCGGCCGCGGCGCGGAAGCCCTGGTCGTCCTGCCGCACCAGGCGGGTCCCGCGCGGCACGCGGGGCGGCTCGCGCGACCCGTCGTCGGCCACCACGACCTCGTCGGGTGGCAGCGTCTGGCGGGTCAGGGCGTGCAGCGTGCGGGCCAGCTCGTCGGGCTGCTCGAAGTGGGTCACCACCACGCTCGTGGTGCGCACGGGCGGCTCCCGGTCGGCCAGCACGTCCCAGCCGTTGCCGGGGAGGTGGAGGCCCCAGGGTGGCCTCACGCGACGCGTTCGCGGTCGGGGGCCAGCACGCGCTCCCAGAACTCGCGGTAGGCGCGTGCCGCGTCGCCCAGGTCGTGGCCGACGCCGACGCCGGGGGCCAGCCAGGTGCTGGCGGGGTCCTCCAGCGCCTCGACGACCGCCCCGGCCAGGGAGCCGATCCCGGTCAGGCGCAGGGTGCCGGGACGCAGCCGCGCCATCTCCTCGAAGTAGGGCCCGCGCCGCACCAGCGGCCGGCGTCCGGCCGCCAGCCAGGAGTTGACCGACCCGGAGGCCGACACGTTGCGGTGGCCGGCGAACGGCACGTCGACCGAGCGCAGGGCGGCGTGGAGGTCGTCGTCCTCCAGCCACCCCGTCACCTCCAGGCGCACGCCGATCCGCCGGGCCCGCTCGACCAGGGCGGTCGCGTCCTGCTCGTGGCCGGGGGCGGGCCGGCCGAGCACCAGCACGTCGACGGTGTGGCCCCGGCGCTGCGCCGCCGCGGCGGCGCCGAGCGCGGGCAGGTGGCCCTTGCCGGGGTAGAACCAGCCGGCCAGCGCCAGCGTGCGGCGTCCGTCCGGCCGGGGGGAGTGCACGCGCGGTCGGGGCGCGGGTCCGTTCGGCCGCACGCAGGGCAGCGGGACCACCTCGACGTCGGGACCGCCGTCGGGACCGCCGTCGGGCCCACCGTCGGGGCCACCGTCGGGGCCACCGGCGAGCACGGCGTCGAGGAGGCGGCGCTCGTGGTGGGAGGACACCACGACCCCGGTGGCGGCGCGCGCCATCGCGGCGTACGCCTGGCGCCGGCGGGGGTGCAGGGTGCGGCCGTCGTGGGGCTGCGGCAGGTCGTGGAGGGTGAGCGTGGTGGGCCGCTGCCCGCACAGCGCGACGACCCGCTGGGCGGCCTGCTCGGGCGAGGCGCCCCACATCCGGTCGGTGACGTGGAGGTGGGCGCTGCTCGCGTCCCGCGGCACCTGCTGCTCGTCGTCGACGACCGTCGCCCCGAGCTCGGCGGCCAGCTGGCGCGCGTAGACGGCGACGCCGTGGCCGGTGGGTCCGGGCACCACGTGCACCGGGGCGTCGGGCCGGTGCCGGGGCGCGTGCCGAGCGGTGGTCCGGGTCGCGGTCCGGGTCGCGGTCGGGGTCGAGCTCGTGGGCACCACACCTCCAGGGCTGCGGATCGGGTCGGAGCGGGGTCCGACGGGGCGTCCCACCCTCGTACCCCCCCCGGGGGGCCCCCATCCGCCCCGAGGGGTGTGCTGGTCGTCTCCGACCGCGACGCGAGAGGATCACGGGGTGAGCCACGCACCTTCCGACCCCCGCGACGGCAGCCCGGCCGCCGCGTCCCACGACGGGTCCCACGACGGGTCGCACGACGGGCCGCCCGTGACCGCCGCCGACGTCGACGCCGCCGCGGCCGTGCTGGCCGGCACGGTGCCGGTGACCCCGCTGGAGGACGGCGTGCGGCTCTCGCGGGTGCACGGCTGCCGGGTGGTGCTCAAGCGCGAGGACCTGCAGCCGGTGCGCTCCTACAAGTCGCGGGGCGGCTACCACTTCCTCGCACGGCTGACCCCCGAGGAGCGCGAGCGCGGGGTGGTGTGCGCGAGCGCCGGCAACCACGCCCAGGGCGTGGCCTTCGCCTGCGCGGCGCTCGGCGTCTCCGCGCGGATCTACCTGCCGCGCACCACGCCGCGGCAGAAGCGGGTCCGGGTCGCCGAGCTGGGCGGCGAGCACGTGACCGTCGTGGTCGAGGGCGACAGCTTCGACGACGCCGCCCTCGCGGCGGCCCGGCACGCGGAGGCGACCCACCGGGTGCTGGTGCCGCCGTTCGACCACCCGGCCACCGTCGCGGGCCAGGGCACCGTGGTCCGCGAGGCCGTGGCCCAGCTCGGCGCCCTGCCCGACGTGGTCGTGGTGCCGGTCGGGGGCGGCGGCCTGCTGGCCGGCACGGTCGCCTGGCTCGGCGGGCAGCCGGGCGGGTCGGCGGTGCGCGTGGTCGGCGTCGAGCCCGCGGGCGCCGCCTCCCTCACGGCCGCCCTGGCCGCCGGTCACCCGGTCGAGCTGCCCGAGGTCGACCCGTTCGTCGACGGCGCCGCGGTCAAGCGGGTCGGCGAGGTGACCTTCGCGCTGGTGGCCGCCTCCGGCGCCGAGGTCGTCGCCGTGCCCGAGGGCCAGGTCTGCACCGAGATGCTCGACCTCTACCAGTCCGACGGGATCATCGCCGAGCCCGCCGGCGCCCTGGCCACGGCCTCGCTCTCGCTGCTGGCCCCCGCCCCCGGCGCGACCGTGCTGTGCGTGCTGTCGGGCGGCAACAACGACGTCAGCCGCTACGCCGAGATCGTCGAGCGGTCGCTGGTGCACACCGGCCTCAAGCACTACTTCCTCGTCGACTTCCCCCAGGAGCCCGGCGCGCTGCGGGCCTTCCTCGACGACGTGCTCGGCCCCGACGACGACATCACGCTGTTCGAGTACGTCAAGCGCAACAACCGCGAGACCGGCCCGGCCCTGGTCGGCGTCGAGCTCTCCGACGCCGCCGACCTCGAGCCGCTGCTGGAGCGGATGACCGCCTCCCCGTCGCGGATCGAGCGGCTGCCCGCCGACTCGCCCCTGACTCGCTACCTGACCTGAGGCGGCGCTCCCCGACCGGGCCCGGCGCATGATGGACGCATGGGCCTGCGCGCGGACCTCCGGACCACCCGGCAGCTCACCCTGCTCCGGGCGGGGACGCTCGGCCTGGCGCTCGCGGGCGACCCCGTGGCGCGGCTGTTCCAGGCCCCGTGGAAGGCCGACCCCTACGCGACGTACGCCCGGCTGCGCTGCGACCGCGGCCTGACCTGGAGCCGCTCGGGCCTGTGGGTCGCCAGCACGTACGCCGACGCGCACGACGTCCTGCGCGACCGCGGGTTCGGCGTCCGGCTGTCGTCGGGGGCACAGCCGTTCGACGTGACCGGCGGCCCGGTCCACGAGGGCACCGAGCCCAACGTCCTGGAGCTGTCGCTGCTGGGGCTGGACCCGCCCGACCACGGGCGGCTGCGCCGGCTGGCGACGCCGGCGTTCTCGGCGCGGCGGATCGAGGCGCTGCGCCCGACGGTCGAGGCGACGGCCGACCGGCTGCTCGACCGCCTCGACGTGCGTCGCGGCACCGACCTGGTGGCGGGGTTCGCGAGCCCGCTGCCGGTCGCGGTGATCAGCGACCTGCTGGCCATTCCCGCGGCCGACGCGCAGCAGTTCGCCGCCTGGGGCCACACCCTCGGCGCGGCCCTCGACGGCGTCACGTCGGTGCCCCACCAGCGCCGGATGCTGCGGGCCCAGACCGACCTGCGGGTGCTCTTCGAGCGGCTGGTCGACGAGCGCCGCCGCGACCCGGGCGACGACCTGCTCAGCCGCCTGGCCAGCGCCGCCGAGAGCGAGGTGCGCCCGGGCGAGCACGTCACCGTCGACGAGGTCGTCTCGCTCGCGCAGCTGCTGCTCCTGGCCGGCTTCGAGACCACCACCAACCTCATCGGCAACGCCGTCCGCGCGCTGCACCAGCACCCCGAGCAGCAGGAGCTGGTGCGCGAGGACCCCGGGCTGGCGGCCCGCGTGGTGACCGAGACGCTGCGCCACGACCCGCCCGTCCAGCTGACCGCCCGGGTGGCGCACGAGCCGCGCACGGTCGGTGGGCAGCAGGTGCGCCGCGACCAGGTCGTGCTGGTGCTGCTCGGCTCGACCGGGCGCGACGAGGCCGAGCACGAGGACGCCGACGACTTCGACCTGACCCGTCCCGAGGGCCGCGACACCCTGGCCTTCTCGGGCGGTGCGCACTACTGCGTCGGGGCGCCGCTGGCGCGGCTCGAGGGCGAGGTGGCGCTGCGGAGGCTGTTCGAGCGCTGGCCGCACCTCGCGCCGGCCGGGCGGGCCGTCGAGCGCGGCACGACCGTGATCCGCGGCTGGCGGCGGCTGCCGGTCCGCGCGGCCTGAGCGGCCCGTCCCCGGGTGCTGTCCACCGCTGGCCCGCGAGATGCGAGGGGACCCTCTGATCGCCTAGGTTTGAGCCTCACCCCGCGGGTGCCGTCGACGACGCCGGCCCTTCATCGGTCCGTCGCACGAACCACTGTGAGGTCCCATGTCCGAGCACCTGCCCCACTCCGCCGAGGCGCCGCTGCGCCGCGACATCCGCCTGGTCACCTCGATGCTGGGCGACACCCTGACCCGGACCCACGGCCAGGAGCTGCTCGACCTGGTCGAGAGCGTCCGGCTGGCGGCCAAGGACGACTCGCTCGACCTGCCCGAGCTCGACCTGGCGACCGCGGCGACGCTGGCGCGGGCGTTCACGGCGTACTTCCACCTGGCCAACGTCACCGAGCAGGAGCACCGCGGCCGCTCCCTCGGCGAGCAGCGCGCCGACCACGGCGGGCCGCTGGCCGGGGCGCTGCGGCGCGCCCGCGAGGCCGGCACCGAGGCGAAGGACGTCGCCGAGACGGTCGCCCAGGTGTCGGTGCGGTCGGTGTTCACCGCCCACCCGACCGAGGTGGCGCGCCGCACGACGCTCGACAAGCTGCGCTCCGTGGCGGCGCTGCTGGAGGAGCCCGACACCGCCCGCCGCCGACGCCGGCTCGAGGTCGCCGTCGACCTGCTGTGGCAGACCGACGAGCTGCGCGTCGAGCGGCCCGAGGTCATCGACGAGGCCCGCAACGGCATCTACTACCTCGAGGGCCTCACCTCGGCGGCGGTCCAGGACGTCCTGGAGGAGCTCGAGGAGCAGCTCACCGAGTGGGACGTCGAGCTGCCGCTCGAGACCAGCCCGCTGCGCTTTGGCACCTGGATGGGCGGCGACCGCGACGGCAACCCCAACGTCACGCCCGACATCACCCGCGAGGTGCTGCGCCTGCAGGCCTCCCACGGGCTGACCGTGATCCGCCGCAAGATCAACGACCTGCGCCGCACGCTGTCGGTCAGCGTCCGGCTCTCGACCGTCTCGGAGGCGCTGCAGGCGCGCACCGACGAGATGCTCGACGCGCTGCCCGAGGTCGAGCCGCGCTACCGCCGGCTCAACGTCGAGGAGCCCTACCGGCTGTTCCTCACCTGCGTCGACCTGCGCCTGCAGCTGACGGCGCGCCGCATCGAGGCCTCCGGCCCGCACCGTCCCGGCCGCGACTACCGCGACGACACCGAGCTGATGGCCGACCTGCTCGTGCTCCACGAGTCGGTCCACACCCACCAGGGCGAGCTGCTCGCCGGCGGTGACCTCGAGCGCCTGGTCCGCACCGTCGCCGCCTCGGGCTTCACCCTGGCCACGCTCGACGTGCGCGAGCACGCCGAGAAGCACCACCACGCGCTGGGCCAGCTCCTCGACCGCCTCGGCGTCCTGGACAAGCCGTACGCCGACCTCACGCAGCCCGAGCGCACCGAGGTCCTGTCCCGCGAGCTGGCCGTGCACCGGCCGCTGTCGCAGCAGCCACCGCCGATCGACGAGGACGGGCGCCGCACCGCCGAGGTCTTCGCGGTCGTGCGCGAGTCGCTCGACCAGCTCGGCGACCGCTCGATCGAGAGCTACATCATCTCGATGACCCGCGACGTCGACGACGTCCTCGCCGCCGTGCTGCTCGCCCGCGAGGCCGGCCTGGTCGACCTGGCCAGCGGCACCGCCCGGATCGGGTTCGTGCCGCTGCTCGAGACCGTCGAGGAGCTCGAGCGCGCGGAGCCCATCCTCGAGGGCCTGCTCTCCGAGCCGTCCTACCGCGCCCTGCTCGCCGCGCGCGGCGACGTGCAGGAGGTGATGCTCGGCTACTCCGACTCCAACAAGTCCGGCGGCATCGCCACCTCGCAGTGGCAGATCCAGCGGGCGCAGCGGGTCGCCCGCGACGTCGCCCGGCGCCACGGCGTGCGGCTGCGCTTCTTCCACGGCCGCGGCGGTTCGGTCGGGCGCGGCGGCGGCCCGACGTACGACGCGATCATGGCGCTGCCCTTCGGCACCGTCGACGGCGAGGTCAAGCTGACCGAGCAGGGCGAGGTGATCAGCGACAAGTACGCCCTGCCCGTGCTGGCCCGCGAGAACCTCGAGCTGCTCGTCGCGGCCACGCTGGAGGCCTCGCTGCTGCACCGCACCGACCGTCGTACGCCGGAGCAGGCGGAGCGCTGGGACGGGCTCATGGACGAGGTGTCGAGCCGCGCCCACCGCCGCTACTGCGACCTCGTCGAGCGCGACGACCTGGCGGAGTACTTCCTGTCCTGCACCCCCGTCGACCTGCTCGGCTCGATGCACATCGGCTCGCGGCCCTCCAAGCGCCCGCAGCAGGACGCCGGCCTCGACGGCCTGCGCGCGATCCCGTGGGTGTTCGGCTGGACCCAGTCGCGCCAGATCGTGCCCGGCTGGTTCGGCGTCGGCACCGGCCTGGCGGCGGTCGAGGCCAGCGGCGACGACCTGCGGGAGATGTACGCCCACTGGCCGTTCTTCCGCACCTTCCTCGACAACGTCGCGATGACGCTGTTCAAGGCCGACCTCGACATCGCCGAGCGCTACGTCACCACCCTCGCCCCCGAGGCGACCCGGGGCATCTTCGAGGTGATCCGCGCGGAGTACGACCTCACCGTCGCGCAGGTCCTCGCCGTCACCGGCGACGAGCGGCTGCTCGAGCGGGAGCCGGTGCTGCGCACCACGCTGGAGGTCCGCGAGAACTACCTCGAGCCGCTCCACCTGCTCCAGGTGCAGCTGCTCGCCCGGATGCGCGCCGGCGAGGAGAGCCCCGACCTCGAGCGGGCGCTGCTGCTGACCATCAACGGGATCGCCGCGGGGATGCGCAACACCGGATGACCGCGTGAGCGCCGCCCGTCCCGCGTCCGCCCCCGGCACCTCCGGGGGCGGACTGCGGCGTACGGCGGTCCCGTGGGTGTTCGTCGGCGTCCTCGTCCTGGTCTCGCTCAACCTGCGGGCGCCGTTCGTCGCCGTGGCGCCGATCTCGACCGAGCTGCGCTCCGACCTCGGGGTCGGTGGCGCGGCGGTCGGGGTGCTGACCAGCCTGCCGGTGCTCTGCTTCGGCCTGCTCGCCCCGGTCGCGCTCGCCGTCATCCGGCGGGCGGGGATCGAGCGCGCGGTCTCGCTGTGCCTGCTGGTCGTGGTGGTGGGGTCGGTGGTCCGCAGCCTGGGCGGCTACCCGCTCGCCGTGGCCGGCACCCTGCTCGTCGGGCTGGCCATCACGGTGGGCAACGTCGTGGTGCCGGTGGTGATCCGCCGCGAGACCCCGATGGCCCGGGTCGGGGTGGTGACCGGCGTCTACGTCACGGCCATGAACGTCGGCTCGATGGTCGTCACCCTGGCCACCGCGCCGATCTCGCAGGCCTTCGGCTGGCGGGTCGCGCTCGCCGTCTGGGCGCTGCCCGCGCTCGTCGGGCTCGGCGCCTGGGGGTGGTGGCAGCGGCGGGCCGCGCGGCAGGCCGACGCCCGGGTCGCGGACGAAGCGGAGCAGCCGCCGGCTGCGGCCGCCGCCGAGCCGCCCGGTGACGTGCGCATCGTGTGGCGCACCCCGATCGCGTGGCTGCTCGGGCTGGCGTTCGCGGGCCAGGCCAGCTCCTACTACGCGCTGACCGCCTGGCTGCCGAGCCTGCTCGCCGACGAGATCGGACTCGGGGCCACCGGGGCGGGCACGGCGTCGTCGGTCTTCCAGGTCAGCGCGATCGTCGGTGCGTTCGGCGTCCCCCTGCTCGCGACGCGGTTCTCGCCCGCCGTCACGATCGCGATCGTCGGCGCGCTGTGGATGACCTTCCCGCTCCAGCTGCTGGTGTCGCCCGAGCTCTACGTCGTCGGCAGCGTCCTCGGCGGGATCGCCCAGGGCGGTGGCTTCGCGGCGATCTTCACCATCGTCGTGCAGGTCTCGCGCACCGACCGCGAGAGCGCGCAGCTGTCGGCCTTCGTCCAGGGCGTGGGGTACGTCGTCGCCGCCACCGGCCCCGCCGTCCTCGGCCTGGCCCACGACGTCACCGACGCCTGGACCGTCCCGGTGCTGGTCGTCCTCGGCACCACCGCGACCTTCGCCGTCCTCGGCACGCTCGCCGGCGCGGCCCAGTCGCGCCACCACGGCGCCCCGGCCTGAGGGCCCGGCCCGGCTTCGCGGCCGCACCGGCGTACGGCTCGGGATCGCCGCGCCCGGTGAGACCACTCCCGGCTGGGTACTGGAGGAGCGGACGCCACCTCAGGTGCGCAGCCCAGGCCTGAGGTCGTGTCGGCGACACCGCCTCGTCGGTCAAGCAGTGAGCCGATGGGCGGTGTCGAGGTGGCACCCTGCGGCGACGTCACGGTCCCGCGGGGTGTCACCGTCCCGGGTCGCCGATGGCCGGGTCGCCGATGGCCGCGTCGCCACGCAGACGCGCGGACACAAGTTCGCCGTACGCCGGGACGAACCCCCGCCAACCGGACGTGTCCGACCACGTGTGTCCGCGCGTCTCCGCGCCGCGCAGCGTGCTGGCCGGGCCGTCAGCCCTCGAGCGGCGGGTCGGTGGCGGGGCCGGACTCGGGGCCCATGAGCACGAGCGGGGCCTCCATGAGCGGGGCGACGTCCTCGTCGAACATCATCGGCTCGGGCACGCCCGCCGTGATCTTGGTGCCGTCGGCGCGGGTGCCGCCGACCTGCGGCTTGTCGCCGAGCAGGCCGTCGATGCGCGGGCCCTGGTCGGGCAGCGCCACCTTGAGGGGCTGGGCGGCCGTGGCGGTGTGGAGCTCGCCGCGGACCCGGACGCGCACCTCCTCCTCGCCGGCCTCGAGGACCGTGATGGCCAGCGCGTCCTGGGTCAGCTCGACCAGCAGCCGCGAGCCGCGCCAGGCGAGGCGGAAGGCCAGCCGGTCCCACTCGGCGGGCAGCCGGGGGTCGAAGCCGAGGCGGCCGTTGCGGTCGCTCATGCCGGCGAATCCGAAGGCCAGGCCGCTCCAGACGCCACCGGCGGAGGCGATGTGGAGGCCGTCGACGGTGTTCTCGTGGAGGTCGGCGAGGTCGACGTAGACTGCCTGGCGGAAGTAGTCCATCGCGACCTCGTGGTAGCCCACCTCGGCCGCCATGATCGACTGCACGACCGCCGAGAGGGTGGAGTCGCCGGTGGTGATCGGGTCGTAGTACTCGAAGTTGGCGCGCTTCTGCTCGTCGGTGAAGCGGTCGCCGTGCAGGAACATCGCGAGCACCACGTCGGCCTGCTTGAGCACCTGGAACCGGTAGATCACCAGCGGGTGGTAGTGCAGCATCAGCGGCCGGTTCTCCTGCGGCGTGCGGGAGAGGTCCCAGACCTCGCGGTCGAGGAAGAAGTCGTCCTGGGGGTGGATGCCGAGGCCCTCGTCGAAGGGGATCGTCATGCCCTCGGCGCACCTCTTCCAGGTCGCCACCTCGTCCTTGGTCAGGCCCAGCCGGTGCACCAGCTTCTGGTGGTCGACGGGGTGCAGCTCCTCGATGCGCTCGACCACCAGCGCGGCCTTCTCGAGGTTGTAGCGCGCCATCACGTTGGTGAACAGGTTGTTGTTCACCACGGTGGTGTACTCGTCCGGCCCGGTGACGCCGTGGATGTGGAAGCTGGGCTTGCCGTTGGTGCGCCAGAACCCGAGCTCGGACCACATCCGGGCGGTCTCGACCAGCAGGTCGACGCCGTCGCGGACCAGGAAGCCGACGTCGTTGGTGGCGCCGACGTACTGCATCAGGGCGTAGGCGATGTCGGCGTCGATGTGCATCTGCGCGGAGCCGGCGGCGTAGTACGCCGAGGCCTCCTCGCCGTTGATCGTGCGCCACGGGAAGAGCGCGCCGCTCTGGGCCATCTCGCGGGCGCGGGTGCGGGCCGCGGGCAGCATCCGGTTGCGGAAGTGCAGCAGGTTGCGGGCGATGTGCGGCTGGGTGAAGGACAGGAAGGGGACGACGTAGATCTCGGTGTCCCAGAAGTAGTGGCCCTCGTAGCCCGAGCCGGTCACGCCCTTGGCCGGCACGCCCTGGCGGTCGGCGCGGGCGCTGGCCTGCGCGAGCGTGAAGAGGTTGAACCGCACCGCCTGCTGGAGGGCGTCGTCGCCGCCGAGCTCGACGTCGCTGGCGGCCCAGAAGCGGTCGTACCAGTCGCGCTGCTCGCCGAGGTAGTGCCCGGCGCCGTGGCGCTGCGCGCGGTCCAGGGTCCGGTCGCAGCGGTCGGAGAGCTCGCGCACGGGCACGCCGCGCGAGGTGTGGTACGTCGCGGTCTTCTGCAGCCGGATCGGGTGGCCCTCGACCGCCTCGACGCGGAAGACCGTCTTGCCGAGGTCCTCGCCGCCGCGCACCAGCACCTCGTGCTCGTCCTCGGTCTCGAGGTGGTGGTCGCACGCGACCGCGATCGTCATCTTCGACTGCGCGCACTGGTAGCCCAGCAGCATCCGGTCCTCGGTGGCGTAGTGCAGGCGCGGCAGCAGCACTCGGTCCTCGAAGGCGGCGGCCTTGCGGGGGTCGGTGCCCTCGCCCATCGCCTCGTACGGCGTGTGGTACTCGTCCTGCCCGTCCTGGCGGTTGAGCACCTGCGAGGAGATCACGATCGGGGCGTCGCCGGTCAGCATCGTGACCTCGAGCGTCATCACCGCGAGGTGGCGCTGGGTCATCGAGACCATCCGGGTCGAGTCGACCTGGACGCGCTTGCCCGACGGGGTGCGCCAGATCAGGCTGCGGCGCAGGACGCCGTCGCGGAAGTCGAGCGAGCGCTCGTAGTGCTCGAGGTCGGCGGTGCCGAGGATGAGCGGCTCGTCGTCGACGTAGAGCTTCATCAGCTTCACGTCGGGCACGTTGACGATGGTCTGGCCGGTGCGTGCGAAGCCGAAGGCAGCCTCCGCGTGCCGGATCGGCCAGGTCTCGTGGAAGCCGTTGACGAAGGTGCCGTGGGCGACCGCGTCGCGGCCCTCCTCGGGGTTGCCGCGCATCCCGAGGTAGCCGTTGCCGACCGAGAACAGCGTCTCGGTGGTGCCGAGGTCGTCGTAGCGGTAGGTCGTCTCGACCAGGCGCCACGGGTCGGTGGGGAAGCGGCCCCGGTCGAGCGGGTGGGCGACCTTCTCGCGGCGCGTGCTCATCGGGCGTCCCCCTCGGTCGCGGCCGGCACGAGGTCGGCGAGGTCGGGGACGACGACGTCGGCGCCCGCGTCGGTGAGCACCTGGGCGCCGGCGCCGCGGTCGACCCCGATCACCAGCGCGAAGTGGCCCGCCGCGCCCGCCCGGACGCCGGACACGGCGTCCTCGAGCACGACGGCGTGCTCGGGCGTGGTGCCGAGCACCTCGGCGGCGTGGACGAACGTGTCGGGCGCGGGCTTGCCGGGCAGGCCCAGCTCGTCGGCGACCGCGCCGGACACGACGGTGGCGAAGCGGTCGGACAGGCCGGCGGCCTCGAGCACGGCCGGGGCGTTGGCCGAGGACGACACGACCGCCAGCGGCAGGCCGAGGTCGCGCAGGTGGTCGAGCAGGGCCACCGAGCCGGGGTAGGCCTCGACGCCGTCGCGCTCGAGCACGGCGTTGAAGGCGTCGTTCTTCCGGTTGCCCAGGCCCCGCACGCTCAGCGTGTCGGCCGAGTCCTCCGAGCTGCCCTCGGGCAGGTCGATGCCGCGCGAGGACAGGAAGTCGCGGACCCCGTCGTAGCGGGGCTTGCCGTCGACGTGGGCGAAGTAGTCGGCGTCGGTGTACTCCGCGCGGTCACCGCCGCCCTGGTCGCCGGAGGAGAGGAACTCGTTGAACATCTCGGACCAGGCCCGCATGTGGACCTCGGCCGTGGGGGTGACGACGCCGTCGAGGTCGAACAGCACGGCGGCGTGGTCGGTCCAGTCGACGTGACCGGTGGAGTGATCTGGCACCAGAGAAGCGTAGGGGCGACGGCGGGACCCGCGTGCATCGTGTGCACGAAGTCACCGCGGGGAGTAGACCAGCCCGACCCGGACCCGGGGTGCGCTCCGTCGTCGATCTCGGGACCTTCGACCCGGGCGCGAGTGGCGGACTTCCGCCACTGTGGGGCAAGGCCGCGGGCCGGGGGGAGTCCCGACCCGGACGGGACTGCCCGCGGCCCCCAGCTCCGTCGCGCGCCCGCCCCGTGGAGCCTCAGGGGCAGACGCTGGGGAAGCTCGACCCGTCGGGCAGGGCGGC
This sequence comes from Nocardioides scoriae, assembly GCF_900104965.1. NCBI lineage: Bacteria > Bacillati > Actinomycetota > Actinomycetes > Propionibacteriales > Nocardioidaceae > Nocardioides > Nocardioides scoriae. The sequence continues at coordinate 2,860,299 of NZ_LT629757.1, read as the reverse complement.
CGGGTCGCAGAGCAGGGTGCTGGTGCGGGAGCGGGTGACCGGGGGCCCGGTGATGGCGTACCACCCGCCCATCTCCTGGGTGCCCCGCGACTCGAGGGTGACCGACAGGTCGCCGTCGCCGGGACCCGGGTCGGTCATGCCGGGCAGGATGTAGGACGACCGCACGAGGGTCACCGCCTGGGTCACGGGGGCGCCGGTGCAGGTGGCCTTGAGCACGCCGGGGTGGTCGTTGCGGTAGCCGTTGACGAAGCTGTTGAGGTCGTTGCTGCGGTGGTACCTGACCTGGAGGAAGAACTGGGCGCCGCGCGGAGCCGGGAGGTCCTGGCAGGTGTAGGTGACCCGCGCCGTCATGGTGTCGGGGCCGCTGTAGGACAGGGTCGCCGGCACGCGGCCGACGGACGGCGCGATGATCGTGGGCGGCGAGCAGCGGCCGTCGGCGTAGCTGCCGTTGCACGCGGCCCACGTGTCCGAGGTGGCGGTGACGGGAGCGCTGCGGCGGTTGGCGAAGCGCTGGCCGGGCGGCGGGTGGCCCTCGAGGCGGACGGTGACCGAGACCGGGTCGTGCGGCTCGCCGGGCCCTCCGAGGGTCACGGGGTCGGGCACGCCGGCGGGCACCCGGGCGGGGCGGTGCAGCGTGATCCGCTGCGTCGTGGGCGACCCGGTGCAGAGGGCAGCGATCGCGGTCGAGCGGTGGGTCGACGAGCCGGCGCGGTAGGTCGTGGCGCCGGGCTGGGTGAGCGTCGCGACGACGTACCACCGGGTGCCCCGGGGGCCACCGGTGTTGGTGCAGCTGTAGGCGGCGTACACCGCGATCGTGCTCGACGTGGTGTAGCGCGCCATGCCCGGGACGTCCTCGACCGAGGGAGGCGCCACCGCCGCCGCGGCCGGTGGCGGTGACGCCCACACCCCCGTCATCACCACGGCACCTGCGGCTACCAGCAGCTTGGCGAACGACGTCCCGATACGCGTCATGGTGACCCCCCTGGGGCACACCTTGAGCCCGCTGCACCGGGACGGCAAGGGGGTGGTCCCGGGCGGACTAGTCCATCTGCGGCACGTCCCTGCGCTGCTCGTGGCTAGGCTGGCCCGCGCCCGCCAGGAGAGGAGACCACCGCATGGACGCCGTCACGCCGCCGACCCCGCGGGGTCGCACGTCGACCAAGCGGGCGGCGATCGCCGACGCGCTCGCGGGGTTCGACGACTTCCGCAGCGCCCAGGACGTCCACGAGGCCATGCGACGCAACGACCAGCGGGTCGGGCTGGCGACCGTCTACCGCACGCTGCAGGCCATGAGCGACGCCGGCGAGCTCGACGCGATGCGCTCGGAGAGCGGCGAGGTGACCTACCGGCTGTGCAGCGAGACCCACCACCACCACCTGGTGTGCCGGGTGTGCGGCAAGGCGGTCGAGGTGCGCGGCCCGGCGGTCGAGCGGTGGGCCGAGGCGGTGGCCGCCGAGCACGGCTTCCGCGAGGTCAGCCACCTCGTCGAGGTCTTCGGGGTGTGCGGGGACCACTGACCCCGCGGGCGGGGCGGTCCTCGGCCAGGGCGGCGGCCAGCACCGAGACGGCCACCAGCGCCAGCGTCGGGGCGGCGACGACCCACGGCGCGCGCTCGGCGTACCCCACCCCCTCGGCGAGCACCAGTCCCCACTCGGGGGTGGGCTGACCGGGGCCGAGCCCGAGAAAGCCGAGCGCGGCGAGGGCCAGCGCGACACCGGGCAGCCGGGCGGCGGCGTGACGCGCGACCGGCGCCACCACCGCGGGCAGCAGGTGGCACCACAGCCGGCGCACCCGTCCGGTGCCCAGCACCTCGAGCACGGCCACGTGGGGCTGCGCCCGGGCCTCGACCAGCAACGCGCTGGTGTGGGAGGCCAGCGGCGCCCAGCTGACCGCGGTGACGGCGAGCGCGGCCCCGGCGACCGAGGGGCCCCAGATGCCCGCGACCACGAGGCCGGCGACCACCGGGGGCGCGGCGTTGGTGATCTCGACCGGCCCCGTGCCCAGGCGCGGCAGGGTGCCCAGCAGCAGGCCGAGCAGCAGGCAGGCGAGCACCACCAGCACCGAGGTGCCGACCGTGACCAGGGCGCCGTGCCCCAGCCGGGCCAGCAGGTCGCGGCCGCTGGCGTCAGCGCCGAGCCAGAGCCCGGGTCGAGGGGCCTCGAGCCGGTCGTGGGCGGAGCTGGAGGGGTCGCCGGCCAGCCCGACCAGCACCGCGAGCAGCAGCGCCCCGCCGACCACGAGCGGGAACGCGCGCCCCCGCGACCCGCCCGCGGCCGGCGGCGTCGGCAGTGACCCCGTCCGCAGCGCGGCGCCCAGCAGCAGCCGTCGCGCCAGGGCCGTGGCCGTGCCCACCAGCACGGCCACGGCGACGAGCAGCAGCAGGCCCGCCCGCAGCGTCGGCACGTCCTGGGCGCTGGCCGCGCCCAGCAGCGCCCGCCCGAGCCCGGGCACCGCGAAGACCTCCTCGACGGCCACCGCGCCACCGAGCAGCCCGACGACCACGAGCCCGACCTGCCCCAGGACCGGCGCCAGCGCGCGTCGCAGCACGGCGACCGCGACCCGCGCCGGGGGCAGTCCCGCGAGCCGCCAGGTCGAGACCCAGGTCTCGGACACGGCCCGGTCGACCGCGTCGGCGGCCAGCCGGCCGAGCAGCCCGCCGGCCGGCAGGCCCAGCGCGAGGGCGGGCAGCACCACGTCGCCGGGTCGCTGCCAGCCGTACGGCGCGAACCACCCCAGCCACACCGCCCCGACCAGCAGCAGCACCGCCGCCAGCACGAGCTCCGGCAGCGCTGTCAGGGCGACCGCCACCACGGGCGTGCGCCGGGTGCGACCGCGCAGCCCCGCGACCAGCGACGGCACCACCACCAGCACCGCCACGGCGAGCGCGACCACCAGCGCCGCCACCATCAGCACCGACGAGGCGACCAGGGCCTCGAGCAGGCCCGGCAGCACCGGGCGGCCGCTGGTCCACGAGTCGCCCAGGTCGCCGCGCGGCAGTCCGGCCAGCCAGTCGCCGAGCACGCCGAGCGGGCCGCGGTCCAGGCCCAGCTCGGTCTCGACGAGCGCCAGGGCGGCGGGAGTGGCCTCGAGCTCGGCGTACCTCGCCCGGAGCACGGTGTACGCCGCGCTGCGCCCCGACAACCAGGGCAGTGCCCCGACGAGGCCGAGGAAGGCCGCCCCCGCGAGCAGCCGCGACGCGGCGGCCACCGGGAGCGACCGGCGCGCGGGGGTGCCGCGGTGGCCCCGCCTCACCGCACGTCGGTGGCGGTGGCGACCAGCTGCCGCTCGCGCGGGTCGCGCAGCACGCCGCTGACCCGGGCCGACTCGCCCTGGACGACGCGCTCGTGCAGCATCGGCACCACCGCGTCGGTCGCCAGCACGGCCGCCTCCGCGGCGAGCGTGGCCCGCTGCCGCTGCTCGCCGACCGGCAGCGCCGCGGCCCGCTCCAGTGCCCGGTCGACGGCCGGGTCGCACAGCTGGCTGAGGTTGAACGACCCGCGGCAGGCGAAGTCGCTGTAGAGGTAGGCGACGGGGTCGCCCGAGTCGAGCACGGTGGCGCGGCTCAGCACGAAGGCGTCGAAGGCGCCGTCGAGGGCGTCGGCCTCGATGTACTGGTACTCCCGCACGTCCTGCTCGACCTCGAAGCCGACGGCCTCGAGCTCCTGCTCCAGGAGCACGGCCACCTCGGGCAGCTCGGCGCGGTCGGTGAAGGTGCCGAGGCTGATCTCGACGCCGTCGACGCGAGCGGCGGGACGGGCGCGCCCCGCCAGCGCGGCGGCGTACGACGGGGTGTCGCGGAGCGGGGCGGCCCAGGCGACGGCCGGCCCGAGCAGGCCCTGCGCCACGTCGGCGCGGCCCTCGTAGACCGAGGCCACGATCCGGGCGCGGTCGACGGCCTCGCGCGCGGCGGCGCGCACGGCCGGGTCGGCGAAGGGGCCGCGCTCGGTGTTGAGGTAGAGCGTGTTCGTGCGCGGCATCGGCACCTCGTGCACGAGGTCCTGGTCGAGCCGGGCCGCCTGGCCGACCGGCACCGCCTCGACGACGTCGGCCTCGCCGGTGCGCAGCGCCGCCGCGCGGGCGGTGCCGTCGGGCACGTAGGCGACGTCGATGCCGGCGAGGGCGGCGCGCTCGCCCCAGTAGCCGTCGAACCGCTCCAGCGTGGCCCCCGACGTCCCGTCGACCTCGGTCAGCTCGAAGGGGCCGGTGCCGGTGCCGACGGGGTCGACCGCCGGGCCGTCGTACGCCGCGGGGCTGAGGACGACGAGCTGCGGCGAGGACAGCCGCTGCGGCACCAGCGGGTCGGGATCGGCCGTGGTGACCTCCAGGGTGTCGCCGTCGAGCGCCCGGGCCCGGAGCGTGACGCCGTCGAGGATCCGCGGCGGCGGGCTGGCCTGCGCGGCAGCCGTCAGCGAGGCCGCCGCGTGGGTCGCCCGCAGCCTGGTGCCGTCGTGGAAGCGGACGCCGTCGCGCAGCTGCAGCCGCCAGGTCCGCGGGTCGACCTGCTCCCACGACGTGGCCAGGGCGGGCACGGCACCGCCGTCGGCGTCGAGCCCCACCAGGGTCTCGGCGGTGCTCCAGCGCGAGAGCTTGAACGCGTCGTCGGAGAGCGGGCTCAGCCCCGAGCGCGGCGGCTGCAGCATCGCCAGGCGCAGCCGGTCGGGGTCGGCGTCGCGGGCCCCGCCGGACGGCAGGCCGGCGGAGCAGCCGGCGCCGGCGAGGGCCGCGATCAGGCTGGCGATCAGGACGGCGGGGCGGTGCTTCACGAGGTCTCCTGGTGGGTGGGGGCGTGCGGGTGCACGTCCGGGGGGCGGGCGTCGACGAGGGCCCGCGTCGCGGGGTGCGTCGGTCGGGTCAGCAGCGGGCCGGTGGGGCCCTGCTCGACGACGCGGCCGCCGTCGAGCACGACCGTGCGCGCGCAGGTGCGCGCCACGGCGTCGAGGTCGTGGCACACCAGCAGCAGCCCGAGCGGGGCCACCGGGTCGCGGGACAGCGCGAGCAGCAGGTCGAGGACGTCGTCTCGGCGGTCGTGGTCGAGGCCGGTCACCGGCTCGTCGGCGAGCAGCACCCGGGCGCCGGTCACCAGCGCCCGGGCCAGCGCCACCCGCTGCGCCTGGCCGCCGGAGACCTCGTGGGGGCGGCGCGTGGCGATCGTGGCGTCGAGCCCCACCCGCGCGAGCGCCTCCCGGGCCCGCTGCTCGTGGTCGCCCGGCACGCGCAGGCGACGCTGCGGGTCGAGCAGCTGCCGGCCCAGGTGGCGCCGGGGGTCCAGGGACCCCGCCGGGTCCTGGGGCACCCACTGCACGGTGCGGCGCAGCTCGCGCGAGCGCCGCGGTCCCGGGCGCCGGCGGGGGAGCGGTCGCCCGTCGTACGCCACCTCGCCGCGCTGCGCCGGCAGCAGCCCGAGCGCCACCGACACGAGCGTCGACTTGCCGGCCCCGGAGCGTCCCACCAGGCCCACCGTCTCGCCGGGCGCGACCGCGAGGGAGACGTCGCGGACGCCGGCGGTGCCGGCCCGGTCGTGCAGGTGGGTGACGCCGTCCAGGCGCAGCCCCGCGCTCACCAGGCGTCCTCGCCGACGACGCGACCGGCCTCGAGGCGCACGGCGCGGGTGCACAGGTCGCGGGCGACCTGGACGTCGTGGGTGACGAGCAGCAGGGCGGTGCCGTGCTGCGCGCAGAGCCGGTCCAGGGTGTCGGCGGTGCGCCGTCGGGTGACGGTGTCGAGCGCGGTCGTGGGCTCGTCGGCGATCAGGAGGCGCGGCCGCGAGGCCAGCGCGAGCGCCAGGCACACCCGCTGCCGCTGCCCGCCGGACAGCTCGCCGGGGCAGCGCCGGCGCAGCCGCTCCGCGTCGTCGAGGTCGACCGCCCGCAGCAGCGCGACCGCCGACCGGCGGGCCTCGGCGCGCCCGCAGCGCCGTCGGCGGCGCACGACCAGCGCGAGCTGGGTGCCCACCGCGACGACCGGGTTCAACGCCACGGCCGAGGCCTGGTGCACCGCGGCCAGCCCGTCCCGCCCCGTGGGCCGAGCGACGTCGAGGGCCCGGTCGCCGAGCCGCAGCCGCGCCGTGGCGTCGTACGCCGCCCCGAGCCGGCCGAGCACCGCCCCCACCGTCAGCGACTTGCCGGCGCCCGAGGGGCCCACGAGCGCGACCCGCTCCCCGGCGTCCACGTGCAGCCCGACGCCGTCGACCAGCCGCCGCCCGCTGGCGGCGACCACGAGGTCGTCGAGGGTCAGGAGAGGTTGCACTGCACCGCCTTCATAATGAGAACGAGTCTCATTATGGGGGACGGTGGGGGGTTGCGCACCGGGGGGTCGTGGTGGCGGACGGCGGCGCTGATTACCCGGACGTCCGGGTCATCAGCTACTGGACGTCTGTTGCAACAGGCGTCAGGTGACCGAAAAGGACGTCCAGTGCCCTAGTCGGCCCGCCCCACCACCTCCGCCCGACCGTCGGCCCACACGACGACGCCGGCGCGACCGGGGCGGGCGCCGAGCCAGCGGGCGGCGTCGCCGCCGCGCGCGAAGGCCGAGGTGGCGTCGAGGTCGGCGGTCACGAGGTCGGCGGCCACGACGGTGACCGAGGCGACGTCGGCCGGGGTGGTGCCGGTGCGGGCGTCGACGAGGTGGGCGCCGCGGTGGGCCAGTCCGGAGGTGGCGACGGCGCCGTCGCGCGCCGGCACCACGGCCAGCACGCGGCTGGCGTCGTGGGGGTCCTCGACGCCGATGCGCCAGCCCTGCGAGCCGGGCAGCGCGGTGCGGCAGGCCAGGTCGCCGCCGGCGGCGAGGCAGACGTCGGTGGCGCGCAGGTCGTCGAAGGCGCGGAACGCCCGGTCGACGGCCCAGCCCTTGACGACGCCGGACGGGTCGAGCACGAGGGCGCCGTCCGGACCGGCCCGGCGTACGTCGAACGCGCCGTCGGACTCGACCCGCGCCCGCTCGCCCAGCGCGAGCACCTCGTGGACCTCGCGGGGGCAGTCGTCGAGGGCGAGCTCGGCGCGCTGCAGCCGGCTCACCACGGAGTCGGCGCGGTAGGTGCTGAAGACGCGGTCGGCCTCGCGGAGCACCGCCAGGGCGTGGTCCCACGCCGCGTCGGCCTGGGCGTCCGCGGCGTGCCGGCCGCGCAGGGCCAGGCTGATCGGCATCCCCATCACGTGCTCGACCCGGCGGTGGACCGGCATCGCGGGCAGGCCGGCGTCGACGCGGGCAGGCCGTGCCGCCCGGGTGGCCGAGGCGGGTCGGGAAGCGGGTCGGTGGGCGTCCCGCGTGGCGGCCCGGGTGGTGGTCGGCAGACCGGCGCGGATCACAGGCCGGCCTGGTCGAGGGCGCTCTGCAGCGACTGGACGTAGCCGTCGCTGGTCACGGTCGCCCCGCTGACCATGTCGATCTGCGCGCTCTGGGCGTCGATCGTCTCCTGGGTGAGGATCGGCAGCGCGTAGGCGTTGATCTCCTGGTCCTTGGGGTTGCCGCTCGGCTGCTGCAGCACGTCGACCTGGGTGACCTTGCCGTCGGCCACCGAGATCTGGACCTGGACCGGCCCCCACTGGGTCTGGGCGACCGACCCCGCGACGGTGGTGCTCCCGGAGCTCCCGGAGCTGCCCGCGCCGGTCGATCCCGCGTCGGTCGAGCCGGATCCGGTCGAGCCGGTCGAGCCGGTCGAGCCGGTCGAGCCGGAGGCGGTCGACCCGCTGGTGCTGCCGCTGGTCGTGCCGCTGCCCGCGGTCGGGCCGGACTCCGCCGAGCTGGCGGCGCCGGCGGCGAGCGGGCCGGCCGTCGAGGTGCTGTAGCCGAAGAGCAGGACGAGCACGGACAGGGTGCTGAGCACCCACAGGGAGATGCGTCTCATGGTCGGATCACCAGGCAAAGGTCTCGAGGTGGACGTGGTCGGGGTGGACGCCGGCGGCGTCGAGGGTGCGGCGCACGAGCTCGGCCCACGGCGCCGGGCCGCAGACGTAGACGTCGCGCTCGGCGACGTCGGGGATCCAGTGCAGGAGGTGGCCGAGGTCGTCGACCGGGTCGGCCATGCCGTCGCCGAGCCAGGAGTCGGGGTGGCGGCGGTGGCCGGGCAGCCGCAGCACGTGCAGGCCGCGGTGCCGGACCAGGGCGTCGACCTCGGCGACGAACAGCGGCGCTGTGGTGCAGCGCTCGACGTACGTCGCGTCGCCGGGGGCGTAGGCCAGGCCCTCGGCCAGCGCGCGCAGCGGCGTGATGCCGACCCCGGCACCGATGAGGGCGACGCGGGGGCGGGTGCGGGCGCGCTCCCCGAGCCGGCCGTAGGGCCCCTCGACCAGGGCACGCGAGCCGGGCCGCAGCACCCGCGAGGCGTGGCTGCCGTCGCCGACGCCCTGCACGGTGATGCGCAGCGAGTGGCCGTCGGGAGCGGCGGACAGGGAGTACGGGTTGGCGCGGGTCCAGCCCTCGCGGCCCAGGAAGCGCCAGCTGAAGAACTGGCCAGCCTCGGCGCCGAGGCGGTCGAGGCGGCGGCCGGTGACGTGCACCGACCAGAGGCCGTCGCCCTCGTCGACGACGTGGCTCACGCGCAGCCGGTGGCGCAGGTTGAGCGCCAGCGGCCGCCCGACCCGCCACACCAGGACGGCGACGGCGACGGCGATCCAGGCGCCCCACCAGAAGACCGTGCGGGCCGTCGACCCGGTGAGCTGCGCGCCGGTCCACAGCTGGTGCGGGAGCGCCAGGCCGACGCCGAGGTAGGCGTAGAGGTGCAGCAGGTGCCACGACTCGTAGCGCAGCCGCCGGCGGGCCGCCCTGATGCTCGTCACCACGACCATCACCAGGCACAGCGACCCGGCGACTGCCAGCAGCATGCCGGGCTCGTCGACGGTCAGCTCCCACAGGGTGGCGGGGGAGGCGAGCAGGTCGCCGGCGGCGTACCCCCAGGTGGTGGTGACGACGTGCAGCAGCACCAGGTCGAACGACGTGAAGCCGACGACGCGGTGCAGCCGCGCCAGCCGGTCCTGTCCGAAGGCCCGCTCCAGCGCCGGCACCCGCGCCATCAGGGCCACCTGGGCGAGCAGCAGGACCGAGGCGACCAGCCCGCTGAGCCGGCCGAAGGACGTCAGGCCCGATCCCCAGCCGGCGACGAGGTCCTGGACGCCGCGGTCGGCCACCCACCAGTACGTCACCAGCAGCAGCGCGAGCCACAGCGCCGCCAGCGCGCCGGTGCGCACGGCCGCGTCCACCCGGGCGCGACGCCCGGGTCGGGCGGGGGGCCGCAGCGGGGTGCGCAGCAGCGGGGCGAGCGTGGTCACGCGCGGGCTCCTCGGGTCGGGTGGGTCCGATCCTGGGGTCGCCGCCTGGGAGGCGGACCTGTGGTGGCTGTGAGGAGCCTGTGCGCGGCGTACGACGCCCGCCGCGTCGGTCTGGCCGCTCAGCCGGCGGCCGAGGGCCGCGCGCCGGTGTCGCGCCGCGGGGGGCTCACGAACCGCTCGACCGACCTCAGCGCCACGTCGACGCGGGTGATGCGCAGCCGGGTGACCCCCGGCTGGTCGGGCACGTCGAGCAGCTCGGCCTGGAGGTCGACCAGCTCGAGGTCGGCGTCGAACGCCTTCCAGGTCACCAGCCGGCCGAAGCCGCCGATCTCGGTCAGCGTCCACCCGTAGCCCGGGAGCATCCGCGTCAGCGCCGCCGCCACGGCGCACGGCGCAGCAGCGACGAGGGTGTCGACGGCGTCAACAGGCACAGGCGTTCACTCCCCGGGAGGTGGTGGGGCCAGTCAACCGCGCAGGTGGTGACCGTGACCCGGTTTCGGTGCGAGAGGTCGCAGACGCGCGGACACAAGTACGGCGAGAGGGTGGGCAAAGCCGGGCAAACCGTACGCCGCGGCATACATGGGTCCGCGCGTCTGCGGGCCACGGGCGCCACCTAGGCTCGTCCGGTGACCGCTGCTCCCCTCCGCCCGACCGCACCCGGCCCCCTCGGACCGGCGGTGCTGGCCGCCCGCAACGGGGTCGCCGTCACGTTCCTGCTCAACGGGCTGCTCTTCTCCAGCTGGATCTCGCGGATCCCCGAGGCCCGCAGCGACCTCGGGCTCGACAACGGCCAGCTGGGCCTGCTGCTGCTCGCCATCGCGCTCGGCTCGCTGGTCGCGATGCCGCTGACCGGCGTCGCGATCAGCCGGCTCGGCACGGTCGGGGTGATCCGGGTCGCGGGGTTCTCCGGCCTGGTCGGGCTCGGCACGGTCTCGGGCGCACTGGCGGCGGGGTCGCCGTGGCTCGCGGCGCTCGGGCTGTTCCTGTACGGCGTCGGCACCGGCACCTGGGACGTCTCGATGAACGTCGAGGGAGCCGCCGTCGAGCGCCATCTCGGCCGCACCGTGATGCCCCGCTTCCACGCGGCGTTCAGCGGTGGCACCGTGCTCGGCTCGGCCCTCGGCGCCGGGGTGGTCGCGCTCGGGGTGCCCGCCGTCGTGCACCTGCCCGTCGTCACCCTGGTGGCGGCCTTCGGGCTGGTCGCCGCGACCCGCTCCTTCCTGCCCGACGAGCCGGTCGACGAGGAGGCGCCCCGCAGCTCGGCGTGGACCGCCTGGCGCGAGCCGCGCACCCTGCTCATCGGGGTGATGGTGCTGGCCCTGGCGCTGACCGAGGGCACGGCCAACGACTGGCTGGCGCTCGCGCTGGTCGACGGGTACGACGTGCCGCACTGGGTCGGTGTCGCCGGGTTCGCGGTGTTCGTGACCGCGATGACCGCGGGTCGCCTGGTCGGCCCGGTCCTGCTCGACCGCCTCGGCCGGGTGCCGACGCTGTGGGCCACGATGGTCGGCGCGGGCGGCGGCGTGCTGCTGATCGTGCTCGGCCAGCAGCCCGCGCTGGTGGTGCTGGGCGTCGTGCTGTGGGGCCTGGGCGCCTCGCTCGGCTTCCCGGTCGGCATGAGCGCCGCGGCCGACGACCCCGCCCGGGCGGCGGTGCGGGTCAGCGTGGTCTCGACGATCGGGTACGCCGCGTTCCTCGCCGGCCCGCCGCTGCTCGGCTTCGTCGCCGACCACGTCGGCACCCTCGACGCCCTGCTGGTCGTCGCGATGGTGCTGGTGCCCTCGGCCCTGGTGGTGCCCTACGCCCGCGAGCAGCGCCCCCGACCCGCGGGCGGCGGGTCCGACCCGGCCTAGAGCCCGAGGTGGTCGAGCACCCGCTCGGTCGCGTGGCCGTCCTCGAGCGAGGTGTACGTCGCGGCGAACGCGGCGTACCGCTCGGAGAACTCCTTCTCCACCGCCGGCAGGTCGCGCAGCGCCGCGACCACCTCGTCGGTGTCGCGCAGCTGCGGCCCGGGTGCCTGCGGCCACAGGTCGAGGTAGAAGCCGCGCGTGACCGAGGCGTACTGCTCCAGGTCGGCGACCAGGAAGAGGATCGGTCGCCCGGTGACGGCGAAGTCGAACATCACCGAGGAGTAGTCGGTGATCAGCACGTCGGCCGCGGTGTAGAGGTCGGCCACGTCGGAGGGCTCGATCGAGACGTCCTGGAGCCAGTCGGCGCCGGTGACCTCCCAGCGCCCGGTGACCATGTTGTGGGCGCGGACCAGCAGCGTGTGGTCCTCCCCGAGCGCGGCTCCGAAGGCCTCGACGTCGAGCCGGACCGGCACCGGGCGGCTCGGGTCGTAGCCCTCCTCGTCGCGCCACGTCGGGGCGTAGAGCACGACCGTGCGGTCGTCCTCGATGCCCAGACGGGCGCGCACCTCGGCCCGGCGCTCGTCGTGGGCGGGCGGGCTGAGCACGTCGTTGCGGGGGTAGCCGCTCTCCAGCAGCGCACCGGTCCAGCGGAAGGCCTGGGACAGGTAGCGGGTCGAGTGGGGGTTCGGCGAGAGCAGCAGGTCCCACTTCGCGACGTCCTCGTCGAGCTCGTCGAGGAGGCCGTCGGGCGCCCAGAGCACGTCGCGGTGCACGGTCTTGAGCGGCGTGCCGTGCCAGGTCTGGACGTACGTCGCGCCCGCCCGCTTGGTCCACGGCAGCCGGACGTGGGTGTTGGCCACGACCAGGTCGGCCGCCTCGAGCGCGGCGACGGCCTCGGCGCCGGCGGCGTCGACCGTGGTCGCGTGGTCGGGGAAGGTGGAGCGGTGCTCGGCCTTGGCCAGCCAGGTGTGCTCGAGGTCGTCGCGCCGCGACCGCAGCGCCTCGTAGAGCGCCCGCGGGCTGTCGCTGTACCGGCCGTCGAAGCTGCTCCACACGATCTTCACCTGCGGAGGCTAACGGTCGTGGACCCCGTAGGTTGCAGCGCGTGAACACCGAACCCGCCCGCCCCGGCCCGCTCGAGCTCGACGTCGCCGCCCTGCTCTTCGACAACGACGGGGTGCTGGTCGACTCCGTCGACGCCGGCAACCGGGCCTGGCGGCAGTGGGCCCAGGAGCACGACCTCGACGAGGAGCGGGTGCTGGAGATGATCCACGGGCGGCGTGCCCAGGACACGGTGATGACCCTGCTCCCCGCCGACCAGGTGGCCGTGGCCACCGACCGGATCAACGAGCTCGAGCTCGGCACCGCCTCCCTCACGACCGCGCTGCCGGGCGCCGCCGAGCTGCTCGGGTCGCTGGCGGGCGTGCGGTGGGCGGTCGCGACCTCGGCCACCCGACCGCTGGCCCTGGCCCGGCTCCGGGCCGCTGGGCTGCCGCTGCCGGACGTGCTGGTGAGCGCCGAGGAGGTCGAGGCCGGCAAGCCCGCGCCCGACCCCTACCTGACCGCCGCCGACCGCCTGGGCGCCGACGCGGGCGACTGCGTGGTGTTCGAGGACAGCGGGGCCGGGGTCGACGCCGGGGTCGCCGCCGGCGCCCACGTGGTGGCCATCGGCCTGGCCGACGGCGTCGCTCGCGGGGCCGTCACCGTGGTCGGCGACCTCGGTGCGGTCGGGGCGCAGCCGAGGGGGGAGCGCGTGCGGCTCGTCGTCGGCTAGGCCCCTCACGGGTGCAGCGCGAGCAGGACCTGGGCGAGCCGCTCGGGTCGCAGCCCGGCGTGGAGCGCGGCGTCCTCCAGGCGCTCGCGGGCGGCTGCCGGGTCGACGGCCACACGGACGGCCAGCACCCCGGCCGCGCGGTGCACCAGGCCGTCGGCGCGCAGGCTGCGCGGCGCCGCGGCGCGGGAGCGCCGCTCGTCGAGGGTGCCCGCCGCCTGGTCGCGGGCCGTCTCGACCCACGGCTGCACCAGCGCGAGCAGGGCGTCGTGGTCGGGGGTGGACTCGCTGGCGGCGTACACCGTGACGGCGCCGACGACGCGGCACCCGTCGCGCAGCGGCAGCGCCAGCGCCGACCGGACGCCGAGCTGGGAGACCTCCTCGGCCAGGTGGCGCCAGCGACGCGACACGAGGTCGCGCGACCCGGCGGACACCACCTCGCCGCGGTCCACCCGGCGGCAGGGACCGCCCTCGAGGTGCTGCAGCGCGTCGAGGAGCGCGGCCTGCTCGTCGGTGGCCACCAGCGTCACCGCGACGCCCCCGACCGTGCCGGTCACGGTGAGGCCGAGGCAGTCGCCGACGAGGTCGCGGACCTGGTCGAGCAGCGGCCGGGTGCGACGGGGCGGGCGATCGGTGCCGCCGGACGTGGGGCGGGGTGTGCGGGTGGGAGTGCGGGTGGGAGCAGGGGTGGTGGCGCGGTCGAGCGTGGGGCGTGCAGCAGTCATGCGTGTCCGGCGCCGTGCGGGCAGGACGGCGCCGGCCTCCTTCGCCCTGCCCGTACCCAGACCACCGCGGATGATGTGACGTGGGTCACGTCATCGCGTGAGCCCGTCAGCCCTCGAGGATCCGGGCCAGCGCGGCCAGGGTCGCCGGGATGCCCTCGCGCGCCTCGCGGCAGCGGGCATCGAGGACCTCGGCGGCGCGGTCGGCGTACAGCTCCTCGAAGCGGGCCACGGTCGCCCCGCCGAGCTCGTAGGTCTCGGTCAGCTCGGTGTGGACCGCGCCGGAGGTCTCGACCGGGCGCAGCGCGTAGCCCCAGGTGGCGTAGCGGCCCTCGACCTGCCAGCGGAACGTCCGGCCCGGCTCGGCGTCGAGCACCAGCGAGCGGGTCTCCCAGGTCCGGCCGGGGACCTGGTTGCGACCGCCGAACCACGCCCCGGCCCGTGGCCCGGGCGCGACGTCGTCCTCCCACCACGCCGCGGCGCACACGGGGCTCCACTCGCCGGTGCGGGTGACGTCGGAGACCAGCGCCCCGACGGTGGTGGGGTCGGCGGCGACCACGCGGGACCCCGACAGCGAGGACGCGGCCCACGCCGTCAGGTCGCTCACCGCAGCTCGCGGAACATCGCGCGGACGTCCTCGACCAGCAGGTCGGGCTCCTCCATCGCGGCGAAGTGGCCGCCCCGCTCCATCTCGGTCCAGCGCACGATCCGGTCCGTCTCCTCGGCCAGGCGACGGATCGGCCGGGCGATGTCGCGGGGGAAGACCGCGACGCCGGTCGGCACCGTCGAGGGGCGTACGCCGCGGCGCGCGGCCGCCGCCTCGAGGTAGAGCTGGGCCGAGGAGCCGGCCGTCCGGGTGAACCAGTAGAGCGACACGTCGGCCAGCAGCAGGTCGCGATCGACGGCGTCCTCGGGCAGGCCCGCGTTGTCGGTCCACTCGCGGAACTTCTCCACGATCCAGGCCAGCTGCCCGACCGGCGAGTCGGTGAGCGCGTAGGCCAGCGTCTGCGGCCGCGTCGCCTGGACGGAGCGGTAGCCCGACCCGTCGCGGACGTAGCGCGCCACCTCCTCGACGCGGGCCCGCTCCTCGTCGTCGCGCACCTCGGCCGGGTCGCGCGGGGTCCGTTGCAGCAGCATGTTGAGGTGCACGCCGACGACGTGCTCGGGGTCGGCGATCCCGATCTCGCGGCTGATGGTGGAGCCCCAGTCGCCGCCCTGGGCGGCGTACCTCTCGTAGCCGAGGCGGTGCATCAGGGTCGCGAACGCCCGCCCGACCCGCGCGGGGTCCCAGCCCGGCTCGGTGACCGGGCCGGAGAAGCCGTAGCCGGGGATGCTCGGGGCGACCACGTGGAACGCGTCGCGCGCGTCCCCGCCGTGCGCGACCGGGTCGGTCAGCGGCCCGAGGACGTCGAGGAACTCCAGCACCGAGCCCGGCCAGCCGTGCGTCACCACCAGCGGCAGCGCGTCGGGCTCCGGCGACCGGACGTGCAGCAGGTGGAGGCGCTGCCCGTCGACCGTCGTGGTCAGCTGCGGGTGGGCGTTGAGCCGGGCCTCGTGGGTGCGCCAGTCGAACCCGTCGGCCCAGTACGCCGCGAGCTCGCGCAGGTAGTCGACCGGCACCCCCCGCGCCCACGGGTCGTCGGCCTCGCCGGGGGCCGGCCCCGGCCACCGGGTGGCCCGGATCCGGGCCCGCAGGTCGTCGATCTCGGCCTGCGGCACGGCCGCGGTGAAGGGGACCAGCTCGGCACTCGGGTCGCTCATCCGGCGAGTCTGGCAGCGGGGCGGTGAGGGGCGCTGATTACCCGGACGTCCGGGTAACCGGTCACTGAACGTCTGTTGCAACAGACGTCCAGTGACCGGAAACGACGTCCAGTCGGCCGATCGGTCAGTCGGCCGGGACCGCCTTGGGGATCATCGTGACGATCAGCGCGGTGAGCACGGCCGCGCCGGCGCACAGGGCGAACAGCTCGCGGTAGGCGCTCAGCGACGGCACGGCGAACGACCCGAGGATCACCGAGTCGGCGGCCAGGATGGCGCCGCCGAACGCCGAGGCGAGGGAGCTGCCGAGGCTGCGGAACAGCGTGTTGAGCCCGTTGGCCGCCGCGATCTCGCCGGCCGGGGTGAAGGCGTTGATGAGCGAGGGGATCGCGGCGTACCCGATGCCGGTGCCGATGCCGACGATCGTGGTGCCCACGACGACCTGCCACAGGTGGTCGGTCACCACGATCCGCATCAGCCAGCCGGCGGCCACGACCGCGGCGCCGAGCGCGAGCGTGGAGCCGGCGCCCCGGCGCTTGATGAGCATCGCCGCGACCCCCGAGAAGAGCAGCATCGCGATGCCGCTGGGCAGCAGCACCAGGCCGCCGGTGAGCAGGCTGGCGCCGAAGCCGTAGCCGCTGGCCTCCGGCGCCTCGACGTACGACGCGGTGCCGATGAACGACGCGAACAGCGCGAACCCGAACAGGATCGAGGCCAGGTTGGTCAGCACGATCGGGCGGCTTCGGAGCGCGGTGAGGTCGATCAGCGGGTCGTGGATCCGGGTCTGGCTCCAGCCGAGCAGGACCAGCAGCACGGCCGAAGCGGCGAGCAGGACGGCCACCCGCGGGTCGTCCCAGCCCCAGGTGGCGCTCTGGCTCAGGGGGAGCAGCAGCGCGACCAGGGTGGCGGCGAGCAGTCCGGCCCCGACCAGGTCGACCCGGCCGCCGGAGCGCTCGGGCGCCTCGGGCACGACCAGCAGGATGCCGACGATCGCGACCAGGCTGGCGCCCGAGGTGATCCAGAACAGCGCGTGGAAGCTGGCGTGCTCGGCCACGAAGCCGGCCAGCGGCAGGCCCAGCGCACCGCCGACGCCGAGCATCGCGCTGACCAGCGCGGTCGAGGAGGCGACCCGCTCCCGGGGCATCACGGTGGCCAGCAGGCTGATGCCCAGCGGGATGGCCGCGGCGGCCATGCCCTGGATGGCGCGGCCCAGGACGAGCAGCCCGACGTGGTCGGTGACCGCGGCGAGCAGGGAGCCGACGAGCAGCGCGCCGAGCGCGACGAGCAGCATCAGCCGCTTGCCGAACATGTCGCCGAGCCGACCCATGATCGGCACCGACACCGCGGCGACGAGCAGCGTCGAGGTCAGCAGCCAGGTCACGTTGCCCGCGGAGGTGTCGAGATCCGCGGGCAGGGTCGAGAGCACCGGGATCAGCAGCGACTGCGACAGGGCGACGACGAGCGCGCCGAGGCCGATGAACAGCAGCTCGACGGTGGCGCGGCGCGAGGTGGTGGCGGGCGTGCCCGGAGACGTGCCGGGAGTGGTGGCGGTGGTCATGAGCGGGCTCCTGCGAGGTCGGGAGGCGTCACTGTACGACGAACATGGCACGCAGTGTCACAAACGGCATGTGGTGATGCTCACTGGTACCCTCACCCCGTGCCTCCTTCTCCCGCGCTCCGCGACACCGCCCGCGGGGCCGTCCGCGGCGAGGTGATGCGCCAGGCGTGGCTGCTCTTCGCGCGTGACGGGTTCGAGGCGACCACGGTCGAGCAGATCGCGGCCGCGGCGGGGATGTCGCGGCGCACCTTCTTCCGCTACTTCGCCGGCAAGGAGGAGCTCGTCCTCGAGCGGCTGCTGGAGTCGGGCGAGGAGCTCGCAGCGGCGCTGGCGGCGCGGCCCGACGACGAGCCGGCCTGGCCGGCGCTGCGACGTGCGTTCGACCAGCTGGTCGAGGTGCAGGAGGCCCACGCCGAGCGTTCGCGCCCGCTCCAGCTGATGCTCCGCGACGAGCCGTCGCTGCGCGGCGTGCTGACCGAGCGCCACCGGCGCTGGCTGGAGCTGCTCGTGCCGCTGGTGGAGCAGCGCCTGCCCGCGCGCTCCGGCCGCCGCGGGCCCGACGCCCGCGCCCGGGCGCTCACCAGCTGCGCGCTCGCCTGCCTGCAGGAGGCGCAGGAGCTGTGGGCCGAGCACGACGGCGCCCGCCTCGGGCCGCTGCTCGACGAGGCGATGGACGCGGTCGCGACCCCCTAGGCGTCGGCGTCCATGGCCTGCACGAAGTCGCGCTTGACCCGGCGCCAGGCCTCGTCGGTGAAGTCGCGCCGCCAGTAGGGCGAGCACGACATCTGCGCCCGCGCCACGCCCCGCTCGGTCAGCAGGTGGCGACGGATCGCCCGGATCTCGTCGGCCTCGCCGTGGACGAACGCGTGCACCGTGCCGGCCGGCCAGTCGAGCGCCGCGACGGCCGCCTCCAGGCTCTCGCCGTCCGCACGGTGCAGCCACACGACGTCGAGGTCGGCGGCGCCGTCCAGCGCCAGCTCGTGGTCGGCGTCGTCGCACAGCAGGCGCACGACCGCCCGCGCCCCGGCGGGCAGCACCTCCACCGACGCCGCGATCGCCGGCAGCGCCGACTCGTCGCCGACCAGCAGGTGCCAGTCGGCCGCCGGGTCGGGGCGGTAGCCACCGCCGGGCCCCTCGAAGACGAGCACGTCGCCCGGCTGGGCCGCCGCGGCCCAGGGCCCCGCCACGCCCTCGTCGCCGTGCACCACGAAGTCGATCGTCAGCTGCTGAGCCTCGGCGTCCCACGCCCGCACGGTGTAGCGCCGCCGCGCGGGCCAGGTCTCGGCCGGGTGCTGATCACGGACCGCCTTGGGGTCGAACACCGCGTCGTACGGCGCCCCCGCCGGCGGCAGGGCCACGTTGACGTAGGCGTCGGTCGCCTCCGGCACCACGAACCCGTCCAGCCCGCCGCCCTCGAGCACCACCCGCACCAGGCCGGGCGTCGGGCGGGAGGTCTCGAGGACGTAGGCGTGCATGCGACGAAGGTAACCCTCACCTCGAAGCGCGGACCCCGGCCCCCGGCGGCCCGACCGACGACCAGTTCGCAGCCCCCGGGCGCCCGTCCCCGCCTGCAGCCCGCCGGTCCGCGCCGAGCTGCTAGTCGCGCGGGCCGTCTGGCGTCTCGCCCGCGGTGGCCCGCAGGGTCACCGCCACCCAGCCGGTCGCGGCTCCGGCCTCGACGAGCAGCGCGCCGTGGCGGTCGTGGACCGACGAGTGGCCGGCGGTGGCGGCGTAGCCCTCGCCGGTGGGGGCCGCGCAGCTGGCCAGCGCGACGGGGGCGCCGGTCGCGGCGGCGATCGCGCGGGCCCGGTGCGACAGCTCGGCGCGCTCGTGGGCGTGGTGGACGACGCCCGCGGCGTACAGGTCGAGGCCCAGCGCCGCGGTCGCCGCGACGTGGGCCGCGATGCCGGTGTCCCGGCAGGTCGCGAGGCCGACGCGCCACCCGTCGACGTCGATCGCGACCGGACCGGGTCCTGGGGCGAAGCGCTCGGCCTCGGCGTCGCCCAGCGAGACCTTGAGGTACGCCGTCGCGACGCCGGCGCGGTCGACCCGCAGCGTGCCGATGTGCTCGAGGCTCGACCGGTCGCCGGCGACGACGACCGGCGCACCGACGAGCGCCACGGACCCGGTGGCGCGGCACGCCTCGACGAGGGGCGCCAGCCGCGGGTCGGTGGGCGCCAGGGACGGTGCGTCCAGCTCGTAGCCGGTCAGCGACAGCTCCGGGAACACCACCAGCCGGGCCCGCGCCCCGCGCACGACGGCGGCGTGGGCGGCGACGTTGGCCGCCACGTCAAGCGCGTGCACGTCCGGCTGGGCGACGGCCACGCGCAGGTCGGTCCTCACCCGGCCCATCCCACACCGGCCGGGGTGCGCATCACCAGCCCGGGTGGTCGCTCCCGGGGTGCGCGACGCCGGTGTCGGCGCCCGACGCGGCGGCCCCCGACACCATCCCGCGGTGCATGACGCGGTCGCCCACGACGTCGGAGTGGTCGGCGCGGTGCAGCACGGCGCCGTTGTCCCACATCACCACGTCGCCGGGCGCCCACGCGTGGCGCAGCGTGTTCTCGGGCCGGGTGGAGTGCTCGAGCAGGGTCGCGATCGTCGAGGCGGCCTCGTCGTCGTCCATCCCGCTGATCGCGACGCAGCGCGCAGGGGTGGACAGGTAGAGCGCCGTCCGGCCCGAGCGCGGGTGCGGCCGGAACAGCGGGTGCTCGGCCTGCGTCTCCTCGTCCTCGTCGAGGTCGAGACCGGTGACGACGTGGGTGACGGTGCGGCCGTCGAGGCGCTCGACGAGGTCGTCGGGCAGCGCCTCGAAGGCGGCGTACTGGTTGGTGAACAGGGTCTCGCCGCCCTGGGCGGGGATCTCCACGGTCCGCAGCGCGGTGTACGCCGGCGGCACCCTCATGTAGCTGGAGTCGACGTGGAACTGGCTCCGCGGCGGGGTGGTGCGGCCGACGTTGCTGATGACGTTGAGGTCGGGGAAGCCGTCGACGGGGGTCTCCCCGACGGTGAAGGCCAGGTCGCCGAAGCAGCGCAGGAACTCCAGGAACGCCGCGTCGTCGACCTCCTGGCCGGGGAAGACCAGCACGCCGTGCTCGGCCAGCAGGTCCTTGACCTCCTCCGCGCTCGCAGGGGTCACGTCCGCGAGGTCGAGGTCGGTGACGACGGCGCCGACGGGGGTGGTGGGGTTGAGCTGCACGGGGACTCCTCGGGGGGCGGGACGGTCGGGTCGGTCAGCGGACGCCGCGGGCGAGGGCCTGGTGGACACCCTGCCGGAAGAGCGCGGGCAGCGAGGTGCCGGCGGCCCCCGCCATCACCGCGACGACGCTCGTGGAGGCGTAGGAGCAGTAGAGGCCGGCCTCGAGGAACCACGGCTCCCCGTCGGCGTCCACGCGGAAGTCGAACAGGCTGTAGTCGCGGCAGCCCAGCGCCCGGTGGCACGCCTTCGCGGCCTCCTGCACGCGGGCGGTCAACGGGTCGGCGACGTCCACGATCCAGGCGTACGCCGCCTCCTTGGCCACCAGCGCGAGGGCGCCGTCGCCCGAACCGTCGGCGTCGTCGCGCCGGAGCTTGTCGTCGTAGCCGCGCACGGGCTTGGTCTCGCGGTCCACGGCGTACTCCTCGAGCGGGAGCGCGACCAGCTCGCCGTCCACCTCGAGGACGCCGCAGCGGACCTCGCGGCCGAGCTCGACGTACTCCTCGACGAGCACCTCGCCCGAGTGCTCGAACGCCGCGGCCACGGCGGCGTCGAGCGCGTCCGGCTCGCGGACCAGCGCCACGCCCATCGAGTTGTCGGCGTCGACCGGCTTCACCACGACGGGCAGCGGGACCGAGGCGACGTCGCCGGGCCGCAGCAGCTGCCCCGCCGGGACGCGCACGCCGGCGGCCGCGACGACCGCCTTGGCCCGGGCCTTGTGGGCGGCCAGCGCCATCACGTCCGCGCGGTTGCCCACGAAGGGGATGCCGAGCAGGTCGAGCAGCGAGCGGTGGGTCGTCATCCCGGGCAGGCAGAACATCTGCGGCACCGCCACGTCGGGCGCCAGCTCGCGCAGCCGCCCGATCGCGGCCGCCACGTCCACCGGTGCGGCCGCGGCGAGCTCGTCGGGTCCGAGACCGGTGGGGAAGCGCCAGGAGCCGTCGGGGGAGACCACCGCCACCGTCACGTCGTACGCCGGGTCGGCGGTCGCGGCCAGGCAGTCGGCGGCGTAGAGCCGGGACAGCTCGGCCAGGAAGTCGCTCTCGGCCGAGCCGACGAGGTGCAGCACCCTCAGCGGTCGCCCGGTTGCGCCCGGGCCGGTGGAGCCGGCCATCAGTCGCCCCCCGCCTCGACGAGCTTGCCGATGTTGAAGTCGATCCGGATCCAGGAGCCCCCGGAGCGCAGCTTGCGCAGCAGCAAGGCGGGGACCTGCACGTGGTGCTCGAGGAAGAACGGCAGCGGGTCGGTCCGCTGCAGGATCGCGTCGGTGCCGCGGGTGATGGTGCGCAGCCGCTCGCGGCGGTCCGGGAGGGTGAGCAGGCGCCAGACCTCGTGGTAGAGCCAGTACGTCGGACGGCTGGTCGCCGTGGGCACCACGACCGGGCCCGGCTCGTCGGAGAGGTAGGCGTCGGCCACGCCGTCGTGGTCGTAGAGCATCGTGACGGCCGAGTGCGTGCGCGGGTTGCACTCGATGGCGAACACCTCGCCGTCGGCGTCCTCGATGAAGTCCAGCGACACCTGGCCGGTCAGGTCCTGGCCCTCGACGAAGCGGTCGACCCAGGCCCGGATGGCCGGGTGGTCGACCATCTCGTAGTTGATCTGGAAGGCCGACGAGGCGCAGCAGCAGTAGACGGTCAGCCGGCCGCCGCGCACGGTCGAGTGGGTGCAGAACTCCCGCCCCTCGATGAACTCCTGCAGGATCCAGGGGTTGTCCTCGCTGATCGGCAGCGACCGCACGAACGCCTCCATCGCCTCCGGCGGCCCGAAGGGCAGCCGCGTCAGGTCGAGCCGGTGCACGGGGTCGTAGGCGATGCTCTTGAGGATGTAGGGCCGCGTGGCCTGCGAGAAGTCGTGGTCGAGGACCTGCTGGGGGTCGGTGATCCGGTGGGTGTCGGGCACCGCGAGGCCGAGCGCCGCCGCGGCCCGGGCGAACTCGAACTTGTCGTCGAGCCGCTCCAGCACGTCGGCGTCGAGGTGGACCACCTCGCAGACCTGCTCGAGCTGCTTCTTGGCCCGCGCGTCGGCGACGCTGCTGGCGGGGCTGCAGACCGGCACGTAGGCGTCGACGCCCTCGGCCCTGGCGATCGCCTCCAGCGCGTCGGCGTACGTCGGGTCGCCGGGCGCCGGGACCGTGTGAAAGGCGGCGACCGAGCGGGAGGACCGGTGGCCGGTCAGCCGGTAGCCGGCCGTCTCGACCAGCACCACGCGGTGGCCGGCGGCGTGGAAGGAGCGGCACAGCTGCAGCGCCTTGGTCATCTTGCCGCCGCTGACCATCACCGTCAGCGGGCGGGCGGCGCGGGCGCGGGGACGACCCGGCCGCACCACGGTGCTGAGCAGCGCCGCGCCGGTGACCGCGGCGTTGAGCGGGGCCGTGGCCCCGAGCGCCGCGACGGCGCCCAGGGTGCGTGCGGTGTCGCGCACCGTCACGCGCGCACCCTGCGGATCAGGGTGATCCCGTCGCGGACCGGCAGCACGACCTGCTCCACGCACGGGTCGTCGGCCACGACCTGGTTGAAGCGCGCGATCGCCTCGCCGTTGGCGGTGGTGTCGTCGCTGCGCCAGGGCAGGCCCTGCATCAGCGTGTTGTCGACGGCGACGAGCGCCCGCGGGGCCAGCAGCCGCGAGTCGAGCAGCGCGTGGAAGTAGTCGACGTAGCCCGCCTTGTCGGCGTCGATGAAGACCAGGTCGAAGTGGGCGCCCGCGTCGGCGAGCGCGTGCAGGGTGTCGATGGCCGGGCCGACGTGGACGTCGATCTTGTCGCCGTCGGGGGTGGCGTCGAAGCACTCCTGCGCGATCTCCGCGACCCGGGGGTCGATCTCGCAGGCCACCACGACGCCCTCGTCGGGCAGGGCCTCGGCCATGGCCAGGGCGGAGTAGCCCGTGAACATCCCGATCTCCAGGACCCGGGTGGCCCGGGTGGCGTGCACCAGCATCTTGAGGGTCTGGCCCTCGACGTGGCCCGAGAGCATCTCCTGCTCCAGGGCGGTGCCGGTGTGGGCCTCCCAGTCCTCGGCGGCGGTGCGCTCGGCGAGCGCCCGCAGCGCGGGGGACTCGGGGGTGCTGAGGCGGGCCGTGTAGTCGTCCAGGCCCCCGGCGAGCTCGGCGGCGCGGCGGATCTCCGAGCCCAGGTCGGGATCCACCCCCTCGAGCTCGCCGAGGCGGGAGGCGATCCGGGCCAGGCTGTCGGCCAGGATCGCCACCGGGGTGACCGGCCGCGGGCCGGGCGGCGGGGGGTCCGTCCGGGCGGTCGGGCCGGTCGTCTGCGTCGTCACGGCGCGACCTCAGGCGGCCGGCGAGGTGAACATGTCCTCGCCGTCCCCCTGGCGCGGGTAGCCCCGCACCAGCTCCTTGTGCGAGGCCAGCATCCGGTCGAGCTGGTCGGCGTCGAGGTCGTTGGCGAAGACGCAGGCGCCGATCGGCTGCGGCAGCGCCGCACGGAGCAGGCCGTCACGGGTCTGCATGATCGACTCGGTGCCCTTGCGCAGCAGCTCCGGCGTCAGGTGCGGGCTGTCGAGCGCGAGCCCGATGCTGCTCATCACGCCGAGGATGCGGTCGCGCTCGATCTCGGAGATGTAGCCCAGCTCCTCGGCGATGGTGGCCGAGAACGCCATGTCGACGTTGATGGCGTGGCCGTGGAAGTAGGGCACCTCGGGGCTCAGCTCGAGGGTGGGGCTCCAGGTGTGGCCGTAGGCGATCACCCGGTCGAGGTCGAGCTCGTGGAGGTTGGGGACCTCCAGGGTGAGCATCGTCTTGATGGCCTCGTAGGTGATGGTGTCGGCGACCTCGCGCAGCTGGTCGCTGCCGTCCAGGTGGCCGAACCGGGTGCGGAGCAGGTCCTCGCCGTACTTCTCGAGCAGGTCGAAGATCTCGCTGTTGGCGACGACCGAGATCTTGATGAGCTCGGCCATGCCGTTGCGGACCTGGTCCTCGGGCAGCGTCTCCAGCAGCGAGAAGTCGAGCAGCACCTTCTGCGACGCGTGGTAGGCGCCCAGACGGTTCTTGTGCTTCCCGTGGTTGACCGCGACCTTGATCGACACACTGGCGTCGATCAGCCCGATCAGGGTGGTGGGGATGCGGATGTAGTTGGTGCTGCGGCGGTACGACGCGCAGGCGAACCCCGCGACGTCGGTGGTGAGCCCGCCGCCCACGACCAGGACCGGCTCCTTGCGCAGCAGCCCGAAGTCGGCGAAGGCGTCCACGATCGTCTCGACGGTGCGCAGCGTCTTGCGCTGCTCACCGATCTTGATCGCGAAGACCGTCAGCTCGATCCCGTGGTGGGCGAAGTAGGCCTCGATCCGGTCGCCGTGCAGCTCCTGCACGGCCTCGTCGACCACCATGAGGCACCGGCCGTAGGGCTGGTAGCTCTCCGCGAGGTCGGTGTTGTCGACGTCGAAGACCCCTCGGCTGTAGACGAGGCTGAAGTCGATGTTCTCGCGTCCCTCCACGTGGAAGGACGACTCGGTAGCGGTCAGGGTGGCGTCGACGCTGGACATGCAGGGGTCCTCGATCCGTGGGGGGTCGTCGTGCGGGGTGGGTCTCGGGTGGGGGCGCCGGTCAGGCGCTGGTGGCCAGGCCGATGAGCTGGTCGGCGTCGAGGCGGTCGACGCGCGCGTGGGCGCCGGCGAAGTCGTGCCCCGAGGTGTTGGTGTTGGGGAAGGCCACGCAGACCAGACCGGCGGACGCCGCGGCCTGGACGCCCCCGAGGTTGTCCTCGACGGCCACGACGGAGTCGGAGGTCTCGCCGAGGCGGTCGAGCGCGAAGTCGTAGGCGTCGCGATCGGGCTTGGGCTGCTCCACCTGGGTGACGTCGACGACGACGTCGAAGCCGCTGATGTCGACGTGGGGCCGCAGCGCGGTGACCAGCGCCTCGACGTTGTCGGGGGAGGTGGTGGTGACCAGGCCGAGCTTGACGCCACCGCGCTGCGCGGCGGCGATGGTGTCGACCACGCCGTCGCGGGGCTCGACGCCGTCGGTGATGAGCCGCTTCTGGAAGATCTCCGACTTGGTGCGGTGGACGGCGGCGGCGTCGACCTCGACGCCGCGCTCCTGGGCGTACGCCGTGACCCGGTCGGCCCCGCCGCTCTGCTCGAGCATCCGGACGTAGTCCTCGCGCTCCCAGGTCCAGTCCAGGCCGTGGGCGGCGAAGGCCTCGTTGAAGGACTGCCGCTGCAGCTCCGAGGTGTCGGCGACGGTGCTGATGGAACCGAACAGAATCGCGCTCATGGCGTGCTCCTAGGGTGAGTGGGGGACGTCGGTGGACGACCCGGTGAAGTTCAACGCGGTGTTTACTTGCCCGGTTATTACCTCAACATGCTGTTGAGGTTACACACACACCCGCAGGGGTGGAAGTCCGTCTCGTCCTGCAGGCTCAGCGGCCCGGGAAGGCCAGCCGCGCCCACGCCCCCGGGACCGGCTCGTCGTGCCGCATCGCGCGGTCGGCGGCCAGCGTCCCGAGCAGCGGGGCGAACTTCGCGCCGTGGCCCGAGCACGCGGAGACCACGGTGAGGCCGTCGACCTCGTCGATGACGAAGTCCTCGGTCGGCGTGGTGGTGAACAGGCAGGTCGTCTCGGCGTACGGCGCGGGCTCGAGGCCGGGCAGCCAGCGCTCGACGTACGCCGTCAGCCGCTGCCGCTGGGCGGGGTCGACGACGCCGTCGGCGTGCACCGCGGAGCCGATCGACCGGCCGCCGTGCAGCTCGGCGACCTTGTGGCCGGCCCGGCCGTCCCGCTCGGCGTCGCGGCCGCCGGGCAGGGCGTAGACCGTCATCCCGGCGTCCTGGTGGATGGAGGTCGGCCAGTGCCCCGCGTCCGCGTCGTCGCGGTAGGGGAAGTGGAACGCGCTCTCCTGGGTGACCGCGAACGCCGGCAGCAGCGCCCGCAGCCGCGCGGGGTCCGGGAGCCGGTCGACGAGGTCGGGCAGCCAGCCGCCGGCGGCGACCACGACCCGGTCGGCGGCGAGCGGGTCGGCGGCGGCGGTCTCGACCAGGTAGCCCGTCGGCTCGCGCCGCACCTGCGCCACCGGCCGGTCGCGCAGCACCGTCGCCCCGGCCGCCTCGGCCAGCCGCGTCATCGCCAGCACGCTCGCCTCCGCGTCGAGCACCCCGGCGGACGGGTGCCACATCGCCTCGCCCTCGAAGCGCAGCCCCGGCCACCGCTGCCGCGCCTCGGCGGCGCCGACCAGCTCGTGCGCGACGCCGACCTCGGCGAGCACCCCGGCCAACCGGCGCGGGTCGCGCTCGGGGCCGTGGTCCAGCGCGCCGACCCGCCGCACGAGCCGCTCGCCGCTGGCGTCCTCCAGCTCGTCCCACTGCTCGGCCGCCCGGCCGACGAGCCCGGCGTGAAAGGGGTCCGGGTAGGCGTGCCGCAGGATCCGCGCCGAGCCGTGCGAGCTGCCGTCCGGGTTGGCGGGCCGGCTCCGCTCGACGAGCGTCACCTCGCACCCCCGCTGCGCCAGCCTCCAAGCGGTGGCGGCCCCGGCCAGCCCGGCCCCGATCACGACGTACGACGCGCTCATGCCCCGATCCTGCCGCGCCCGCGGTCGGAGGCCTCAGCCCACCTGCGGCCAGCCGTGCCGCAGGGCGTCGAGCTGCTCGCGGGTGACGTGCGAGGGGTTGCTGCCCGCCGCCATCCGCAGCACCTCGAGCCCGGATAGCACGGGGTGGGCGAGCAGGTCGGCCCGCAGCACGGGCGGGTCGACCGGTCGCAGCGCGACGCACACCGACGGCTGTCCGGGGCCGGCGTCGTCGACGGCCGCGAGCACCCGACCGGACCCGTGGACGCCGGCCGGCCAGGTGGCGTCGCGACCGCTGACCCACAGCAGCACGGGGTCGCCGGGAGCCACCAGCGCGGTGCGGTACGACGCCCGCACGCAGCGCGCGACGGGCTCTCCGGCCAGCAGGCCGCCGATGTCGGAGCCGGTCGGGTCGACCTTGAGCACCCAGGCGCCCAGCGACCCGCGGGCGACGGCGCCGCTCAGCCGGCCGACCCCGCCGCGGAGGTGTCGGCCCGGTCGTCGCCCCAGCCCTCGAGGACGACCTTGCCGACCGCTCGGTGGGAGCTGATGAACTCGTGGGCCTCGCGCAGCGCCGCCGCGGAGATCGGCTTCGGCGCCTCGTCCCCGGCGCCGGTCGTCGTCCGCAGCACGCCCTCGTCGACGAGCCGGGCGACCTCGGCCAGCAGGTCGCCCTGCAGGTGCATGTCGTCGGTCCCGAACATCGACCGGGTGAACATGAACTCCCAGTGCAGCGAGCCCGACTTCTGCTTGAGCGGGGCGATGTTCAGCCCGCCCTCGGGGTCGTCGATGACGGCGATCCGGCCCTGGGGTGCCA
Source organism: Nocardioides scoriae (assembly GCF_900104965.1). NCBI lineage: Bacteria > Bacillati > Actinomycetota > Actinomycetes > Propionibacteriales > Nocardioidaceae > Nocardioides > Nocardioides scoriae. The sequence goes on along the minus strand of NZ_LT629757.1, from coordinate 2,832,853 downwards.
GCGCCTCGACCAGCTGCTCGTAGTGCTCGTCGGTGTGGGTCAGCGCGGCCACCAGCGGCACCGAGTCGATCCCCAGGTCGCGCAGCTGGGGCACGAGCTCCTGGGAGTGGTCGACGACGTCGTGGGCGCCCAGGTCGCGGGCCCACTGCTCCGACTCCGGGCGCGAGGCGGTGCCGACGACGCGCAGCCGCGTCAGCCGCGACGCCAGCTGCACGAGGATCGAGCCGACGCCGCCGGCCGCGCCGACGACCAGGAGCACCTGGCCCTCGCCGCCGTCGCGCTCGACGCCGAGCCGGTCGAAGAGCAGCTCCCAGGCGGTGATGGTGGTCAGCGGCAGGGCGGCCGCCTCGGCGAAGGACAGGCTGGACGGCTTGCGGGCCGCGATCCGCTCGTCGACGAGGTGGAGCTCGCTGTCGGCGCCGGGGCGGACCAGCGACCCGGCGTACCAGACCTCGTCGCCGGCCGCGAAGCCCGTGACGCCCGGCCCGACCTCGCGGACGACCCCCGCGACGTCCCAGCCGAGCACCTTGACGTCCTCGCCCTCGTCGGGGCCCTGGCGACCGATGATCTTGGTGTCGACGGGGTTCACCGAGACCGCCCGCACCTCCACGAGCAGGTCCCGCTCGCCGGGGGTGGGGTCGGGCAGCTCGACGTCCTCGAGCCGGCTCGCGTCTCCGGTGGTGCGGTAGCCGATCGCGCGCACGGTGTCTCCTCTGGTCGGGTACGGGTCCTCGTCGTACCCAGCGCGCGGCCGGGTGTCGTCATTCCCGCCCCGTGGACCGGTAGTCCGAGACGTTCGGCAGGTCGAAACGGACGAATCAGGTGCCGAACGTCTCGGACTACCCCGCCCGGGGCGGTCACCCCTACGGCTTGAAGACCACCTTGATGGTCCCGTCCTGCTTCTTCTGGAACCGCTCGTACGCCCCCGCGGCGTCGGCGAGCGGCACCTGGTGGGTCGTGAAGGACTCGGTGCCGAGCGGGTCGGCGTCGTCGAGGAGCAGCGGCATGATGGCGTCGGACCAGCGGCGCACGTTGGCCTGGCCCATCCGCAGCTGGAGCTGCTTGTCGAACATCGTGAGAATCGGCATCGGGTCGCTCTGGCCGCCGTACACGCCGATGAGCGAGACGGTGCCGCCGCGGCGCACGGCGTCGATGGCGGTGTAGATCGCCGACATCCGGTCGAGGCCGACCTTGTTCATCACGGTGGCCGAGAGCCGCTTGGGCAGGGCGTTGAACAGCTTCTGGCCCATCTCGGCGACGGGGGACCCGTGCGCCTCCATGCCGACGGCGTCGATGACGGCGTCGGCGCCGCGACCGGCCGTGCGGGAGCGGACCTCCTCGCCGATGTCGTCGACCTCGCGCATGTCGACGACCTCCGCACCGAGCGCCCGGACGCGGTCGAGCCGCTCGGTGACGCGGTCGACGCCGATGACCCGCAGGCCGCGGTGGAGCGCGATCCGGACGGCCATGTCGCCGATCGGGCCGAGCCCGAGGACCAGCAGGGTGCCGCCGTCGGGGGTGTCGGCGTACTCCACGGACTGCCACGCGGTCGGCAGCACGTCGGAGAGGAAGAGGAACCGCTCGTCGACCGGGCCGTGCGGCACCTTGATCGGCATGAACTGGGCCTGCGGGACGCGCAGGTACTCCGCCTGGGCGCCGGGCACCTCGCCGTACAGCTTGCTGAAGCCGAAGAGCGCCGCCCCCATGCCCTGGTCGCGGACCTGGGTGGTCTCGCACTGCGTGTAGAGGCCGCGCTCGCACATCCAGCAGTGGCCGCAGCAGATCTGGAAGGGCATCACCACGCGGTCGCCGACCTTCAGGTCGCCCGCCTCGGGGCCGACCTCCTCGACGATGCCCATCGGCTCGTGGCCGAGCACGTCGCCCTGGCCCATGAACGGGCCGAGCGTCTCGTACAGGTGCAGGTCGGAGCCGCACAGGCCGCTCGAGGTGATCTTGACGATCGCGTCGGTGGGCTGCTCGATCCGAGGGTCGGGGACGTCCTCGACGCGGACGTCGCGCTTGCCGTGCCAGGTGACTGCCTTCATGCGGGCTCCTCTCGTACGGCGACCGAGGTGGCCGTCGGCGAACGGTGCTCCGTACCCGTCGGACGCACCCGCACGCCCACCCCCGGGGGTGTGCGTGGACCCCGCCTGATCGGGCACGGGGCAGCATGACCTCCCTCTGGCACGCCGACGCGACGCCCGTCCACGACGACCCGCTGACCGCCGAGGACCACGACGTCCTGGTCGTCGGCGCCGGGCTGACCGGCCTCACCACCGCCCTGCTGCTCGCCCGGGCGGGGCGTCGCGTGGCCGTGCTCGAGGCGCGCACCGTCGGCGCCGTGGCCACGGGCAACACCACGGCCAAGCTCTCCGCGCTCCAGGGCACCCACCTGTCCCGGGTGCGCAGCCACCACTCCGCCCAGGTCACGCGCGCCTACGTGCAGGCGCAGGTCGAGGGCGTGGCCTGGCTGGCCCGGTTCTGCGAGGACCACGACGTGGCGCTGCAACGGCGCACGGCGTACACCTTCGCGCTGAAGCACAGCGAGGTCGTCACCGTCGAGCGCGAGCACGCGGTCGCGGCCGAGGCCGGCCTGCCGGTGACGCTGCACGCCAGGCTCGACGAGCGGTTCCCGGTGCACCGCGCCACCGGGCTCGCCGACCAGGCGCAGTTCGACCCGATGGACGTGCTGGCCGCGCTCGTGGCGCAGGTCCGGGCCCACGGCGGGACGGTCCACCAGGGCCACCGCGTCACGGGTGCGGACGTCGCGGGCGGGATCCAGGGCGGTCCCTCGCTCGACCTGGCCGACGGCCGCACGCTGCGCGCCCGCGAGGTGGTGCTCGCCACCGGCGGCCCGCTGCTCGACCGGGGTCTGCACTTCGCCAAGATGGAGGCGCAGCGCTCCTACGCGCTGGCGTTCCGGACGACCGAGCAGACGCCGCCGCCCGACGGGATGTACCTCTCCGCGGGCTCCGACTCCCGCTCGGTCCGCGACGTCCCCCGCGCCGACGGCCGGCTGCTGCTGATCGGCGGCGCCGGGCACGGCGTCGGGCGCACCCGCTCCGAGGCCGAGCACGTCGACCGGCTCCGGGCCTGGACGGCCGAGCACTACCCGGGCGCGGTCGAGACCCACCACTGGTCGGCGCAGGACTACGCACCCGCCGACGCGCTGCCGTACGTCGGACTCGTGCCGCGCGGCGGCGACCACCTGCGCCTGGCCACGGGCTACGAGAAGTGGGGCATGTCCAACGCCGTCGCCGCCTCCCTCACCCTCGCCGGCCAGGTCCTCGGCGCCGAGCCGTCCTGGGCGCAGACCCTCCACGGCGCCCGCCTCGGCGCCAGGGGCGCGCTCCAGCTGGCCCGGATGAACCTCGGCGTCGGCGCCTTCCTCGGCCTCGGCGCCGCCCGCGGCCTGCTCCACCGCGCGCCGGACCACGCCCCCGAGGGCACCGGCGACCTCGGCCGCGCCGGCCTGCTCCCGACCGGCCGCACCACCGGGCCCGAGGGCGAGCAGTGCGCGGTCGTCGGCATCTGCACCCACCTGGGCGGCGTCCTGAAGTGGAACGACGCCGAGCGCAGCTGGGACTGCCCCCTCCACGGCTCCCGCTTCGCCCCCGACGGCGCGGTCCTCGAGGGTCCGGCCACCCAGCCGCTCAAGCAGCGGGGGTAGCCGGGGCGGCCTACGGGCCCGCGAACCCCACCACCCACCGCGGGGCCGCCCGGCCGGCGGCCGTCTCGCCCCAGGCTCGGCCGACGTCGTCGAGCGGGACCACCCGGTGGGCCACCGCCACCCGCCCGGCGGCGGCGTGGTCGGCCACGGCTAGGAGGGCGTCGGCCCGCTGCCGGGGGGACAGGGCGTTGTTGGTGTGCCCGAGGACGCTGATCGAGCGGCTGCGCAGCGCGGCCGAGGACAGCCGGGCCGTGTCGCCGGCCGAGCCGCCGAGGTTGACCAGGCGGCCGTGGTCGCCGAGCGCCGCGCAGGCCGCCTCGGCGACCTCGCCGAACACCGGGTCGAGGACGACGTCGACCGGGCCGCCCGCGGCGTCGCGCAGCGCGTCGGTCAGCTCGGCCGGGGGCACGCCCACCAGCACCTCGTCGGCGCCCGCCTCCCGGGCCCGCGCGGCGGCCGCGTCGCCGCGGCAGACCGCGACCACCCGGCCCGCGCCCAGCACCCGCGCGGCGCCGATGCCGGCCTGGCCGACCGCGCCGCCCCCGCCGAGCACGGCCACCCGCTCGCCCGCGGCCAGGCCGGCGCGCCAGGCGAGGCAGGCCCAGGCCGCGACGGCCGACAGGCCGAGCGCCGCCAGCGCCGCGTCACCGACGTCGACCGCGCCCAGCGGCACCACGTCGGCGTCGGCCACCGAGCAGAGCTCGGCCAGCGCGCCGTCGCCCGGCGCCATCCCGGCGCTCGTCGCGCACCACACCCGGATGCCGGCCGGGTGGACCTGCGAGTCGACGACCACGCCGACCCCCTGCACGCCCGGCACGTACGGCGTCGCCGGCCGCCCGAAGTACGACGTCCCCGACGCCGCCAGCACGTCGAGGGGCACGACGGGCGCAGCGGTCGTCCGCACCAGCGTCCGTCCCGGCGCCGCGACGGCGTCCGGCCGGTCCCCGACGGCCGGCGCCTCACCGGGCCGGTGGACCAGCGCCGCTCTCACGACCGCACCCGCTCAGGTGGTGATGTCGGGGTAGGGGAGCGTCAGGTGCTGCATCGCCCGGGCGTACGCCGTCTGGTACTCCATCGGCCCGTGGTCGCGCTCGAACAGGGCGATGAACAGCGTCAGCGTGAGGAACGGGTGCGCGCCCATCTCGAAGAGCGTGACGTGGTCGTGGCCCACGAGCGCCGCCCGCTCCGCGTCGGTGAACGCCTGCCACGTCGACTGCTCGGGAGCCGTGCACGACAGCAGCCGGTTGGCCATCTCGGCCTCCCACCAGGTCACGGTGCCGGCGGGGTCCTCGCGGTAGCGCTCGACCAGCTCGGGGTCGCGGTCGATCGTGAAGAGGAACTTGTCGAGCAGGTAGCGGCTCACTGGGGCACCCCGTTCGGGTACCACGTGAAGTAGGCCTCCATCGTGTGGAACAGGTCGAGGGAGTCGACGTGGTGCGCCTTCTGGCCCTCCCCGGCCACGCCCATCATCAGCATGAAGTCCATGAAGCCGTGGGTGGCGTTGCCCGGCAGGTGCAGGCTGTCGAGGGTGACCTCGGCGAGGCAGCCCTCGAGGTCGCCGGAGGCGATCCACTCCACCGCCCTGCGGTCGAACTCCGGGTCCGGGCCGTGCTCGCCGAACTGGCGCGGCCCGCCGAGCTCGAGCGAGAGGTGGCCGGTGCCGATGATGGCCACCCGCAGGTCCTCGGGCCACGACTCGACGAGCTGGCGGATGGTCTGGCCGAGCTGCACGAACCGCTTCGGCTGCGGGAGCGGCGGCGCGAAGATGTTGGTGTAGATCGGCACGATCGGCAGGTCGGCCTCGGGCCGCAGCGTGATGATCGGGCAGGTGATGCTGTGGTCGATGCGCAGCTCGTTGCTGAACGCCAGGTCGAAGTCGGCGTCGAGGCCGTGGCGCAGGATGTGCGCCGAGAGGTCCTCCTGGCCCGCGAGCCGCATCCGGGGCAGCCCGAACTCGCGCTCCTCGTTGTACCAGTTGGCGTCGTAGAAGGGTGCCTTGCCGACGAGGAACTGCGGCATGTTGTCCAACCACAGCTGGTGGAAGTGGTCGCTGCCGACCATCACCAGCACGTCGGGGCGGGCCCGCGTCAGCGTCTCCCGGAAGGCCTCGATCTTGGCCACCCACTCGTCGGCGAACGGCGGCCGGTCGGCCCCGGTCGCGGTGCTGGCGCGGTAGTAGAAGGGGTGGTGCGTCGAGGCGATGACGGCGCAGACTTCGGCCACCGGGGCGCTCCTCTCGGGTGGTGGGGTGGGGTCAGCTCTCGGGGTCGACGTACGCCGCGTTGCGGTCGACGGTGAGGTAGATGTCGCTCGCGATCGGGCGGCGGCGCTCCTCGGCCAGCTGGCCGAGCAGGCCGGCCGCGCGGGCGAGCAGCGCGAAGCCGCGCAGCAGCTCGACGGGCAGGCCCAGGTCGGCCAGCGCCGCGCCGCAGACGCCGGCGCCGTTGAGCGGCAGGTGCCGGCCCAGCACCGAGGCGTGGGTGCGGCCGATGGCCTCGAAGAGCCGCAGGTGGGGGCCGCGCAGGCCCTCCTCCTCGGCGATGCCGATGAGCACCGGGGTGCGGGGGTCGCCCTGCTTGTGGACCGGGTGGCCCAGGCCGGGCACGAACCGCTTCGCCTCCCGCGTGGCGGTGACCGAGGCCAGCGCGAGGTCGTCCCACTCCTCGTCGGTGGTGGGCAGCGGGTGGCCGGCGGCCTCGTGGGCGGTGAGCACGTCGTGGAGGTAGCCGCCGCAGTCCTCGGTCACGCCGAGGAACCGCGAGCCGCCGCCGAGCAGGCCCGCGGCGAGCGCGCCCTGGAGCGAGTCGGGGGCCGACAGGTACGTCACCCGCGCCGCGATGGCCGTCGGGGTGAAGCCGTGGTCGGCCAGCGCGACCAGCACCGACTCGAAGACCCGCACCTCGCCTGCGGTCGGCCGGCGCATGGCGACCAGCCAGAAGGCCAGCTCGCCGAACCCGACCTTGCCCATCAGGTCGGCGGTCAGGTCCTGGCCCAGCAGGCTGATGGTGTCGGGCGTCGAGGTGCCCAGCGAGGTGGGGAACTCCAGTCCGTCGATCTCGTGGCTCATCGGTCCTCGTCCCTCTCGTTGCCGGCGGGGGCCGGCGCGGCCAGCCAGGCGCGGATCTCGGCGCCGTGCTCGTCGAGCGACGGCGGCGGGCGGCGGTAGTCGGGGGGCGTCTCGGAGAACCGGATCGGGTTGCGGATCGAGGGCACCGCGTGCTCGCCCTCGCCCACCTCCACCACCGGCTCGAGGCCCACGCCCTCGGCGAAGGCGACGCCGCCGTCGACGGTGTTGATCGGCCCGCACGGCACGCCCGCGGCGATGATGTCGTCGAACCACTCCAGCGCGGTCCGGGTCGAGAGCCGCTCGACCAGCAGCGGCCGCAGCTCGTCGCGGTGGGCGGTGCGGTCCTCGTTGCGGGCGAAGCGCGGGTCGTCGGCCAGCTCGGGCACGCCGAGCACCTCGACCAGCTTGCGGAACTGGCCGTTGTTGCCGGCGGTGACGATCAGGTCGCGGTCCGAGCACGGCAGCGGCTCGTAGGGGAACAGGCTGGGGTGGCTGTTGCCCATCCGCGTCGGGACGACGCCGCCCGCGACGTAGGCGCTGCTCTGGTTGACCAGCCCCGACAGCGCCGAGGAGAGCAGGTTGACCTCGACGTGCTGGCCGCGCCCGGTCTCGTGGCGCTGGTGGACCGCCGACAGCACGCCGATGGTGGCGTGCAGCCCGGCCATCACGTCGAAGACCGAGATCCCGGCGCGGTAGGGCTCGCCGTCGGGGGAGCCGGTGAGGCTCATCAGACCGGAGATGGCCTGGACGATGAGGTCGTACCCCGGCAGCTTCGCGCCCTCGGGCCCGCTGCCGAAGCCGCTGATCGAGGCGTAGACCACCCCGGGGTTGCCGGCCGCCACGGTGTCGTAGTCGAGGCCGAAGCGGGCCAGCCCGCCCGGTCGGAAGTTCTCGATCACGACATCGGCCCGGCGCGCCAGCTCCTGCGCGACCGCGACGTCGTCGGCGTCCTTGAGGTCGAGGGCGATCGAGCGCTTGTTGCGGTTCACCCCGAGGAAGTACGTCGACACGCCCTCGCGCAGGGGCGGTGACCAGCTGCGGGTGTCGTCGCCGGCCGGGCCCTCGACCTTGACCACCTCGGCGCCCAGGTCGGCCATCAGCATCGTGGCGTAGGGGCCCGCCAGGATGCGCGAGAAGTCGGCCACCAGCAGTCCGGCGAGGGGGCCGCTGCGCGGCTCCGCTGCGAGCTCGGGCTGGGAGGTCATCGGCGCTCCTTCGAGAGGCGGTGCGGGGTCGGGTGAGGTGTCGAGGTCGTGGTCCGGGGCCGCGAGCGGACGTCGGTCCGCTGCGGGCGGCGTACGGCCCGGTCAGTCTGTTGGCGCCTGTCTGTGGCTGTCAAGGAGGTCGTTGAATCTCGTCGTACCCCCTTGACGTGTGGTCGGCGTCACGTCCACAGTGGTCGGGTGTCCGCCCAGCGGACCAGCGTCCGTCACGAACCGACCGCGACAGCCCCCAGCCCGAGGAGCCCCCATGAGCCACGCCCCCGAGACCCCCCAGCCCGGTCGGCCCGTCGTCCTGCGCGGCGGCACGGTGCTGACGATGGACGACCAGCACACCGTGCTCGAGGGCGCCGACGTGCTGGTCGTGGGCGACCGGATCGAGGCGGTCGGCGTAGCCCTCGACGTGCCCGAGGGCACCCACGAGGTCGACGCCACCGGTGGCGTGGTGATGCCCGGGATGATCGACACCCACCGCCACATGTGGCAGACCGCGATGCGCGGCTACGGCGCCGACTGGACGCTGACGCAGTACTTCGTCTGGTACTACCTCGAGCACGGCAGGGCGTTCCGACCCGAGGACGTGCGGGCCGGCAACCTGCTCTCCGCGTGGGACGCGATCGAGGCCGGCGTCACCACCACCGTCGACTGGTCCCACGGCCTGCAGACCGTTGACCACGCCGAGGCGGCGGTCGAGGGCCTGGCGGCGGTGCCGGGCCGGTTCGTGCTGGCCTACGGCAACATCCAGGCCGGCCCGTGGGAGTGGACCGCCGACCGGGCCGTCCAGGATTTCCTGCAGCGCCACCGCGGCAGCAGCGACCTGCTCGGGCTGCAGCTGGCCTTCGACGTGACCGGCGACCCGGCGTTCCCCGAGAAGCCCGCCTTCGAGGTCGCCCGCGAGCTCGGGCTGCCCGTCACCACCCACGCCGGCGTGTGGGGCGCCACCAACGACGACGGCATCCGGCTGATGCACGACCACGGCTTCATGACGCCCGAGACGGTCTACGTCCACGCGGCCACGCTCAGCACCGACTCCTACCACCGGATCGCCGCCTCGGGCGGCTCCGCGTCGGTCTCGACCGAGTCCGAGCAGAGCGCCGGCCAGGGCTACCCCCCCACCTGGCAGCTGCGCCGCCACGGCATCGACGTGTCGCTGTCGATGGACACCAGCGTGTGGTGGAGCAGCGACCTGTTCTCCGCGATGCGCACCACGCTCGGCGCCGACCGCTCGCGCGAGCACCTCGAGGCGCACGCCAAGGGCGACACCGTCACCAACGTGCACCTGCGCGCCGAGCAGGTCGTCGACTGGGCCACCCGCGGCGGCGCCCGGGCGCTCGGCCGCGACGACCTCGGCTCGCTGCAGCCCGGCAAGAAGGCCGACGTGGTGCTGCTCAAGAACGACCGCTCGCCCGTGTCGTTCCCGCTGCTCAACCCCTACGGCCACGTCGCCTTCCAGGCCCAGCGCGGCGACGTCCACACGGTGCTCGTCGACGGCCGGGTCGTGAAGTCCGAGGGCGTGCTGATCGGGTACGACGCCGCGGCCGTCCGCGCCCAGGTCGACGACACGGTCGAGCACCTGCGCTCCTCGATGGGCGAGGAGGTCTGGCAGGCCGGGATGAACCCCCAGCTGCCCGAGGACGACGACGTCCTCGACAACCCGTACCAGTACACCGACTACAAGTCCCACGCCACGCACGGCGCCCGCGGCAGCGTGTTCGGCGAGCCCGGCTCCGGCGCCGGCTCGTAGAGTCAGCCGTCGGTCGAGACCCACCCCAGGAGGACACATGGCCGGTCGTGGCTCTGGTCCCGACTTCGTGGAGGCGCTGGCGCGCGGCCTCGACGTCCTGGCGGCCTTCGACGGGGCCCACCGCCAGATGTCGCTGACCGAGGTCGCCACCGCCACCGGCCTGGCGCGCCCCACGGCCCGGCGGCTGCTGCTGACGCTGCAGGAGCTGGGCTACGTCCGCGGCGTCGACGCCCGCTTCGAGCTCACCCCGCGGGTGATCGAGCTCGGGATGGCCTACGTCGCCTCGCTCGGCCTGTGGGACGTCGCCCGGCCCCACCTCGAGGCGCTGGTGGGCCGCACGGGGGAGTCGTCGTCGATGGCCCAGCTCGACGGCTCCGACATCGTCTACGTCGCCCGCGTCTCGGTCCCGAAGATCATCGCGCTGCGCGTCGAGATCGGCACCCGCTTCCCCGCCGCGCAGACCAGCCAGGGCAAGGTCCTGCTCGCCGCCCTGCCCCCCGCCGAGCTCGACCGGGTGCTCGCGGAGCCCAGCCGGTCGGGCCTGCCGGCGTACATCGGCCGCACCCCCGCCCAGCTCGCCGACGAGCTGGTCTCGGTCCGCGCCCGCGGCTGGGCCCTGGCCGACGAGGAGCTCGCCCCGGGCGTCCGCTCGGTCGCCGTGCCCGTCCGCGACGGCACCGGCGCCGTCCGCGCGGCCATGAACGTCACCGTCCACGCCGCCGAGACCTCGACCCGGACCCTCCTCGACGACCACCTGCCCCACCTGCTCCGCACCGCCGGCGACGTCAGCGACGACTGGGCCCGCTGGCAGTCCCGCCCCCACGCCGAGGTGCGGGCCGACTCGTCAGCGGGGTGAGGTCGGGGGTCGGATCGGGGGGCCGGTTTCCCAAGGGCCCCTGGGAAACCGCTGCTTCCCCGGGTCGATTTCGCCCGGGAAGCGACGGGTTTCCCGGGGCTCTGGTGGGGGTTGACCTCTCCCGAGTCCGCGCGCTCCACACCAGGTGCCTCCACCGGAGGTACGACGCCACCGGCACCTCGATCGGCCTGCGCCTCGGCGAGCCTCACCCTCGCGGCGAGACCCACCGCACACGTCCGCGGGGAATGGATCTCCGGTGGTTGCACTTCTACAACCGTCCGGCGCCGGTCAGCGTTGATCGCCTGCGACCACTTCTCGACGTACGCCGCACCGATGGGACGCCTGATGGCCAGCACTGACACCCGCACCGACTACCGCGTGACGTACCTCGTCCTGTGCGCAGGCGTGGCGTCGTTCTCGCTGCTGCAGTCGATGGTCAACCCGGTGCTGCCGACCATCGAGGCGGCGCTCGACACCGACCAGGCGACGGTCACGTGGGTGCTGACGGCGTACCTGCTCTCCGCCTCGGTCTTCACCCCGATCATCGGCCGCGTCGGCGACAAGGTCGGCAAGGAGCGGATGCTCGTCGTCGCGCTGCTCGCCCTGGCCGTCGGCTCCCTGCTGGCCGCGCTCGCCCCGAGCATCGGCGTGCTGATCGCCGCCCGCGCGATCCAGGGCGTCGGCGGCGGCGTGCTGCCGCTGACCTTCGGGATCATCCGCGACGAGTTTCCTCGGGAGAAGGTCGCCGGTGCGGTCGGTACGTCGGCCGCGCTGCTCGCCGTCGGCGGCGGCATCGGCCTGGTGCTGGCCGGCCCGATCGTCGACGCGCTCAGCTACCGCTGGCTGTTCTGGCTGCCGATGATCATGACCCTGCTGGCCGCCGCCGCCGCGCACTGGTTCGTCCCCGAGTCGCCCGAGCGCACGCCCGGCCGCATCAACCTGCTCAGCGCCGCGCTGCTCTCCTCGTGGCTGGTGACGCTCCTGCTCGCGGTCTCCCAGGGCCACAGCTGGGGCTGGGGCTCGCCGATCACGGTCGGCCTGTTCGCCGCCACGGTCGTGCTGCTGCCCGTGTGGGTGTACGCCGAGGCGCACAGCGACTCGCCCCTCATCGACATGCGCATGATGCGGATCCCCACGGTCTGGACCGTCAACCTGGTGGCCCTGCTCTTCGGGATGGGGATGTACTCGATGTTCGCCTTCCTCCCGCAGTTCCTCCAGACCCCCGACGACGTCACCGGCTACGGCTTCGGCGCCTCGGTCACCCAGTCGGGCCTGCTGCTGCTGCCGCAGACGGTCGCCACCTTCCTGGCCGGCCTCTACTCCGGCCGCGCGGCCGCCCGCTTCGGGTCGAAGGCCGTCCTGGTCGCCGGCGCCACCCTGACCTCGCTGGGCCTGCTCGCGCTGGTCCTCTTCCACGACCACGTGTGGCACCTGCTCATCGAGAGCACCGTGCTCGGCCTCGGGTTCGGCCTGGCCTTCGCGGCCATGTCGAACCTCATCGTCGACGCCGTCCCGCAGTCGCAGACCGGTGTGGCCAGCGGCATGAACGCCAACATCCGCACCGTCGGCGGCGCGCTCGGCAGCGCGGTGCTGGCCAGCGTCGTCACCGCCAACCTGCGCCCCGACGGCCTGCCGATCGAGTCGGGCTACACCCACGGCTTCTCGGTCCTGGTCGTCACCTCGGCCCTCGCCGCCCTGGTCGCGGTAGCGGTGCCGGTGGTCAAGGTCGTCACCCGCTCGACCGCCGACGACGCACCGGCCACCGAGGCCGACGGCGCCGCGGTCGCCCTGGAGCCCCTCGCCCGCTGAGGCGCCCTCGGCCCCCCTCGGTCCCTGAGGAACGAACACCCCCTCGGTCCCTGAGGAACGACGAAGTCGTGTCTCGAAGGGCCGACCACCCCCGGTCCCTGAGGAACGACGAAGTCGTGTCTCGAAGGGCCGAGCTCAGCCCGCCAGCCCCTGGGCGGCCATCCACGCCGGGTCCGGCTCGACGGGCCCCACCAGCTCGACCACCAGCCCGTCGGGGCCCGCCAGCTGCACCCGGCGCTGACCCCACGGCTCGGTCACGAGCGGCTCGAGCACCTCGACGCCGGCGGCGACCAGCCGGTCGTGGTGGCTGTCGACGTCGGTCACCACCAGCGCCAGCATCGCGCCGCGCACCCCGTCGGCGGGCTCGACCCAGGTCTCGTGGTCGCGCGCGACCAGGTCGACCCGCAGGCCCTCGCAGCCCGCGTGACGGGTGCTGACGTACCACCCGAGGTCCACCAGCACCTCGAACCCGAGGTGCTCGGCGAACCACCGGCCCGCCTCCGTGGGCTCCGCGACGGCGTACGCCGCTCCGACCTGCGTCACCTGCACGTGCGTCTCCTCTGCTCGTCCCGACGGCCCACGACCCTGCCACACCCCCTCGGTCCTCGAGGAACGCGCGACCCCGGTCCCTGAGGAACGCGGCCCTTCGGTCCCTGAGGAACGACGAAGTCGTGTCTCGAAGGGCCGAAGGGCCGCCCCACCAGGGGCTGACGACTGTCGGTGCCCCGTCCTACCGTGGCCGCATCCCCGCATCCGGCGGGGCGGACCGGAGGCCGCCATGACCACCCTGCAGGACCGACCGAAGACCGCGCTGCTCGTCATCGACGTGCAGCAGGACGTCACCGAGGGCGCCGAGGACCGCGACACCGTCGTGGCCAACATCGCCGCCCTGGTCGACAAGGCCCGCGCCGAGGACGTCCCCGTCGTCTGGGTCGCCCACCACGACGAGGGCATGCCGCGCGACAGCGACGCCTGGCAGTACGTCCCGGAGCTCCAACGCCGCGACGACGAGCCGCTCGTCGACAAGACCTACGGCGACTCCTTCGAGGACACCGACCTCGAGCAGGTCCTCGCCGAGCGGGGGGTGGGGCGCCTCGTGGTCACCGGCGCCCAGACCGACGCCTGCATCCGCTCCACCCTCCACGGCGGCCTGGCCCGGGGGTACGACGTCACGCTCGTCGCCGACGCCCACACCACCCAGGACATGACCCAGTGGGGCAACATCCCCCCGGCCGAGGTCATCCAGTTCACCAACATGTACTGGGGCTTCACCTCCGCCCCCGGCCGCACCACCGGCGTCGTGAAGACCGACGAGGTCGCCTTCGCCTGACCGCCCCATCGGACCCTGACCGCCCCCTCGGTCCCTGAGGAAGGACGACGTCCTGTCTCGAAGGGCCGAGGCCGGAGCCCGTCGACCCCCCAGGAGGACCCCTGCCTGCCCCCGAGCCCGACCGCGTCGAGCCCGGCGCGGCGCTGTCCTCGAAGATGTCGACGCTGGCCCGCCGCGACACCAGGCCGGAGATCGCGCTGCGCTCCGAGCTGCACCGCCGGGGCCTGCGCTACCGCGTCCAGGTCACGGTGCCCGGCAACCGGCGCAGCAGCACCGACGAGGAGCTCCACGCCGCCGGCTGGGACGTGGTGCGGGTCTGGGAGCACGAGCTGCCGGAGCACGCCGGCGACCTCGTCGAGGACGCCTACCGTCAACGGGTCCCGAGCCGCAGCCCGACCGACCCGGGTGGAGGTCACCCACAGGGGTGAGGACCGCCTGCCTATGTTGTCCCGGTGGAGATCATCTACGGCCCCCAGCGCGGCCCCGTGGCGAGCACCGACCTGCCGGACCACTACCCCTGGCCCGAGCGGGCCGGGCAGGCGTACGTCCGCGCGATGATGGTCGCCACCCTCGACGGCGCCGCGGCCGGTGGCGACGGCCTCAGCGGCTCGATCACCGGTGACGCCGACGGCGAGGTGTTCACCGCCGTACGCCGCTTCGCCGACGCCGTCCTCGTCGGCGGCGGCACCCTCAAGGCCGAGGAGTACGGCCCGCTGCACTCCACCGACGACGACGCCAAGCGCCGGGTCGCCGCCGGACAGGCCGACGCGCCCGTGATCGTGGTCGTCTCCGGCTCGCTGACGCTGCCGCTGGGCGACGACGGCTTCACCGGCTCGACGTTGACGCCACTGGTGTTCACCACCGCCGACCCCGACCCCGAGCGGCTCGCCCAGGTGCGGGAGCGCTGCGAGGTGGTCCAGGCCGAGGGCGACACCGTCGAGGTGTCGTGGGTGATCGACCGGCTCGTCGAGCGCGGCCTGTGGCGCATCGTCTGCGAGGGCGGACCCACCCTGCTGCGCGACGCCGCCGCGTCGGGGCGCCTCGACGAGGCCGACCTGACGTTCTCCCCGATGCTCGTCGGCACGGAGAAGACGCCGCCCACCGACATGCTCGCCGACCCGCGCGGCTTCGAGCTGGTCCACGTGATCGCGGCCGACGACTTCCTGATGTCGCGCTACGTCCGCAGGGACAACGCGTGATCGACCTCAAGGCCCTGGCCGCCCTGGTCGCCGAGCACGGCGACGACCTCGACCACGAGGTCGCGCCGTTCCTCATCGGCGACCACAGCCTCGACACCGATGCGCGCCCGGCGCTGATGGGGATCGTCAACCTCTCGCGCGACTCGTGGTACCGCGAGAGCGTCTCCAGCTCCCGCGAGCACGCCGTACGCCGCGGCCGCGTCCTCGCCGCCCAGGGCGCCGACGTCGTCGACCTCGGCGCGGAGTCGAGCGACGCCGCCGCCGACCGGGTGACCGCCCAGCAGCAGGCCGACCAGATGGTGCCGGTCATCGAGGAGCTCGCCGCCGCCGGCGTCGCGGTCTCGGTCGAGAGCTACCACCCCTCGGTCGTCGATGCCTGCCTCAAGGCCGGCGCCGCCGTGCTCAACCTCAGCGGCTCGTCCGACGACGAGGAGATGTTCGGCCTCGCCGCGTCGTACGGCGCCTCGGTGGTGATGTGCCACATCGTCGGCACGCACGCCCGCGACCTCCACGACCCGACCGAGCACCCGGTCGCCGCCGACCCGTTCCCGGTGATGCTCGAGCAGTTCGAGGCCCGCGTGGCCCACGCCCGGTCGATGGGCGTGCCGAGCGTGGCCGTCGACCCCGGCATCGGCTTCGGCTTCTCGTGGCTGCCCGACCCGGTCGACCGGGCGCGCTACCAGGCGGCCGTCCTGCTCCAGACCTTCCGCCTGCGCGCGCTCGGCGTCCCGGTCTGCCACGCCCTGCCGAGCGCCATCGACCTCTTCGGCGAGGAGGTTCGGACCGCCGAGGGCTTCTTCGCCGTGCTGGCCTCGCTCGGGCAGACCGGCATCTACCGGACCCACGAGATCCCCCGGGTCAAGGTCGTGCTCGACGCCCTCCGGGGGCTGCCCACCGAGCCGCCCCCCCGGCGTCCTGACCGGTCCTAGCCCTCGCCGTCGCGCTGGTGCCGGGCACGACGCCGGTCGCGCAGCCGCCGCACCGGGTGGGCCCGCTCGGCGATTCGCCGGGCTCGGGAGCGCACGGCGACGGCCCGCGACCAGGCGTCCGCGTCGGGCAGCATCCAGCCGCGTCGGCGGGCGAGCAGCACCAGACCGGCGCCGACGACCAGGGCCACCAGCGAGCCGGCCACGGGGTACCCCAGCGCGGTCGTGACGACCTGCGTCGCCGCCGCCGCGATGGCCGAGGTGGCGTAGAGCGTGTTGCCGCCGAGGATGCCCGGCACCCGCCGCAGAACCACGTCGCGCACCAGCCCGCCGCCGGTCGCGGTGATGGTGCCGAGCAGGATCGCGGGCAGCCAGCCGAGCCCGGTGTCGAGCGTCTTCTGCGCACCGACCGAAGCCCAGCAGCCCAGTGCCAGTGCGTCGACCACGGGCCAGGTGCCGTCCCAGGCACGGCCCTCCACCCGGAGCGAGTAGGCGATCGCCGCCCCGACCAGCGCCGTCAGCAGGTACGCCGGGTCCGTCAGCGCCACGGGCGGTCCGGCCTGCAGCAGGGTGTCGCGGATGAACCCGCCACCGAGGCCCGTCAGGGTCGCCAGCACCACGAACCCGATCGGGTCCAACCGCTCCCGCCGGGCGATCACCCCGCCCAGCACGGCGTTGGCCAGCACGCCGGCGAGGTCGAGGACGCGGAAGACCTCGCTGACCGCCTGCCCGTCCACGCCCACGTCCACCCCCCGTGCCTACCGTGCGCGACCGGTCGGCGCCAACCCGGAAGCGCGACTCGTATCCGCGGCCTGGTCATGGTCGAGCGAGACCCGGCTGTCCGGAACCTGTCCGTTGACCCCGATCCTGTGACAAGCCCGCCGGCTGATCCGATGTGTTGCCGGCCTGCTGACGGCCGCCTTCCTGCTGATCGGGCTGTTCCTGCTCGTCCCCTTGGTGTGGTCGCTGCTGACGTCGTTCCAGGCCAAGCGGTCCTTCCGGCCCGGCGAGTGGTCGGGCGTGACCAACCTGTTGCGGCTGCTCTCCGACGCCGTGTTCTGGCGGGCGCTGCTCAACACCGCGATCTTCACCGTCGCCACGGTGCCGCTCAGCGTCGGGCTCGGCCTCGGCCTCGGCCTGGCGATGCTGATGGACAAGGCGCTGCCCGGGCGCGGGGTGTTCCGCACGATCGTCTACCTGCCGATCGCGGTCAGCTCGCTGGTGGTGTCGCTCGTCGGGCTGCTGCTGTTCGACGAGTCGGTCGGCATCGTCAACGGCGTGCTCAGGGACCTCGGCGTCGGACCGGTGTCGTGGCAGAGCAACGGCGCGCTGGCGATGCTGTCGGTGGTCGTGATGACGCTGTGGACGCGGGTCGGCTTCGGGATGCTCGTCTACCTCGCGGCGCTCCAGGACGTCGACAAGGAGGTCCTCGAGGCGGCCACGATGGACGGCGCCGGCGGGTTCAACCGGGTGCGCCACGTGATCGTGCCGTGGCTGCGGCCCACCACTTTTTTCTTGGTCGTGATCAACATGATCTGGTCGTTCCAGGTCTTCGACGTCGTCTACGTGATGACCAACGGCGGGCCCGGCTACTCCACGACGATGCTGGTCACCTACGCCTACGACGAGGGCTTCGGGCCCTCGCGCAACTTCGGGTACGGCGCCACCGTCGGCCTCGTCCTGCTCGTCATCACCCTGGCCATCACCGCGGTCCAGCTGCGGGTCAACCGCCGTCAGGAGGCGTGATGAGCCGCCCTCTCCGCTTCGTCATCTGCTTGGCTGTCTCGGCGGTGTTCGTGCTGCCGCTGTTCGCGATGGTGGTGGTCGTCTTCACCCTGCGCGAGCTGGTCTTCGACGGCGGCGCCAGCCTGTGGCCCTCCCGGTTCACGACCGCGAACTTCTCGAACCTGTTCGCCAGCTTCCCGGTCTGGCGATGGTTCTCCAACGCGATGATCGTCGCCACGCTCACCACGGCGCTGTCGGTCGCGGTCAACCTGGCGGCCGGGTTCGCGCTGGCCAAGCTGCAGTTCGCTGGCCGCACGGTCGTGCTGCTGATCGTGCTGAGCACGCTGATGGTGCCGGCGCAGGCGGTGATGATCCCGCAGTTCGAGCTGGTCGCCCGGATGGGCCTGATCGGCCTGTTCTGGGCGGTGATCCTTCCCTCGGCCTCGACGGCGCTGGGGGTGTTCCTGGCACGGCAGTTCTTCGTGTCGGTGCCCGACGAGCTGCTCGATGCCGCCCGGTTGGACGGCTGCGGCACGTGGGCGACGCTGCGGTACGTCGTACTCCCGATGGCGAAGCCGCTCATCGCCGTCATGGTCCTGCTGGCGTTCATGACCCAGTGGAACGACTTCCTGTGGCCACTGATCACGCTGCGTGACCCCGACCTCTACACGCTCCCCGTCGCGCTGCGGTTCCTCCAGGGCCAGTTCGACGCCGACTACGGCGGTCTGATGGCGATGGCGCTGCTGCTGTCCTGCGTGCCGCTGCTCGTGGTGTTCGTGGCGCTGCAGCGGTTCTTCGTCGACGGCTTTTCGCGGTCGGGGATCCGGTGAGGTGGTCGGTGAACTCACCGGAGGTGCCTTGGTCCCGGACTCTGGTTCCGACCACACGACACCGGCCGCACTCGTAGATTTGGCCCGTCTCAGGAAGCTGCGCTCAGATCTCGTGGAAGGCACGTCCATGCCGCAAGTCCCGCCTGCCGGTTGGCATGCAGACCCTTTCCGTCGTGCCGAGCACCGGTTCTGGGACGGCGTCCGCTGGACCGAGCACGTGGCCTCGAACGGTCGTCAGTGGGTCGACCCTCCCGTCGCGGTCGCACCGCTGGCCGTGGTTCCGAACACGCCCCGTGCTGCTCAGCCCTACCCACGGGAGGGGAACCGGCAGGTCTCGGGCAGTCCGCCCGTCAGCCGGGCAGCGGCGAGGATCCAGAAGCAGGTGCAGAAGATCGAGGTCGCCTCCATCGCCGGCGGGGCAGACCTGGCGATCTTGAGCGAGCCCGTCCTCGTCATCAACCAGAAGGGAAAGCTGGTCGAGCTGCGCGCCGAGTACGCGATCTACGACCGCAACGGTCTGCAGGTGGCGGCCGTCCGGGGGAAACGGCTGTCGAGCCGTATGCAGGTGGTGGACATGGAGGGGCGCCCCCTGTTCGATCTCCGACGCGAGTCGAACCTGCTCACGTCCAAGGTCGTGGTGGCCGACGAGTACGGCGGCAAGACCGGACGCATCGTGCCGTCGATGAATCCGAACAAGAAGGACCGTCGGTTCAAGCTGGAGGACGCCGGCAACAAGCTGATCGGGGCTGTCCACTCGGACGACCGCGGGCGACATCGCGACTTCCACGTCCAGGACACCGGCGGCAGCGTGGTCGCGCGCATCACGAAGACTCGGGCGAGTCTGGCCAAGGAGCTGTTCACCAAGGGGGACAACTACGTCGTGGAGTTTCCCGGCCACGTGACGGGGCCGCTCCGGTTGCTCAGCATCGCCGCTGCTCTGGTGGTGGACACGGCGTTCCATCAGCGGTGAGTGCTCGGGCTCGGAGGCTGTGTCAGCCCTCCGAGTGATCTCGCTTGTCCGTGGACTGCAGCCCCTCCACCTCGGACGTGATCGGGGTCCGCGGCTCGGCGCGCTTGCGGGTTCGTAGCTTGCGCCCCGCTAGATAGACCCCCGTGCCGATTGCGGCAGCCGCCACTGCGGGTGCTGCGACGACCACGGCGGTCCCTGCGGCCATCCCTCCGCCTGCAAGCGCACCGATGCCCGCGAGCCCGCTGGCTATCCCTGCTCCGCTGAGTCCACTGACGGTACCGGCCGCGCTGATCGCGCCGATGCCTCCGGCCATGGCACCTCCCGCACCCGCTACGGACGCCCATCGTCCGTCCCTGCGCGAGGCTCGCTCGCTCGGCGGGAGTGTCTCGTCGTCGCGAAGCGCCACGTTGGTGATGCCGATGCTCACGACGGCCGGAAGGGCCGCGAGAACGGCTGGGCCGCTCGCCGCACCACCGACTGCGCTACCGGCCGCGGCGAGACCGCTCATGATGCCCGGGCCGCTCAGTCCCGCGGTCACACCGAGCCCGGCGACGACTCCCGACGTGGCCGCAGCAGCGCCAGTGGCGACGGCGCCGTGCGCGGTGAGGCTGCCGACCCCCCGGACCTGCTCGCTGACGGGCTTGCCGGTGCAGCACCAGGTGGCGAAGTGTTCGCAGTTGTTGACGACGAGGTGGTAGCCCGTCTCACTGATCCTGGACTCTGCCCGTCCGATCGTGGTGTCGACATCGTTGCGCTTTCCGTACTCCCTGACCAGCAGCTTGCCTCCGTCGAGGAACTCCTCGAGCGAGGTCCGAGCGATCGAGGCGTTGATCTTTTGTTGACCGGGCTCGCCCGTGAAGTGGATGACCGTGCCGTCACCGCAGTCGACACCGTGATGGGTGTATCCCGCGGGTCTGCGGACGTAGATGTGGTCGGCGCGGGCCATACGTCACTCCTCCAGATGGGCGATGAAACTGCAAAGGGTCTTTTCAGCCCGGGTCAGCTCACGCTTCGGTGCCGAAATCGCGCAGCCGGCCCTGACGGTCACGCTCCCACCTCCTGCCTCGGGCATCGGTGAACGAGAGCGCCACTCGAAGGTCCAGACGAGTAGCGGCAGGCCGAGGTTGCAGCAGCACCTCGCGCATCGTTTCCGACTTGATCTCGCGATGTTGAGTATCGGAATCCGTTGGTGAAATGACGGAGAACGACTGCTCGCCCGCGGGAATGTCGCCGTGGAAGTAGCGGACGGTGACGTCGTACACAGGAACGGAGTTCGCGTTCCTCAGAGCCAGGTTCGGCGACCTCAGACCCTCAGGCAGGTCGATGGCGAGATGGGGCTGGGGTACCCACGACACCCAGCCTGCGAATTGTTCTGCCTGACTTCGTCGTTCGGCTGCCACTCGAGCGCGGTCGCGTTCCTGTTCGACCCGGTACAGACGTGTGGCTGTCACACCTGCCCAGATGGCCGCCAGTAGGGTCAGTGCGCCGGTGAGAGCGGACGCCATCTCGGCAGACATTCGCAGCCTCCTGGTGAGATTTCGCGGGAGCAGGAGTGCGGCGTCGCCGCTCGTCGACTCGTCACCGAGCCGAATCGAGCTCAGCAATGGTGACGCGTCGTGAGATTACATCGCCAGCGGTGCTCGCAACCGCTTGATGATGGGCCATCTCAGCACCCTGCAAGCCTCGTGCGCGTGCTCACCTCCTGGAGCGCGCAGCTCTCCGAGCCGGACCAGGTCCTGGCTTTTTGTTTAGGAGCTGGCAAACTGACGAATCGCGCATGATCTCGGGATGGGGGCCCTGTGGGCGAAATTGCAGCGTGGTACGACTTTCGCAACTCCCTGGTCGCATCGCTGGAGCAGGACCTGATCGGTGGAGCGGGGGCAGCGAAGCTGTCCGAGCCGCCTCTGGACCGCTTCGCCGTCGGGATCCTTCATCCTCGGGACGACGCCGTGATGGAGGAAGAAGTCGACGATCCTGACAGTGCCGAATCCGGCGGGGCAGGTGGTGCCGATGCGTCGTTCGACCCCGCGGTTGCTCTGTCGCACATGCGCTATCCCTCGACCATGGGGATGACGTTCGCGGTCGACCCGGGCCTGGTGCCGCACGTCGTCGTCGAGGTGGAGGCTGCGCGCTATCGCGAGGCGGAGGACGGGGACGGAACGTGGGATCGGGTGGCCGTCAGTCCGGACCCCGTTCGCGTCGACACGGGGATCGTCGACCGGCGGACCCATCATCTCGCGGAGGACCTGGATCTCCTGGTCGTCGTGCGTGAGCCCCGGGGCGGCACTTCCTCAGTCACGTGCGTTCTGCTCAATGTCGGTGTCCCGGAAAAGAACGCTCGCAAGGACGCTCACTGTTGGTTCCAACCGTCCATCACCGCGCGGGTGGACGAAGGGTCGTTCAGCGCACGCCGGGCGGAAAGCTCGGCCGGCCTGGACGACGAGGATCTCGACTCCTACGCCCTGCTCTTCCGCGACGTCGAGGACATGGCCGTGGGTCACGGCTGCGCGGTCAAGTGGTCCGACGACGGGCCGACGAAGGAGCTCGCCACCACCTTCACCCCGTCGTACGACGTGCCGCTGGCCGAGCCGGCAGGTGGTTCGGGGATCGTGATGAGGATGGACGAGCTGGCGACGGGTGGCGTCGAGCCGCTCGTGGCCCTCGTCGCGTCCTACCGCGATTGGATCACCGAGCGCGAAGGCGAGATCGCGACACTGGCTCCGGAGTTGCAAGCGACCGGGCGAAGGCACTTGGCGGACGCGGCTCAGGCAGCGGACCGCATGGAGCGCGGCATCGAGCGCATGGGTGCCGATCCTGATGCGGAGCGCGCATTCAGGCTCATGAATGCGGCGATGGCCCTGCAGCGCACCCGGCAGGATCGCCAGCGGGGGATCGAGGAGCGGCCGCAGACCTGGCGTCCCTTCCAGATGGCGTTCATTCTGCTCAACCTCGAGGGGCTGATCGACCCGACCTCGCCGGACCGTGAGATCGCGGACCTGCTGTGGTTCCCCACCGGCGGTGGCAAGACCGAGGCCTACCTCGGTCTGATCGGGTTCTCCATTCTTCTTCGCCGTCTTCGCAATCCTGCCCACGGCGGGGTGTCCGTGATCATGCGCTACACGCTGAGGCTGCTCACCATCCAGCAGTTCGAGCGGGCCGCCGGCCTGATCTGCGCGCTGGAGTCGATCCGGCGTGAGCAGATGAAGAACGCGGAGCCGATCTCGTTGGGTCTGTGGGTCGGGCGTGGCGCCACGCCGCTCAAGGTCTCCGAGGCACGCAGGGCATTGAACAAGCTCCGGGACGGCATCAATCCGAAGGACGAGGGCAACCCGTACCAGCTGCTCCATTGCCCCGTGTGCGGGCACGACCTGGGTCTGGACGACTACCTCATCAAGAAGTCGCCGGATCGCATGGTGGTGCGGTGCGGGGGCGCGGCCTGTGAGTTCGCGGATGGGCTGCCGGTGCATCTCGTCGACGAGGACGTCTATCGAGAGCGACCGTCCCTGGTGATCGGGACGGTCGACAAGTTCGCGATGATGGCGTGGCGGGAGCAGGTGCGCAGTCTGTTCTCGCGCGATGGCGCGAACCCACCGCCCGACCTCATCGTCCAGGACGAGCTGCACCTCATCAGCGGACCGCTCGGCACCATGGTCGGGCTCTACGAGGCGGCCGTGGACGCCGCCTGCACCGGAATCGCACGGCCCAAGGTGGTGGCGTCCACAGCGACCATTCGGCGCGCGAAGAAGCAGGTCCGTGCGGTCTTCGACCGGGACTCGCGTCAGTTCCCACCCCCCGGCCTCGACAACACCGACTCGTACTTCTCGGTCCAGGCATCGCCGGACAAGAAGGGCACACGGCGGTATCTCGGCATCGCGGCTCCCTCGACGAGCCACACGACACTCATGGTCCGCACCTACGCCGCGCTGCTCCAGGCCGCCCAGGACCTCCCCGGCGACGAGAAGGTGCGCGACGCCTACTGGACATTGCTCGGTTACTTCAACAGCCTCCGTGTTCTCGGAGGTGCCTACATGCAGGTGCTGGACGACGTCCCGGACCGGCTCAAGGTGCTCGCCGGCCGAATGGGCACGGACGTCAGAGAGATTCCCGAGCCGGGCGAGCTGACGTCACGTGTCGACTCGGCGGAGATTCCCGAGGCGCTCGCGAGCCTCAGCCGTGCGCTGCCCGACACCGAGACACAGGATGTCGTGCTGGCGACCAACATGATCTCCGTCGGTCTGGACGTGGATCGTCTCGGGCTCATGGTCGTGATGGGACAGCCCCAGGCAACGGCGGAGTACATCCAGTCGACGAGCCGGGTCGGGCGTCAGCACCCGGGTCTCGTTGTCGTGCTCTACAACGCTGCCCGGTCCCGGGACCTCTCGCACTACGAAAGCTTCGGTTCCTACCACCGGGCTCTCTACCGCCAGGTGGAGGCGACGAGCGCGACGCCGTTCGCGGCAAGGGCGCGTGACCGCGGCCTCCACGGCGTGCTGGTGTCCTACGCACGACTGCTCGTCGACGGGCTCGCGAGCGATGGCGCGGCAGGAGCGATCAAGACGCAGCGGTCCGCTCTGGAGTCCGCTCTGCAGTCGTTCCTCGACCGTGCGCACAGCATCGCGCCGGACGAGGTGGACAAGGTGCGCTCGCAGATGACGGCACTGATCGAAGCCTGGGCGGATGCAGCCGATGCCGGCAGCTTGAAGTACCCGGGCTGGCGTGAGTCCAGCGGGTTCCTGCTCGTCGATCCCGGCATGGTGCTCAACGAGGACGAGCTGGTGTTCCCGGTGAGCGATCCGGCATGGGCCACGATGACGAGTCTCCGAGAGGTCGATGCGACGACCGCCCTCTTCCTCGTACCTCCGACGAAGGGATCGAAGAGCTGATGGTCCGTAAAGTGGCCGAGGCCCGTCGAAGCCAGATGGTGACGACGTACGGTGTGGGGGCGCTCTTCCCGGCTCGGGACGAGAGCTTCATGTTGCTCGGCACGGACGACTGGACCGAGAGCCAGTGCCCAGAGGTGACCGAGCCCCG
This sequence comes from Nocardioides scoriae, assembly GCF_900104965.1. NCBI lineage: Bacteria > Bacillati > Actinomycetota > Actinomycetes > Propionibacteriales > Nocardioidaceae > Nocardioides > Nocardioides scoriae. Next base: position 2,808,476 of record NZ_LT629757.1, on the reverse strand, counting down.
CTTGGCTCGCTCCATGGAGGTGCGTACCTTTCGGATGCCTCCGTCGAGGGGCAAGAAGGATCTGCCGGTCGTGCGGTTCCCACGGATGTTCCACTGCCCGAAGTGTCACCGTCTCGGGCGGCTGAACGACTTCTGCGGCTGGGACGGAAACGAATGCGACCGTTGTCAGCGCACGCTCGTGCCCTCCCGGTTCGTCATCTGCTGCCCCGGTGGGCACATCGACGACTTCCCCTACTCCGCCTGGGTGCACAAGGGTGAGCGGCCGGATGCCGACAAGAGCCACCAGCTCTTCCTGCGCACCCGAGGCCAGAGCTCGTCCCTGGGCGACATCGTCATCTCGTGCTCGTGCGGGGCACCCGGGCGCAGTCTGGCCGGGTCGTTCTCGCCCCAAGCGCTGATCGGGATCAGCAAGTGCTGGGGCAACCGTCCCTGGTTGCGCGGCGCGGCCGCGGACACCTGCGACCAGACGCCGCGCACCCTGCAGCGAGGTGCCTCCAACGTCTGGTTCGCGTCGGTCAGGTCGGCGATCTCCATTCCTCCGTGGTCGGAGGGAGCGCACCGGACGATCAACAAGTACTGGCCGATGGTGCAGCACATCCCTGCCGCGGCACTGGCCGCGACACTGGTCGGGATGGATATGGACAAGGAGGCCGGCGTCGAGGTCGACGACCTGGTTCAGGCGATCCTCGTGATGCGTGGTGAGGCCTCGGACGAGATCCCAGACGACGCCGATCTGCGAGCGGACGAGTACGGCGCCCTGGTCAAGGGGCGCCCGGAGAAGGACCCCCGTCAGCAGTTCGTCTGTACTCGGGTCGAGGGTCTGCCCGACGAGGCGAATCGGCTCTTGACGCAGGTGTCGGAGGTGGCGCGACTACGGGAGGTGCGCGCTCTGCAGGGCTTCACCCGCGTGACCCCGTGGAGTGAGGGGGAGGAGGGCAACCGCGTCGCACCGCTGACCGCACAGAAACCCACCTGGCTGCCCGCCATCGAAGTGCTCGGTGAAGGTGTCTTCTTCCAGATCGACGAGACGGCCCTGGCGACCTGGGAGGCAGGAGACTTCGCGAAGTCCCGGGCCAAGGCGATCGAGGAGGCCTACCGCATCCGGGCCGAAGCAATGGGTGTGCCGCACGTCAAGCGGATCGGTCCCCGCGAGCTGCTGCTGCACTCGCTGGCCCACGCACTGCTCACCGAGCTCAGCCTGGATGCCGGCTACCCGGTGGCTTCGCTGCGCGAGCGTGTCTACAGCAAGGAGGGGCAGGCCGGGATCCTGATCTACACCGCGTCCGCCGACTCGGCGGGCAGCCTCGGTGGTCTGGCAGCGCAGTCGCGCGCAGATCGCGTCTGGCCACTCGTGCTGTCCGCGACGAGGCGTGCACGCTGGTGCTCCTCCGATCCGGTGTGCATCGAGACGGTCTCGGGTGGCGCGGACGCGCTCAACTTGGCGGCCTGCCATGCGTGCCAGCTCCTGCCGGAGACGAGCTGCGAGCTCGCCAACCGGGAGCTCGACCGTGCTTGCCTCGTGGGGTTGCCCGACCGTCCCGAGGACGGCTTCCTGAACTCGTTCGTCGACTGACCGGAGGGATCGACAACGTGACCGAGCTCCGGCACGCTGGCGAGGCGTTCCACGCGCCCGTCGGATCGGTCGTCGTCGTCCGCGACGAGACCTGGCTGGTCAACCGCGCCGAGCGTGCGACCGACGGGTGGTTCGTCGAGGTCCAGGGCCTGTCCGAGCTGGTGCGGGACACCGAAGCGATCTTCAGCACGGCGCTGGACGACATCGAGGTCCTCGATCCGGCGGCCGCTGAAGTCGTGGCGGACGACTCCCCGGGCCACCGGCGCGCCCGCCTGTGGCTGGAGTCAACGCTCCGACGCACCGCGGTCCCGGTGGACGACCCGAACCTCACGGTCGCCCGTCAGGGCCTGGCCGACCCGCTGGACTACCAGCTCAAGGCGGTCACCCAGGCGCTGAGCCGGGACAACCTGCGCCCACGCATCCTGCTCGCGGACGCCGTGGGCCTGGGCAAGACCCTCGAGATCGGCATGATCCTGTCCGAGCTGGTACGCCGCGGCCGAGGCGAACGGATCCTCGTCGTGACGCCGCGACACGTGCTCGAGCAGATGCAGTTCGAGCTGTGGACGCGGTTCGCGTTGCCCTTCGTGCGTCTCGACTCGGTCGGCATCCAGCGGATCCGTCAGAAGCTGCCGGCGAACCGCAACCCCTTCTCCTTCTTCAAGCGCGTGATCGTCTCCATCGACACCCTCAAGAGCGATGCCTACCTCTCCCACCTGGAGAAGCAGCACTGGGACGCCGTGGTCATCGACGAGTCCCACAACGTCACCAACTCGACGTCGCAGAACAACCGGCTCGCGCGTCTGCTCTCGACCCGCAGCGACGCGCTGATCCTGGCCTCGGCGACCCCGCACAACGGCAAGGCCGAGTCGTTCGCTGAGCTGGTCTCGATGCTGGAGCCGAGCGCGGTCAGGCCCGACGGCACCCTCGTCGAGGACGAGGTGCGCCGCCTGGTCATCCGGCGTCACCGCCACAGCCCCGACGTCGCGGCAGTGGTCGGCGGCAAATGGCCCGAGAGGCACGACCCCCGCAACGTCCTGGTGCCGGCGTCGGCCGCCGAGAACGCGCTGGCGGAGGAGCTCGACACCGTCTGGTTGCATCCGGAGTCCGGCCGGTCGCCGTACTCCGGGGCCAACGCCAAGCTCTTCCCGTGGACTCTCGCCAAGGCGTTCCTGTCGTCCCCGGCCGCGTTCGAGGCCTCGGTCCTCGAGAGGACCAAGCGCATCACCGGCGACACCGTCCAGGCCGGTCGTGAGCGCCGTGCGTTGGAGCGTCTGCGCGAGTTGAACCGGGACTGTGTCGAGTCCGGTTCGGCCAAGTACGCCGCCCTGGTCGACCACTTCGGCGGGATCGGTGTCCGCCCGGGGGCGAGCGAGCGCGTGGTGGTGTTCGCCGAGCGGGTGGCGACCCTGACCTGGCTGCGGGAGAACCTGATGAGCGACCTGGCATTCTCGTCCGACGAGGTGGTCGTCCTGCACGGAGGGCTGTCCGACGTGGACCAGCGGGAGGTCGTCGAGTCCTTCAAGCAGGAGTCGTCGCCGATCCGTGTCCTGGTCACCGGCGACGTGGCGTCCGAGGGCGTCAACCTGCATCTCCAGTGCCACCACCTCGTCCACTTCGACATCCCGTGGAGCCTCATCCGGATCGAGCAGCGCAACGGGCGCATCGACCGCTACGGCCAGCGCCACCGACCTGTCATCACCACGCTGTTGCTGGACCCGACCAGCGAAGGCTTCGCCGGCGACGTGCGCATCCTCGAGCGTCTGGTGCAGAAGGAGCACGAGGCCCACAAAGCGCTCGGGGACTCCGCCTCCTTGATGGGCAAGCACGACGTGGCCGCCGAGGAGGAGGCGATCCGACAGGTGCTCGCGGGCGAGCGCGATCTGGACGACACGGTCCGCAGCCCGGAGCAGGTGGCACAGGGCGGTGACCTGGACGCCTTGATGGCGCTGTTCGCCGTAGCCGACGCCCCGACTGCTCACCAGGCGGAGCGTGCGTCCGAGGCGCCGTCGGGATCCGGGCTCTATCCCGATCGGGTCGCGTTTCTCACCGACGCGCTCGACGAGGCTCTCGAGACCCCTGCCTCCCCACCCCCGAACGGCGTCGGCTGGCGAGTGCACCCCGGGCACGCGGTCGCGGAATTCAACCCGCCGCCGGACCTCTGCCAACGCCTCGACGTGCTGCCCCAGAGTTATCTCCGCGAGCGTCGAGTCACCGAGTCGATGAAGCTCGCCACCTCGTCGGACCGCGGTCGACGCGCCATCGAAGAAGCCCGTGGCGCAGGCTCGACGTCGCTGTGGCCGGAGGCGCACTTCCTCGCGCCACTGCATCCGGCGCTGGACTGGGCAGCCGACCGCGCGCTCGCTGCGCTGGGGCGCAACCAGATCTTCGCCGTCGAGGGACCGGTGGAGCACGTGTCCGTCCTCACCCACGCGGCGCTGATGAACGCCCGCGGCCAGATCGTCACGTCCAGCTTCGCGGTGGTGTCCTTCCCCAGCCCGGGCAACCTGACCTTCAGCCCGGTCGAGACCTTCCAAGACGCCTCGGCCGCTCTCATCGCACTAGGGATCACCGGGTCGCTCGTCAATCGCGGCCGCACGCCCGACATCATGGAGTTGCGACGTCACGTGGCGCCCGCGGTCGCGGCCGCTCGGGCCTCGTTGGACATGACGCTCGACGCCGTGGAGGCCGAGGTGACGGCCAGGGTCGAACGGTGGGCCGCGCGCACGGACACCTGGGACGAACTTGCTCTGGAGCTCACCCAGCGTGCCGGTCTGCGCGACCGGCGATCGCGGGTCGAGGTCGAGCGCGACGTGGCGCTGTCGCTGCGGCCCGACCAGCGCACGGTCCGACCGCTCCTGGTCGTCTTCCCCACCGCGGACGGGAGGGCGGTCTGAATGCCCACGAGCGATGCCCTTGTCGTCACCGGCGACTGGATCAGCGAGCACTTCTTCACCACCGACGCGACCCGGCAATCGTTCCAGGCCAAGGTCCTCGAGCGTCGCAAGGCGTGGGACGACGAGGACGGTGACGTGCGCACCCGGTTCATGGGGGAGCGCGCCGATCTCATCCGCCGGCTGGTGGACCTCCCCGACGCCGACGACGCCGAGCTGCGGACCTTCGCGGACCACGTGGTCGACCTGCTCGGCTACGGCGCGAAGGGCCTGGTCCAACAGCGATCCGGCCCTGTCATCCGGGTGAGGTCGGCGGGTCTTGCCACGGGCGGGGACCTCGCGGTGGTCGTGGCGCGGGCCTCGGAGACGGTCGAGGACCTGATCCGCAAAGACGTCGAGACTCTCATCGAGCCCCATCTCATGGACGACGGCACGGAGATCGCGTCCGTGGCAGCTCTGCTGTCGGCGTTGTTCGTCGGTGAGACCCCGCCCGCGTTCGCCCTCGTCGTGTCGGGGGGCCGACTGCTCGTCGCCGAACGCGAGCGCTGGCTCGAGGGTCGCCACCTGACCGTCGACCTGCTGACGGTCGCCGAGCGCAACGACGCGCGCCGCGGGGGCGAGGTCGACAGGGCGCTGGCCTGCGTGTGCGCGGGCTCGCTGGCACCGGACGCCGAGGGCGAGATCTGGTGGCGCCAGGTGCTGGAGGAATCCGTCAAGCACACCGTCGGTGTCTCCCAGGACCTGCGCGAGGGCGTCCGGCTGTCGGTCGAGATCATCGCCAACGAGGTCGTACGACGCCGGCGCGACGCGGGCCTCGACCCGCTGCCTGCGGACGAGGCGCAGCCGCTCGCGAAGCAGTCGCTGAGGTTCCTCTACCGCATCCTCTTCCTGCTCTACGCCGAGGCGTCACCCGAGCTGGGTGTCCTGCCGACCGGCACGCGGGAGTACGAGTCGGGCTACAGCATCGACCGCCTCCGCGAGATGTGCCTCGTCGAGCTGGTCTCACCTCGGTCCAGGTCGGGCACGCACCTCTACGACTCGCTCGCCACGCTCTTCGGGTTGTTGCACCTCGGGCACGACGGCCTGCGCGACGCCGCCGAAGGCGCCGTCACCGAGGGCCTGACCTTCCGCAACCTCAGAGCCGATCTCTTCGAGCCGGCTGCGGTCGCGCACATCGAGGACGTCGGGCTCGGCAACGCCGCGCTCCAGGAAGTGCTCCGTCATCTGCTGCTGAGCAAGGAGGCCCGCGGCCGCGATCGTGGGTTCATCTCCTACGCGGAGCTCGGCATCAACCAGCTCGGTGCTGTCTACGAGGGCTTGATGTCCTACACCGGCTTCTTCGCCGAGACCGACCTCTACGAGGTGGCGAAGAACGGTGACCCGTCCAAGGGGTCGTGGGTGGTGCCGACCGACCGGGCCGACCACCTCGCCGCCGAGCACTTCGTCACCGCGGCCGACCCGATCACCGGTGAGCGGCGACCGGTCGTTCATCACCAAGGCGGATTCGTCTTCCGCCTCGCAGGTCGCGAGCGCCAGCAGTCTGCGTCCTACTACACACCCGAGGTGCTTACGAAGTTCGTCGTCTCCCAGGCGCTTGAAGAGCTGCTCGACCAGGACGACCAGGTGACCACGGCCGAGGAGATCCTGCGCCTGAGCATCTGCGAGCCCGCCCTCGGATCGGGAGCGTTCGCCATCGAGGCCGTGCGCCAGCTCGCCGATGAATACCTCACCCGTCGGCAGAAGGAGCTCGGCGAGCGCATCGACCCGGACGTCTATCCGCTCGAGCTGCAGCGCGTGAAGGCCCACATCGCGCTCCACAACGTGCACGGCGTCGACCTCAACGCGACCGCAGTCGAACTCGCCGAAATCTCTCTGTGGCTCGACACCATGGTGGCCGGCCTCGACGCGCCGTGGTTCGGCCTCCACCTGCGACGCGGCAACTCGCTCATCGGGGCGCGGCGCGCCGTGTATCGCCGGGATCAGCTCAACGACAAGAGCTGGTTGACGACAGCGCCGACCCAGCTCGGTCTCGACACCGGCGGCGAGATGCAGCGTATCGACGGGCGCGTGCCGCACTTCCTTCTCCCCGCCGAGGGCTGGGGATCCGCGGCCGAGGTCGGCCGCGACATCCGCGAGCTCGCTCCTGATGCTGTGGCGGCGCTCAAGTCCTGGCGCCGGGTGACGCGCCGCAAGCCGGATCGCAAGGAGGTGGACACCCTCGTCGACCTCGGCCGCCGCGTCGAGCGGTTGTGGGAGATTGCTGCGCGTCGACTCGAGATCGCGGAACAGCAGATCCGTCGCGATCTCCCGCTCTGGGGACGCGAGGTGGACGCTCGGTCCGACAGCCGCACCATCACCCGAGAAAAGATCGAGCAGAGCCTCGCGGATCCTGACGGCGCCTATCAGCGGCTTCGCGCTGTCATGGACGCCTGGTGTGCGCTGTGGTTCTGGCCCCTCACCGAACATGAGCTCGAGCCGCCGACGCTCGAGCAGTGGTACGACGCGCTCCGTCAGATCCTCGGCATGAACCAGACCAGCCGCCGAGCCGGCAACGAGGCAGCGTTGACGCAGGAGCTCGACTGGGACAGCCTCGACGACTCCGAGCAGCTCGACCGGACCTACGCGGGCGCGCGTCGCATGGTCGACGTGCTTGGCGACCATCCCTGGCTCGCCGTATGCCGACGGGTCTCTAGCCAGCAGGGCTTCTTCCACTGGGAGCTGGAGTTCCCGGGTGTCTTTGCGCGCGGCGGCTTCGACCTCCAGGTCGGAAACCCTCCGTGGGTGAGGCCCGACTGGGACGCCGCATCGGTTCTCGCCGACCACGACGTCAGATTCGCACTGGACGCAAAGATGCCCGCGGAAGAGTTCCGTTCTCTGAGCGAGTCGGTGCTCGACAAGAGTTCGGCACTCAGGTCCTATCTCGATCTCGCAGGAGGTCAGGTGGCCCTTCGCGAGTCGGTGTCAGCGCCCACCATGTTCCCGCACCTGGCGGGCTTGAGGCCCGACCTCTATCGCTGCTTCATGTCGGTGACCTGGCGGCGTCAGTCGCCACGTGGCATCACCGCTCTGCTGCACCCGGAGACCCATTTCACCGACGAGCGTGCAGGCAACCTTCGCTCAGCGACCTATCCCCGCCTGCGCCGGCACTGGCAGTTCATCAACGAGCTCGGCCTCTTCGAGATCCATAACCTCGTTACGTACGGCGTCCACGTTTACGGCGGGAATGGCGACGTGATCGACTTCCTGATGGCTACGTCGCTATATCACCCCGACACCGTCGAGCGGTCGTTGGTGCATTCGGGCGCTGGCCCGGAGCCCGGGGTGAAAGACGAGGAGGGTCATTGGGACACTCGCCCTCACCGCGGCCGCATTCAGCATGTTACTAAGCGCACTCTGCACACATGGAACGAGACTCTCGGAGGTGGCGCCGGTGTGGGCGGCACTCGGATGGTCTTCGTTGTGAATCAGTCGACCGCGAGCGTGTTGGACAAGGTGTCAAGTATGTCGAGGATGAGCTCGGTCCAGCCCCTGCTCTCCCTTGGATGGGATGAGGGCGCCGATTTCAAGCGCGGGATGTTTGAGGTGGCCTGGGGAGCATGTGGGCGGTGGCAAGATGTCATCTTGCAAGGTCCTCAGATACATGTGGCGAATCCGATGTATAAGAGCCCCAATCAATCGATGGCAAGCAACAAGGACTATTCTTCGATTGACCTCGAGCAGCTCCACGAATACGCAATTCCGACGACAAAATATCAGCCAAATACGGGGAATCCAACTGCGGCAGCGCGGTATGCCGCGCGATATGACCATGTAGGCGACGAGCGCGTCGCTGTTACCTCGCTGAACAGAGTCGCATGGAGGGCAATGGCGGCCAACACTGGCGAGCGGACGCTGATTCCTGCTCTGCTGCCCAGGGACGCAGCTCACGTGGATGGCATCCACTCGTTGAGTGTTCTCCCTGACGACCCCAGTAAGGTAGTCAGCATCGCTGGATTCATGTCCTCGCTCGTCTCGGACTTCATCACTCGCGCGGCTCCAAAATCAACGATTCGGCAGAGCACAATCGATCGGCTTCCGTTTGTTTCTGCTCATCCACTTCAGCCAGCTCTGCAACTGCGAGTGATGAGACTGAACTGCGTCACTGCCGCCCACGGGGACGTATGGAACGACGTGAGCCTCGACCTGGCACTAGACGACGCCTGGACCGGGGGGATCGACTACCCAGGGCGTCCGACGATCGCACGTGTGCCTCAAAGTTGGACACGGGAGGTTCCTCTTCGGCGAGCATCCGACCGCCGGCAGGCGCTGATTGAGATCGACGCTCTCGTCGCGCTCATGCTCGGGCTCACCGCGGACGAGCTGTGCACGATCTACCGCACTCAGTTCCCGGTCCTCTATGGCTACGACCGCACGAAGTATATCTACGACGCCAATGGTCGTGAGGTGCCCAACTCGGTGCTTACGGTGTGGCGGCGCAGGGGTGATGCGATCACCGAGGAGGAGCGGACCGCGACGCACCCGGCGGGCACCGTCTACACCTACGAGCTGCCGTTCGTGACCCTCGATCGCGAGGCCGACATGCGTCGGGCGTACGCCCACTTCGAGCAGGTGCTGAAGGATCGCGATGGGTGAGCTGCTGCCCACGGTTCAAGCGAGAGCGATCCGCGAGGGTCTGCTCGACTACCTCGGGACGACCCTGTCGCTCGCCGACGAGGACGCCCGCGCGACGCTGCTCGACTTCCTCTCCCACCCGGACACGGGGATCTTCAAGGGGCCGTATCTCCGCCTGCGGCTCCCGTTCGAGCCGGCCGCCGACGGGTGGCGCGACCACCTGGGGTGGTACGAGGGGTTCTCGCCCTACGGTCACCAGGCCGAGACGTTCGCTCGGTTGACCAGCCTCGACCTCGGTCCCGACCAACCGCGTCCCCTGCCCACCGTGCTCACCACGGGCACCGGCTCCGGCAAGACCGAGGCGTTCCTCCACCCGATCCTCGACCACGTGCTGCGCGCCAAGCGGGTGGGGGAGCAGGGCACCAAGGCGCTGCTGCTCTATCCGATGAATGCGTTGGCCAACGACCAGGCCGGGCGTCTCGCGGAGATGATCACCACCCACGAGGCCCTGGCCGGCGTCACCGCCGCGCTCTACACCGGACAGGCGGGCCCGACGCGCACGAAGGTCTCGGCCGACAGCCTGATCACCGACCGTGACGTCATCCGCAGCAGCGCCCCCGACATCCTCCTCACCAACTACAAGATGCTCGACCAGCTGCTGCTGCGGCACGCAGATGCTCGGATCTGGGAGCAGAGCGCATTGAGCCTGCGCTACCTCGTGCTCGACGAGTTCCACACCTACGACGGCGCCCAGGGCACCGACGTGGCCATGCTCCTCCGACGTCTCGGGCTGACGCTCAAGAGCCACTGGCCCGACAGCCACGCCGACCTCACCGACGACGACCGCGACCGTCCCCTCGGACGCATCACCCCCGTGGCGACGTCGGCGACGCTCGGCGGAGAAGGCGACGGTCAGGCCATCGCCGACTTCGCCACCACCGTCTTCGGGGAGCCCATCGGCGCGGACTGTGTCGTCACCGAGTCGCGCGTGACCGCCGAGCAGTGGGAGGCGCCGTCGCTGGTCGCCGTGTCCGACGCCGGCGTGACGATCGAGGACAGTGCTCGTGCCGCACGCGACGTGGCAGCAGCCGTCGACGCCCTCGGCCAGGATCCGACAGGGGAAGCGATCACCGCAGCGGTCGCCGGTGTGCTCTTCCCGGATCGGTCGTCCACCGGCCTCGACGACCTCGATCTCTTCCGCGCGCACCCCCTGACCGGTCGGCTGATCCGCACTGCCGCAGCAGCCGCGGACGTGGCCGACCTCGCCGACGTCGCGGTGGCAGGGGCGGGCCTCGAGCAGGAGGAGGCAGAGGCCTACCTGCTGTGCTTCGTCGCCGCGCTGAGCCACCTGCGGGCCGCGCACGGCCGGGTCATGCCGTCGATCGAGCTGCACCTGTGGATCCGCGAGCTGTCCCGACTCGACCGCTCGGCCTCGCTCGACGTGCGCTATCGCTGGTTCGACGACGGCGAGATCGTGCAGGACGAGGGCGTCGTCGGCTCCGAGCCGTGGTTCCCGTCCCTCTTCTGTCGTCACTGCGGACGCTCGGGATGGGGCGTCGCACTCGCCCCTACCGGCACGGATCTCGACACCGACGACGACACGATCCGCAAGCGTGCCCTGGCCAAGGACGAGCGCTTCCGGGCCGTCCTGCTCGCTCTGCCGGAGGCCGAGGCGTTCTCCGCGTTGGACGACGCCGCGCCCGTCGAGGGACTGCGCTGGTTCCACACCCGCGAGCGGCGCTTCCTCACGGCGCCACCGACAGTCGAGGCCGACCTGCGCGAGGGTCGAGTCCTCCCCGTCCTCATGCACGTCGGCGACGAGGCCGGCAAGGCGTCCAAGGACGACACCTGCCCGTCGTGTCGCACCCGCGACGCCATCCGCTTCGTCGGCTCCGCGGTCGCCACCCAGCTCTCGGTGACGCTGTCGACACTGTTCGGCGATCCGCATCTCGACCCGGCGGAGAAGAAGGCGCTGGTCTTCACCGACAGCGTCCAGGACGCCGCGCACCGCGCAGGCTTCGTGCAGAGCCGCTCGCACGGCCTCACGCTGCGCTCGGTGCTCCGCAGCGCCGTGAACGACCACCCCCGTACTCTTGACGCGCTCGTCGACCGGGTCATCGAGTCGGCCGGCGACGACCGGCAGAACCGACACCGCATCCTCCCGCCCGACCTTGCCGGGTGGAGCAAGCTCCGGGGCTTCTGGGAGGCGGCCACCCTTGCCCGGGTCACCCCCAAGGTGCGCACGATGGTGCGCCGCCGCCTCCTCCTCGACGCGGTCCTCGAGTTCGGCCTCCAGTCCCGGGTCGGCCGCACCCTCGAGCGGACCGGCAGCGTGACCGCCCACGTCGACGTACCCGAGGCGACGCTGCTCGCCGCGGCGAGGCAGGCGGTCGCCGACGCGGGCGGGACCGGCACGCTCGGCGCCTTCGCGCCCGAGGACACCCAGCTCGTGCAATGGGCGCGTGGCGTGCTCGAGCGCATGCGGGAGCGCGGTGCGATCGAGCACGAGTGGTTCCGCCGCTACGTCGACCACGACGGCGCCCGCTACCACGTCTGGGGTGGTCGGCCCAAGGGTGAGGGCATGCCCGCGTTCCCCGCCGGGCGCGCCGCTCCGGGCTACCCCCGCGTCGGCGGCGAGAAGCTGACCCGCGACGTCGACCTCGACCCGGTCACGACACCGCGCAGCTGGTACGCCGTGTGGGCCGGCAAGGTGCTCGGGACCGGCGCCACCCAGGGCGCGACACTCGCGCGGCTGCTTCTCGAGCGCCTGGCGAAGCGCGACGTCCTGCTCACCTCCACCTCTCAGGGCGGAGCCACGATCTATCAGATCTCCGCCACCAAGGTGCTCGTGCAGGTCGTGCCCGACGCAGCGCTTGGATCGACCGAGCACCTGCTCGTCTGCGACGCCTGTCAGGCCCACACCCCGGGCAGCCCACTCGTGACCGCGCAGCTCGAGGGCGCGCCGTGCGATGTGGCCCGGTGCGCCGGACGTCGACGTCGGGCTCCGCTGGTCGACAACTTCTACCGACGGATGTACGCCGCGAAGCAGATCCAGCGGGTGCTCGCGCGGGAGCACACCAGCCTGCTCGACGACGAGACGCGCCTGGCCTACGAGAACGGCTTCAAGAGCCGCGCCGACGACCCGGAGGCCCCCAACGTCCTGGTCGCCACCCCCACCCTCGAGATGGGCATCGACATCGGCGACCTGTCGACCGTCATGCTCGCCTCGCTGCCGCGTTCGGTCGCGGCGTACCTCCAGCGCGTCGGACGTGCCGGCCGGCTCACCGGCAACGCTCTCGACCTTGCCTTCGTGCGGGGCCGCGGCGACCAACTGCCTCAGCTGGGCGAACCGCTGTCGATGATCAACGGACAGGTCCGCCCGCCGGCGACCTACCTCGACGCCGAGGAGATCCTCCGTCGGCAGTACGTCGCCTCGCTCGCCGACCGCCTTGCTCGACGTGGCGATGCGCCGCATCCCACGACGGCGACCGAGGCCATGGAGGCGCCCGCCGTCGGCACCTATCTGCACGCGCTCGTCGTCGACGGAGAGCAGGACCTCGACCATCTGGACGCGTTCCTGCACGGGTTCCCCTCCCTCACCAAGGAGGCCGAGAAGTCGCTGCGGGACTGGGTCACCCCGGGCAGCACGCCGCTCACGAGCGCGTTGTCCGTGCGTGTCCACGAGGAGTCGCTCCGTTGGCGCACCGAGGTCGAGACTCTCGGTCACCGCATCGATGCGATCCAGGAGTCACTGCCCGAGCTCGAGCGTCGGGCGAAGTCGCCGGCCCGCACCGAGGACGACGAGCTGGCGTTCAGGTCAGCGCTCTCGGCGCGCAAGCTGCTGCTGAAGCAACGAACCGACCTCCGTGGAGAGCACTGGATCGGGGTCCTCGAAGCGCACGGGCTGCTGCCGAACTACACGCTCCTCGACGACACGGTCACCCTCGACGTGTCGCTGTCCTGGTTCGACACCGACGTGGGGGACTGGCGGACCGAGCCGTACTCGTATCACCGCGGTGCCGCCCTGGCGCTCCGGGACTTCGCGCCGGGCGCCACGTTCTACGCCCAGGGACACCAGATCAGCATCGACGCCGTCGACCTGGGCCGAGACGGTGAAGCCGCCCACCGTTGGTGCTTCTGCCCGGCCTGCGGTTTCGCCGATCGGGTCGCACCAGGATCGGCGGGCATCGACGCGTGTCCGCGTTGCGGCTCCGCCGCCCTCGCCGACGTCAAGCAGCGGCTCGACGTGGTGGAGCTCGACCAGGTGTCCGCGATGATGAAGCGCGACGAGGCGATGATCGACGACGCGCGCGACGACCGCCTGCGCGAGCCCTTCGACATCGTGGTGGCGGCCGACATCGACCCGACGCTGGTGTCGCGGCGCTGGTACGTCGACGGCTACGGCTTCGGCGTCCGCTACCAGAAGGACCTGACCATCCGTTGGCTGAATCTCGGCCGCTCGGTGGGTCACGGTGGACTGCGCACGGTTGCAGGTCAGGAGCGCAACGCACTGCTGTTCCGGGTGTGCTCGGAGTGCGGCCAGATCGACAACGCGACCCATCGCAACAACGCCACCGAGCACCGTCCGTGGTGCTCGCTTCGCGCCGCCGCGGAGGAGAAGACCCGGCTGGTCGCGCTGTCGCGGATCCTGCGCACCGAAGGGCTCGTCGTGCGGCTCCCAGTGTCGGTGTCGCTCGGCGACTCCTTCGCCACTCCCAGCCTCGCCGCGGCGCTGCTCCTGGGTCTGCGCGATCACATCGGCGGTGCGCCCGTCCACCTGGCCGTCGAACTCGTGGAGGACCCCACACCGGGCGGGACCGACAACCTGCCGGCGCTGCTGCTGCACGACGTCGTGCCGGGTGGCACCGGCTACCTCGCGGAGCTCGCCGAGCCGGAGATGCTGCGCGCCGTCCTCTTCGCGGCGTACGAAGTGGTGCGGGACTGTCCCTGTCGTGACGAGGGACGGGCGTCGTGCCACCGCTGCCTGCTCCCGTTCGCAGGCCCAGGCGGGGCGGTCAGGGTCTCGCGGGTCGCCGCCGAACGCCATCTGCGCGACCTGCTCAACGCCGGGACCGGGAGCTCCGACGAGCCCGTCCCGACCGGCGAATGGGCACTGACCGACGACGAAACGACCGGGTTCGACCCCGAGAGCCACCTGGAGCAGAAGTTCCGCCAGGTGATCCGCGATCGCCTCAAGACGGCGGGGGCGACGGTCGACGAGAAGCCCGGACCCAACGGCAACCGCTATGTGATCACGCTCGGCGGAGGACGAGTGTGGACGATCGATCCCCAGGAGAACGTGCTGGGATCGCGGCCCGACTTCGCCCTCCGCAGCAACGACACCACCGTGCCTGCGGTGATGATCTTCTGCGACGGTTGGCGCTTCCACGCCAACCCCGCGATCAACCGACTCCACGACGACGTCGCCAAACGCGCCCGACTGCGCGAGGCGGGACACGTGGTCATCGCCCTCACCTGGAGCGACCTGACCGATCCGCCAGCGGCGCCGCCCTGGTTCGGCGAGCAGATGGTCGGCGCCGTCATGGGCATGTCCCAGGGGGCACTCACCCCGGATGCGATCGATCTCGTCCGTGCCGGTCCGCTGGGATGGCTGATCCGATGGATCCAGGATCCGTCTCCGGCCACCGTCGCCGCGCTGGCCGACTGGCTGCCGATGTTCGCCATGGCGTCCTCGCAGCATCGCGGAGTCCTCAGCGGCGAGTCCGCGGTGCAAGCGGCCGCAGGCCTGCTGGACGGGGGAGCCCTCGCCGGTGAACCCCCCACCTCCTGGGCCTGGGTCGGCGACACGGTCGCGCTCCTCGCTCGCAATCTCGGTACGGCCACCGCCAGCGAGGTCGCACTGGTGCTCGACGACGGGGACCACCGACTGGGGCAGGCCCACATGGACGCGTGGCGTCATTGGTTGCACCTCTCGAACCTGCTCAACCTGCGCACGCACGCGACGACGATCACCGTGACCAGCCTGGCCGGCGCCGACGCCGACGCCGGCGCTGCCGCCGGCACAGACCTCGACGACGACGTCCCGGAGGAGCTCCGTGCCGACCTCGCCTTCGCCGACGCGGGGGTGCGTGCCCTGGTCATCGATCTCCACGCGGCCGGCGTGGTCGGCGCGAAGATCGGGCACGAGGGGCCGGACGGAATCCCGATCGACCTCGCCTGGCCCGATGTCTCCGTGGCGGTGGACATCGGGCTCGACGACCAGGATCGCTCCGATCTCACCGGCACCGGTTGGCGCATCGTGCGACCCGAGATCCACGACATCCGTGACGCACTGCGACAGGAAGAGGCCTGATGCCCCAGATCGTGATGGCCGTGCAGGATGCCGGCAATAGGGTGGACGGTTCGGTGCGCGGCAAGGCGTACGCCTTCCTGGAAAAGCTGAGCGCCAACGATGCCCTGCCCGGGCTACACATCGAGCCCATCCAGAACTCCACCGACTCACGTGTACGCACCGGCCGGGTGTCACAGTTCTGGCGCGCCGTGCTGTTCAAGGTTCAGGGTTCGGGGACCGAGGCCCACTACGTGTACCTGGGGGTGTGGCCACACGACAACGCCATCGACGTCGCGAAGAAGGTCCGGCTGACGTTCAACCCCGTCACCGGGATCACGCAGGTGACTGCCGAGTCCCCGGCCGACCGTGTCGGTGCAGGTGACGAGCATGGCACCGCCATCGGGGACGCGACTACAGCGACACCGCTGGTCGCGCTCGGCCTGTCCCTCGAGGATCTGGTCGAGGAGCTCGGCTTCGAGTCCGACATCGCAGTGGGGGCTCTGGAAGCCTCCGACGAGGACGCCCTGCTCGAGCTCGCAGCCGGCCTGGTGCCCTGGCAGGGATCGGCTCTGATTGCGCTGGCCAGCGGTGAGTCCGTAGCCGAGGTCAAGGCTTCGTTGGCGATCGAGGAGATGCGCACTGACGACGGGCCGGACGAGGACACCAACCTGATCGCCGGCCTCAAACACCCAGCTGCGGCGATGCAGTTCACCTTCGTCGAGGAGGACGAGGAGCTACGGCGCATCATCGAGGAGGGCGACTTCGCCGCCTGGAAGGTGTTCCTCCACCCGGAGCAGCGCCGCTACGTCGAGCAGACCTCGTCGGGACCGTTCCGGCTTTCCGGGGGTGCGGGCACGGGCAAGACGGTGGTCCTCTTGCATCGCGCCAGACGCCTCCACCGGGCAGACCCGTCGGCCCGCATCGTGCTCACGACCTTCACCAAGACCCTGGCCGAGGGTATGAAGCGCGAGCTCCGCTCGCTCGACCCGACGGTCGTGCTGGCGGACAAGCTCGGCGACGCCGGTGTGCTGGTGGTCGGCATCGATGCCGCAGTCAGCGCGGCGATCCGGACGAACTCGGCTCACATGTCGGCCGCAGTCTCGGCGGTCCTCGGGGATCGCAGCGAACGCATCGCAGCGCGCCTGGTCGACAGCGACGAGCGGTGGCGCGACGCGGTCGCCTCCTCCGACGCCGACCTCCCAGCAGACCTGCGGCACGCAGCGTTCTTCCAGGCGGAGTACGACATGGTCGTCGTGCCCGGTCGGATCACGTCGAGGGACGGCTACTTCAAGGCGCGTCGACCCGGCCGCGGCGTCGCCCTGGACCGTGTCCGTCGCGCCGAGGTCTGGAAGGTCGTCGAGAGCTACCGCGCCCGATCGAGTATCGACGGAGGAATCGACTTCGGTGAGGCCGCGGCGGTAGCCGCTGAGGCCCTCGGCCGTAGGTCATCGCCGCTCGTCGACCACGTGCTGGTGGACGAGGGTCAGGACCTCCGCCCGACCCACTGGCAGTTTCTCAGAGCCCTCGTACCCGAGGGGCAGGACGACCTCTTCATAGCCGAGGACGCCCATCAGCGGATCTACGGCCAGCGAGTGGTGCTCGGTCGCTTGGGCATCAAGATCGTCGGGCGTTCCAGGCGTCTACAGCTGAACTACCGGACAACGGCTCAAAACCTCCATTTCGCGGTCCAGGTACTCGAAACCGGCGGCTACAGCGACCTGGAGTCCGACGCGGCCGAGGTGTCGGGCTACCGCTCCGCCCGGTTGGGTCCCGCCCCACAGCTCATCCGCGCGGACAACCTCACCCAAGAGCTCGACGCCTGCGCCGATCTGGTGCGGGCCTGGGTGACTGCCGGTGCGGCGCCGGACTCGATCGGCATCCTCGTGCGGGACGCGACCCAGGCTCAGCAGGTTTCGCGCGGTCTGGACGAACGCGGCACCAAGGTCCGCGTGGTGACCAACCAAGCGCAGACGGCCAAGGACCCCGTCGTGATGACCATGCACCGCGCCAAGGGCATGGAGTTCTCCCGTGTCGTCATCTTCGGTGCGGACAGCAGCCTCATGCCGGCGCAGTACGTCCTCAAGGGACTCACCGATCAGGAACGCGACGACGCCGTCTTGCGAGAGCGCTCCCTGTTCTACGTCGCGGCCACGCGCGCAAGGGACGAGCTCGTTGTGCTGTGGACGGGCGACCCGAGCGAATTCTTCGAACGAGCTACGTCGTGAGCGAATGGGGGAGCGGTGGCGACCAAGAGTGACCTGAAGAGCTGGGTGATCGAGGCGCTGAAGAACCTCGGTGGGAGCGGGACGGTGGTGCAGGTGGCACGGGAGGTCTGGCAGCGTCACGAGCATGATCTGCGCGCTTCCGGCGACCTGTTCTACACCTGGCAGTACGACATCAGGTGGGCGGCGCAGACGCTGCGCGACAGCGGTGTTCTGCGACCGGCGAACGGCCGGCGCCCCGGGACCCCGTGGGTGCTCGCCTGAACGGCGGGGAGCCGGCGGCGGGGCCGCTACGAAACGGACCCGTCAGAGCGTCCTCCGCAGAGGTCGCGTCACGCATGAGCCGGCAGAGACGGCTGGGCACCGTTCCGGAGCTGGCGCTGCGCCGTGAGCTGCACCGTCTCGGGCTGCGCTACCGCATCGGCTGGCCGGTCCCCGGCCGCCCCAGGAGAACAATCGACGTCGCCTTCCCGCGCAGGCAGGTGGCTGTGTTCGTCGACGGGTGCTTCTGGCACGCGTGCCCGGAGCACGCCACGTCGCCCAAGGCGAACGGCGCCTGGTGGTCGGAGAAGCTGGCCGGAAACGTCCGGCGGGACCGTGACACGGACGCCGTGCTGATCGACGCCGGATGGGCGGTGGTGCGGGTGTGGGAGCACGAGGCGGTGAGCGAGGCCGCCGTGCGCGTCGTCGCAGCCGTGCGCCCGTGGTGAGCCTGCGGCACAGTGTCCCCCCGCTCACGTACGCTGCCGGCGTGTCGGGAGAAGCGAAGCTCATGGATCTTTTCGCCGGCTGTGGGGGGCTGACCTCGGGTTTCGTTTCGACCGGGCGATTCGCCCCGATCGCCGCCGTGGAGTGGGATCTGCACGCGGCGGCCACGTACGCCCAGAACTTCGGCGACCACATCCATGTGGGTGACATCGCGGACTGGACCAGGGGTTCGCTACCCCAGGCCGACGTCGTGGTGGGCGGGCCCCCCTGTCAGGGCTTTTCCTCACTCGGCACGCGCGACCCGCAGGATCCCCGCAATGCGATGTGGGAGCACTACGTGGAGACCTTGGAACGGGTCCGACCCGCTTTCTTCGTCATGGAGAACGTGCCGCAGTTCCTCAAGTCGACTCAGTTCGCCGAACTCACCGGCCTGGTTCGTGCCCGGGGCCGCCTGGGTGCTTACGAGATCGAAATGCAGGTCGTCAACGCCGCGGATCACGGAGCGGCGCAGGCGCGTCGCCGCGCGGTTGTGATCGGACGACGGCGCGGCACCCGGGAGATCGGACTCCCCGAGCTGTGGGACGTCCGCTCGCTGTCTGACGCCTTCCCGGCCTGGCTCGCCCCCCGGGTGACGAAGACCGAGCTGCCCGACAGTGTGGTCGAGTTCCGCGGTCGAACGCTGCCAGGCCCCTTCAAGATGCGCGATCTGCACATCACGCGGGACGTGAGCGACCTGTCCCGTGCCCGCTACGCAGCCATTCCGCCGGGCGGCAATCGATTCGACCTACCTGACGAGTTGTCGAGCCCCTGCTGGCGGCGTCACCGTAGCGGGTCGGGCGACGTGATGGGCCGCTTGCGTTGGGACCGGCCGTCGGTGACGATTCGCACGGAGTTCTTCAAGCCTGAGAAGGGGCGTTACCTCCACCCGACGGAGGACCGGCCCATCACCCATGCCGAGGCGGCGTCCATCCAGGGCTTTCCCGAGGACTTCGAGTGGTGCGGCACGAAGGTGTCGATCGCCCGTCAGATCGGCAACGCCGTGCCGCCGCCCCTCGCCCGGTCGATCGCCACCGTCGTCGCAGACCGTCTGGCCTGAGGTCGTCGTGCGTGAGGGGGTCTCGCACGGTCTCGACGCCGAGCAGGTGGCAGTCGCAGAGGCGGAGCCGGACGCACGGCAGATCGTGCTCGCGGCGCCGGGGAGCGGCAAGACCGAGGTGGTCGCCGCCCGGGTCGATGCACTCGCTGAGCTGCACGACCTCGACGTCGTCGACGAAGTTCTCGTCTTGAGCTTCTCGCGGGCTGCCGTCGCGGCGCTTCGTAGCCGGCTCGGTCCCCGATCGGCCCGTCCGCTCCCGACCATTCGGACGATCGACAGCACCGCGACCATGCTGCTCGATGAGGTGGCGGCAGACGACTGGGCTGGTCTCGACTTCGACGGCCGGATCGAGCGGATCCGCGCGGTGCTGGCTGCTGGCGCAGCCAGCGAATCGCTCTCGTTGCTCGGCCACGTGGTGGTCGACGAGGTCCAGGACCTCGTCGGGATTCGTGCACGCTTTGTGCTCGACCTTCTTCGAGCTCTCCCAGAGGGGGCAGGCTTCACCTTGCTCGGGGACCCGCGCCAGGCGCTCTACGACTTCCAGCTCACCGACGCAACAGACATGACGGCGCGTGACTTCCTCGACGAGGCGGCGTTGCTCAGCGGGCGACACCCCGTCGATCGCGTTCGCCTCCTGGGTCAGTACCGAGCGAGGTCCGAAGACGCGAGATCGGTCGCGTCACTCGGCGCGACCGATCTCGACGGCGGGGAGTGGACGCAAGCGGTGGAGGACCACCTCGGCTCTGTCCTGACGATGGGTGACGTGGCGGGTGTGGCACGACCTGTCGCCAGATGGCCTGGAACCACTGCATTTCTGTGCCGAACGAACGGTGATGCGCTCGTCGTCGCGGGAGTGCTTCGCGAACTGGAGGTCACGGCAAGACTTCGGCCGCTTGTCGAGAAGCAGCCTCTGGAGACCTGGGTCGCACGAGCGGTCTCAGGTTCCACCACGTCCATCACCAAAACCGATGTGATTGATCGTCTCACCGGAGTGGTGTCTGATCCCGAAGCCTCCTGGCGGCTACTCAAGGCGACCGAGCGCAACCTGCGCGTCGCAGATCGGATCGACATTGCGCGTCTGACCATGCGGGTGGACCTCGGTGACTTTCCTGCTGCCCTCGGTGCGGGGCCCGGCCCGGTGGTGGTGTCGACGGTGCATCGGGCCAAGGGGCTCGAGTTCGACAACGTCGTCGTGGTCGATCCCGACGGGATGCGAGAACCGGACGGCAGTTCGGTCGCTTATGTCGCGCTCACCCGCGCGCGGGACAGGCTTGTGGGAGCGGGGCTGGACCGGCCGAGATTCTTCCATTACGACAAGACCACTGGCCGCTGGATCGTCGGCGGCCATCAGCGGTGGATGACGGCGGCGATCGAGCTCAGGCCGGATGACATCGCGATCGATCCGGACATCGAGGCCGACGAGATTGTGATCGGAGGACGAGTTGCAGCGGCCTTCGATCGCCGCTCGTCCACACTTGGGGTTCCGGTCTGGGAGGTCCGCTCGGCAGAGCGTCGGATCGGACACACGACCCCCGCCTTCGGAGAACTGGTCGCGCGCCGAGTCGAGGCGGGAACCGTGGGGTCACGATGGGGTTGGCCCGATCTGGCCGGCGGCATCGGGGTGGAGGGGGTCGTGACCGGAGTGGTCCGGGACCGAGCCGGGAAGCCATCGCTCGCCGCCGTGCCGACCATCTCCGGGTTGGCGACGTTCTTGCGCTGAGCGACTTCAGCCACAGAAATCGGACCCTGTTGATAGAAAGAACCAACTTCTCGACATCGACTGATCAATCTCGGGGGTAGTGCAAATGACCGATTGGGCCGGACCCACCAGTGGGTTGTCCGAGCTGGTGACAGCGGAGTCGAACCGATGCCTCGCCGCGTACCGTGAGCAGCCGATCCGGGTCGAGTCGGACGCGAACATCGAGACGACGATCTTCGAGGGCGGGTACGGCCGTAAGCAGATCTTCGAGCTCGTCCAGAATGCCGCTGACGCCCTCCAGGGCACGACGGGCCGCATTCATGTGGTCCTGACCTACGACGTCCTCTACGTCGCCAACCAGGGGTCACCTCTCACCGAGGACGGGGTCCGATCCCTCCTCGGCTCCCACCAATCCGGCAAGCGCGACGAGTCGATCGGACGATTCGGGCTCGGGTTCAAGTCAGTCGTCGCGCTGAGTGATCGCCCGCAGGTGTTCAGTCGTTCAGGCTCGTTCGGCTTCGACCGTGAGGTCACGAGGGAGCGTATTCGGCGCGTGGTCCCGGATGCCCCCCGATTTCCCGTCCTGCGTCTTGCCACGCCACTCGATCCGGAAGCGGAGGCCCGTCAGGATCGGGTGCTGGCCGAATTGATGGACTGGGCGAGCACTGTCATCCGCATTCCTCTCGATCGCGACGCCACGGGCGTGAAGGAGGATCTCGCAGACTTCCCCTCGGAGTTCATGCTCTTCTCGCCTCAGGCCCGCGAGCTGGTGCTTGAGAACCGAGCAGACGAGATTGCGCGCCGTATCGGAGTGGCGGCCAGGGGCAAAGACGTGTACGAGCTGACCGTCGGTGAGGAGCGGTCCGAGTGGGTCGTGGTCGATCGCCAATTCCGCCCCTCCAAGCTGGCGCTGGAGGACGCAGGTGAGCTGGCACGTAGGGAAGCAGTGAAGGTGAGCTGGGCCGTTCCGAGATCGGGGCGGCGGCGTCAAGAGGGCCAGTTCTGGGCGTTCTTTCCCACTGACGACCGAAGCACATTGGCAGGCATCGTCAACACCACGTGGAAGCTGTCCGAGGACCGTCGTCGGCTGCTCGAAGGCAGATTCAATCAGGAGATTCTGACCGAGGTCCTCCCGGCAATGGTTGCCGCGGCATGGCACAAGGTGGTCGATCGAGCAACGCCGCAGACGAGCCTCGATCTGCTTCCAGGTCGCGGCAAGGAACTTCGTTCCTGGGCAGACGGCGTGCTGAACGAGCCCGTCTTCAAGGCGTTACGAGAAATCCCCAGCTTGCCGGACACCACGGGAACGCTTCGCCGTCCTCGCGACCTTGCCATGCAGCCACCTGACATCGCGGACGACGTCATGGCCCTGTGGAGGGTCGGAGTCGGCAAACTGCCCGGATGGATCGACCCTCGGTGTGTGTCGAACACAGAACGCCGCTCGAAGGCGGAGCGACTCATGGGCCCTATACCGCCCATTCCCAGAATTGAGCGGTGGATCGAGGCTGCCAGAGGCGAGGGCTTCACAGCTGAGGGCTCGGCGCAGGCACTGGCGATCCTCGCTGCACTCGCACCAGGTGGGGCCCGTCGGGACGGCGACCCGCTCAGCGCACGCGTCGTGCTCCTCGAGAACGGGACCTGGGCCAGACCCGCTCGCGGAAAGATCTTCATCCGTTCGTCGCCTGACGACGGCAACTTCCAGTTCATCCACCCGGAGCTTGCCAAGATGCCCGTGGCCCTGGCGGCCCTCGCGCTGGTGGGTGTACAGGTGCTGGACCGTGCAGGCGAACTTCGCCACGTCCTGGCACGTGCAAGAGACCCGCGCTCGGTGGATTGGGCCAAGGCATGGTCCCTTGCCCGACAGTGCACGGTCGAAGTCGCCAGGACAATCCTTGCCGATGAGCTGCCGGCGCCCGTGGAGCACCATGTACAGGTGCGGACCCTCACCGGGCAATTCCGGCCGTTGAACGAGACCTTCTTGCCGGGCCCGGTCTTGGCGCCAGGTATCGGCGCCAACGCCCCGTTCTGCCTCGACAGCCGCTTCCATGAGCAGGAGCGGGCTCTGATCAGCAGCCTCGGCGCGGTCGATCAGCCGCTGCTGCGTCAGGGGGGTCAAGCGGAAATGTGGCTGGATCGCTACCACGACCAGATCAAAGACCACTTCGTCGAGTCGTGCGACGGTGCGAAGCCGCAGATGGACCGCTTGGTTGTACTTGATGAGGGCGGTCTTCCGTGGCCGCTCCAGTCCCTCGATCGCCTGCCCGACCCAGCGCGGGAAGCTGTCACCCGTCGGGTCCTCCAACTGGCGTCGACCGACGCGATCCAGGTGCGGCACGCCACTCAGACTCAATACGGTCGGAAGAAATACCGGAACCCCGCCATTCAGCGGATTCGAGAGCACGGGAGGTTGGAAACCTCATTCGGCCCCTTGGTCCCAGGCTTCTGCCTCATTGCGTCGGATGACATGCCGCCCGACGTCCTGCCGACCGTGGAGCTTCCCACGGTGGTTGCTGAGCAACTGGGGGTGAGGACCGACCCCATCGACCTCAGTGCTCTTGCGTGGAGCGCCCTACACGGTGTCGCCGTGACTTGGCACGATGATCCGGACCGTTCGGCTCGCTTCTACTCGTGGGCCGTGCACTTCAGTGAAGCTCCTCAGCGGATCTTGGCTCACGTCGGTTCGACGGTCGGTGTGAGACCACCACGTGAGGTGGCCGTTGTGCGCAACAGGGACGTGTTGCAGTCACTCCGTGAACAACAGATACCAGTGGTGTTCGTTGAGGACGAGGGCGACGCCGAGGCTCTACAAGCATCATGGGGTCTCGCTGAGGGAACACGCTTGCTCGAGCAGGAGCTTGTTTTCAGCGCGACCGGCGACCCGGAGTCGGTGGTGTTCCACTTTCCCGCCATGAAGCTGTGGCTGTCACCTGAGCAGCAGGAAACGCGCTTCCAAGTGTGTTCCGAGATCAGCATTGTGTCGGCAACCCCCCAGGGGCAGCGTGCAAGAGCCGTAGACAGTGCATTGCATGAGGGAACCGTTCTGGTCACATCTCCAGACCCTGCTGCCGTTCTCCGGGGCGTGTCACGGTCGTTGGGGCTTGACATGGGCCCAGCAGACGTACGTTCGGTCCTCGATCAAGTTGAGAACGAGGCCCGACGAGTGCTTGTCACACAGTTGAGACGGGCTCCGGACGACGCGACGAGGCTCTCCTTATTGGTTGACGCTGAGGTGCTTCGCCGGACGCTGCCACGCGCTGCGCTCGAGGCAATCGAGCTCGAGCAAGGTGTAATCGAGGACCCGGTCGAGCTGGCACGCCTGGTTCTTGCCGTCCAGGGAGTGACGACGTTGTCGCACTTCCGAGCCGTTCTGGACGAGAAAGGGCTGAATCCCCCGCAAACGTGGGCGGGCCAGCGGTCGACTCGGAATTGGGTCACAGAGCTCGGGTTCGCTCCCGAGTTGGCTGGCTTCGCGGGCCAGCCTCGCCCGGCGAACTTCGTGGTCGAGGGCCCGACGGAACTCGGTGATCTGCACGACTACCAGGAGATCTGTGTCGAGAACATCCGGTCCATGGTTCAAGGAGGACAACCGCGCCGCGGCCTCGTCTCGCTTCCGACTGGTGCCGGGAAGACCCGGGTGGCGGTTCAGGCACTGGTCGAAGAAATTCGGGATGGCGAGCTCCGGGGGCCGATCGTATGGATCGCCCAAAGCGACGAATTGTGCGAGCAGGCTGTGGAGACATGGTCCTACATCTGGCGGTCGGTAGGGCCCCGCGAACCACTGGCCATTGGCCGCCTGTGGGGCAACAACGAGGTGTCCGAGGAAACGTCAGCCATCCAACTGGTTGTCGCTACGCCTCAAAAGCTCAAGGAGAAGGACGCTCAACCCGACTACGCCTGGATGACGGAGACCTCGGTGGTGGTCGTCGACGAAGCACACACGTCCGTGTCGCCGATGTACACGAAAGTGCTCGAGTGGTTAGGACGAAAGGCTCGCACGCGCAGGGAGGACAGGCCGCTCATCGGGCTCACCGCGACGCCCTTCCGAAACACCAACGTCGAAGAGACGCGACGCCTCGTCAACAGGTACGACGGCAACCGGCTGGACGGCAAGGCGTTCGAGGACGACGAGCCTTATCCGGTGCTCCAAGCCAAGAGGATCCTCGCTCAAGTCGAGCAGCGCGTCATCGACGGCGCGCAAGTTCGACTCAGCAAGCTCGAGCAGGAAGAGGTCGAACGCTTCGGGCGTCTGCCTCGGAACGTAGAAGCGCGGCTAGGCGCCGACATCGAGCGGAACAAGACCATCGTCGAGGATCTGATGAGCCTCCCTGATGACTGGCCAGCACTCGTCTTCGCTAGCTCCGTCGAGAATGCGCGTGCCCTCGCGGCGCAGTTGGTTCACAAGGGCATTCCGAGCGTTGCCATCGATGCGAGCACGCCTGGCCCGGTTCGGCGGTGGTACATCGACGAGTTCAAAGCCGGTCGCATCCGCGTCATCACGAACTACAACGTGTTGTCACAGGGTTTTGACGCTCCGAGGGTGCGGGCCGTCTACGTCACGCGCCCGACTTTCAGCGCAAACCTCTATCAGCAGATGATCGGGCGTGGCCTGCGCGGACCATTGAACGGTGGTTCCGAACGTGTGCTGATCGTCAACGTGAAGGACAACATCGATCAGTACGGTGACAAGCTTGCATTCACGGAGTTCGACTACCTCTGGTCTGAGACCAGCAATACCGACTGATGGTGCCATCGGCTGGCAGCATCTGGTGCGGCCGTGCGGCTCGGCATCAACTGAGTCCTCATATGTCGCGGCCTGGAGCGGTCTGGAGTGTCGCCGAGCACCCGTCTGCTAGTCGGCGAAGGACCACGGAGCCATGACCTGGAGGAAAAGCTTGATCCGATGGCGCGGCCTCCGATTCCGTGCCGGTCCCCCGTTGCTTTATCGGCAATCGACGCTGCGGACCGTTCAAAACTCAGCGACTGAAATCTGCTTCGCAGGCGCTCCTGGCGTTCCTGAGGAGCGCCTACTCATGCTCGATCGCTCCAGTTCTGATGGTCAGGTTGACCAGCCCTACGGATACGCACAGTCGGTGAGGCAGCGAATCCCTCAATTACAAGGACCATTCGGCAATCAGCGCAGAAGTCAGATCCGCCTGCCGCTGCTGCAGCACCGCTGGTGTCCAGTTGGCTGTCGTCAAGACTTGGGTCGTTAAAGCGAATACTGCGCTCCCGTTGCTGCCACTGAAGTACTTGTCCTTCTTCTTCGCGAAGTCGTAGTTCTGTGCCTCGCTGTTCTTCGCACGATTCAGCAGCACCAGATTGCCGAGGCGGTGCGTCCAGTCTTGCCGCTGCTCTTCGGTGAAGTCGCGCACCCAGCTGCTATCTGTCCGCGGATTCTGCGGCAGCACGTGTTCGACGGTGATCATCTTGTGCTGATAACTGACCCCAGGTTGCTTGGCCAGCAGCTCGTCGAGTCGGAGCAGCACATACCGGCGCACGGGCGCCACCAGATAGATGTGGTCGTCGAGCTTGCGCCGCGTGTCTTTGACCTCGTCTTCCGAGAGCTCGAATGCGGCCGCGCTCAGGCCTTCGCCGCGTTCCAGCTGCTTCAGCAGATCGGCATACCGGATCCCTCGAGGGGTCGCGTACACCCGTCGCAACAACATGCTGGCTGCGAGGCGCTCCAGCTTCTGGAGGAGGTCAGCAAGCGTCCGGGGATCGTTCTTGTGCTCTCGAAGGGCCCACAGCGCTGGCGGTCGCCAACTGTCGTTGTCGACCTGCATGAGCCTCCGCAGCCAGTTGTTCACCGGTCCCCAGGTGGCGTCGTCCGGGAAGTTCTGTGTCAGAAGCCGCTCGTAGGCGTCCGAGTAGGGGATAAGCACGTCGTCGACGAACTGTCGCCCAGTGCCGGGGAGATAACGGCTCAGGACACCTTCGTCGAACTCCTGGAGAAGCACCTTGCTGGCACGCTCCTTCAGGAAGATCGTGCGAATGTGGCCGAACAACTCTGCGAATGCATCGCGACCGAGGTCGACCTCCTCTTGTTCCCACTTCTCGGCGTACTCCAGAGCGTTGCCATCCGTGTCCCCGATGTCGCCGATTACCTTGGACTTGAAGATGTCGGCCGGAGTCAGGTCAAGGCCACGTGCATTCATCACGCTGAAGATCCGGTGAGCGCTGTTCAAGTCGGGTGTGCTGACGACTACCAGGAAGGTCCGGGAGCCGAGCATCGCCGCGAGGCTGCGGCGTTTGTCGTCAGTCCACGCTGACAATCGCTGCTGGAATGCCATGGCGTTGTACTTGATGGCCCGCTGGGCGTCTGTTGCCAGTTGCGAGTCGTCGAGCGAGACCAGTTGAGATATGGCGCCGGGGGTCTGGACGTGGTTCGTGAAGAAGGTGGCGTCTCTTTTCCGCAGGGTGAGACGGGGCTTGGTGCTGGTACCGGCCATGATCTCGCCCGGCTCCACGACGATCCTTGCCAGCTCGGACGCCAGCTGAGAGTTGCTGGTGAGATCTCGCAACACTGCGAACAGGATGCTCAATGTGGTGAGGCGCTGCTGTCCGTCGATCACATCGGCGCGAGAGTCGACGCTCTTCTTGACCAGAACGATTGAACCGAGGAAGTACGGCTCGTCGGTGTCTCTGGACAGGGCTCCCTCGAGGTCGTCCAGCAGCTGCAGAGCTTGTTCTCTGCCCCAGGCGTAAGGCCGCTGATAGTCAGGGATAGCAAACTCGAAATCGCTCGAGAAGATCTTTCGCAGCGGCAGCTCTCCTGCGGCCAGGTCCTTCATCAATGCTCCCTTGTGTGAGCCGAGGCGGCGTGTCGGCTACCTGCGGAGCCCATCTTTACAGCAGTTCTAGTCCGCTGATGCTGCGGTCGGTCGGAATCAGCGCGATCTCCTCGGGCGCCATGAGCAGCGTGCCATCGGCGTGGTCCGAAGCCTCGCGTAGCAGTCGCCTATATCGAGGGCATTTTCGAGTGCGTCGAGGAAGAGGCCGACTGGCGAGAGAAGTTCAGCCTTCGGTACACCGAGCTCGAGCACAGCGATGAGGGAAGTTAGGTGGCTGCTGGACCCGTCGCTTGGGGTGGATGGAGTTGACCGCACGTGTACCGAGCGACGAGTCCACCTTCGCCAACGAAGCACAACGGCTCGTGTGGGGACGCCTGCGCAACAAGCTGCCCGGCGACGCGGTCCTCGTCGCGGGTCTTCGGATCGTCGATGAGGAGCTGGACCACGAGGCCGACCTCGTCGCGCTTCGACGTGCGCTGACCCGTACGACCTGATCAGGCGCTCGTGCCGGCTGGCAGCTTCTGAATCGCGGAGATCACGCCGTGCGAACGAGGGGTGGCGAGAGACTCACGGCCTCCCCCCGCCGAAACAGCTCCGCCGGCCGCCCACCCTGCCGGTTCGTCCGCTCCCCAGTAGCGACGAGCAACCCCGGCGTCGCCGTCGCCTTCCGATGGAAGTTCCGTGGGTCTAGCGACACCCCCCAGACGACCTCGTAGACCCGCCGCAGCTCGCCGATCGTGAACTCCGGCGGGCAGAAGGCGGTGGCGAGGGGGGAGTACTCCAGCTTGGCGCGGGCGCGCTCGAGGCCGTCGCGGAGGACCTCGTCGTGGTCGAAGGCGAGGGCCCCGACGGACGAGACCGGCACCCAGGAGGCAGCCGCTGCGTCGGTGCCGGCCCGCGGTGTCGGCAGATCGGGGGCCAGCGCGAGGTGGGCGACGCTGACGACGCGCATCCGGGGGTCGCGGTCGGGGGCGCCGTACGACCGCAGCTGCTCGAGGTGGACGTCCGCAGCGCCTAGTCCGGTCTCCTCGGCGAGCTCGCGCAGGGCGGCGGTCTCGAGGTCCTCCTCGGGCAGGACGAACCCGCCCGGGAGGGCGCGCCGGCCGGCGTACGGCTCCTCGCCCCGCTCCACCGTCAGCGCGCACATCTCGTCGTCGCGGATCGTCAGGACGACGAGGTCGACGGTGACGGCGAAGGGCTCGAAGGCGGACGGGTCGTAGGTCATGGGGCGACCCTACCGACTAATCGTCGAGTTGACGAGAACTACCTGAGTGGCTTATCGTCAAAATGACGAAAACAACCGACCGGAGGTCACCATGGCTGACATCGCCCGTTACCCGTTGGTCCGCCACCTGCGCGGCAACGCCACCACCCACGTCGCCCACGTGCGCAACGGGAAGACCGTCCACGCCGGGGTCGGGGCGGCCTTCTGGTACCGCCCGCTCAGCGCCGTCCTCACCGAGGTGCCGGTCGACGACCGCGACCTCGCGCTGCTGCTGCACGCCCGCACCGCCGACTTCCAGGACGTGAGCGTGCAGGCCACGGTCACCTTCCGCGTCGTCGACCCGTCGGTGGCCGCGGGCCGCATCGACTTCTCGATCGACCCCGAGCATGGCCGCTGGAGGGGTACGCCGCTCGACCAGGTCGCGGGGCTGCTCACCGAGAGCGCCCAGCAGCACGCCGTCGACCTGGTCGCTGGCGCCGAGCTGAGGACCGTGCTGGCCGGCGGGGTGCGGCCGATCCGGGCCGCGATCGCCGAGGGCCTGGCCGCCGACGGCCGGCTCAGCGAGACGGGCATCGCCGTCATCGGGGTCCGCGTGGTCGCCGTGCGGCCCGAGCCGGAGGTCGAGAAGGCGCTGCGCACCCCGACGCGCGAGCAGGTGCAGCAGGACGCCGACCGGGCGACGTACGAGCGGCGCGCGATGGCCGTCGAGCGCGAGCGCGCGATCGGGCAGAACGAGCTGCAGACCCAGATCGAGCTCGCCCGGCGCGAGGAGGAGCTGGTCAGCCAGCGCGGCGCCAACGCCCGTCGTCAGGCCGAGGAGGCCGCGGCGGCCGGCGAGATCGCCACCGACGCCGAGGCGCGGCGTACCGAACGACTGGCGGTCGCGAAGGCCGAGGCCACTCGCTCGGCCGGTGTGGCCGAGGGCGAGGCGGAGGCGGCGCGGGTCGCGGCGTACGCCGACCTGAGCGAGGCCGTGCTGCTCGGCCTGGCCGTCAAGGAGCTGGCCGGCAACCTGCCCCGCATCGAGAGCCTGGTGCTGACGCCCGACCTGCTGGCGCCCGTCCTCGCGAAGCTGGGCGCCGGGAAGGACGCGGCGTGACCGGGCTCGCCCCCCGGGTGGTCGTGGTGCACCGGCGGACCGAGCTCGAGGAGCTCGTGCAGCGCCACGGCACCCGCGGGCAGGCGGCGTTCTTCCTCACCACCCGGGGGCGTGACCTGGGAGAGCTGGACGCCCGCGATCAGGCGCAGCGGGAGGCGCTGGCCGAGGTGGGCGCGGCGATCCCACTGGACTGGCGCCGGGGGAGCGTCGAGCGGGGCGACCTCGACCGGTTCCTGTTCGAGCCGCACGACCTGGTGGTCGTGGTGGGGCAGGACGGGCTGGTGGCCAATGTCGCGAAGTACCTCGACGGCCAGCCGGTCATCGGCGTCGACCCCGAGCCGGGCCGCAACCCCGGGGTGCTCGTGCGGCACCGGCCCGCCGACGTCGGGCCCCTGCTGCAGGGGCGGGGGCGGATCGAGCCGCGCACGATGGTCGAGGCGCGGACCGACGACGGGCAGGTGCTGGTCGCGCTCAACGAGGTGTACGTCGGCCACCCCAGCCACCAGACCGCGCGCTACACGCTCGCCGCGCCCGGCGGTGCGCCCGAGCGGCAGGCGTCGTCGGGGCTGCTGGTGGCGACCGGTACGGGCGCGACCGGCTGGTGCCGCTCGGCCTGGCTCGAGCGCCGTTCGCAGCTGGCCCTGCCGGCGCCGACCGAGGCGCGGCTGGCGTGGTTCGTCCGCGAGGCCTGGCCCTCGCCGGCGACGGGCGTCTCCGCGACCGAGGGCGTCGTCCTCGTGGACCCGCTGTTGGTCACCGTCGAGACCGACGGCCTGGTGGCCTTCGGCGACGGGATGGAGGCCGACCACCTCGTGCTGCGGTGGGGACAACAGGTGAGCATCGGGGTGGCGGAGCGGGTGCTGCGGCTGGTGGTCTGAGGCCGCGGCCATAGCGAGACGAGTGCCGCCGAGGAGGCATGCGATGACGCTGGAGTTCGTCGACGACACCAGCGAGGCGACGTGGCTGCTGACGTGCACCACCGACCGCACGGCCGCCGAAGCCGTCCTGTGGTTCGGACCGCCGACGTTCGAGTCGTACGCCCGCGTGCTCCAGCTGCCCGACCCGCAGTTCGACCGGCAACCCGAGTCGGAGGTGGCTGACGAGGTGATCGACCACATGCTCACCGACGCCGAGGTCATCGGACGTACGGTCGCTGCTCTCCGGTCGCGCCCGGATCCACGACAGGTCCTGTTCTTCCTGCTGTGGGAGGGGTATCCGTACCGCCCGGCCCTCCCTGCCACCTCGCGGTTCGACGTCGCTGGTCTCCGGGTCTGCGCCCTCGCCATGGGGGCGCTGGACGACTGGACGGACTGGGGCGGCATGCCCGACGGGGGCCACGAGCGCGGCTTCGCCCCCGCGCTCGTCTGGCCGGCGGATCGGGCGTGGTGCATCGCTTTCGACGTCGAGTCGCACTTCGCCGGCGTGGGTGCGTCGAGCGGGGCGATCTCTCGTTTGCTCGAGACCGACGGGCTCTCGGCCGAGCGGGCGGCGTACGGCGTGCCTCGCAGGACCTACGGCTAGGACTCCCCTCCGCCGCGGTGGGGAGTCAGACTCGGGCGTGCCCGTGCGGCGGCGGCCGTGCGCCATGGGCGCACTGCTCCGGCTGGCGGTGTGAGACCCGGGAACCTCGTAGACGCGCGGACACAAGTGCTGGTCGGGCGACAGCCGCAGGCGTGGCCGGGATGCCGGGAACGCACTTGTGTCCGCGCGTCTGCGCCGGCTCCGCGCGACTGAGAGCGCGGTGTGGTCAGCTCAGTCGCAGTAGTCGCAGAT
This sequence comes from Nocardioides scoriae, assembly GCF_900104965.1. NCBI lineage: Bacteria > Bacillati > Actinomycetota > Actinomycetes > Propionibacteriales > Nocardioidaceae > Nocardioides > Nocardioides scoriae. The sequence continues at coordinate 2,776,496 of NZ_LT629757.1, read as the reverse complement.
GCCGGTCGCGGGCACGGCGGTGAAGCAGTTGGGGCAGAGCCGGATCGGCTTCTCCTCCGGCGCGGGGGCGGCGGTCTTGGAGGGGGCGACCTTGCGCGGGGGTGCCGACGATCCGGGGACGCGGGCGGGGGCCCGCTTGGCGGCGGCGGGCTTGGCCGCGGGGGCCTTGCGGGCCGGCTTGAAGTGGGCGGTGCGCAGCGGCGTGCCGCCGTCGCGGGGCAGGCCGACGGCCTCCCAGTGGCGGTAGCACGCGAGGCGCTCCTCTGCGGCGTGGCCGTCCGGGTCCTCGGGGCGTACGCCGCGGGCCCGCTCGACCGACTCGGCGTACCCCTCGCCCACGCTGCCCTGGATGCTCACGCACAGCGACGACAGCAGCGGCTCGTCGCGCGCGTGCGACTCCTGGGTGACGACGTCGAGGACGCCGCCGATCCACTGCGCCACCGGGCGGGCCGTCGTGATGCCGGTCGCGGCCTGCACGGCCGTCGAGAGCTGCTTGTAGGTCACCGTCGCGCGGTAGCGCCCCGCCGCCTCCAGCAGCACCGGTCGAGCGGCCTCGGCCCACGCGGCACGGGACGCCTCGGGCCCGACCTCGGAGGCATCGCGGGGCTCGGGGGCAGGGTCGGCGGGGGCGTCACTCACGCGTCCATGTCTACTCGACGCCCGGCCGTGGCCGTACGACGGGCCGCGGTCCGGCCCGCCCCGCACGCGGCCGCCAGCACCGCGACGCCGGCCAGGAGCACGAACGCCGCGGCCAGGTCGAGCCGGTCGGCGAGCAGGCCGGCGACGGCAGCGCCGGCCGACTGGCCCAGCACGAGGGCGACGAAGAGGGCGGCCGTGCCCTCGCCGGCGCGGTCCGGCAGCACGGCGGCCGCCCAGGCGATGAGGGCCGACGTGGCGGCGACGAACCCCCACCCGAACGCGGTCGCCGCCACCAGCGCCACCGGCAGCGTCCCCGCCCCGAGGCCGAGCGCGACGGTGGTCGCGGCGACCACCGAGGTGGTGAGCCGCCAGGCCAGGGTCGGGGGCAGGCCGCTCAGCCGGCGGGCCGTCACGACCGTCGCGGAGCCGCCGACCCCGATCGCGATCCAGACGGTCGTGGAGGCGCCCGCGCCGAGGCCCTGCTCGACCACGTGGGTGCGGGCGTAGGTCCACACCACCGCGGACGAGGTGCCCAGGAGGACGGCCGCGAGCGCGGGGGCGGCGAGGGCGGCGACCCTTCGAGACGGGACGTCGTCCCTCCTCAGGGACCGAGGGGGGCGGGTCCGACCTCCCGCGCCGGCGGTCGGACGGGGACCGCCGTCGAGCAGCAGGACGGCCGTGCCCGAGGCCGCGGTGGCGGCGGCCGCGACCACGAACCCGAGGCGCCAGTCGGGCAGCAGCGCCAGGGCGAGGAGGCCGGCGGCGACAAGGCCGGGGCCGGTGCCGGAGTTGACGACCGCCTGGGCGGCGTCGCGGCGCCTGGCAGGGACCGATCGGGACACGACGGTCACCAGGGCGGGGGAGGCGAGGCCGGCGCCGGCCGAGCTGACGACGGCGGCGGGCACGAAGAGCGCGACCCCGGGTGCCAGGGCCATGGCCAGCGAGCCGAGCGCAGCGGTGGCGACCGCGCCCACCACCAGCCACCGGGGGTGCCGGCCCAGGAGCGCCGCGACGACCGCGCCCGCGCAGTAGGCCATCGAGGCCCCGGACGCGACGTACCCCCCGGCCGCCGGCCCGAGGTCCAGCGAAGCGCTGACGTCGGGCAGGTAGAGGCCGTAGGCCAGCCGCACCAGCCCGTACGTCGCCGCCACCAGGCCGGTGCCCGCGACGACGAGGGCGGGCTCGCGACGCTCCCTCAACGAAAACGACCGTTTCATGTTGGCCACCCTAGGCTGTCCCCATGTCCGTGCGCCCCAGCAGCGAGAAGAAGCTGCTCGACGCCGCCGACGAGCTCCTCTTCACCCGGGGCGTCGCCGCCACCCCGGTTGACCGGGTCCTGGAGCGTGCGGGGGTCTCGTCCGCGACCCTCTACCGCGCCTACGGCAGCAAGGAGGGCCTGGTCGCCGCGGCCCTCGAGCGCCGCCACCGGTCCTGGCTGGAGGTGTGGGACGAGGTCGTCGCCGAGGCCGCCGACGACCGGGGCCGGCTGCTCGCCGTCTTCGAGGCGCTGGGCCGGTTCCGCAGCCGGCCCGACGGGGCCCGCTGGTGCGCCTTCCTCGGCACCGCGGCGGAGTACGCCGCCCCGCCGCCCGAGCTCGCCGCCGCCCTGGCGCGCGAGTCCGACTCGCTGCGCACGCGCCTGCGCGAGCTGGCCGAGCCGGTCGTGGGAGCGCGCGCCGAGACCGTGGCCGACGCCTTGGTGCTGCTGGTCTCCGGCGAGCTGGCGATGCGGCTGCGCGACGAGCACCACGACGCCACGGTCGCGCGCGAGGTCGCGGCGGCGGTCCTCGACGCCCCCCGGTCTACCCCACCTCGACGCTGACCGGTCGGACCCTGGTCGGCGGACGCCTGCGGGCCTAGTGTCCCGCGAAAGACCACCTTTCGGGAGGCGACATTGGACGTCAAGGACCTGGTGGGACGCGGGTACGCCAAGCTGTTCGCCCACGAGCGGACGCAGCCGGTCAACCACGCGCTCTACCACCTGGCGCTGCGCGGCATGGGCTACAACAACGGCTGGCAGCCGGAGCTGTCGGGCGAGGAGTGGTTCGTCCGCGAGGTGCTCGCCCCCGCCCGACCGCGGACCTGCTTCGACGTCGGCGCCAACGTCGGCGTCTACTCCGAGCTGCTGCTCCGCCACACCGACGCCGAGGTCGTGGCCTTCGAGCCACTGCCCGAGGCTGCCGCCCGGCTGCGGGCGATCAAGGCCGCCTCGCCCGACCACGACCGCCGCCTCACGATCCTCAACACGGCGGTGGGCTCGGTGGCCGGCACCGAGGAGCTGAGGTACGGCGACCCGACCACCGAGCACGCGTCCCTCTCGGAGAACGCGACGCGGATCGACTACGTGGCCGCGGGCAACACCCGCTCGATGCAGGTGGACGTCATCACCCTCGACGGCCTGCTCGAGACCGGCCCCTACGACCGGCTGCTCGAGACGCGGGCGCTCGACTTCGTCAAGATCGACGTCGAGGGCTACGAGTACGAGGTGCTCACCGGTGCGCAGCGGATGATCGCCGCCTGTCGGCCGAAGTTCGTCCAGATCGAGTGGAACCTGCACCAGCTGACGTCCAACACCTCGTTCCTCTCGGCGTGCGGGCTGCTGCCGGGCTACACGCCATACCAGCTGCTCCCGCACGGCATGCGGCGCGTCGATCCGATGACGCCGGACGCCAACACCTTCTGCTACGCCAACTTCGTGTTCGTCGACGACCGGGAGTCCTAGGGCCCCCGGCGCCGCTCCCCCCAGGACCGCGCGCCACCGCCTTCGGGACCGAGGTCCCTGTCACGGTCTTGGCGCGGGCCGGAGACTCGTGGTGGGAGTCGGGGCGAGGGGACCAGGGTTTGGACACGGGTGCGGTGCACGAGCAGTACGCCGGGTGGGTCGAGCGCGAGCTCAGCCGGATCGCGCGCGCGCTCGAGCGCGAGGCCGCTCGGGCCGAGACCGTCGACGAGGGCTCGGCCGCGACCGTCCTCGCGGCGGCCCTGGGCCGGGCCAGGCGGGAGGTGGCGCTGCTCGAGGCCACGGTGGCCGACCTGCCGGACGTCGAGGCCGCGGTCGGGGCCCTGGTGGACCGCTACGACCTCGACGTCGCTGCCGCCTTCTCGACCATCGCCTCGGCGTCGGCCAACTTCGGTCAGGGCCTGGGCGAGGTCTCCCGCCGGGTCCTGGAGTCCTCCCGCAGCGCCTCCGTCACCTGCGGACGCGGGCCCGGACGCGACGACGGCCCCGAGGAGTGATCCTCGGGGCCGTCTCGGTCCTGCGCGCCTGTAGGGATTCGAACCCCAAACCTTCTGATCCGTAGTCAGATGCTCTATCCGTTGAGCTACAGGCGCCCGTCCGCGCTCTCGCGAGGACTGGACAACCTTAGCGGACCCGCTCCGGGGGAGCGAATCGGGCCGGTGCGCGGGGGTGGGCGGCCCTTCGAGACGGGACTTCGTCCCTCCTCGGGGACCGAGGCCGGCCGGGGATGGGCGGCCCTTCGAGACGGGACTTCGTCCCTCCTCAGGGACCGAGCTCAGGGACCGGGGCCGGCGGGACTTCGTCCCTCCTCAGGGACCGAGACCACGGTCCTCGGTTTGTTGTCCACCTGCCAGTTACCGTTGAGTAAGCCGCACCACGACGGGGCAAAGTCCCTCCCCTATTTGTTGGGGGAGGGGCGCAAACCCCGCCCAGGCGTGGCTGGATCGATCAAATACCCGTGCTGTCAAGAGCGAGTTACATTTCCCGGCACAGCACGTCACGGGTGGTGCAACGGAGCGGCACCCAGCACCGACTCATTCGTCACACCCGTCGACCGCCGTCGACGGTCGGTCGGCCCTCGGAGCCGGCCGAGCACCGAGAGGGGCCACGCCCATGACCGCCGAACTGACCGACACCGCCGCACCCACGACCCACCAGGGCATCCTCGACTTCGTCTCCGAGGTCGCCACGATGACCACGCCCGACCGGGTCTACTGGTGCACCGGCTCCGACGAGGAGTGGGTCGAGCTCACCGACGCCCTGGTGGCCACCGGCACGTTCACGCGCCTGGACCCCGAGAAGAAGCCCAACTCGTTCCACGCGGCCTCCGACCCCACCGACGTGGCGCGCGTCGAGGACCGCACCTACATCTGCAGCGTCGAGGAGAAGGACGCCGGCCCCACCAACAACTGGATGGAGCCGAGCGAGATGAAGGACCTCATGCGCGGGCTCTACGCCGGCTGCATGAAGGGCCGCACGATGTACGTCATCCCCTTCGTCATGGGCCACCTCGAGGCCGAGCACCCGATGTTCGGCGTCGAGGTCACCGACTCGGCGTACGTCACCGCCTCGATGCGCGTGATGGCCCGCATGGGCACCCACGTGCTGGAGAAGATGGAGGAGCTGTCGGCCGACTTCGTGCCCGCGATCCACTCGGTCGGGATGCCGCTGGCCGAGGGCGAGGCGGACGTCGCGTGGCCCTGCAACGACACCAAGTACATCGTGCAGTTCCCCGAGGAGCGCGCGATCTGGTCCTACGGCTCCGGCTACGGCGGCAACGCGCTGCTCGGCAAGAAGTGCTACGCCCTGCGCATCGCCAGCGCCATCGCGCGCGACGAGGGCTGGATGGCCGAGCACATGCTGATCCTCAAGCTGACCAACCCCCAGCAGGTCACCAAGTACGTCGCCGCGGCCTTCCCCAGCGCCTGCGGCAAGACCAACCTGGCCATGCTCGAGCCCACCATCCCCGGCTGGAAGGTCGAGGCCATCGGCGACGACATCGCCTGGATGCGCATCGGCGACGACGGCCGGCTGTGGGCGGTGAACCCGGAGTACGGCTTCTTCGGCGTCGCCCCCGGCACCAACGAGCACACCAACCCCAACGCGATGAAGACCATCAACAAGGGCAACTCGGTCTTCACCAACGTCGCGCTCACCGAGGACGGCGACGTGTGGTGGGAGGGCCTGGAGAACATGCCGGCTCGCGCCACCTCCTGGAAGGGCCAGCCCTGGACGCCCGACTCCGAGGAGCTCTCCAGCCACCCCAACAGCCGCTACTGCACCCCGATCAAGCAGTGCGACATGCTGGCGAAGGAGTACGACGACCCGCGCGGCGTCCCGATCGACGCGATCCTGTTCGGCGGTCGCCGCAAGACGACCATCCCGCTCGTCACCGAGGCCCGCGACTGGACCCACGGCACCTTCATGGGCGCCACCCTGTCGAGCGAGACGACCGCGGCCGCCACGGGTGCGGTCGGCGTCGTGCGCCGCGACCCGATGGCGATGCTGCCGTTCATCGGCTACAACGCCGGCGACTACTTCAGCCACTGGATCAACATGGGCAAGCAGAACGACGCCGCCAAGATGCCCAAGATCTTCTACGTCAACTGGTTCCGCCGCGACGACGAGGGCGGCTTCCTGTGGCCCGGGTTCGGCGAGAACAGCCGCGTCCTGAAGTGGGTCATCGACCGCCTCGACGGCCAGGCCGCCGCGGTCGAGACCCCGATCGGCCACGTGCCGGCGCCCGGCGCGCTCGACGTGGAGGGCCTCGACGTCACCGAGGACGACCTGGCGCGGGCATTGGCCGTCGACGTGGACGAGTGGAAGGCCGAGATCCCGCAGATCACCGAGTGGTTCGAGAAGTTCGGCGACGACCTGCCGACCGTGCTCTGGACCGAGCTCGACGGCCTCAAGGCGCGCCTCGGCGCCTGAGCGACGCTGCTGACCCACCACCGCACCACCACGCCGGACCCGCGCCCCCAGGGGTGCGGGTCCTCGTGCGTCTTGTCCACCGGGGCGCCATGATGGCGTCCATGGACGGCGAGGGCGGGACCGGCAGGCGGACGCTCCTCGACGCCGAGGCCGGCCAGCTGTTCCGCGACGTGGTCCGCGAGGGCGTGCTGCGCCCCGACGACGAGCGGCTCGCCGAGGAGCACCCCGCCCACGCCTCGGTCCAGCTGCTGGTCGAGCTGGGGCTGCTGCGCCTCGACGACGAGCGGGGCGGCTGGCTGCCCGTCGACCCCGCCACCCTCCAGGCGGGCCTGGTGGCGCCGATGGGGCGCCAGGCCGTCGAGCTGCTGGCCGAGTCGGCGGCCTGGGCGGACACCCTGTCGTCGCTGGCCAGTGCGTTCCGGCGTACGCCCTCCAGCAGCGCGACCCACGAGGAGATCCGCGGCCTCGACGCCATCAACCGCTTCCTCGAGGGGGCCGTCGACGACGCCGAGGAGGAGCTGCTCACCGCGCAGCCGGCCGGACCTCGCCGGGCCCAGGCGCTGGCGATCGCGTCCTCGCGCGACCTGCGGGCGCTCGAGCGGGGCGTGCGGATGCGCACGCTCTACCAGCACACGGCGCGACGCAGCCGCTCGATGCGCGACTACGTCGACGTGATGCGCCAGAAGGGGGCGGAGATCCGCACCCTCGACGAGTTCTTCAACCGCCTCATCGTCATCGACCGGCGGCTCGCGATGATCCCCGGCGAGACCACCCAGACGGCGGTCATCATCCACGACCGCTGGCTGGTGGAGTACCTCATCGACGTCTTCGAGCGGTCGTGGGAGCGGGGCCGTGACTACGACAAGACCACCCGGACCACCGAGAGCGAGATCGCCGCGGAGATCCGGCAATTGACGGTGCGCATGCTGACCGAGGGCCACAGCGACTCGGCCAGCGCCAAGCGGGTGGGGGTCAGCACGCGCACCTATGCGTCGTACGTCGCCGCGCTCAAGGAGGAGTACGGCGTGCAGACGCGCTTCCAGCTCGGACTGGCGATGGGGCAGAAGGACACGGAGTCGGCCCCCGACAATTGACCGACTCGGCGATCCTTCCGCCCCGCGCCGTCCCGAGATCAGCGCCCGCCAGGCGACCCGGGATCAGTCCCAGGCGGTGTCGCTGGTGTGGGCGCCGCCACCCACTTTGGTGACGGTCGCGGCACCGGCGGGTGCGACACCGACGGAGAAGACCCCGACGGCGAGCAGAGCGGCGGCAGTGGACTGGGCGATGCGGCGAAAGCTCATGGGAAACTCCTTCTCGAGGGGGCGAGAAGATGATCCCCCGTTGCGCAGGCGTGCAACCCCGCCGACGGGCTGCACGAGTGCGCATTGCATGTTGATGCAGACATGGCCCGGCGGGGCACTGCCGAGCCGCCGGGCTGTTGGCACCCGACGATAGCCTCACCTGCGACGATCTTCACCACTCCACGACGGGGGACCCGTGAGCGCCGACCCAGCACCCGGAGCCGACGCACTGCCCTCGCTCAGCGTGGTGATGGCCTGCCGCAACGGTGCGGACGCCCTGCCCGAGACCCTCGAGGCGCTCGCGGCCCAGGTCTACCCGGGCTGGTGGGAGGTCGTGTTCGTCGACAACGGCTCCACCGACGACACGGTCGAGGTCGCGGGCCGCTACGCCGACCGCTTCGAGCGCTGGACGCTGCGCCGCAACCCCGACCCGGGCTACCAGCCCTCGGCCATCAACCACGGCATCGCGACCAGCACCGGCGAGGTCATCGCCTTCCTCGACGCGGACGACCTGGTCGAGACCGACTACCTGCTCCACCTCGGACGGGCCCTGCGCACCGCCGAGCTGGTCGGCGGCAAGGTCGACATCACCCGGCTCAACAGCCCCGAGGTGCAGCGTCGACGGCGTCCGCTCCAGACCGAGCGGATCGAGACCTACGACGACTACCTGCCCGCCGTGGTGGGGGCCGCGATGGGCTCGACCCGGGCGGCGATGGAGCTGGTGGGCGGCTGGGACGCCTCGCTGCCGACCCAGCACGACCTCGACGTCTGCTGGCGGCTGCACCGGGCCGGCGTACGCGCGGAGTTCGTGCCGGAGGCGGTGCTGCACTACCGCTACCGCGAGGGCGCCTCGCAGGTCTGGCACCAGGAGCTGGGCTACGGCGAGGGCGAGGTCGCGCTGTACCGGCGCCACCGCGCGCACGGCATGCCGCGCCGGGGGCCGGCGCAGGTGCTCGTCAGCTGCGCCCGGGTGCTGCTGGCGGTGCTCACCGCGTGGCGGCCGGGTGGCCGCGAGCGCGTCGCGACGCAGGTCGGGCACCAGGTCGGGCGGGTGCGGGGCAGCCTGCGCTACCGGACGCTGTTCCTCTGACCCGGGACGCCGCTCAGGCGGACTCCGCGGACTCCTCGGCCGCCTCGCGGGCGAACCGCTCGACGGTCCTGCCGGCCTCGCGCACGACGAGGAAGCCCCAGATCGGCAGCACCACGGTGAACGCCGCGGCGAAGCCCCACGCGGCACCCTGGGCACCGTGGAGGACGGCGCCGCCCACGCCGAGCAGGAACATCAGGGTCGCCTGCGGGACGTGGACGATCATGGTCAGCGGGGCGCGGTCCATGGCGTAGAGCGCCGAGGCGAAGCCGACCCCGAGGGCGGCGGAGAAGCTCTGCACGATGCCCGGGACCAGCACCGTCTGGGTCCCCGGCCAGGTGCTGCCGAGCAGGGTCTCGCCGACGACGTCGGGGGCGAGCAGGAAGAACAGGCCCCAGGTCAGGCCCAGCAGGGCCACCACGAGCGACATGCTGCCGGACCACACCAGCCACTGCCGGCGGTTGAAGCGGCGCCGTTGTCGTGACAGCTCGGGCACCGCGAAGCCGAAGGCGGCGACGGCCAGGATCGCCACCGGTCCCAGCAGGACCTGGGCGCCGCGCAGGGCGCCGATGGTGGCCAGCGAGCCGATCGTGGCGATCACCAGCAGCGCACCCTGCTGCAGGAACTGCAGGGTCGCGAACTCGGCCGCGACGTAGCCCGTGAGGTCGCGGTGGTCGCGCAACCAGCTCCTCGCACGCCGCACGTGCGGCCAGCTGCGGCCCTGGCGCACCCCGAGGAGCGCGGCCGCGGCGGCGGAGACGCCCCACGCCACGATCAGCAGGGCGACCGAGGAGGCGCCGGCCGTCACCAGGGCCACGACAGCCGCGATCTGGACGACCGCCCAGGCGCCGTCGTTGACCACCGCCGCCGCCGGACGCCCGGCGGCGATGAAGACGTAGCGCCAGGCGTCCTGGGCGAGCAGGCCCGGGAGCACGACGGCCAGGGCGAGCAGGCTCTGGCCGGCCACGCCGTCGACGAGCGCCGCTCCCACCAGCGCCAGCACCGAGCCGATGAGGCCCATCGTGACGGCGGTGCCCACGGCCGCGCCGGCGGCCGCCCGGTAGTCCCCCTCGGGGACGTCGCTGAAGCGGATGGCGAGCGGCGAGGTCGAGAACGCCCTGCTCAGACCGATGGCGAGCGAGAACACGGTGAAGGCCACCGCGAAGCCGCCGAAGCTGGTCTCGTCGACCGAGTTGGCCACGATGAAGGACAACGCGGCGTTGGTGCCGGCGGAGATGACCTGGTCGAGGAGGTTCCAGCCCGCCCGCCGAGCGGTGGGCGGGAGACGCAGGAGTCTGCCGAGGTGCATCTAGGCAGTCTGAGCGATGCCCTCCGCGCCGTCGGCAGCGGCCTCGAAGAACGACCGGATCCCCGACACCACCCGGTCGAGGGTCGCGGTGTCCATGTAGGGGTGCAGCGGCAGCGTCAGCACCTGCTGCGTGGCCAGCTCCGTCACGTCGAGCGGGCCCCGACGGGCGTCGGCGTAGAAGCTGAACTCGTGGGCGCCCAGGAAGTGGATGCCGGTCGCGACGCCGCGGCTCTTGAGGTGCTCGACGAGGTCCTGGCGCAGCTCGGGGTCGCGCACCCGCACGACGTAGATGTACGGCGCGATGCCCTCCCAGTCGGTCTCGAACAGCTGCAGGCCGTCGAGGTCGCCGAGCTGCGCGTCGTAGTAGCGGCAGTAGTCCTGGCGGTTGCCGATGAACTCGTCGACCATCGCCAGCTGGGCCAGCCCGATCGCGGACGGCACGGACCCGAGGTGGCAGCGGTAGCCCTGGCGGACGACGTCGAAGTCCCAGTTGCGCTGGTTGCGGTAGCGGGCGTCGGTGTCGGAGTCGATCCCGAGGTGGCGCAGCTCGCGCAGCACCTGGGTGTCGGCCGGGTCGCCGGTCACCACCGCGCCGCCCTCCAGGGTGGTCATCATCTTGACCGGACCGAAGCTGAAGCAGGTGATGTCGCCGAAGGAGCCCACGGGCCGTCCGTCGCTGAGGGTGCCGAAGGCGTGGGCGGCGTCCTCGATGACGCGCAGGCCGTGCTCGTGGGCGATCTGCATCAGCTCGTCGAGCTTGCAGGGCAGCCCGAGGTAGTCGACGGCGAGGATGGCGCGGGTGCGGTCGGTGATGAGCGCCCGCACCTGGTCGGGGTCGATGCACAGCGTGTCGGGCTCGACGTCGCAGAACACGATGTCGGCGCCGGTGCGGCTCAGCGCCTGGTGGCCCGCGACGTAGGTGAAGGAGGGGCAGATGACCTCGTCGCCGGGACCGAGCCCGATGAGGCGGGCCGCGATGTGGAGCGCCTCGGTGCAGGAGTTGGTCGACACCACGTGCCGGTCGGTGAGGCCGAGGTAGTCCTCGAGGCCGGTCTCGAAGTCGCGGCTGAGCTTGCCCATCCCCAGCCAGCCGGCCTCGAGGGCGGCGCGGGCGGCCTCCTGGACCTCCTCGCCGAGGTAGGGCCGGTAGACCGGGACGTGGACGGACGCGGTGGTGGCGGCGGTGGCGGTGATGACTGGCCCCTCACGTCGTGGTGGCCGCTCCAGGCCACGCCCGAGAAGGCGCCAGGCCGGAAGCATGACGCCGCGTCAATGATAGGCGTCTGTGAGCGCCCTGTGCGTGATTGGTCTGGACCACCTGGACGACATCGGCAGCCCCCTGGCCTGCGACAACAGGCACTGGGTGGACGGGTGTGCCGGCCCTGCGGCCCCACCGGAGGGGTCCGGGAGGCGCGGTCAGGTGGCGGTCAGGTGAGCGGTGCCTGCGCGACCGGCCCGGGACGAGGTCCGCCCCGGGCCCTCACGAGGAGGACCCGGGGCGGGGCTGGCGGAGGTGGCGGGATTTGAACCCGCGAGAGGGCACAACCCTCAACCCGCTTAGCAGGCGGGCGCCATAGGCCACTAGGCGACACCTCCCGAACAGCAGACGACAGGCTACCCATGCCGGGGCTGGCCGGGCGAATCGGGCTCGCCGGACCTTCCGGGACGCGTGCTCAGCGCAGCCGGCGGTAGCCGTGGCCGCGGTCGAGGTGGGCGGTCATCAGCTCGGTCAGCTCCTCGCGGTCGCCCTCGAGGGCGTCGACGGGCAGCGTGGTGGTGCGGCCGTCGCGCAGGCGCAGCACGAGGCACCGCGCGCCCTGCACGGTGGCGGCCTGGAGGTCCAGCACGTCGGTCCAGCGCGAGGACCGGGCCTGCGCCGAGCGCAGGCCCCGGACGCGGTAGCCGTCGGCGTCCATCCGCAGCACCCAGTGGCGGGGGCCCAGCAGTGCCAGCAGGGCGACGACGCCCAGGACGCCCAGGGCCACCAGGACGGTCACCGCGGCACCCGGGAGCGACACCAGCCAGCCGAGCAGCACCGCGACCAGCACCACCACCCCCACGACGACCAGGCCCGCGCCCAGGAGCCGGGCCCGCAGGGCGGGCGCGAGCGCGCGGCGCACGACGTCGTCGGTCAGGGGGGCGGGGGAGGGGGCCACGGTGTAATTGAACGCGCCGGGCGTGCCCACCCCAAATCCACCCTTGCCGGACGCACCCGCCGGGACCAGACTCGACGCACCGTCGGTGCGTCCGGCCGACGGGACCTCGGGGGAGGGGAGCAGCCATGAGCGACACCTCAGGACTCGAGGCAGCGGTCCGCGAGCTGCGGCACATCCTGGCCGCCGACACCACCTCGCCCGAGTGGCGGTGGAACGTGCGTCGCCGGCTCAGCGAGGTCCGCGACGCCCTCGGTCCCGACGCGGTCGCGGGCGAGGCCGGTCGGGTCCCCTCCCAGCAGCCCGAGCAGGGCGAGGAGTGGCTCACCGCCCGGGCGGTGGGCAGCGAGCGCCGCACCCGCCAGCTGCAGGCGCGGGCCGGCATGCTCGCCGTGGCGGTCCTCGACCGGCTCGACGCGCCGACGATCGTGCGGCAGGTGACCCGGCTGCTCCACGACCTCGAGCACCAGCTGCAGCGCGACCACGACCTGGCCTACGACGCCGTGGCGCTCGACCTCGGCGGCTCGGAGTAGCCGGCTCGGCTCAGCGCCGTGGCAGAGGGGGCGGGATTCGAACCCGCGGCTGACATCTCTGCCAGCGACCGCTTTCAAGGCGGTTCCGATCGGCCACTCCGGCACCCCTCCTCGGTCCCGGAGGACCGGACCCGAGTCTAGGGCGCGGCCTGCTCACATGCGGCGGTTGGCCAGCGACGGGTTGGTCCGGCGCACGTCGGCCACGGCGGAGCGCGTCAGCACCGCGTCCAGCTCGGCCTCGTCCGGGCCGGCCTCGACCACCACGTCGCCGTCGGGCGCCACCACCATCGAGTGACCGGTGTAGCGCGGTCCGGGCTGGCCCACCCCGACGACCCACACGGTGTTCTCGATCGCGCGTGCCCGCAGCAGCGTGCGCCAGTGCTCGACCTTGCGGTCCCCGGCGACCCAGGCCGCGGGCACGACCAGCGCCTCGGCCCCGCGCAGGGCCAGGGTGCGGGCCAGCTCGGGGAAGCGCAGGTCGTAGCAGGTCATCAGGCCGAGCGGGAAGCCCGCGACGTCGACCACGCTCGGCTCGAGCGCGCCGGGGCTGACGGTGGCCGACTCCTGGTAGCCGAAGGAGTCGTAGAGGTGGATCTTGCGGTACGCCGAGGTGGCCCCGCGCTGCGCCAGGACCAGCGTGTTGAGGGGTCGTGCCGGGTCGTCGGCCCGCTCGAACATTCCGCCCAGCCAGGCCGTGCCCGTCTGCTCGCCCAGCCGTCCCAGGTGGGTCGCGAACGGCCCGTCGAGGTCCTCGGCGAAGGGCGAGAGGTCCGAGCCCGCCTGGCCGAAGTCGCGCGCAAAGGCCTCGGGCAGCACCACCAGGTCGGGCGCTGCGGTCGCACCGTCGACGCGGAGCCGCTCGGCGACGGCGTCGAGGGTGGCCCGGTTGGCGGCGGGGTCCAGCGCCGAGGCCCGCTGGACCAGGTGCACCCGCAGGGATGCAGGATCGGCAGACGTCGGCATGGGCACCAGCGTGCCAGCCCGGCTGCCACACTTCGAGCCGTGAGCCCGGCCGCGTCCCCCAGCCGTCCCCCCAGCAGCCCCGACCTCGTGGCCGTCCTCCTGACCGGCGGCACCGGTCGCCGCCTCGACGGCGCCGACAAGTCCGCCCTGGAGCTGGGGGGCGCCACCTTCCTGGAGCGGGCGCTGGCGGCGCTCGCGGCCGTGCCCGACGTGGTGGTGGTGGGCGACGAGGTCGCGACGTCGCGACCGGTCCGCTTCGTCCGCGAGGACCCGCCCGGAGGCGGACCGGCGGCGGCGCTGCTGGCGGGCCTCGACGCCGTGGTCGGCGACCCCCCGACGGTCGTGGTGCTGGCCGTCGACATGCCCCTGGTGAGCGCGGCCACGGTCGACCGGCTGCTGCTCTCGGCGACCGGTGACGGCGCCCTGCTGGTCGATGCGGACGGGCGCCGGCAGCTGCTCTGCGGCGTCTACTCGACCCTCGCGCTGCGGGCGGCCGCCGGCGCGGTCGAGGGGCGCGACGGGCTGCCCGTGCGGCGGCTGCTGGCCGACCTCGACCTCGTGGAGGTCCCGGCGCTCGCGCACGAGGCGAGCGACGTCGACGAGTGGGCCGACCTGGAGCGGCTGCGTGCGGAGGTCGGCGAACCGCCGGCCTGACGCACCTGTGCCGAGCAGATCCGCCGAACCGGTTGCACAGGCGTCCGGGGCGTGCCGAGACTGGTGGGGTGAACCTGCACGACTGGATCGACGAGCTCTGCGACGAGCTCGACGTGGAGATCGACCTCGACGAGGCGCTGGTGCTCGACCTGGCCCGCGACGTGGCCCACCAGGTCGAACGACCCGCGGCGCCGCTGACCACCTTCCTGCTGGGGTACGCCGCGGCGTCGGCCGGGGGCCGCCCCGAGGAGGTCGAGCGGCTCGCCGGCCTGGCGACGGCGCTGGCCGCGCGGTGGGACAAGCCGGCGGGCGTCGACGACGACGAGGTGGCAGACCCCGTCGAGGCCGAGGACGACGCCGTGGTCGAGGAGGACGTCCTCGCCGACGAGGACTGACCGACGGGGACGGCCGACCAGGACCGGGCCGGCCGCTCGGCCGGGTCCTAGGGTGGCGTCATGCGTGCCGTCATCGCCCCGGAGCCCGGAGGGCCTGACGCCCTCGTCGTCGCCGACCTGCCCGACCCCGAGGCGGGTCCCGGCGAGGTCGTCATCGAGGTCGTGGCGAGCGCGGTCAACCGTGCCGACACGATGCAGCGCCAGGGCTTCTACCCGCCGCCGCAGGGTGCCAGCGACGTGCTGGGCCTGGAGTGCTCGGGCCGGATCAGCCAGGTGGGCGCCGGCGTCGAGGGCTTCGCGGTCGGTGACGAGGTGTGCGCGCTCCTCGCCGCCGGGGGGTACGCCGAGCAGGTGGCCGTCCCCGCCGGCCAGGTGATGCCGGTGCCGTCGGGCGTGGACCTCGTGACCGCGGCGGCGATCCCCGAGGTGGCCTGCACGGTGTGGTCCAACGTGTTCATGGTGGCCGGCCTGCAGCCCGAGGAGACCCTGCTGGTGCACGGCGGGGCGGGTGGGATCGGCAACGTGGCGATCCAGCTGGCCAAGGCGCTGGGCGCCCGGGTGCTGGCCACCGCCGGCTCGCCCGAGAAGGTCGCGTTCTGCGAGTCGCTGGGGGCCGACCGCGGCATCGACTACCGCGAGGAGGACTTCGTCGAGGTCGCCCGGGCCGAGGGCGGGGTCGACGTGATCCTCGACAACATGGGCGCCAAGTACCTCGACCGCAACGTCACCGCGCTGGCGACCGAGGGCCGCCTGGTCGTCATCGGCATGCAGGGCGGCACCAAGGGCGAGCTCGACCTGGGCAAGCTGCTGTCCAAGCGGGGCGCGGTCATCGCCACCTCGCTGCGGGCCCGACCGACCGAGGAGAAGGCCGCGATCTGCGCGGCCGTCGTCGAGCACGTGTGGCCGCTGGTGGCCGAGGGCAGGATCCGCACCACCGTGCACGAGACCGTCCCGCTGGAGGAGGCGAGCCGCGCCCACGCCCTCATGGAGTCCGGCACCCACAGCGGCAAGATCGTCATCACGGTCGCTCGGTAGGGTCGAGCGCATGTCGAACCACGACCACGAGTCCCCGCTGCAGCCCGGAGCCGGGCAGGCCGGTCATCCCGGCGCCGAGCACGTCATGGTGATCGGGCCGGACGGCCAGCCGGTCGCCGTGCCCGCTCCGGTGGACGACGAGGAGGGCGGCGAGCGCAACCTCACCGACCTGGTCGAGCAGCCCGCCAAGGTGATGCGCATCGGGCGCATGGTCCAGCAGCTGCTCGAGGAGGTGAAGGCCGCGCCGATCGACGAGGCCGGCCGCAAGCGCCTGGCCACGGTGGTCCACACCTCGATCGAGGAGCTCAAGGACGGCCTGGCCCCCGAGCTCGACGAGGAGCTCGACCGGCTGATCCAGCCCTTCGAGGGCGGCACCCCGAGCGAGTCGGAGCTGCGGATCGCCCAGGCCCAGCTCGTGGGCTGGCTCGAGGGCCTCTTCCACGGCATCCAGACCGCGATCTACGCCCAGCAGATGGCCGCTCGCGGCCAGCTCGAGCAGATGCGCCGTGCGCTGCCGCCCGGCGCGGTCCCCGGCCAGGCCCCCGGCCAGCCGGGCCAGCCCGGCGCCGAGGAGGACGACGGCTCCCACGGCAACCGCGGCGGGATGTACCTCTAGCCGAGCAGCTGCTCGACGACGACGGCCACGCCGTCCTCGTCGTTGCTCAGCGTGGTGCGGTCGGCTGCGTCGAGGACGCTGGGGTGGGCGTTGGCCATGGCGTAGCCGACGCCGGCCCAGCGCAGCATGGCCAGGTCGTTGGGCATGTCGCCGAAGGCGACGACGTGCTCGGCGCCGAGGCCGCGGGTCGCGCAGAGCCGCTCCAGCGTGGAGGCCTTGGTGACCCCGGGCGCGCTGATCTCCAGCAGCGAGTCGCTGCTGGACCACGTGACGACGGCGGCGTCGCCGACGGCCTCCACCACGCGGGCGGCGTAGTCCTCGGCGGTGACGCCCTCGTGGCGCACCAGCAGCTTGAGCACCTCGGCGTCGGCGATGTCGTCGAGCTCGCCGCGACGGGCGTCGACGGCCAGCGGGTGACGGGGCAGGAACCGGTGCTCCAGGGCGAAGCCGTCGACGGTCTCCAGCGCGAAGGCGACCTCGGGCACCTGGTCGCGGATCGTGCGGGCGACCTCGACCGCGACGTCGGGCGCCATGCCGCGGACCAGCTGGGCGCGGTCGCCGTCGACGTCCCACAGCAGGGCGCCGTTGGCCACGATCGCCAGGCCGTGGCCGCCGACGTGGTCGAAGACCTGGGCGGCCCAGCGCAGCGGACGACCGGTCACGAAGACGACGTCGAGGCCCTCGTCGTGGGCCCGGGCCAGCGCCGCGACCGTGCGCTCGGACAGGGTGCCGTCGCTGCGCAGCAGGGTGCCGTCGAGGTCGGTGGCGACCAGGCGGGTGCCGTCCGGCAGCGCGTCGCGGGCCGCGGTCATGCGGGCAGCGGCCGGACCATGACCAGCTCGCCCTCCAGGCCGGCGCCCCGCAGCTGGGTGAAGCCGCAGCGGGCGAGCACCTTGAGGGCGCGCGCGTCGGTGGGGGCGACCCCGGCGCGGACGCGGGTGCCGAGCCGGTCGGTCTGGGCGAGCAGTGCCGAGAGCGCCTCGGTCGCCGCGCCGTGACCGCGGGCGTCCGGGACCAGGCCGAAGCGGACCTCCACCTCGGGCACCTCGTCGTCGGCGGGCTCGGGCGGCCCGAAGAAGCCGATGGAGCCGACCGTGGTGCCGTCGCCGGCGCGCACCAGGTGGCGCATCCCCCAGCAGGCGTCGCCCTCGGGGGCCGTGCGCCGGACCATCGCCGCGGCGTCCTGGTCGGCACGCGAGGGGTAGTCGGGGTGCCAGGAGACCCGGCGCCTGCCGGCGAGCATGCCCTCGGCGTCCTCGGGGCTCACCAGCGGCAGTCGCAGCCGCGAGGTGGCGACCACGTCGGGCAGCCCGGGGGCGGGCAGCCCGGTGGCGGGCTGATCGGGGCCCGGCAGGGGGCTCACGAGCCGAAGTAGCGGGCGAGCTCGACGGCCACGCCCTCGTCGTGGACGCTCTCGGTCGTCGCGTCGGCGGCCTCGTGGACCTCGGGCACGGCCTGGCCCATGGCCACGCCGCGGCGGGCCCAGCGCAGCATCTCGATGTCGTTGCGGCCGTCGCCGATGGCGAGGACGTCGTCGGAGGTCAGGTCGAGGTGGCGGCACACGTGGTCGAGCCCGGACGCCTTGGAGACGCCGATCGGCTGCAGGTCGAGCCAGGCGGTCCAGCCGACGACGTAGTCGGTGCCGTGCAGCCCGAGCCGGCGTCCCAGGGCGACGAAGTCGTCGACCGAGGCCGAGGGGTCGCGGATGATGACGCGGCTGACGGGCTCGCCGACGATGTCGTCGATGGAGGTCTCGATCATGTCGCCGGACAGCTCGCCCTCCGGGAAGGGCCGGTTGACCTTGTAGCCGACGCCGCGCTCCTCGACGGCGACCAGCGCCTCGGGGTGCTCGCGCAGCACGGCGGCGACCGCGGCGCTGGCGTCGAAGGTCTCCTCGTGGAGGATCTCCAGCGGGGGGTAGCGGAACACCACCGCGCCGTTGGAGGCCACGACCCAGAGCCGGTCGGCGCCCTCGCGGGGCAGGTCGAGCAGGTCGGCGATGCCGGTCATGCCGTGCGGCGAGCGCCCGCTCGAGAGCACCACGTGGGCGCCGGCGTCGACGGCCCGCTGGATGGCGTCGTGGACCGGCGCCGAGATCTGCTCGTAGTGCTGGCCGGTGCCCTCGACCCACTTGAGGAGGGTGCCGTCGATGTCGAGCGCGACCAGCTTCGGCTGCCAGTCGTGGGGGACGGGGTCGACCACCCTCAGCCGCCGATCGGGGCGACGGGCTCGATGACCGTGCGGCCCTGGAGGTAGGGCTGCAGCGCCGCCGGCACGCGCACCGAGCCGTCGGCCTGCTGGTGGGTCTCGAGCAGCGCCACGATGGTGCGGGGGATCGCGGTCAGGGTGCCGTTGAGGGTCGCGATCGGGGCGACCTCGCCCTGCCCGTCGGCGCCCTCGGCCGCGGGGAAGCGGCCGCGGATGTCGAGGCGGCGGGTCTGGAAGTCGGTGCAGTTGGAGGTCGAGGTGAGCTCGCGGTAGCGGCCCTGGGTCGGGATCCACGCCTCGCAGTCGAACTTGCGCTGCGCCGAGAGCCCCAGGTCGCCCGCGGCGACGTCGATGACGCGGTAGGCGAGCTCGAGCTTGTCGAGCCACTCCTGCTCCCACCCGAGCAGCCGCTCGTGCTCGGCGGCGGCGTCCTCGAGGGTGGTGTAGGTGAACATCTCGACCTTGTCGAACCAGTGCACCCGGAAGATGCCGCGGGTGTCCTTGCCGTGCGAGCCGGCCTCCTTGCGGAAGCACGGGCTGAACGCGACGTAGCGGCGCGGCAGGGTGGCCGCGTCGAGGATCTCGTCGGAGTGGTACGCCGCGAGCGGCACCTCCGAGGTGCCCACGAGGTAGGTGTCCTGGCCCTCGATCCGGTAGACGTCGTCGGCCGCCTGGCCGAGGAACCCGGTGCCCTCCATGGCCCGCGGCCGGACCAGCGCCGGCGGGATCATCGGGGTGAAGCCGGCCGCGCGGGCCTGGTCCATCGCCATGTTGACCAGGGCGAGCTCGAGGTCGGCACCGACGCCGGTCAGGTAGTAGAACCGCGAGCCGGACACCTTGGCGCCGCGCTCGATGTCGATGGCGCCGAGGATCCGGCCCAGGTCGACGTGGTCGCGCGGCGTGAAGCCCTCGGCCTCGAAGTCGCGCTTGGTGCCGTGCTCGGAGAGCACGACGTAGTCGTCCTCCCCGCCCGCGGGCGCCTCGTCGGCGGCGGGGTTGGGGATGGCCAGCAGCGCCTCGCGCCACTCCTGCTCGGCGGCGGCCTGGTCGGCCTCGGCGCTCTTGACGCCCGCGGCCAGGGTCTTGGTGCGGGCCAGGAGGTCGGCCTTCTCGTCGCCCTGCGCCTTCGGGATCAGCTTGCCGAGCTGCTTCTGCTCGGCACGCTGGCGCTCGAACTCCGCGATCGCCGTGCGCCGCGAGGTGTCGGCCGCCAGGGCCCGGTCCACGACGTCGGAGGAGAGGCCTCGCTTGTCCTGGGCGGCACGGATCCGGTCGGGGTCGTCGCGAAGCAGGCGTGGGTCGATCACGCTCGCGAGGATAGTCGCCGCGCCCGCGCCCGCCCGCACCGTGGCCCGCGCGCTGTGGACGGAGGTCTTGATGGGCTTGGATGTGGGCGTGCCCGACCAGCCGCGCGACCCGTCCGCCCACCCGTGGTCCGCCCGCACGCCCGACCTGGTGCTCGTGGCCGGCGTGGAGGTGGAGGGCCGGCCCCGGCTGCGCGAGCAGCTGCGTGCGGACCGCGCCGCGGGGACGTACGTCGTGCAGCTCGACCCGCTCGACGGGGCCGCCGGTCCGGGTGGCCGCCGCCGGGCGTGGCACGAGACGCTGCGCCGCGACTGGCGCGACGAGCTGGTGCAGCTGCGGGCCGGGAGCGACCAGCTGCTGCTGGCGTGGCTGTCGCGGCTCACGCTCGAGGCGGGGGCCACCGACGCGCTGCACGTGGCGCGGCGCACGACCGGCCTGGAGGCCTTCCGGGCCCGGCTCGAGACGCTGGTCCTCGGCGACCGGGCCGCCGCCACCGGGGTGCCGGACGGGCAGCTCGAGGCCCTGGCGCGGCGCTACCGCCGGGCCGGGCTGGTCCACGCCCACTGGGGCCGGGGGGTCACCGGTCAGCGGGACGCCGCGGCGGTGGTGGCCGAGCTGGTCGGCCTGCTGGCGCTGCGCGGCCACCCGGTGCCGGGTGACCCCGCGGTCGTCGCGCTGCCGGACGCGCCCGTCGCGCCCGTCGAGGTCCCGCGGGGCAGCCTGCTCCTGGCCGCGCTCCACGACCACCACGCGCTGGTCGCTGCCGCACGCCACGACGTGCGCCGCGACCTGCTGGACCACCGCTGGGTCTCCGGGCGCGGCTCGCGGGTGGTGCTGGTCGACGCGGTCGACCGCGAGACCCTCGGCATCGCCGAGGAGGAGGTGCTCGACGTCGTGGCCGCGGGGACCGACGGCGACGAGGGGCGGGTCCGCGACGTGCAGGTGGTGGACGCGCCGCTGGCCCGCGGCTCGGTCGTGGCCTCGGTCGAGGTCGTGGCCGACCTGCTGGGTCCCGACCCCGAGGTGGCGCCGATGAGCCGCGTGGTGGTCCTCGAACGGCACCCCGACGCCGACTGAGGTGCTCCCGCGGTGACGGCTGCCTGTCATGCTTGCGGCTGCTCCGGACCGACCCGCAGGTCCGGACGAGGACGAGGAGCGCCCCACCAGTGACCGAGCACGCGGAGCTGCGCTCCCGCCGGATCGTCCTCGCCGTCGCCTGCCTGGCCGGGTTCGCGCTCCTGGCCGTCCTGGTCTCGACGCCGTGGTCCCCGCTGCCCGAGCTCGACACCGACTTCGGCTCGTGGCCGGAGTCGTTCACCGCGCGCCACGAGTCCGTCTACTGGTTCTGGCGCGCCGTGAGCATCGCCTTCGCGACCGTCCCGCTGACGGTGGCGACGGTCGTGACGGCGGTGGCGCTGTTCGCCAAGTCCTACCGCCGCGCCGCGGGGTGGACGGTCGGCGTGATGGCCACCGTCGCGCTGGCCACCTGGGGACTGAAGAACCTCGTCGGCCGCGAGCGCCCGGTGTGGGAGGACCCGCTGGTGACGCTGTCCAGCTACTCCTTCCCCTCCGGCCACGCGACCGGCACGGCGGGCGCGGCCGGGGTGGCGATCGTGCTGACCCACCTGCTGGTCCGCCGTCGCGGCGTGCGCCGGGCGGTGACCGGGCTCGCCGTCGCGGTCACCCTGCTGGTCGGCGCGGACCGGATCTTCCTGGGCGTGCACAACCTCTCCGACGTGGTCGCGGGCTACCTGCTCTCGACCGCGATCGTGCTGCTGTGGCTGGCGGCGTACGACCCGACGCCGCGGACCATCGCCCAGGCCGCCTCGCTCGCGCCCGCCCTGCCCGACCCGCTGCCCGCCCAGCGCAAGAAGCTGGCCGTGATCCTCAACCCGATCAAGGTCGACGACGTCGGCCAGTTCGAGGCGCTGGTGGAGTCGATGGCGGCCGAGTCGGGCTTCACCGGTGGCGTGGCGTGGTGGCAGACCAGCGTCGAGGACACCGGCTACGGCATGGCCCACGAGGCCGCGGTCAGCGGCTGCGACGTGGTGGTGGCGGTCGGTGGCGACGGCACCGTCCGCGCCGTCTGCGAGGAGCTCGCGGGCACCGGGATCCCCGTCGGGATCGTGCCCGCCGGCACCGGCAACCTGCTCGCCCGCAACCTCGCGGTCCCGCTCTACCTGCGCTCGGCGGTCGACGTGGCCCTCAACGGCCAGGACCGGGCCATCGACATGGTCGAGGTCAGCGGCGACAAGATGGAGGACGCCACCTTCCTGGTGATGGCCGGGATGGGGTTCGACGCCGCGATCATGGAGGGCGTCAACGAGGACATCAAGGCCAAGGTGGGCTGGCTGGCCTACGTGCTCTCGGCGCTGAAGTCGCTGATGTTCCCCGCGATCCGGGTGGAGGTCTCCGTCGACGGCGCGCCGTTCACCCGGCACCGCGCCCGCACCCTGGTGGTGGGCAACGTCGGACTGCTCCAGGGCGGCATGCCGCTGATCCCCGACGCCGTCATCGACGACGGCCAGCTCGACGTGGTGCTGCTCTACCCCCGCCGCTTCCTGTCCTGGGTCCCGCTGGCCGCGCGGGTGCTGACCCGCAGCGGGCGCACCGACGAGCTGATCACCCGGATGACCGGCCGCGAGGTCGTGGTCCGGGCCAACACCGACGCCCCGCGCCAGCTCGACGGCGACCTGATCGCCCCGGGCCGCGAGATCATCGCCCGCTGCGTGCACGGTCGGCTGCTGGTGCGCGTCCCCCGCTGAGCGGGCAGGGGCGCCCCCTCAGGGACGGGCGTGGGAGATCGCGTCCTCCTCCTCGGGAGACAGCTGGGTCTCGGAGGTCCACGAGTCGACGTTCTTGGCGTAGGTGCGCGACTCGTTGCGGCCCTGGATCGAGGTGACCACCACGCCGCTGCCGCCGTCGTCGAGCAGGGCCAGCGACCAGGAGAGCTGGCCGCCGGTGTCGGTGAACGCGTCGTACCGCACGACGGAGAGGTGGCGCAGCGACTGCCCCGACTCGGCCTTGAGCGCGGCCACCTCCTGGCGCAGCGCGCGGGCGTCCTCGGGCAGGTCGCTCGGGGTCTCGGCGGCGCTCCGCGGTGCCGTGCGCCGGCCGGTGAGCGCCACGGCGAGCGCGGCGAGGGCGACCAGGAGGGCCAGAACAGCGAGGGTGGTCGTCACGCGCCGAGCCTAGAGAGCGGCCGTTCTCGCGGGGTGACGACGCGCGGGGCCCGCGACCCGGCCGTGGGAAACTCGGCCCCGTGACCGACTCGCCGCGCCGTCGGATCGCCTACCAGGGCGAGCCGGGCGCCAACTCCCACATCGTGTGCAAGCAGGCCTACCCCGACTGGGAGCCGGTGCCGTGCGCGTCGTTCGAGGACGTCTTCGCGGTCGTCGAGGGCGGCGACGCCGAGCTGGCCATGATCCCGATCGACAACTCGATCGCCGGCCGGGTCGCCGACATCCACCACTTCCTGCCGACCTCGTCGCTGCACATCGTGGGCGAGCACTTCCTGCGCATCCGGTTCGCGCTGATGGCGCTGCCGGGCGCCACCCTGGAGTCGCTGGAGACCGTGCACAGCCACGTCCACGCGCTCGGGCAGTGCCGCAAGGTGATCCGCGAGCACGGCCTGCGCCCGGTCATCTCCGGCGACACCGCGGGAGCGGCGCGCGAGGTGGCCGAGGCCGGCGACCTCACCCAGGGCGCGATCTCGCCGCCGCTGGCCGCCGACACCTACGGCCTGCGGATCCTGCAGGACGACGTCGAGGACGAGGACCACAACACCACCCGCTTCGTGGTGCTCTCCCGCGACCTCGTCGAGGCGCCCCGGGGCGGCGGCCCGGTCGTGACCAGCTTCATCTTCAACGTGCGCAACCTGCCGGCCGCGCTCTACAAGGCGCTCGGCGGCTTCGCCACCAACGGCGTCAACATGACCAAGCTCGAGAGCTACATGGTCGACGGGCAGTTCACCGGCGCCACCCAGTTCCTCGCCGAGGTCGACGGGCATCCCCTCGACCTGCCGCTGGAGCGGGCGCTCGAGGAGCTGGCGTTCTTCACCACCGACGTGAAGATCCTGGGGGTCTACCCCGCCGACGCCTTCCGGTTCGACGGGGATCGCGGCGTTTGACCAGGTCAGCGGACCAGTCCAGCTGACACCCGGGGCGTATCTGCGTTGCGCGCCCACGCCTCCTGACGCTGCCCTGTCCGGGTAGCCCACGTCCACAGGAGGCCCCCATGCGTGCTGCCTACCGCTACCTCGCCTACACCATCGACGCCCTGATCCTGCTCCAGGCCGCTGCCATCGCCTGGGCGGTCTTCGGCCTGTCCGCCTGGGTCGAGGACGGCAACACCCTGTCCACCGCGACCATGGAGAGCGACGAGACCCCCTTCCCGGAGGTCCTCGGGTTCGCGATCCACGGCATCAGCGGCACCGTGCTGATCCCGCTCGTGGCCCTGGTGCTCCTCGTCGTGTCGTTCTTCGCCCGCGTGCCGAAGGGCGCGGCGTACGCCGGCATGGTGTTCGGCGGGGTGGTCGTCCAGGTGCTGCTCGGCATGTTCGCCCACGGCGTCCCGTTCCTCGGGTTCGTGCACGGGTTCTGGGCGCTGCTGCTCTTCCTGGTGGCCCTGCGGGCGGCGCGCCAGGCCGGCGTCGCCGACGAGCCCGTCGAGCGGTCGGCGGGGGCCGCCGCCGTCGGGTGAGCGCCCGGGACCGGGGTCGAGCCGGTGATCGGCTCGGCGGCCGTGTCGGGGGCCGGGTCGGGGGCCGGACCCGCCTCCTGGTGGCGGTCGCCCTCACGCTGGCGCTGGTCGGACCCCTGGCGTGGCTGTGGTGGTCGAGCCTGCTGCCCGCGTCGTACTCCGCGGCGGAGATGGGCGAGATGGACCTCGGGGGCGGCCCCGGGAGCAGCAGCCACGGCGGCCACGGCAGCACCAGCGTCGCCGAGCTGTCCGGGCCCCGGACGGGGGAGCCCGACGTGGTCGTCGACCTCACGGCCCGGCAGGGCACCGTGCGGCTCGCCGACGGCGAGCAGGTCGAGGGCTACACCCTCGACGGCTCCTCGCCCGGCCCGCTGGTCGAGGCGGAGGTCGGCGACCTCGTCGAGGTGACGCTGCGCAACGCCGACGTGGCGGGCGGGGTGGCCCTGCACTGGCACGGCGTCGACGTGCCCAACGCCGAGGACGGCGTCGCGGGCGTGACCCAGGACGCCGTCGCGCCGGGGGAGTCCCACACCTACCGCTGGGTGGCGCCGGACGCCGGGACCTACTGGTACCACTCCCACCAGCTCTCCCACGAGCAGGTCGTCGGCGGGCTGCTCGGCCCGCTCGTGGTCCACCCGCGGGGCGACCGGGGGCCGCGCGACGTGCTCGCGCTGGCCCACCTGTACGCCGGGAAGCCGACCGTCAACGGCCGCCACGGCGTCGAGGCGGTCGTCGCGGACCCCGGCGAGCGCGTCCGGGTGCGGGTGGTCAACACCGACGACGGGCCCACCGCGGTCTGGGCGGGCGCGGCGTACCGCCTGGTGGCGGTGGACGGCACCGACGTCCACCGCCCCGGCGTGGTCCGCGACCGCGCGGTCGCGGTGCCGGCCGGTGGCCGGGTCGACCTCGAGCTGGACGTGCCCGCCGACGGCAGTGCCGTGCGGGTCTCCCTGCCCGGGGACGTCGGGCTGGTCATCGGTCCGGAGGGCGCGAGCGCCCCCGAGGTGCCGGAGCCGGGGGACCGCGTCGACCTGCTGACGTACGGCGAGCCCGCCGACCTGGGCCTGGACCCCGATCGGGCCGACCGCCGGTTCGGCTACTCCATCGGCCGCCGGCCGGGCTTCCTCGACGGGCGCCCCGGGCTGTGGTGGAGCGTCAACGGCCGGCTGCTGCCCGACATGCCGATGTTCGTCGTGCGCGAGGGCGACGTGGTGCGGGTGTCGATCTCCAACCACAGCGGCACGGTCCACCCGATGCACCTGCACGGCCACCACACCGTCGTGCTCTCCCGCGACGGCGTCGCGGCCAGCGGCAGCCCCTGGTGGTTCGACTCCCTCGACGTGGGCGACGGGCACCGCTTCGAGGTGGCGTTCGTGGCCGACAACCCCGGGATCTGGATGGACCACTGCCACAACCTGGCGCACGCGCGGGAGGGCCTGGTCACCCACCTCATGTACGACGGCGTCACCACGCCCTACCGCCTCGGCGACGACGGCGGCAACGTCCCCGAGTAGGCCCGGGGCCACCGGCGATAGCGTGGCCCGCGTGACTGCGACCGGCGAGCCCCCGAGCGACCGCGTCGAGGACCTCGGCTACGCCCGGGTCGACCTCGACCGCGCCGGTCGCACCGGTGACCCCGAGGTCGTCTACGGCGCGGGCAAGACGCCCGCCCAGGTCGTCGGCATCCTGCGCACCCTCCACGAGCGCCACCCCGACCGTGCCGTGCTCGCGACCCGGCTGGACGAGGACGCGCTGGCCCACGTCGCCGCCGAGCTGCCGGACGCCCGCACCGACGCGGTCGCGCGCTGCGCCTGGCTCGGCCCGCTGCCCCCGGCGCGCGGACGGGTGCTGGTGCTGAGCGCCGGCACGTCGGACGCCCCGGTCGCGGCGGAGGTGGAGCTCGCCGTGCGCGTGCACGGCGCGGGCGTCGAGCAGGTCCGGGACGTCGGCGTCGCGGGCCTGCACCGCCTGCTGGCCGTGCGCGACCGGCTGGACACCGCCGACTGCCTGGTCGTGGTGGCCGGCATGGAGGGCGCCCTGCCCAGCGTGGTCGGCGGGCTCACGGGCGTGCCCCTCGTCGCGGTGCCGACCAGCGTCGGCTACGGCGCCTCCCTCGGCGGCGTCGCCGCCCTGCTCGGCATGCTGAGCTCGTGCGCCCCCGGGGTGACGGTGGTCAACATCGACAACGGGTACGGCGCCGGCGTCCACGCCGCCCGCGTGGCCCGCAACGCCCGGGGCGCCGTCGATGGCTGAGGCCCGGCGGGTCGCCTGGGTCGACGCCTCCTCGGGCGCCAGCGGCGACATGCTGCTCGGGGCGCTGGTCGGGGCCGGGGTGCCCGTCGGCGTGATGGCCGAGGCCGTCGACAAGGTGGCGCCGGGCCAGGTGCGGCTCTCCTCCGAGCGCGTCACCCGCGGCGGGTTCGCCGCCACCCGCTGCCACGTGGAGGTCGCCGACCCGTCGGTCGACGACGTCCCGCACCGCACCTGGCGCGACGTCGAGCGGCTGCTGGCCGGCGCCGGCCTCCACGAGGACGTCCGCTCCTGGGCCCACGACGTCTTCGAGCGGCTGGCCGAGGCCGAGGCACGGGTGCACGGCACCGAGCCGGCCGACGTGCACTTCCACGAGGTCGGGGCGCTGGACGCCATCGCCGACGTCGTCGGGGTGGTCGCGGGCCTGGTCCACCTCGAGCTGGGCAGCCTGGTCGCCTCGCCGGTCGCGGTCGGCGGCGGCACGGTGCGCACCGCCCACGGCGTGCTGCCGGTCCCGCCGCCGGCGGTGGTCGAGCTGCTGCGCGGCGTCCCGTCGTACGGCGGGCCGGTGGACCTCGAGCTGTGCACCCCCACCGGGGCCGCCCTGCTCACCACCCTGGCCGACGAGTTCGCCGCCCAGCCGCCGATGCGCGTGGAGCAGGTGGGGGTCGGCGCCGGCGGTCGCGACCCCGCCGGCCACGCCAACGTGCTGCGGCTCCTGGTGGGGGTCTCGACGGCCGCGGCCGGCGAGCAGGCCCCGATCGGCGCGCTCGGCACCGGTGACTCCCGGCCCGTGGTGCTGGAGACCAACGTCGACGACCTCGACCCACGGCTGTGGCCCGGCGTGCTGGCGGCGCTGCTGGCGGCCGGGGCGAGCGACGCCTGGCTGACCCCGATCCTCATGAAGAAGGGCCGCCCGGCCCACACCCTCAGCGTCCTGGTCACCCCCGAGCGGGGCGAGGAGGTGCGGCGCGAGGTCTACCGCCACACCTCGACCATCGGCATGCGCGAGCACCGCGTGGGCAAGCACGCCCTCGACCGCGAGATGGGCCTGGTGCACGTCGACGGGCAGCGGGTCGCGGTCAAGCTGGCCCGCCTCGACGGCGAGCTGCTCACCGCCCAGCCGGAGTTCGAGGACGTCGCCGCCGCAGCCCGGGCCCTCGGGCTCCCCGCCCGCACCGTGATGGCCC
This sequence comes from Nocardioides scoriae, assembly GCF_900104965.1. Classification (NCBI taxonomy): domain Bacteria; kingdom Bacillati; phylum Actinomycetota; class Actinomycetes; order Propionibacteriales; family Nocardioidaceae; genus Nocardioides; species Nocardioides scoriae. The sequence continues at coordinate 2,748,486 of NZ_LT629757.1, read as the reverse complement.
GCGCGGTCGCCGCCGCGACCGACCGCTTCACCGACCCCCCGCCTCAGGAGCCCTGATGGACCTCGCCGTCGTCGCCGTCGTGTTCGGCGCGATCTTCCTCGTCGAGCTGCCCGACAAGACCTTCATCGCCGCGCTGGTGCTCTCCACGCGCTACCGGCCGCTCATGGTCTGGATCGGGGTCGGCCTGGCCTTCCTGGTCCAGACCCTCATCGCCGTGCTGGCCGGCCACTTGACAACGTACCTGCCGGACTGGGTGGTCACCAGCGTCGCGCTGGTGATCTTCCTGGCCGGCGCGGTGCTGTTGTTCCGCGCGGCCCCGGGCGCCGACGCCGGCGAGCAGGAGGCCGAGGACGAGTTCGCGGCCAAGGCGACCGAGACCCGCACCGGCCTCAAGGCGGTCGGGGCGTCGTTCCTCGTGCTGTTCGCCGCCGAGTGGGGCGACCTCTCGCAGCTGCTGACGATCAGCCTGGTGGGTCGCTACCGCGAGCCGCTGAGCGTGTTTGTCGGCGCCTGGGGCGCGCTGCTCGCGGTGTCGGGCCTCGCGATCCTGGTCGGTCGGGTGCTGCTCAGGCACGTCCGGCTCTCGACGATCCACTACCTCGGCTCCGGCGTGTGCCTGCTGCTGGCGGCCCTGACGGCGTACGAGCTGCTGGCCTGACGCGGACCACCCGGGTCACCTCCGCTGGCCCTAGGCTGCCGCCATGAGCGACGCGTCCTCCGCCACCCCCGCCACCTCCACCCGCCCGCCCGGGGTCTCGAGCGAGGTCGGGCGGTTGCGCACGGTGATGCTGCACCGGCCCGGCCCCGAGCTGCAGCGCCTGACGCCGCGCAACAACGACCAGCTGCTCTTCGACGGCATCCCGTGGGTCAGCCGGGCCCAGGAGGAGCACGACGCCTTCGCCGACGCGCTGCGCTCGCGCGACGTCGAGGTGCTCTACCTCACCGAGCTGCTCACCGAGACGCTCGCCAGCGAGGAGGCGCGCGCCCGGGCGGTGGCCGGCGTCACCCAGTCGCTGCGCCTCGGCGACACCCTGCGCGACCACCTGCGCGGCTGGCTGGGCGAGCTGTCGCCGGCCGAGCTGACCGACGCGCTCACCGCCGGCCTGCGCAACGACGAGGTGCGCGGCGGCTTCGGGCTGGTGACCAGCCTGCTGCACAGCGACGACTTCCTCATCGACCCGCTGCCCAACCTGCTCTTCACCCGCGACTCGAGCGTGTGGATCCGCGACAAGGTCGCGGTCACCTCGCTCGCGATGCCCGCCCGCGACCGCGAGACCCAGCTGACCGAGCTGATCTACACCCTGCACCCCCGCTTCTCCGGCATCGAGACCATCCACGGCTGGCACCGCGAGCACGTCGAGGGCGGCGACGTGCTGCTGCTCTCGGCCGGCGTGGTGGCCGTGGGCGTGGGCGAGCGCACCACGCCCGCCGGCGTCGAGCGCCTGGCCCGCCAGCTGCTCGCCGACGGGGGTGCCCACACCGTGCTCGCCGTCCCGATCGCCCAGGAGCGGGCGACCATGCACCTCGACACCGTCTGCACGATGGTCGACGTCGACAAGATCGTGATGTACCCCAACGTCGCCGACCACCTCGCCGCCCACACGGTCACCGCCACCGAGGACGGCCAGCTCCAGGTCTCCGACAGCGCGCCGTTCCTGGTGGCCGCCGCCCGCGCGATGGGCATCGACGCGCTGCACCAGATCGACACCGGCCTCGACCCCGTCACCGCCGAGCGCGAGCAGTGGGACGACGGCAACAACACCCTGGCCGTCGCGCCGCGGGTGGCGGTCGCCTACGAGCGCAACGTCGAGACCAACGCCCGCCTCGAGGAGGCCGGCATCGAGGTGATCGCGATCTCCGGCTCGGAGCTCGGCTCGGGTCGTGGCGGCCCGCGCTGCATGTCGTGCCCGATCGCCCGCGACGAGCTGTGAGCCGCCGCTAGGTTGGTGCCATGAGCACCAAGCAGGAGCTGATCGCAGCCGTCCGCGCCCGCACCGAGGGCACGCCGTACAAGCTCGAGGAGACCGCCGACGGGTTCGACGTCGGCATCGACCTCGCCGACGCGACGTACTACACGCTGATGTACCAGAAGAAGCTCGAGAAGACCTTCACCTACCGGGTCAAGCTCGACGAGGCCTCGCAGACGATGTCGATCACCGACGACAGCTACGAGCTCACCTGGAAGCGCGGCGCCGACGTCAGCGGCGGCACCCCCGTCCCGACCATGGGCGCCCGGCTGTCGCGCTCCATGGGACGCCTGGAGTCCAAGAGCTTCGAGAAGACGTACGCCGTGAACCAGGACGGCGACTTCGGCAAGGTCGTCGACTACAGCTTCGACTCCAGCGAGGGCCGCAAGCTGATCCGCGAGCCCGCCCAGCAGCAGGGCTGGAAGGAGCAGGCCGGCACGCAGCAGAAGATCGGCATCGCCTTCGCGGTCGGCGCCCTCGTGCTGGTGCTCGTGGTCGTCGTGCTGCTGCTCGTCCTGCTCTGACCCGCGACGCGTCGTCCGAGCCGCCCGGGCGGGCTCAGCCCGCCTGGGGGCCCGGGCGCAGCGTGCGCAGGAACTGCTGGAACTCCGGCAGGTAGACGTCGTGCTGGCCCCGGGTGGTGCTGAGCACGACCTTGGCGACCGCGCGACGTGACGGGTCGTCCACGTCGGTGAGCTCGATCAGCGCCTGCAGCTGCCGGATGTCGCGCGGACCGTCCTCGGTGGAGATCTGGCAGTCCAGCTGCTGCAGCAGGCCCGGCGTGGTCTGGCTGCCGTACGTCGCCCGCTTCACCAGCCGCACGTCCTCGGCCTGGGACGCGAGCACCTCGACGGCCGCGTCGGCGACCTGCTCGAGGCTGGCCCCGTCGTCGAGGACGTCCCCGCTGAGGGTGATGGTCGGGGCGTAGCCGCTGCCGACGTGCTCGCGGCGCACGGCCAGGAAGGCCGCGTTGGTGACGCCGAGCGACTCCGGCTGCACCGCCTGCCAGGCGTCGTCGGGCAGCCGGAAGGAGATCGGGATCGGGAAGGTGGTGGGCATGGTGGCTCCTGGGTGGTGGGTCGTGGGGTGCTAGAGGCCGAGCCAGCCGCCGACGGTCTCGGCGCCGTCGGCGAGGGCGCCACCGGCGTCCTCGGCGAAGTCCCCGACCCCGTCCGCGATGTCGCCCACGGTGTCGACGACCTCCTCGGGATCGATGGTGATCTCACCACCGATCTGGCCGCCGATGCCGAGACCGACGCCGAAGTGGCCGCCGATCGTGAAGGAACCGTCGTCGTTCATCCCGGCGTTGACGTCGGCGCTCGCGCCCACGCCCGCCCAGGCCTCGCCGGTGACGGCGCCGCCGACGCCGCCGACGTCGCCGCCGATCGAGCCCTCGGCCTGCGCCCCCGCGAAGACCTCGCCGCTGGCGTGCACGCCGTCGGTGCCCACGCCGATGGTGCCCTCGGCGGTGGCGCCGGCCATGGCGCTGCCCTCGGCCTCGACGCCGAGGTAGCCGTACTCGGCGCTGGCCGAGCCGCTGGCCGAGACCCCGACCGTCGCGCTCGCGGTGGCCTCGACGCTGGTGTCGGTGACGTTGATGCCGGCGTCGGCCTCGGCCCCGAGGAAGACCTCGCCCTCCGCGGCGTAGTCGATGCCGTGGTAGTTGCCCTCGGTCGAGCCCGACACCTGGGCGAGGTACGCCGACCCGGAGATCGAGCCGAGGGAGAGCGAGGCGGAGTAGCCGTCCTCCCCGGGCTTCTTCCACGGCTTGTCGTCGCCGCCGAAGGCGTTGGGGTCGGAGTGGCTGAACGACGGCCCGTCGACCTCGCCGTCGACCCCCGGGCCCTCGACGTCGCCGGTGCTCTCGTTCCACGACAGCCCGCCGAGCTCGGCGAGCGTGCCGGCGTTCTGCAGGCCGGCCTCGTCGAGGGCGGTGGCGGCGTCGTCGAGGATCTGCTGGGCCTCCTCGCGCAGGGCGTCGCCCGGGTCGGAGAAGGGGCCGGGCGGCAGCGAGAAGCCGCCGTTCTCGATCGTGGTGTTGTGCTTCTCGACGCGGTCGTTGTAGGCGGTGGTGGCGGTCTGCGTCGCCTGCTCGCCCTCCTCCCACTTGTCGATGGCGTCCTGGGCCTTGTCCTGGGCGGTGCGCAGCGCGCCGGCCTGGTCGCGCAGCGCGGCCTCCGACGTGGTCATGACGTCGGCGATGGCCTGCCAGACCTGGGGCTCGGCGCCGAAGAACATCCAGAAGCCGTCGCTGGCCGCCCCGGTCCACGAGGGGGTCTTGACGGCCTTGAGGTCGAGGCCGACGTCGCGGATCTTCGTGGCCTCGGTCTTGAGCTTGTCGGCGGCGCTGTCCAGGCTCGACGCGTCTCCGACGACGAGGGCCTTGGGGTCGCTGGTGGAGCCGAGCGCGGCCCCCTTCGGGATGCTCACGGCGTCACCCCCGGGATCCCGAAGCCGCCGAGGTAGGCGCCGGCCGTGGTGTCGGTCGTGTCGTACGTCGTGGCGCTGGAGTCGAGGTCCGCCGCCGCCTGCGTCGTGCCCTCGGCGGTGCTCGTCACCGTCTCGGTGAGCTTGGCGCACAGGTCGACGTACATCTGGGCCACCTGGTCGTGCCCGAAGCTGGTCGCGCTGGCCCCGTCGGACGGCATCGTCCAGCCCGCGACGGAGGCGACCGCCGCCCTGATGTCGCTCGCGGCGGCGCGCAGCTCGCCCGTGTCGACGTCGAACTCACCTGACATGTGCTCGTGCCCCCCGGCTCGATGGTCGATTCGCCCGGGATCAGCCCGAAAGGCGACCCGAGTCACGCTACGTTGTCCCCGGCCGCCGCACGCGCCAAACCTCACACCTCGGCGGTCACCCGACATCGGAGGAAACCATGCGTCGCACGTTCTCGGTCCTGGCTGCGTCCCTCGTCCTGCTGTCCGCCGCTGGGTGCTCCGCGGGCACCAAGCCCGAGGCGGTCAGCGGGAGCGAGCTGGAGAAGCAGGTCTCGGCCGCGCTGGAGAAGCAGGTCGGTCAGGCGCCCGACGACATGTCGTGCCCCGACGAGCTCAAGGCCGAGAAGGGTGCCACCACCGAGTGCACCCTGACGGCGGGCTCGGACAAGCTCGGCGTCACCGTCACCACGACGTCGGTCACCGACGCCGGCAAGGTGAACTTCAACGTCAAGGTCGACGACCAGGTCCAGTGACCTCGGGGCCGGGAGACCGGCCACCCCCGACCTGGGCCGGGCACGAAAGTGCCCGGCCGGTGTTGACGGGGGGGACAACATCGGCCGGGCACCTCGAATGTACGGCATCCGCCGGGCCACCGACAACTGCGGTCGGCCCAGTGCGGCGGGTCAGCGGATGGTGAGCTGGCGGCTCGCCAGGCCGGAGCGCGCGGAGCGCTCCTCCGACGTCAGCGGGCTGGGGTCGGCGAGCAGCTCCTCCAGCCGCGCGGCGACGGCCCCGAGGCGCTCGTCGACCGCGTCGGGGCCGGTGCCGCGAGGCAGGTCCCACACCGGCACGACCAGGCCGTGCGCCCGGAACATCCCGATCAGCCGGTCGCCCTCGACCAGCGACTCGTCGCCCAGGACGTGCATGCGCGCGAGCGCGTCGAGCACGGCGTCCTCGGGGTGCGGCAGCACCCAGCGGAGGTACTCGCGCTCGCCCATCCGCGTCCAGTACGCCGCCGCGGCCGACGTCATCCGCTGCGTCGGCGCGGCCGCCTCGTTGGCCTGGGCCAGGGCACCGGCCATGGTGCCGTCGGGGTCCTCGACGTCGGCGACCCAGTAGTCGAAGCCGTCGTGGACGGTGATCTCGAGCGGCTCGTCGACCACGAGGTCCTCCAGGCGCGGGCCCTCGCCGGGCGGGGAGGTGAGGCTGACCAGGCTGCCGGGCTCGGCCTCCAGGGCCTCGAGCAGCACGGCCCCGAGGTCGCGGCTCGGGTCGCCGTAGCCGTGCTGGACCTGCAGGCCCAGCCAGACGCTGCCGTCGTCGCGGACCATGGCCGGCGCGGCGCCGGGCAGCAGCGAGCACACCTGCACCGAGCGCTCGTGGGGCTCCCGGAGCCGCAGCGGTGCGGTGGCGGCGGGGACGAACTCGCGCAGGGCCACGAGGTCGGACTCGGCGGCCAGGCCGTCGAAGGGGCGGGCGACGTACGGCGAGGAGCTGTCACCGCTGCCGTGGCAGGCCTTGTAGCGGCGGCCCGAGCCGCAGGGGCACGGCTGACGCGGCCCGACCGCGTCGGGCGCGGTCTCGACGGTGGCGGTGGAGCGGTGCTTGATGCGTGACTTCTTGCCCATGGGGCGACAGCCTAGGCGCCGCCGGGATCAGGTCAGGCTGAGGACGGCGTGCACGGTGGTGCGCGAGCGGGTGGACTCGACCCACCAGCTGCTGGCCAGGGTCTCGACGATCGACAGGCCACGGCCCGACAGGTCGGACACCGAGGAGTCGACCCGGCGCGGGGCGGTCACGGAGCCGCCGTCGGTGACGGCGATGGCGAGCGCGCTCTCGTGGCGGTCGAAGGCGACCTGGAGGGTGTCGTCGGCCAGTGGGCGGGCGTGGCGCACGGCGTTGCCGACGAGCTCGCTCACGAGCAGGCGGGCGTCGTCGAGCTGGTCGAGGCCGGCGCCGAGGGCGTCGAGCCAGTCGCGCAGCCGGTGGCGGGCGACGGCCGCGCTCTCGGGGGCGAAGGGGAGCGCGAGCGCGACGGGGTCCACGGGGGCAGGGCCTGCGTGGGAGGAGGTCATTGTCATCGTCGTCCTCGGGTCGGGGGTCACCGCGCGGCACGGTGCTCGGGAGGGTGCCCCGCACGGACCAGGACGAAACGCACCGGCGTCGGCAGCCACGGTCACGCCCCCGATCCCGCCAGGTGCCGTCCGACGGCACCCGGGGTGTCGGTGATGACGGCCTCGATCCCCAGGTCGCGGCACAGCTCCACGTCGTCCGGCTCGTTGACCACCCAGCAGTGGACGCGGCGCCCGTGCAGCTCGATCATCCGGCGCACCAGGTCGGGGTGCTCGCGCACCAGCTCGATGCCCGGACCGGCGACGGCGTCGGGCTCGAGGAACGGCTTGGCGCGGTACCACTGCTGCCGGTTCTCGACCAGCATCACCAGGTCGAGATCCGGGGCCAGGCGGCGGACGCGGCGCAGGGCCAACCAGGAGAACGACATCACCCGCACCGGTGCGTCGGCCCCGGTCCACCCGAACTCCTCCAGCAGCTCGACCAGCCGCTTCTCCACCAGCCCGGCGTAGCGCGTCGGGTGCTTGGTCTCGATCGCCAGCTCGACCGGCCGGTGGTAGTCGGCGACCGTCTCGAGCAGCCGACGCAGCGTGAGCACCTTGCCCAGCTCGGGGTCGGTGTCGGGCCGCTCGTCGTCCATCTCCGCCCAGGGCGTCTTCCACGACGACACGTCCAGGCTCTCCAGGTCGGCCAGCTCCATGGCCGACACCACGTCGGCGCGGCTCGCGGTGCGCCGCATGCTCCGGTCGTGGACGCACACGAGGTGGCCGTCGGCGGTCAGCCGGACGTCGCACTCCAGGGCCTCCGCGCCGTCGTCCAGGGCGGCGACGTAGGCCCCCAGGGTGTGCTCGGCCTTGACGGCGCTGGCTCCGCGGTGCGCGACCACCTGGGGCCGTGGCTTGACCATGGCTCCATCTTGCACCCGCACCGCCGCCCTGGGCAGCACCTCGCGGGTCGCCGTGGGTCGACCTCGACTCGTCCGGGGGCCGTCGCACCTCAGGGACCGGGGCGGATCAGGACCCGGGCTTCCAGGGGGTCACGAAGGGGTTGCCGGGGAGGTCGCGCTCGCCGTGGTGGAGCTCGATGGCGGTGGCGCCGTCGAGCTGCTCGCGGATGATGTCGGCGTGGCCGGCGTGGCGGGCCAGCTCCTCGACGTGGTGGACGAGGTAGAAGCGCTCGTGGATGGGGGTGGGCTCGAGGATGCCGTCCCAGGGGGCTGGCGGCTCGATGCTCTCGGCGCCGGGGTCGACGGCACGGACCTCGGCGAGGTAGGCGGCGACGGCGGCGTCGTACGCCGCGAGGGTGCCCTCGAGGGTCTCGTCGTCGCGCAGCGCGAAGCTGTCGGTGAACAGCGCCTGGGTCTCGGGGGTGATCTCCTCGCCGGACTCGCGGCGGGCCCGGGCGGTGATGACGTAGATCGCGTGCTTGAGCAGCCCGCCGACCGACAGCGCGCTGCGGGTCGGGGTGGCACGGGCCTGCTCCTCGGTGAGGCCGAAGGCAGCCGTGCGCAACGACTCCAGCTGGGCCTCGAGGTAACCCGCGAGGGTCTCGCTCTCGGTGTGACGACCTGGTGCGAACACGGCTGGCTCCCTTGCTCGGTGCGGCCCGTCGACGGGCCGGCTCGACGACGTGGCACCAGGATGCGACCGAGCACCGACAGCCCGCCAGCCTCGACGACCTCAGGCCGGCTGCTCGCGGGCCACGTCGAGGCCCGTCACCTCCACGTCGTACGCCGCGGCGACGGCGGCCAGGCAGGTCTCGAGCTCGGAGCGGCGCGGTCGCCGCGTCCCGGCGAACCACGCGACCTCGCAGCGGCGGCGCCGGCCCGAGCCCTCCAGCCGCCAGTGGCCGGTGAGCCGCCCGTCGACCAGCACGGGCGCGAGCAGCAGGCCGTTGTCCTGCACCCACAGCCGTCGGTAGTGGGCGGCGTCGACGAACCGGGTGCGGGCCTTCGGGTCGTAGGCGCAGAGCAGGGCGTCGAACTCGGGGAGCAGGTGGGTGCCGGGCAGGTCGACCGGCCCGGGGGCGTCCGCGAGGTCGACGACCACCGAGCCGTCGGGGGCGTCGTCCTCGACCAGGTCGGAGGCCAGGCGGGAGAGCGAGGCGTCGACGGTGCGCAGGCCCAGGCCCGACCACCAGGCCAGGTCGCGGCGGCTCGCGGGGCCGTGGCAGCCGAGGTGGCGCCGCAGCAGGGCGTCGACCGCCCCGTCGGGGTCGGCCAGCACGGCGGAGCGGTCGCCCAGCACGGCCGAGGCGGTGCGGTAGCCCGCCCTGCCCTGGCCGGACCAGCCACCGCCGAGGGGCCGCCGGAGCAGGCCGCCGTGGCCGAAGGCGAGGTAGCGGCCCTGGGTGTCGTCCAGCCGCGGCTCGGCTCCCGGGTCGTGCTCGGCGAGCCAGCCGCGGAGGTGGTCGTGCAGCTCGGCGGCGGTGCGCCAGTCGTCGGCCGCAGACGCCTCGATGCCGGCCCACACCTGCTCCAGCGTCGTGTCCTGCAGCCGCAGCGTGCGGGCCCACAGCGCGCGCTGCCCGAGCCGGGTGACCACCTCCATGAGGGCGTGGTCGGCGGGCGTCGAGGTGTGCACGGTGCCGCGCAGGTTGCTGCCCCGCACGACCGCGTGGTCGTCGTGCGCCGCGGCGATCGCGTGGTGCTCCACCCCGGGCAGCCGCGCGGCCAGCGACAGGAAGGGAGATCGGGCGGTCTGCGACTGCACCGGCCCGGCCAGGTCGAGCACCCGCTCGACGGCGGCGGCGTCGCGGCCCGCGACCGCCGGGAACTGGCGCGCCAGGGTCCGGGCCGCGAGCTCCTCCCAGGCCAGGGTCATCGTGTCGGGGTCATCGGGCCGGGGGCGTCGCGTCAGCGCTGGGCGCGCAGGAAGCGGCCGAAGTGGGGGACGGTGAAGGCGACGGTGCCGCGCTCGGCGGAGAACACCAGGCCCTTCTTGATGAGGCCGTCGCGGGCGGGGGAGAGCGACTGCGGCTTGCGGTCGAGCAGCCGCGCCACCTCGGCCGTGGCCACCGCGGAGTCGCCGGTGTCGCCGCCCAGGTCGGCCATCGCGACCATGTAGTCGCGCTCGGCCGGCGTCGCCCGGTCGTAGCGCGCCCCGAAGAAGCCCACGGCCAGCTCGGCCTCGGCCTCGGGGGCGGCCTGCATGACGTCGTTCCAGGTGATGGGGGTGTCGAGGGCGACGTCCCAGGTGACCTTGCCGTAGGCCTGCACGAAGTAGGGGTAGCCGTCGGTCAGCCGGTAGAGCTCCTCCAGCGCCGCCCGCTCGTAGGTCGCGTCCTCCTCGGCGGCCGGCACCCGCCAGGCCCGCTCGGCCATGTCGCGGGGGAGCCGGTCGACGCGGACGTAGCGGAACAGCCGCTCGGCGTACGACTTGGAGCTGGCGAGCGCGACCGGCAGGTGCGGCAGGCCCGCGCCGACGACGACGAGCGGGGCGCCCTGCTGGCTGATCTCGTGGACCGCGCCGCACAGGGCGGCCAGCTCGTCGGTGGCGATGTCCTGCATCTCGTCGACGAACAGCGCCACCCCGACGCCGAGGTCGCCGGCCAGCGAGGCGACGTCGGTGAACAGCTCGACCAGGTCGAGCTCGAGGTCGCCCGAGTCGGCGCGGCCGCGGACCGCGTCGACGTCGGTCGGGGGCTGCCAGCGGTGGGGGCCGGCGGCCTTGCGGTCCTTGAGCTCGGCGCGCAGGGCGAAGGCCTTGACCACGCCGTTGACGTGGTCGACCCGCTCGGGGTCGCGGTGGCGGTGGGCGACCTCGCGGACGGCGGCGTGCACGGCCTGGGCGATCGGGAGCCGCAGCGACTGCTCGGGCCGGGCCTCGATCTTGCCGGTGCCCCAGGCCCGCTTCACCGCCAGGCTGCGCAGCGCGTTGAGCAGCACCGTCTTGCCGACGCCGCGCAGGCCGGAGAGCACCAGGCTGCGGTCGGGGCGGCCGGCGGCGACCCGCTCCAGCACGACCTCGAACTGCTGGAGCTCGCGGTCGCGCCCGGCCAGCTCGGGCGGTCGCTGGCCGGCGCCGGGGGCGTAGGGGTTCCTCACGGGGTCCACCCCCGTGACGCTACCGAGGTCTCTAGCAGATCCCGTAGACGTCGGTAGCGAGTCGCAGACGCATCAGGCGCGCTGCTGGACGTCGTACGCCGGGTCGAGGCCGGCCTGGAGGGTGGCCACGAGGGCGGCGACCTGGTCGTGGGGCAGCCGGAAGGTGGCGGTGCACTCCTCGCCGCGCCACAGCGAGAGCACGACCAGGTCCTCGCGGTGGTGCCAGGTGGCCCGCAGCAGGCGTCCCTCGCCACGGTCGTCGGCGAAGCACGCCGAGCCGTGGGGGAGGTGGACTACCGAGCTCATGGCCCAGTCTGACCCGAGGCTCCTCGGTTTGACCAGGGATCGCGGGCCTCCCGTGGGCGCCGCCCAGCCCGTAGGGTCGGGGCGTGCCCGAGCTGCCCGAGGTCGAAGCCCTCGCCAGCGACCTGTCGCGTCGCCTGGCGGGCCGTGCCGTCATCCGCGTCGACATCGTCGCCATCAGCTGCCTCAAGACCTACGACCCGCCGATCTCGGCGCTGTCGGGGGGCCTGGTCGACGGGGTCCGCCGCTACGGCAAGTTCCTGGACCTCGACATCGGCGGCACCCACCTCGTGCTCCACCTGGCCAAGGCCGGCTGGGTGCGCTGGAAGGACACCGTGCCGGCCACCCCGCCGCGTCCGAGCATGAAGTCGCCCCTGGCTGCCCGGGTGGTGCTCTCCCCGGGTCCCGAGGGCGGGGAGGAGGCCGCGCTCGACATCACCGAGGCCGGCACCCGCAAGGGGCTGGCGCTCTACGTCGTGCGCGACCCGCAGCAGGTCGAGGGCGTGGCCCGGCTGGGCCCGGACCCGCTGGCCGACAACTTCACCCCCGAGGTGCTCCAGGGCATCCTGCAGGCGGCCGGGCGGGCGCAGATCAAGGGCGTGCTGCGCTACCAGAGCAACATCGCCGGCATCGGCAACGCCTACTCCGACGAGCTGCTCCACGCCGCCCGGCTGTCGCCCTTCAAGCCGGCCAACAGCCTGACCGAGGGCGAGCTCGAGACGCTGTGGACCGCGATCCGCGAGGTGCTGGGCGAGGCGGTGCGCCGCTCCGCCGGCCTCGACGCCAGCAAGCTCAAGGGCGAGAAGAAGACCAACCTGGCGGTGCACGGCCGCACCGGCGAGGCCTGCCCGGTCTGCGGGGACACCGTGCGCGAGGTCAGCTTCGCCGACTCGAGCCTGCAGTACTGCCCCACCTGCCAGACCGGGGGCAAGCCGCTGGCCGACCGGCGGATGTCGCGCCTGCTGAAGTAGGTTGGCGACCATGATCGAGGTCCCCACCATCGAGGTCGCCCAGGTGCCCGACCCGCTCCCGGCCGGCGTGACCGTCCTCGACGTGCGCGAGCCGATCGAGTGGCAGCACGGCCACATCGAGGGCGCGCTGCACGTCCCGCTGACGCAGGTCCCCGACCGGGTCGACGAGCTGCCCTCGGACCAGCAGCTGCTCGTGGTCTGCAAGGTGGGCGGCCGCTCGGCCCAGGCGACGGCGTTCCTGCGCGAGAAGGGCCTCGAGGCGATCAACCTCGCCGGCGGCATGCTCGACTGGTCCGACGCCGGCCGGCCGATGGTCGCCGAGGGCGACGCCGACCCGCTCGTCGTCTAGGCGCCGTCCCCCGGGCCGCCGAAGGCGCCGGGCAGGGGCAGCTCCAGCGCCCGTCGGAGCTGCCGCAGGTACGTCGACCGCGGGACCTCCAGCACCCCCAGCGTCCCGAGGTGCGGGGTGAGCCACTGCGTGTCGAGCAGCCGCTCCTCGGCGTGGGCGTCGCGCAGCAGGCCGACCAGGCCGACCAGGGCCACCTTGGACGCGTCGCGGACCCGGGCGAACATCGACTCCCCGGCGAACAGCCCGCCGACGGCGACGCCGTACAGCCCGCCCGCGAGCTCGCCGTCGCGCCAGGCCTCCACGCTGTGGGCCCAGCCCAGCCGGTGCAGCTCGACGTACGCCGCCGCGATCTCGTCGTCGATCCAGCCGCCGTCGCGCGACGGGTCGGCGCAGCCGGCGACGACCTCGGTGAAGCAGGAGTCGACGCGGACCTCGAAGTGGGCGGCCGACTGCCGCAGCGAGCGCGAGACCCTGAGCCGTTCGAGCGGCAGCACGCCGCGCGGGTCCGGCGACCACCAGGCCATCCGGCCGGGCAGCTCGGACAGCGCCATCGGGAAGAGCCCCTGGCGGTACGCCGCGAGCAGCGTGCCCGGCGCCAGGTCCGCGCCGACCGCGACGAGGTCGTCGGCGACCGAGTCCGCAGGCGGGAAGGCCCACGGGGTCGGTGACGGTTCGACGGGCACGCCCCCATGGTGTCGCACCGCCCCCGCAGCGTCGGGGCCGGACCGTAGGCTGGCACCATGAGTCTGAGCAGGCGCCTGGGCCGGGCGGCCCAGCAGCTCGGGCCCAGTGTCTCCGAGCTGGCCCCGCAGTACGCCGCCACGTTCGTGCAGCAGGCCCTCGACCGCGCCGTCCACGGGTTCGGCCCGCTGGACGGCGCCGCGCTGGTCGCCGAGCGCGAGCGCGACGCCCAGGGGGGTGACCTCGAGGCCACCGTCACCCGGCTGATCGAGGACCACGTCCGGCTGGCCGGGGCCCAGGGCTTCGTCACCAACCTCGGCGGGCTGGCCACCATGGCGGTCGCCGTGCCGGCCAACATCGCCGGTCTGGCGATGCTCCAGTGCCGCCTGGTCGCCGCGATCGCCCACCTGCGCGGCTACGACCTCGCCGACCCGCGCACCCGCAACGCCGTGCTCACCGCGCTGCTCGGCGAGGAGAAGCTGCACGAGCTGGTGCGCCGCCGCCAGCTGCCCGGCACGCCGATGGTGCTGGCCACCGCGCCGGTCCACGACCCGCACCTCGACACCCTGGTCGCCAACGAGGTCGCCTCGGAGCTGATGACCCGCGTGGCCGGCAAGCGCCTGGCCTCCACCGTCGGCCGCCGGGTCCCGGTCGTCGGCGGGCTCGTGGGCGCGAGCACCGACGGCTACGCGACCTGGAAGATCGGCCGCTACGTCGACCGCGAGCTGCTGCCGCGGCGCACGCCCTGAGGGTGGCGGTGGGGGTGTCCCTGGGGGTTCCTCACGGTGTTCTCCGGGTGTCCTCCCAGGGGGTTCAGGGTCTTCTCGGGGTGTGCGGGGCCTGAGAAGTCCATGAATCACCGGGTACCCGGTGGTTCCGCGACGCCGGCAGGACATCCCGGTCGTACGCCGCATCTCGGGCCATTGCTCAGGGACTCCCTGGACTTCTCGGCCGTTGCAATGCCCCCGGAGTCCATGAACCACCGGGTACCCGGTGGTTCCGGACTACCCCGCCGGGCTGAGCGCCTGCACCACCCGGGAGGGGCTGGGACGACCCAGGACGCCGGCCATCCAGGTGCTGGTCGCCACCAGGGCGTCGAGGTCGACGCCGGTCTCGACGCCCAGTCCCCGGAGCAGCCAGACGAGGTCCTCGGTGGCGAGGTTGCCGGTGGCGCTCTCGGCGTACGGGCAGCCGCCGAGGCCGCCGGCGCTGGCGTCGAAGGTGGTGATGCCGTGCTGGAGGGCGGCGTGGGCGTTGGCGAGCGCCTGGCCGTAGGTGTCGTGGAAGTGCACCGCGAGGACGTCGCTGCCGAGGCCGGCGTCGTCGAACGCCGCGAGCAGGGCGCGGACGTGGCCGGCGGTGCCGACGCCGATGGTGTCGCCGAGGGAGAGCTGGCTGGCGCCGAGGTCGAGCATCCGGCGGCCCGCCGCGACGACCTGGTCGATCGGCACCGGGCCCTCCCAGGGGTCGCCGAAGCACATGCTGAGGTAGGCCCGGACGTCGGCGCCGGCGTCGCGGGCCCGCCGCACGGTCGGCTCGAACATCGCGAACTGCTCCTCGAAGGAGCGGTTGAGGTTGCGCTGGGCGAAGGTCTCGGTGGCGCTGCCGAAGACGGCGACGTGGCGGCAGCCGCGCTCCAGCGCCCGGTCGAGGCCCCGCTCGTTGGGCACCAGCACCGGCAGCTCGCGGGCGGTGTCGCCGAGGTCCGCCGCGAGCAGGTCGAGCAGCTCGCCCGCGTCGGCCAGCTGCGGCACCCAGCGGGGGTGGACGAAGCTGGTGGCCTCGACCACCGGCAGGCCGGCGGCGAGCAGGCGGCGCACGAACTCCGCCTTGGCGGCGGTCGGCACCAGGCCGGACTCGTTCTGCAGGCCGTCGCGCGGCCCGACCTCGTAGATCGTGACGCGGGCGGGCAGGTCCGGCTCGCGCCCGGGGGCGTCCGGGGTCTCAGTCATCGTCGGCCTCCACCTCGAAGAGCACGTCGCCGAGCCCGACCTGGCCCCCGGCGGGGGCACCCACGGTCGTGACGGTGCCGGCGAAGGGCGCGGTGAGCGTGAGCTCCATCTTCATCGCCTCGAGCACGCCGAGCCGCGCGCCCGACTCGACGCGGTCGCCGGTGGCCACGTCGACGGCCAGGACCGTGCCCGGCATCGGCGCGGTCAGGGTGCCGGCGCCGGCGGCCGGGCCGTGCTGCAGCGTGACGTCGGGACGCGCGAAGACGAAGCGCTGGCCCTGGTGGACCACCTCCACGGCGTGGCGGTCGGCGTGGACGACGGCCTGGTGACGCTGGCCGTCGAGGTCGAGGCGCACCACGTGGGGCCCGTCACGAGGCGGCGCGGGACGAGCCGTGGCGACGGGGTCGGCCAGCAGCTGCCGCACCACGACGTCGTCGACGCGGCCCGTCGCGCCGCCGGGGTCGCGGTGCACCCGGACGGTGCGGTCGAGCTGGACCAGGAAGGGCGCCGCGGGGGCCGCGAGCCGGAACCCGTCGGCCCGGAAGGGCCCGGTGCGGCCGAGGTCGGCGCGCAGCATCGCGTCGGTCCAGGCTGCGAGGACGCGCGCGACGTCGGCGGTCGGCTCGACCACCTCGGCGGTGTCGAGCCACGCCGTGTCGATCGTCGCGTCGCGGAACTCCTCGCCGGCCACCAGGGCCCGCAGGAAGCCCGCGTTGGTGGTGAGCCCGAGGATCGCCGTGTCGTCCAGCGCCGCGACCAGCGCCTGCCGCGCCGCCTCGCGGGTGGGGCCGTGGGCGACCACCTTGCCGAGCATCGGGTCGTACGCCGTGCTGACGACCTGGCCGCTCTCCAGCGCGTGGTCGACCCGCACCCGGTCGGGCCAGCGCACCAGGGTCGCCCGGCCCGCCTGGGGCAGGAAGCCGTGGAACGAGTCCTCGGCGTAGACCCGCGCCTCGATCGCGTGGCCGCGCAGGTGGAGGTCCTCCTGCCGCAGCGCCAGCGGCTCGCCGGCGGCGACCCGCAGCTGGTGCTCGACCAGGTCGATCGCCCCGCCGCTCGGCCCCGTCGACACCACGCCCTCGGTCACCGGGTGCTCGACCTGGAGCCGGGTGTTCATCTCCAGGAAGTAGGCCTCGCCGGTGTCGACGTCGAGCAGGAACTCGACCGTGCCGGCGTTGCGGTAGCCCACCTCGCGGGCCAGGTCGACCGCGGCGCTGGTGATCCGCTCGCGGGTGGCCTCGTCGATGGTCGGGGCGGGCGCCTCCTCCAGCACCTTCTGGTGGCGGCGCTGGGTGGAGCAGTCGCGCTCGAAGAGGTGCACGACCGCGCCGTGGTGGTCGGCCAGCACCTGGACCTCGACGTGGCGGCCGCGCTCGACGTACTTCTCGACCAGCAGGGTGTCGTCGCCGAAGGACGAGGCGGCCTCGCGGCGCGCGGCGGCGAGGGCGTCGGCGTACTCGCTGGTGCTGCGGACCACGCGCATGCCCTTGCCGCCGCCACCGGCCGCGGCCTTGACCAGCACCGGCATCGCGAAGTCGGCGGGGTCGTCGTCCACGGCGTACGACGGGACGACGGGGACCCCCGCAGCCATCGCGACCTCGCGGGCGTGGTCCTTGCGGCCCATCTGCTCCATCACCGCGGCGGTGGGTCCCACCAGGGCGATGCCGGCGTCCTCGAGCGCCTGGGCGAAGGCCGAGCGCTCGGAGAGGAAGCCGTAGCCGGGGTGCACGGCGTCGGCGCCGGCGCCCACCGCGGCGGCGACCACCTCGTCGACGTCGAGGTAGGACCCGACCCGGACGGCCTCCCCGGCGGCGCGCACGTGGGGCGCGGTGGCGTCGAGGTCGGTGTGGATGGCGACCGACCGGATGCCGAGGCGGTCGCAGGTGCGGATCACGCGGAGCGCGATCTCGCCGCGGTTGGCGATCAGGACGGTCTGGATGCTCGTCACCTCCCCCTCACATCCTGAAGATGCCGTAGGAGGGATCCGGGGTCGGCGCGTGCGCGGCGGCCTCGAGGCCCATGCCGAGGACGCGGCGGGTGTCGACGGGGTCGATGACGCCGTCGTCCCACAGCCGCGCGGTGGAGTAGTAGGGCGAGCCCTGGTGCTCGTACTGGTCGCGGATCGGCGCCTTGAAGGCCTCCTCGTCCTGCGCCGACCACTCCTGGCCGCGGGCCTCCATGCCGTCGCGGCGGACGGTGGCCAGCACGCCGGCGGCCTGCTCGCCCCCCATCACCGAGATCCGGGCGTTGGGCCACATCCACAGGAAGCGGGGGTCGTACGCGCGGCCGCACATGCCGTAGTTGCCGGCGCCGAAGGACCCGCCGATGACCACGGTGAACTTCGGCACGACCGAGCAGGCCACCGCGGTGACCAGCTTGGCGCCGTCGCGGGCGATGCCGTTGTTCTCGTACTCCTTGCCGACCATGAAGCCGCTGATGTTCTGCAGGAACACCAGCGGGATCCCGCGCTGGTTGCACAGCTCGATGAAGTGGGCGCCCTTGCGGGCCGACTCGGCGAAGAGGATGCCGTTGTTGGCCACGATGCCGACCCGGTGGCCCCAGATCGAGGCGAACCCGCAGACCAGCGTCTCGGCGTACAGCTGCTTGAACTCGTGGAAGCGGCTGCCGTCGACGATCCGGGTGACGACCTCGCGGACGTCGTACGGCGTGCGGGTGTCGGCGGGCACCACGTCGTAGAGCTCCTCGGGGTCGCCCAGGGGCTCCTCGACCTCCGCGTCGGTCGGGCCCGCCGCGGTCCGCGGCAGGGTCGCGACGATCGAGCGCACGATGGCGAGCGCGTGGGCGTCGTCCTCGGCGAGGTGGTCGACGACGCCGGACAGCCGGGCGTGGACCTCGCCGCCGCCGAGCTCCTCGGCGGTCACGACCTCGCCGGTCGCGGCCTTCACCAGGGGCGGGCCGCCGAGGAAGATCGTGCCCTGGTCGCGCACGATCACGGTCTCGTCGGACATGGCCGGCACGTAGGCGCCGCCCGCGGTGCACGAGCCCATCACCGAGGCGATCTGCGGGATGCCCTCGCGCGAGAGGTTGGCCTGGTTGAAGAAGATCCGCCCGAAGTGCTCGCGGTCGGGGAAGACGTCGTCCTGCATCGGCAGGAACGCCCCGCCGGAGTCGACGAGGTAGACGCACGGCAGCCGGTTGGCGCGGGCCACCTCCTGGGCGCGCAGGTGCTTCTTGACCGTCACGGGGTAGTAGGTGCCGCCCTTGACCGTGGCGTCGTTGGCGACCACCACGCACAGCCGGCCCTCGACCGTGCCGAGCCCCGTGACGATACTGGCGCTGGGCACCGCGAAGTCGTCGGGGGCGTCCTGGGCGTCGGGGCCGCGATCGGGCGCGTACATGCCGTACGCCGCCAGCGGGCTCAGCTCGAGGAACGAGCTGCCCGGGTCGAGCAGGGCGTCGACCCGCTCGCGGGCGAGCAGCTTGCCGCGGTCGGTGTGCTTGCGCCGGGCCGCCTCCGAGCCGCCCTGGCGCACCCGCTCGGTGCGCTGCCGGAGCTCGTCGACGAGGGAGCGGAGGTCACCGGGGGAGGAGGTCACCCGCTGAGGTTAGCGATCGTTAACACGCGGCGCCAGCCGGGTCGCACGAGGTCACCAGCCGGTCCGCGCGTCCGTCCGTGGTGAGCGACCGATAACCTCGGACGAATGAGCGAGCGTCGGCAGCAGATCCTGGCCATCGCCGCCGAGCTCTTCGCCGAGAAGGGCTTCCACGGCGTCTCGATCGCCGAGCTGGGCGCCGCCTGCGGCTTCTCCGGCCCGGCGCTCTACCGCCACTTCCGCTCCAAGGACGCGGTGCTCGCCTCGATGCTGGTCAACATCAGCGACGAGCTGCTGACCGAGGGACGGCGCCGCGTCGCCGCCGCCGGCTCGCCCCGCGAGGCGCTGCTCGGGCTCATCGACTGGCACGTCGCCTTCGCCCTGGAGCACCAGGCCCTCATCGTCGTGCAGGACCGCGACTGGGGCGCGCTGCCGCTGGAGGCCCGCGAGAAGGTCCGCGAGACCCAGCGGGCCTACGTCGACGTCTGGGCCGACCAGCTGCTCGAGCTCGACGCGCACCTCGGGCGCCAGCAGGCCCGCGCCACCGTCCACGCCACCTTCGGCCTGCTCAACTCCACGCCCCACAGCGCCTTCCTCGAGACCGACGAGATGCGCGCGCTGCTCTCGACCATGGCCGAGCGGGCGCTGCTGCAGCCCTCGTTCGCCGCCACCTCGCCCTCGACCTGAGGCTGGTCGCAGCCGTCAGCGCACCACGAGGTAGCCGCCGTTCGTGGCCTGGCCGGACGTGAAGGCCACCCACCCGGTGCCGATCAGGTGGTCGGCCGGGGCGTACGTCGTCTCGTGGGCCCGGTCACGCAGCGTGACCTCGACGACGTAGCGTCCCGGCGGCGTTCCACCGAGGACGTCGAGGGGGACGCGCCAGGTCCCGTCCTGTGGGGTGCCTTCGTGGGGGAAGGCCCAGTAACGGCTCTGCAGGACGGTCCTGCCGTCCTCGTGGTAGACGCTCACCAGGATGTCTCCCTGGTCGAGCCCCTCGACGTCGGTGGCGCGGACGTACACGTAGGCCCGACGCGCGCCGGCGGAGGCGTCCACCACCGCGGGGCTCACGGTGACCGTGCCCAGCACGGGGGCGTTGACGTCCTCGCCCAGGCCGACCACCTCGAGGGTGCCGCCGCCTCCGGGGAGGAGGGGCGCCGTGACCGGCCAGCCCCGCGAGCGCCGGTAGTCCGCCTCGGCCTGGCTGATCCAGCACGTCGTCCGGTCCGTGTGGGCGCGGTCGCTCGTGCAGATCCTGAAGGCGTAGGTCCCGCTCGGGGCCCGGCGCGACATCTCGAAGTGGATGTCCCAGAAGCTGTCCGTGGCGGTGCCGCTGGTGCGAGGGGTGCCCCAGCAGTGGTCGGTGCCCTGTCCGTAGCCCTGGTCGGTGAGGGGTTCGGCGCACGCCAGGACGTCGTGGACCCCGGACGCGTCGTCGGTGATGCGCGTCCGGACGGCCAGGGAGGCCGGCGCCTGCCGGACGTCCACGCGGGTCCGGGTGGCCGCGAACGACCGCACGACCGGTGCGGCGAGGTCGGGGTGGTCGTCGACGACGGTCAGCTCGGGGGTGACCTCGGCGCCCCCGGCGCGCATCAACCGGTCCTGCAGGGAGGCCTGGAGGTCCCACGTCGCGCTGGGCAGGAAGCGCGGCACCTCGAGGCGGACCCGCCACCACCCGTCGCGCGGCGTCCCGCTCGTCCGCGTGCGTGAGCTGGCCAGCAGCCTGTTGGCGCCGTCGTGCGAGGTGGCCTCGAGCGTCACGACGAGGATGCCGGTGTCGTCGACCGCGTGGACCATGACGGTGACCACCTGGGCGGCAGTGCTGACGTCGACGCTCGACCGGTCGGGACGGACCTCCAGGATGCGGGGTGCCTCCTGGTCGACCGTGCAGGCCGTCTGGCGGTCCTCGGACGGCTCGTCGCAGTAGTTCGTGCCTGCTCCGCCGTCGACGTCGTCGCTGCCGGTGCCTCCCAGCAGGTCGTCGTCGCCCGTGCCACCGAACAGCGCGTCGTCGCCGGGGCTGCCCTCGATCGTGTCGTCGTCGTCGCCCCCGACCAGCCGGTCGTCCCCTGACGACCCGGTGACCACGTCGCGACCGGAGCCGGCGTACACCCGGTCGTTGCCCGTGCCGGCGTCCACCCGGTCGGCGCCCGAGCCACCGTCGATGACGTCGTTGCCGCCCCCGCCGGTGATGACGTCGTTGCCGCCGCGGCCGCAGATCACGTCGTTGCGCGAGGTGCCCACCAGGCGGTCGGCACGGGCCGTTCCGACCTTCGTGCAGCGCTGTCCCGAGGACGAGTACGTCGCGGCCTCGGCCGGCGCGGTGACGCTCAGCAGGGCTGCGGCCATCGTGGTGGCGGCGAACGCGGCCAGCGAACGGGACATGGTGCCTCCGAGGTCAGCGCCACCGGACCCCCCAGCAGGCACGCTCAGGGTAGGGACGCAGCCTGCCCACCGCTGGGGTTTCGCCCGACCGGCACCGGCCGGGACCTCAGAGCAGCCGGGCCACGGCCTCGTCGTACGCCGCCACGGCCGCGTCGGCCAGCCCGTGACCGGTCGGGGAGTCCTGGGCCAGCGCCAGCACCTGGGCGGCGCGGCGGCGGGCCTCGTCGCGCTCGGCGGCGCCGGGCGAGAGCGTGCCGGCGGCCAGCTCGTGGACCTCGGCGAGCAGGTGCTCGCGGGTGCGGCCTCGCAGGAGCAGCAGCACGTAGGGGTCGCGGTCGACGTGCCAGGCGAGCAGGTAGAGCAGGGCGAGCGCGTGGACGCAGGGCTGCGCCCAGCCGTCGCACTCGCAGGCGCTGTCGAGGTCGGAGGCGCCGGGGAGCAGCTCGACGCCCGCCTCGTCGGCGTGCTCGACCAGGTCGACGGGCAGCGAGCCCACCTCGAGCGCGGCGGTGAAGCCGCTCTCGCGGGCCGCCTCGCGGGCGAAGGTCGTCCAGCCGGCGGCGTCGAGGCGCTCGACCTTGAGCTGGGTCATGAGCGGCTGCTCGCTGGCGGGGTCGAGGACGGCCGAGGCCATCGCCTCGAGCACCACGATGGCACCGAAGCGGCCCGACCGGGCCAGCGACCGGGCGGTCACGAGGTCGGCGGCGTCGAGGGCGAGCTCCTCGAAGGAGCGCACGAACGCCCGGCCCCACCAGGTGTCGCTGCGCGCCACCGCACCCCGCCGGCGCGGGCTGCGGGGCAGGACCAGCGGGTCAGGCATCGGGATAGAGGCCCGTGCGGCGCAGGGAGACGAGGTCGTGCAGCTCGGCGTCGGACAGCTCGGTGAGGGCGGCCTCGCCCCGTCCGAGCACGGCGTCTGCCAGCGAGCGCTTGCGGGCGAGCAGCTCGCCGACGCGCTCCTCGATGGTGCCCTCGGTGATGAGCCGGTGCACCTGCACCGGGCGCGTCTGGCCGATCCGGTGGGCCCGGTCGGTGGCCTGGTCCTCGACCGCGGGGTTCCACCAGCGGTCGACGTGGACCACGTGGTCGGCGCGGGTCAGGTTGAGGCCCGTGCCACCGGCCTTGAGCGAGAGCAGGAACACCGGGGCGGCCCCGGCCTGGAAGTCGCGGACGAGCTGCTCGCGGGTGGCGACGGGCGTGCCGCCGTGGAGGAAGAGCGTGGGCGTGCCGGCGGCGGCCAGGTGGCGCTCGAGGAGGCGGGCCATCTCGACGTACTGCGTGAAGAGCAGCACCGCCCCGCCCTCGGCCAGGATGGTCGCGAGCAGCTCGTCGAGCAGCTCGAGCTTGTGGGAGCGCCCGCGCAGCCGTCCGCCGGGCTGGCGCAGGTAGTGGGCCGGGTGGTTGCAGATCTGCTTCAGCCCGGTGAGCAGGGCCAGCACCAGCCCGCGCCGGGTGTCCTCGTCGGCGTCCTCGATGCGGCGCATCGACTCGCGCACGAGCGTCTCGTAGAGCACCACCTGCTCGCGGGTCAGGCCCACGACGTGGTCGGTCTCGGTCTTGGCGGGCAGCTCCGGCGCGATGCCGGGGTCGGTCTTGCGCCGGCGCAGCAGGAAGGGCTCGACGAGCTGGGCGAAGCGGCGCGCGACCGAGGGGTCGACCCCGCTCTCGATGGGGGCGGCCCACACCTTGCGGAAGGCGTTGCGCGACCCCAGCAGCCCGGGCGTGGCCCAGTCGAGGATCGCCCACAGCTCGGTGAGGTCGTTCTCGACCGGGGTGCCGGTGAGGGCGACCCGGCACCGGGAGGTGAGGGTGCGCAGGTTGCGGGCGGTGGTGGAGCGGGCGTTCTTGACGTGCTGCGCCTCGTCGGCCACCACCAGGTCCCACCCGACCGCGGCCAGGTCGCCGCCGTGCTCGGTGGAGGTGTCGGCGCGCATGGTGCCGTAGGTGGTGAGCACGAACCCGTCGCCGACGCCGACCAGGGAGCGCGAGGCGCCGTGGAAGCGGCGTACGTCGACCCCGGGGGCGAAGCGCCGGATCTCGGCCTTCCAGTTGCCCAGCAGGCTGGCGGGGCACACCACCAGGGTCGGGCCCGCCAGCAGCCCGCGGTCGCGCCGGTGCAGGTGGAGCGCGATCAGGGTGACCGTCTTGCCCAGGCCCATGTCGTCGGCCAGGCAGGCCCCGAGCCCGGCCCCGGTCAGCTCGGCCAGCCAGGTGACCCCCTGGCGCTGGTAGTCGCGCAGCGTCGCCCGCAGCCCCGGCGGGTCGGGCAGCGGCGCCGCGGTCGCGGCCCCCACCACGCGGTCGCGGACCTTCTCCAGCGTGGCGCCGGGGTGCACCTCCATGGCGCCGCCGTCGAGGTAGAGCCGGCCGGTGAGCGCGGCCTGGAGGGCGGCGGCGGGCGCGATCGGGCGGTCGGCCTGGTCGAGCCCGGCCTTGACGCGCTTGCGGGCGCGGCGGGCCACCACGGGGTCGATGACGACCCAGTTGTCGCGCAGCCGGATCACCGGCGTGGTGGCCTCGGCGAGCGCGAGCATCTCCTCGTCGCTCAGCTGCTGGCCCGCCAGCGCCAGGCGCCAGTCGAAGCGGAACAGCGAGTCGGGTCCGAAGAGGCCGTCCATGAGGGGACCCTCGCGGGGCCCGCTGTCGACCTCGACGCGCCCCTGCGGGACCAGCTCGCTGCGCAGCCCGCGCGGCCAGAAGACGTCGACCCCGACCGCGTCGAGGGCCTCCAGCCCCCCGTCGAGCAGGGCGGTGAGCTCCTCGCCGTCGAGCAGCAGCTGGTCGGGCACCTGCTCGCGCAGCAGCCGGCCCAGCGGCTCCCAGGCCTGGGCCGCCTCGCCGAGCGCGACGGTGGCCGAGAGCCGGGCGCGCGCGGAGAAGCCGTGCTCCTCGGGGCCTTCGCGCCACAGCCGGGCGACGTCGACGAAGACGGTCTCGTCGTCGAGGTCGTGGGCCTGCGGCACCAGCACCACCCCGCCGCCGGCCAGGACCTCCTCGGGGGCCTCGAGGCGCAGCGTGACGCGGACCCGGTCGGGCAGGCCGTCGGGCTCGGGGTCCTCCGCCTCCGCCTGGGCCGCGGCCAGGCGCTCGGCCCACCGGACCCGGGTCCGAGCCGGTGCCCCGTCGGGGCCGGCGGTGGCGACCGAGGTCGCGCCCGGGGCCCGGACCATGGTGTCGGCCACGGCGTCGAGCAGCTGCCGGATCACCTCCTCGGCGTCGTCCACCGTGGTGCCGGCGTGGGCGCGGGAGGTGGCCAGCGCCCGGACCCGGTCGTCGTCGTCGGGCTGGAGCGGACCGATGCGCCACGCGTCGCCGGCCTCGGTGCGGCGCACCCGTCCCGCCGCGACCAGCTTCATCGCCAGCAGCGTGGCGCCGCTCAGCAGCCCGACCGAGGGGTGGGCGTCCTCGACCCGCACGGCCCGCGTCAGCACCGGGATCGCCCCCTTGAGCGGCAGCCGCACGCTGCGCCGGGGACCGGAGAACTCGACCTCGCTGTGCCGCGCCGGCTGCTGGGGCAGCCAGGTCGCCTGGCCCTGCAGCGGTACGAAGCTCACCGGAGGAACCTAGCCCGCCCCGCCGACAGGCCCGGGTCGTGAGGGTGAGGGGGCGCCCCGGCGCCCGGTGACCCCCACGACGCGGGCGGGTCGGCGTGGGAGGGTGCCCGGGTGCCGACCTACGTCGCCCTGCTCCACCAGTCCCCGCCGCCCGACCTGGCCGCCGCGACCAACCGCAACGCCGAGGTCGTCGGCGAGCTCGCCGCCCGCTGGAGCTGACGACCCCTACGCGCCGAGCACGTCGCGCAGCTCTTGCTCCACCTCGTCGACGACGCGACGCACCTCGTCGGGGCTGTCGACCGGCTCCGGCGGCTCACCGACGTACGCCGCCCCGAGCCGGCCGCGCGCGGCCAACCGGGCCACGAGCTCCGCCCTGGCCGCCGCCCGGTCGACCCCGTCGGGGATCCGGCAGGCGTGGACGTCGAGGGCCTCGGTGGCCGCACCGGGGTGGCGTGCCGCGACCCTCCCGACCGCCGGGTCGTCGTGGTGCAGGTGCAGCCAGGTCCGGACCTGGGGTGCCAGCCCGGTGCCGCCGACGTGGACGACCTCGCCACCCGCCCGCACCCAGACGTAGAGCCACGACCCGGCGTCCTCGACCTGTCCGTCGCGGACCCGCAGGTGGATCGTGTCCATGGTGGCCTCCCGGGTGGGTCGGGGTGGGGTGGGCGTCCATCATCGGGCCTAGCGTGGGCCCGTGCCGCACCCCCCGATCGAGCCGTACGTCGCCGGCCTGCTCACCGTTGACGACGGGGCCGAGCTCTACTGGGAGTGCTCCGGCAACCCCGAGGGCCGCCCCCTGGTGTGGCTGCACGGCGGGCCCGGGAGCGGGCTGGGCGGCGGAGGCTACCGCCGGCGTCCGGACCCGGCGGTGTGGCGCATCATCGGGCTCGACCAACGCGCGTGCGGACGGAGCCGACCGCTGGTGACCGAGCCCGGGTTCGACCTCGACGGCCTCACCACGCAGCGGATGGTGGCCGACCTGGAGGCCGTGCGCGAGCACCTCGGGGTGGCGTCCTGGCTGGTCTCGGGCGGGTCTTGGGGCACCACGCTGGCCCTGGCGTACGCCGAGGCGCACCCCGATCGCGTGACCGGGCTGGCCCTGGTCGCGGTCACCACCGGGTCGCGCCGCGAGCTCGACTGGATCAGCCGGGGGATGGGGCGGGTATTCCCCGAGGCCTGGTCCGCGCTCGACGCGGCCTCCGGCCGGGCGCCGGGGCAGCCGCTGCTGGAGGCCTACCTGTACAGGCTCACCCACCCGGACGCCGAGGTGCGGCTGACCGCCGCCCGGGCGTGGTGCGCCTGGGAGGACACCCACGTGCGGGTCGGCGTCGTGGCCGCGGGGGAGCAGGCGTCACCGGGGCTGGTAGACCTCGCCGACGAGGAGCAGCTCGGCTTCGCGCTCCACGTGGTCCACTCCTGGGCCCACGACTGCTGGCTCGGCGAGCGCGGGGTGCTGGACGGGCTCGCCCGGATCACCCACCTGCCGGCCGTCCTGGTGCACGGGCGGCTCGACGTCAGCGGACCGGTCGAGACGCCGTGGGAGCTGCACCGACGGTGGCCGGCGAGCCGACTCGTCGTGGTCGAGGACGAGGGGCACGGGGGTCCCCGGATGTCGGCCGAGCTGGAGGCGGCCTACGCCTGGTTCGCGACACGGGCTCCCTCCGACGACGCGAGCCCTGGGAGTCGACCACGCTCGGGATGAAGTAGCTGGCGTCGAGCACACCACGACGACAGGCCCGGGCCGGCGTGGGAGGGTGCCCGGGTGCCGACCTACGTCGCCCTGCTGCGCGCGATCAACCTCGGGGCCCGCCGGAAGTTCCCCAAGGGCGACATCGTGCGCGTCGTGGAGTCCGTGGGCGGGCAGGACGTCGAGACCCACATCAACACCGGCAACGTGCGGTTGCGGCTGCCGCTGCGGTCGGCGGCGCGGGTGGAGCAGCGGCTGGAGGCGGCGTTCCTCGCCGACCGGGGCTTCGAGGTGCCGACGATCGTCCTCTCCCCGGCCGAGCTGGCGGCGGTGGCGGCCGACGCGGCGGCGTACGCACGACCGGGCCGGCACTACGTCGAGCTGCTGCGCGAGGCCCCGCCGCCCGACCTGGCCGCCGCGATCGAGGCGACCTCGGGCGGGGGCCGCGAGGTCCACGTGAGCGGCCGCGCGGTGCACCTGCTGGTCGAGGACGACGTCGCGGCCGGGGCGTTCCTGCCGCCCGGTCTCACCCGCCTGCTGGGCGTCTCGACCAACCGCAACGCCAAGGTCGTCGGCGAGCTCGCAGCCCGCTGGAGCTGACGTGCGCTCCGCGCCGCCGGCGCAGGGGCGTCCACGGTGTGGGCACTGCGTCGTGACCGGTCCGGACCCCCGTCGTTGGGTCGGTCATGGCTGGCCGACGACGCCAACGAGACCGAAGGCCGCAGACCCTCCGGCAGGCCCTGGGGCTCGGGCTGGGGCGCCCCCTGTGGTTCCTGGTGGGCTTCGCGGCCGTGATGGTCGTCGGGCTGGGGACCGTGGTCGCGGCCAGGGGCACCTACTCCGGCCTGCCGATCATCGGCGGGCGGCCCACCTCGGACCAGACCCCCGGCGCCACGAGTCCCGAGCAGGTGGCGCGGCTGGTCCGGGACCACGGCTGCTGGACGCGCAGCGCGCCGCCGGACATGGCCGGACGCATCCCGGGCCACGTCGTGCTCACCGTCCGGGGGGACGACGGACCGGTCACGACGTACGCCGGGGCGCGCTGGGTCGGACCGGCCCTGGCCCACGTCTTCGAGGGTGGGCACCCCGAGGTGCTCCACGTGCACGCGTTCTGCCGCTGAGCCGTGGCCTCTCGGCTGGGTCGGGCCTCAGATGCCCTGGATCGCCCGGGCGACCGCCTTGGGCACCTTGGAGTCGAACACGCTCGGGATGATGTAGCTGGCGTTGAGCTCCTCGTCGCTGACGCAGTGCGCGATCGCGTCGGCGGCGCGCAGCAGCATCTCGACGGTGACGTCGCTGGCGCGGGCGTCGAGCAGGCCGCGGAAGACGCCCGGGAAGGCCAGCACGTTGTTGATCTGGTTGGGGTAGTCGGAGCGGCCGCTGGCCACCACGGCGGCGTGCGGCGCGGCCTCGGCGGGGTCGATCTCGGGGTCGGGGTTGGCCAGCGCGAAGACGATCGGGTCCTTCGCCATGTCGGGGATCCACTCGGCCTGGAGCACGCCCGGGGCGCTGACGCCGATGAAGACGTCGGCGTCGGTGAGGGCGGTGTGGAGGTCACCGCTGACCCGGCGCGGGTTGGTGCGCGCGGCCAGGTCGGCCATGGCCGGGGAGAGGGACTCGTCGCCCTCGGCGAGGGCGCCGTCCTTGTCGCACACCACGACGTCGGCCGCACCCGCGGCGAGCAGCAGGGTGACGATGGCGGTGCCGGCCGCACCGGCACCGGCGACCACGACGCGCACCGAGGCCAGCTCCTTGGACACGCACCGCAGCGCGTTGGTCAGGGCCGCGAGCACCACGATCGCGGTGCCGTGCTGGTCGTCGTGGAAGACGGGGATGTCGAGGCGCTCGCGCAGCCGGCGCTCGATCTCGAAGCAGCGGGGCGCGGCGATGTCCTCGAGGTTGATGCCGCCGAAGCCGGGGGCGATCGCGGCCACCACGTCGACGATGCGGTCGGTGTCCTGGGTGTCGAGGCAGATCGGCCAGGCGTCGATGTTGGCGAAGCGCTTGAACAGCGCGGCCTTGCCCTCCATCACCGGCAGCGCGGCGCCGGGCCCGATGTTGCCCAGGCCGAGGACGGCGGAGCCGTCGGTGACGACCGCGACGCTGTTGCCCTTGACGGTGAGGCGGGCGACGTCGGAGGGGTTCTCGGCCAGCGCCAGGCTGACCCGCCCCACGCCGGGGGTGTAGGCCATCGAGAGGTCGTCACGGGTGCGGAGCGGGACCTTGGAGGTGACCTCGATCTTGCCGCCGATGTGGAGCAGGAAGGTGCGGTCGGAGACCTTGTGGACGGTGATGCCCTCGAGGGTGCGGAGGTGGTCGACGATCTCCGTGGCGTGCTCGGAGTCGGTGGCCGAGCAGGTGACGTCGTAGACGATCCGGTCGTGGCGCGACTCCGCGACGTCGAGGGCGGTGACGATGCCGCCCTCCGAGGCGATCGCGGTGGCGATCTGGCCCACCAGGGCCGGGTCGACCTCGGTGAACAGTCGCACCGTGATGCTGTAGGACCCGCTGGTTGCTGCTCTGCGCTTCTTGTCGGCCATGTCGGGCATCCTCCACCTCGGGACCGGTTACCCGCGAGTCCGTGAGGTCGGTCACGTCGTGAACACTACGAACACAACCGGCTGGCGGGCCTGGGCCGGGCGGAACACGGGCGAAACACGGGCGGCCTAGGGTCGCGGGCCATGAGCCCGGCGATCGATGCGCTGCCCTGCGGCGAGGGGCCCGTCCGCGGGTCGACGTACGTCCCCTCGACGCCCGACCACGTCCTGTGGGGCCGGCTGCCCTGCGAGGCCGACGACCCGGTGGCGCGGGTCGAGCCGGGGGCCGAGGTCACCTTCGACACCCTGAGCCACGAGGGGATCCTGGAGGACCAGGGCCGGGACCCGCGCGCGTTCTTCGGGGCCCACGACGTGGCGCACGTCCTCGACGACGCCGTCGCCCTGTGCGCCACCGACGAGCGCACCCACCCCCGCACCTTCGGCGTCGACGGCCCCCACGTGGTGTCGCGGCCGGTGCACGTCGAGGGCGCCCGACCCGGCGACCTGCTCGCGGTCACGGTGCGCGAGACGCTCCCGCGGGTGCCGTACGGCGTGGTCTCCAACCGCCACGGCAAGGGAGCGCTCCCGGGGGAGTTCCCGCTCGACGGGGCGCCGGTGTTCAGCGCGTTCGCCTCGGTCGACGACACCGGGACCCGCGGGCAGCTGCCGCTGGTGGCCGGGGGCGAGCGGCTCGTGGAGTTCGAGCTGCACCCCTTCCTCGGCATCATCGGGGTCGCCGTGGCCGGCGACCGGCGTCCCCACTCGGTGCCACCGGGCCCGCACGGCGGCAACATCGACATCAACCTGCTGACCGTCGGCGCGACGCTCTACCTGCCCGTCCAGGTCGAGGGCGCCGGCCTCTACGTCGGCGACCCCCACTTCGCGCAGGGCGACGGCGAGGTGGCGCTGACCGCGATGGAGGCGTCGCTGCGGGCCACCCTGCAGGTCGACGTGGTGCCCCACGAGGACGCCGTGCGCCGCTTCGGCGAGCTCGCCGGACCGCTCGCGGAGACCTCGGAGTTCCTGGTGCCCACCGGGATGGACGAGGACCTCGACGTGGCGGTGGCCGACTGCGTGCGCGCTGCCGTCGCGCTGCTGCAGGCGCGGTGGGGGATGGACCCGAGCCTGGCGCTGG
Organism: Nocardioides scoriae; assembly: GCF_900104965.1. NCBI lineage: Bacteria > Bacillati > Actinomycetota > Actinomycetes > Propionibacteriales > Nocardioidaceae > Nocardioides > Nocardioides scoriae. The sequence continues at coordinate 2,718,642 of NZ_LT629757.1, read as the reverse complement.
CCTACCTCTCCGCCGCCACCGACTTCGACATCTCGCAGGTCGTCGACGTGGTCAAGGGCGTGCACGCGCGCGTCCGCAAGTCCGACTTCGCGCGGGTCGACCGGTGACCGGGCCGACGGGGCAGACCGGGCCGACGTGGCCCGTCGGGCTCGAGGAGGCGTTCGCGGCCTACGAGCAGGCGCTGATGGCCGATGACGTCCCCACCCTCGACCGGCTCTTCGCTCCGGGGCCCGGCACCCTGCGCGGCGACGCCGCCGGCCTGCTCGTGGGCCACGACGCCATCGCGGCCTTCCGGGGCGGGCGGGGTGGCGCGCCCGCGCGGCGCCTGGTCGAGACCCGGGTGCAGGTGCTCGGCGAGGCCCACGCCGTCGTGGTGGCGGTGACCGAGCTGCTGCGCGGCGGTCGCGGCCTGCAGACCCAGGTCTGGGAGCGGCAGCCGTCCGGCTGGGTGGTCACCGCGGCCCACGTCACGGTCGCGGCGCCCGCGCTCGACGACCGGGTCTGGCGGGTGGTGGGGGCGCCGCTGGTGCCGACGACCACGACCGACGGCGAGGGGCTGCTCGCGGGCGAGGGCGTCGCCGTGAAGGACCTGTACGCCGTCGCGGGCCACCGCGTCGGCGCCGGCAACCCCGCCTGGCTGGCGGCCGCGAGCCCGGAGCCCGACCACGCCTGGGCGGTGGCGCGGCTGCTCGAGGAGGGGGCCGACGTCACCGGCATCGCCCGCACCGACGAGCTGGCCTACAGCCTGGCCGGCACCAACGCCCACCACGGCACCCCGCCCAACCCCCGCGCCCCCCGGCGCATCCCCGGCGGCTCGTCGTCGGGCTCGGCCAGCGCGGTCTCCCTGGGCCACGCGAGCATCGGCCTGGGCACCGACACCGGCGGATCGATCCGGGTGCCCGCGGCGTACCAGGGCCTGTGCGGGCTGCGCACCACCCACGACGCCGTCCCGCGCACGGGCCTGCTGCCGCTGGCGCCGTCCTTCGACACCGTGGGCTGGCTGGCCCGCGACACCGAGACGCTGCGACGGGTCGGCGAGGTGCTGCTCCCGACGCACGACGGGCCCGAGATCGACCCGAGCGCGCTGGTGACCGTGCCGGCGCTGCTGGCGCTCGCCGAGCCGGACGTGCGCGCGGCCGTGACCGGCTTCGCCGAGCGCCACGGGGCCGACGCGCTCGACTGGCGCCCCGAGGACCTCGCCGGGTGGCTCGTGGCCTTCCAGACCCTGCAGGCGTGGGAGGCCTGGGACTCCCACGGCGCGTGGCTGGAGCCGCGGCTCGACACTCTCGGCGCCGACGTCCGCAGCCGCTTCGAGCGCGGCGCGCGGACCACCGCGGGCGAGGCCGACGACGCGCGGGCGGTGCTGGCCGGTGCCCGCGCCGAGGTCGACGCGCTCGTGGGCGACCACGTGCTGGTGCTGCCCTCGGCGTCGTCGGTGGCGCCCCCGCTCGGCCCGGGCCTCGCCGACCGGCTGCAGGCGACCCGCGACGCGACGATGCGGCTCACCTGCCTGGCCGGGATCGCCGGCCTGCCCGCGCTCGGCGTGCCGCTGGTCACCGCGGCCGGCCTGCCCGCCGGCGCCTGCCTCGTCGCCGCCCGCGGCCGCGACCTGCCGCTGCTCCGGCTGGCCGAGGAGCTCTCGTCACAGACCCGAAACATCGCTGGTCCACGCCCGTAAAGACCGCGTCCTAGCGTCCGGTCGGAGGCCGGGGGAGCACCGCCGGTCGGGGTGAGGGACGGGACCGACGTGGACATCTCGGAGTTCGACGCGCTCGACGAGGCCGCGGCGCGCGCGCTGCTGCTCGGCTGCGCCGACGTCCCGCGCTGGGCCGAGCAGGTCGTCGCCGCCCGGCCGTACGCCGACCCCGCCGCCCTCCTCGCCCACGCCGACGAGCTGGCCGCCGGGTGGAGCGGCGCCGAGGTCACCCGGGCCCTGGCCGACCACCCGCGGATCGGGGAGCGCCACGCCGGGGCCGGTGCCGCGGCCGACCACTCGGCCGCCGAGCAGGCCGGGGTCGACGCCCGCGACGCCGACCTCGCCGCGCGGCTGGCGGCCGGCAACCGGGCCTACGAGGAGCGCTTCGACCGGATCTTCCTGGTGCGCGCCGCCGGCCGCAGCGCCGGCGAGATCCTCGAGCTGCTCGAGCAGCGGCTCGACCACGACCCGGCCACCGAGCTCGCGGTCACCGCCGGGCAGCTGCGCGAGATCGCCGTGCTGCGGCTGCGCGGCCTGGTCTCCGGCCTGGTGGACGCATGACGACCGTGAGCACCCACGTCCTCGACGCCGGGCTGGGCGCCCCCGCGGCGGGCATCGCGGTGGCGCTGACCGGCCCGGGGGGCGAGCTGGTCGAGGACGCGGTCACCGACGCCGACGGGCGGGTGCGGTTCGTGCCCGACCTGGCCGCCGGCACCCACCGGCTGCGGTTCGCGACCGGCGCGTGGTTCGACGCCGCCGGGCGCGAGCACGTCCACCCCGAGGTGGTCGTCGCGTTCACGAGCGGCCCCGACGCCCACCTGCACCTGGCGCTGCTGCTGGGCCCGTGGTCCTACACCACCTACCGAGGGAGCTGACATGGCGCGTGGAGACGTGGTGCTGGGGGCCAACCAGTACGGCAAGGCCGAGTGCCGCCTGGTGCGGATCACCCGCGACACCGACCGGCACGAGATCGAGGACCTCAACGTCACCTCGCAGCTGCGCGGCGACTTCACCGCCTGCCACACCGAGGGCGACAACAGCCGCGTGGTCGCCACCGACACCCAGAAGAACACCGTCTACTCGCTGGCCCGCGAGCACGGCGTGCACAGCCCCGAGCAGTTCCTGCTGACGCTCGGGCGCCACTTCGTCGCGGAGTACCCCTGGATCGACGGCGGCCGCTGGGAGGCCGAGTCCTTCGGCTGGGACCGGATCCCGGTCGGCGGCACGCCCCACGACCACGCGTTCGTGCGCACGGGCCAGGAGACCCGGACCACGCTCGTGCAGGTGGACGGCGAGGACGTCCACGTCCTGGCCGGCTTCAAGGACTGCGTGGTGCTGAAGTCGACCGGCTCGGAGTTCCACGGCTTCCCGCGCGACCGGTGGACCACCCTGGCCGAGACCGACGACCGGATCCTGGCGACCTCGATGACGGTGTGGTGGCGCTACACCGAGGAGGCCGTCGCGGCCGGCCTCGACTTCGCGACGGCGTACGACGAGGTGAAGGCGCTGCTGCTCGAGACCTTCGCGAGCGTCCACTCGCTGGCCCTGCAGCAGACCATCTTCGCGGCCGGCAAGGCCGTGCTCGAGGCACACCCCGAGATCGGCGAGGTCAAGCTCAGCTGCCCCAACAAGCACCACTTCCTGGTCGACCTGGCGCCGTTCGGCCAGGACAACCCCGGCGAGGTCTTCCTCGCCGCCGACCGCCCCTACGGACTCATCCAGGCGACCGTGCAGCGCGAGGGCGTGCCGGTCGTCGAGGAGGCCTGGGCGACGCTGCCCGGCTTCTGCTGACCCCTCCCGAGCACGACACAGGACCCGGAGGTCCGCCATGAGCGACACCCCGCACACCCCGCAGGAGGCCGGCCGCAACGTGGTGAGCTCGCCGCAGAGCCGCCCCCGACGTCCCGAGGACGAGCACCTCCCCGCCGCCCAGCTGGTGGGGTACGGCGTGCAGCACATCCTCGCGATGTTCGGCGGCGTCATCGCCGTGCCGTTCATCATCGGCGGGGTCGCCGGGCTCCCGCCCGAGCAGACCGGCCTGCTCGTGTCCGCGGCGCTGTTCGTCAGCGGGCTGGCCACCGTGCTGCAGACCATCGGGGTGCCGTTCTTCGGCTCGCAGCTGCCGCTGGTGCAGGGCATCTCCTTCGCCAGCGTCTCGACGATGGTCACCATCATCCTGGCCGAGGGGGAGGGCAACGGCGAGCGCGGCCTGCGGGTCGTCTTCGGCGCCGTGATCGTCTCGGCGGTCATCGGGCTGCTGATCGCGCCGGTGTTCTCGCGCATCGTGCGCTTCTTCCCGGCGGTGGTGACCGGCTCGGTCATCCTCGTCATCGGCCTCTCGCTGCTGCCCGTCGCGGGCGGCTGGATCACCGACCAGGAGGAGACCGCCTCCGGCAGCTCGGTCGCGCTGGCCGCGGTGTCGCTGGCCTTCGTGCTGGTGCTGAGCAAGGTGCCGGTGCTCTCGCGGCTGGCGGTGCTGCTGTCGCTGGTCGCCGGCACGGTGGTGGCCGCGATCTTCGGGCTGACCACCTGGAACGGCGACGACGCCGCCGTCGTGGCCGTCCCGACGCCCTTCGAGTTCGGCACCCCGATCTTCCAGGTCGGCGCCATCGTGTCGATGACCATCGTGATCCTGGTGATCATGGTCGAGACGACCGCCGACATCCTGGCCGTCGCCGAGGTCGTGGGCACCGACGTCGACAACAAGCGCATCAGCAACGGCCTGCGGGCCGACATGGTCAGCTCCGCGATCGCCCCGGTGTTCAACTCCTTCCCCGCGACCGCGTTCGCGCAGAACGTCGGCCTGGTCGCGCTCACCGGCATCCGCAGCCGCTTCGCGGTCGCGGTCGGCGGCGGCGTGCTGTTCGTGCTCGGCCTCTCGCCGTGGCTGGCCGCAGTGGTGGGCCTGCTGCCGCTGCCCGTGCTCGCGGGCGCCGGCGTCGTGCTCTTCGGGTCGGTCGCCGCGAGCGGGGTGCGGACGCTGGGCAAGGTGACCTACGACGGCACCAACAACATCGTCGTCGTCGCGGCCGCCGTCGCCTTCGGCGTGATCCCGATCGCCTGGCCGGAGTTCTGGGGCGCCTTCCCGCAGTGGTGGCAGACCATCTTCGACTCCGAGATCAGCGCCGCCGCCATCGTGGCCTTCACGCTCAACCTGTTCTTCAACGTGCTGCTGCCCGGCGTGCCGGAGGAGCCGTCCGGGCTCACCGCCGCCCCGGCCCTGGAGGTGCGCCCCGACGAGGCCGAGGTGCTGGAGGAGGGCGGCTCCTTCCGCGGCGGCAGCCCCGTCGCCGGGCCGGACCAGGGATGAGGGTCGACGCCGTCCAGGCGCGGCGGGTGCTGGTCGACGACGCGTTCGTCCCGGCCACGATCACGCTGCACCGCGGCACCGTCGCCTCGATCGAGCCCTTCGAGCACGACGCCGAGGGCCTGGTGCTGCGGGCGCCCGACTCGGCGTACGTCGTCCCGGGGATCGTGGACACCCACGTCCACATCAACGAGCCGGGCCGCACCGAGTGGGAGGGGTTCGTCTCGGCCACCGAGGCCGCCGCGCTCGGCGGCGCCACCACCCTGGTCGACATGCCGCTCAACTCGATCCCGCCGACCACCACCCTGGCCGGGCTGCGCGCCAAGCAGGCGGCGGCGAGCGGCGAGCTGATGGTCGACGTCGGCTTCTGGGGCGGCGCCGTCCCGGGCAACCTCGGCGACCTCGAGCCGCTGTGGGAGGCCGGGGTGTTCGGCTACAAGTGCTTCCTGTCGCCCTCGGGGGTCGACGAGTTCCCGCCGCTGGCCCCCGACGAGTTCCTGCTGGCCCTCAAGGAGGTGGCCCGGCTCGACGCGCTGATGATCGTGCACGCCGAGGACGCCGCCGTGCTCGACGCCGCCCCCGCCGCGCCGAGCCGCTCCTACCGCGACTTCGTGCGCTCGCGTCCCGACGGCGCCGAGGTCGCGGCCATCACCCAGGTCCTCGACGGCGCCCGCGAGACCGGCGCCCGGGTGCACGTGCTGCACCTGTCCTCGGCCCGCGCCCTCGACGCCATCGCCGCCGCCCGCGACGAGGGCCTGCCGGTGACGGTCGAGACCTGCCCGCACTACCTGTGCTTCGCGGCCGAGACCATCCCCGACGCCGCGCCGCAGTTCAAGTGCTGCCCGCCGATCCGCGACTCCGGCAACCGCGAGGAGCTCTGGTCGGCGCTGCGCGCCGGCATCATCGACGCGGTCGTCAGCGACCACTCGCCGGCCACCGCCGCCGAGAAGCAGAAGGGCGACGGCGACCTGCAGCAGGCGTGGGGCGGCGTCTCGGGGCTCCAGGTCGGCTTCAGCGCGGTGGCCCAGGAGGCCCGCCGCCGCGGCATCGGCCTGGCCCAGGTGTCGCGCTGGATGTCGCGCAACACCGCCGACCTGGTCGGGCTGACCCGCAAGGGCCGGATCGCGCCCGGGGCGGACGCCGACCTCGCGATCTACGACACCGGGGTCGACTTCCGCATCGAGGCGACCCGGCTGGCGCACCGCAACCCGATCTCGGCGTACGACGGGCTGCGGTACGGCGGCCGCATCACCCGCTCGGTCGTGCGCGGCAACGCCATCGACGTCGAGCGCCCCGACCACGGCTGGGGCCAGCAGCTGCTGCGCCCCTGACCCGCCCCGGGGACCGAAACCGGGGTGGTGCGCCGGTGAAACGCCGGCGAAACGACCGCGACCTAGCGTGCGCCGGGTGACGTCCTCACCGATCGCACGACCTGTCGACCCGCCCCCGCGGCTGCTCATGGGGCCGGGTCCCATCAACGCCGACCCGCGGGTGCTGCGGGCGATGTCGAGCCAGCTCGTCGGGCAGTACGACCCCTGGATGACGACCACGATGAGCGAGACCTCGGAGCTCTACCGCGGGGTCTTCCGCACGACCAACGAGCAGACGTTCGTCGTCGACGGCACCTCCCGCGCCGGGATCGAGGCGGCCCTGGTCAGCCTGCTCGAGCCCGGCGACAGCGTGCTGGTCCCGGTCTTCGGACGCTTCGGCCACCTGCTGACCGAGATCGCCGAGCGCTGCGGGGCGAAGGTGCACACCATCGAGGTGCCGTGGGGCGAGGTGTTCGCGCCGGAGGTCGTCGAGCAGGCCGTGCGCGACGTGCGGCCCAAGGTGCTCGCCGTCGTGCAGGGCGACACCTCGACCACGATGTGCCAGCCGCTGGAGGACCTCGGCGAGATCTGCCGGCGCCACGACGTGCTGCTCTACTGCGACGCCACCGCCAGCCTCGGCGGCAACCCGTTCGAGACCGACGCCTGGGAGGTCGACGTCGTCACCGCCGGCCTGCAGAAGTGCCTGGGCGGCCCCTCGGGAAGCGCCCCGATCACGATCGGTCCGCGCGCCGTCGAGGTCATCGAGGGCCGCAAGCACGTCGAGGCGGGCGTGCGCGAGGCCGGCGACGTCGAGCGCGGCGTGCGGATCGCGTCGAACTACCTCGACCTCGCCATGGTCATGGACTACTGGGGGCCGCGGCGCCTCAACCACCACACCGAGGCCACCACCATGCTGTACGGCGCCCGCGAGTGCGCCCGGATCCTGCTCGAGGAGGGGCTGGACGCCGCCGTCGCGCGGCACCGGCTCCACGGCGGCGCGATGCTCGCCGGCGTGCGGGGCCTGGGGCTGGAGGTCTTCGGCGACGTCGCCCACAAGATGACCAACGTCGTCGCGGTGCACATCCCCGACGGGATCGACGGCGACGCGGCGCGCGCGGCCGTGCTCCACGACTACGGCATCGAGATCGGCACGTCCTTCGGCCCGCTCCACGGCAAGGTGTGGCGGATCGGGACCATGGGCCACAACGCCCGGCGCGACGCCGTGCTGACGACGCTGGCGGCCCTGGAGCAGGTGCTGCGCGCCGGGGGCGCCCCGGTCACGGCCGGTGGCGGGGTCGGCGCCGCCCTCGAGGTGTACGCCGCATGACGCTCACCCGCACCGCCCACGACGCCCCCGCGCTCGACGGCACCACCGCCGCGGCCGTGCTGGCCCGCTGCGCCGAGCTCGACGCGTTCTCCTCCTCCAGCCGCGGCCTGGAGCGGGTCTACCTCACCCCCGAGCACGCCGCCGCCAACGCCCGCGCCGCCCACTGGATGCGCGAGGCGGGGCTGCGGACCTGGCAGGACGCGGCCGGCAACGTCTGGGGCCGTCGCGAGGGCCGCGAGCCCGGGCTGCCGGCCCTGGTGCTGGGCTCCCACCTCGACACCGTGCCCGACGCGGGCAGCTACGACGGCATGCTCGGCGTCGTGATGGCGATCGCCGTCGTCGAGCGCCTCGCCCGCGGCGGCCGCGACCGGGTCGCCGAGCTGCCGTTCGCGCTCGAGGTGGTCGGCTTCAGCGACGAGGAGGGCGCCCGGTTCGGCACCGCGCTGCTCGGCAGCAAGGCCGTGGCGGGGCTGTGGGACGAGGCCGACTGGGACCTGCGCGACCGCACCGGCACCACGCTCTACCGCGCGTTCCGCGAGTTCGGCCTCGACCCCGCGCTGGTGCACGACGCGGCCCGGCCGCCGGAGGGGATCGTGGGCTACCTCGAGGCCCACATCGAGCAGGGCCCCTTCCTGGAGGCGGCCGACGCCTCGCTCGGCTACGTGACCACGATCGCCGGGGCCCGCCGGTTCCGGCTCTCGGTGATCGGGGAGGCTCGCCACGCCGGCGGCACGCCGTACCCCCGCCGCAGGGACGCGCTCGTCGGCGCCAGCGAGGCGATCGCGACCATCGAGCGCATCGGGCGCGGCGGCGACGGCATCGCCACCGTCGGCCGCATCGAGGTGTGGCCCGGAGCGGTCAACGTGATCCCCGGTCGGGCCGACTTCAGCCTCGACCTGCGGGCCGAGACCGACGAGGAGCGCGACGCGCTGTGGCTGCGGATGCAGGCCGAGATCGGGGACGCCTGCACCGCCCGCGGCCTGCGCTTCGAGCACGTCGAGCACCACGAGGCGGCGGCCGCCCCGTGCGCGCCGTGGCTCCAGGAGGCGGTGGTCGAGGGCATCCGCAGCACCGGCGACGCCGCCCCGATGGCGCTGTGGAGCCGCGCCGGTCACGACGCGATGGCGATGGCGTCGGTCGCCGACATCGGGATGCTGTTCGTGCGCTGCTTCGACGGCATCAGCCACCACCCCGGCGAGGACGTCCGGGAGGTCGACGTCGCCCGGGGCCTCGACGCCTTCGAGCAGACCGTGCTGGCCGTGGCCCGCCGCGTCGAGGAGGCGTGATGGACCTCGTCGAGGTGGCCTCGTGGCGCTCCGCGTCCCAGCGCTCCGACCTCAGGCTGGCGCCGGGGGAGCGGGTCGTCGGCGGCGGCACCTGGCTGTTCTCCGAGCCCCAGCCGGGCACCACCGGCCTGGTCGACCTGACCACGCTGGGCTGGGCGCCCTGGACCCGCACCGGGGAGGGGCTCGAGCTGGCCGCCACGTGCACCGTCGAGGAGCTGCTCGCGCTGCCCGACGACGTGCTCGGTGCGGCGGCACCGCTGGCGCGGGCCTGCGCCGACGCCTTCCTGATGTCCTTCAAGGTCGCCCACCTGGCCACGCTCGGCGGCAACGTCTGCCTGGCGCTGCCGGCGGGGGCGATGACCTCGCTGCTGGTGGCGCTGGACGCGACCGCGGTGGTGTGGAGCGGCTCCGACGGCGTGCGCCGCCAGCCCGTGGCCGACCTGGTCACCGGGGTCCGGACGACCACGCTGGCCCCCGACGAGGTGGTCCGGGCCTTCGAGGTGCCCGCGGCCGCCCTCGGCGCGACGCACGCCTTCCGGCGGCAGTCGCTCGCGCCCCACGGCCGCTCCAGCGCCGTCGTCACCGCCTCCCGCCGGGGCTCCCGCTCGGGGTCGGCGGTGCGTGTCGCGGTCACCGCCGCGACCACCCGCCCGGTCGTGCTCGACCTGCCGGTCGAGGGCTGGGCGGCCGCGCTGCACGACGCGGTCGCGGCCCTCGACTGCTGGTACGCCGACGCGCACGGCGCCCCCGACTGGCGCGCGGCCATGACGGCCCGGCTCGCCGTCGAGGCCGTCGAGGAGGTGCTGGCGTGACCGAGCTCGACGACCGCCCGGAGGTCGAGGCGCGCACCGTCCCGGTGCGGGTCAACGGCACCGACCTGCCCGGCGACCCGGCGCCCGGCCAGTGCCTGCGGACCTGGCTGCGCCGCCACGACCACCTCGAGGTCAAGAAGGGCTGCGACGCCGGTGACTGCGGCGCCTGCACGGTCCTGGTCGACGACCGACCGGTCCACTCGTGCGTCTTCCCGGCCGCCCGTGCGGCGGGACGCGAGGTCACCACGGTCGCCGGCCTCGGCACGCCCGAGCAGCCGCACCCGGTGCAGCAGCGGTTCACCGCCGCCCAGGGCTTCCAGTGCGGCTTCTGCACGGCCGGGTTCGTCACCACCGCCGCCGCGCTCGCCGACGACGAGGGCCGGGTCGGGGACGACCCCGAGGCGCTGGCCCGGGCGTTCAAGGGCAACCTGTGCCGCTGCACGGGCTACCGCTCGATCCGCGACGCGCTCGCGGGCCGCACCAACGTCGAGCCCGCGGCCCCCGGCGAGGGCGGCGCCTTCGGCTGCTCGGTCGCGGCCCCCGCCGGCCCGCGGCTGGTGTCGGGGCAGGAGCGCTTCACCCTCGACGAGCCCGAGGCGGGCGTGCTCCACCTGGCGCTGCTCCAGAGCCCGGTCGCCCACGCCCGCATCACCCGCATCGACACCGGTCGGGCCGAGGCGCTGCCCGGCGTCCACCTGGTGCTGACCCACCGCGACGTGCCCGACGTGCGCTACTCCACGGCCCGCCACGAGTCGCGCACCGACGACCCCGACGACACCCGCATGCTCGACGACGTGGTCCGCTTCCGCGGCCAGCGGGTCGCGGCCGTCGTCGCCGACACCCCCGCCCTCGCGGCGCGGGCCCTGGACCTCCTCGTGGTCGAGTACGACGAGCTGCCCGTCGTGCTCGACCCCGAGGCGGCTCGCCTCCCCGGCGCGCCCCTGCTCCACCCCGACCTCGACCCGGTCGCCTCCCGGGTCTCCGAGCCCGGGCGCAACGTCGTGGCCCAGACCCACGGCGAGGTCGGCGACGTGGCCGCCGGGCTCGCCGCCGCCCACGTCCGGGTGGCCGGCACCTGGCGCACCGGGCGGGTCAACCAGGCCGCGCTCGAGACCCACGGCGCCCGCGGCTGGCTCGACGACCAGGGCACGCTCGTGATCCGCAGCAGCACCCAGGTGCCGTTCCTGGTGCGCGACGAGCTGGCCCACGTCTTCGGGATCCGCCGCGAGCAGGTGCGCGTGGTCGCCGCCCGGGTCGGCGGTGGCTTCGGGGGCAAGCAGGAGCTGCTCGTCGAGGACCTGGTGGGGCTCGCGGTGCTGCGCCTCGGCGTGCCCGTCCAGCTCGAGCTGACCCGCGAGCAGCAGTTCACCCTCGTCCCCGGCCGCCACCCGATGCGGGTGAGCGTGGAGCTCGGCGCCGGTGCCGACGGCGTGCTGACCGCGATGAAGCTCGACGTCCTGACCGACACCGGCGCCTACGGCAACCACGCCCCGGGCGTGATGTTCCACGGCTGCCACGAGTCGATCGCGCTCTACCGCTGCGCCAACAAGCGGCTCGACGCCGAGGCCGTCTACACCAACCACGTGCCCTCGGGGGCGTTCCGCGGCTACGGCCTGGGCCAGGTGGTCTTCGCCATCGAGTCGGCCCTCGACGAGCTGGCCCGCGAGCTGGGTCTGAGCCCGTTCGACGTGCGCCGGCGCAACGTCGTGGTCCCCGGCGACCGGTTCGTGGTCAACGGGCCGCCCGACACCGACCTGGTCTTCGGCAGCTACGGCCTCGACCAGTGCCTCGACCTCGTGGAGGCGTCCCTGGCCCGCGACGACCTGCCCGCAGCACCCCCCGGCTGGCGGACCGGGACCGGGGCGGCCGCCTCGATGATCGCCACCATCCCGCCGCGCGGCCACCACGCGGAGGCGACGGTGACGATGCACCCCGACGGCCAGGTCGTGGTCGCGGTGGGGAGCGCGGAGTTCGGCAACGGCACCGCAACGGTCCACACCCAGATCGCCGCCGCCGAGCTCGACGTGCCGGTGGACCGGGTGGTGCTGCGCACCTCCGACACGGCCACGACCGGCTACGACACCGGCGCCTACGGCTCGACCGGCTCGGTGGTCGCCGGCCGGGCCGTGGCCCAGGCCGCCCGGTCGCTGCGCTCGCTGCTCGACCCGATGCAGGGCCCGCTGCTCGGTCCGGTCTCGGCCACCGGCACCCACCACGGCTCCCCGCGCTCGGTCGCCTTCAACGTCCACGGGTTCGTCGTCGCCGTCGACCCCGGCACCGGCGAGGTCCGGGTGCTGCACTCGGTCCAGGCCGCCGACGCCGGCGTGGTGATCAACCCCGAGCAGCTGCGCGGCCAGGTCGAGGGCGGGGTGGCCCAGGGGATCGGGTCGGCGCTCTACGAGGAGGTGGTGGTCGACGACGGCCCCGGGGGCGACGGCCACGTCACCAGCCGGGTGCTGCGCGACTACCGGTTCCCCCAGATGGGCGACGTGCCGACCACCGAGGTGCTGCTCGCCGACACCTGGGACGAGCTGGGCGTGCGCGGCGCCAAGTCGATGAGCGAGGCGCCGTACAACCCGGTCGCCCCGGCCCTGGCCAACGCGGTGCGCGACGCGCTCGGCGTACGTCCCCACGAGCTGCCGATGAGCCGCGACCGCCTCTGGCGGCTGCTGCAGGAGGAGGACGCATGACGCAGACCCCCGGAGACCACCGCTGGCTCGACCAGGCGGTTGCGCTCGCGACCCGCAACGTCGCCGAGGGCGGTGGGCCGTTCGGTGCGCTCGTGGTGTGCGGCGGCGAGGTCGTCTCGACCGGCGTCAACCGCGTCACCCGCGACAACGACCCGACCGCCCACGCCGAGGTGGTCGCGATCCGCGGCGCGTGCCGGGAGCGGGGTGACTTCGCCCTGGCCGGCTGCGTGCTGTTCACGTCGTGCGAGCCCTGCCCGCTGTGCCTGTCCTCGGCGCTGTGGGCCCGCCTGGACCGCGTCGTGTACGCCGCCGACCGCGACGACGCCGCCCGGGGCGGCTTCGACGACCGTGCCTTCTACGACCTCTTCGGGCAGGAGCGCGACGCCTGGCCGCTGCCGATCCAGGAGCTGCGGCTCGACACCGCGGTCATGCCCTTCGACGCCTGGCTGGCCGACGCCGCGCGCACCCACTACTGAGCGCGCACGACCTCCAGGTCACCGGTCTGCACGGCCCACAGCTGGGCGTACGCCCCGCCGGCGGCGACCAGCTCGTCGTGGGTG